>NZ_MSQB01000002.1:182727-260639 GCF_002149965.1 Novosphingobium panipatense | reverse complement strand
CGCCGGCCGGGCGCGCCCCCCCCCCCCACCCGAACACTCGCCCGGCCTGCATTTTTTTATCCGGGCTAACGCCCGGAAGCGGCACCAGCCCACGCCCCCACCCGACCTCCCATCCAGGATACACCGTTGTGGGAGGTCGGGTGGGGGCGTGGGCCGGTGCCGCAAGCTCGTCACGGATGTGACGAGCGCACCTAACTAAAGACTCACCCGCTTTCGCCTGACCGCCGGGTTCAGCCAAAACCTCTCTCTTGCAATTTACCGGCGATGCGCTTATCTGCGCCTCATCCCGACATTGGTGAAACAAGGTTCGGGCTGGCGCCGGAAGGGGCCGGCGCGAAACTGCGTTGCCAAATTGCTCGATTTTTACCGGAGATACGGCTTGGCCGACATTGCGCGCATTACCGAAGTCATCGAACCCGAGGTCAAGGCTCTTGGATTCGATCTGGTGCGCGTGCGAATCTTCGGCAAGAGCGAAGTCGGCGACGATGAGATCGCGCTTCAGATCATGGCCGAGAATCCGGCGACGGGCCAACTCGTGCTCGATGACTGCGTGAAGCTCTCGCACCGCATTTCCGACCGCATGGACGCTCTGGAAGAGGCCGGCGAAACGCTGATCGAGGAAGCCTATCGCCTCGAAGTCAGCTCGCCGGGCATCGACCGTCCGCTGACCCGCCCGAAGGACTATGCCAACTGGGCCGGGCACGAGGTCAAGGTGAACCTGACCGAGCCGGTCGACGGCAACCGCAAGGGACTGACCGGTGATCTTGTCGGCATCGACGGCGATCAGGTCACGGTCGACGACAAGAAGTCCGGCCGGGTCACGTTCCCGCTGGATATCATTCATTCCGCAAGGCTGGTCCTCACGGACAAGCTGATCGCCGCAACCCGCCCGCTCGATGACAGCGGGGCCGACGAGATTGTCGAGGAACAGGAAGACTAAGCCATGGCCAGTGCGATTTCCGCCAACCGCGCCGAGCTGCTCGCGATCGCGAACTCCGTCGCTTCGGAGAAGATGATCGACAAGTCGATCGTCATCGAGGCGATGGAAGAAGCGATCCAGAAGTCGGCCCGCAACCGCTACGGTGCGGAAAACGACATTCGCGCCAAGCTCGATCCGCGTACCGGCGACTTGCGCCTGTGGCGCGTCGTCGAAGTGGTCGAGCATGTCGAGGACTACTTCAAGCAGGTCGATCTCAAGCAGGCCGAAAAGCTCCAGAAGGGCGCGCAGCTCGGCGACTTCATCGTCGATCCACTGCCCCCGGTGGACCTCGGCCGCATCGACGCGCAGTCGGCCAAGCAGGTGATCTTCCAGAAGGTCCGCGATGCCGAGCGCGACCGTCAGTACGAAGAATTCAAGGACCGCGCCGGTGAAGTGATCACCGGTGTGATCAAGTCGGTCGAATTCGGCCACGTGATCGTCAACCTCGGCCGCGCCGAAGGCGTGATCCGCCGCGACCAGCAGATCCCGCGCGAAGCCGCCCGCGTCGGCGAGCGCGTCCGCGCGCTGGTCCTGCGCGTCGAGCGCCAGAACCGCGGTCCGCAGATCTTCCTTTCGCGCGCCCACCCGGACTTCATGAAGAAGCTCTTCGCGCAGGAAGTTCCCGAAATCTACGACGGCGTGATCGAGATCAAGGCCGCCGCCCGCGATCCGGGCTCGCGCGCCAAGATCGGCGTGATCAGCCACGATCACTCGATCGACCCGGTCGGCGCCTGCGTCGGCATGAAGGGCAGCCGCGTTCAGGCCGTCGTGCAGGAACTGCAGGGCGAGAAGATCGACATCATCCCCTGGAGCGAAGACACCGCGACGTTCGTGGTCAACGCGCTCCAGCCCGCGACCGTCAGCCGCGTCGTGATCGACGAGGAAGAAAGCCGCATCGAAGTCGTGGTGCCGGACGACCAGCTGTCGCTGGCCATCGGCCGCCGCGGCCAGAACGTGCGCCTTGCCTCGCAGCTGACCGCCTCGCAGATCGACATCATGACCGAGGCCGAGGCTTCGGAGAAGCGTCAGAAGGAATTCACCGAGCGCTCGAAGATGTTCGAGGAAGAGCTGGACGTCGACGAGACCCTCTCGCAGCTGCTGGTGGCCGAAGGCTTCAGCGAGCTTGAGGAAGTCGCCTATATCGACGCGACCGAACTGGCCGCGATCGAAGGCTTCGACGAGGAGCTCGCCGAGGAACTCCAGAGCCGCGCCCAGGAAGCGCTCGATCGCCGCGAGGAAGCGAGCCGCGAGGAACGCCGTGCGCTCGGCGTCGAGGACGGCCTGGCCGAACTGCCGCACCTGACCGAAGCCATGCTGGTGGTGCTCGGCAAGGCGGGCATCAAGACGCTCGACGATCTGGCCGACCTTGCCACCGACGAGCTGATCGCCAAGAAGCGCTCCGAGCAGCGTCGCCGCGACGGTTCGGTGAACAAGCGCGCTCGTGACGAGGACAAGGGCGGCGTGCTCGGCGAGTATGGCCTGAACGAAGAACAGGGTAACGAGATCATCATGGCTGCCCGCGCCCACTGGTTCGAAGACGAACCGGCAACCGAGGAGGCCGCCGATGCGGAATCCTCGCAATGATCGCGTAAGCGCCGACATCGAAGGCACCGGGCCGGAAAGGAAATGCATCCTTTCCGGGGAGACCGGTGCGCGTGAAGACTACATCCGTCTGGCGATCTCGCCGGACGGATTGGTCCTTCCCGACATTCACGCGCGTGCCCCCGGGCGCGGCGCGTGGATCGGTGTTTCTCGCGAGACACTTGAAAAATCGCTCGAGAAGGGCAAACTTAAGGGATCACTGGCGCGCGCCTACAAAGGGGCCGCGCTCACGATCCCCGAAGACCTCGCCGAACGGATCGAACAGGCGCTTATCCGCGCATTGACCGACCGGCTGGGCCTCGAACTGAAATCGGGCAAGCTTCTCATGGGTTCCGACCGGATCGCGCAGAACGCGCGGGAAGGCCGGGTCACATGGCTTGCCCATGCCGCCGATGCGAGCGAAGACGGCTCGCGCAAGCTCGACCAGGCCTGGAGAGTCGGGAGCGAGGCGGAAGGAAGCGGTCTGAAGGGCATACGCTTGCCTCTGGACCGGGAGACGCTGTCTGTGGCATTGGGCCGCGACAACGTCGTTCACCTGGCGCTGAATGATCGCGGCTCGGCAACCCGAGTCGCTGCACAGTTGCAGCGCCTTTTGCATTTCCAGGGGCAACCCCGTGCCGAGACGGACGGGGACGGTATGGATGGTGGCACCGGACCGGCGCATCGCGCTGCGCCGGTGGCGACGAATTGAGATCGAAGGGCACGACGAGAGATATGAGCGAGACCGACAACAAACCGACACTGGGCCGCAAGCCTTTGGGGCTTAAGCGTTCCGTGGAAGCCGGTGAGGTCAAGCAGACCTTCAGCCACGGCCGCACCAATAAGGTGGTGGTCGAGGTGAAGCGCCGCAAGGTGCTCGGCAAGCCGGGCTCGGAAGGCGCTGTCGAGGCCCCGGAAGCCGCCCCGCAGGCCGCCGCGCCGCAGGCGGCACCCCAGCCCGCGCAGCAGCCCGCAGCACAGCGCGCCGCGCCGCCGCCAGCCCCTGCGCGTCGTCCGATCCCTTCGAACGAGACGCCGCAGGAGCGAGTCGCCCGTCTTCAGCGCGAGGCCGAGGAAGCCCGACTCGCCGCGCTCGAAGAAGCGAATCGCCGCGAGCATGAGGAAAAGGTGCGCGCTCTCGAGGAAGAGAAGCGCCGCGCCGAGGAAAATCGCGCCCAGGAAAGCAAGCGCGCCGAAGAGGAAGCCGCCAAGGCCCGTGAGGCCGAGGTTCAGGCTACCCAGGAAGCGGAGGTTCCGGCCGCTGCTCCCGCTCAGGAAGCTCCGGCCCCGGCACCTGTCGCAGAGGCACCCGCCGCCGATACCGGCGCGCAGGCCGCTGCTCCGGTAGAGGCTCCGGTCGCAACCCCGGCCGTGCCAGTCGCCAAGGCGCCTGAAGCGGCCAAGCCTGCTCCGGTTGCCGCTCCGGCACCTGCGCCGCGCCGCTTCACGCCGGTTGCGCGTCCTCAGCCCGCGCGCAAGCCCGAGGCTGCCGCTGCAGGTGGCAATGCGGGAACGTCCAACACCGGCGGTTCCGCCGCGCCCAAGGCTCCGGCCGCTGCCAAGAAGGGCGCGCCGCCGCCGCGCAGCACGCCCGAGCGTGACCGCAAGGGCGGCGACCGTCGCCAGTCGGGCAAGCTCACGGTCAACCGTGCGCTTAACGACGACGAGGGCGCACGCGCCCGTTCGCTCGCCGCGCTCAAGCGTGCTCGCGAGAAGGAACGCCGTGCGCACTTCGGCGGCCAGACCCAGCAGCGCGAGAAGCAGGTCCGCGACGTGATCGTCCCCGAGGCGATCACCGTCCAGGAACTGGCGAACCGCATGGCCGAAAAGGGCGCCGACCTGGTGAAGGCGATGTTCAAGATGGGCATGATGGTCACCGTCAACCAGACGATCGACCAGGATACCGCCGAACTGCTCGTCACCGAATTCGGCCACAACATCCAGCGCGTTTCGGAAAGCGACGTCGACATCGATACCTCGACCGACGTCGATGCACCCGAAACCCTGAAGCCGCGTCCCCCGGTCGTCGCCATCATGGGCCACGTCGACCACGGCAAGACCTCGCTGCTCGATGCCCTGCGCGGCACCGACGTGGTGCGGGGCGAAGCCGGCGGCATCACGCAGCACATGGGCGCCTATCAGATCAAGACCAAGGGCGGCGATCTCGCCACCTTCCTTGATACGCCGGGCCACGCCGCCTTCACGCAGATGCGTATGCGCGGTGCCAACGTGACCGACATCGTGATCCTGGTGGTCGCCGCCGACGACGGCATCATGCCGCAGACGATCGAGGCCATCAATCACACCAAGGCCGCAGGCGTTCCCATGATCGTGGCCATCAACAAGATGGACAAGCACGAGGCCAATCCGCAGAAGGTGCGCGAGCGCCTGCTGGAGCACGAAGTCATCGTCGAAGCCATGTCGGGCGACGTCCAGGACGTGGAAGTCTCGGCCAAGACCGGCGCCGGTCTCGACGAGCTGATCGAGAAGATCCTGCTCCAGGCCGAACTGATGGAACTGAAGGCCAACCCCGACCGCGAGGCCGAGGCGACCGTGATCGAAGCCAAGCTCGACAAGGGCAAGGGCCCGCTGGCGACCGTGCTGGTCAACCGCGGCACCCTGAAGGTCGGCGACATCCTCGTCGTCGGCACCGAGAGCGGCCGCGTGCGCGCCATGCTCGACGACAAGGGCCGCCAGGTGAAGGCGGCTCCGCCCTCGATGCCGGTGGAAGTCCTCGGTATCGGCGGCGTGCCGATGGCCGGTGATCTGCTGACCGTGGTGGAAAGCGAACAGCGCGCCCGCGAAGTGTCGTCCTACCGTCAGGAACAGGCGACCGCCAAGCGCACGGCAACGGCACCGGCCAGCCTCGACACGATGTTCTCGGCGCTCGCCGCCAAGCAGAACGTCATCGAGTACCCGGTGGTGGTCAAGGCGGACGTGCAGGGTTCGGTGGAAGCGATCAACTCGGCGCTCCATGCCCTCTCGAACGACGAGATCAAGGTCCGCATCCTGCACTCGGGCGTCGGTGCCATCACCGAAACCGACGTGGCTCTGGCTTCGGCCTCGGGTGCGCCGATCGTGGGCTTCAACGTCCGCCCGAACGCCAAGGCGCGCGAGCAGATCGAGAAGACCAAGACGCCGATGATGTATTACGACGTCATCTACGAGCTGACCGCAGAGGTCGCCAAGCAGATGGCTGGCATCTGGGGCCCCGAGCGGATCGAAACCGTCGTCGGCCGCGCCGAAGTCAAGCAGGTCTTCCCGGCCGGCAAACGCGACAAGGCGGCAGGTCTGCTGGTGGTCGAAGGCTACATCCGCAAGGGTCTCAGCGCACGTCTCACCCGCAACGACGTCATCGTTTCGGCCACGACCATCTCGTCGCTGCGCCGGTTCAAGGACGATGTGGACGAAGTGCGCGCAGGTCTGGAATGCGGCGTCGTGCTGGCCGACACGAACGACATCAAGGCGGGCGACCACCTCGAAGTCTTCGAAGTCAGCCACCGCGAGCGTACCGTCGGCTAAGGCTGCCGCTCCAACACGAACGAAGGGCCATCGCCGGAGCAATCCGGCGGTGGCCTTCTTCGTTTGGTCAGATGTCACGAATTTAACCAGAATTCCGTGTGATCGGGCGTCTATGGCTTTCCCGTCGCAACGGCGACGGAAAGGACGGTGATGTCATGTGAGCACGGAAATCGTGGTAATGCTGGTTCTCGGCGCTGCGACCTTTCTGGTCGCGCTTCTGCAACTGGTCGTGAAGCTCATCGAGCTGAACCGCCGGTAAGGCGCCGATAGTCGGTAAGGAGGCTGGCGCTGCAACGTCAGTCTCCGATAATGCCTATATCCAGCAAGAAAACGGGCCCGGATGCTGCAACACCCAGGCCCGGACGGTGATGTGAAAAACGTCTACCGTGGTAGGCCGATCATACTTCACCAGCCGGAATTTTCAAGATGACCCGCTATTGCGCCTTTTTCGAATCCATGACCGTTCGCGGCGATCGCCTGTCGATGGCGGATTTGCGCTATGCTTTCGAGCGCGAGGAACTGGAGAATGCCGAGACGGTGATTTCCAGCGGCAATGTCCTGTTCGACTACGAGGAACGGCCGAGCGAGGGTCTGGAAGACCTGCTGGCCTACCTGATGCGCGACCGTTTCGAGATGAAGACTTTCGTGGCCGTCAGGACCCGCGAGGAAATCCGGGCCGCCGTGGAGGAGAACCCTTTCGCGGGCGAAAGCGGTGACACGTTCGTTCATACGGTGCTGCTGGCCAGCCAGCCTTCTGCGGAACAGTTCGATCGCCTTGTGGCCGATCACGGACGGGTGGGCATGGAAAGGCTGGCGCTCGGCGCGCGGAGCCTCTTCGTCGATTTCGCCGCGCCCATGGGTCAGAGCCTCCTGACCATGGACTTCATCGAGAAGCGCCTGGGCTGCCGGGGCACGGCGCGCAACGTGCGATCGCTGGCGCGGATCGTCCAGAAGATGTGAAAAAGGGTGAGGTGCCCCGCCAAGCACCTCACCCTCATCTCAGTCCTGCGTCAGCTTCAGCGGAACATGCCCGAGGTCACGGCGGCGACGATGCCGCTGGTCAGGCCGACGAGCAGCAAGTCGTTGCCCGAACGGACGTAGTGATAGCCCTTCGGCGGCGCCTTCACATTGCGGTACTTGCGATAATCGACGACCTGATAATGGGTGGCGCGGCTGCGATCGAATTTCTCGCCCTTGCGGAACTGCGGGCCCTTGCCGGTCTGTTGGTGGCCTGACTGCTGCTTGCCGGGCTGCGGGCGCTGATTCTGGGCATGGCTCTGGCCTTGCGAATGGCCGGGTGCGGCCATTGCGGGTGCGCCTACGGCAGGCGCGATCAGCGCGGCGGCGAGCAGGGTGGCGGTGAATTTCCTCATTCTCGAAGGCTCCTTGAAGCATCTGTTGCTGGTTGGTTGCCGAGCCTAAACCACAGAAAGAGACGCCGGAGCCGTAATCAATTGTTGCAAATTGTCGTCGTCCGCCCACATGGAACAAGCCATGGTACGCCAGCAAGTCACGCCCGAGCAGCACTCCGTCCGCCTTCTGAAGGTGGGTGAGCAGGTGCGCCACGTCCTCTCCGAGATTCTCACCCGCCAGCAGGTCCACGACGACACGCTCAGCGCCCATTCGGTGTCGGTCACCGAAGTGCGCATGACGCCGGACTTGCGCATGGCCACGGTCTACGTGAAGCCGCTGTTGGGCGAGGACGAGGAAGTCGTGCTCAAGGCGCTGCGCACGCATACGGCTTTCTTCCAGCGCGAAGTCGCCCAGCGGCTGAAGCTGAAGTTCGCCGCCAGGATCCGGTTCCGCCCCGACGAGACTTTCGACGAGGCCAGCCGTATCGATGCCCTGCTCAACGATCCTCGCGTAAAGCGCGATCTGGACGAGTGATCGGCTGCCGGTCCCTCGCGCGCGGCCGGGTCAGCCTTCCTCGAAGGTAAGGGAAACCCGGTCCCACCGCCGTGCGGCGAGATCGGCGGGGCTGATCCAGAACTGGTAGAGGCCCATTTCGCCCCAGTTCCATTCCATCATGTCGTCATAGGCGAGTTGCAGCAGCAGAATGTCGCCGCGATGGTCGTCATGCGCGGTGCGGCTGCTGCCGCCCGGGCCGAAGACCTCGTGCTGGTGGCGGTTGGCGAGCCGGTAGCCCGCATTGATCCGCGCCAGTTCGGCGTCGGAGACTTGCGCCAGCGCCTCCGGCGGGCCGGACACCATGGCGCGCAAGGAGAAGGCGGCCAGTTGGGCGATCGTTTCCGGTGCGTGATGGCGCACCAGATCCGCGCAGTCCCGGTTGACGTGGGCGATGACGTCGCGCAGCACGCCGAGTTCCTCGTTTGCAAGCGGCGTCCAGGGATCGCGATCGGCGGTGAAGCCGTCCATCGCCTCGACCACCTGGGCGAGCGCGGCATGCTGGGCCTTGCAGGCCAGCAGCCGGGCGTCCTCGCGGTCGAAGGCGCGCTGTGCGGCTTCGAGGCGTAGCGGCGTGGTGGCAGGATCGGCGCCGAGCAATTCGACATCGCCTCTTGCGCCGCCGGTTCGCGCCGCGCGCTTTTCGATCAGCCGCGAAGCCTCGTCCAGGGCGACATGGAACAGTCTGGCGAGGTGGATCGCGCCGTGCCACCAGACACGCTCGACCGGTTCCTGCACTTCAAGCGGCCCGGCGCGCAGCGGATAGCGCGTGCCCAGCCAGGCCGTCACGGCATTCTCGACCGCTTCCTCGTTACCCAGTTCATGGGGATCGCGCAGGTCTTCGGGCAGGGGGACGGCAACGGCATCGACCGGCCAGAACGGAAATAAATCGTGGCTGAGCCGGGAGGCATGCCGGGGAAGCGGGAAGCCGCCTTCGTCATAGGCGGGGGGCAGGTGCGGGGGCGGCGTGGAGAATTCGTGGTTTCCCGCAGGCACGGGCACGACCGCGCCGGTGCCCACGAAGAATGCCAGCGAACCGGCTGCGGGAAGCGGGGCTTCCGGGCAGGCGGCGGCGATCCCGGCAAGATCGATCTGGGCGGCGAAAGGCAGCGGCGCGCCGTCGCGATCACGCGGCCAGGGGATGCCTGCCAGCTTCGGCAATCCGCCAAGCCAGCTGGAATCGCCAAACCAGTCCCGCGAACGCGACCGGGCCTTGCGTACCAGCACGACCGGCCGGGGCAGCAGTGCATCGGGATCGATTGCGGCAGGCTTGCCCGGAAGCGCTTCCTCGTCTTCGGCCAGCGGTTCGGGGCGCCAGACGGGGCCGGGCAGCGGCCTTGCGGTCCCCGTTCGTCCCATCAGCAGAAGCGGCACGCAGAGCACGGCGCCGATCACCAGCGGCGCGGCGATCGCCCCGCCATATCCCAGCAGGGCGACGAGCGAGGCGGCGGCATCGTCCAGAAAGGCTGCGGTCTGCCGCCAGGCTCCGCTGGCGAGCGGCGCGAACGGGGCATCGATGACATATCCGGCCGCAGCGCCCGCGAGCGCGATGATCACGATCAGAGCGATCCATCTCTTCATGCCCAACTCCATGCCTGAGGTCGGCACCGGCTAGGATGCCTGGCGTAGGGTCCGTTCTTTCGGGGCTCTTTCCTGCGGGCGATATCGATCCCGGTCGTGCTGGCCCTTTCCACTCAAGCCGCGTCCACGGCTGAGAGGATTAGATAACGCCCGGCGCTTTCATTCAAGCGGGGACAATCGCGCCGCATGCCGTGCGGGCGAAGATCGGGCATGTTATCCCCAACTCCGATGGCTAAACTCTATTTTTACTACGCCAGCATGAATGCCGGCAAATCGGCGACTTTGCTGCAGGCGAATTTCAACTATCACGAACGCGGCATGCGCACGATGTTGTGGACCGCCGGGATCGACGATCGCAGCGGCGCGCGCGGTGACGATTTCGCGATCGAGAGCCGCATCGGCCTTCACGCGCCCGCCCACCGCTTTCGCCCCGATACCGACCTCGTCGCCCAGGTGCGCGCGGTTCATGCGGTGGAGCCGCTGTCCTGCCTGCTGGTGGACGAAGCGCAGTTCCTCACGCCGCAGCAGGCCTGGCAATGCGCCCATGTCGCCGACCGGGAGAACATTCCGGTGCTCTGCTACGGCCTGCGCACTGATTTCCAGGGCGAACTCTTCCCCGGATCGGCCGTGCTTCTGGGCATTGCCGATGCGCTGATCGAGCTGAAGGCGGTGTGCCACTGCGGCCGCAAGGCGACGATGAACTTGCGCGTCGATGCGGCAGGCGCGGCGGTGCGCGAAGGGGCGCAGACCGAGATCGGCGGGAACGACCGCTATGTCGCGCTCTGCCGCAAGCATTTCGGAGAGGCCATGGAGCGATGAAGGGACGGGTGGCGGCGAACGCATTGCGCGGCGGCTTTCCCGCACCTAGATCACGGCCATGAACCAGACCCTGCTGGACGCTGCGGCGCTCATCGTTCCCCTGATCCTGGCCATCGTCTTCCATGAAGTGTCGCATGGCTGGACGGCGCTGGCGCTCGGCGATCCCACCGCGCAGGAGCAGCGCCGCCTTTCGCTCAATCCGCTGCGCCATGTCGATCCGTTCGGAACGGTGATCCTGCCCGGCTTTCTCGCGCTGGCGGGCGCGCCGATCTTCGGATGGGCCAAGCCGGTGCCGGTCAACCGCTGGCGCCTGCACGATCCCCGGCGCGGCATGATGGTCGTTGCGGCGGCGGGGCCGGGTTCCAACCTCGTACTGGCCGCGATCGGCGCGGTGCTCCTGGGGCTGCTGGTGCGCTTCGCGGGGCCGGGTGAAAGCGAAGTGCTGGCGTTCATCGCCAAGAACTTCAGCAATTTCATCATGATCAACGTGTTCCTCGCCCTGTTCAACCTCTTGCCGATCCCGCCGTTCGACGGGTCGCACATCGTCGAGGGCGTGTTGCCGCGCGGATGGGCGGAGGGCTATGCGCGGCTGCGCCCTTACGGATTTCCGCTGCTGATCGTGCTGCTGCTGGTCGTTCCCTACTTCTTCCCGCAGTGGGGGATCGTCGGCAGGCTGGTCCTGCCGCCGGTGATGTGGGCGACCGGGCACTATTTCGCGCTCGCGCAGCTGGTGGCGGGCGTCTGAGCCGCGCCCCGGAAGCATCTATGCCGGAGCGTCGTTGACAAACCGGCGCGGGGCGACTTGGGGAGGGACATGACTTCCGCATCCGCAACCCGCCCGGCGCCCCATGGCTGGATCATCCTCGACAAGCCGCTGGGCCTCGGCTCGACCCAGGCCGTCGCCGCCGTGAAGCGCAACTTGCGCGAGGCTGGGTATGGCAAGAAGGTCAAGGTGGGTCACGGCGGCACGCTTGACCCGCTGGCCACCGGCATCCTGCCCGTCGCGCTGGGGGAGGCGACCAAGCTGACCGGGCGGATGCTCGATGCCAGCAAGATTTACGAGTTCACCGTGCGCTTCGGCGAGGAGACCGACACGCTGGACCTCGAGGGCAAGGTCATCGCCACCAGCGACGTGCGGCCGACCCTGGATCAGGTGGAGGCGGTGCTGCCGCGCTTCACCGGCCCGATCGCGCAGGTGCCGCCGGTCTACTCGGCGCTCAAGGTCGACGGCGAGCGCGCCTACGATCTGGCGCGCGCCGGGCAGGACGTGGAACTGAAGTCGCGCAACGTGACGGTTTACGAGCTTTCCCCCCTCTCCTTCAGGGGAGGGGCCGGGGGTGGGGGCTTGCCGGAAACGCAGCGCCTGGATGAGGCCCCCCACCCCAACCCCTCCCCTGAAGGGGAGGGGCTTGCGCTGTCCGAACTGACCTTGCGCGCCCATGTCTCCAAGGGCACCTACATCCGTTCCCTTGCACGTGACATCGCGCAGGCCCTTGGAACTTGCGGAACAGTGTCCATGCTGCGCCGCGTAAAGGCGGGTCCGTTCGACCTGTCTCACGCGATTTCGCTGGACAAATTGAACGAAATCGGCAAGGGCGCACCGCTTGAACAGATACTCTTGCCACTAGAGGTGGGGCTGGACGACATCCCGGCCATCGACCTCGGTTCGGAGCAGGCAAGGGCGGTCCGTCAGGGCCGCGTTCTGACCGAACTGTCTCAGGAGGACGGGCTCTATTGGGCGCGAGAAGGGAACACTCCCGTCGCGCTTATGGAGCTTTCGGGCGGAGAAGCCCGCGTCGTCAGGGGATTCAACCTATCGGATGTCGCGGAGTAGAGTACATGTCGGTTACCGCTGAAAAGAAGCAGGACATCATTTCGGACAACGCACGCGTCGCTGGCGACACGGGCAGCCCGGAAGTTCAGGTCGCGATCCTCACCGAGCGCATCCGCAACCTGACCGAGCACTTCAAGGCTCACCACAAGGACAACCACTCGCGTCGCGGTCTGCTGGCCATGGTCAACAAGCGCCGCTCGCTGCTGGACTACCTGAAGAAGAAGGATGTGGCGCGCTACAACGCCCTCATCCAGAAGCTCGGTCTGCGTAAGTAAGAACCGAGAAGACGGCCCGCTTCGGCGGGCCGTTTTGCATTTGTGGCCCGCGATGTGGTAATGGGCCCGCGTGATAAGGCCACGTCGTCCCGGACGACGAAAGAGATAACCGGGCATCTTCCGCAATCCGGCGGGAAGCCCAGGGGCGACGAAAAAGCCCCGCACCGGACCGGGACGGTATCCCCGGCAGTAAGCCCCGCATGGCAATAGGGCCTCGCGGGTCAAGGAAATCGAAAATGTTCGACGTCAAAACCGTAAGCATGGAGTGGGGCGGCAAGACCCTTACTCTCGAAACCGGCCGCGTGGCCCGTCAGGCCGACGGCGCTGTCCTTGCCACCTATGGCGAAACGGTCGTGCTCTGCGCGGTTACCGCCGCCAAGTCGGTGAAGGAAGGCCAGGACTTCTTCCCGCTGACCGTCCACTACCAGGAAAAGTTTTCGGCCGCCGGCCGCATTCCGGGTGGCTTCTTCAAGCGTGAACGCGGCGCCACCGAAAAGGAAACGCTGACCAGCCGCCTGATCGACCGTCCGGTCCGTCCGCTGTTCCCCGAAGGTTTCTACAACGAAATCAACGTCATCGCCCAGGTTCTGAGCTTTGACGGCGAGACCGAGGCCGACATCGTTGCGATGATCGCCGCTTCGGCCGCGCTCACCATCTCGGGCGTGCCCTTCATGGGCCCGATCGGCGCCTGCCGCGTCGGCTTCGTCGACGGCGAATACACGCTGAACCCGAAGCAGACCGCAGCACTGACCGACGGCCGCCTCGACCTCGTCGTCGCCGCCACCGGCGATGCCGTGATGATGGTGGAATCGGAAGCCAAGGAGCTGACCGAGGAAGAGATGCTGGGCGCCGTCATGTTCGCGCATGACGAATGCCGCAAGGTCGTGAACCTCGTGATCGACCTGGCCGAGCAGGCCGCCAAGGACCCCTGGGAAATCGACCTGTCGGACAACACCGCCGACATCAAGGCGAAGCTCAAGAAGGCCGTCGGCAAGGACGTTACCGCTGCCTACAAGCTGACCGACAAGTCGGCCCGCTCGAACGCGCTGAACGCTGCCCGCGCCAAGGCCAAGGAAGCTTTCGCCGGCGAGACCCCGCAGCTGCAGATGGTCGCCATCAAGACCATGAAGAAGCTGGAAGCGGAAATCGTTCGCGGCGCCATCCTCAAGGACGGCAAGCGCATCGACGGCCGCAAGCTCGATCAGGTTCGCCCGATCGAATCGATGGTCGGCTTCCTGCCGCGCACCCACGGTTCGGCGCTGTTCACCCGCGGTGAAACGCAGGCGATCTGCACCACCACGCTGGGCACCAAGGACGCCGAACAGATGATCGACGGCCTGGAAGGCCTGTCGTACTCGTCGTTCATGCTGCACTATAACTTCCCGCCCTACTCGGTCGGCGAAGTGGGTCGTTTCGGCGCCCCGGGCCGTCGCGAGATCGGCCACGGCAAGCTGGCATGGCGTGCGCTGCACCCGGTGCTGCCCGCCAAGGAAGACTTCCCCTACACCATCCGCATCCTGTCGGACATCACCGAGTCCAACGGCTCGTCCTCGATGGCGACGATCTGCGGCGGCTGCCTTTCGATGATGGACGCCGGCGTGCCGCTGGCCCGTCCGGTTTCGGGCATCGCCATGGGCCTGATCCTGGAAGGCGACGAGTTCGCGGTCCTCTCGGACATCCTGGGCGACGAGGATCACCTCGGCGACATGGACTTCAAGGTGGCTGGCACCGAACTCGGCATCACCACGATGCAGATGGACATCAAGATCGCCGGCATCACCAAGGAAATCATGGGCAAGGCGCTGGAGCAGGCGAAGGCCGGCCGCGCGCACATCCTGGGTGAGATGAACAAGGCCCTGGGTTCGGCCCGTACCGAACTTTCGGCCCACGCACCGCGCATCGAGACGATCCAGATCGACAAGTCGAAGATCCGTGACGTCATCGGCACCGGCGGCAAGGTGATCCGCGAGATCGTGGCCGAAACCGGCGCCAAGGTCGACATCGACGACGAAGGCGTGATCAAGATCTCGTCCTCGGACGTGAACCAGATCGAAGCCGCCAAGAAGTGGATCCTCGGCATCGTCGAGGAAGCGGAAGTCGGCAAGATCTACACCGGCAAGGTCGTCAACATCGTCGACTTCGGTGCCTTCGTGAACTTCATGGGTGGCAAGGACGGCCTCGTCCACGTCTCCGAAATGAAGAACGAGCGCGTCGAAAAGCCGACCGATGTCGTCAAGGAAGGCCAGGAAGTTAAGGTCAAGGTCCTCGAGATCGATCCGCGCGGCAAGGTTCGCCTGTCGATGCGCGTCGTCGACCAGGAAACCGGCGCCGAGCTGGAAGACACCCGTCCGGCCCGCGAACCGCGCGAACCGCGCGGCGATCGTGGTCCCCGCGAAGATCGCGGCGGCGACCGTCGCGGTCCGCGTCGTGATGGCGGCCGTGGCGGCAACGATCGTGGTCCCCGTGGAGATCGCGGTCCCCGTGGCCCGCGCGGCGGCGACAACGGTGGCGGTGATCCCGACCACATGCCGGCGTTCCTGAAGGAAGACTGATCGCGTAGCGATCAGCGGCCTGAAGGAAGACCGATCGCCTGGCGATCGGTTCTCCAGAACCCGAAACGAAGAAGGGGCCGCAGCGATGCGGCCCCTTTTTTATGGTCATGGCAATGATGCTGCCTGTCAGCCTGCCCAGGGTCAGCCCGCAGCCGTCAGCAGGGGCGTGCCGCTCTCCCTGGCATTTTCGCCGCGTGCCGCACGGCGCGGTGCGGTGACGACGCGGTTCTTGCCGCTCTGTTTGGCCGCATAGAGCGCGCTGTCGGCCATCGTCACCACGTCTCCGGCGCCGGTGGCGGTCTCGGGGACCGTGGCGATGCCGAAGGACGCGCTTACCTGAGCGCCGTGCGCCGCCGAAAGCGCCTCGATACGCTGGCGCAGCAGTTCGGCCTTGGCGGCAGCATCGCCAAGGCTGCACTTGGGCATGATCACCAGCAGTTCCTCGCCGCCGTAGCGCGCGATCACGTCGGAGGGGCGCAGGGTTCCCACGAGCTGCCCGGCCACGTCGCGCAGCACGGCATCGCCCTTGGCATGGCCGTGGTCGTCGTTCAGCCGCTTGAAATTGTCGAGGTCGATCATCAGCACGGAGATCGGCGTGCCGGTGCGCTGCGCCAGGTTGATATAGCGCTCCAGCGCATCTTCCATGTAGCGCCGGTTGTAGAGCCCGGTCAGCGGATCGCGCAGCGACTGGGTGCGCAGCTTCTCGCGCAGCGCGATGTTGGAGAGCGCCAGAGACATCGAATCGGCCAGCGCGCGGGCAATCCGGGTGACGTCCTGAAGACGGTCATGGGCATCGGCACTTTCGCAGGCCAGCACGAGCAGGCCGAACACCTGGCCCCGCGCCATCATCGGCACTTCGATGGTCGAGGCCTCTCCGATCGTGTGCTGGCAGCACAGCGATCCGCCGCGCCTGTCGTTGACGTGCGGCTTGCCGCGCTTGAGCGCCCAGCAGCTTTCGGGAACAGGGCGGGCGGCGGCGCGAAGCCGTCCCGCGCGCTCCAGGACCGCGCCAGATCCAGCCGGTCGCGCGAATTGTTGAACACGTAGAGCGCGCCGTCGAGGTCCGGCAGCAGGCGCGCGGCGCTGGCCATCAGCACGGCCCCGGCATCCTCGTGGTCGTCGGCGGCCTGGAGCATGTCGGTCATCGCGAAAAGCTCCTCGACTTGCGCGCGCGCCGCGCCGGCCTCGGCCACGAGGGCCATATGGCCGTCGAGTTCCGCCAGCGCCCGGCGACCGTAACGGATGCCCACGCCGAGCGTGACCAGGGCGCTCATCGCCGCCAGTCCCGCAAGAATACGCGCGGGAAGGCCCTCCGCGAAAACACTGGATACCGCACATCCCGCGCAGAAAAGTTGCACGAGATGAAGAAACCGGCGCCGCGCACCCGTCATCGCTCTCTTCGGAGAAAGTATACTATCGAACTTCTGCATCCGCACCCTGCTTCGTCGAAGAATGCAGATTATCGACCGAGCGCTAAAGAAGCGTAACGAAGATCATTAAGATGGAGTTATTGTCGATTAACTTCGCGAAATGGCTCGGGAAGCCGAACGGCCTTCCGCAGACCTTGCGCAGCACTACAGCCGCCGCGGTTAGCGCGGCGTGACAGGAGCGGATCTGAAGGAAGATGGAGGCCCGAGCCGGAATCGAACCGGCGTGCAAGGATTTGCAGTCCTCTGCGTCACCACTCCGCCATCGGGCCATCCGTGTGGAGAACCGCGCCCCTAACAATGGATGGCGGGTAGTGCAACGCCCATTTTCGGTTCCGGCGAATTTAATCGACAAGTTCGAACGACAGGGCGCCTTCCAGCGGATCCGCGCGCAGCAGGCGGAGTGTTACCGGGCAGCCGGGAAAGGCCTGGGGCGCGGAAACGGTGGCGATGACGGGCAGGTCCTTGAGCTGCACCTGTGCCTTGCTTTCCCTGATATCGGTGACGACGGCGCGGAACGTGGCGCCTTCCCGGCCGTGCAGGATGGTCGCTTCGGCCAGGTCGATCACCGACCTGTCGACCTGCCCGTCGCGCGAGGCGGCGCGGGCCATGACGCGGGGAAGCTCTGGGAAGGCATCCAGGACGGCTTCCGGTACGGGTTCGCCCTGGGCAAGGGCCAGCACGCTTCGCAGCACATAGCGGTCGGCAAGGCGCCTCAGCGGGGCGGTGGCATGGGCGTATGGGGCGGCCACGGCCGCATGCCAGGGCAAGTCGGCGGTTTCGGAAGCGCCCGGGTCATAAGGGCGATATCCCGCGCCCGAGCCGGAGCGGCGGATGGCGAGCATGAAGGCGGCGTCGGCTGCCTTGCGCGGATCGAGCCGGCGCTGGAACTGGGCGAGCGGCATGGCGGGCGGCCATGACAGCTTCAGCGCCAGCGCACTGGCGCGCAGGCGCTCTTCAGCCTTGGCGTCGGGGAGGGCCATGACGCGGAACAGGCCGGTTCCCGCTTCCAGCATGGCCTGCGCGACGGCAAGATTGGCCGCCAGCGACAGCGCCGCATTGCGGCGCTCCGAAGGCAATTGCGGCCGAAACCCGAGGAAAAAGCCGCCGGTATCGTCTTTTTCCACCACCTGCTCCGGGGGATCGACCCGCTGGGCGCCGCGCCTGTCCTCTGCCCGTTCGATCCGGCGGAATATCTCCAGAAACCCGTCGGGGAGATCGTCGTCGCGCACGGTTTCGTAGGCGAGCTTGGCGCGGCTGCGGATGAGGGCGCGTTCGACGCCGTCGAGCCGCGATTCACCGCCCGGATCGATCCTGACGGTCAGGACGATGGCGGGCCGGTCCACATCCGGGAGGAGGCTGGCGGCGCCTTCGGAGAGGGCGGGCGGGTAGAGGCTGGCCTTGCCGTCCGGCAGATAGGTGGTGGTTCCACGCCGCCATGCTTCCTGGTCCAGCGGATCGCCGTCCTCCACGAACCAGGCGACATCGGCAATGGCATAGTGGAGCAACTTGTCGGCGCCGCTCGTCTCGATCGCGAAAGCCTGGTCGAGGTCGGTGGAACTGGCCGGGTCCAGCGTCATGAAGGGCAGGGCGGTGCGATCGGCATGGCGATCCGGGCGCTTTGCGGCCGCACGCTCTGCCGCGCTGGACACTTCGGCCGGAAAACCGTCAGGGATCGAGAAGCGGGTGCGGAGGCGGGCAAGGCCCTGGTCCAGCAGGCGATCGGGTGCGACGAGCGTCTTCATCGACGCGATTGGAGGCCAGGTTGCATGGGAATGCAAGGGCGGGCTTGGCAACGAAAAGTCCGCTTGGGCATTTTCCAGAAGGGCCTAGATTACGGTCTTTATTCCCGTCGCGGCGATCGGAAAGGACGCAGGCATGATTCTCGGAGCCGTTCTTGCCGGAGGACTGTCCAGCCGCTTCGGCAGCGACAAGGCGCTGGCCGAATTCGGCGGCCATACGCTGATCGCGCTTGCCGTGGACATGCTGTCCGGCTGGAGCGAGAAAGTCGTCGTGGTCGGACGGGAAACCGCGCCTGCACCCACCCTGCCGGACTGGCCGAGGCCGGGCATGGGGCCGCTGGGCGGGCTGGCGGCGGCGCTTCATGCCGCGCGCGACGAAGACTACGAATTCGTGCTGAGCTGCGGGGTCGATGCGGTTTCCCTGCCGCCCGATCTGCCCGCGCTGCTGGGACCGGCGCCCGCCTGTCTTGCCCAGCAGCCGGTGATCGGCATCTGGCCCGCATCGGCATGGGAAGCGCTGGAAGACCTGCTGCGCAGCGACGAGCGCCATGCGATGCGCGGTTTCGCCGAGCGGATCGGCGCGCGCCTGGTGGAGATCCCGGAGACTATCGCCAACGTCAACACGCCCGGCGACCTTGCGGCGCTTCAGGCCGCCCGCCCGGCGCGCGATTGACGCGGGCAGGGCGGGTGACCCCGAACGCCTGTCAATGCGCGAGGGTGGCAGGCCCCGTGGCTTTGGCGAGTGAACGCGCCGGGGCTGGGGCCGGAGTCGGGGCGCTGCGCTCCGGGGCGACCGTCTCGTCAGGCATGCGCAGGCGATAACCGCCGCTGGGCGAGGTCTCGATAATCCCGGCCAGCCCCACGAAGGCCAGCTTGCGGCGCAGGCGCGACATGTGGACTGCTACGCTGTTCGTCTCGGGCACGAAACCCATGCGCCAGACGTCGTAGATCAGCGCCTGCTTGCTGACGAACTGGTCGATCGAATCGGCCAGGCGCCAGACCAGCGCGAATTCGCGCGGGTTGAGATTGAGCGGCTTGCCGTCCCCGAAAGCCTCGCGCGCCAAGAGGTCCAGCGTGAGCCGCCCGACCCGGCGGGTGCGCGGCAGCCATTCGTTGAACTGCGCAAGGCGGTTGGCGCGGGCGCCCAGTTCCTCGATCTCGATCCGTTCGGTCACGACGTCGCCGAAGCCGATCTGCAGGAGCGAGGTGCGATCGTGCGCTTCGCTGACGCCTGCGACGAGAACGCAGCGGCGCGCTTCCGGCATGAGCCAGGAGAGCACCTGCATCCAGCCGACGCTGTCGAGATTCGCGGCGTCGATCAGGCCGACGCAATTGGTGGCAGGCACGCCCTCGGGATCGAGGATCCAGCCGCAGCGCTGCAGGTCAAGTCGTTCGGATATCTTGTCGGGTGCCAGCCATCGAAACCTTGGTGCGTGGCACTCACTCTTTCCCAGATAGGTCATTCCCCCCCCAATCTGTTCCGTCAGTGGTGAAAACAGGGCCTATATACCGGGATAATGCCCCTAGGGGACAACACCTAAATTCTTACAGGCGGGCTATGAAAACCCTGTCATCGCCCGCCTGCAAGCCTGAATTCACTCTGCCGGGGTGTTTACACCCCTGGCTGCGAGGAAGCGTTTGATGTTGCGCGCGGCCTGGCGGAGGCGCTGTTCGTTCTCCACCATGGCGATGCGAACGAATCCTTCGCCGTCCTCTCCGTAGCCCACGCCGGGCGCCACCGCGACTTCGGCCTCGGTCAGGAGCTGCTTCGAGAATTCGAGGCTGCCCATCTCCTTCAGCGCGGGCGGCAGCGGCGCCCAGGCGAACATGGAGGCCTTGGGGCTGGGAATGTCCCAACCGGCGCGGCCGAAGGCCTCGACCATGACGTCGCGGCGCTTCTGGTAGAGATTGCGATTCTTCTCGACGATGTCCTGCGGGCCGTTCAGCGCGGCGCAGGCCGCCGCCTGGATCGGCGTGAAGGCGCCGTAGTCGAGGTAGGACTTCACGCGCTTGAGCGCGGCGATCAGCTTCGGGTTGCCCACCGCGAAGCCGACGCGCCAGCCGGCCATCGAGAACGTCTTGGACATCGAGGTGAACTCCACCGCCACGTCCTTCGCACCCGGCACTTCCAGGATCGAGCGGGTCGGGTTGCCGTCGAAATAGAGTTCGGAATAGGCGAGGTCCGACAGGATCCAGACCTTGTTCTCCTTCGCCCAGGCGACGAGGCGCTCGTAGAAAGCCAGGTCCACCGTCTCCGCCGTGGGGTTCGAGGGGTAGTTGACGATCAGGATCGAGGGGCGCGGCACCGTGAAGGCCATCGCGCGGTCGAGCGACTGCCAGTAGCGCTCGTCGGGCGTGGTCGGCACCGAGCGGATCGTCGCCCCGGCGATGATGAAGCCGAAAGTGTGGATCGGATAGCTGGGGTTGGGGGCCAGCACGACATCGCCCGGCGCGGTGATCGCGGTGGCGAGGCTGCCGAGGCCTTCCTTCGAACCCATGGTCATCACCACTTCGGTCTCGGGATCGAGATCGACGTTGAAGCGGCGGCCGTAATAGTTCGCCTGGGCCTTGCGGATGCCGGGAATGCCGGAGGAGGCCGAATAGCCGTGGGCGTCGTCCTTGCGGGCCACTTCGCACAGCTTGTCGATCACGTGGGCGGGCGGCGGCAGGTCCGGGTTGCCCATGCCGAGGTCGATGATGTCCTTGCCCGCCTGGCGTGCCGCATGACGCATCGCGTTGACTTCGGCGATAACGTAGGGCGGCAAACGCTTGATGCGGTAGAACTCGTCTTCCATGACCTCTGAGAATCCATAAAACACACGGCGAAGTTGCCGCGCGGGTTCCTGTAGGGGAATAAAGCCCGAGCGCAAATGGCCGATGCGCAATTGTGAGAGTCGCAAACGGTGGATTGCGCAACTTTTGTCCGGTTGGCGTTCGCGCGGGCAGTCGATAGGAACAGCAGGCGAGGGGATTCGTCCGGGTCTCCCGAGATGCACCGGAGTTGCAGCGCATATGGCGACCGATGCCACCGATAGCATGGCCGAATTGTTTCGCAGTCAGGCCCAGAAGGTCATGGGGAACGCCATGGGCAAGTCCATGGAGGACGCCCTGGGGCAGATCACCGGGCTGTTCGGCCAGCTCGTTCCGGCCGAAGGTTCGCCGGAGGCGGAAAGCGCCGTGCAGTGGGCGCAGATCGCCAGCCGCATGCACACCATATGGACCGAGTACCAGGTCGAACAGCTCGGCAAAGCCAAGGACAGCCCGCCGCACTATGCCGATCCGATCAAGTGGATCGCCACCGGCGAAGGCGTCCTGCGGCAATTGCCGCTGGCCAGCCCGGACGTGCAGCAGCGGCTGTGGAACGGGGTGTCGGCGCTCATCAATGCCGTGCTGGGGCAATATGGGCTCGGTCCTAATGCAGGCGCGAAAGTGCAGGATGGAGAGCCCCAACTGCCGCTGCGCGACCGGCGTTTCGCCGACCCCGAATGGCGCCGCCAGCCCTTCTTCGCCGTGCTCCACCAGGTCTACCTGCTGCTCTCGGCCGAACTTCTGGGCATGGCCGAGGCGGCCGAGGGTCTTGAACCGGCCAGGAAGGCGCAGCTCTTGTTCGCCACCCGCGCTATGGTCGATGCGCTGAGCCCGGCGAACTTCCCGTTGACCAATCCCGTCGCGCTGGAAGCGGCCAATCGCAGCAAGGGCGAAAGCCTTGTGCGCGGCTTCGAGAACATGCTCGACGACATGCGCAAGGGCCAGCTCACCCATACCCGTCCCGGCGCTTTCGTGCTGGGAGAGAATATCGCGGTGACGCCCGGCAAGGTGGTGTTCGAAACGCCGCTCTACCAGCTGATCCAGTACACCCCCACCACCGACAAGGTGCTGAAGACGCCGCTGCTGATCTTCCCGCCCTGGATCAACCGGTTCTACATCCTCGACCTCAACGCCAAGAAGAGCTTCGTGCGCTGGGCGGTGGAGCAGGGGATCACCGTGTTCATGGTCTCGTGGAAGTCCGCCGATGCCTCGATGGCGGATCTGGTGTGGGACGACTACATTGCCGCGCAGGGCGAGGCGATCGACGTGGTGCGCGAAAGGCTGGGCGTGCCTTCCGTTCACACGATCGGCTACTGCGTGGCCGGAACGACGCTGGCGGCGACGCTTGCGGTGCTGGCACGCAAGGGCGAGGCGGAGAAAGTGGCGAGCGCCACCTTCTTCACCGCGCAAGTCGATTTCGAGGATGCGGGCGACCTCAAGAACTTCGTGGACGACCAGCAGATCGAGACCCTCGGCAAGCTCTCGCCCGAAGGCTACCTCGACGGGCGATACCTGGCCGCGACCTTCAACATCCTGCGCGGCAACGACCTGATCTGGAGCTACGTCGAGAAGAACTACCTCAAGGGCGAGGACTATCCGGCCTTCGACCTGCTGCACTGGAACGGCGACGTCACCAACCTTCCGGCGCGCTGGCACCGCGACTACCTGCGCGATCTCTACCGCGACAACCGGCTGGTCGTGGCGGATTCGATGCAGGCCTGCGGCGTGCCGATCGACCTTCACCGCATTGCGGCGCCGATCTTCATCCAGGCCGGACGCGAAGACCATATCGCGCCGCCGGAAAGCGTCTGGAAGCTCACGCACTATCTCGCCGGGCCCTGGACCTTCCTGCTGGCGGGATCGGGGCACATCGCAGGCGTGGTCAATCCGCCCAGCTCGAACAAGTATCAGTACTGGGTGAACGAGGGGCGGCCGGACACCTTGCAGGAATTCGTCGAGGGGGCGAAGGAGCATCCGGGCAGCTGGTGGCCGCACTGGGCGCAGTGGCTTCGCGATCTCGGCGGCGATGAAGTGCCCGCGCGCGGCAAGCGTCGGTCGGGCGGACGCGGCGACAAGGTCATCGAGGATGCACCCGGCCGCTACGTGACGATGCGGTAGGACCGGTCCTAAGGCCGCGCGCCGAAACGGGCGGGGCTTGCGCCGAAAACTGCTTTCGGATCGGTGGCAATTTCATGCGCGATCCGGTGGTATCCTTGCGCGATCTACCGGGCAGCCGATCTCATCGGCGGCTTCGGGGATCGCGCATCGGTTCCGCAAGAAAAGCGCCGATCCAGATATTTCTCCGTATTTTCTGGAACTTTCGCAGACGCTAAGACGTTCGCGGAAGAGAGAATGACTGTCCCGGAGGGGATGCCTGATCACCGCGTGCGCTGCCGATTTTGCGGCATGGATGGCGCTGCTCAGTCCATGCTGCACTGCAACATGAACCGATTGACTTCGCATCTGCAAGGCCATATTGTGCATCGCAGCAAAGACTTTTTCGAATCGCATTTTTCGAATCGCAGTCGGGAGAGGTTGGCCTGAGCGTATATTGATCGCTCTTGCACGCTTCCCGCCCGCGATCCGCCCGAGACCCGAATGCCAGCAGAAAGCAGGAAGTGTCACATGGCCGGTCAGGAAGAGACGAAAGACGAAGCGCTCGCTGCAAAGGCCTATGAAGCCGCAGCGGCAAAGACCCCGGTAACAAAGACTCCGGTAACGTCGGCCAAACCCGTTGCCGATGCCAAGGTTGAAGCGGCGAAAGTCGAAACCAAGCCGGAGGCAGCCGCGCCTGCGGCGAAGTCGGCCGATGTCTCGCCTGCGGTCGCCAAGCCCGCTCCGTCTCAAACTCCTCCGGGCCAGACTCTTCCCGGATTACCGCAATCGGTTTCGACCAAGGCGGTAACCGAAAAGGCGGTAGCGCCCAAGCCGGCTCCGGCGAAAGTCGCCAAACCTGCGAAGGTCAAGGCTGCGAAACCTGCCAAGCCGGCCGCGGTGAAGCCGCCCGTCGCGGCAGCGCAGGCGGCCAAGCCCGCCGTAACCAAGGCTCCGGCCAAAGTTGCTGCGGCGAAGACCAAGGTCGCAGCGGCGAAGCCGGTCATAAAGCCTGCTCAGGCGAAGCCGGTTACAACGGCTCAGGCGAAGCCGGTTACAACGATTGCCAAGGCCAAGCCCGCTCCGGCGGCGGTGCCTCCAGTAGCAAGCAAGGCGGCGAAGACCGCCGAACCCAAGACGAATACGTTTGCAGGACTGTTTAATCCCTTCATCCTCGAGGAAAAAACAATGGACATTAGCGCTAACTTCGCCGGATTCCAGGATGCCGTGACCGAAGCCCAGGCCAAGGCCAAGGCCGCTTTCGAAAAGAGCTCGGTCGCGTTCGGCGAAGCCGGTGACTTCGCCAAGGGCAACGTCGAGGCCGTGATCGAATCGGGCAAGATCTTCGCCGAAGGCCTCCAGGGCTTCGGTTCGGAAATCGTGGCCGAAAGCCGCACCGCGTTCGAAACCCTCACGGGCGACATCAAGGAACTCGCGGCCGCCAAGTCGCCGACCGACTTCTTCAAGCTCCAGGGCGACATCATGCGCAAGAACTTCGACAGCGCCGTCGCTTACGGTTCGAAGAACAGCGAGGCCGCTCTCAAGCTCTTCAGCGACACGATGGCGCCGATCTCGGGCCGCGTCAGCGTTGCCGTGGAGAAGGCGCGCCAGGTCGCGGCCTGAGCCGCACCGGACGACTTTCGCCTGCATCAAGGACGGTCGGGTGGGGTATCCCATCCGACCGTTCTGCCGTGATAGAACGGCCTTCATGACCTAAATGGACGCCGAACCGGACAGGGCATCTTGTTTCCGGGCGGCGCAATACGATATTCTGTCATCATGCGATCCCTTGTTGCCGATTCCAGACTGCCCGTTCCCGTGCCTGCGCACAGCGTGTCGCCGCGCGCCGCAGCGGGCCGTACCACTCCTGTAGTTGCCGCCGATGATGCGGATTCGGGCAGTGGAGATTCAGACGGCGGCGATTCGGATGGGGACGATCAGCTCGGCATCGCCACCAAGACCCGCGCGAAGCCGAAAAAGCCCAGCCAGTTCAAGGTCCTGATGCTCAATGACGACTACACTCCGATGGAGTTCGTGGTCATGGTGCTCAAGCGGTTCTTCCATATGGACATTGAACAGGCCACCCGCGTGATGCTGCACATCCACCAGAAGGGCGTCGGGGTCTGCGGCATATTTCCTTATGAAATTGCCGAAACCAAGGTGAACCAGGTGATGGATTTCGCCCGGCAGAACCAGCATCCGCTGCAGTGTACTCTCGAGAAGGCCTGAGTAACCTCGAAAAAGCCGTCGCGCTCTGAAGGGCCGGGCACCGATCAGCTCGCCGCGATTTCGCTTTTTTCCGATTCCCGCCTCGCTCCGTTTTCGGCTGCCTGGCGGAATGCCTTTGCGATCGCCTGGAACAATGCCGCGACCACGGCTGCGGCCACGGAATGCGCGGTCGCTTCCGCGGTGATCTCCAGCTCCGATACCGAGATGCCTGCCCAGTCGTGCAGCGGGCTCAAGGTTTCCACTTCATAGGACACGCCCTGCGGCAGCAAGGTCACTGCCGCCCTTCCGCAAATTCCGTCGCCCAGCAGCCGTGCGGTGCGCTCTTCGCGTTCGGCCCAGCACGCGGGAGCGGCCACGCGGCCCCAGCGGCCCAGGATGAGCACGGCCTCGCGGACGACCGTGGCCGCTTCGCCGCGCGAGGCGGTGCGGGCGCGGCGGGCAAAAGCCAGAAGTTCCCTTTCGACGAGGGGATCCGCGAAATCGACAAGATTGCGGCAGGCAGCGATCAGCGCCTGCGCTTCGGGTTGTTGCACGGGACGATCTTTCGGGGGGGCGGCGCCGGATCGTTGCCCGGCGCCTTTGCGACTTGCCCGCGCCATGACGCGCTCCGCAGGGGAAATGCAATCGCCGGAGCGCCCATGTAACAGCGACATGGCGTGAAACCTTGGGTTAAATCCGGGATTTCCGGCATTCCCCCATATGCTATCAGGTCTTTCCGCCAGCCTCACGTCTCGCCGCTGCCCCGCTCCGGCTGGTCGTTTTGCCGGGGATGACTTGTGGGGAAGGCGGAACCCGGCGAGACAATTCGCTTTGCCCCTTGGCGCCAACCGGTTAAGGGCATGGGTTCACGGTTTTATGACGACGCCCCCGGTGAAACTTTCAGCGTGAAATTCCTCAGCGCCATAGATCGCTACATCTTTCGCCTCGTGCTGATGCCGATGCTCGGCATCTTCGTGCTCGCGGCGTCGCTGCTCGTGCTCGACAAGATGCTGCGCCTGTTCGATTTCGTCGCCACCGAAGGCGGTCCGATCGGCGTCGTCTTCAAGATGCTGGCCAACCTGCTGCCCGAATATGCCAGCCTCGCGATCCCGCTCGGGCTGATGCTGGGCATCCTGCTGGCCTTCCGCAAGCTGGCGACGTCCAGCGAACTGGACGTCATGCGGGCGGTGGGCCTCAGCTATACGCGGCTCCTGCGGGTGCCCTACATTCTGGCGCTGCTGCTGGCGGCGCTGAATTTCGCGATCGTCGGCTATCTCCAGCCGCTGGCCCGCTACTACTACGAGGAACTGAACTACGAGCTGAAATCGGGCGCGCTCGGCGCTTCGATCAAGGTGGGTGAGTTCAATGCGCTCAAGGACCGGATCGCGCTGCGCGTGGATGAAAGCCGCGACAACGGCCGCCGGCTGATCGGCATTTTCGCGCGCGTCGCCAACGAGAAAGGGCAGGTCCTGTCCATCTCCGCCCGCGAAGGCCAGTTCCTGGCACTGAAGGGCGCGCCGGACACGATCATCCTGCGGCTGGACCAGGGCCAGATCATCCAGGACATGCCGGGCAAGGAGCCGCGCGTCCTGTCGTTCACGCGGCATGACCTGCCGATCGATCTTCCGCAGATCGAGAAATTCCGCAAGCGCGGGGGTTCGGAGCGGGAATACCTGCTGCCGGAACTCGCGAAGCTCGGTTGGAACAAGGATCTGCCCAAGGAAGAGCGGATCTCCAGCCAGGCGAACTTCAATTATCGCATGGTCGAAGTGATCATGATGCTGTTGCTGCCCCTGCTGGCGGTGGCGCTGGCGATCCCGCCAAAGCGCTCCACATCCGCGCTGGGCCTGTTCGTCTCCATCGTCATGGTCGTGGCCTATCACAAGGTGAACCAGTACGCGGCGGATGTGGCCTCGCTGGGCAAGATGAACCCGATCCTCGGTCTCTGGGGCCCGTTCTTCGTCTTCGCCGCGCTGATCCTGTGGATGTACTGGCGCGTCGCCTACGTTCCCGGCGGTCAGGCGATCGGCTGGCTCGAGAAGGGCGCCGAGATCATCGTCAAGCGGCTCAAGTCGCTGCTGAAGCGCAGCAAGCGCGGCCCGATCATGCCAGAACCAGCGGACGCTTCCTGAGATGCAGATGGAATTCTTCCCCTCGCGCACGCTGACCCTGTATCTTGCGCGCCTGTTCTTCACGCGCATCCTGGCCGTGCTGTTCATGCTGGTGCTGGTGCTCCAGATGCTGGACCTGCTGGGTGAGAGCGGCGACATCCTGGCCTTTCCCGGCAATGGCCAGGAACAGCTGCTCTACTACGTGACCTTGCGCGTGCCGCAGCTGATCGCGCGGTTCCTGCCCTATTCGGTGCTGCTGGCAACGATCATCACCCTGGCGACGCTGAACCAGAACAGCGAGGTCATCTCGATGAAGGCCTCCGGGCTTTCCGCGCATCAGGTGCTGGCACCGCTGATCCTGACCGCGCTGATCATTTCGCTGGTCAGCCTGGGCTTCAACGAGAGGGTCGTCACCCGCTCCACCGCGACGCTGAATGCCTGGCAGGCGGTGAAATACGGGCCGATCCCGAAGGATCCCGGCGTCAAGGCGAACCTCTACCTGGCCGACGGACGCGACCTGCTGATGGCCTCCAGCCTTGAAGGGCAGGGCGCGCGCATGGTGCTGCACGGCGTGACCTTCTATCGCCGCAACGCCGACGGCATGATCACCGAGCAGTATCGCACCGATCGCGCGGCTTTCGCCAATCCCGGCTGGCGGTTCGAGAGCCCGACCCGGTTCGACGTGGCGACCACGACCACCACCACGCTCGGCGCGACCGTGCTCGCTCCCGGCATCACGCCCGAAAAGATCATGATCTCCAAGGTCGATGCCGATTCGGAAGACCTGGTCCAGCTGTCCTCCTCGATCGAGGCCATGAAAGTGGCGGGGCGCCGCACCAGCGAGCTTGAGGCGGCCTGGTGGCACAAGCTGTCCGGCCCGTTCTCTTCGGTGCTCATGCCGCTGCTGGGGGCGGTTGCCGCCTTCGGTCTGGCGCGTTCCGGCCAGCTCCTGATCCGTGCCATCATCGGCATGGCGCTTGGCTTTGCCTATTTCGTGCTCGACAATGCGGCATTGGCGATGGGGAACTTCGGCGGATATCCACCCCTGATCGCGGCCTGGGCGCCTTTCGTGCTGTTTGCCCTGATCGGCGAGACGGTGCTGATCCGCACCGAGGAATAAAAAAAGCCCCGCGAAACGGCGGGGCTTTTTCGTTTCGGAGGTATGGGCTCAATGTGAACCCATGGTGCTCCGGGCAAGGCGGCCGAGCAGCGGCATGAGGCCCGGATAGTTCGCCTTCGCATAAGTCGATCCCGATCCGAACTCGGCGGCCAGACGGCGGTGCGCCTCCGCCAGCGAGTGATAGGGCATCGAGGGCAGCAGGTGGTGCAGCGCGTGATAGCGCAGGCCGACCGGGGCCCAGAGTTCCGAGAACTTGGCCGGCGGGGGCACGTTCACCGAATCGAGGTACTGCGCGGTCACCGTCATGGCGTCTCCGTCGTTTTCCCAGAGATGGGCCACGAGCGTGCGGACCTGGTTGAGGAAGGCGGTCAGCGAGACGACGCAGAGCGCGATCAGCAGCGGGCGCCAGCCATAGGCATAGCTGGCGGCGAGGACGGCGATGGCCCAGACCGAGCAGCCCACTTCCTGCCAGAACACCATGCGCGCGAACTTGCCCTCGGGCGGGCGGCGGGTGAACTGCGGGTTGATGGCAAGGGCCGAGGCGCGGCCCCAGACCAGCTTGCGCAGCGGCGGGATCACCGCACCCAGCGGCACCAGCACGGCCGAACGGATCAGCAGCGCCACCGGCAGCAGGATCGCGGTGAGCGCGAAGACCGGCAGGCTCCAGGGCTTCATCAGCGCGAGCGGCAGGTATTCGGGATCCTCGACCGTGCCGTAACGGGTGCGCGTGTGGTGGATCGTATGGACGCCCTCGTACATCAGCGAGGGGATCAGCATCGGGATGCCGACCAGCAAGTTCCACGCGAAGCGGAAACCGGGCAGGGCATCGCGGTGGATATGGGTCAGTTCGTGGATGAACAGCAGCGCGCGGTAGAGCGCCAGCGCCGAAAGCAGGCCGAAGGCGACCATGGCCCAGGTGTTCTCCACCAGGATCGCGGCGGCAAGCGCGCCGTAGCCGACCACGGCCGAGACCAGCATGTCGGGCCAGTAGATTCCGGGCCGGGCCTCTGAAATGTCGCGCGTCAGTTCGACGGCGGCGCGCAGCATCGCCTTGTCGTCGGGGATTTCCGACGAACGCGGGCGGGCGGCTTCGCGCGAAAGCGGCGTTTCACGCGCCGTCTGCGGCGACCGATCGATGGCTTCCTGGGCAATCATACAATTCTAGTCCAAAGTCTCCGGGCATAAACGGCCCGATGCGTGTTTTGCGGGCGGCCTTGCCTGCGGTCCCGCTTGACAAGGTGCCGGGACCGACCGCAGGTCGCGATCCAAGCAATTCCCATAAGGCGGAACAAAGGCAGGATCGTGGCCAAAGCCGAACTAGTCATCACACCCGTTTCCAGCAAGGCTGACAGGCTTGCCTTTGTCGATTACGCTTATCGGCACAATGCGACAGATCAAAACTGGGTGCCCAATCTGCGCTCGGAAGAGATTTCCAAGTTCACGCCCGGCAAGAATCCGTTCTGGGACCATGCCCACGGCCAGCTTTTCCTGGCAAAGCGGGGCGATGAAGTCGTCGGGCGCATATCGGCGCACATCGATGAACTGGCGCTGAAACAGCCGGCGGAGCAGGGCATGGGTCCCGGCACCGGCAACTGGGGCGCGATCGAGGCCGAGGACGAGGAAGCGGCCCGCGCGCTGATCGCCGCTGCCGAACAGTGGCTGCGCGAAGAGGGCATGACCCGCGTTCTGGCGCCGATGAACCTGTCGGTCTGGGAAGAGCCGGGCCTGCAGGTGCTTGGGCACGATCACGCGCCCATGGTCATGATGGCGCACCACGATTCGGCCTATCGTCCCTGGATCGAGGGTGCCGGTTACGAGCGGGTGAAGACGCTCTACACTTACGATCTAGACGTGTCGAAGCAGTTCCCACCGCTTGTGCAGCGCATCGTCGCCTCGGGCGAGAAGAATGCCAAGATCCGCATCCGCGAAGTCGATCCCAAGCGCTTCGACGAGGAAGCGGCATTGATCTGCGATATCCTCAACGATGCCTGGTCGGACAACTGGGGCTTCGTGCCCTTCACCGAGAAGGAAATCGAATATACCGGCAAGGCGCTGAAGCCGCTGGTCCATCCCAGCCTGATCCGCATCGCCGAATACGAAGGCGAGCCGGTGGCCTTCATGATGACCTGGCCGGACCTCAACCAGGCGCAGAAGCGCTTCAACGGACCCAAGGGCAAGCCGGGCATCTTCGGCCTGATCAGGCTGCTGCTCTGGCTGCGCAAACCCAACCCGGCCGATATGCGCGTGCCGCTGATGGGCGTGCGCAAGAAGCTCCAGTCCTCGCGTTTGGCCAGCCAGCTGGCCTTCATGATGATCGAGTACATCCGCCGCTCCGCCACCGCCAAGTTCGGGGCGAAGCGCGCCGAGATCGGCTGGGTCCTGGACGACAACCAGGGCATGGTCGCCATCGCGGGCGCCATCGACAGCAAGGTGAACCGCGAATACGCCGTCTACGAAAAGGCGCTGTAATGAGCGCCTGATCGTTTCGGTTACTTACTGAACAGGCCTTGCGGCCGCGGCTTCCACATCGGCGGCTGCGGCCGCAGCCGCATCTGCGGCGCTGTCTTCGGGGGCTGCCGCTTCGCTGGCGGCAGCGCGCGGGGCGCTCGAACCGCGCGTGGCGGCCTCGGGCGCAGCCAGCGGCGACTGCGAGCGCACCGTGTCGTAAGGCAGCATGTCGTCCCCGACCGAGCGGGGCAGGATCTTCGCCCCTGCCGCAGCCTGCTGGGAGGGGCTTTCCTCTTTCTTGCAGGCGCCGAGTGCGAGGCAGGCGCAAGCCGCCAGCAGGGCCAGCTTCGGGGAGGCGGTCCGGGGCGGGGTCATGCAGGCTTCTCCGGGGGGCAGGGGCGATCGAGCGCGGCAAGGAAGGCGGGCGCGCGGGCGATCAGCGCTTCGTCCCAAGTGGCGAAGTCAACCTCCTGTCCGAGGCGCGAGAGGCTGGTCACGCCGAATTCCTCGATTCCGCAAGGCACGATGCCGGTGAAATGCGAAAGGTCCGGGCGGATATTGACCGCGAAACCGTGCATCGTCACCCATTTGCGGATGCGCACGCCGATCGCGCCGATCTTGGCCTCGCCCCCGTCGACATCCTTCGTCCAGATGCCGATGCGGCCCTCGCTGCGGAAGCTCTCGACGCCGAAGTCGGTGAGCGTGTCGATCACCCAGCCTTCGAGGCCATGGACGAAGCCGCGCGCGTCGCGGGCGCGCTTGCGCAGGTCCAGCAGGACATAGGCGACGCGCTGGCCGGGGCCGTGATAGGTATAGCGCCCGCCGCGTCCCGCCTCGACCACTTCGAAGCGCGGGTCGAGCAGTTCGGCAAGGTCGGCGCTGGTGCCGGCGGTATAGACCGGCGGATGTTCGAGCAGCCAGATCAGCTCGCGCGCTTCTCCGGCGGCGATCTGCGCGTTGCGCTCGGTCATTTCCTCCAGCGCGGCGCGGTAGGGTACGGGCTCGGCGCTGATGCGCAGTTCGATATCACCGGGAAGCGTGGAGGGAAGAGTCATGCCGCGTTGCGTGGCGTCATTCCCTGCGGTTATCAAGTGTCTTTGAAACGCCGGAGCCGATATGGCGGCATCAGGAGCAGTTATGAAGTTCGACAGCAACAGGGCCTGGACCCAGGCATCCCAAGCGGTTTCCGCGAATCGGGAGGTTGTCCTGTCATTGGCGGGCGTGTTCTTCCTGTTGCCGCAGCTCGTCTTCGCGATCTTCTTTCCGCAACCGGAAATGGGCACGGGCATGAACGAGCAGCAGGTCATGGCGGCGGTCAAGGCCTACTACGGCACGATCCTGCCGGTGATGATTCCCATCGCGCTGTTCCAGGCACTTGGCACCCTTTCGCTGCTCTGCCTGCTCGACAGCGACCGCCGCCCGACCGTGGGCGAGGCGATCCGTGCGGGCGTGAAGGGCCTGCTGCCCTATCTCGTCGCGCAGATCCTGCTCGGCATGGGGCTGGGCGCGGCGGTTCTGGTCGTGGCGGGCGTGCTCGGTGCGGTAGGCGGCAATATGGGGGCGGCGATCGGCATTGCCGTTGCGCTGGTCTTCGCGGTGGCGGTCTTCGTGCGCTTTTCGGTGACGGCGCCCGTGGTCGCGGTGGAGAAGACGCTCAACCCGATCCTGGCGCTCGGCCGGTCGTGGACGCTGACCAAGGGTAACACCGCGCGCCTGCTGGGGTTCTATGCCCTGCTGGGGCTGGCCATGGTGGTGCTGATGATCTTCGGCAATATCCTGACCCTGCCGGTCACGCTGCTGGCGCCTGCCGAAGTGGTGAAGGTAGTGGCGGCCGTGGTCGAATCGATCATGGCGACGATCATGGCGCTCTATTTCGTGGCTGTGATCGCGCAGGTCCACCGCCAGCTCGCCGGGCCGGGCGACGAACGCGCCGCACAGACCTTCGAGTGAGGGGAATAACAAAAAGGCCGGCGCTCATCGCACCGGCCTTTTTGTTTTGTCGGGTGCCGCAGGGAAACGTCCTTGCGGGCCAAAACCTCAATCTTCGTCCTTCCAACCCCAGAACAGGAAGCAGGGCGGGACGTTGATGGCTTCCATGCCGTTGTCGATCCGCTTGAAGTGGCGGGCCATGAATTCGCGCGCCTTGGGCGTGAACTGGTAGACCAGGAAGGCGCCGCCCTTGCGGATGACGCGGTAGGTGGCGGAGGCGATGGCCGGGCCGACGCCGTCGGGCAGGGTCGAGAAGGGCAAGCCGGACAGCACGTAGTCCGCCTTTTTATGGCCGTGGGCACGCACGATGTCCTCGACGTCGGCCGCCGAGCCGAGCACCGCGATGAAGCGGCTGTCGGTGATCGTGCGGCGCAGGTAGTCGATGAACAGCGGGTTCGTGTCGATCACGATCAGCTGGCCGTCGCGGCCCAGGCGGTCGAGCACCGGGCGGCAGAACGTGCCGACTCCGGGGCCGTATTCCACGAAGAGCTTGCAGTTGGCCCAGTCTACGGGGCCAAGCATGCGGTTGATCGTGAAGCGCGAGGACGGAACGATCGAACCGACCATCACGGGATTGCGCAGGAAGCCTTCGATGAACACGCCCCAGGGTCCAAGGCTGTGTTTGATCTTCCGCTTGATCCGCTGGGGCAGCGCCTCTCGGGCAAGCTCGGTACTGGTCATGCTGGAGGAAGCTCTCGCTTTTGTTGTCGTCCGGCGAAGGGCGATTCGGTGACAGATCGGGGCCGACAATGCAAGCAAGCGTCGACCCTATGTTACGTGGAGATTACAGAATCTCGTGGACCTTTTCCTGAGGACGACAAAGCCTGGCGCCCTTTTCGGTTTCCACGAGGGGGCGTTCGATCAGCGCAGGCTCCGCGGCCATGGCGGCCAGAACCGCAGCGTCGTCCGCTTCCGGCAAGCCGCGCTCGGCGGCGTCGGTGCCGCGAAGGCGCAGGCCCTGCTGCGGGTTGATGCCGGCATCGCGGTAGAGCTGGGCCAGCTTTTCGGCCGATGGCGGGGTCTTGAGATATTCGATCACTTCGACATCCAGGCCAGGCGTTTCCTCAAGGATCGCCAGCGTCTTGCGCGAAGTGCCGCATTTCGGGTTGTGCCAGATGGTCGCCTTCACGGGCGTTTCTCCTGTCGTTCGGATGATGTCGTTTTCGGCGGGGCCAGCTTCAACGGGGCGAGCGCGGGCACCTTGCGGGCGGCGTCGCGCGGGGCGATGCCGGGGGCCGGGGCGGCGCTGATCGTTTCCTCGCGGCGCATGACTTTCCCGGCGCGCTGCACGGCGGCGATCAGGCGCGGATAGACCCCGCAGCGGCAGAGGTTGGGGATGGCCTCGCGAATCTCCGCCTCGCTGGGATCGGCATTGCGGGCGAGCAGCGCGGCGCCGCCGATGACGATGCCGGGCGTGCAGAAGCCGCACTGGATCGCCTGTTCGGCGACCATGGCCTGCTGCATCGGATGCGAGCGGTCGGCCGAAAGCCCCTCGATCGTGGTGACGAAGCGGCCTTCGCATTCGCCCAGGGTGACGAGGCAGGCACGCAGCGCGGCGCCGTCTACGAGCACGGTGCAGGCGCCGCAGTCTCCCACGCCGCAACCATACTTGGTTCCGGTGAGATTCGCCCCGTCACGCAGCGCCCAGAGCAGGGGGATCTGCGGATCCATGGCGATTTCGACCGGATGATCGTTGACGGTCAGGCGCGGCATCCGGCCTCCATATGCGCGCAGGCGCCGCCGCGCCAGTATGCGCCCTGCGACGGGGCGGTGCTGATGCACGGCCCGCCGTTCTCTGAGACGTCGTTCTCTGGAATGCCGGGCATCAGCGCAGGGCCACCCGGATACCTGCCCAGAAGGTGCGCGGCGTGCCGAGATCGATCGAGCCGTCCTGGTTGCGGGTGACGATATCCTCGTCGGTCAGGTTCTCGGCGCGCAGCACCAGCGAGAAGGCATGCGTCACCGGAACCTGCACATAGCCGTCGAGCGTCGTCGCGGCGGGGAGCACGTAAGTCTGGAGATCATCCTCGTACTGGGCGCCGACGTGGCGCAGTGTCGCCGCAAAACGCCAGCCTTCCGCCGGGAGCCAGGCGAGCGTGCCGCTGGCCGCGAACTTCGGCGTCTGCGAGGGGCGCGAATCGTCGAGATCGGGATCGTCGGCGCGAACCTTGGCGTCGGTCCAGGCGAGCGAGCCGTCGAAGCGGACTTTGCCGAGATCGAGCGCGGCGGCCGCCTCCAGCCCGCGCGCGCGGATGGCCTTCACGTTCTGCCGCTCGCGCGTCGCGGCGTTCAGCGTCACGTTGGCGACGGCATCCTTCACCTTGTTGTCGAAAGCGGTGAGGGAGAGGGTCAGTGCCTCCAGCGGGTGGAGGTCGATCCCGGCCTCGTAGCCGCGCAGGCGTTCGGGCTTGAGGTTCGGGTTGGCCTCGGTGGTGACCGGGAAGACCACGAAGGGGCGGTAGAGTTCGTTGAGCGTGGGCAGGCGCATGCCGGTATAGGCGGCGGCGCGCAGGCTTACCGCCTTGCCCGCGTGCCAGACCAGACCGGCGCGCCCGTTGCCCATCCAGCCGGAGCGATTCGCATAGGCATCGTCCTGCGTCACCGCGCCTGTCGGACTGACCGAGCGGTAGAAGCCGTTACGGATCGTCCAGCGGTCCGCGCGGCCACCGGCGGTGAGCACGAGATTGCCCAGGGTCCAGTCGTCCTCGACATAGAAGCCGAGGTCGGACTGGTTGCCGCCTGCACGGCGCACGGCGGTAAAGGCGCCGCCCGCGTTGTAGGGCAGTTCGAGCAGGCGTCCCTCGCTGAGACGCAAGTCGGTGCCGATCCGCAGGACATGATCCTCGCCCACCGGCGGGCGCAGTTCGGCCTTGCCGCCGATCGCGGTGGTCGGGGTGCGGTGCTGGTCGAGCGTCTTCCTGTAGGTGCTCGAACTGATGACCACGTTCGAGAAGTCCTGCGCCTGCACATAGCCGAGCACGTCGAACTGCCATTGGCCCCGGCCGACCAGTCGCAGCGAGGCCTGCTGGCCCTCCGAGGTCGAATCCGCGCCCTTGAAGCGCAGGGTGCGCTGATCGTCATAAGCGAGAGCGGAGGCCTGGAGTTCCACGGTCTCGTTCAGCGGCGCGACGGCGCGCAGCGAGGCGGACCAGCTGTCATAGGCGGCGCGGGCGGACGCGGGAACGCGCTGGTCCCGGGGTGTCGTCCAGAAGCCTTCGCCCCGGTCCCACTGCACGCTGGCGACGAGGAAGCCCGCGCCCAGCTTCGGGGCGACCGTGGCCGAGGCCTGCGTTTCGCCCCGGTCGTTGACGAGGGTGCTGCCTTGCAGGGCGCCGATCTGGTCCGGCCCGGCGCTGGTCATCTCGATGGTGCCCGCCACCGCGCCTGATCCGAACGCGCCCGAACCGCCGCCGCGCGTCACCTGGATGGAGGAGAGCCGCTCGGGCGCGATGGCGCTATAGGGGATATAGCCGAAGAACGGGTTCGCCACCGGCACCCCGTCCAGCAGCACCAGCGTGCGGCTCGACGCATTGCCGCCAAGCGCGCGCAGGGTCGCGCCTTGCGAGGAAGGATTGGCGGAGCGGCTGTCCGAGCGGCGGAACTGCGAGAAACCGGCGACGGAGCCCAGCACGTCCTCGATCCGCCCGGAAGCGCTGGCGATCACCGCGTCCCGCTCGATGGTCTGGACATCGTAGGCCGGGGTGGCGGGGCCGGATTCCAGGCCGTGGCCGGTAACGATGATCGCGCCGGCCGGCTCGGCGGCTTCCTCTGCCAGTGCGGGGGAAGCCGAAAGCGCGGCACAGCCCGCCAGCCATGCGAAACGGAAGGTGGATGCTGTCATGTCAGGTCGGTCGTCAGGCCGGATCGATGGTGAGCACGACGGGTTCCAGCCCTTCGACGCGGCCTTCCAGCCGGTCACCGGGCGCCACCGGGCCGACGCCCGCAGGCGTGCCGGTATAGATGAGGTCGCCGGGCGCGAGGTGATACATGCGGGAAAGGTCCGCGATCAGTTCGGGCAGGCTCCAGATCATCTCGGAGAGGGGGGCGTCCTGCTTCGTCTCGCCGTTCTTCGCGAGGGTGATGCGCTGTTCATTCGGTTGCCCGAATACTTCGGCGCGGGTGATCGGCCCGATCACGGCGCCGTTCTCGAAGTCCTTGCCCATGTCCCAGGGATAGCCCTTGGCCTTGGCGGCGTTCTGGAGGTCGCGGCGGGTCATGTCGAGGCCGCAGGCATAGCCGTAGACCAGGTCCATCGCCTGCTCCGGTGCGATTTCGAAGCCGTGGCCGCCCAGGGCGACGACGAGTTCCATCTCGTAGTGGCAGTCCTGCGTGGCGGGAGGATAGGCGATCGTCTCGCCCGAGTGGCAGAGCGCGGCGGGTGTCTTGGTGAACCAGATCGGCGCCTCGCGGTCGACCGCATTGCCCAGTTCGCGGGCATGGGCGGCGTAGTTGCGCCCGACGCAGAAGATGCGGCGCACGCCATAGCGCGCTTCTTCGCCCAGCACGGGGCCAAGTACGGGGACGGCGGGCACTTCGGGCAGTTCGAACAGCAGGCTCACTCGCGATTTCCCTTCTTGCTTGGTGGCGGGACATAGAACGGGGCGCGGCTGCGGGGAAGCGCAAGCGGCGTGCCGTCCCCGGTGAAAGGAGTTTGTTTGAAAATCCGCCGCGGGCGGATTTTGGCGGCACCGGCGCCTAAGTCCAATGGGGCCGGTGCCGCAAGCTCGTCACGGATGTGACGAGCGCACCCAACAAAGACTCCACCGCAAATGCCCACTGTGCAATTGCCAAACAGCCTCTTACATTCGCGATGTGACCGAGAAACAATACTTATCCGGGCGGCTTCTCCTGGCGATGCCGGGCATGTTCGATTCCCGTTTCGACCACAGCGTGAGCGTCCTTTGCGTCCATGACGAGAACGGAGCCCTGGGCATCGGCATCGGCCGGTTGCGCGAAGGCGTGCGTTTTCACGAAATCCTTGAGGAACTGGGCATCGATCCCGGCGTCGCGCCGGACTGTGAAGTCCATGAAGGCGGGCCGGTCGAGCCGGGCCGGGGCTTCATCCTCCATTCCACCGACTGGGGCGGCAGCGACACGATTGCGGTCCATCCGCTCTGCGCGCTTTCCGCCTCGATGGACGTGCTGCGCGCCATTGCCGAGGGGCGCGGGCCGGAGCGCTGGCTGATGTCGCTGGGCTATGCGGGCTGGGCGCCGGGGCAGCTGGAGGGCGAAATGCGCCAGCACGGCTGGTACGCGGCGGATCCGCACCCGGAAATCCTGTTCGATACCGCGGTAGAGGATCGCTGGACCGCGACCTGGCGGGCGGAAGGCATCGATCCCGCCTTGCTGTCGAGCCAGACCGGAAGCGCCTGAGTCGGGTATCGATTCTCCGTCTTCCCGGATCAGGTCCGGGACGACGGCGCGCGCGCATCCCCGAGCGCCGAAAGATCCTCCGGGCGATCGATGTCGAGATGGATCGCCGGATCGTCGCTTTCGACGAAGACCACGTCGCTCCGGCCGCGCAGCAGGCGGCCTGCGCCTTCATCGCCGGTGAGCGTGGCGATTTCGGGAAAGAGCCGCGCGGAAAGCAGCACCGGATGGCCCGGTCTCCCGCCGTGACGCGGGAGGGCGGCACTGCCTTGCCCGATCCCGGCAGCAAGGCCGGCCGCGATCCGGTGGGGTACGCTGGGCATGTCGCCCAGAAAGACGAAGACGCCGTCCATGTCGTGCAGTGCGGCGATCCCGGCCTTGAGCGATTCGGACAGCGCGTGGCTTTCCAGAGGCAGCACCCCCACCGGGGGAGCGCCTTCCCACCTTCCGCAGTCGAGGCCAGCCCGCGCCACGACCAGCACGCGCGAAACCGGTGCGGCGCGGGCGGCGCGGATGGCATGGAACAGCAGGGGGTCGCCATCCAGCAGGGCGGAAAGCTTGTCGCCGCCGAAGCGGCGCGATGCACCTGCGGCAAGGACCAGCGCCGCGAGGTTCTGCGCGCCGCTCACGCCCGTTCGCGCGCCGGGTTCAGCGCCTGCATGATCTCGGCCATGATCCCGGTGGCCACTTCCCAGGGCGCCTTGCCCAGTCCGGTGACCCCGGGCGAAAGGTTGAGCCGGGCCAGTTCCTCCGCCGTCGCGCCTGCTGCCTCGAGCGCACCGATCCGCGCCGCGGCGCGCGATTTCGCGCCGATCATGCCGACATAGCCCGCCCCGCCCCGCAGCGCCGCCAGGCAGCCGCCGAGATCGTGGTGGTCTTCATGGGTGGCGCCGAGATAGGCCGTCCAGCGGTCCACTCCGAGTTCCTCCAGCGCCGTCCGGGGATCGGCGCGCATATAGCGCGATACCGGGAAGGGCGGCGGCTCCAGCGGGCCGTCCGGGCGCAGCAGGATCGTCTCGAACTGTGCCATGGCCGCAAGCTGCGCTGCCGCCAGCGCGCCCGGATCGCCGCCGGACACGATCAGGCGGCGCGGCGGATCGTGGCGGCGGATGAGCGAAAAGGGTTCCTCGGCAAGATCGAGCAGCGGGCCGTGGTCGGCGGTCACTTTCTGCGCGATGCCGTCGCTGTGCCAGCGGCACGATCGGCGGGCCTCTGCATGACGGAGCAGGTCGGCTGCGGCCGTGCTGCCCGCCGCCACCCGTTCGACCAGGACATGCAAGGCGCCGCCGCAGCGCAGGCGGATGTCGATCCAGGGGCTTCCCGCCCCGTAATGGAGGCGGCGCGGCTCTCCGTCCGCCAGCACCATGGCGGCATGGCTGGCGACGTCGCCCTCGATGCAGTCGCCGGAAAAGTAGCCGCTGGCAGTGATCTCGGGCGCATTTTCGCCCTGTTCCACAAAGAGCATCTGCGCGCCGGGCCCACGCGGCGCGCTGCCTTCGACCTTGTAGAGCGTGGCGAGCGCGACCGGGCGGCCGAGATGCAGCGCCTGGGCCAGCGGTGCGCGAATATCGTCGATCCAGCCGAACAGCGGCCAGTCGGCGTTTTCGAGTTGGCCGGTAGAAATTGAGGCGGTCATGATCGCGGCAAGGCATCCACATGATCGCCGACAAGCGGGGCGATGACCAGGCGGTGCAGGATGCGGGCGACGTCCTCGGCGCTCTGGTCCCGACCCTTGGTGAGCCACCAGGCGAGGATATCGATGGTGGATCCGGTGCCGTGAACCACGCCGAGGTCCTGCGGCAGCCAGTCGGCAGGGTGGGTGACGTCCTCGATCAACCCGCGCGCCTGGCGGATGAACTCCTCACGAACGATCGCCGCCGCGCCGCCGCCGAGCAGGGCCGACCACAGCGCCTTGTGTTCCCCGACATAAGTGCAGAGCGCCAAGGTGGATTCGTAGCTGCTGGAGGCGTGGAGGATGGGAATGGAGAGCGCCAGCAATCCGGCGATCTCTTCCGAGGCCACGTCTGCCAGCAGGGCTTCCTTGGTGGGGTAGTGACGAAAGAACGTGGCATAGCCCGTTCCCGCCCGCGCGGAAATTTCGCGGATGGTGATCTGGTCGAAGGACTTTTCCTCCAGCAGCGCGAGCATGGCGGCGTTCAGCGCCTTGCGCGAACGCACCTGCCGCGCATCGGTGGGCGCGTCCTTCCTGAATTCCGCGAGATTTCCGTTCATGACCGTTGGTAACACCCTCATTCAAGGGTGTCTAACGCGGTGGCGAAGACTTCGGTACGGCTGAATCCGGCATGCCGTGATGAACGGGATTCAATATTCCCCGATGCGGTCCGCGAAGAGCAGGCGTCCGCCCGACAGGTGCCAGAGCGCTTCGTTGAAATCGGTATTGCTCATGGCGAAGCAGCCTTCGCTGCGGCCGAGCTTGCCCCATTTCTCGATCATCGCAGCATCGACGTACCAGGCCGGATGCATGACGATCGCCCGTTCGAGTGCCATGGAATTGTCGTTGTCCAGGCCCTTGAGGCGGATCGAGGTGCCGTACTTGCCGGAATACCACTCGCACGTAAGGAAGGCCCCGCGCGAGGTGGCTTCCGAGCCGGGCAGGTTGGAAAAGCTTTGCAGCCAGCCGCTGTGCATCGGGTCCGAGCCGCGGCCGTGGGCCAGCAGGAACGAGCGCACGGTGCCGGCCTCGATATTGGCGAAGTGAAGGCGCGGCTTCCACGAAGGCTGCGCGAAGTCGGCAATGCCGACGAGGTCGGTGCGCCAGATCTGCGAACCCAGCCGCTGCACTTGCTGCTGCGCCACGCCGAGGATGCGGCGCTGGTAAGGGGTGAGGGCACTGGGCACCGCATAGCCGGGCGTTCCGCTCAGGCCAGCCCCGCCAAGGCCAGCCCCACTTGAGCCAAGCTGCCCCGACCCCGCAGGACCGATCTGTCCCGTGCCCGTTCCCACCAGATTATCCGCTGCCAGCACGCGCGCAGGCAATGCGAGGCTTGCGCCCGCCGCCAGTCCGCCCATGAGGACAGCACGCCGACCCAACGTCTGTTCCATACCGGTAAGTTAACCTAAACGCGGGGAACTTTCCAGTGCCATTGCCGGTCGGTTCCCGCCTTCGCAGCAGGTCGCCGCAAAGGTTAACCGGCTGGCCGATGGCAGAGCGCCCAACGCGAGTCGGGCGCTTGGCGGGACGGAGAGGCACGGCTCTCCGTCCTGCAAGTCTTCCTTAGGCGGTCAGGTAGAAACTTCCGCGGGTTTGCGGGCGTGCTGGCGGATCCAGTCCTCCAGCACCGGCGCGATGCGGGTGCGCCACTTGCTGCCGTTGAAGATACCGTAATGCCCCACGTTTTCCGCGAGCAGATACTTCTTGCTGCTGTCGGGCAGGCGGGTGGCCAGCTTGAGCGCGGCCTTGGTCTGGCCGATCCCGGAGATATCGTCACGCTCGCCCTCCACGGCCAGCAGCGCGGTATCGCGGATCGCCGCCGGATCGATGCGCTCGCCGCGATGGACGAATTCGCCCTTGGGCAGCGAGTGCTTCTGGAAGACGTGCTCGATGGTCTGGAGATAGTAGTCCGCCGTCATGTCGCAGACCGAGCGGTACTCGTCGTAGAAGGCCTTGGTGGCCCCCGCGCCCTCTCCGTCGCCTTCGACGAGGTGCTTGAACATGCCGTAGTGGCTCATCATGTGGTTGCCGAGGTTCATCGCCATGAATCCCGCAAGCTGCAGGAAGCCGGGATAGACCTTGCGCCCGGCGCCGGGGTAGCTCAGCGGCACCGTGGCGATGACGTTGTTCTCGAACCAGGAGAGCGGCTGCTGCATGGCCACGTCGTTGACGCTGGTGGGCGCCTCTCGCGTGTCGACCGGGCCGCCCATCATGGTGAGCGTGGCCGGGCGGCAGGGATGCTTCTGCTTGCCCAGGATCGCGGCGGCGGCAAAGGCCGGCACCGAGGGCTGGCACACCGCCAGCATGTGTGCGCCGGGGCCGATGTGTTCCAGGAAGCCGATCACATAGTCGATATAATCGTCCAGATCGAAGCGGCCCGCCTCGGCCGGCACCAGCTTGGCGTCCGCCCAGTCGGTAATGTAGACCTCGCAACTTTCCACCATGCGGGCGACGGTCCCGCGCAGGAGCGTGGCGAAGTGGCCGCTCATCGGCGCGACGATCAGCAGCTTGGGCGCATCCTTGGGCAGGCCGGGATGGTCGAATCGCAGCAGATCGCCGAAGGGGCGGCGCAGCACGATCGATTCGGTCACCGGATAGGTCTTGCCCTCCAGGGTCACGCTGTCGATGTCGAAGGCGGGCTTTCCGCGCGGCGCGGCGGCATGGGCGAAGACGTCCAGGGCCGAAGCCATGACCGGCCCGAAGCCGAAGTAACCCATTGGCAGGGCAGGATTGGTAAGAAGTTCCGCGCCTACCGAGGCCCAGGCGGCGGCGCCGCTCAGCATGGTGCGCTGCAATTCATAGGCATTGTAAAGCAAGATGCGTCTCCCGAACGGCAATGCGACCCCGCCGTCCTGCACTGGTTGTAAGTCAGCCTGAATTTATACAGCCCATTTGGGACCGAATCGTTGCCGGCGCAATGCGGCAAGTCCGATAGAAGGGTGCCGGAACGGGGCAGGCGAAGCGATCACTCTGATCGTAAAGGCGCTTTTCATATGTCTTTTCCTGGGCGGGGGGACAGGATAAGAGCGCCTGCGACAGGAGCGGGATGGACCGTTCGGCAAAGCGCTCGCTCGCGGGCGCTTTCCAGGCAGGAATAAGGGCGCGCATGGATGCCAAGGCGGGGCAGGCAAGTCTGCCCGAGAACGAGAACGCCGCTATCGAGGCCGCGACCGGTGACGGCGTTGCCGGGGGCGGAAGCGACCGTCGGCGCAGCCTCGGCGCGCTGGGAATGGTCTGGCGCGAACTGTTCAACTATCCCGGCCGCATGGCGATCGCCGGGCTTGCCCTGCTGACCACGGCCACTTCCACGCTCGCGATACCTTACGGTTTCCGCCAGATCGTCGACCAGGGGTTTGCCGAGGGTGCCGATCCTTCGGCGATCCGCTGGTGGTTCATCATGCTGCTGGGCGTCGTGATCGTGCTTTCGGTGGCGACGGCGGTGCGCTTCTACAGCGTGTCCTGGCTGGGCGAGCGCGTGGTCGCCGACGTGCGCCTGCGCGTGCAGCGCCATCTGCTGACGCTGTCGCCGAGCTTCTTCGAGGAGAACAGCCCCAAGGAAATCGCCTCGCGCATGACGGCGGATACCGCCATCATCGAGACGGTGGTGGGCACCACGGTATCGGTGGCGCTGCGCAATGCGATCATGGCGGTGGGCGGCGTGGCCTATCTCTTCGTGCTGGCGCCGCACCTGACGCTGGGCCTGGTCGTGGCGATCCCGGTGGTGATCCTGCCGATCGCCGCCTTCGGCCGCCGCCTGCGCGCCGTCGCCCGCCAGAGCCAGGACCGCGTGGCCGATATCGGCGCCACCACCAGCGAGGTCTTCGGCGCCCTGCGCGTGGTCCAGGCGTTCAACCAGGAAGGCCGCGAGCTGGAGCGTTTCTCCGGCACGGTCGAGCGTACGTTCGAGACCGGCAAGCGCCGCATCGCCCTGCGCGCGGTGATGACCGCAGTGATCATGTTCCTGATCTTCGGTTCGATCACGGTCATCATGTGGCGCGGCGCGATCGGCGTGGCTGAAGGGAGCATCACCGGCGGCACGATCGCGGCTTTCGTGGTGACGGCGGGAATCGTCGCGGGCGCGTTCGGCTCGCTCACCGAAGTCTACGGCGATCTTGTGCGCGGCGCGGGTGCGGCGAGCCGTCTGGCCGAATTGCTGGGCGAGCATCCTGCGATCACGGCGCCTGCCCGCCCGCTGGTCCTGCCGTCGCCGGGACGCGGCAAGCTGGCGTTCGAGCGCGTGACCTTCCGCTACCCCTCGCGCCCGGAACTGGCGGCGCTGCACGATTTCAGCCTCTCGATCGAGCCGGGCGAGACGGTGGCGATCGTCGGCCCCTCGGGCGCAGGCAAGTCCACGCTGTTCCAGCTGGCCGAGCGTTTCTACGACCCCCAGAGCGGCGTCATCAAGGTGGACGGGGTGCCGCTCACCTCCGCCGATCCTGCCGAAATCCGCCGCCGCATCGCGCTGGTGCCGCAGGAAGGCGTGCTCTTCGCCGCCTCCGCGCGTGACAACTTGCGCTACGGCAACTGGCAGGCGGACGACGAGGCGATCTGGCAGGCGGCCCGCGCCGCCAATGCCGAGCGTTTCCTGCGCGAACTGCCGCAAGGGCTCGACACGTTCCTGGGCGAGGACGGCGCACGCCTGTCCGGCGGCCAGCGCCAGCGCATCGCCATCGCCCGCGCCCTGCTGCGCGATGCCCCCATCCTGCTGCTGGACGAAGCGACCAGCGCGCTCGATGCCGAGAGCGAGCGGCTGGTGCAGGATGCGCTGGAACACCTGATGGAAAACCGCACGACCCTGGTGATCGCGCACCGTCTGGCCACCGTGCGCAAGGCGGATCGGATCGTGGTGATGGACGGCGGCCGCATCGCCGAACAGGGCACGCATGAGAGCCTCAGCCAGGCGGGCGGGCTTTATGCGCGGCTGGCCTCGCTCCAGTTCGACGCCGATGCTGTTGCGGCCTTTTCCCGTTCGACGAACGCCTGACCGGACCCGACGAACGACATTTCAGGGCTGGTGTTGCCGAATATGGCAATTATGTTGCGCTGCCATCGACGGGCCGTTCCGGTCCGTCGCCAGACCGTTCGTGTCATGCAATTAGGTTCGTGTCATGCAATTAGAAAGGGTGGGACCATGACCCGCATTCTCGGCCGGGTGCTCGCTTCGACAGCGCTCGCTACCGCACTCAGCTTCTCCGCCGTTCCGGCACTGGCCGATACGCCTGCTGCCACGCCTGCGGCCTCGGACCCGATGCAGATCGATCCGGCGAAGATGGACTGGGGCAAGTCCGGCATCCAGACCCAGTGGCAGGATCCCACCGCCAAGGCGGGCGCGGACTTCGACAAGTTCGTGAACGGCAAGTGGGAAGCCGCCGTCGTGCTCCCGGCCGACCGCACCAACTGGGGTTCCTTCACCGCGCTGCGCGATCTTTCCGAACAGCGCGTCCATGCCATCATGGACGATCTGATCGCCTCCAAGCCCGCCGCAGGCACCGATGCCGCCCGCGTCGAGGCGGCCTATGCGGCCTTCATGGACGTGGACGCCATCAACAAGGCAGGCCTCGCCCCGGCACAGCCCTATCTCGCGCGGATCTTCGCGGCCAAGACCCCGGCTGATCTCATGAAGATCTTCGCGGCGCCCGGTTTCGCCTCGCCGCTCGGCGCCTATGTCGGCCCGGACGAGAAGCAGAGCGACATCAACGCCTTCCAGGTGGGCATCGGCGGCCTCGGCCTGCCCGACCGCGATTACTACCTGAAGAACGACCAGCGCTCGCAGGACATCCGCGCCAAGTACACCGACTATCTGACCTTCGTGCTCGGCAAGGCCGGCTACGCGGACGCCGCCACGGCGGCCAAGTCGGTGGTCGCGCTGGAAACGATGATCGCGCAGGCCGACTGGGACCGCGCCGCCAGCCGCGACCCCGATCTCACCTACAACAAGCTGACCCTGGCCGAATTCGAAGCGCTCGGCGCCCCCGGCCTGATGCGCACGTTCATGGATTCGATCGGCGCCGGCAAGGCGGGCTACGTCCTCGTCGGTGAAATGCCGCCGACGGCCGAAGAGCTCAAGGCCGCCCGCATCGATCCCGCCAAGGCCCAGACCCTGTTCGGCGGCGGCGTTCCCGCCGTGGCCAAGCTGGTTTCGGACGTGCCTGTCGCCACCTGGCAGGCCTGGCTGGCCGCGCACTTCATGCGCAGCAACGCCGCGGTCCTGCCCACCGAGATCGACGATGCCACTTTCGCCTTCTACGGCAAGGTCATGAGCGGCCAGCCCCAGCAGCGCGCCCGCTGGAAGCGCGGCGTGGCAGCGGTCGAGGGCATGGCCGGCGAGCTGGTCGGCAAGATCTACGCCGAGAAGTACTATCCGCCCGAAGCCAAGGCGGCGATGACCGATCTGGTCTCGAACTTGCGCAAGGCCATGGCGGTCAACCTCAAGGACCTGGCCTGGATGGGCCCGGAAACCCGCAAGGAAGCACAGGCCAAGCTCGATGCTTTCAATCCCAAGATCGGCGCTCCGGCGAAGTACAAGGCCTATGAAGGCCTGACCTTCTCGGCCACCGATCCGCTCGGCAACGCCATTGCTGCCGGTTCGTGGGAGAACGACGACCAGATGAAGCGTATCGGCCAGCCGGTCGACAAGACCGAATGGTTCATGCTGCCCGAGACGGTCAACGCCTACTACAACCCGCCCTTCAACGAGATCGTGTTCCCGGCCGCCATTCTCCAGCCGCCGTTCTTCAACGTCTCGGCCGACCCGGCGGTCAACTACGGCGGCATCGGCGCCGTGATCGGCCACGAAATGGGCCACGGCTTCGACGACCAGGGCGCCAAGTCCGACGGCACCGGCAACCTCCGCGACTGGTGGAGCGCGGCCGACAAGGCCAACTTCCAGAAGCTGCAGGACCGGCTGGAAGCCCAGTACAACAGCTTCTGCCCGTTCGACGACGGCAAGACCTGCGTGAACGGCAAGCTGACCATGGGCGAGAACATCGGCGATCTCGGCGGCCTCAGCCTCGCCTACCGCGCCTACAAGCTCTCGCTGAACGGCAAGGAAGCCCCGGTGATCGACGGCCTGACCGGCGACCAGCGCTTCTTCATGGCCTGGGCGCAAGTATGGCGCAGCAAGTACCGCGAGGAATCGGTGCGCCAGCAGCTCATCACCGATCCGCACTCGCCCGCGCACTACCGCATCAACGGCATCGTCCGTAACTTCGACGAATGGTACAAGGCCTTCGACGTGAAGCCCGGCGACGCCCTTTACCTCCCGCCCGCCGAGCGCGTGCGCATCTGGTAAGGAAACGGTAAGAAAACAGGGCTCGGTCGGACAGCGACCGGGCCCTGATTTCTTTCGGAGAACTTCGCAGCGCGCGTCATTTGCAGCAAAACGCGCCCAACCGTATTTTCTGAACGACTATAGGTACTAGCGACCCCCTCGGCGGGTTGACTTGGCCGGTGCGTCCGGCATGACCTGCGGCCCATGAGCTTGACCCTTACCGCGATCCTCCTCGGCATTGTCGAGGGCCTCACCGAGTTCCTGCCCGTCTCCTCGACCGGCCACCTCATTCTTGCCACCCGCCTCTTCGGCTACGACGCCTCGCAATGGGCGACGTTCAACATCGTCATCCAGCTGGGCGCGATCCTGGCGGTCATCGTCCAGTTCTGGCGCACGTTCTGGGTTGTGGGCATGGGGCTGCTGAAGCTCCATCCCGCCTCGATCCGATTCGTGCGCAACGTGCTGCTGGCATTCATCCCCTCGGCCGTGCTGGGCCTGCTGCTCAACAACTATATCGAGGGCCTGCTGGGCGAACCTGCCGTGGTCGCCTGGGCGCTGATCATCGGCGGCATCGCCATCCTCGGGATCGAGAAAGTGGCCAAGCCCGGCCCGCTGACCGGCGTTTCCGAGCTGCCCGCCGGCAAGTGCATCGGCGTCGGTCTTGCACAGTGCCTGGCGATGGTCCCAGGCGTCAGCCGTTCGGGCGCGACGATCATGGGCGCGCTGTCGATGGGCATCGAACGCCGCACGGCGGCCGAATTCAGCTTCTTCCTGGCCGTACCCACGATGATCGGCGCGACAACCCTGGAACTGCTCAAGCATCACGAGGAACTGATGGCAGGCGCCGGCCCGGTGGGCTGGGGCGAGATCGGCATCGGCTTCGTCGTGTCCTTCGTGGTGGCGCTGGTCGTCATCAAGGCCTTCATGGCCTTCGTCAGCCGCTCGGGCTTTGCACCTTTCGCCTGGTATCGTATCGTTGCCGGCGCACTTGCACTTTTCCTGCTTTCGCGGGTCTGATCAGGGGTTTGAGCCATGGCCGGGGATGACAACAAGAAGCTCGGTCAGAAACTGGGCCAGAAACTGGGACGCAAGGATTACGAAAAGCTGCTGGAGCCGATGCTGGAGGAACTGGTGGGCATGGCCCGCTGGGCCTCCACCACCGGCGCGCGAATCGTCGTCCTGTTCGAAGGCCGGGACACGGCAGGCAAGGGCGGGGCGATCAAGGCCGTGGGCGGCCAGCTCAATCCCCGCCAGTGCCGCACCGTCGCCCTGACCGCGCCCAGCGAGCGCGAGCAGGGGCAGTGGTACTTCCAGCGCTATGTCGAACACCTGCCGACGCGCGGAGAGATCGTGCTGTTCGACCGCAGCTGGTACAACCGCGCGGGCGTCGAAAAGGTCATGGGCTTCGCCACCGGTTCGGAAGTGAAGCGCTTCCTTGAACAGGTTCCCGTGTTCGAGCGTATGCTCGTCGATGACGGCATCCTGCTGTTCAAGTACTGGCTCTCCTGCGACCAGGACAGGCAGGAGGAACGGCTTCACGAACGGCTGGAAGACCCGCTGAAGCGCTGGAAACTCTCGCCCATCGACGTCGCCGCGCGGGAGAAGTACGAAGAATACACCAAGGCGCGGGAGGCCATGCTGAAGGCCACGCACAAGAAGCATGCGCCGTGGACGGTGGTGGACTTCAACGATCAGCGAATCGGCCGACTCACTCTCGTTCGCGATCTGCTGGACCGTCTGCCGGATACCAAGGTGGAGCCGCAGACGATCAGCATGCCCAAGCTCAATCACGCGCCGTACAATGAGAAATTCGGCGTTCTGGAGCCGATCGAGCCCTACGGGATAGACTGAATCGCGCCCCTTACGCTTGACTTTGGGCTGTCATTATCGCAAGGGCCGCAACCTTGAGGGGCGGCGTTCGATTGCCGCCCTGAAATTTTTCAACGGAACGCCGGCCGGCCAGGGCGGCTGAAACGAGAGATACAGGAAACCGCCATGGCGAAGCCCGCAACCGTCAAGATCCGTCTTGTCTCGACCGCCGACACCGGCTTCTTCTACGTCACGAAGAAGAACCCGCGCAACACGACCGAGAAGATGACCTTCCGCAAGTACGATCCCGTCGTGCGCAAGCATGTCGAGTTCAAGGAAGCCAAGATCAAGTAAGGTTTCCTTCGGGAACTTTGCGATTCAGGGGCGGTTCAAGCCTGCAAACCCAATGGGAGCACCATGAACCGCACCTTCAAGATCTTTCGCTCTTGCGTAGGCGCGGCCGGTTTGGCCGCGCTTTGCGTTCCTGCACTTGTTCCGTCGACGACGGCGCTTGCCGCCGAGGCGGGTGATTCGGCACAGCTGAATCAGGCCGTCGAGGCGCTGCGCGCGATCTCGACGATGAAGGCCGACTTCGTCCAGACGGACCGCAACGGCCAGAGCCTGACCGGACAGTTGACGCTCATGCGTCCCGGCAAGATCCGCTTCCAGTACGAGAAGAGCGCCCAGCTGCTGATCGTCAGCGACGGCAAGGCGCTGACCATGATCGACTACTCGGTGAAGCAGGTACAGCGCTGGCCGATCAGCAACAGCCCGCTCGGCGCGCTGCTCGATCCCAAGCGCGACGTGGCAAAGTATGGCTCCGTTCGTCAGACCGGAAACCCGAATGTCGTCAGCATCGAAGTGCGCGACCGCACGCACCCGGAATACGGCGTGATCACCCTGATCTTCACCCGCAAGGCCTCGGCACCGGGCGGTCTCGAACTGAGCTACTGGGTCGCGCTCGATTCGCAGAACAAGCGCACCACGATCTCACTTTCGAATCAGCGCTACGGGGTACCGGTGACCGACAACGACTTCCGCTGGAACGACCCGCGCCCGCGTACGCGCCGATAACGCTCGTCGATGGGGCGCAACGCCCTGTCGCGAGTTGCCCGCTGGTTGCGACGGAATGCGACACTTTTCTGAATTCCGTTCACTTGCCAGCAAGCCAACAGCGCCTAGATTGAAATGGTCAGAGCGGCTCGAGGCGGGTTTCCCCCCTGTTGCCCACGCCTCCACAACGGCCCTCTGATTTAGCGTGACGAACGCTTACATGAACCCTCGGTCCTCTGCCCCCGGACCGAGGGTTTTTGTTTGTGGGGTTGTGGATTGCCCCATGCCGGGCTGCGAACGGCACTGTTCTGCGCTTCCGGTGCTCACGGCCACAAAGGCCGCTGCGCGCCGGTTCTCGAACAGCACCATTCTCGCTCCGGCCTGAGGCAATCCACAACCCCACAAGCGTTGCGTATGGGACCTGTCGAGAAGGCGTTGCTCCCACATTCAGCCGTCGCCCCCGCGAAGGCGGGGGCCGCGCTTTCTTGCGGTGTGGCTCTGGCAATTCGTGGAGGGCATCCCTATTGCCTGCGGCATGAAGATTGCCACCTGGAACATCAATTCGGTCCGCCTTCGCATCGATCAGGTCGAGCGTTTCCTGACCGAGCAGTCGCCCGACGTTCTCTGCCTTCAGGAGATCAAGGTCGCGGAGCATCTCTTTCCGCATGAGATGTTCGAGCGACTCGGTTACACCCACCGGGCGATCCATGGGCAGAAGGGCTATCACGGCGTCGCCACGGTCAGCCGCGTGCCCTTTACCGAGTTCAGCCGCTACGACTGGCAGGACAACGGCGAGGCGCGCCATGTCGGCGTGGAACTGCAAGGTACGGGCCAGGGGATGATCCTGGAGAACGTCTACATTCCCGCCGGCGGCGACATTGCCGACCGTGAGGTGAACCTGAAGTTCGGCCAGAAGCTCGACTTCCTCGAACGCATGACGCGCTGGGCGGACAAGGTCGATCGGCCCACGCTGATCGTCGGCGACTTCAACATCGCCCCGCTCGAATCGGACGTCTACAACCACAAGGCCCTGCTCAAGGTGGTCAGCCACACGCCGATCGAGGTGGAGACGCTGACGCGCTTCAAGGACGCGCACGGCTGGGTCGATCTGGGCCGGGAATTCATTCCCGCGCCCGAGCGCAATTATTCCTGGTGGTCCTACCGCAGCTACTGGCGTCAGAAGGACCAGGGCCGCCGCCTCGACCATATGTGGGCCTCGCCCGACCTTGCGAAGCAGGCGCGTGCGCACAGCTTCGTCGAGGAAACCCGCCGCTGGGAGCAGCCGAGCGACCACGTTCCGCTGATCACGGAGTTCGAACTCTGAGCAGCGGAGAACCAGTCGGTTTGCCTCTGAGCGGCGCCCGGCGCGTCGCGCTGGCGCTCGATGCGCTGCGCCACGGCTGGGCGATCCGGGTCGGTGACGGGCCGGTGCTGCTTCCGGCCGAGACCGGCTTCGCGCCGGGGGCCAAGGCGCCGCGCATGCTGATCTCGGCAGCACGGGCGGTAACGCTCAAGCTCTCCAACCAGCGCGAGGCGGCCGTGCCGGAGGCTCCGGTCCTGATTCGCGCCGCCGAGGCCTTCGATCTGGAGACGGCCCGCGCCGTGGCCGATCCCGCGCTCGATCTGGCCCACCCGATGAAAGGGCCTTTCGCCGCCGAGCCCATCGCGGACATGGACCAGGCCCGCACCGCCATGGAACTGGCGCGGCTGGCGGGGATCCTACCCGCCTATCTCGTCGCGCCCGAGACAGATGGCGACATACAGGCCGTCACGCCTGCCGATCTGGCGGAATGGAAGGACACCGGCCGCCTCGCCATCGCCTCGCGCGCACGCCTGCCCGTGGCCGCCTGCGAGGATGCGGAAATCGTTGCCTTCCGTTCGCTCGACGACTTGCGCGAACATGTCGCGCTGGTGATCGGCACGCAGGATGGCGATCGCGCACCGCTGGTGCGCCTCCATTCCGAGTGCCTGACCGGCGACATCCTCGGCAGCCTGAAATGCGATTGCGGCCCGCAGCTGGATGCGGCCCTGCGCGCCATGGCCGAGGAAGCCGGGCAGGGCGGCTGGGGCGTGCTGCTCTACCTCCGCCAGGAAGGGCGCGGCATCGGCCTCGTCAACAAGCTGCGCGCCTACAGTCTCCAGGACCTGGGGTACGATACGGTGGACGCCAACAACCGCCTCGGCCTGCCCACCGAAGCGCGCGACTTCCCGGTGGCGGCGCGGATGCTCGATCTGCTCGGCGTCTCGTCGATCCGGCTCATGACCAACAACCCGGCCAAAGTCGCCGCGCTTGAGGGCGTGGGGGTCATGGTGACGGAACGCGTGCCGCACCAGTTGCCACCGAACCCGCACAATGCGCGCTATCTGGAAACCAAGCGCGACCGCACCGGGCATATCCTGTAACGGAGCAGGGGCGCTGAAACTCAGCGCTTCTCGAAGCCCGAGATACCCGCGCCCAGCGCATTGTCGCCCAGCTTGAGCGGCTCACCGGACCAGTCGGCCACGAAGGCGCTGTGGCGGTCGAGGCCGGGGACGAATCGGGCATTGTTGCCCTGTACCGAGAGGCCCGCCGAAGGATGGCTGCGGTGTTCGGCGGCGACGGCGACGAAGGCGGAATAGTTCTCCTTGTCGCGGCCCTGCACGAACCAGTTCCCGGCGATGCGCCCGGTGGCGCCTTCGGGAAGGTCGATCATGTAGTTGGTGCCGCGCCCGGCCGAATCGTCGAAGCTGGAACCGGTGATTTCCACTTGCGCCGCGCGGCTCTTCACATAGTGACCACCGGTCCCCGCCTCGAACCGGCTGCGCGTGATCGTGAGCGAGCCGTAGTTGCCGATATAGACCGCGTGCGCGCAGCCCGAGCCTTCGCAGGTACCGAGCCGGGTGAAGGTGGACTTGTCGATTGCGATCGCGCCTTGCGGGTCCTCGCCGCTGAGCAGGCCCTGCTCGCTGTCGCGGAACCAGGCCTGCGATACCGAGAGATTGCCGTGCTCCAGCCGCACGCCCGCACCGTTCTTGTCGGGCACGCGGATATTGGCGAAGACCAGCCCCTCGATCCTGGCGCCGCGTCCGCGCAGCACCAGTGCCGCCTTGTCCTCGCAGGCCTTGCCGTCGAGCACCGACTGGCCGGGGACGTCCGCCCGGTATGTCACCTCGCCCTTGCTCTGCACCGCGCAGTCCGAAAACCGCAGCGAAGCGAAGCGGATGGTGCCGCTACCGTCGCCGATGGCGTCCACGGCGTCCTGGAGGCGGGTGAAGCTGCGCCCGGTCTCGATCACGGTATAGGGCGCCGTATGGGATGCCGAACCTTCGGACTGGCCGAAGGAGCTTGCGGCCGGAACGGCGGCGAGGAGCGGCAGGCCGCAAGTGAGGGCGAGTCGGATCGGGCGGTTCATGAACCCGGTCTAGCGGCTGCGATGGGGAACGCTGCACCGCCTTTCGCTGCGTCCCAGCTCGGGACAAACTAGCGGCGGTTCTTTCCCCGGCGCGTTTCCGGCTTCGGTTGCGCGTGAGGATCCACCATTTCACTGCGGCTCACGATCCAGACCGCCATGACTGCCGACCAGAGCAGCACGATCAGCGTGAAGGCGATGCCGATGGGCAATGCGCTGTCGGGAAAGCGCAGGAGCAACCAGGCGAGGCCGAGGCCGAGCGGCAGCAAGGGCAGGGTCCAGGCGGCCAGCGCCAGCCATCCGGCGCGCCCGCGCGGCTGGCAATTGAACTGCCAGCCTTTCCGGTAACAGACGAACAGGGTTTCTTCCCCTGACATGGCTTGTGCTTCCTTCTCGCGGCTGGGCGCGGTCTTCGTGTTTCGGCGCGTACGTTTTCCCGCAACGATGAGGAACACCGCCGTGATCGGAAGGAACAGCGCGAAGGCAAGCGGCTTGCCGCCTGCCAGGGCAGAATGATCGAGCGCCTTGATCCCGGCAATAGCGGCGAGGTAGCTCGCCAGCAGGACCCAGCCCTGCCATGCGATCGGCAGGCCGATGCCGATGCCGAAACGGCGGGCCGCGAACCAGGCGCCGTCCTCGATCGATTCGTGCATCATGGCCTAACCTTCCTCTGTATCGGGCGCGGCCGGGGGACGACCTCGGCGGGCCGGGGCGCTGACATCCACTTTCAGGCCGCGCCGGGCCAGCGCTTCGCGCAGCAGCACTTCGACCTGGGCGTTGACCGAGCGGAAGTCGGCCGCGGCGCAGCGTTCCAGCGCTTCGTGCAGCGCCGGGTCCAGTCGCAGCGCGAAGGCCTTCTTGCCGGGGCTCGCCATCCGCGCGCGATCCTACTGGTAGAGCGTGCCGGTATTGACGACCGGCTGGGTGTCGCGCTCGCCGCAGAGCACGACCATCAGGTTCGAGACCATCGCTGCCCGGCGCTCGTCGTCGAGTTCCACCACGTTCTTTTCCGAGAGCTGCGCCAGCGCCATCTCCACCATCGAGACCGCGCCTTCCACCAGCTTGCGGCGGGCGGCGATCACGGCTTCGGCCTGCTGGCGGCGCAGCATGGCCCCGGCGATCTCGGGCGCATAGGCAAGGTGGGTGAGGCCGCATTCGTCCACGGTGATGCCGGCCACGCGCAGGCGCTCGATCAGTTCGGTGCGCAGTTCGGCGTTCACCTGCTCATGGCTGCCGCGCAAGGTGATCTCGGCATCCTCGACGTCGTCATAGGCATAGCGCGAGCCGATCGAGCGGACGGCGGCCTCGATCTGCACGTTCACGAAGGCCTTGTAGTCGTCCACGTCGTAGAGTGCCTGCGCGGTATCGGCCACGCGCCAGACGACATTGGTGGCGATCTCTATGGGATTGCCGCGCAGGTCGTTCACCTTGAGCTTCTCGGAGACGACGTTGTTGGCCCGCACGGAGATCTTGCGCTTGGCCATCCACGGCCAGACCCAGCGCAGCCCCGCCACACGGTCGGTGCCGCGATAGGAGCCGAACAGGGTGATCGCCGCCGCCTGGTTGGGCTGGATCATGTAGAAGCCCGCAGCGATCAGCACTTCGGCCGTGAGGGCAGGCACGAGGAACATCAGGAAGCCGAGCACGGCGCCCGGGCCGGGATCTCCGCTTGCCAGCGTGACCACGGCCATCGCGATGACGGCGAGCACGCCCAGAAAGACCAGCAGCATGAGATAGCCGTTCATGCTGGAGGCCTTTGTTTCCCGGCTGGAATTGATCGGAAGATGCGATTCTGCCATCGGCTCTGCCCTCTGCTAAAGTGATATCACCTTAATATCAAAAGTACACGTTTGGTCAAGGTGGGTTGAAAAACGCGGGCACGATGGCTATGTGCGCTCTGCGGGCCGGGCCCCTCTGGCGCGGCGTTCCCTTGACGGAATGCCTCGTGATGTCGGACCGCATCGGGTGAAACCGATGCAGGTTCCGGGGATCCATCCAGGCCCCAAAAAGCTCAGGCAACAGGAACCTTGCTGCGGGTCATCCGATCGAACCACCATATGTTCGATAGGGATTTGAAATGACCGAACAGATGTTCCGCCTGCTCGAGCGAAACCAGAAGCTCGACGTCCTGCTGCGCCTCGCGCAGGGCAGACGCTTTGCCGATCCCCTTGAGATCGCAAGGCTGAAGAGACTGAAACAGGAGTTCAGGGGCAGACTCGCGCGGTTGCTACTCCCCCCAGCGACCGTGGCTAACAGTCTGTAACCCTCGCGCCGGCGCGTCCCCCCATTTTCGCGCCGGCGCTTCCTGTTTTCATCGGGCTTTGGGCCTAGTTTCGGGAGCACCCCGTGGATTTCCTATTTTACGACCTGCTGGGCACGCCCGCATGGTTCTGGCTGGCTTTCGCCGGCCTCGTTTTCGTTCTGACCGCCTTCGACCTCGGCTTCCTGCACAAGGAAGACCGGGAAATGGGCATTGCCGAATCGCTGAAGCTCTCGGTGTTCTACATCGCCATCGCCATGGCATTCGGCGGCTGGGTCTGGTGGGCCAAGGGCTCGGAGGACGGCATCGCCTATTTCACCGGCTACTTCATCGAGAAGGCGCTCTCGATCGACAACGTCTTCGTGATCTCGATGATCTTCGGCTTCTTCGCGATCGCGCCCAAGTACCAGTACCGCGCCCTGCTCTGGGGCATCATGGCGGTGATCGTGCTGCGCGGACTGATGATCGCGGGCGGCGTGGCGCTGGTGTCGCAGGCGCACTGGGTCATGTACATCTTCGCCGCCTTCCTGGTGTTCACCGGCGTGAAGATGCTCTTCGCCAAGGAACAGGACCCCGATATCGGCAACAACCCGGTGATCCGCTGGATCTCGCGCCACATGCGCGTGACGAAGCAGCACCATGCCGAGCACTTCTTCGTGCGCGAGCGCAATGACGCGGGCAGGCTGGTCTGGGCGGCGACGCCACTGTTCCTGGCGCTGATGGTGATCAACCTTGCCGACCTCGTCTTCGCGGTGGACTCGGTGCCGGCGATCTTCTCGATCACGACCGATACCTTCATCGTCTATACCTCGAACATCATGGCGATCCTCGGCCTGCGCGCGCTCTACTTCGCGCTGGCGGCGATGGTGCATCGCTTCCACTACCTGAAGTATGCGCTGGCGCTGGTCCTGGTGTTCATCGGCGCAAAGATCCTCGTGGCCGACTTCGTGCTGGGCGGCGCGAAGTTTCCGCAGCTCATCAGCCTGGGCGTGACCCTGGCGCTGATCGCGGGCGGGGTGGGCTGGTCCTTGTGGAAGACGCGAGGGGAGGAGCCGCAGATCGGCCACTGAGTTCGTCGGTCGTGACTCGACCCTTCGGCTATGAACAGGCGGGGCGCGCTGCTAGGGCGAGTGGATGGCGCGCCTCATCCTGTTCAACAAGCCCTATGACGTCCTCTCGCAGTTCACCGACGCGCGTTCGCCCACGCCGCGCGCGACGCTTTCGGACTTCATCGAGGTGCCCGGCGTCTATCCCGCCGGGCGGCTCGACCGCGACAGCGAGGGCCTGCTGCTGCTGACCGACGACGGTCGCCTCCAGTCGCGGATTTCCGATCCGCGCTTCAAGACCGCCAAGACCTATCTGGCGCAAGTGGAAGGCGAAGTGGACGAGGCGGCGCTGGAAGCGCTGCGCGGGGGCGTCATGCTGAACGACGGCCCCACCCGCCCGGCTGCGGCGCGGCGTATCGAGGACCCGCAGCTCTGGCCGCGCAATCCGCCGGTGCGTTTCCGCAAGACCGTGCCGGATTGCTGGATCGAGCTGACCATATCCGAAGGCCGCAACCGCCAGGTGCGCCGCATGACCGCCGCCGTCGGCCATCCGACCCTGCGTCTGGTGCGGCAGCGCATCGGCAACTGGGCGCTCGACGGCCTGGCGCCCGGAGAGTGGCGCGAAATCGCGATCTGAAGTCCATCTTGCATTTTTTGCGATACAGGCTATATAAGCCGGGCTACGTCGCCTGCGACGGGAACTGACGGCTGCACACGGCAGCCTGTTCTCCCCATTTCAGCTGTCTGGCCCTCAAGGCCGAAAACGCGCCTTTCGCGCGGCAGCTTTGGGGCAACCCTTTTTCGGACTGGATGCTTTGGCCAAGGAAGAACTGCTGACCATGGAGGGTTTCATCGAAGAAATCCTTCCCGACGGACGTTTTGCCGTCGTGCTCGACAACGAGCACAAGATCATCGCCTATACTGCGGGCAAGATGCGCAAGTTTCGCATCCGCTCGGTGGTGGGCGACCGTGTCCACGTCGAAATGACGCCTTACGACCTGACCAAGGGCCGGATCGTGTTCCGCGAACGTACGCCCGGACAGACGGGTGGTCCGCCAAAGCGGCGCAGCAATTTCAGAAGATAACAGGATGCGGCCAGAGGGCCGTCTATAAGGATAAAATGCATTACCATCGACCGGACGCCTTCAAGCGCGTCCACGCAGTACCCCATTCCGCTCCGCTCGTTGCCGCCGACTTCCGGCGTGAAGGGCAGGGCGGCGCGCTTTCGAAGCAGGATCTGCGGCGCATCGTCGCCGCCATGGTCGACTGACCGATCTGCTGAAAGACCATGAAAAAACCCCCGCCGGCTCTGCCTGCGGGGGTTTTTCGTAAGTTTTTGGTTTGTCGCATTTTCCGAGTCATCAGGTGATTTCACCTGATTAGAAAATGCTTTAGCCGAAATTCGAAAAGATCAGGCCGACTTCAGGTTGACGGCCGAGGCCTTGCCGTTGCGGCCGACTTCGATGTCGTAGGAGAGGCGCTGTTCCTTCTCCAGCGTGTGCATGCCGGCGTTCTGCACGGCGGTGATGTGGACGAAGCTGTCCTGGCCGCCGTCTTCCGGTGCGATGAAGCCATAGCCCTTGTCGGTATTGAAGAACTTCACGGTGCCGATCGGCATGTCTGTTTCCTTTCAAGAAACGAATTTTGGCTGCCCTGAAAATAGGGAAGCCGGTCGTGCGTCACATCGTCAATTGAAAGGAAATCGTCCCAACAGGCACGGGCGGAAAATATATCTCCTTCCCGCTTCAGTTGGCGACACCCGTCGCAAATTCGACATCAGCGGAGCGAGATGTAACACGCCAGGCCGCCAATACCTAACGGCAACGGTAAGAGTGCGCAAAATGGTGCGTACGCACTCTTCCGATTCGGTATGCAATCGTTGATTTGGGAAAACCAACTCTCAACGCGTGCCGAGGTCGCCCTTGCCCACGGTGCCGCTGGCCATATCGAGCATGCGGTCGAGGCTCTTCTTGGCATCGAGGCGAAGCTGTTCGTCGATCTCGATGCGCGGCTCCAGGTCGCGCAGGGCGACGTAGAGCTTTTCCAGCGTGTTGAGCGCCATGTAGGGGCAGATGTTGCAGTTGCAGTTGCCGTCCGCACCGGGCGCGCCGATGAAGGTCTTGTCCGGGATCGCCAGCTGCATCTGGTGGATGATGTGCGGCTCGGTGGCGACGATCAGCGTGTCGGCATCCGTGGTCTTGGCGTACTGGAGGATGCCGCTGGTCGAGCCGACATAGTCCGCATGATCGACGATGTGCGGCGGGCATTCCGGGTGCGCGGCGATCGGCGCCGTGGGATGCTGCGCCTTGAGCTTGAGCAGCTCGGTTTCCGAAAACGCCTCGTGGACGATGCAGACGCCCGGCCAGAGCAGCATCTCGCGCCCGAACTTGCGGCTGAGATAGCCGCCGAGGTGACGGTCGGGGCCGAAGATGATCTTCTGGTCGTCGGGGATCTGCTGGAGGATCGTCTCGGCGCTGGAGCTGGTGACGATGATGTCGGACAGCGCCTTCACCTCGGTCGAGCAGTTGATATAGGTCAGCGCGATATGATCGGGGTGCGCGGCGCGGAAGGCGGCGAACTTTTCGGGCGGGCACGAATCCTCGAGGCTGCATCCGGCTTCGAGGTCGGGCAGGACCACGATCTTGTTCGGCGAGAGGATCTTGGCGGTTTCGGCCATGAACTTCACGCCGCAGAAGGCGATGACGTCGGCATCGGTCTCGGCGGCCTTGCGGCTCAGTTCCAGGCTGTCGCCCACGAAATCGGCCAGATCCTGAAGCTCGGGGCGCTGGTAGTAGTGCGCCAGGATGACCGCATTGCGTTCCTTGCGCAGCCGTTCGATTTCGGCGCGCACGTCGATACCGGAAAGGTCGGCGGGCATTACGGTCATGGTATCCCTCTGTCTGGTCGCTCCGGCGTTTTACCGTTGTTTCGGCTGCCGGGATTTGGCGCCTATCTAGGGATGCTTGCCGGGATGCCCAAGGAAAATATGACTCGTCATGCAGAGGCGATCCGCCGGGCCAGGTCGATCCACCAGGGGGTGATCGCCAGGAGTTCGGTAAGGACGTGGGAAAGCAGCACCGCCATGGCCACCGCGACGGTTGCGGGATGGGCACGGCCCAGGGTCCTGCGATCGCGGCGCAGGATCAGCGCCACGAAGCCGAGCTGGATGGCCAGCGAGACCCACTCGCCCCAAGGCACGATCAGCGGCATCGGCAGCACGCGGCCGAGGGCAGGGTCGGTGAGCAGGATCGTCGATCCCAGTATCAGGCGCCGATGCCAATCGCTCCGGCGCCGATATGAAACGGCCAGCGCCACCATGAAGGCGAACAGCAGGCCGCCGACATGAACGGTGGCGAGGAAATAGCCCGGCGTGAAGAACGGCGGCTGGATGTGGAGGCGCAGGGCGGTAAGGCAGAGCGCGCTCATCGAACCGACCATGAGCGGCACCATGACCACGCTGGCCCAGCCGAGCCGGCGATGGATCGCCAGCGTGCTTCTTCCCGTGCGCCCGGCATTGCCCGCCAGCTTGGCCTGGGTCACCAGCAGGCCAAGCCATGCCACCATGATCATGCCGTGCAGGTGCATGATCGGCGGCGCGGCGCGATAGTCCACGAAACCGCGCAGAGCGAACTGCGCGAAGGCGAAGACGATGAACGCCGAAAGGGCGATCGTCATCGTCTGCCAGAACGATAATGCGCCAAGGCGGGCGCGCGGCAATGTCGCCATGAAAATTCCCCTCAACCCCAAGCGGGGTGAGGTTTAGTCTGTCAGATTAAGTATAGATACAGTAATTCGACGAATTACTAAGCCTGTGCGACCAGCGTCCAGTGGTCGTTTGTTCGGGAAACCAGGTTTCGTCTTTCCAGATCAAGCAGATGGGCCAATACGGAACGCCCTGCGGCGGGCCAGAGCCGCTGGTCCACGGCCTTGTACATCTGCGGCACCATCTCCGCGACGGTCCGGTGGCCGACCTCGATCTGGCGCAGGATCTGGCGTTCGCGCTGGCGGCGGTGGCCGATCATGCCGCGCACGAGCTGGCGGGGCTTCTCCACGGCCGGGCCATGGGCGGGAAAATAGACGGTGTCCTGCTCGCGCTCGTAGAGTTTCTGGAGGCTGGCGAGGTAGTCGGTCATGTCCCCGTCCGGCGGTGAGACGACGCTGGTGGACCAGCCCATGACGTGATCGCCGGTAAACACCGCGCCGGTTTCCCGTAGCGCGAAGCAGACATGGTTGGAGGTATGACCGGGCGTGGAGACGGCTTCCAGCGTCCAGCCTTGGCCTTCGATGGCCTCGCCGTCCGCCAGCACGCGGTCGGGGCGATAGTCGGGGTCGAAGGCGGCGTCGGCGCGGGGGCCGTCGTCGTCGAGGGTGAGCGGCGCGCAGCCGACGATCGGCGCGCCGGTCAGGGCTTTCAGCGGCGCGGCGGCGGGGGAGTGGTCGCGGTGGGTATGGGTGCAGCAGATCGCGATCACCCGCGCCGTGCCCACGGCTTCCAGTATGGCATCGATATGTTCGCCTTCGGCCGGGCCGGGATCGATCACCGCCACTTCGGCGCTGTCGCCCACGATATAGGTCTGCGTGCCGGTATAGGTGAACGGCGAAGGATTGCGCGCCAGAACGCGCCGTACGAGCGGTGCGATCCGCTCGGCTTCGGCATAGGGCTTGTCGATGTCTTTCAGCGCGTCCATGCCGCCGATATGGTCATTCGCGCGGGCTCTGTCGAGCGGTCCGCCTGTTCATGCCGCCATTTGCAGTCTGGCGATCTCAACTGGCCAGGCGGCGCTCCAGCCGTTCCCGCAGGCGTTCGATCGCGCTCGGCCGGTCGTCGCCGTAGAGGCGCCATTTGCCGTCCAGCCGCAGCAGGCGGTCGTAGAAGCGCTGGGTAGCTTCCACCAGCTCGACGATTTCCGGCTTCAGCGCCGCCAGCCCCGAGGCTTCGGAATGGCGCAGGTCCGGCGAGAGGCGGCCGTTGCGGCGCAGCTGGTACTGGTCGATCTCGCCCATGAAATAGGCCCGGTGATTGAGCAGCCAGGCGATGGCATGCATCATCCGGGTCGTGGTGCGCAGGCCTTCGCTGGACAGGGCAAGGCGTACCGGGCCAGAGTTGACGGACCTGCCAGCCGACCGAGCGCCCGAACGACCGTCCGTTTCGGTCTCCGGCGCGAAGGCGTGGCGCACTTCGTCCGCAAGCAGCATCGCTTCGCAGTAGAGCGCCTCGACGATACGCGGGTTTATGGTCACGGAGTTCGGCATGCCGCATTGATATTTCCCAACGCAGTCTCCGGGGCAACTGCCCGAAGGGCATTTTCCGAGACGAATCCGGCCCTTGTCCCCTATCGGCACGCTTTTTGAGGGCCCTCCCGAAAGGTGGTAGGGCGTCCATCCGCCGCTCTCAAACGACTGGCCTCAATCCACTGAGATGTCGCGCTGCGAGGCCCATTCCGTCAGCGCGGCGCGCATGTCCTGCGGGGGGTGGGCCAGCCACTGCTCCATCGCCGCGCCGATTTCCGTTAGATCGACTTTGCCGACCAGGTCCTTGATCGGGCCGACGGAGGCGGGCGTGATCGACAGGCGCCGGATGCCGAGGCCCAGCAGGGCAAGCGCTTCCAGGCAACGACCGCCCATCTCGCCGCAGACGGCGATCTCGACATTGTGGCCTTCGACGCTGCGCACGACCCGGCGCAGGAAGCGCAGGATGGCCGGGCTCAGCCAGTCGTAGCGCTCGGCCAGCTTCGGATTGGCGCGGTCGGCCGCGAAGAGGAACTGGGTGAGGTCGTTGGTGCCGATCGACAGGAACGAGATCTTCGGCGCCAGCAGGTCGAGCTGCTCGGCCAGTGCCGGCACTTCGAGCATGATGCCGTAGTGGATCGCCTCGGGAAGCAGCTTCTTCTGGCTGCGCAGGAACGTCAGCTGCTTTTCGAACACGGCCTTGGCCTGATCGAATTCCCAGGGTTCGGCGACCAGCGGGAACATGACGTGGAGTGTGCGTCCGCCTGCCGCTTCCAGCAGCGCGCGGGCCTGGACCTTCAGCAGGCCCTCCCGCTCCAGTGCGACGCGCAGGGCGCGCCAGCCCATCGCCGGGTTTTCCTCGCCCTCGCCGTCGTCGTGGCGCAAGTAGGGCAGGGTCTTGTCGCCGCCGATGTCGACCGTGCGGAACTTTACCGGCTTGTCTCCGGCGGCTTCCATCACGTCGCGGTAGAGGCGCGTCTGCCGCTCGCGCGAGGGGAGCGTGGCGGAGACCAGGAACTGGAACTCCGTGCGGAACAGGCCGATGCCGTCAGCGCCGGTCTGGGTTAGATTGGCGATATCGTCGCGCAGGCCCGCGTTGATCATGACCTGGATGCGCGTGCCGTCCCGCGTGGTCGGCTGGACTTCGCGCAAGGCGGCATAGGCGGCCTGACGCTGGCGGCTCTTGGCGAAGCGGGCTTCGAAAGCCTCGATCACGCCTGCGGGCGGGCGCACCATCGCCGTCGCCTGATCGGCGTCGAGCAGGAGCTGGTCGCCTTCGCGCACCACGCCGCGCAGGCCGCGCACGCGCCCCAGCACGGGGATGCCCATGGCCCGCGCCACGATGACGACATGGCTGGTGAGCGAGCCTTCCTCCAGGATCACGCCCTTGAGGCGCCGCTTGTCGTATTCCAGCAGTTCGGCCGGGCCGAGGTTGCGGGCGATCAGGATCGCGTCGTTGCGCAGGCCGAGCGAGGCGGCAGTACCGATCTGGCCGGAGACGATCCGCAGCAGACGGTTCGCCAGATCCTCCAGATCGTGCATGCGGTCTGCCAGCAGCGGATCGTCGATCTGCCGCATGCGCATGCGGGTGCGCTGCTGCACGCGCTCGATCGCCGCTTCGGCGGTGAGACCGGAATCGATCGCCTCGTTGATGCGCCGGGTCCAGCCTTCGTCGTAGGCGAACATGCGGTAGGTTTCGAGCACTTCGTCATGCTCGCCGCCCATGCCGAATTCGGCCTGGCTGGCCATGCGGTCGATCTGCTCGCGCATCTTGTCGAAAGCGTGGATCACCCGCTGGCGCTCGGCCTCGGTATCCTCGGCAACGACATGTTCGATATTGACGCGCGGCTGGTGGTAGACGGCCTGACCCGAGGCCAGCCCCTTTACCAGTGTCAGGCCGCGCAGTTGTTCCGGCCCGGTCTGTGCTGCGCCCAAAGCATGGACGTCCACTTCGTCGACCAGGTCGGCATTGGTGATGAGTTCGGACAGGACCATGGCGACCGTCTGGAGCGCCTCGATCTCCACTTCCTCGTAGCGGCGGGGTTCGACGTGCTGGACGCAAAGCACCCCTGCGGCGCGCTCACGCCGGACGATCGGCACGCCCGCGAAGGAATGGAAGCGGTCTTCGCCGGTTTCGGGGCGATAGGAAAAGTCGGGATGGGCGGCGGCTTCGGCCAGGTTCAGCGTCTCGATCCGGTCGGCAATGCTGCCGACAAGGCCTTCGCCCACGGCCATGCGGGTGACGTGGACGGCTTCCTGCGCCAGCCCGCGCGTGGCGAAAAGCTCCAGCATGCCCTCTCGCAGGAGGTAGATCGAACAGACCTCGCTGTTGAGGCATTCGCCGATCACTTCGACCACGGTATTGAGCTTGGCCTGGGCGTGATTGCGCGACGCCATGACCTCGTGGAGGCGGGTGAGGATGTTTCTTGCTGCTTCTACGGCGCCGCTGGTCATGAAACCGGCGTAACCCAAAGCGGACGCTTTGCAAACGCGGTCACGTCAAAAGTCGGCGTTAAAAGATGTGTTAGAGGCAGAAGCGCAGTTTTGGGGTGCCCAGATCCGGCGGCGTTTGGTCTGGCCGGGTTCCGTTTCGTCAGCGCATATTGGCCCTGCGGCTGCCCCCGATGCGCTGTTCCCGGGAGGGGATTGCATCGGGGGCGCCTCACGCGGCCACCTCAGGGGGGCGTGTCGCAGTTGGGCTTAATGGCGGGAGATCTCTTCCTTGATCCTGAGCTTCCGCTTCTTGAGGGCCTGAATCATGGCTGCGTCAGGTATCGGGCGGCTCATTTCGTCATGAATCTGCCTTTCGATTCCGGCATGCTTGAGCTGCAGAGCGCTGACGTGCGAACTATCCATGGACGGTTCTCCTCTTTTTCCGGGGGGATGGGCCGAACCCTTGCCGACGACCTCTATTGGCGACTCGGCATCGACGATCCGGCGCAAAACGGATGGAACCACATCCTGCCCATCTTGCGAAGACGGCTAATGCTTCATATCGGTGAATCGCGTGACTGCTGCGTTGAGCAGGGGCGCGACACAGGCCATTCACACTGGCCATTCGAGAGTAGGAAAATGCCGGCGTGACCGAAGAGGAAATGCGTAAGCGCCTCGAAATCCTCAAGATCGAGCATCGCGATCTCGATGCGGCGATCGATGCGCTCAACATGCCAGGCGCCGGCGACCAGCTGCAGATCGCGCGCCTGAAAAAGCGCAAGCTGCGGTTGAAGGATCAGATCGCAGTGATCGAGGATTTCCTGATCCCGGACATCATCGCATGACCGTGCCGCCCGACCGACATAGGTCAGGCCAGCGGGTAGGGCAGGCGACTCTCGGGATTTCCCCCAGTTCACGTCTTGCACCAGAATTGACATAAAGCAGACTTGCGGGGATGTTACCCGCCGTGCACGGGGTCGCATCCGCCGCAAGACTATCGAGTTATCCGACGTGTCGTGATTGACTTTGGATTCTCGCGCGGTTTGGTGGATTCCCGTCAGGTTCAGATCTACCATCCCTTCGGGAGCGGAATGGAAAACGTTGAAAATCAGGGGCCGTCCGAAGGTTTGGCCAATTTTGCCGCCGGCAGCACGTCCACGGTCGGTGCCACCTTGCGCAAGGCGCGCGAAGGGGCGGGGCTGACTCTCGCGCAGATTGCCGTCCAGACCAGGATTGCCGAGCGACACCTTTCTGCGATCGAGGAAGACCGGCTGGGCGATCTGGCCGCGCGCACTTATGCGGTCGGCTTCTCGCGTACTTATGCCCGCGCGCTGGGTCTCGACGACAAGGCGATTGCCGAACTGGTCCGCCGCCAGCTCGATGCCGAAGGCGCGCGCGAGCCGGTGGTCGTGCCGCATTTCGAGCCGGGCGATCCGGCGCGCGTCCCTTCCGTGCGCCTCGCCTGGGTGGCCGCCGCCGGTGCCGTGGTGGTGATCGCGCTGCTGCTGGTGTTCTGGAGCAGCTACCTCTCGCCCGAGGGCAAGCTGCCCGATCTCGTTTCCGATGCACCGAAGCCCGCCCCCAAGGCCGCCGTGGCGCCTCAGGCCCCCGCGCCGCAGCCGACCAACGGCCCGGTCGTGCTGACCGCCACCGTCGACGGCGTGTGGCTGCGGGTGACGGACAATAGCGGCAAGCTGCTCGAAAAGACGCTCAAGCAGGGTGAAAGCTGGACCGTGCCGCAGGGCGCGCAGGCGCCGCAGCTTCGTCTTGGCCGGCCGGACGGTCTTGCGATCACGGTCGGCGGCAAGGCCATCGCCCCGCTGGCGACCAAGCCCACGGTCATGTCGGGAGTCTCGCTGACCCCTGCGGATCTGCTGGCGCGCGGCCAATCCGGTGCTGCGGCTCCGACCGTTCCGGCTCCGGCTGCTCCCGGCGTTTCAGGCGGCGCGCCTGCCGTTCCCACGGCGGGCGCTTCGGTTCCGGCACCGCTTTCCACCACTTCCAACTAGGCCCGCCTCGACAAGCGGGCCTTGCTTGCGGCAATTCGGTCGCAGGCCATTTCTGGTTAACGCGCGGTTCCGTTTCTCCTGTTCATGGCGTCGCGGAACCCGATAGGGCGCGCGGGGCGCCCTGAAACGGAGTACACTTGGCGATGAACCGTTCTCTTGTGGCGATCCGCTCGATGCGCCTGGCCGCGACGAGCGCCGTGGCTCTCGTGCTGGCAGGAACGCTGGCCGTCCCTGTCCAGGCGCAGGACAATACCAATACGCGCCTCAACAAGGTGGAATCCGAAGTTCGCGCCCTGCAGCGCAAGGTCTTCCCGGGCGGCGACGGCAAGTTCTTCGAACCGCAGATCACGCCCGCCACGCCTACGCCTACACCGATGCCGGGTCAGCCCGCTTCCACGCCGATCACCGATGTGCTGGTGCGGCTCGATTCGGTGGAAGCCCAGATCCGCCAGCTAACCTCGCAAGTCGAACAGAACACCAACCGCATCAACCAGCTTGAGGCGCGTCTGGCCGCAGGCGCCCCGGCAGAGCCCGCGCCCGGTGCCTTGGGTCCGGTCCAGCAGCCCGCTCCGGCAGCAGGCGGACAGGCATTGTCGCCTGCGCCTGCATCGTCGCCCGCACCTGCACCGACCCCTGCGGCATCGCGCCCGGCCGCGCCGTCGAATTCGCGGATCGACGCGGTGCGCGCCATCGTCAAGCCGCAGAGCGCCGACCCGGCCGACGACGAATACAGCTACGGTTTCCGTCTCTGGGAAGCCAAGTTCTATCCCGAGGCGCAGCAGCAGCTGAAGCTCTACCTCGAAAAGTATCCCAAGCACGCCCGTTCCAGCTGGGGCCGCAACTTGCTCGGCCGCGCCTACCTCGATGACGGCAATCCGCTGGAAGCGGCCAAGTGGTTCGTCCAGAACTACCAGACCGACAAGCGCGGCGATCGCGCGCCGGACAGCCTGCTCTATCTTGCCGTCTCGATGAAGCAGCTCAAGGACAGCAAGCGCGCCTGCATCGCGCTGGCCGAATTCAGCGAGACTTACGCCAGCGAGGCGGCCGGTCGTCTCAAGGGCACTTACGATTCCACGCGCAGTGGGCTTTCCTGCGCCTGATCCTCGGCTGACGCCTGCGCCCGAGGCCGTCGAACGGTTTCGGGCCGGGCTGTCGGCCGTCTGGCCTGAAGGAGAGCGCCCGGAGGCGCGCCTTGCCGTTGCGGTTTCCGGCGGGCCCGACAGTACGGCCCTGCTGCTGCTCGCCCATGCCGCGCTGCCGGGCCGGGTCGAGGCGGCGACCGTCGATCACGCCCTGCGGCCGGAAAGCGCACAGGAAGCGGCCGGTGTCGCCGCGCTCTGCGCCCGGCTGGGCGTCCCCCACGAGACCCTGACCGTGGAAGTCGCGCCGGGCAATGTCCAGGCCGAGGCGCGCAGCGCCCGTTACGGCGCCATGGCCGCATGGATCCTGCGGCGCGGCCTTTCCGCGCTGGCCACGGCGCACCATGCCGACGATCAGGCCGAAACCCTGCTCATGCGCCTCAACCGGGCCAGCGGCGTGGCCGGGCTTGCCGGAGCGCGCGGGCGCGGGGTGGTGCCCGTACCTGACACTGCGATCCCGTTGTTGCGCCCGCTGCTGGACTGGCGCCGCGCCGAACTCGGCGACGTTGTCGCGGATGTCGAGACGGTGCAGGATCCCAGCAATTCCAACGACCGCTTTGACCGCGTCCGCATGCGCAAGGCGCTCGCCTCCGCCGATTGGCTGGACGTTGCCGCGATCGCCCGCAGCGCGGAACACCTTGCCGAAGCCGACGCCGCGCTGGACTGGATGGCGACGCTGGAGTGGCGCTCCTGCGTGAGCAAGGAGCCGATGGGCCTGCGCTATCGCCCGCAGGCGCCGCGCGCCGTGGTGCTGCGGGTACTGGCGCGCTGCATCACCGAACTCGGCGGCGAGGAACCGCGCGGCGGGGCCGTGGCGCGCCTGCTGGAAAGCCTGCGCGAAGGCCGTCCCGCCTCGATCGGGGACCTTGTGGTGCGGCCGAATGCGGGCGGCTGGAGTTTCGCCAAGGCACCGGTGCGCGCGGTTCGCCGTAAAAGCTGACGGCTGGACCGTGCCGAAGAGGATTCGACGAATAATCGATGGTCCAAGCGGACGCCGACTGATAGTCGCCTGACACATCAAGATCCACGAAACGAGCACACCGTTCATGCTGCGCCCCTGGCAGGTCACTCTCGGCGAACGCATCGATCCCGAACGCGGGACGCCGATCTACATGCAGATCATCCATGCCCTGATCCGCGATATCGAAACGGGACGCCTGCTTTCCGGCACCTATCTGCCCAGCAGCCGCGAACTCGCCGCCGCGCTGGGGGTCAACCGCAAGACCGTGGTGCTGGCCTACGAGGACTTGATCGCGCAAGGCTGGCTCTCCACCGAAGGCACGCGCGGCACCATGGTCTCGCGCTCGCTGCCGAGCGGGGCTTCCGCCGATGGCGCGCCGCCCGAAGTGGAGGCGCCCTCCGAGCATATCCACTACCGCTTTTCCGAGCCGCCCGCCCGGTCGCTCGCGCTGCCGGACGGCAAGGGCATCAAGCTGGACGAAGGCGCCCCGGACGGGCGTATCTTCCCCGCAGACCAGCTCGCCCGCGCCTATCGTTCCGCCATCAGCCGCGCCTCGCGCGCCAATCGCCTGCAATACCGCGACCCGCGCGGTTCGCAGCTCTTGCGCGAACAGATTGCCGAGATGCTGCGCAGCCAGCGCGGCCTGCCGGTCACGCCCGCCAATATCTGCATTACCCGGGGGAGCCAGAACGGCCTGTTCCTCGCCCTCCAGGTGCTGATCGAGCCGGGCGATGCGGTGATCGTGGAGGAGCTGACTTACGAACCCGCCGTCGCCGCGATCCGCGCGCTCGGCGGCAAGGTGATCCCGGTGGGGCTGGACGAGGAGGGCATCGACGTCGGCGAAGTGGAGGCGATGTGCCGCCGCCATGCCGTGCGCGCGGTGTTCCTGACGCCGCATCACCAGTTCCCCACCACGATCGCGCTGCGGCCTGAACGGCGGCTGCAATTGCTGGAGATCGCCCGCCAGTTCGGCGTCGCCATCATCGAGGACGATTACGACCACGAATTCCATTTCCAGTCCCAGCCGCTTCTGCCGATGGCGGGCTATGCGCCGGGGCAGGTGCTCTATCTCGGATCGATGTCGAAGCTGCTGCTGCCGGCCCTGCGCATCGGTTTCCTCGCCGCGCCCGAGGCGGTGATCGATGCGGTCGCCCACCGGGTCTCGCTGACCGACGGCATGGGCAACACGGTCACCGAGGAGACTGCCGCAGAGCTGATTCGCAACGGGGAACTGCGCCGCCACGCCCGCAAGGCCTGGCGGGTCTACTCGGAACGCCGCCAGGCCTTTGCGGCGCTTCTGGACGCACATCTCGGATCGGAAGTCGATTTCGCGGTGCCTGACGGCGGCCTTGCCTTCTGGGTGAAATTCCGCGGCGACATCGACCGCATCGAGGCGCGGGCGCGGGCGCAGGGCCTGCGCTTTGCGAGCCACCATTCCTTCATGACCCGCGAGACCGCGCCGAAAGGCCTGCGCCTCGGCTTCGCCAGTCTCAACGAAGCCGAGGCGACAAGGGCCATCACCGCGCTGGCGGAGGCGGCACGGCTGGGCAGTTGATGGGCGTGACCCTTGGCCCCCTCGGGATTTTTCGAATTGGCCGTTCCGGGTGCCACTCGCGCCCTGCATGCTGGTTCGGGATTCAAGAACCTGACGGGCACGCATCATGACCCTATTCCACCGCCAAGCCTTCCCGACCCGCGTCGGCGGCGTTTCGCCGAGCAGGATGTGATCGCCTCGGTGCAGCCGTTCCATGGCCCGGACGACGTCGATCCCGAGATCCGGGGCTGGCTGACCGCGATGTTCGCCGCCTCGGCGGCGCTCGGTTCGCGGCCGGGGCTCTCGGTGGAGGCGCGGCGCGCCATCGCCGAGCGGCAGCGCGCGCCGTGGCGGCAGGGCGGGCCGGACATGGCGGGCAGCGAGGACCTGCACGTCGGCCGGTCGGGCATCCGCATCCGTATCCACCGCCCGGTCGCCGCACCCGGCCTGCCGGTGCTGGTCTATCTCCACGGCGGCGGCTGGACCCTGTTCAGTATCGATACCCATGACCGGTTGATGCGCGAATATGCCGCGCGCACCGGCTGTGCGGTGCTGGGCATCGACTATCCGCTCGCGCCGGAGCACCGCTTCCCCCGCGCGATCGAGGCGATCGGCGAGGTGCTGGACTGGCTGGCCGAAGCCGGCGCGGACCATGGCCTCGACCCCGCGCGCTATGCCCTGGGCGGCGACAGCGCGGGCGCGAACCTGGCCGTGGCCGCGGCGCTCCGGCTGCGGGACCGGAGCGGGACCATGGGTGGCAGCATCGGGCCGCGCGCCCTGCTGCTCAACTACGGCGCCTGGGACGGTGCCTGGACCCCCAGCTATGCCCGCTACGGCGACGGCGAGCGCTACATGCTGACCGGCCCGGAGATGGACGATTTCTGGGCAAGCTATCTTGGCGAGGCCCCCGTGCAGGACCCGCTTGCCCGGCCGCTCCATGCGCAGCTTGCGGGGCTGCCGCCCGGGTGGCTCTGCGTGGCCGAATGCGACGTGCTGCTGGACGAGAACCGCGCGATGGCGGCGCGACTCGCGGATGCCGGGGTTCCGGCGGAACTGCGCGTCTACGCCGGGGCCACCCACAGCTTCCTCGAAGCCGTTGCCGTCTCGAAACTGGCGGACCGGGCGATAGCAGAGGCGTCGCAGTGGCTTGCGGCGATCCTTGCGGACTGATTCGCAGGCGTTTTCGCAGACCTCAGGGTGTAAACGGCAAACGCCGCGCTCTCGCAAAGCCGTGGCGTCGCAGGCCGAACGGGTATAAGGGCGCGCGGATGTTACGCTTGTCCGATCTTGCCCTGCCGCTCGACCATGCTCCCGAGGATCTCGACGCCGCCGTCTGCGCGCGGCTGGGGATCGAGCCCGGCGATCTGGAGCGCGTCACCGTGGTCCGCCGGGGCAACGACGCGCGGCGCAAGAATGCGATCAAGCTGGTCTACACGCTCGACGTCGCCGTGAAGGACGAGGCGAAAGTGCTGGCGGCGCATCACGGCGACCAGCACGTCCGCCCCACGCCCGATACTTCGTACAAGTTCGTTACCCACGCGCCTGCCGGTTACGACGGCCCGCGTCCGGTGGTGATCGGCGCCGGTCCCTGCGGGCTGCTGGCGGCCCTGATCCTGGCGCAGATGGGCTTTCGCCCGATCATCGTCGAGCGCGGCAAGGCCGTGCGCGAGCGGACCAAGGACACCTGGGGCCTGTGGCGCCGTTCGGTGCTCGACACCGAAAGCAACGTGCAGTTCGGAGAGGGCGGCGCGGGCACGTTCTCCGACGGCAAGCTCTACAGCCGCATCAAGGACAGCCGTCACCTCGGCCGAAAGGTGCTGACCGAATTCGTCAAGGCCGGCGCGCCGGAGGACATCCTCACCGAAGCGCATCCGCATATCGGCACTTTTCGTCTGGTGACGATGGTAATGTCCATGCGCGAGACGATCGAGCAGCTGGGCGGCGAATACCGTTTCGGCACCCGCGTCGATGATTTCGAGATCGCCGAGGAGGAGGACGGTGAGCGCCGGATCACCGGCCTGCACCTCTCCAATGGCGAGTTCCTGCCCGCCAGCCACGTCATCATGGCGGTGGGCCACTCGGCGCGCGATACTTTCGAAGTCCTGCACGCGCGCGGCGTCTACATCGAGGCCAAGCCTTTCGCGATCGGCGTGCGCATCGAGCATCCGCAGAGCTGGATCGATACCGCGCGCTACGGCGACAATGCGGGCAACAGGATCCTCGGCGCGGCGGCCTACTCGATCGCGCACAAGGCTTCCAATGGACGCACCGTCTACAGCTTTTGCATGTGCCCGGGCGGGCGCGTGGTGGCGGCGGCCAGCGAGCCGGGCCGCGTCGTCACCAACGGCATGAGCCAGTATTCGCGCGCCGAGTTCAATGCCAATTCGGGCCTCGTCGTCGATATCAATCCCGATGAGGACTATCCCGGCGATCCGCTGGCGGGCATCGCCTTCCAGCGCAAGTTCGAGGAACTGGCCTTCAAGGCGGGCGGCGAGAACTACAAGGCGCCAGGCCAGAAGCTGGGCGATTTCCTGGCGGACCGGCCTTCCAGCGAATTCGGCGTGGTCGTGCCCAGCTATCAGCCGGGCGTCCACCTGACCGATCTCAAGCAGTGCCTGCCCGATTTCGTGGTAGAGGCGATCCGCGAGGCACTGCCCGTCTTCGGCCGCCAGGTGCCGGGCTACGATCATCCCGACGTGGTGATGACCGGGGTGGAAACGCGCACTTCGTCGCCGGTGCGGATCACGCGCGGCAAGGACCTGCAAAGCCTCAACACGCGCGGCCTTTATCCGGCGGGCGAGGGCGCGGGCTATGCGGGCGGCATTCTCTCCGCCGCCGTGGACGGCATCCGCGTGGCCGAGGCGCTGGCGCTGGAACTTGCGCCCGCACAATCTTCGGCATCGCCCAACCAGTGAGCGAAACTTACGATGCCATCGTGCTCGGCGCGGGCGCGGCCGGGCTGTTCTGCGCGGCGACCGCCGGGCAGCGCGGCAAGCGCGTGCTGCTGCTCGACCACGCCGATCAGGTGGGCAAGAAGATCCTGATCTCGGGCGGGGGGCGCTGCAACTTCACCAATATCCATACCGCGCCCGACCGCTATCTTTCCGGCAATGCCCATTTCGCCAAATCGGCGCTGAGCCGCTACACCCCCGCCGATTTCCTCGACATGGTGGAAGCCTACGGCATCGCCTGGCACGAGAAGACGCTGGGCCAGCTGTTCTGCGACGGCTCCGCAAAGCAGATCGTGGCGATGCTGCTGGAGGAATGCGCAAAGGGCGGGGTCACGGTACACTGCGGCGATACCCTGGGCGAGATCGACCATGCGGACGGGCACTACCGCGTTGCATTCGGCGCGCGCGCGGCCACGGCGCCGGCGCTGGTGATCGCCACGGGCGGCCCGTCCATTCCCAAGATGGGCGCGACCGGGTTGGCCTATGACTTGGCGCGCAAGTTCGGCCTCAAGGTGGTCCAGCCGCGTCCCGCGCTGGTGCCGCTGACCCTGCCCGGCGCCGAGGCGCTGTTCCGCGACCTCTCCGGCGTCTCCACCGAAGTGGTCGCCAGATGCGGCAAGGCTTCCTTCCGCGAGGCGGCGCTGTTCACCCATCGCGGTCTGTCCGGCCCGGCGATCCTCCAGATTTCCAGCTACTGGCAGCGCGGCCAGACGGTGACCACGCAGTTCCTGCCCGACCGCGCCGAAGGCTGGCTGAAGGACGCCAAGCGCGAACGCCCCCGCGCCAGCCTGCGCAAGGTTCTGGGCGAGGGCCTGCCGGAGCGACTGGTGGACGTACTGTGTGAGCGGCTCGGCCTTTCCGGCGAACTCGGCGCGATGTCCGACAAGGCGCTGGCCGCCGCCGAGGCAAAGCTGGCACGCTGGCCTTTCGTGCCGGACGGTTCGGAAGGCTATGCCAAGGCCGAAGTGACGGCGGGCGGGATCGATACCGGCGCGCTCTCGTCCAAGACCATGGAAGCCCGCAAGGTGCCGGGGCTTTTCGTGGTGGGCGAGGCCGCCGACGTCACCGGCTGGCTTGGCGGCTACAACTTCCAGTGGGCCTGGGCCAGCGCGCGCGCGGCGGGGCTGGCGATCTGACGCGTCACAGCGTCATCAGGATCTCGCGCCGGTTCTCGCCGTCCCAGGCCAGCGTCCGTTCAAGCAGGGCGATGGTGACGGCGCAGCCGGTGCCTGCATCGCCCTTGCCCGACATCGCCTCCTTCACGGCATCGCGGCTGAGCCGGGTCGCGCCCACCACCTGATCGATCAGGTCGCCGGGCACCATGGCCGAGCGCTCACCATGATCCTGCGGCTTGCCGAGCTTGCCGGTATCGGCAAGGTGCGCGGCGAAACGGCGCTCCTCTGCGCGAATGGCGTCGGGAACCGCGATGGCCGCGCCCAGTACGCCGGTATTGCGCAGGCGAATGCAGGCGGCATCGCTCTGCGCCTGGGCAGCGCGCAACTGGGCAAGGCGCAGCCGCATCGCGGTATCGAGGTCGTTCCCGGCCAGTTCGCGGCCATTCAGGAAGCTGCGACCGCGCACGATCTCGACGACTTTGGCCACCACGGCAGGCCGTTCCGCGCCGTTTTCCAGCAGGTTGCGGGTCTGGGCATTGAGCAGTCCGGCCAGTTCGGGTTGCTTGTCCCAGAGCCAGGAGGAATCGTGACCTTCGCCGAAAGCCTCGGGGACGGCGGTCTGCATGGCGCTCCAGGTATCGCGTTCCAGCGAGGCTCCGTCCCGCGAAGGGTTTCCAGCCAGCATCAGCACGGCGGCCAGGACAAGGCCCAGCAGGATGAACAGGCCGACCTTGACGGGGCTGCCCCGCTCCCAGGAGGCCACCCGATCAGCGGCGAAATGGGTTTCCAGCTCGGGGAAGTTCTTGCGCACGCCGCGCAGCAGGGCCTCGACATCTCCCTGCGACGGGCCGCTCAGGAAACGCAACAGGCTGGCCTTGCCGGGGCGGATCAGTTCGTTCCACGCCTTGTGATAGCGATGGCCCGGTTGCAGCACGTTCTGCTGGAAGCGATAACCGCGAAGGCGCGCGCCGAGGAAGGCGACGCCGGGGCGGGCATCGTGGGCGGCCCATTCGCGCTCCCAGCCGAACGCGGTATTGGCATCCTCCAGCAGCGGCGCCGAGCGCGGCCAGCCGCGCGCCAGCACTTCCGCCAGCCAGTCCTCGATCTGCTGCGCCCGGGTGATCTGGGCCTGCGCGGCATCGTCCAGGATCTTGCGCAAAGCGCGCATCGCCTGCCGCACTTCCGCCTCGGTCAGCGGTTCGCCCGCCGACGGGCCTTCCGGATCGAGCAGGATGGACAGGCGCTCGGCAGGGCTCTCGCCGGGGCGCAGGCCGAGGGCCTCGTCGGCGGCATGGTTGCCGGGAAGGAATGGCGCGGTGAAGGGGTCGATGGTGGTCAGCGGAATGCCTGCCCCGCTCACGCCTTCACGCGCGGCGGCGGCGGCCCAGGCCATGCGGCCGAGCATGGCGCTCTGGTCCGGTTCTCCGGGACGGGCGGCAAGGTCACCGCCGCTCCATTCCCCGCGCAGTTCCGGCGCGGCATAAGTCCAGCGCAGCGGCGCCTCGGCGGCGGGGCCGAATGCGGCGTCTTCGCCATCCGCCTCTGCTTCCGCTCCATCTTCCGCGACATCGCCTTCATTCCCGGCATCCGGGACGGCGGCCATCTTGCGGGCGATACGCAAGGCGTGGTCGCGCGCCTGCCGCAGCTGCGCGAAGCCTTCGACGTCGCCGTCCACGTCCATCGCCTTGAGCCGCTCGGCATAGGCCTTGCGGATGGCGGAGACATCGGCGGTCATGCCGATGCCGAGGATCGACCAGGGCGCGTTCATAGCGGGCTGATGCTTTCCACTTCGTCCAGCCGCGCCGCCAGCATGGCGCGGGCATCGGCGATATGCCTGGGGTCCTGCGTGTCGAGGGCACCGGCAAAGAGCGTGATCCAGTGGCCGATCGCCTGCCGCACGTCACCGATATGGTCTTCGTAGCAACGTTCCGCCCGCGTCATCAGCGCGACGTTTCCGGCTTCCTCGCGGGGGTGGAACTTGAGCCGGGCGAGCGCGGCGCGGCGGCTTTCCAGTTCCTTGCGGCCGGGCCGGTCTTCCTCGTCGACGATGACGAGATTGCGCTCGGTGCCGTTCGCCGGAATGTGGACGTCGATCTCAAGCAGGCCCGAACTGTCATAGGAAAACCGCACTTCCGCCGATACCTCTCCGGCGGGGCGGGGCGGGACGGGGATGGCGATATGGCCGAGCTTGACGTTGCCGCGCACTTCGCGGGCCTCGCCCTGGTAGATGCCGAATTCCAGCGTCTTCTGGTTGTTGCCCAGCGTGGAATAGGTGTTCATCCGCGAGACCGGAACGGGGGTATTGCGCTCGATCACCGGCGAGAACAGCCCGCGCTGCAACCCGCCGTGGTCGTCCTGCTCCGCCACTTCCACGCCGAGCGTATAGGGGCAGACATCGGTGATGCGGATCTCGTCGAGCGCGGCATCGCGGCCGACCAGCGCGGCCTGCATGGCGGCGCCCAGCGCCACGGCGTGATCCGGGTGTACCGATGCATTGGGAAAGCGTCCGAACAGGCGGGTGATCGCCCGGCGCACCACGGGCATGCGAGTGGCGCCGCCCACCAGCACGATTTCGGAAAGCTCGGCAGCATCGATGGCGCTGTCCCGCAAGGCGCGCACCACCGGTTCGCGCAGGCGGCGCAGCAGCGGCTCGCAGGCGCTTTCGAATTCGGCCTCGGTGACCGTGAGAGAGAGTTTCTCGTCGCCGAGCACCAGCGCGAATTCCGCCTCGCTCGCCGTGCTCAGGGCGCGGCGGCAGCCTTCGGCGGCGCGTTTCAGCAGGGCCTCGCGGTGGGGCGCCGACAAGGCGTCCAGCCGGTTGGCGGGATCAATGCGGGGGCGAACCATCGCGGCCAGGGCCTGGTCGAAATCGTCTCCGCCCAGCCGGTTGTCGCCTGCCGAAGCACGGACTTCCACCACGCCGTCGAACATCTCGACGACCGAAACGTCGAACGTGCCGCCGCCGAGGTCGAAGACCAGGAAAGGCTCGCGGTCGCCCTTGTCGCGCAGGCCGAACGCTAGCGCGGCGGCGGTGGGCTCGTTGATGAGGCGGCGCACCGTCAGCCCGGCCAGTTCGCCCGCGCGGCGCGTGGCCTTGCGCTGGCGGTCGTTGAAATAGGCAGGCACGGTGATCACCGCTTCGCTCGGGCGCTCGCCGGTGAAAGCCTCCACATCGGCGACAAGCGCGCCAAGCACCAGTGCGGACAAGTCCTCGGCGCCATACTCCCGGCCGCCGAGGCGGGACTTTCCGGCCGTGCCCATCAGGCGCTTGAAGCTGGCGGCGCTATCCTGCGGGTGGGCGGCAAGCCGGTCGAGCGCGGAGCGGCCGATCCAGGCGCGACCATCCTTGGCGATGGAAACGGCAGACGGGGTCAGCGGGTCGTCCAGGGCATTGGGAACGAGCACGGCCTCTCCGTCGCGCCAGATCGCCACGGCACTGTTCGTCGTTCCCAGATCGATCCCGATCAGCATGCCGCCGCGCCGCTACCATCCCGGACCACCGAAAAAATCCCCTCTTCCTCGCACCTTGCCCGCAGCCGGTGATTCCTCGGGCGGGGGCGATCCTGCCTAGAGCATTTTCCGGCCCGGTGGAAACACCCCAAGGCCGGAAATTGCAGCTGGCTTTAAAAGAGGGGGCTTAAGGTGCTTATTCAGTCTCTGTTTGAAAATCCGCTGTG
>NZ_MSQB01000002.1:72025-182619 GCF_002149965.1 Novosphingobium panipatense | reverse complement strand
CGGGCCGGTGCCGCAAGAAAATGCCCTTTCGGGGCATTTTCAAACAAACTCTCAGCTTCGCGTGGTCTGTCGCACGACGAGGCGGGGCGGCATGACCAGGCTTTGGGTGGGGCGGCCTTCGATCCGCGTCCTGAGCCGTTCGACCAGGGCGCGGGCGCCTTCGGCGATTTCCTGACGGATGGTGGTGAGCGGCGGTGTGGTCTGCGCGGCGAGCGGCAGGTCGTCGAAGCCGACGATCCGCACCTCGCCCGGCACTGCGCGGCCCATCTCGTGCAGCACGCGCAGGGCCGACATGGCGATGAGGTCGGAGGCGGCGACGATACCGTCGATCGGCAGGTCGGTGCCCGCAAGCACCTGCTCGATCTGCGGCCCCATCGCGGCATCCGCGAGTTCCACGGGCAAGTGGACGAAAGTGGCATTGGCGGCTTCTGCCGCCATGGCGGCACCGCGATAGCGGGTGGCGATCTCGATCCCGCCGGTCTGGCCGAGGAAGGCGATGTTCCTGGCTCCCGAGGCGACGAGATGCTCGACGGCGATGCGGCCGCCCAGTTCGTTGTCGGTGCCGACCGCGCAGTGCGCCTGCCCGCTGCGGTAATGGCCCCAGGCCACCATCGGGCGGTAGCTCTGCGCAACCCGCTCTATCACATGGAACTGGTCGGACTGGCCGATGACGATGATGCCGTCCACCATGCCCGAACTGGTGATGCGTTCCAGCCAGTCTGCCGTTCCGTCGGGAATGGCGCGGCTGAGCATGAGGTCGTAGCCGCTCTCGGTCAGTTCGTCGGCAAGATGGCCCAGCAGCGTGAGGAAAAAGGGATCGGAGATGGTCTGGCGTTTTTCATGCCCGAGCGGGATGACCACGCCGATCACCCCGGTGCGGCCGGTGCGCAGCTTGCTGGCCATCTGGTTCGGCTTGAAACCGTGGTGGCGGGCCAGCGCCTGGATGCGGTCGCGCGTCTCGGCATTGACCAGCGCTTTCCCGGCGAGCGCGCGGGATACCGTTCCTGCCGACACGCCGGCCAGACGGGCCAGATCGGCCAGCGTGCGGACGTGCTGCTTGGCGCTTTCGGAAAGCTGAGTTTCCTCACCTAATCCCTGACCTTCCAGGGACTTGTCCATCGTCTGATCTTCGTTCCCCGCCATCCAACCTCCCTTTTGTCCGGCCAACTAACAGTTCGTATCCCGCGGCGGAGACGGGGCGTCCGCTTCCCCGGCGCGGGTTCCCGCAGGGGCGGAACGCGGATCGGCGACGAGAAGCGTCGCTGCCGCACCGGCCAGCATCAGGAACCCGGCCAGAACCAGCGCATGGCGCGGATCCGAAGCGAGCAGCGATTTATAGATCAATGGCATCGTCAGCGTCTCGATCAACATGGGCGCCACGATTAAAATATTGAAAAGGCCAACGTAGACCCCGGTGCGCTCGGGAGGGGCCGCGCCCGTTAAAATGAGGTAGGGAATGGCCATCATTCCGGCCCATCCGAGGCCCAGTCCGATCATCAGCGGTGCCGCGACGGTCATGGAATTCGTCCAAGGAATCATCAGCATGGCAAGGCCGGAGGCGGCGAGGCAGCCGGTATGGACCCATGCCGCGCCCAGGCCACGGACAATCAGGCCACGGACAAGCGGCATCAGCGCGAAAGCCGCCACGAAGGCCACGGCGTTGTAGAGCGCGCCGAGCTGCTGCGCGGCGAGCACGGCGGCGCGATAGGCCGGCGCGAGGGGATCGGACGTGCCGAACATCGACCGCGCGACGGTATCGGCGATGAACTGCCAGTACACGAACATCGCGAACCACTGGCAGAACATCGAGGGGATCAGGCGCCGCATCGGGCCGGGCATGGCTTTCAGCGCCCCGCCTATTTCCCTGACCACCGCGCGCGGGCCACGCGGTTTTGCCGCAATCGCCGCGCGTTCCCCTGCCGAAAGCGGCAATTCCGGCACGCGCAGGAGTGACCAGGCCACCGTCGAAAGCGAAAGCACCGCCCCGATCGCGAAAGCCAGGCGCACCACGGCGGGTATGCCGTTCGCGTCCAGTAGCTCGCGGTCGATCGTGGCGGCGAGCAGTGAGGGCGCCAGATAGGACAGCGTCTGGGCGAGGCCGGTGAAGGCGCTCTGGGTCAGGAAACCGGTGGCGCGCTGGGCGGGGGCGAGGCGGTCTGCGACATAGGCGCGATAAGGCTCCATGGTCACGTTATTGCCCGCATCGAGCAGCCAGAGCAGCGATGCCGCTGCCCAGAGGGTGGGGGAATAGGGCATGGCGAAAAGGCACAGCGAACAGATCACCGCGCCGACGAGGAAGTAGGGCGTGCGGCGCCCGAGCCGGGAGCGGGTGCGGTCGCTCATGGCGCCGACAAGGGGCTGGACGATCAGCCCGGTCATCGGCCCGGCCAGCCAGAGCAGCGGCAGGAGGGCTTCGGAGGCTCCCAAAGTCCGATAGATCGGGCTCATGTTCGCCTGTTGCAGGCCGAAGCTGAACTGCAGCCCGAAAAAGCCGAGATTCATCTCGCAGATGCGCAGCAGCGACAGTTTCGGCCTTGCGGCTGGATTTGGCGCGCCTGGGTTCATCGGTCTCCTCCCAAGTCGTGCGGCAGCACGCTTGCGATCCCGCATGCGGTATCCTGTTCTAGGATGAAAAACGGTTGGCGCAATTACGTCTATTTGCGGGTTTTTTGGGAGCGCATGCCTGCGATGATTTCTCAAATTCAGATTTCTTAAGTTTAATTGCGGAATTGACGGAGGCCGGTGGATACCTGCAATCCATTGCTCGATCCGGGCTTCCCATTTGCCGCAGAGGTGTTCCGCGCGTGCCCTACACCGACCTTACATTTGCGCCCTTGTCGTGGACGGCGGCGGACCTCTTGCTGCTGAAAGGCGGCACTTTCGATCGTGCGCCGCGCATCGAGGCGCAGGATGTCCGGCGGATCGCGCCGGACCTCGATGTCTGGGATGCCTGGCCGCTCGCCGATATCGAGGGCACGCCCTTGCGTTGGCGCAGCGGCGAGCTGTGGTTCGCGCTGGCCGCGCCCGCCTTCGCCGACCCGGAGGCCCGCCATGGACATGCGCGAATCCATCACTTCCACCGCAAGGACGGGCGTTTCCTGCCGCTCGGGCCGGTCTTCCCCGAGGGCTTCACGCCGGGCAGCCGCGAATGGTCGGGTTCGGCCACGGTGGAAGGCTCGGTGGTGACGCTGCACTTCACCGCAGCGGGCATGCGGGGTGAAAGCGCGCCCTCGTTCCGGCAGCGCCTGTTCGCCAGCCGCGCTGTGCTGCGCGAAAGCGGCGCGGCGTTCGGCGCCTGGTCCGAGCCGGAGGAAACCCTCGCCCCATCGGGCCGATACTACATGACCCGGCACGAAGGCGCTGGCCGGGCCGGAACCATCAAGGCCTTTCGCGATCCCAGCCTCCATCGCACGGCGGAGGGCGAGGACTACCTGCTCTTCACCGCCTCTTCCGCGCGTAGCGGCAAGGCGCATAACGGCGTGGTGGGGCTGGCGCACCGGGGCGCGAACGGCGCCCTCGTGGAATTGCCGCCGCTGGTGGAGGCGGACGGCGTGAACAACGAACTCGAACGGCCGCATATCGTGCGCCACCGGGGCCTGAGCTATCTCTTCTGGTCCACCCAGGCGAGCGTCTTCGCCCCCGGCGTGGACGCGCCGACCGGGCTTTACGGTGCCGTTTCCGAAGGGCTGGGATCGCCCTGGCGCCTGCTCAACGGCCATGGGCTGGTCCTTGCCAATCCCGTCGAAGCGCCGTGGCAGGCTTATAGCTGGTGGGTGCTGCCCGATCTTCGGGTTACCAGTTTCATCGACTACCGGGGCGGAGCGGAAGGCGCCTCCCGCGCCAAGCCGCGTGGCCGCAGCCGTTTCGGCGGCACTTTTGCGCCTTTCCTGCACCTTCATCTGGACGGATCCAGCGCCCGTCTCGCTTGAAGCCGGCCAAGTGCAAATTATTCAATTTCGCACAGTTAAACGAATGTTGCGTGACAGGGAAATGCCGTTACAACTCCCGCAACACACCGAAAAGACCGGCCGGTCGCCTCGGGTCGCTGCACCGTCTTGAGTGTGGCGGAAACGGTTCTTTCGCCGACTTTTTCGCATTACGGGAAAGCGGCGGGTACCGGATCGCTAGACCGGTCCTATATTCGGCGTCTGGCAGCAGGCGCACTGCGACGCCTCGCCTGCCTTTGATTTGCGGGAGAATGCAATGAGCGCAGAGGATCTGACCGCCGCCCCCAAGACTCGTTCCAGGCCGGGCCGGAAGGCCTCCGCGCTGCAGCCTGCGATCGCCCGGCGTATCCGGGATTCGCTGCTGCCCGGAGACGCGGTAGGTGGGACCGACGGGGCGACCTGGGTAGAGGAAGCCGCGCAAGTCCTGCTCGATCTTGCCGACCGGCGCGAAGCGGGTGTGCCGGTGATCGAGATCGCCTCGGAGAACGAGGATCGCCGCTACCTGCGCATCGCCATCGTCAACGACGACATGCCTTTCCTGGTCGACTCGGTTGCCGCCGTGGTGGCCGAGGCGGGTCTCGTCATCGACCGGCTCGCCCACCCGGTCGTGCGGGTCGAGCGTGACGGCGAGGGCAATCTCGTCGGCCTGCCCGAAGAGGCGAGCGAAGCCGCGCCCCGCGAATCGATGATCTATATCGAGACCGACCGCGCCGATGCCCGCCAGCGCCGCGATCTTCAGGCCGCGCTCGAAACCGCGCTGGCCGATGTGCGCGCCGCCGTTGCGGACTGGCCGAAGATGGTCGCCGCGATGGACGGCGATGCCGACCGTATCGAGGATGCCGAAGGCGCCGAACTGCTGCGCTGGTTCGCGGGCGGCATGCTGACCCAGCTCGGCCACGTCACCCGCCGCCGCGACGGCAGCCAGGCCGACCAGCTCGGCATCTGCAAGCGCGAGGCGCGCGGCCTGCTGTCGGACGCCAGCTACGAACGCGCCTTCGAAGCCTTCGATGCCCAGCTTGCCGCAGGCGAAGTGCGCGCGCCGATGGTCATCAAGGCCAATGTCGTGTCCACCGTCCATCGCCGCGTGCCGCTGGATCTCTTCCTCGTCCCGGTGATCGAGGGCGGCAAGGTGGCCGCGCTTTCGGTTCATGCCGGCATGTGGACCAGCGCCGCGCTGGCCGCCGCGCCGGGCCGCGTTCCGCGCCTGCGCCGCCTGCTGGCGGGGCTTGGCAGCAAGCTCGGGTTCGATCCGAACGGCCACACCGGCAAGGCGCTGGCCCATGCCATGACCAGCCTGCCGCACGATCTGGTGCTCGGCTTCGGCGAGGCCGACGTGGAGCGTCTGGCCACGACGATGACCGCGCTGGTCGATCGTCCGCGCCCACGCCTGGTTGTCACCACCTCGCCGCTTTCGCGCCACCTGTTCGCCTTCGTCTGGATCGCCCGCGACACGCTTTCCACCCAGATGCGCAAGCGCATCCAGGCCATGATCGAGGAGGCCGCCCAGGCACCGACGCTCGACTGGTCGCTGAGCGTCGAGGCCGGCAATCTCGCGATGCTGCGCTACACGCTCGACATCCGCGAAGGCGCGCAGGCGCTGGACGAGGAAGCGCTCGATCACCGGCTGCAGGTCATGCTGCGCGGCTGGGGCGAGGCGGTTGAGGCCGCTCTGGCCCAGTCGCTGGAACCGGGCCGCGCCGCCGCCATCGCCGTGCGCTATGCCGAGGCTTTCCCGCTTTCCTACCGCAGCGATTACGGCCCCGCCGAAGCGGCCATCGACATCGGCCACATGCGCAGCCTCGTGGTCGGCGATGCCGGAACGGAAGCGCGCGGCAGCCGCGGCGTGCGGCTCTACCAGCATGAAAGTGCCGAAACGTCGCAGCTTCATCTGAAGATCTACCAGGCGGAAGGCAGCCTGCCGCTGTCCGATGCCGTGCCCGCGCTGGAGAACTTCGGCTTCCGCGTCCTTGCGGAAATGCCGACCCCGCTCGACAAGGGACGGATCGGCACGATCCACGATTTCACCCTGGCACTGCCGCTGGGCAGCGACGTGCGCGAAGTGCTCAAACTGGCGCCGATGATCGAGGATGCGCTGGCGGGCGTGCTCAACAACCTGGGCGAGAACGATCCCTTCAACCGCCTCGTCCCCGGCCTCGGCCTGTCCAAGGGCGAGGCGAACTGGCTGCGTGCCTGGTATCGCTACTTGCGCCAGGCGGGCATGCACTTCGGCATCGGCACGGTGGTGGACGCGCTGCTGGGCGCGCCTGCGGTGACGCTGGCCATCGTCGATCTGTTCCGCGCCATTCACGACCCCGCCTTCAAGGGCGACCGCGCCCAGGCCAAGGCACAGGCGCAGGAGGCGATCCGCGCCGGTCTGGCCAATGTCAGCGCCATCAACGACGACCGCGTGCTGCGCGCTTTCCGCGATGTCGTGGCGGCCATGCTGCGCACCAATGCCTTCGCTCCGGCCGCGCAAGTGGCACTGGCCTTCAAGCTCGATTCGGCGCTCGTTCCGGGCCTGCCCAAGCCGCTGCCCTGGCGCGAGATCTTCGTCTATTCGCGCCGCGTAGAGGGCATTCACCTACGCGCGGGGCCCGTTGCGCGCGGGGGCCTGCGCTGGTCCGACCGCCGCGACGACTATCGCACCGAGATCCTCGGCCTGATGAAGGCGCAGCGCGTGAAGAACGCGGTGATCGTGCCGACCGGGGCCAAGGGCGGCTTCTATCCCAAGCAGCTGCCCGATCCCGCGCTCGACCGCGCCGGATGGGCCGCCGAAGGGCAGGCCAGCTACGAGGTCTTCATCGGCACCCTCCTGTCGATCACCGACAACATCGTGGCGGACAAGGTGGTCCACCCCGAAAGCGTGGTGATCCTCGACGGCGAGGACCCCTATTTCGTGGTCGCGGCGGACAAGGGCACGGCCAAGTTCTCCGACGTCGCCAACGGCATCGCCGAATCGCGCGACTTCTGGCTGGACGACGCTTTCGCCAGCGGCGGCTCCAACGGCTACGACCACAAGGCCATGGGCATCACCGCACGCGGCGCCTGGCTTTCGGTGCAGCGCCACTTCCTGGAAATGGGCGTGGACGTGCAGAACGACCCGGTCCGCGTGATCGGCTGCGGCGACATGTCGGGCGACGTCTTCGGCAACGGCATGCTGCTGTCGAAGTCGCTCAAGCTGGTCGCTGCCTTCGACCACCGCCACATCTTCCTCGATCCCGATCCCGACGCAGCCAAGAGCTGGGCCGAGCGCAGGCGCATGTTCGACCTGCCGCATTCCAGCTGGGACGATTACGACAAGGCGCTGATCTCCAAGGGCGGCGGCGTCTTCTCGCGCAAGTCCAAGTCGATCCCGCTGACCGACGAAGTGCGCGCCGCGCTCGGCATCGAGGCGAGCGAACTCGACCCTGAATCGCTGATCTCCGCGATCCTCTGGGCGCCGGTGGACCTGCTGTGGTTCGGCGGCATCGGCACTTACGTGAAGGCCTCGGCCGAAAACAATGCGACCGTGGGCGATCCCGCCAACGACGCGCTGCGCGTCAGCGCCAATGAGCTGCGCGTGCGGGTGATCGGCGAAGGCGCCAACCTCGGCGTCACCCAGGCCGCGCGGATTGAGTTCGCCTCCAGGGGCGGGCGCATCAACACCGACTTCATCGACAATTCGGCGGGCGTCGACTGCTCGGATAACGAGGTCAATATCAAGATCGCGCTGGCCGCCGCCAAGCGGGCGGACAAGCTCAGCGAGGAAGAGCGCGTCGAACTGCTGCGCGAGATGACCGACGAAGTGGCCGAACTGGTGCTGGAGGACAACCGCCTCCAGGCCCTGGCGCTTTCCATCGCCGAGCGCGGCGGGGCCAGCGCCATGCCTTCGCATGTCCGCCTGATCGAGACGCTGGAAGAGGGCGGCAATCTCGACCGCAAGACCGAGGGCCTGGCCGACAACGAATCGCTTGGCCGCCGGGCGCAGGACGGGCGCGGGCTGACCCGGCCCGAACTGGCGGTGCTGCTCTCCAGCGGCAAGCTGGTGCTCCAGGCCGCGATCGAGGCGTCCGACCTGGCCGCCGACGCCACGCTTCAGCCGATGCTCTTGGCGGCTTTCCCGCAGCCCATGCAGGCGAAGTACGCGCGCTTTATCGAAGGGCACCGTCTGGCGGGCGAGATCATCGCCACCAAGCTGGCGAACCGCGTGGTCAACCGCCTGGGCATCGTCCATCCTTTCGAACTCGCCGAGGAAGAAGGCGCAGACCTTGCCCACGTCGCCGCGGCTTTCGCGTTGGCGGTGCAGCTCTTCGATCTCGATGCGCTCTGGGAACGGCTCGAAGTGGCGCCGATGACCGAAGATGCGCGCATTGCCCTGTTCGACCGCACGGCGGGCGTCGTGCGCGGCCATATGGCCGACCTGCTGCGCGCCGGCGCCGGGCAGATGCCGCCTTCGGGAGTGCTCGCCCGGATCGGCAAGCCGGTGGCGGCGCTTTCGGTGGACACGCACGAACTGCTGGGCGAACGCATTGCCGCGCACTCGCGCAAGCTGCGCAGCGGCCTTCTCGAACTCGGCGCGCCCGAGGCGGAGGCGGGCATGGTCGCCAATCTCTATGACCTCGACGGTGCCGTCGGCATTGCCGCGCTCGCTGCCGATACCGGGATCGATCCGCGTCAGCTCGTCGGGGCCTTCACCCGGATCGGCGCCGGTCTCGGCCTGGACTGGGCACAGGCCAGCGCCACGGTGATGAACCCCTCGGACCCGTGGGAGCGCCTGCTGGTTGCCGGTCTCGCCCGCGATTTCCAGCAGATGCGGCTCGACTTCCTGCGCCGCCTTGCCGGAACCAAGGCGGGCAAGTCCGATCCGGCGGCGGCTGCGGAAGAATGGGGCCGGGCGAACATCGCCGCGATCCAGACCTTCCGGGCCATGGTCCAGCGCGCGGAAAACACCGCGCCGCTGAGCCCGGCCATGCTCGCACAGATCGCCAGCCAGGCGCGCAACCTGCTCGGGCGGTAAGGGTAAAGAGGAGGAGCAAGGGGCGGCGTCCCTGCTCCTCCCCTTTACTGGGCGTCGCGCGCGCTGGCCCCAATACACTTCGTCATCCTGAACTCGTTTAGCTTCGCTGGCCTTCGGCTCAGGATCCATCTCGCCGCCGAAACGGCCGGTCATTGGGAGAAATGGATCCTGAAACAAGTTCAGGATGACAAGCGGCATCGGATAGGCTCGCCCTGTTCAAGCCATGCCTGATCGACCCCGCCCATTCATTCCAGCGGCAGCGTGCGCGGTTCCTTGATTGCCTCCAGCACGATGCTGGACTTCACGTCGCGCACGCCGGGAATGCGCACGAGCGTTTTCAGTGTGACTTGCGAGAGATGCTCCACGTCCCGCGCGATGATGTGGACGAGGTAGTCCATGTCCCCGGTCACCGCATGACAGGCGATGACATAAGGGTTGTCGCGGATCGCCTGTTCGAAGCGGGTGATATTCTCGTCGATATGGGCGTTGAGGTTGATCAGCACATAGGCTTCCAGTTCGAAGCCCAGCTTGCGCGGGTCGAGCACCGGTGCGTAGCCGAGGATCACGCCGTCATCCTCCAGCCGCTTGATCCGGCGGCTGACCGGGGTGGCGGACAGCGCGGTGCGTTCCGCCACTTGCGCTACCGGCATGCGTGCGTCCTCCTGCAGGGCGGCGATGATCTTGCGGTCGAACAGATCCAGCTGCATGAATCACCTATCTTGAGCACGGTTCCTGGTTGAAACCACTCTTATCGGCTCTGGTGGCGCGCGCAATCGCATGAATCTGGCGCTGCCCTTGTGATAATCTCGCCGGAATGAAGAAGCCCTCGACCGAAACATCAACGAGCGAGCTTCGGGGAGAGTACGAAGGCGCCGCCGACGATTACACGGTCGGGCAGGACTGGCAGGCCTATACCCCGGAGATGCACGCGCGCTGGCGCCGCCTCCATGCGCGGCAGTCGGCGCTGGTGGAGACCCACGCCTGCGCGGCGTTTCGCGAGGGCCTGGCCAGGCTGGACTGCGCCGATGGCATCCCGCGGTTCGAAGATGCCAATGCCATTCTCGAACCGGCGACCGGCTGGCGGCTGGTGGGTGTGCCCGGTTTCATTCCCGATGCCGTGTTTTTCGACCACCTCGCCCATCGCCGCTTCCCGGTGACGCGCTGGCTGCGCGAGGAACACGAACTCGACTATCTGGTCGAGCCGGACATATTCCACGACTTCTTCGGCCATGTGCCGATGCTGCTGGACCCGACGATCGCCGATTTCCTGGAGCTTTACGGCAAGGCCGGGGCACGGGCCATGGCGATGGACGCGCTCGACATGCTGGCGCGGATCTACTGGTACACCATCGAATTCGGGCTCGTGCGGGAAAGTGCCGATGGTCTGGGCCGCCTGAAAGTCTTCGGTGCCGGGATCATCTCCTCCTCGGGAGAGACCCGTTTCTCGCTGGAAGATCCCAAGGTCCTGCGCCTGCCGTTCGACGCCGTCCGCGTGATGCGCACCGGCTACATGATCGATGCATTCCAGAAGACCTATTTCGTCCTCGAAAGCCTGCCGCAACTGATCGAGGACCTTGTCGGGCTGGATTTCGGCCCCGTCTACGAAACCTGGCGCCAGGCGCCGCCCATTCCCGCCGGAGACCTGCTTCCCGGCGAGACCCCCTTCGGAGAACTGACCCCATGACCCAGACTGCGTCCGATATCTTCGACAATCCCATCGGACTCGACGGTTTCGAATTCGTCGAATTCTCGGCCCCGGAAAAGGGTGTGCTGGAGCCCGTGTTCGAAGCCATGGGCTTCACCCGGATCGCCCGGCACCGCTCGAAGGACGTGGAACTCTGGCGTCAGGGCGGGATCAACTTCATCACCAATTACGAGCCGCACAGCCCGGCCTGGTACTTCAGCCGCGAGCACGGTCCCTCCGCCTGCGGCATGGGTTTCCGCGTGCGCGACGCTCGTGCCGCCTATGCCGAACTGCTCGCCCGCTCGGCCGAGCCAGTGCAGGTCGCGACCGGCCCGATGGAGCTGCACCTTCCCGGCATTCGCGGCATCGGCAACTCGATCATCTACTTGATCGACCGCTACGAGCGGAACGGCGATGGCGCGCTGTCGATCTACGACATCGACTTCGACTATCTGCCCGGCGTCGATCGCCATCCGGTGGGTGCGGGCTTCGACCTGATCGACCACCTGACCCACAACGTCTACGGCGGCCGCATGGCCTATTGGGCGGACTATTACGAGAAGCTCTTCAACTTCCGCGAGATCCGCTACTTCGACATCAAGGGCGAATATACCGGTCTCACCTCCAAGGCGCTCACCGCGCCCGACGGCAAGATCCGCATCCCGCTCAACGAGGAAGCGGAAGGCGGAAAAGGCCAGATCGACGAGTTCCTGCGCGCCTTCAACGGCGAGGGCATCCAGCATATCGCGCTGATCTGCGACGATCTCGTCGGCGCCTGGGACAAGCTCAAGGCGCTCGGCGTGCCGTTCATGACCGCGCCGCCCGAAACCTACTATGAGATGCTCGACGAACGCCTCCCCGGCCACGGCGAACCCGCCGAAGAACTGAAGATGCGCGGCATCCTGCTCGACGGCACGACGGACGGCGGCCAACCGCGCCTGCTGCTTCAGATCTTTGCCGAAGCGCGGGTGGGGCCGGTGTTCTTCGAATTCATCCAGCGCAAGGGCGACGACGGCTTCGGCAACGGCAACTTCAAGGCGCTGTTCGAAAGCATGGAGCGCGACCAGATCCGGCGCGGGGTGTTGAAGCCTGTCCTGAGCCCTGTCGAAGGGGTGGATGAGCCTGCCGAGTAATCGGCTTGGGTTGCAGGCTCGCGATTGATCCTTCGACAGGCTCAGGATGAGCGGAACTGGTTTTTTAGGCGGGAGAGAAGAGGGACAACCTCTCCCCGCTCATGCTGAGCTTGTCGAAGCACGAGCGGCACACCACCTCGGGATTACGGAGAGAGAAGATGACTGAAAAAACCCCCGTGTCAGCCCCGATCCTGGGCGGCATCCACCACGTTGCCTACCGCTGCCGCGACGCGAAGGAGACGGTGGACTTCTACCGCGACGTGATGGGCATGGATTTCATGCTCGCCATCGCCGAGGACAAGGTGCCCTCCACCGGCGCGCCCGACCCCTACATGCACGTCTTTCTCGACTGCGGCGGCGGCAATGTGCTGGCCTTCTTCGAGCTGCCGAACGCGCCCGAGATGGGCCGCGACGAGGCGACCCCGGCCTGGGTCCAGCACATCGCCTTCAAGGTGGAGAGCGAAGAGGGCCTGCTGGCGGCGAAGGAACGTGCCGAAGCGCGTGGGCTTTCGGTGGTCGGCCCGGTCCATCACGGCGTGTTCAAGTCGATCTACTTCTTCGATCCCAACGGCCACCGGCTGGAACTGGCCTGGCAGTTCGGCACTTCCGGCCAGATGGCGCAGCTCAAGGCCGTGGCCGAGGACATGCTGGAGGAATGGTCGCGCACCAGGAAGGCGCCGCGCCATGCGGCCTGGCTGCACGAGAAGATCGCGGCGGAGAGCTGCCCAGAACCAAGCGCGTGAAGCTCTACGGCTACTGGCGCAGCTCCACGAGTTACCGCCTGCGCATCGCTTTGGCCCTCAAGGGGCTTGAATACGAGCAGGTTGCGATCAGCCTGCTCGGCGGGGAGCAGCGCTCCGCGGAATACCGCCGCCTGAACCCCTTCGGCGGTGTCCCGGCGCTGGAGATCGGCGGGCGTATCCATGCCCAGTCGATGGCGATCCTGGAATGGCTCGACGAGAGCTTTCCCGATCGGCCGCTGCTCCCCCGCGATGTCGAGGACCGCTTCGCCTCGCGCGAGCTGGCCATGGCCATTGCCACCGAACTCCATGCCCCGCTCAATCTGCCGGTGCTGAAATACCTGAAGAACGACCTCGGCCATGGGCAGGACGAGGTCGATGCCTGGTATCGCCACTGGATCGCCCGCACTTTCGAAGGCGTCGAGGCGCGGCTGGCGGAACGGGGGGCGCGGGATTTCCTGTTCGATGCGCCGGGGCTGTTCGAATGCGTGCTGGTGCCGCAGCTCTACAATGCGCGGCGGTTCTCCTGCGATCTCGCCGTTTATCCGCACCTGACGCGGATCGATGCGGCCTGCCGGGAGCACCCGGCGTTCATCGCCGCGCATCCCGACCGGCAGCCGGACAGGACCGAGAGTTGAAGATCAGGCCTTGGGGGTCACCCAGACCTCGACCGGCGCGGCGAACTTGCCCGGTGCGGGCTTGCCGACATGGACGCGGTCGGCGGTGACGAGTTCGCCGCTGGCGAGGTTGAAGCTGGCCCAGGGCTTGGGCATGCGGCCGAACGTCATCTTCTGGATGGGTTGGCCGGTGGTCGAATTCATGATGGTGGCGATGATGCTCATCCGCCCGCCCGTAGCCGCGAGGGCTTTCCGGGGTCCAGCGGGTGAGCGGAACTATGCACCACTCGTCGTCCGGGACGACGGTGTTCAGCCCTCGGCCGGCGCCAGCAGCAGATCCCGAAGCGCATGCAAACTGGGCAGTACTTCCGCGCAGAGCAGCGTCTGTTCCTCGGTGGCCGGCAGCAGATCGGGCACCATGACCGTGGCGATCCCCGCCGAAGTTGCCGAGCGCACGCCTGCCGGGCTGTCCTCGATGGCGACGCAATGCGCGGGATCGATGCCGAGGCGGCTGGCGGCCAGGAGATAGGGTTCGGGATGCGGCTTGGCCTGGGTCACGTCGTTTCGCGTGACCACGACATCGAAGTAGTGCAGCAGCCCGGCCTTCTCCAGCCGCTGCTGGGCATAGGGCGCCTCTGACGACGTTGCGATCGCCATCGGCACGCCGGCCTTCGCGAAATGCTCCAGGATGATCTCGGCGCCGGGGCGCAGGGGAATTCCCGCGTCGAGCATGGCCGTGAAGGCCAGGTCGCTTTCGTCGAAGAAACGATCGAGCGGGAAGTCCGGCCCCATGTGATCGGCCACCAGACGGCGCGAACCGTCGCGGTGGATGCCCACCATCGAATGCTGGAGCGTCGCGGGAAGCGGATAGCCCATCGCCTTGCCGGTCACCGCGAAAGCCTGCCCATGCAATGCTTCGGTATCGAGCAGGGTCCCGTCCATGTCGAAGATCGCCGCGCGGATCGGATCGGGCAGCACGGCGGAGCGAAGCGTATCGGGCAGAGTGGTCATGGTTCCAATATGCGCGCTGGTCATGGCGGGACCATTGCAAAAGGCGGAAGGACGGTTGCAGTAAACGTCGTGAGGGTGAGGGGGAATGATGAGGAGGAGACGTCGTCCCGGACTTGATCCGGGACCGCTGGCAATTCTTTAGGCGTAAACTGGCGTGAGAACCCGCTACCTAAACGTGGGCCGGTAACGGCCAGCGGTCCCGGATCAAGTCCGGGACGACGTGGTGCCCTCACGCATTGACGCCCTCACGCATTGACGTAAGTCACCGTATCCCCCGGCCCTACGCCCAGCAGCGCCGCGGCGGCGGCGTCCAGGGTCACGCCGCCGTCAGCGGCATCGACTTTGCCGAGGCAGGCACGGAAAGCGGCGAGATGGCCGGTGGCGACGAGGTGGCTGGCTTCCGCGTCGTCCGCCCTGGTGATGGCGGCGATCACGGCGCTGCGCGATTCCTGCACGGTACGGATCTGGTCGGTCTTCGCGATCATCGTCGGGCCGCCGTCGAAGATGTCGACGTAGTTCTGGAATGCGAAGTTCTCGTTTTCCAGCATGCGCATGGCCGGGCGGCCCGAATAGTGCGGCTGGCCCATGACCTGCCGTGCCGCTTCGGAGAGCAGCGCGCAGTAGATCGGGTGCTTGGGCATGAGGTCGGCGATGAACTGGTTGCCGTGCTTGGCATTGAACTCGTCGGCGTCGCGGAAGCTCATGTCGAAGAAGCGGCCCGCCAGCCCGTCCCAGAACGGCGAGTTCCCGGCATCGTCGATGGCGCCGCGCAGTTCGGCCAAGGTGGTGTCGCCGAAGCGCGAACGGTGGGTCTTGATGAAGAGATAGCGGCTGCGCGCCAGCAACTTGCCCACGCCTGCCGAGCGCTCGGTGGCGTCCAGATAGAGCCCGCCCACTTCGCTGGCGCCGTCGAGATCGGTGCAGAGCGTCAGCATCTCGGCACGGAAGGTGCGGCCAAGCTCCTGCGAGTGCTGGGTGATCCGGCCGAGGCGATAGGAATAGAACGGAAATTCCGTGCCGACTTGCGAGAAGGCCTGGCAGGTGCCGCGCACTTTGCCGGTTTCGGTGTCTTCGAGGATGAAGACGAACAGGTCGTTGGCGATCTCGTCGCTCTGGCGCGCGAAGCTCCTGGCCGTGCGTTTCAGCTTGGCGTCCAGCGTCGGCTTGTCGGGCGGCAGGTTGGTGAAGCCGCCGCCGGTGCCCTTGGCCATGCGGTAGAGCGCTTCGAGGTCCTTTTCCTGTGCGGTGCGCAGGAGAAACGTCATGCGGGCAAAACTCCGTGGCGGTCGAGCCGATAAAGGACAAGGGCGGTCAGGCGGGCGCGGGCATCGAGCGAATCGGCCAGCAGGAATTCGTCCGGCGAGTGGATGGCGCCGCCCAGCGCGCCCATGGTGTCGAGTACGGGAACGCCGCAGGCGGCGATGTTGTTGCCGTCGCAGACGCCGCCGGTGTCCTTCCAGCTCATCGGCTGGCCAAGGTCGGCGGCGGCCTTGCTGACCACGCCGTAGAGCGCCTCGGTCGCGGGCGAAATGGCCTTGGGCGGGCGCGAGACCTGGCCGTGGAGGTGCATGTGAACCTCGTGCGCGGCCGAGACTTCGGCGACGGCGGCCTTGATGAAGGCCTGCGCCTCGGCAGCCAGTTCGCTGGTCGCGGGGCGCATGTTGAAGTGCAGGATGGCAAGGTCCGGCACCGTATTGTTCGGCGCGCCGCCCTCTATCCGGGCCGGATTCACCGAGAGGCCGGGGCGGCGCATCGCGGCGAGCCGCAGGGCGAGGTCTCCGGCGGCCAGCACTGCATTGCGGCCCTCTTCGGGATTGCGTCCGGCGTGGGCGGAGCGGCCGTGGACGACGACGGCGTAGTTGCCCGAACCCGGCCGCGCCCGTGCCATCTGGCCGCCGGGCAGGGCCGGTTCGTACGTCAGCGCCGCGATCTTGCCTCTCGCCAGATCCGTGATCAGCGGGGCGGAGGAGAGCGATCCGGTTTCCTCGTCGCTGTTGATCAGGACATCGTAGCCGAGCGCCGGGCCGAGTTTCGAATTCGCGCGCTCATAAGCGGCAAGGCCTGCCAGCATCACTGCAAGGCCGCCCTTCATGTCCGCCGTGCCGGGGCCGTGCAGCGTGTTGGCGTCCAGCCAGTCGCAAGTCTGGAAGGGGTGATCGGCGGCGTAGACCGTGTCCATATGGCCGGTCAGGATCACCCGCCGCGCCGCCTCGGGCCGCACCGAGAGCACGAGGTGCCGCCCGTGGGGAACCGCGCGGGGGCGGCCTTGGCCATCGACTTTCTCGACCGGCGCGGGATCGGACAGCCGCACTTCTCCCGGTAGCGCGGAGAAGGCGGCGGCAAGGCGCTCCGCCATGGCGGCCAGCCCCTGCATGTTGGCGGTGCCGCTGTTGATGGCCGCCCATTCGAGCGTGTGGGCCAGGATCGGTTCCCGTTCGACCGGCGCGAGCAGGTCGCGCTCCTCGCCGGTCAGCCCGCTCATCCGCGCAGCTTGCCCGTCAGCGCGCCGCTGTTGCCCTCGGCGCTGGCCGCCTCGAAACTGGCGACCGGGTAGGCGCAATAGTCGGCGGCGTAATAGGCGCTCGGCCGGTGGTTGCCGCTTTCGCCCAGCCCGCCGAACGGCATCGATCCCGCCGCCCCCGTGGTCGGGCGGTTGCGGTTGACCACGCCCGCGCGGCTTTCCAGCACGAAGCGGTCCCACAAGGCGTCGTCACCGCTGACGAGGCCTGCCGAAAGGCCGAAGCGCGTGGCATTGGCGGCGGCCATGGCGGCGTCGAAATCGGGCACGCGCGTCACTTGCACGATCGGCGCGAAGATCTCCTCGTCGGGCACGTCCACGCCGGTCACGTCGAGAATGCCGGGGGTGACGAAGGCGCCGCTGCGGCCTTCCACGCCCTCGAAAGCGCGGATCACCGCGGCGCCGCGCTGGGCAAGGTCGGCAAAGCGCGCCCTTGCGGCATCTGCAGCCTCTGCCGAGATCAGCGGGCCGAACCAGGGCTCCGGCGTCTCGTCCCATGCGCCGATCGTCACGCGGTCGGCCAGAGCGGCGACGGCATCGACCAGTGCGGTGCCGAAGTCATTGTCCGGCACGATCAGGCGGCGCGCGCAGGAGCAGCGCTGGCCGGTGGTGATGAAACTCGACTGCACGACCACCGAGGCGGCCTCTTCGAGATCGCCGTCCCACACGACCAGCGGGTTGTTGCCGCCCAGTTCGAGTGCGAGGATCACGTCGGGCCGGTCCGCGAAGATGCGCCGGAAATGCGCGCCCGCGCCCGCCGAGCCGGTGAACAGCAGCCCGTCGATATGGCCCGCCACCAACGCCTCGCCCGTGGCGCGCGCGCCGTGGACGATCTGGAACACGCCTTCGGGAAGGCCCGCCTGGACCCAGGCGTCGGCCATGGCCTGCCCGGTCGCAGGGGTCATTTCGGAGGGTTTGAAGACCACCGTATTGCCCGCCAGCAGGGCCGGAACGATATGGCCATTGGGCAAGTGGCCGGGGAAGTTGAACGGCCCCAGCACGGCCATCACCCCGTGCGGGCGGTGGCGCAGAACTGCCTTGCCGAAAGGCATGTCCTGCTGCCTTTCCCCGGCGCGCTCGGCCTGCGCGGCGATCGAGATGCCGACTTTGCCGATCATCGAGGCCAGTTCGGTGCGCGTCTCCCAGAGCGGCTTGCCGGTCTCGCGCGAGATGACTTCGGCGATCGCGTCCTTGCGCGTTTCCAGCACGGCCTTGTACCGTTCGACCGCCTCGACGCGGGCGGCTACGGGCAGGGCGGCCCAGGCCGGAAAGGCGGCGTGGGCACGCTCCAGCGCGGCATCGACCGTGGCGGCATCGGCGGTTTCGCCTTCCCAGACCAACGCGCCGCTGGCCGGATCGAACGACTTGAGCACGCTCATGCGCCCCTCGTCACGGCGAAGATGCCGGTGGCATTGCCGGAATCGAAAGTGAGATCGAGCCTGCCGGTCTCCGGGTCGATGTCGCGGGTGATGAATTCGTAGAACGAGCCAGGCACCGGCAGCGGCACTTCGGCCCCGTCGGCCTCGCGGAACGGGCGGACGACCTTGTCGGCAAGGATCGCGGTCTGGCGCACGCGGCCGTTCTGCGAGATCTCCACCGAGGGCTTCATCGGATAGCCGTCTTCCTTGAGTTCCTCGGCCAGCGCCACGACATTCGCGGTGCGGGTGGTCGCATGGTTGAAGGCATTGCCCTCGGTGGCGATCCAGGCGCCTTCCTTGGTTTCGGGCAGCAGCACTTCGTAATCGGCGAGGGCCGGCGGCTGATGCTGGCGCGCGAAGCAGGCGAGCGCGCCCCTGAGTGCGGTGACCGCTTCCTCGAACGTGCAGGATCCCTTGGCAGAGAGCACATCGAGCGCGGCCCATTCGGCTTCGCCCAGCGGGTCGACAGAGGTGCCGAAGATGCTGTCGCAAGCCGCCTGCGCGGGTTCGGAGAGTTGGCCAACATGAAGCTCGGACACGAAGAACTGCGGGATCGTCTCCGGCAGGTCGCGCTGGACATAGGCGCGGCCCGTCATCCTGAGCTTGGGCAGCGGATAGAGCCCGCCGACTTCATAGCCGAGCGGCGCCAGGAAACGGCCGAAACCTTCGTGGCCGCGCGGCAGGACGCCGGTCTCTCCGTCGATGGTGCGCAAGGCGCCGTGGTCGAAAACGATCGTCTCGCCGCTCTCGCGCAGCGACTGGACATAGCGCGCGGCGGTGGGCACGCGGTCGAGCAGATCGGCGAAGAGCGCGACGTTGAGCGCCATGGCCACTTGGGCGCGGGAGACGGTTTCCTCGGCTTCCGAGAGGGCGCCGGTTTCCGAGAGGATGGGGTCGATGGCGAGGACGCTGAGGGCCGATCCTGCGGCATCCTTGCCGATAACCGCCGAGACGAGGCGGCCGAGAGTCTGGTCCTGTATCGCGATAGGGCTGGAGTCGGAGGGCATCGTGTTCCCGTCGTTTCTCTGTGTTTGCGCGTTACCCGGACATAGGAAAGCGCAGGCAGCAAGTCCATGGTGGGCAGGACAGAGGCGTGCTTTTTTGTCTATACTTTTTCAAGTGCGCTCGTCACATCCGTGACGAGCTAGCGGCACCAGTCCACGCCCCCACCCGACCTCCCACTGGTGTATCCTGATGGGAGGTCGGGTGGGGGTGCCTGAATCCAAACTGGGGCTGGTGCCGCCAAAATTCGCCTTCAGCGAATTTTCAAACCGATTCGCAACTGCACAAATGTGAACTTAGCGGCAGCGCGGCCTCGACAGGGCGTTTGCGACGGGCGGTTGGCCGCGTTATGTGAAATTTATTGCAGTGCAGCGGGATATTAATGGCAGTCTGGGGCATTCAATAGCATTCTCCACCAGTTTGAGCGGGGTGCGCATGAACCTGATGCCTCGTGACCAGTATTGCGGCGAAGAACCCGGCGGGAAATCGGGTTCCGATACGGTCCGTTCGATATTCGAAGTTGTCCCTTCGAACGAACGACCTGAACCTGCCGTTCCGGTTCTCATTCCTCTCCACATCGCATTGATTGGCAACTTCGCGCCCCGCAAGTGCGGCATCGCCACGTTCACCACGGACATTTTCGAGAAGCTGGGCGAATTTCATCCCGAGATCGCGGTGGACGTCCATGCCCTGGCGGACCCGGCCCAGGATGTGATCTACCGCGACGTGGCCGGTACGATCACCTGCAATGATCCCGACGATTACGCCCGCGCGGCGCGCGAGATCAACGAAGCGGGCGTCGATGCGGTATGGCTCCAGCACGAATACGGCATCTACGGCGGCGAGGACGGCGAGATGGTCGTCGACTTCGTGGACCGGCTGGCGGCCCCTCTGGTGCTGACGCTGCACACCGTGCTTTGCGACCCTTCCGACAACCAGCGCCGCATCCTTCGCCACCTGGTGACCCGCGCCTCGCGGATCATGGTGATGTCGCAGCACTCGCGCGAGTTGCTGGAACGCGATTACGAGGCGCCCGGCCGTATCATCGAGGTGATCGAGCATGGCGCGCCCGACCGGCCGTTCGGGCAGCACGACGCCTTCAAGGAGCAGCTCGGGCTGGAAGGCCGCAAGGTGCTGACGACATTCGGCCTGCTCAGCCGGGGCAAGGGCCTGGAACATGCGATCCGGGCGCTGCCGCTGATCGCGGAGCGCCATCCTGAAGTGATCTACCGCATCGTCGGCGCCACCCATCCCAATCTCGTCGCGCACGAGGGTGAGGCCTACCGCGAAGAATTGCAGGAACTGGCCGAAACGCTGGGCGTATCCGCGCATATCGCCTGGGAAAACCGCTTCCTGGAAACGGATGAACTGCTCGACCAGCTCGAAGCCTGCGACATCTATCTCACGCCCTATCTGGGCATGCAGCAATCGACGTCCGGCACGCTCAGCTATGCGGTGGCACTTGGCAAAGCGGTGGTTTCCACGCCCTATGTCCACGCCCGCGAGCTGCTGGGCGAGGAAATCGGCCGCCTGATCGAGCCCGGTTCCAGCGAGGCCATCGCCGAGGCCGTCAACGCCCTGTTCGACCGTCCGGCAGACCTGGCCGCCATGCAGCGTCGGGCCTGGGCGCGGGGACGCGAGATGATCTGGCCGCGCTTTGCGGATGCGGGCCTGCGGCTGGTTGCCGATGCCTGCGCGCCGCAACCGGCGATCCCGCCGATCACCGCGACGCCCGGCCTAGCCGCCGTTCTGGCGATGAGCGATGCCACCGGCATGCTCCAGCACTCGGTCGGCGTGGTGCCCGACCGGCGCCACGGCTATTGCTTGGACGACAATGCCCGCGCGCTCATGTTGATGAACGTGGCGCGGGGGCTGCCAGTAGCGGAGCGGATGAAATGGAGCCTGGCCTATGCCGCTTTCGTGCAATCCGCATGGAACCCGGATCTCGGCCGCTTCCGCAACTTCATGCGCTTCGACCGGGGCTGGTGCGAGGACGAGGGATCGGAGGATTCCAACGGCCGCGCGATCTGGTCCCTCGGCCGCACTTACGAGCGGGCGCCCGACCAGAGTCTGTCGGAATGGGCGCTTCAACTGTTCGAGGACGTGCTGCCGCGTCTCACCCATATCGAGGCGCCGCGGGCACGGGCTTTCGCCATGCTCGGGGCCTGCGCGGTCCTGCGGCGGGATCCGCGCAACAAGGTGGCGCTGGACTGCGTGCGCGAGGGCGGCGATTTCCTGATGCGCCTCCTGGGCGACGGCCGCCGTCCCGACTGGGCCTGGTTCGAGGCCGTGCTCGGTTACGACAATCCGCGCCTGCCGCAGGCCCTGGTCGAGGCGGGCACCGCGCTGGGAGAGGAAGCCTGGATCGGCGCGGGGCTGGAGACGCTGGAATGGATCTGCATGCAGCAGGTCTCGGCGCGCGGGCAGTTCCGCCCGATCGGCTCGGAAAGTTTCGGCAAGCCGCATGGCTACCTGCCCTTCGATCAGCAGCCCCTGGAAGCGCAGGCGGCCATCGAGGCGGCCTGCAGCGCCTGGACGGCGACGCGCGGCGCTTTCTGGGTGGAGCATGCGGTAACGGCGTGGCGCTGGTTCTTCGGCGGCAACGATCGCGGGGCGGTGCTGGCCGATATTGCGACGGGCCGTTGCCGGGATGGGGTTACGCCGAGGGGCGTAAACGCCAATTGCGGCGCGGAATCCATTCTCGCCTTCCAACTTTCGCACTATGCTCTGGCCGAGCTTGCCGTTTCGGCGCCGCTCGGACGTGGGGGAGCATTGGCAGGAGGATTGCTTGAATCGGCCCGAGAACGTCTGGTCTGAACCGCTTCATATCTTCGAAACCCGCCTCTACGCCGACCCGGCGCGAGTCGTGTTGCGTCCGTTCCACCTCGGCTGGCAGGGCAAGAACGCCGGCGGCCGGGCCTATCGCCTGGTCGAGGATGTCGCCGGACTGAGCGACGGGCAGGTCGCGGCCGAGTACGAACGGGTCCTCAAGGACTTCAAGGAGCGTCACTGGCAGACCGAGAAGATCTTCGCCGAACGCTTCGATGAAGTGGCGAAGAACCTGGAACTCGATCCCGCGCAGTTTTCCGAGACCCGCCAGCGCCTGATCGGTGCCTATTTCTGCCACGAATACACGTTCGCGGCAGCGGCGCTGATGAATCCCTCGATCGTCCCCGCGCCCGACCAGTCGGGCATGCAGGGCGATTCCGTGCGTTTCATCATGAGCCTGCGGGCCGTGGGAGAAGGGCATATCAGCTCGATCGCCTTCCGCGAGGGCATTGCCGAGGCGGACGGCACGTTCTGCCTCTGGCCGCAGGCTTCCTTCGCGACATCGGTGGAACTCGACGAGGAAGAACAGGTCGATTCCGAGGAGACCGTGTGGGTCCATCGCCACGCGGAATCGAATCTCTCGAACACCGTGATCTTCCCCATCACCGAGCAGCAGCGCGGCGGCCTGGAGGATTTGCGGCTCGTGCGGTTCGACCATGGCGGCGGCGATTACGAATGGATCGGCACCTATACCGCCTATTCGGGCACCTCGATCCGCTCCGAACTGCTGCGCACGCGCGATTTCCGGGCCTTCGAGCTTGAACCGATCCGGGGCCGGGCGGGGCGCAACAAGGGCATGGCGCTGTTTCCTGAGAAGATCGACGGCCGTTTCACCATGGTCGGGCGGCAGGACGGCAAGAACCTGTTCCTGCTGCGCTCGGACACGCTCGACACCTGGGACGACGACGGCGTCCTGCTGATGGAGCCGAAATACCCCTGGGAATTCATCCAGATCGGCAATTGCGGCAGCCCCATCCCCACCGAGCACGGCTGGCTGCTGTTCACCCACGGCGTCGGCGCCATGCGCAAGTACGCGCTGGGCTGCGCGCTGCTCGACCTCAAGGACCCGTCGAAAGTGCTGGCGCGCACGGTGGAGCCGGTCCTGACCGCCGAAAACGCCGACCGCTCCGGCTACGTCCCCAACGTGGTCTATACCTGCGGCGCGCTCAAGGTCGGCGAACGGCTGCTGCTGCCTTACGGCATCTCCGACAGCACCGTGGGCTTCGCGACATGCGAGATCGAGGCGCTGCTGCGGCTGATGGCGTAGTGGTGGCTTGAGGTTGAGGGCGAGATCGGGCGGTGGTGGGTGGCTACTATCGCCGACTTTGCAGACATTCAGGACCCAACGGGTCGCATCCGATAGTCGCTATCCGTTAGTCTTGTAGCGCCGGAAAAACTCACGGTCTTCCCACCCATCTGCCATAGCGTCTGCGATGCCTCGCCCTATGTCACACCAAGCATGTGGGAAGCGAGCAACGCGATCGGATGCGAGCGTTTCAAATTCCGGCCAACGAAACTCGTGAGCCGCGAGTTCTATCAATTCACTCGGTATTTCATCGGGTAAATATCCGCTCCCATCATCCTTCGCCAACGTGTTCCTCACCTTCGTTAAGAGCACCTGCCTGAGGCCCGGATGCTCTCGCACGAGATCAACAACGTCGAACATGGCAGCTTCGGCTCGATCAACACCGTAGTTAGCGGACAATATGCGACGACAGTTCTCGATGAAGATCATCAGAAGATGTTCTGCATGTTCGAGGTCCAATGCATTCTCCCAAGCTGCGCAAGCGGAATTAACCAACATACCGAACGGCCGCTAGCCGAGGCAGTAGCTCAAAACCAGACTGTCCGGAACCCACCCAAAGCCGACCTCTTCGCCCGCTCAGCCTGAGCCTGTCGAAGGCCCCGAGGCGTGGCGCTATGGGTCGGTTGACTGATGCTCGGGCGTTGCGGGTGGGCTTCGACAAGCTCAGCCTGAGCGGCGTGGGGTGAAGGGCGGGCAAGACGGTAATCTGCCTCCCCCAACACTTCGTCACCCTGAACTTGTTTAGCGGCGCTGGCCTTCTGCTCAGGGGCCATCAAGCCGATAGCTCATGTTTTCGATCAGCAAGCCGAGATGGCGGTTTGCGACAGGACGTGTCGGCACCAACTGCCCGATGGATCCTGAAAGAAGTTCAGGATGACGAAGCCTATAAAGGCGAGTCTGCTTGCCGCCGCAAAGAGCTGGCCTCCCCAACCCCGTCATCCTGAACGACAGCGGCGGCCGGTCGGGCTGCCGCTGTCGTTCTCGGCCGTCAGCCGTGCGCGCCGAACTCGTTGGCGAGTGCGGTGGTGATGCGCAGGGACAAGGCGTAGGAGCGGGCGATCGGGTCGATGTAGTCGCGGTGGATGCGGGAATAGCCGGTGGCGCTGGAATCCGGGTAGTCGCTGGGGCAGTCCACCTTGAAGTCGTCGATCGAGGGGAAGCTGGTGGGGAAGGCGCGGCGAAGCTGGGCGAGGCCGTCTTCCACGCGCAAGGTGAAGAACATCTCCAGCACGTCGTCCTGGCTGATGTCGTTGGCGCGGCTGAACGGCGGCACCATGACGACCCGCAGGAACATGTGCTTGAACAAGGCGATGCGCAGCGATTGCAGCACGCCGAGGCTGCGGCGCGTATGCTCGCGGTCGGGCAGCGGCGCTTCGTCGGGCACGAGGTCGAGCAGGACGTGCAGCTTCATCGCATCGACCCTGAGGCGCGAGGCGAGGCGGCGGAACACGCCGGTGCGGTCGTCCTTGGTGAGGTATTCCGCCAGTTTCAGGCAAGCCTCGGCGATGTACTGTTCATCGCCGCGATAGGGGCGGCTGGCCCAGTAGGCGGAATTGAACAGCTCGCCATAGGCCGCCACCGTCTTGATCGAGGCCAGGGCATTGGCGGCCCGGGCCAGGCGCAGCAATTGCCGGCCGCGCTCGCTGTCGCGCAGGAGGCCCGCCACTTCCTCGCGGTTGCCGTCCGATGCGGTGCCGATCCCCGCGATCACGTTGACCGGATAGCCGAGCTGCTGGAGGATCGCATTGTGCGGGATCGCGCGGATCTGGCGCAGGCTCATCGAACGGTCCGCCGCAAGGTCGGACTGGCGGCGCGACTTGCGGCTGCCGGTATCGTTCAGCAGGCCCAGCCCGAAGGCGGTGATGGCGCGGCTGTAGGTGGCCGATTCCAGATGCTCGTGCTGCACGCCGCGGATCGCGCGGTAGAAGTCGAGGCTGAGGTCGGTGCGGCGATAGAACAAGTCAGTCGGCGCATCGGTGTCGGCACCCCAGAGCGGCATTTCGGCCATGCGGGTGAGCGTGGCGAGGGCCAGTTCGTCGGAGCCGAACCAGAGATAGCCGTCACCGCCCTGGAACGAGACTTCGGGTTCCAGCCGGATGCCTGCGCGCAGGAAACGGCGGCGGGCCCAGGGCGACATCGGCCACTGGAAGCGGTCCTGGAGGCTGGAGGGATGGGCGCCGCGGCCCATCGATTCGCCGTGGGTATTGAAGATCAGCGCCGAAACGTCGGTCAAACCGTTGGCCACCATGGCTTCGGAAAGGCGGCCCTGGAGACGCTCGATGGCGAGCGCTGCGGGCACCTGGCCCACGAAGCGGCCCGCGTCGGAGAAGCCGGTCTGGATCGAGACGCGGCCGCGCTTGCGGGCATATTCGCGGTAGGCGGGCTCGGCCAGCACGGCATCGACGAAGCGACCGCCGTGTTCCAGCGCGCTTTCCGTCTCGAACAGGGGCGAGACGTCCACCTTGTCGTCGATCCCGAACATGCGCGCGAAATAGAGCGCGGCCAGGATCGTCGTCGGCTCCTCGCACTCGGCCACGAGCATGCGGATCGGGGCATCGGCATCGATATGCGCCAGGATCTGCGCCATTGCCAGGAACTGGCGGATCGCCGTGGAATTCTCGATGGCGAGTGCGGCGAAGTTGGATTTCAGCGGCGTGACTTCGGCCAGCAGCTCGCGCATGCGCACGAGCGCGGCCTGGCTGGCAAGGCTGAGCTTGCCTTCCGGGTCGATGCGCTGGCGGATCGCGTTCTGGAGCTGCGAGGAATTTACCCGGAAGTGGATCCAGCCCATGCCCAGGCCGTCGGCACGCATGGCCGCGGCGGTGACGAGCAGGGTGCGGGCAATATCCTGGTCCGCATGGCGTGCTTCTTCCTCAAGCGCGGCGATCGTGCTTTCGAGGCTGATCAGCCGGTCGGGATGCTCGGCGGTGAGGGCGTTGGCGGCTTCGGACAGGGCTTCGGGCGAGGAGAGATCGGCGGCGAAGCGGCGGACCATGTCCTGCGTCAGCGCGGCGGCGCGTTCCAGCTTGCCCGCGATGTCGGGGGCGGCCTGCGCCAGGCTCTGCGCATAGCCTTCGAGGCGAAGGGCCTTTTCCTCCAGGCGGTAGCGGATCGAGGTGGACCAGCCGATGTCGGTGCGGCCGTCCATGTCGTAGCCGACCCAGGATGCGAAGCGCACCGGCATCGGCGAGAGGCCCTTCCAGCGCTTGGGCCAGCGGGCGGCGGCGATGTCGAAGAGGCGGGCATTGATGCGGTCGCGGGCCTTCTGGCCGCGCGCGATCGCTTCCATGGCCTTGTCGTGCTCGTAGTCGAGCGTGATCTGGTCGCGTTCGGGCGAGGCGACGCAGACCGAGGCGACGCTGAGATCGCCGTTGGAGGCGGCGGCGGTTACCGCCTCGCTCTGGGCGGAGGAGAGCAGGAAAGTGGGGTGCGCGGTGAACACGACATGGGCGGCGGGGCGCTGCCAGCGGACGGCGAAGGCGGAAAAGTCGTCGCCTTCCGCCTTATCTCCCGCCGCGACGGCGTCGATCCGAGCGTCGTTCTCGGCTAGGCCGGTCGGGGCGAGCAGCCGGTCGAGACGGGCGGCGCGGGCGCGCAGGCCCTCGCACTCCATCTCGGCGACGAGAGCCTCGATGTGATCGAGGCTCATCTCGCCGGTCTCCAGCTTGCGCGACAGTTCGAGGCCGAGCTGGAACACCGGGTTGTAGGTCGGCGTCTGGGCGGTCAGGACGTGAAGTTCCTGAAGCCGGCGGTCGAGATCCTCGACTGTTGTCAGCGGCGATCCCGCCTGGGCCGTGGTCAGCGCCGCCCGGCTCACCGTGCGAGCCCCGCAGCGGCGCGGGCGGCCGCCTCGATCTTCGCCACGTCCGGCTTGCCCTTGGGCACCATCCAGCTGCCGCCGACGCAGAGCACCGCGTCGAGGCCCAGCCATTCAGGCGCGTTCTCAGGGGTGACGCCGCCGGTGGGGCAGAACTTTGCCTTGAACAGGGGCGCGGCGATCGCCTTCAGCGCCGAGGGACCGCCCGCCGCCATGGCGGGGAAGAACTTCAGGCGGTCGAACCCGCATTCCAGCGCGAACATCACGTCGCTGGCATTGGCGGTGCCGGGCAGGAAGGGGATCTGCGACTTGTAGGCGGCTTCGGCCAGCATCGGGGTGAGGCCGGGCGAGACGATGAATTCGGCGCCCGCATCGATCGAGCGCTTGAGGTCGTCCGGCGAAAGCACCGTGCCCGCGCCGACCACGGCGCCGGGAACCTGCTTCATCACCTTGATCGCCTCGATCGCGCATTCGGTGCGCAGCGTCACCTCAAGCGCGGGGAGGCCGCCGGCCACGAGCGCTTCGGCGATCGGCAGGGCGTGCTCGATATCCTCGATCACCAGCACCGGGATGACCGGGGCAAGACGCATGACCTTTTCGACGGCTTCGGACGGGCTGCTCATTGGACGTGCTCCCTGACATAGGCGGCAGCCGCGCCGAACAGGCCGGGCTGCGGATGGGTGATAAGCTTGACGGGCATCTGTGCCATCATGCCCGCAAAGCGGCCCTTGGCGCAGAATCTCTCGGCAAAGCCCGAGGCAAGAATGGTTTCGCGGATGCGGTAGCCGAGGCCGCCCGCGATCACGACGCCGCTGGCGCCGTGGGCCAGCGCGCAGTCGCCCGCCGCGCTGCCGAGCGCGAGGCAGAAGCGATCGACGGCGGCGGCGGCCAGCGGGTCGGAATGATTGGTGCCGGCGGTCCAGATCTCCACGTCGGTCACGTCATGCACCGCGCGGGTCTCCATGGCGGCGAGCGTCTGGTAGATGTCGACGATGGCGGGGCCGGAGACGACGCGCTCGGTGGAGACGCGGTTGTGGCGCTTGCGCAGGCGGGCGAGGATCGCGTCCTCGATCAGGTCCAGTGGCGCATAGTCGGTATGGCCGCCCTCGGTCGCCTGCACATGGTAGAAGCCGCCCTTGCCGTGGGGCAGTCCGTTACGCCACAAGTGCGCGACGCCGAGGCCGGTGCCCGGCCCGAGGACGCTGAGCGTGCCCGAGCGGGGCAGCGGTACGTCCGGCCCGGCCAGATGCAGGAACTGGTCGTCGGGCGCGAGCGCCACGGCATAGGCCACCGCCGCGAAGTCGTTGACCACGGTATAGCGCGACACGCCCATCTTCTCGGGGATCATCGCCGGGCGAATGATCCACGGGTTGTTGGTGAAGCGGATCACATCGCCGCCGACCGGGCCGGCGATCGCGATCGAGATGGCATCGGGCAGCGTGCCGCCCTTGCGCTCGCGGAAGGCTTGCCAGGCGAGCTGGAAGCTGCCGTGGTCGCTGGTGTGCAGGGTGACGGGTTCGTCCAGCGTGATCTGGCCCTGATCGTCCACCGAGGCGAGGGCGAAGCGGGCATGGGTGCCGCCGATATCGACGGCTACGAGGTCGGTGCTCACGGAACCGCTCACAGACCCGCTACCTCCAGCATCGAGGAACCGCCCTGTTCGGCGCCGCCCGCATTCATGCGGAACATCGCGAAGAGTTCGCGGCCCATGCCTTCGGCCGGGGCTGGCAGCGGGGCGGGCGAGCGGCCGGAGAGATCCGCCGTGGTCGAAAGCGTGCCGTCCTCGGCCGAGAGGCGCACGATGTCGCCATCCTGGAGATAGGCGATGGGGCCATCGGCCAGCGCTTCCGGGGTGACGTGGATCGCCGCCGGAACCTTGCCCGAGGCGCCCGACATGCGGCCGTCGGTGACCAGCGCCACCTTGAAGCCGCGATCCTGCAGCACGCCGAGCGGCGGGGTGAGCTTATGGAGTTCGGGCATGCCGTTGGCGCGTGGGCCCTGATGGCGCACGACCACCACGACATCGCGGTCCAGCTCGCCCGCCTTGAAGGCATTGATGACGCCTTCCTGCGTCTCGAACACGCGGCAGGGGGCCTCGATGGTCCAGCGTTCCTGATCGACCGCGCTGGTCTTGAACGTGGCGCGGCCGACGTTGCCCGAGACGAGGCGCATACCGCCGTCGGGCAGGAAGGGCTTGGCCACCGTGCTCAGCATGGTGTCGTCGCCGCTGACGGCAGGGGCGGGCTTCCACTTGAGTTCGCCTTCGTCCAGCGTCGGCTCAGTGGCATAGGCTCGCATCCCGTCCTTGGAGACGGTGAGGATATCCTCATGCGCAAGCCCCGCGTCGAGCAGTTCGCGCACCACCCAGCCCATGCCGCCAGCGGCGTGGAAGTGGTTCACGTCGCCCGAGCCGTTGGGATAGACGCGGGTGATGAGCGGCACGGCGGCGGAAAGCTCGTCGAAGTCCTGCCAATCGATATGGATACCGGCGCAGCGGGCCATGGCGGGCAGGTGGATGGCGTGGTTGGTCGAGCCGCCGGTGGCCAGCAGGCCGACGATGGCGTTCACGATCGCCTTTTCATCGACGACATGCGCCATCGGGCGGAAATCGTCGCCCTTGCGGGTCATCTCGGTGACGCGGTGGACGGCGGCGCGGGTCACGGCCTGGCGCAGCGAGGTGCCGGGCGGCACGAAGGCGGCGCCGGGCATGTGCAGGCCCATCATCTCCATCATCATCTGGTTGGAGTTGGCAGTGCCATAGAAGGTGCAGGTGCCCGCCGAGTGATAGCTCGCACTTTCGCTGGCCAGCAGTTCCTCGCGCCCGACCTTGCCTTCGGCATAGAGCTGGCGGACCTTCTGCTTCTCCTTGTTGGAGATGCCGCTCGGCATCGGGCCGGAGGGGATGAACACGGCAGGCAGGTGGCCGAAGCGCAGCGCGCCCATGACCAGGCCGGGCACGATCTTGTCGCAGATGCCCAGCAGGGTCATGCCGTCGTACATCGCGTGGCTCAGCGAGACGGCAGTGGAGAGGGCGATGGTGTCGCGGCTGAACAGCGAGAGTTCCATGCCGTCGAAGCCCTGCGTCACGCCGTCGCACATGGCGGGCACGCCGCCCGCGACTTGTGCCGTGGCGCCCACTTCGCGGGCATAGAGCTTCATCTGCTCGGGATAGCGGCCATAGGGCTGATGCGCCGACAGCATGTCGTTGTAGGCGGTGACGATGCCGACGTTGATCGCCTTGCCGGTGGCGATGGCGGGCTTGTCCTCGCCGCTCGCCGCGAAACCGTGGGCGAGGTTGGAGCACGAAAGGAACGAGCGGTCGGAATGGCGGCCGGCTTCACGCTCGACCATGGCGAGATAGCGTTCGCGGCTGGGCTTGGACCGTTCGATGATGCGATCGGTCACGCGGGCGACCACCGGGCTGAGGTTGCTCATGGGGTTACTCCTGCACTTTCCGTCTGTCTTTTTTGTCTCAGCCTCCCGAAGCCGCCGCACCGGGATCTCCCGGGCGAGGCTTGAAGGCTTTCAGGTAACCGGTGTCAACATCTAACTTCCACCGGTTTGCGGGGAATTTCGCGCGGCCGGGCATGAGGGGACGCCCACGCACCCCGGTCATATAGGGTGCGTGATGCGTTCATGCCCGTTCTGGCCTCTTTACTCGTGCCCAATCACTCATGCCACGTTACGCCGTCGCGCTCGGCGAGGGCGATGGCGGCGGAGGGGCCCCAGCTTCCGGCGGTGTAGGTCTTGGGCTCCTGCGCCTGTTCCTCCCACTCGGCCCGGATCGCGTCGATCCAGTCCCACTGCGCTTCCACTTCGTCGCGGCGGACGAACAGGGTCTGCTCGCCCTCGATCAGGTCGAGCAGCAGGCGCTCGTAGGCGATGCGGCGCTGCGGCCCGGCGAAAGCGTCGGGCATGGCAATGTCGAGCGGGATCGAGCGCAGGCCGAAGCCGTTGCGGTCCAGCCCCGGCACCTTGGCCATGAGCGAAAGCGTGATGTTCTCGCTCGGCTGGATGCCGATGACGAGGCGGTTGGGCACGGTCTTCGCACCGCGACCATGGAAGATCGAGTGCGGCACGTCGCGGAACTGGACGACGATCTCGGTCGTGCGCTTGGGCAGGCGCTTGCCGGTGCGCAGATAGAAGGGCACGCCCTGCCAGCGCCAGTTGTCGATATGCGCCTTGATCGCAACGAAGGTCTCGGTGTTCGAATCCTTGCCGAGTTCGTCGTCGTAGCCCGGCACGGCCTGGCCGCCGATGGCCCCGGCGCGGTACTGGCCCGTCACCGTCTCGTTGGCGGCGACCTTGCGCAAGGAGCGCAGGATCTTCACCTTCTCGTCGCGCACGCTGGTGGCGTCGTAGCTGACCGGCGGCTCCATCGCGACGAGCGCGAGCAGCTGGAGCATGTGGTTCTGCACCATGTCGCGCAGTGCGCCCGAATCGTCGTAATAGGCGACGCGCGATTCCAGGCCCACGGTCTCGGCCACAGTGATCTGCACATGGTCGATATGCGCCGCGTTCCACAGCGGTTCGAACATCAGGTTGGCAAAGCGCAGGGCCAACAGGTTCTGGACGGTTTCCTTGCCCAGATAGTGGTCGATGCGGTAAATCCGGTCTTCCGGGAAGGCGCGGGCCACGGCGTCGTTGATCACCTTGCTGGAGGCAAGGTCGATGCCGAGCGGCTTTTCCAGGCCGATCCGCACGTTGTCACCGGCGAGACCGCTCGCCTGGAGGCCGCGAATGGTCGGCTCGAACAGGCTGGGCGCGGTGGAGAGGAAGATCGACAGGCCGTCCTTCGGCTCGCCCACTTTGGCGGCTAGCGCGTTGAAGCCTTCCATCTGGTTGGCGTCGAGTGTCTGGTACGACAGGCGATTGAGGAACCGCGCCATGCCGCCGCGCCGTTCGGCGGGCAGGAACTGTTCCAGCGACTGCCGCGCGAAATCGCGGAATTCCGCGTCGTCATGCTCCGACCGGGCGGTTCCGATGATCTCGATCTTGGGATCGAGCAGGCCTTCGGCATCGAGCGCGCAGAGCGAGGGGAGGAGCATGCGGCGCGAAAGATCGCCGGTGGCGCCGAACAGGAGCAGGCGGTCGGACGTGAATGGGGCCGAAATCGAATTGGTCACTGGGCGCAGTCCACCTTCTGGGGGTTATCCACCTATATGGTCATTTTCCGCCGGGTATCGACGGGCTCCTCCTCCTGTGCAGCCTTGCCATTCGCCCCGCGAGGAATAGCGTCGTTCTTCGCGGTTGCAGCATGGCACGAACTGCGTGCGACGTGCTAGGCGAGAGTGGGCCAAACCTCAACCTCGTTTGCACGGATTGAACCCGATAGGTGCGCGCATAGGTATTCAGCACCGTACAGGATGCGATTTTCCGCAAGTTCGTTGCGGCGGCGTCTTTGTCCTGTCGTCTGGTGCGGGCATGAAGAACGATCGGCGTCCCCGTCATAGGAATGCCGCAAAGGATAGAAAGCGAAGATCATGGCCGGAGACGGCGTCCACCTCCTCGAACATCTCCAGACGCCCGCGATGATGGTCTCGCGCGGGCAGGTGCGCTTCGCCAACGGCGCGGCGCGGGCACTGCTGGGCGCCCATATCGTCGGCCAGGACGTGCGCATCGCCATTCGCGAACCGCGCGCGGTTGCCGCGATTCTCAGTGATGAGGGCGGGATTGCGCGGGTCACCGGGCTTTCCACCGGCGGCAGCGTCTGGGAGGTCGATTGCCGCGTGGTGTCGCCGACGGACCGGCTGGTCAGCCTCTACGACCTGTCGGAGCGCGTCAGCGTTGCCAAGTCGCACGCCGATTTCGTCGCCAATGCCAGCCACGAACTGCGCACGCCGCTGGCCAACGTGCTGGGCTACGTGGAAACCCTGCACAACCCCAAGGCAGGCGGCGACGAGAGCGTGCGCACGCGCTTTCTCGACACGATCCGGCATGAGGCGCAGCGCATGCAGGCGCTGATTTCGGACCTGATGTCGCTTTCCCGCATCGAGGCGGTGAAGCACGAAGTGCCCTCGGAGCGGGTCGAGATGGTCGCGCTGGCAAGAGAAATCGCAGGCGAGGCGCGGGGCGACGCGCAGATCGACGTCCAGTCGAACTGCGAGCAGGCCGTGGTGACCGGCGATCGCGGCCAGCTGGCGCAAGTGTTGCGCAACCTCATCGACAACTCGCTGAAGTACGGCAAGCAGGGCGGGCCGGTGGACGTCAGCCTGGAATCGACGCCGACCGGCTGGGTCCTGGTGACGGTGCGCGACCACGGCGAGGGCATCTCCCCCGAACACCTCCCCCGCGTGACCGAGCGTTTCTACCGCGCCGACACCAGCCGCAGCCGCATGGTGGGCGGCACCGGGCTGGGCCTCTCGATCGTCAAGCACATCGTCGAGCGCCACCGTGGCCGTTTCGATATCGACAGCCGTCCGGGCCATGGCACCACCGCCTCGCTCATGCTGCCGCTGCGCAAGGAAGACGGGGCGGCCTGAACGGCGACGGGAAATCCGGTTCAGAGTCTGTTTGAAAATTCGCAGAATGCGAATTTTGCGGCACCGGCCCCCAAGTCTCTTAGGCGCCCCCACCCTACCACCCGCTAGGATACTATCGTTGGGTGGTAGGGTGGGGGCGCCTGGATCCAACTGGGGCCGGTGCCGCATCAAAAATGCCTTTCAGGCATTTTTCAAACGCCCATGAGCCAGCGGCGGAAGGCGGCGTTGACGGCGTTTGGCTGCTCCATCGGCGCCATGTGCCCGGCGTTCGCGATCACCTCGTAGACCACGCCTGAAAATGCCGGGGGCATTGCCTGCACCATTTCCTCGGCCAGGCGGGGCGGGGTGAGGGCGTCCGCCGCGCCGACCATGACCATGGTCGGAACCGAGACGGTGCCCAGAGTCTCCAGCGAATCCGCCCGGTCGATGATCGCCGCCTGCTGGTCCATGTAAGTGCCGAAGCCGACGCGCAGGGCCATCTGCACGACCTCCTCGAACAGCGCTTCCGGGCAATCGGGCGCCACCAGCTGGCGCAGCGAGCCGCGCAGGACATGTTCGAAGCCGCGCGCGCGGGCCGTCGCCACGGCGGCGCGGCGCAGCGCCGCCTGTTCCTCGCTGTCGGCGCGGGCATTGGTATCGACGAGGGCGAGGCGGGTCACCCGCTCCGGCGCGCGGCGCCAGATCTCCATCGCGACATAGCCGCCCATCGAAAAACCGGCGATTGCGAACCGTTGCGGCGCGGCGTCGAGCACGCGGGTGGCCATCGCCGCGATCGAATCGTCCTTCAGCGTATCGCCGATCGAGATGTCCGCGATATCCGCCAGCTTCGCGACTTGCGCCTGCCAGACCCGGCGGTCGCAGGACAGGCCGGGGACGAGAACCAGCGCCTGCCTGTCGCTCACGCCGCCAGCAACCGCGCGGAGATCGAGTTGGCGATGGCCTCGCTCAGTTCGACGGTGACCAGATCGCCGATCGCCACGTCACCGGTGAAGTGAACCGATTGCAGCCAGGGCGACTTGCCCACCCATTGCCCCGGATACTTGCCCTTGCGCTCCACCAGCACTTCGCAGGTCTTGCCCACCGAAGCCGTGTTGAAGGCGAACTGATCGCGCAGCAGCGCGGCCTGAAGGCGCTGGAGCCGCTCGTCCATCACGGCGACGGGGATCTGGTCCGCCATCGTCGCGGCGGGCGTACCGGCGCGCGGGGAATACTTGAAGCTGAAGCACTGCGCATAGCCGACCGCATCGACCAGCGAGAGGGTATCCTCGAACTCGGCATCGGTCTCGCCAGGGAAGCCGACGATGAAGTCGCCCGACAGCGCGATGTCGGGCCGTACCGCGCGCACGCGGTCGAGGATCTTCAGGTAGCTTTCGGCGGTGTGGCTGCGGTTCATCGCCTTCAGCACCCGGTCGCTGCCGGCCTGCACCGGCAGGTGGAGGAACGGCATCAGCTTCGCCACTTCGCCATGCGCGGCGATCAGGCCCTCGGCCATGTCGTTGGGGTGGCTGGTGGTGTAGCGGATGCGGGCGAGATCGGGGATCTCCGCAAGCTCGCGGATCAGCCCGTCGAGGCCGACTTTCCGGCCCTTCGCATCCTCGCCGTACCAGGCGTTGACGTTCTGTCCGAGCAGGCTGATCTCCCGCGCGCCGGCATCGACCAGCCGCTTCGCCTCGTCGATCAGGTCGCCATGCGGGCGCGATACTTCGGCGCCGCGCGTATAGGGCACGACGCAATAGGTGCAGAACTTGTCGCAGCCTTCCTGCACGGTGAGGAAGGCGGTCGGCCCGGAGCGCCGACGCTTGGGAAGGGCGCCGAACTTGGTCTCGGCGGGCATGTCGGTATCGGTGACGCGCTTGCCCCCGGTCGCCTCGCGGATCATGCCCGGCAGGCGGTGATAGGCTTGCGGGCCGACCACCATCTTCACCGCGGGCGAGCGTTTCATGATCTCGTCGCCTTCCGCCTGCGCGACGCAGCCCGCCACCGCGATCAGCGGCGAGGAGCCGTCCGTCCGGCGCAGACGGCCGATGTCGGAATAGACCTTTTCCGCCGCCTTCTCGCGAATATGGCAGGTGTTGAGCACGACGAGATCGGCCTCCTCGCCCTCCGGCGCGGCGGTGATGCCCTGCTCGGCCAGCAGCTCGGCCATGCGCTCGCCGTCATAGACGTTCATCTGGCAGCCGAAGCTCTTGACCCGGTAGGTGCGGGGAATCTGGGTATCAGGCATAGCCGCGCCGATACACGCGTTTCGGGCGATTTTGAAGAGGTGGGTGGGGTTGGAGCCCGCCGTTAGAAATCCAGTTCGAATCGCGTGCCGATCACTTGCGCGTCATAGTCGGTCTTGCCGGAAGCGGTGGGCGTGGCGCCGGTGTAGTCCATCAGCGCGTAGTTCACGTTGAAGCGCAGGTTCTGGATCGGTTCCCAGACGAGCGCGGCGATGTAGCCGTTCTGGGTGCCGCCGCGAATGTCGCGGTCGTTGAGGTCCAGCCAGTCGTAGCGCAAGGTGAACAGCAGCGATCCCATGCCGCCCTCGCCCATGGGATGGGCGGGCTTCTCGACGCGGAAGATGCCTTCCTTGTAGCCGCGATGGTCGCCCTTGGTGAGGAAGATGCCGGTTTCGGCATAGGCGCCCTGGAACGTGACGGTGGAGGCATCGACGCGGTTGGCGGTGAGCGCGTGATATTCCGCCGCCGCATGCCATGGTCCGCGAATGGCCGCGAATTCCACGCCGTAGTGATCCTCTTCCGCGACGTTCATCGCAGGCGTGCCGATCAGGCGGGTATTGGTGGAATGGACATAGGGACGCTGGCGATAGCGGGTCTCGCTCTCGGCCAGGCGGCCGAGGCGGCGATAATGCGCCGATCCGCCGAAATGGAGCTGGAAGCCGCCCAGTTTCGGCGAGTAGACGAGGCGGCCGTCCAGGCCGTAGCTGTTGTTCTCGTCTCCGCCGTCCACGCCGTCGCTGTCGTTGGCAAGCGCGCCGATATCGTCGGTGAACACGCCGGCCTGCGCCAGCCACGGCCCCTTGTTGTACTGGAACGCGGCGCCGAGGCGGCGTTCGAAATTGAAGGCATCGGTGAAGGCGGCGCGCTCCATCACGCTGCCGCTGGTGTCGCCGGTCAGTTCGTCGAGCGACTGGAACGAGTTCTGGTTGCCGAGCCGGATCGACCACGGTCCCTTGTGATAGCCGACATATGTATCGACGAGATCGACGGCATTGTCCGAAAGCTCCAGCTCCAGCTTATAGTCGAACCCGGCGCCGATCGCGCCTTCCGCGCCAAGCCGGATACGACGCATCTCGCTGGAGAAGCCGAGGCCCTGGTCGTCCAGGCCCTTCGGCGTGCCGACATAGTTGGCGTCGGCCTGGATGCGGCCCTTGACCTTGAACTGGCGGTCGCCCTGCGCGAATTGCGGGCTGCCCTTCCACTTGATCTGCGTTTCGTCGCCCTTTTCATCCTTGCCTTCGGGCTTGGCGGCGGAGCCTGCGGCCAGTGCAGGTGCGGTGGCCGGGGCGGCGGCAGGCGAGGTGCTTTCCTGAGCAGCCGCGGCGGAAGCTGGTGCAGCGGCATTGAGCCGCGCTTCCATGGCTTCCATCTGCGCCTTCATCGTGCGGATCTGCGCGCGCAAGGCCTCGGCCTCTTCCGCCGAGATCGCCTGCGCATAGGCGCCCGGGGCGGTAAGCGCTAACGCGACCGCAGTCGCACTGGCCATAAAGAGACGCATAACGGGCATTCTCCAGAGCGCCGCAGGCAGGTGCCGGGGCGCGACGAGGGCCGACTATGGCCGTTCGATGACGCTTTGATGACGAATGTGACGGTCAATGTGACGATTGTGACGAACGTTATAGCGGCTTCGCCGAACCGATCCGGCGAGCGGCCGGGATTTCTTTCCGGGCATGGCGGCCCGGCCTTCCTGCAAGTCTTCCCTCAAGGCCACACCAGCCTTCTTGCGCGGGCTCTCAACGATGCCTTCGCGACCGGACCGGCCGATCCGAGTCGCGACAAAGTTTCTCATCGACATCGTCTGGAAACAATCCCGACACGTCGCGAGGGCAGGGCGCCGGGCCGCAAGGCGCCCTGCGAATGCAGGAGACTCGAGGATCACGACACTGTCATGAAAGGTCGCGACCATTCTGGACAACGGGTCGGGCCGATCGTGCGAAAATGAGGTAAGCACCGCAGAAATCGCCGCATTTGCGTGGCTTGGCGAGTTATGTCACTTTCTTGTCATGGAAGTGTCATGCTACCCCAATAGGGGCGTCGCAGAGATAAAACCCAAGGGGTTCAAACCATGCGTTCGACCAAGACCATCTTCATCGCCGCTGCCTCTGCCATGGCCCTGAGCGCCTGCGGCGGATCGGGCGGCTCGACCGCGGGTTCGCGCGACTTCGTGCGGGCCGTCGGCTCTTCCACAGTCTATCCTTTCGCCACCGCCGTGGCCGAACAGACCGCCAAGGCGGGCGGCAAGTCGCCGGTCATCGAATCGACCGGCACGGGCGCGGGCATGAAGCTGTTCTGCGCCGGCATCGGCGCCCAGCACCCCGATATCGAGGATGCCTCGCGCCGGATGAAGAAGTCCGAGTACGAGGAATGCCAGAAGAACGGCGTGACCGAGATCGTCGAGATCCAGGTCGGCATCGACGGCATCGCCTTTGCTGAGGGCCAGAAAGGCCCCAACATGCAGCTGACCCCGACCGACATCTACAAGGCTCTGGCCGCCAATCCCTTCGGCAAGCCGAACACCGCCAAGACCTGGAAGGACGTGAACCCGTCGCTTCCGGCCGAGCCGATCCTCGTCTACGGCCCGCCCTCGACCTCGGGCACGCGCGATGCGCTCAAGGAGCTGATCCTCGAAGCCGGCTGCAAGACCGACGCCGCCACCGCCGCGCTCAAGGACAGCGACAAGGACAAGTACGAGGCGACCTGCCACGACATCCGCGAGGACGGTCCCTATGTTGACGCGGGCGAGAACGACAACCTGATCGTCCAGAAGATCTCGCAGAACCCCAAGGCCATCGGCATCTTCGGCTTCTCGTTCCTCGAATCGAACATGGGCACGATCAAGGGCATTCCGATGTCCGGCGTCGCGCCGACTTATGCCTCGATCTCGGACTTCTCGTACCCGGGCGCGCGTCCGCTCTACATCTACGTGAAGAAGCAGCACCTCGCACCGATCAAGGGTCTCCAGGCCTATGTCGCCGAATGGGCGAAGTCCTGGGGTCCCGAAGGCAGCCTGAAGGCAAAGGGCATGGTCATCTCGCCCGAGGACGTCCGCGCGAAGAACGCAGACATCGTCGCCAAGATGACCCCGCTCGATCCCTCGGTTCTGAAGTAAGCCCCTTGCGGGTCAGGGACGCGAAGGGCGGCCATACATGATTCTTACCGGAGTACTTCTGGCCGTCCTCGGCCTCGGTCTCGTCGGCTGGTTTGCCGCGCGGGGCCGGGCCCGGCTGCTCCACACCGGGCGCGGCACGATGCATTCGATGCCGGGCTACCACGGCTGGCACGTCGCGCTGTGGATCGTCTTCCCGGCACTGATCGCCTGGGGCGCGTGGCAGGCGGTGATGCCGGGGCTGGTCGACGGGGCGGTCATGGCCGACCCCGTGGCGGCGCAGCTTCCCGCCGATGCCATGAGCCGCGCGGCGATTCTGGCCGAAGCCAAGGCCGTTGCCGACAATCCCGATGCGGTCGCCTTCAACCCGCTGGCCAATACGCTGGCCGGGCCGGTGCGCGATGCCCATGGCCGCTTCGGCCTGATCGGCGCGCTGCTGGTGGCCGTGGTCGCGGTGGCGGGCGGCGGCTGGGCCTTCACCCGCATCAGCGCCAACTATCCGGCGCGCACCCGCGTCGAGCGTGGCGTGCTGGGGCTGCTGCTGGTCGCCTCGCTGATGGCGATCCTCACCACGTTCGGCATCGTCGCCTCGCTGGTGTTCGAAGCGGGGATGTTCTTCAAGGACGTCTCGCCGATAGACTTCCTCTTCGGCACCCACTGGTCACCCGGCTCGGCGCGCGGCGACAACCTGGGCGAGAGCTTCGGCGCCGTGCCGCTGTTCTGGGGCACGATCTACATCGGCGCGATCATCGCCATGATCGTGGCGATCCCGCTCGGCCTGATGAGCGCGGTCTACCTCACGCAATATGCCTCGCCGACGATCCGCAAGTGGCTGAAACCCATGCTGGAGATCCTCGCGGGCATTCCCACCGTGGTCTACGGCTACTTCGCCGCGCTGACCGTGGCGCCGATCTTCCGCGATTTCGCGGCCTCGCTCGGCATGTCCAACCCTTCGACCGAGAGCGCGCTGGCCGCCGGTGTCGTCATGGGCGTGATGATCATTCCCTTCGTCTCCTCCATGGCAGACGATGCCCTTGCCGCCGTGCCCCGCGCGATGAGCGACGGTTCGCTGGCGCTGGGTGCCACCAAGTCGGAAACGATCAAGAAGGTCCTGCTGCCCGCCGCGCTCCCCGGCATCGTAGCCGGCGTGATGCTGGCGATCAGCCGCGCCATCGGCGAGACCATGATCGTGGTCATGGCCGCCGGCGCCGCCGCAAACCTTTCCGCGAACCCCTTCGCCTCGATGACCACGGTCACCTATCAGATCGTGCAGATGCTGACCGGCGACCAGGAGTTCAACAGCCCCAAGACGCTCTCCGCCTTCGCGCTGGGCCTGGTGCTGTTCATCGTCACCCTCATCCTCAACATCATCGCTCTTCGCGTGGTGAAGCGCTTCCGGGAAGCTTATGAGTAACGCATCTCTCAGTAATGCGCGCGCAGGGCACGCACGGTGGCAAACGCCGGAGGCCCTGCGCCGGATTTCCCGTCGCAACGCCGCCGAACGCCGCTTCAAACTGATCGGCCTCGGCGCGATCGTCCTCAGCCTCGCCTTCCTGGCGCTGCTGCTGGTGATCATGCTGAAGAACGGCCTTTCCGGGCTGGACTGGTCGTTCCTGACCGGCTCGGACTCGACCGATCCCGACGTCGCAGGCGTCTGGGGCGCCGCCAAGGGCTCGCTGCTGACGATGCTCGTCACCCTGCTGCTCTCGTTCCCGATGGGCGTGCTGGCGGCGATCTATCTGGAAGAGTTCGCCCCGCGCAGCCGCTGGATCGAATGGGTCGAAGTCTCGATCAACAACCTCGCGGCCGTGCCCTCGATCATCTTCGGCCTGCTCGGCCTGGCGGTGTTCATCAATACCCTGGGCATGCCGCGCAGCTCGCCGCTGGTCGGCGGGTTGACGCTGGCGCTGATGACGATGCCGGTCATCGTTATCTCGGGCCGCAATGCGATCAAGGCGGTGCCGCCCTCGATCCGCGACGCGGCGCTCGCGATCGGCGCCAGCAAGATGCAGACCGTGTTCCACCACGTCCTGCCGCTGGCGCTGCCGGGCATCCTCACCGGCACGATCATCGGCATGGCCCGCGCGCTGGGTGAAACCGCGCCGCTGCTGATGATCGGCATGCGCGCCTTCGTCGTCACCCCGCCGGGCGGGATCACCGATCCTTCCAGCGTGCTGCCGATGCAGATTTTCCTGTGGTCCGACGAGATCAATTCCGGTTTCGTGCAGAACACTTCCGCCGCCATCATCGTCCTGCTGGTCTTCCTGCTGGCGATGAACGGCCTTGCGATTTACCTTCGAAACAAGTTCGAAGTGCGCTGGTAGAGATATGACAAACTCCAAACTCACTGACGCTCCCAAGCTTACTGCCCCCAAGCTTACTGCTCGTAACGTCGACGTGTTCTATGGTCCCAAGAAGGCCATCAACAACGTCTCGATCGAGATCGACAACGGCCTCGTCACTGCCTTCATCGGCCCCTCGGGCTGCGGCAAGTCGACGTTCCTGCGTTCGCTGAACCGCATGAACGATACGATCGCCGATGCCCGCGTCACCGGCGAGATCCTGCTCGACGGCGAGGATATCTACGCCGCATCGATGGACCCGGTGGCCCTGCGCGCCCGCGTGGGCATGGTGTTCCAGAAGCCGAACCCGTTCCCCAAGTCGATCTACGAGAACATCGCCTATGGCCCGCGCATCCACGGCCTGGCGCCCTCGAAGGCGGACATGGACGGGATCATCGAAAGCTCGCTGACCAAGGCGGGCCTGTGGGACGAAGTGAAGGACCGCCTGAACGAGCCCGGCACCGCGCTGTCGGGCGGCCAGCAGCAGCGCCTCTGCATCGCCCGCGCCATCGCCGTCAGCCCCGAGGTCATCCTGATGGACGAGCCGTGCTCCGCGCTCGACCCGATCGCCACCGCGCGCATCGAGGAACTGATCGACGAGCTGAAGGACACTTACGCCATCGTCATCGTCACCCACTCGATGCAGCAGGCCGCCCGCGTTTCGCAGCGCACGGCATTCTTCCACCTCGGCAATCTCGTGGAATATGGCGATACCAGCCAGATCTTCACGACCCCGCGCGAGGAGAAGACCAAGGACTACATCACCGGTCGCTACGGCTGACGGCGAAGACAGGGAAACAGGACAAGAGCCATGGTTGATCATACCGTAAAGGCCTTTGACAGCGAGATCGGGCAGCTTCGCGGCCTCGTCGCCGAGATGGGCGGCCTCGCCGAAGTCGCCATCCGCGATGCCATCATCGCGCTGTCGCATCATGACGAGGAACTCGCGGCGCAAGTCGTCGCCGCCGATGCCCGCCTCGATGCGCTGGAAGCCGAAGTGGACCGCCTGGCGGTCCGCACCATCGCCCTGCGCGCGCCGATGGCCGACGATCTGCGCGACGTGATCGCCGCGCTCAAGATCTCCGGCGTGATCGAGCGTATCGGCGACTATGCCAAGAACATCGCCAAGCGCGTCAACGCGATGGAGAGCCGGGGCAAGATCGAGCCGCTCGAACTCGTGCCGATGATGGCCGAGATCGCCGAGGGCATGGTCCGCGACGTGCTCAATGCCTACGGCTCGCGCGATGCCGCGCTGGCGCAGGAAGTGATCCGCCGCGACGAGAAGCTGGACCAGTTCTACAACACGCTGTTCCGCTCGCTGCTGACCCACATGATGGAGAACCCGGCGACGATCACCAGCGCCGCCCAGCTGCTCTTCATCGCCCGCAACCTCGAACGCATCGGTGACCACGCCACCAATGTCGCCGAAATGGTCTATTATGCCGCCACCGGCGAATACCACGCCGAGCGCGACAGCCAGACCGACGATATAAGGGACCTGCCGTGAACCCCTCCGTCCTCGTCGTCGAAGACGACCGCGCCTTGTGCGAACTGCTCACCTGGAACCTCAGCGCCGAAGGCTATCAGGTGCGCAGCACCAGCGACGGCGAGGAAGCCCTGCTGATGGTGCAGGAACAGGCGCCCGACGCCATCATCCTCGACTGGATGATCGAGCATGTCCCCGGCATCGAGGTCTGCCGCCAGCTCCGCAAGGACAAGGATACGGCGCAGATCCCGATCCTGATGCTGACGGCGCGCGGCGAGGAAGAGGACCGCATCCGCGGACTCAAGACCGGCGCCGACGATTATGTGACCAAGCCGTTCTCCCCGCGTGAACTGCTGGCCCGCATCGAGGCGTTGCTGCGCCGTGCGCGCCCGTCGCTGGCGGGCAACGTGCTCCAGTGGGGCGACATCGAACTGGACGCCACCAGCCACCGCGTCCGCCGTTCGGGCGAGGCGCTGCACCTCGGCCCCACCGAGTTCCGCCTGCTGCGCTACTTCATGGAACGCCCGAACCGCGTCGTCTCGCGCCAGCAGATCCTCGACGGCGTCTGGGGCATGGACTCCGACATCGATGAGCGCACCGTGGACGTCCACATCCGCCGCCTGCGCAAGGCGATCAACCGCGACGGCGACACCGACCCCATCCGCACCGTCCGCGCGGCGGGCTATGCCATGGACGTGACCTGAGCCTCAGGTCCTGGGCCTCCAGATCCGGCTCCACGATATTTCCCGCAGGAGATTGACTGGAGCCGGGTTCTAGCTTCCGATGCGCCTCTTCGCGGGGACGGGATGCGGGAGGGAGAACGATGGACGAAGGGTCTGGAGCGGACTGCGCCAGGGTGGGCTTTCCCATGGCGCTTATCGGCGGCATCGTCTTCGGCGCCCTGATCGACAACATGGCATTCGGCATCATTGCCGGGCTTGTCGTCGGTTTCGGGATCGTGACATTCGGGCGCAGCAAGGCCTAGAGCCACGCGGGCTTTTAGATCGCGTCGAAGACATATCCCAGAGAGCGCACGGTGCGCAGCGGATTGCCCGCGCCGACGCCCTTCAGCGCGCGGCGCAGGCGGCCGATCCAGACGTCTACCGTACGCTCGTCCACCGCAGGCTCCTGCTTGCCGAGTGCGGCGATCAGCTGGGTGCGGGTGAAGACGCGGCCGGGATGCTCGATGAAATAGCGCAGCAGCCGCAGTTCGTTCGGCATCAGCGAAATCGGCCTGCCTTGCCAGCGCGCCTGGAATGCGGCGACGTCCACAGAGAGTTCGCCCTGGGCCAGGACGCGGCTGTTGGCCGTATCCTGCTCGCTGATATTGGCGCCCAATACGCGGTCGAGCAGGGCCGAGCGGGTCAGCGGGCCGACCATGTAGTCGTCCGCGCCCATCCGCAGCGCGCGCTTGCGGTCCTCGACGTTGTCTTCCTCAAGCACGATCGTGACATGGGCGTGCGAGGTCAGGCTGTCGGCGCGCAGGCGGCGGCACAGTTCCAGCCCCGACATTTCGGGCAGCACCCAGTCGATGAAGATCCAGAGCGCGCCCTCGATCAGGGGAAGTTCGGCAAAGTCCGTCCAGCGATGCAGCACGACGTCGAAATCGTCGTGCCGGAAGGCCGCAAGGCCGCCCGAAAGCTCGCTTGCCAGCAATATGTCGATCCGCCTCATGGCCCCCTGCCAGGTTACTACGCGCGGCTACTTGCCGTGCCAGTGTGACGAACAGGTGACATATCGATGACTTGCGCATGAAAAGATCCGCGCAAGTAGAACCGGCCTGGAGGGGCGGCATTTTCAGGTCCGCAAGCAGGCCGGAACGGCTGTCACGGAAGTGACCCGCAACCGTCACCGGCGCGCAACGGGAAAATGCGAATATTCCGGCAACTGGAACGGGGGCGCAACGATGCGGAAAGACGTGGACACCCTTCTCGAACACGCGACTGGTCTCGAAACGACCGGCGGCAACAAGGCCGGATTTGCCGGGACCAACATTCCCGCCTGGCTCGACTTGCCCGATCCCAAGGGCTTCCGCCCCAAGCGCAAGTACGAGACGATCTGGATCTCCGACGTCCATCTCGGCACGCGCGGCTGCAATGCCGAGATGCTGGTGGATTTCCTGCGCTCGGTGGAATGCAAGACGCTCTATCTGGTCGGCGACATCGTCGACGGCTGGCGCCTGCGCAAGGGCTGGTACTGGCCCGATGCCCATAACGAAGTGATCCGCCGCATCCTCAAGATGGCGCACCGGGGCACACGCGTGGTCTTCGTCGCGGGCAATCACGACGAGATGCTGCGCGACTATGCCGGGCTGACTTTCGGCGGCGTGGAGCTGGTGCTGGAAGCGGTGCATGAGACGCTCGACGGCCGCCGCCTGCTGGTGACCCACGGAGACGCCTTCGACGGCGTGGTGCTCTACGCCAAGTGGCTCGCCTTCCTGGGCGACAAGGCCTACGGGGCGCTGCTGCGCGCGAACATCGTGTTCAACGCCGTGCGCCGCAAGCTGAAGATGCCCTACTGGTCGCTTTCGGCCTATATGAAGAAGAAGGTCAAGAACGCCGTCCAGTACGTCTGCAGCTACGAGGAGGCCGTCGCGAACGAGGCCATCTCGCGCGGATACGACGGGGTGGTCTGCGGCCATATCCACTGCGCCGAGATCCGCCAGTTCGGCGGCATCACCTATTACAACGACGGCGACTGGGTGGAGAGTTGCACCGCGCTGGTGGAGGACCTTCAGGGCCATATCGCCATCATCGACTGGATCGCGGAAACCGGCGGCCATACGGCGGAGGGGGTTCCGGTCCACCACGAGGCCGCCCATTACGAGCCTGCCCATCACGAGCCTGCAGAGTGAGGCTTACCCTGGCGACCGACGCCTGGCTTCCCCAGGTGAACGGTGTCGTCCGCTCGCTCTCGGCCACGCTCGATGAACTGACGCGGCGGGGGCACGAGGTGGAAACCCTCACGCCCGATCGCTTCTTCACCGTGCCGATGCCGGGCTATGCCTCGATCCGGCTGGCGATGGCGCCGCGCTTCGGGGTTCGCCGGATGCTCGACAAGGCGCAGCCGGAAATCGTCCATATCGCCACCGAAGGCCCGATCGGCTGGGCGGCGCGCGGCTGGTGCCTGTCGCGCGGGGTGCCGTTCACTTCGGCGTTCCACACCCGCTTCCCCGAATATGCCGCCGTCCGCACCGGGCTCAGCGCCGAGCGCTTCTGGCCGATCATGCAGCGCTTCCACGCGCCGAGCCAGGCCGTGCTGGTCTCGACCGAAAGCCTCGCGCAGGAACTGGCGGGGCGCGGCATCGGCCATACCCGGCGCTGGAGCAGGGGCATCGATCATGCCCAGTTCCGCCCCGAAGGCGCGCGTCATCCGGCAATGGCGGCGCTGCCCGGCCCGGTCCTGCTCAACGTCGGCCGCGTGGCGCCGGAGAAGAACCTCGAAGCCTTTCTCGATGCCGAAGTCCCCGGCAGCAAGGTCGTGGTGGGAGACGGCCCGGCGCTGGAAAGCCTGAAGCGCCGCTATCCCCATGTGCTGTTCCTCGGCGCGCTTTCGGGCGAGGAACTGGCCAGCGCCTATCGCGCCGCCGACTGCTTCGTGTTCCCCAGCCTCACCGATACTTTCGGCCTCGTGGTGATCGAGTCGCTGGCCTGCGGAACCCCCGTGGCGGCCTATCCGGTGACGGGACCGGTCGACATTCTCGGGCAGGACGGACGCGGCCTGGACGAAGGGCTGGACGCGCCGGCAGGGGCGGTGGACAGCGTGCTCGAACGCGCCATTGCAGCAGCGCTCAAGGTACGGCGCGAGGATGCCGCCCGGCTCGGCGCGCGCTTTTCCTGGCAGCGCGCGACGGACCAGTTCCTGACCACGATCCTGATGGCGCTGGAAGCCTCCGAACGCCCGTCCCGCGCTGCGGCCTGAGGGTGTTCGTTTGAAAAATGCCGGAGGCATTTTTGAGCGGCACCGGCCCACGCCCCCACCCGACCTCCCATCTAGGATACACTGAGTGGGAGGTCGGGTGGGGGCGTGGGCCGGTGCCGGTGCCGCAAAATTCGCCTACAGCGAATTTTCGAACAGACTCTGAAGGCGATCACCGAAACCCGAGGCTGCGTGAAATCTCGGCGGCTTCGCGGGTGACCAGCGCCGCGAGTTGCTCCAGTCGGTCCTGCGCGCGGGCGCTCGGCGCGGCGACCACGAGCGCGCCCAGCACCAGACCGGCCGCGTCGCGGATCGCGGCGGCCGTGCCTGTAACCCCTTCGGCGGCCTGATCGACGGTTTGTGCGATGCCCCGTTCGCGCGCTTCGGCGATGGCAGCGGCAAGGGGCTGGCGCTCCACCAGCGTGTCGGGGGTGAAGGCCTGTGCCTTCAGGCGGCGCAAGTATGCGTCCGAGGCATCCAGCGCACCGGCTGCCAGCAGCGCGCGGCCCCCCGCCGTGGCGTAGAGCGGACGCCGATCGCCCACGCTGACGGAATAGCGCACGACATTGCGGCTCTCCACCATGTCCACATAAGTCAGTTGGTCGCCCTCGGCATCGGCTACCGCGAAGAGCACGGTTTCTCCCGTGGCGATGCAGAGGCGGCGCATGCCGTCACGGATCAGATCCGAACTTTGCAGGCGGCGCCGTGCCTCGGTGAGCGCACTGCCAAGCCCGAAAGCGCCGGGGCCGAGGCGCCACAGGCCGTCCGCGCCGATCACGAAGTCTTCCTCGGCCAGCCCGCGCAGGAGCGCGGCAAGGCTGCTCTTGGGCGTGGCGAGGCGGCGGCTGAGATCGGCCAGCGACTGGGCCTCGCTACTGGAGCAGAGCGCTTCCAGCAGCCGGATCACGCGCGTCACCGACTGGGGCGAGGCCGCGCGCGATGCGCTTTCCCGCCCTGAACCCATACCGTCCCCGCCCAAGCCTTCCTCCAGTTCCATGTTCGCGGATCACCTCTTCCGCGAAGATCCAGGCATAAGCAAGGTGTGACCGGGGAGGGGCGGGTCCGGCCGGAAGGACCGTCGGTGCCGATGCCCGCAAGGCCGCCGCAGCGCCTTTCGCCCGCTGAGGCCAAACCTCAGCCGAGCAGCCCGGCCGTCTGGGCCAGCAGCCAGAGGCCGATCACCAGGAACAGCAGCGCGGCGATCGTGCGCACGGCGGCGAGCGGCACGCGCTTGATGATCGCGTTGCCCAGGAACACGGCGGGCACGTTGGCCAGCATCATGCCGATGGTCGTACCGGCCATGACCGGCAGCACACTCTGGAAACGGGCGCCCAGCGCGATCGTGGCGATCTGGGTCTTGTCGCCCATCTCGACCAGGAAGAAGGCGAGCGCGGTGGCGACGAAGGGGCCGAAACGGCTGGGCTTGGGCTCGTCGTCCTCGTCGAACGTGTCGGGGATCAGCGTCCAGGCCGCCATGGCGATGAAGCTGGCGGCAACGAGGTAGCGGAACCACTGCCCGTCGAGGAAGGCCGATGCCTGCTCGCCCACCAGCGCTGCAAGGAAGTGGTTGGCGAGCGTCGCCACGAAGATGCCCGCGACGATCGGCCAGGGCCGCTTGAAGCGGGTGGCCAGGACGATGGCGAGGAGCTGGGTCTTGTCGCCGATCTCGGCAAGGGCGACCACGGCAGTCGACGTGAGCAGGGCTTCCACTGAATTCTCCGGGGCCGGGCGACAGACAAGACAATAGCGCGGCAGAACCCGCCCGGCCGGACGGAGCTGCAACGCCATTGGTCTCGCCCGGACGGTATTTTCCGTCCTCCTGTGCGCCATGGTCTCTCGACCAAGTGTGTTGACGACAGGTCCTGCTGGTTCCCACGAGAAGCGGGAGGGGCGCAGGCGGCTACTCCCCAGATGACGCGCTGCCCTTAGCGGGAACGAGGCGTCCGGCAAAGCAAAAAAAAAGGGCCGGTCGCAATGCGACCGGCCCGTCAGTTGCCGTCGGGAGGGCAGGAGCCTCCCTGGTGAGATGGTTAGAAGTTCCTGCGGTACCGGCCCGCGCCCCCACCCGACCACCCGACGATAGTACCCTATGGGTGGTCGGGTGGGGGTGTGGGCCGGTGCCGCTTCCGCGATAGCGGAAAAGACTTAGAACTTGGCCGTCGCCGAAAGCGTGAAGACGCGGCCGAGGTCGTAAGTGTTGAACTCGATGCGGCCGTCTTCCAGGTCCTGGTACTCTTCGTGCTTCCGCCCGGTGAGGTTGCGGCCTTCGAGCTTCAGTTCGATCTGCTTGTCGCCGCCCAGTTCGATGCCCTGGCGAATCACGAGGTCGAGCGTGAAGCCCGGGTTCTCGATGATGTCGGGCTGGCGGGTGACGCCGATGAAGCCGCGGCTGACCGTGCGCTTGCTGGCGTAGTTCAGCAGCAGCGTCTGCTGCGAGAGGTGCTCGGTGTCCTCGAAGCCGATCTGCACGTTGGCGAGATGCTTCGACTGGCCGGTCAGCGGCGCGCCGTCCTGGAAGTAGTCGCTGGCGCGCTGTGTGGTGCTGGCGCCGTAGATCAGGACGGTGTCGTCATCCTTCACCTTCAGCTTGGATTCGGTGAAGGTGTAGTTGGCCGAGAGCATCAGGCGGTGCGTGTCGAAGAACGAGCCCATGCTGTCGAGCGGAACGTACTTCACGGCCTCGATCTCGGCGCCGTAGAGATCGGCGGCAGGCGCGTTGGCGTAAGAGGTGATGAAGGCCTCGGTGCCGGTGAGGTACGATTCGATCGGGTTCTTCAGGTGCTTGTAGAAGGCGCCGACCGAGAAGCGCTGCTCCGGTGCGAAGTAGTATTCGAAGCGGGCTTCGGCGTTGTAGAGTTGGCTGTCCTGAAGCAGCGGATTACCCTGGTAGGTACGGTTGCTGTCGGGATCGTAGAACGCCTGGTACACCAGTTCGCGGAACTGCGGACGCGCGATGGTCTTCGAACCGTTGACGCGAACCTGCATGCCCGGCTGGATCTCGTAAGTGAGCGTGAGCGCGGGCAGGAAGTATTCGTTCTTCAGGTTGGTGGCCGTCTGGGCGGGCGCGCCGACCGGCAGCAGGGTCGACGATTCCTTGGCATATTCCCAGCGGGCGCCGAGGTCGAAAGTCAGGCCGGGCGTCAGCTCGCCGTCCACCTTGCCGTAGAAGGCATGGTTGAGCAGGCGCGATTCGAACTTGCCGACGTTGTAGGTAAGGTCGCGCAGTTCCAGATTGTAGTTCGGACCGGCTTCGCTGACATACCACATGTCCGGCTGGAGCAGCAGGTCGAGGCGCAGCAGGCCCAGGCCCTGGATCAGCGCGGAATCGCCCGAGGCGAAGACGCCGAACTGGCGGTTTTCGTTGCTGCGGCTGTTGAGCTGGTAGGCATAGCCCACCGTGCCCGTCCAGCCCGGCGCGAAGTGGTGCGAGACGTCGGCGCTGGCCGACCACACGTCCTCGTCGAGCTTGGAGAAGCTGATGGTCGTCGGGTCGACCGAGCCGGTGCCCAGCGTGTTGACGAAGTTGCTGCCGTAGACGCCCGGCGTGTTGGTGCGGACGTATTCGGCGTCGATCTCGAAGGGCGCGTCGCGCTTGGAATTCGCATAGCCCGCGCGCAGGTCGATCTCGGTATCGTCGGCCGGCTTCAGCTCGGCGGCGAGCTGCGTGTTGAACAGCTGGCGTTCGTACCAGGCGGTCTTCTGCTGCATGAAGTCGACGCCGGTGGCGCCGTTCTTCTGGCCGACCTTGAGGCTGGTGAACTTGTCGGTGTCGTGGATGTAGGTGTTGGTCCAGCGTACCTTGTTCGAACCCCACTCGATGCCGAGGCCGAGCAGGCCGTTGGCGACGACGCGGTTGCTGGTCTGCACCGCGTGGAAGTCTTCATAGAGCTGGTCGGTCTGCGCGCTCGAACCCTGGGTGAGCTGCTGGATCGCGTCACGGGTGCGGGTGGTGTTCGAGTATCCGGCCGAAGCGATCACGCCCAGCGTGGCCCCGCCGAGGTCGAACGAGGTGCCGCCGTTGATCTGGCCCGAGAAGTTCGGCTGCGTCTTGTTGATCCTCTGGACGACCGAATTGCGGCCGGTGAACAGCACCGAGCCGATTTCCTTGGCCTGGTCGCTGGTCGAGACCAGCGGGGTGTCGCCGGCCAGGTAGGACTTCAGCGGCGCGGGGATGTCGCGGTTGCCGTTGTCGTAGCCGGTCCAGTCGGTCTTGCTGCCGTAATAGCTGTAGGAGAGCTTGTTGGTGCTCTCGGTGTCCCAGCCGATGCCGCCGCCGATTTCGAGGTAGCTCTCGGTCGGGATGGCCTTGGTGGTGAGATTGATCACGCCGCCGCCGAACTCGCCGGGGAAGTTGGCGGAGTAGCTCTTCTGCACCAGCGAGGATGCGACGATGCTGGTGGGGAACAGGTCCAGCGGAACGACGCGCTTGAGCGGTTCCGGGCTGGGCAGGGGCGAGCCGTTGAGCAGGGCCAGCGAGTAGCGGTCGCCAAGGCCGCGCACGTAGACATAGCCGTTGCCGACCACCGACAGGCCGGTGACGCGGCTGAGTGCGCCGGCGATATCGCCTTCACCCGTGCGCTCGATTTCCTCGTTCGACAGGACCGAGACGACCTGGGGCGAAGTGCGCACGATGTTGCGGTTGCGATTGCCGGTAACGATGATCGCGCCGCCGGGGATCGAAACGTCGGGAGCGGCAGCTTCCGTGTCGCCAGCTTCGGTTGCGGACTGGTCGTCGGGTGCGGGGGCGCTCTCGCCCGAAGTGGCAGTGCTGTCCTGCGCCCACGCCGCTGCCGGCGAGAGGAGCGAGGTGGAAAGCAGCAGCAGAGGAAGAAGCCGCGGCTTGGTCATGGTGAGTCCCCCTGGAACACGGAAAGGTCGTTCTTGCGTGGGTGAGGCGCCGGATCGGCGTCTCTGTTGTGACAAGAGGGGACGGCGCCATGGCCGCCCCCTCGTTGTCACGGATGGCCGGATCAGGCTGTCGGCAGCGAGGTGCAGGCTGCGTTCGAACCGAAGTTGCCGGTCGCGTTGTCGCAGGTCCAGCCGCGATACCAGACGTCGCTCGCACCCGACACGGCGCCGATGTAGGCGACGTTGTCGAAGAAGCTCGAGAGCGCGGTGATGTTGGCGTAACCGGCGACGCCGCTTTCGTTCGCGCCGTTGACGAAGGTGCTCGTCAGCGTCGAGGTGAAGGCGGAGTTGTTGCCGTTGGCGGTGCCGAATGCGGCCGTGGTGGCGGCGGCATTGTAGCTGCCCGAACCCAGGAACGGCCCGGTGCCGCCGCAGGTCAGAACCGTCGCGAACGCCGCGAGGGTGGCCGGGGCCGAACCGTTGGTGCTGGTGCCGTGGAGACGGATGCACTCGTTGGCGGGCGAGGCGATCACGTTGTTCACCAGCGTCACGTCCGCGTTGCCGCGGATCAGGATCGAGGCAAGGTCGTTCGATTCGTTGTTGCTGCTGGTGGCAGGCTGAACCGCCGTGAAGTTGGCGATGTTGATCTTCGAACGCGGCGCGTTGTCTTCGTTGCCGTTCGAGTCGATCTCGTAGAAGGCATCGCCGTTGCCGCTGCGCTGCAGGATCAGGCCATACTGGAAGTTGGCGATGACGCCTGTATCGAGGTCGAGGCTGTCATCGTCGGCGTTGACGGCGATGTAGTGCTTGAAGTTCACGGCGCCGCCGAAGAACTCCGAACCGTCGTCCGAGCTGTTGACCGACTGGAAGTAGTCGAAGGTGGTGCCGGTGCCGGTGCCGCCGCCGGTGAGCGACTGCAGTTCCTTGCCGACTGCAAGCGAGTAGCCCGAGTAGCGGATCTGCACATACTTCAGCGAGCCGGCGTTGTAGGTGTTGTCGGCGCCGCCGAAGCGAGCCGGGTTGGCCGAGCCTTCGGTGTCGCGTTCGCAGTTGCCGCCGGTGGTCGAACCGATGTTGCAGTCGGTCACGATGCCGCGGCCGAGCAGCACGACGCCGCCCCACTGGCCCTGGTCGGTGTCGGTGGCGGTGCCCACGACGTTGGCGCGGCTGGTGAAGATGATCGGCAGGGCGGCGGTGCCGACGGCACTGAGCTTGTTGCCGCGGTTGACGGCCATCCAGGCCGGCTCGGCGCCGTTTTCACCGTAGATAATGACGCCCGGATCGACCGTCAGGGTGACGTCGGTGTCGGCGGTCAGCGAGCGGTTGGCGCAGCTGACGGTCGAGGTGACGACAGGCGCGGCCGAAGTCGGCGCCTTGAAGCCGCCGTCGCAGCCCACGTCGACGCGGCCGTTCATGCGGTAGATCACGCCGGTGACCTTGGGCAGGCTGGAGCTCTTGTCCACCAGGGCGGGCAGGGTGCAGACGCGCCAGGTGCCCTGCGCGGTCGGCAGCACGCCGTCGTCCTTGAGGCCGCCGGTGGCGGTGAAGGTCGGGCAGCTTGCCGCTGCGACGACCGTGCCGGGAGTCGGCGTCGGCGCGGGCGTGGGAGCAGGCGTCGGGGTGGGGATGGTGATGCCGCCGGCACCCGGCGATGCGATATCGTCGGCGCCGCAACCGGCAAGAGCGAGAGCACTGCAACCGATCAGCAGCGCGCCATGAATGGTCTTCACGTGAATTCCCCCGTTTTTCAGGTCGAGCCGAGGCGGCGAGTCCGCCTACGCTGAGCGCGGGGTCTAGGGTGACGCGGTGACAGTTTGTTGGCGTTACCATGACAGTAATCTACGGTTATGCGACGGTGATGTGACAAACGCGCCGTTCTACTCCGAAAGGGGTAGGGGCGACTCGCTCAAACAGGGTCGTTCACAGCCTCATTGCAGTTTTATGACACTTACGTCATTTTCTTGTCGGGCCCGGTTTTCTGGCGGATGTTGCATTTCATCAACAGATCGAACCCGGGAGAACCGCCATGTCCCTTACTGTCCTTGCCGCCACTCTCCTGCTCAGCCAGTCCGCCGTCACGGCGGCCCCCGCGACTCCGCTGAACGACAGGATCGACGTGGCCTATACCGAGCTTTCCACCGGCAATGCCGAAGCCGCGGTCCGCAAGTTGGAAAGCGGCAGTGCGGCAAAGTCCGAGGATCCCGCCACTCTGATCAACCTGGGCGCGGCTTATGCGGCCAATGGGCAGACCGAAAAGGCACTGGCGACCTACCGCGCTGCCGTGGCCAGTTCCGACCGCTACGACCTCCAGCTGGCCGACGGATCCTGGGTCGATTCGCGCGCCGCTGCTCGTCTTGCGCTGAACAACCTGCTGCGCACGACGGCCCGCGCCTCGCGCTGAACCGGCCTTTTCCTGCCAAGTGCCTGTAATGCGGGGAGGGATGATCTCCTCCCCGCGAAATCATCCGACGCTGGCCTTTCGGGACGCACCTGAATTATAAGATGCCTACACAATAAGGGTGTGTTGAGGGTTGCGGCGCCCCGTTTTGATGACCTGATTTCGTGTGGCGACTGCAATAGGGCGGCGAAGTTCGCCGTCTCATCGTCACACTTCTGTCATCCAGATGGAGCACTGCGCCCTCATACGGAGGGCATGGTGATTCGTTACGCTCAGCTTCAGACCCGTAAGGCACGGGTATATTTCTCCAATTTCGCGGCATTGGTTGTCGCCGCGCTCGGCTGCGTGCCGGCGGCGGCGCAGGCCCAGCAGGTGACGCGCGCCGATCCGGCCGGCTCCGGCCCGATCGTGAACGCGCTCGGCTGGCTCCAGGGCACGCTGCTCGGCAATGTCGCCACGGCGGTCGCGGTGATGGCGGTGGCCGCGGTGGGCTTCATGATGCTGACCGGCCGCATGAACTGGCGCTTCGGCGCCACCGTGATCATCGGCTGCTTCGTGCTGTTCGGTGCGGGCGCGATCGTGTCCGGCATCCAGTCGGCGGCGGGCTGAGCCATGAGCCTCGCGCGCTTCCCCGTTCACCGCGCGCTGACACGGCCGCAGATGTTCGCGGGCGTGACGTACAGCTTCTTCATCATCAATGCGGCGGTGACGACGGAAATCTTCCTCATCACCAAGAGCTTCTGGGCGCTGCCAGCAGCGCTCGCGATCCACGGCGCCGGATACCTCGCATGTCTTCGCGAACCCCGGGTGTTCGACCTGTGGATCGCCAAGGTCAGCAAGTGCCCGCGCGTGCCCAACTGGCAGCGCTGGGGTTGCAACAGCTACGCGCCCTGAAACGGGGGACGCGGGGGAAACGACGATGTCCAAGAGCAGGAAAACGGCCTTCAAGGGCGTGCTGAGCGGTTGGGGCGCGAAGGAAACGCTGGTCGGAGACCGGCTGCCCTACCAGGCACTGGTGGACGAGAACGTCGTGCTGCTGCGCGACGGCTCGGTCATGCTGTCGTTGATGGTGCCGGGCCTTGCGTTCGAAACCGCCGACAGCGAGGAACTCAACGCCCACGTCGCCACGCGCGAAGTGCTGCTGCGCTCCTCGCTCGATGCCCGCTTCGTGCTGTACCACCATGTGATCCGCCGCCGCGTGCAGATCGCCATGGAAGGTAGGTTCGAGGATCCGCTCGCGGCCCATATCGATGCCCGCTGGCGCGCACGCACCGGTTCGGGCGCGCTCTTCGTCAACGACCAGTTCATCACCCTGGTGCGCCGTCCCGCGCGCGGCAAGGCGGGCTGGCCGGACAAGCTCTCGCGCATGCTGCGCAACAAGGGCCAGGCCCCGGCCGAAGCCGACGCCGGCGATGTCCGTTCGCTGCGCGCCGCCGCCTCGGCCATGGTCGCCTCGCTCGGCGCTTATGGCGCGCGCCTGCTCGGCGACTACGAAGGGCAGGCGGGGCAGTGCTCGGAAGTGCTGGAACTGCTTTCGGCGCTCTACAACGGCGAAATGCGCCCCGTGCGCAGGCCGGTCGAGGGCACCGACATCGGCCACATGCTGCCCTATCGCCGCATCAACTTCGGCATGGACGCGCTTGAACTGCGCGGCGCCGCCGGACCCTCGTTCGGTTCGGTGGTCAGCCTCAAGGACTATCCCGACAGCACCGTGCCCGGCCTGACCGACGCCCTGCTGCGCCTGCCCTGCGAACTCGTGCTCACCGAGACCTATGCGCCCGCCGATCGTCAGATCGCCCGCGAGCGCATCGACCTCGCCATCCGCCGCCTGCGCTCGGCCGACGAGGAAGCCATGGCCGAACGCCGCGAAATGTCTGCCGCGCGCGATTCGCTCGGCACCGGCGCGGTCGGTTTCGGGGACCATCATCTCTCGGTGCTGGTACGAGCCGACACGCTCGACGCGCTCGACGAAGTGACGGCGATGTGCGCCGCCTCGCTGGCCGATGCCGGTGCGGTGGCCGTGCGCGAGGACGTCAACATGGAGCCCGCATTCTGGGGCCAGCTCCCCGGAAACGAGGCCTTCATCGTGCGCCGCGCGCTGATTTCCAGCGCCAACATGGCCTGTTTCGGCTCGCTCCACGGCTTCGCGATGGGACAGGCGAGCGGCAACCACTGGGGCGATGCGGTGACGCTGCTCTCCACCACCAGCTCGACGCCGTTCTTCTTCAATTTCCATCAGGGCGACCTCGGTAACTTCACCGTCATCGGACCGTCGGGTTCCGGCAAGACGGTGGTCATGAACTTCCTGGCCGCACAGGCGCAGAAGTTCGCGCCGCGCACCGTGCTATTCGACAAGGATCGCGGCGCCGAGGTGTTCCTGCGCGGCATCGGCGGCACTTACAGCCGCGTCGCCGCCGGGCATCCCACCGGCTTCAACCCGCTCTCGCTGCCCGACACCGCCGCCAACCGCGCCTTCCTGCGCGACTGGCTGGGCGTGCTGCTGGAAGCGAAGGGACCGGAAGAGCTTGCGACGATCGCGGGCGCCGTGGATGCGGCGTACCACAACGATCCCTCGCTGCGCCGCCTTTCGCACTTTCGCGAACTGCTGGCAGGCGCGCGCCGCCCCGAACCGGGCGACCTCGCCAGCCGCCTCGACGCCTGGATTCAGGGTGGCGAGCATGGCTGGCTGTTCGACAACCAGTACGACCGGCTCGACCTCTCGGCCCGCGTGCTCGGCTTCGACATGACCGCGCTGCTGGAAAGCCCGCGCCTGCGCACGCCGGTCATGATGTACCTGTTCCACCGCATCGACGAGCGCCTCGACGGCGAACCGACGATGATCCTCATCGACGAGGGCTGGAAAGCGCTGGACGACGAAGTCTTTGCCGCGCGCATCCGCGACTGGCTCAAGACCTTGCGCAAGCGCAACGCGCTGGTGGGCTTTGCCACCCAGTCCGCGCGCGATGCGCTGGACAGCAAGATCGCCACCGCCCTGGTCGAGCAGACCGCGACGATGGTCTTCATGCCCAATGCCCGCGCCCGCTACGAGGATTACTGCGAGGGCTTCGGCCTCTCGCAGCACGAGCTTGACGTCATCAAAACCCTGCCGGCGCAGTCGCGCTGCTTCCTGGTGCGCCAGTCCGATGCCTCGGCCGTCGTAAGGCTCGACCTTTCGGGCATGCCCGAAGTGCTGACCGTCCTGTCCGGCCGCGAAAGCACTGTGCGCAAGCTCGACCAGCTGCGCGAGCGCTACGGTGACGATCCCTCGGCCTGGTATCCGGTGCTCACCGGCTTCCAGTGGCCGGGAGAAGGTGACGAAGACGCCGCCTGGATCGAGGCGGCGGAGTAGGCGCCATGAGCAGCGCCTGCGAACAGCTTACCGAAGTCGCCAGCGCCGGGGTCTCTCCGGCGCTGCGCGCGGTCGATTGCGTGGCCAACGAGATGGCCTCGGCCGCCTTCGGCCGCCTGTTCGGCGCCGAGGGGGCCATGGCCCCGGTGCTGACCATCCTGCTCACGCTCTACATCGCCTTTTTCGCGATTTCGCTGCTGACCGGACGCTCCAGCCTCGGCATCTCGGCACTGACGCCGCGTATGCTGACGCTCGGACTGGTGCTTACCTTCGCAACGAGCTGGATCGCCTATCAGGGCGTGGTCTGGAACCTTGCGGTGGGCGGGCCGGACTGGATCGCCTCGCAGCTGATGGGCGCGAAGGGATCGGCCACGCAGATCTTCGGCGACCGCATCGACGTGGTCTTCAATGCCATTGCCGAAGCCTCGCAGAATGCAGGGCAGGGCGGCGGCGAGGCCGCGCAGGCCGCTACCGAGGGTGCTGCCCCCGCCAAGGCTGCGGCGGCTGGCGGCGGCGCGGCGGGATTGTTCTCGCCCGACAGCGTGATGTGGATGGGCGCGCTGATGCTGCTGCTCGGCACCGTGGGCGTGCTGCTGACGGCGCGCATTGCGCTTGCCATCCTGCTCGCGCTCGGTCCGATCTTCGTGGTCATGGCGCTGTTCGGCGGTACGCGCGGGCTGACCGCGGGCTGGCTGCGCGGCGTTGTCCTGACCGCCACCACGCCGCTGTTCGTCGTGCTCGGCGGCGGTATCACGCTCGAACTGCTGGTGCCGATCGTCTCGGCGCTGGTGCAGGGCGCACAATTGGGCGAGATCGATGGACGCGCCGCCATGGCGCTGTTCGTGGTCGCCGCGGTCCACCTCGCGCTGATGGGCATGGTGCTCAAGGTCGCGGGCACGCTGGTATCCGGCTGGCAAGTCTTCGGGCTGGCGCGCAGCGAGACTTCGCGCGGCGGGCGTGACAGTGCGGCGCCTCCGGCTCCGGCGGTCTCGGTGGGCGGCCAGGTCCAGCCTTTCGTACCGGCGGGAACGGCCTCGCGCACGCCAGCCGTATCGGCCGCGAGCGCCGCCGCCATGGCCGCCGCACCGGCCATGGAGCAGGGCGCGGCGCCGCAACAGGGTGACCGGCGCACCGTGATCACCCAGGTTTCGGGCGGCGGGATCGAGCCGCTGGGCGCCAGCCAGGCCTCGCGCACACGCGGGATCGGCAGCCGTTTCCGCGCTTCCAACGACGTGAATTCCAACAGTACCGGCCGCGCGGCGGCCAAGGAGACGTTCAAATGATCCGCCACCAGGTTCAGGCTACTGCCCGCGCCCTGGCCGCGACCGCCGCGCTGGCCGTGATGGCGCCTCTCGCCGTGACCGCCGCACAGGCGGACGACCGCCTGGTCCAGCACGCCTATTCCGAGAACGAGGTGGTGCGGATCGACGGGCGGACCGGCGTTCAGGCCACGATCGCCTTCGGCAAGAACGAGGCGATCGAGAACGTGGCCGTGGGCGATTCGCAGACCTGGCAGATCACGCCGAACAAGCGGGCCGACCTGCTGTTCGTCAAGCCGCTGGAAGCCGGCGCGCGCACCAACATGACGGTGGTGACCAACCGCCATACCTATTTCTTCGACCTCGTCGCCTCGCCCAAGTCGCGCCCGCTCTACATGCTGCGCTTCACCTACAAGGACGAGCCTGCCGAACCCCTGCCGGGCACGCCCGGCGCACCGCAAGTGGCGGGACTGGACCCGGACGAACAGGCGCTGGCCGCCGGTGATCCCGCCGCGCTGCCGACCGATCCGGCGGCGCTCAATTTCGAATGGAAGCGCGTGGGCACGGCAAAGCTGCTGCCCAGCCGCATCTATGACGACGGCACCTCCACTTATCTGCTGTGGCCCGAAAAGACCTCGGTTCCCGCGATCCTCGTCACCAACGAGAAGGGTGACGAAGGCCCGGTGAACTATGCGGTGCGCGGCGCGATGATCGTGATCGACGACGTGCCGGACAACATCATCCTGCGTTCGGGCAAGTCCAGCGCCGAACTGGTCAATGCGCGTCCGGTGGCCTCGCGCCCCCCGATTGCTGCGCCGGTTGCTCCGGCCGTCGCGCCTGCCGCGGCTTCCGGGAAGATCACGCCGAATCCCGCGACTACCGCCGTCGCCACGGCCGCTCCGGCCAATGGCCCGAATCCTCAGGGGAACTGATCCATGGCGCCCAATTCCAACTTGCGCGAGACGTTCGACAAGGCGGCCGCCGCCGATCCGCGTGACGGCGAGGGCGCACAGGTCATCGACCTTGCCACCCGCAACGTCATGCCGCAGGTCAGCCAGCGCAAGAAGGCCGACGGGCTGGGCCTTGCCGCAGGCGTTTTGATCGTCGCCGCGCTGGGCGGTTTGACCCTGTGGTCGATGGACTCGGTGCGCAACGGCCCCGCCGCGCAGCCGCAGGCCGCCGCGCCGCAGCCTGCCGTGCCCGCGCCCACCGTCCCCGCTCCGGTAGCCGCCGTGCCGCAGCCCCAGCAGACACCCGCGCCGCTACCCGCGCCCGCCCCTGCGCCGGTGCTCGCCGCCGCGCCGGGCGCCGCGCCCGCGCCGGAAGCCAATCCTTTCGCCAACCCCACCGTCGTCTTCGACGCGGGCGGCAATGCCGTGACGATCCCGGCAGTGGGTCCGGCGGGCGAAGCCAAGGGCGGCAATGCCAACGACGATTTCGCCGCCCGCATCGGCGGCACTGGCAGCACTGCCGCCGCCGCGCGCACGTTCGACCCCGCCACCACGGTGACGCAGGGCACGCTGATTCCCGCTGTGCTGGAAACCGCGATCGATACCGACGTGCCCGGCTATGTCCGCGCCATCGTCTCGGCCGACGTGCGCAGCTTCGACGGCAAGCGCACGCTCGTCCCGCGCTCCTCGCGCCTGATCGGCCAGTACAAGAGCGGCCTCACTGCCGGACAGAAGCGCGCCTACGTGATCTGGAGCCGGTTGATCCGCCCGGACGGCGTTTCGGTGAACCTCGGCTCGCCCGCAATCGCCTTCGGCGGCGAAACCGGCCTGCCCGGCAAGGTCAACAGCCACTTCTTCGAACGCTTCGGCTCGGCCATGCTGCTTTCGGTGGTCGGCGGGCTTTCGACGCTGGCCACCAGCGGCTCCAGCGTGGTGATCGGCGGCGGCCAGTCGGCCGCAGCGGCGGCAGTCCAGCAGAGCGGCAGCGTCGGCCCGACGATCCGCGTGCGACAGGGCGAGCCGATCCGGGTGTTCACCGCCAAGGATCTCGATTTCAGCCAGGTCCAGTGACGCACGATGGCCGATATCCTCACTCTGCAAGGAGCCGCGCCGGTGGCTGAGGCGCCGCCCACCTTGGCGGCGGCGCGCTCCGTCTATCTCGACGCCTATCTCGCGCCCTTGCGGCCTTGGCTGGACCGGGAGAGCGTCACCGAAATCCTGGTCAACCGCCCCGGCGAGATCTGGGTGGAAGACGCCGCCCACCCCGGCATGCAGCACATCATGCTGCCGGAAATGGACAATCGCTTGCTCCAGCGCCTGGCCGAGCAGGTCGCGCGGATCAGCCATCAGGGCATCAACCGCGAACATCCGCTGCTTTCCGCCACGCTGCCCGGCTACGGCAGCCAGAGCGGCGCGCGTATCCAGCTGGTCGGGCCGCCCGCGACGCGCGCCAACTGGGCCATGGCGATCCGCCGCCACCGCCTGCTGGAACTGCCGCTGGACGCCTACGATCGCGGTCCCATCGCCGCACCGGAGGAAGCGCCGACGCCCGATCCCATGGCCGAGCCTATCGCCTTCCTGCGCGATGCCATCCGCCGTCGCCGCACGATCCTGATCTCCGGCGGCACCTCCACCGGCAAGACCACTTTCCTCAACGCCATGCTGTCCGAGATACCGGAGCATGAGCGCGTCGTCCTGGTCGAGGATACCGCCGAACTGCGCCTGCCGGGCGCCAACGGCGTCGGCCTGATCGCGGTGAAGGGCGAATTGGGCGAGGCAAAGGTCTCGGCCAACGACCTGCTCCAGGCCGCGCTGCGCCTGCGCCCCGACCGCATCGTGCTGGGCGAGCTGCGCGGCAGCGAGACCGTCTCGTTCCTGCGCGCGATCAATACCGGCCACCCCGGCTCGTTCTCCACCGTCCACGCGAACACCCCGCGCGGCGCGCTGGAACAGATCGCGCTGATGTCGATGCAGACCGGCATTGGCCTCACCCGCGCCGAGACGCTGGAATATGCCGCCTCGGTGATCGATATCGTCGTCCAGCTGGACCGTCAGGGCGGCAAGCGCGGCATCTCGGCCATTGCCGAAAGCGCGAGTCTGGTGGGGTAGTGGTGCTACTGCCCGTCGTCTCTATCGGCAGGCACTATAGGCGCATCACCCCGTCCAAGAACAACCGTCATCCTGAACTTGTTTCAGGATCCATTTCTGACCATCGACGGCAGTTTGATCGGCAAGATGGATCCTGAAACAAGTTCAGGATGACGTCGGTTTATGGCCCAATTCTCGCGACAAACTCTGCCCTTGTGACAAGCGACGAAAGCCGCGCCTGTCGTTCAGTCCACCAGAGCCAGCCCGCTGGAATCGCGGACTTCGCATTCCAGCCCCAGCCAGTCGGCCAGCGCCTTGTGGTCCTTGGCCACGCCGGGGCTGTAGAGCGGGCGCATCGAGGCATCGAGGGCCAGGACCAGCTTGCCGTCCTCGTTGCGGATCGAGGTGCGGGCGAGACCCGTCGCGGAGCAGCCGGTGAGGCGGCGGCACAGGCGCACCGCAAGGCCCCAGCCGATCGCGCGGTCGAGATCCTCCTGCGAGGCGAGGCGGGTGAACTGCTCGGGCACTTCCGTCTGGCCGGAATTGGCGAAGACGGTCATGGCCATCATCCCGCGTCCGTGCATGTCGAGGCCGATCCAGCGCTTGCGCAGCGCCCAGGTCATGGCTTCCTCGGTGCGCAAGTTCGGTTCGGTGCGCATGGCGGCAAGGGCGAGCAGGCCGGAGGCCTGGCGAAGCTGGCGGTCCTGCGGTTCCTCGCGGCAGACCGGGGCCGTCCAGCGGGCCAGCGCCATGGCATCCTCGGCGGTGACGCGGGCCGAGGCGGAGAAGCCCGCGACGCTGGCGAGCATCGGGTCCTGCGCCTGGATCTCGGCGGGAAGCTGGGCATGGAGCAGGCCTTCGCGCAGGCCCCAGGACGAGAATACCAGCTTCGACGGCTTGAGCCGGGCGATCACTTCCACCATCAGCGCGGCGGCGTCCGGCAGGCTGGCGAGGCGGCTGGCGGAGATGCGCGGATCGACGTTGTTGAGCTTGCCCCTGGCGAAGATCCGGGCGAGCCGCATGGCCTCGGAGGCGGGCAGTTCGAAGCCGTGGGGATCGTCCACCGGGAAGTCGAGCGCGCGCATGGCCTGAAGCGCCAGGGCACGCCAGGAACCGCCGACGATGTAGAGCGGCTGGCCGCGTCCCCGGTCCCACCCGGCCTTGTCGAGGCCTTTCTTCACGGTCTCGGAGAACTTCGCTTCGCCCGCCGCGCGGAGATCCGGCAGCAGCAGGGTGCCCAGCGGCAGGGTAATGCCGCCCGTGCTGCGACCGTCCGCGATCTCGACGAGTTCGAGACTGCCGCCGCCGAGATCGGCCGCGACGCCTTGCGCGCCGGGGAAGGCGGCGATCACGCCGGTGGCGCTGGCGCGGGCCTCTTCCTCACCCGAGAGCAGGCGCGGCGAAAGGCCGAACTGGCGCACGGCGTCCAGGAACACCTTGCCGTTGGAGGCATCGCGCGCGGCGGCCGTGGCCACGCATTCCACGTCCCTGACGTCGAGCAGGCGCAGCAGCCCCGAGAAACGGGCCAGCGCCACCAGCGCGGTCTTCATCGACTTTTCGTTGATCGCCCCGGTCTTGCCCAGATCGCGGCCGAGCCGGGCATTGACCTTTTCGTTCAGGATAACGACCGGAGCGCGTGGCGGTCCGTTATAGACGACCAAGCGAACCGTATTCGAACCGATGTCGATGATTGCGCGCTTTTCGCTGCTTTGGCTAATGCCGATCATTCCGTTCAGACGAATCGCCCGAAACCGGGCAGCCTGCGCCCCCTATGTCAGATATTGCCGCGTCTTAGCGAGAGCTTTGGCACTTTTCGTCCACTGGCAAGCGATGCACCGCGCCCCGAAAGCGACGGGTTGGTCATGAAATAGCGGTGGAGATTGAAGGGGTTGTCCACTTCTCCCACCCGGTCGTAGCTGCCGTCGGGATGGAGAACCCAGGACTGTTCGGTGTCCAGCAGATTGGCCAGCATGACCTGGTCCAGCACCTGGTCGTGGACGGTCTTGTTGGTGATCGGCACCATCACTTCCACACGGCGGTCGAGATTGCGGCTCATCGCGTCGGCCGACGTGATGTAGACCTTGGCCTTGCGGTTGGGCAGTTCGGCGCCGTTGGCGAAAGCCCAGATGCGGCAATGTTCGAGGAAGCGGCCGATGATCGATTTGACGGCGATATTCTCGGAAAGGCCCTCGATCCCCGGACGCAGGCAGCAGATGCCGCGCACCACCAGATCGATATCGACGCCCGCCTGGCTGGCGGCATAGAGCCGGTCGATCAGGTCGGGATCGGTCAGCGAATTGAGCTTGGCCCAGATCGCCGCAGGCTTGCCGGCGCGGGCGTTCTCGATCTCTCCGTCGATCCCGGCATAGATCGTCGAGCGCAGCGAGATCGGCGAGATCGAGAGGCATTCGGTGACTTTGGGTTCGACGTAGCCGGTGATGAAGTTGAACAGGCGGCCGACGTCGCGCCCCATCGCCGGATCGGCGGTGAAGTAGGACAAGTCGGTATAGATGCGCGCGGTGATCGGGTGATAGTTGCCGGTGCCGAAGTGGCAGTAGGTGCGATAACCCTCACCCTCGCGGCGCACGATCATCGAGGTCTTGGCGTGGGTTTTCCAGTCCACGAAGCCGTAGATCACCTGAACGCCCGCGCGTTCCAACTGGCTGGCCCAGAGCAGGTTCTGCTCCTCGTCGAAGCGGGCCTTCAGCTCGACCACGGCCGTCACCGACTTGCCCTGTTCGGCGGCGTAGATCAGCGCGGAGATGATCGCGGACTGCTTGCCGGCGCGGTAGAGCGTCTGCTTGATGGCGATCACGTCCGGGTCGCGGGCGGCCTGGCGCAGGAAGTCGATCACCACCTCGAAGCTTTCGTAGGGATGCTGGACGACGATGTCCTTCTCGCGGATGGCGGCGAAGATGTCGCCGTCATGCTCGAGGATGCGTTCGGGATAGCGGGGGGAATAAGGCTCGAACTTGAGTTCCGGCCGGTCCTCGTCGCAGATCGCGGAAAGGCCGGAGAAGCCGATCAGGCCTTCCGTCTTCATGATCAGCGCCTTGTCGAGGCCCAGCTGGTTGCGCAGCAGGTCCTCGGCCGAGGGATCGAAGGCGCCCTGAAGCTGGAGCACGATGACGAGGCCGCGGCGGCGGCGCTGGATGGCGGTGCGGTAGTAGCGCACCAGATCCTCGGCATCTTCCTCGATCTCGATATCGCTGTCGCGCAGGATGCGGAACACGCCGTGGCCGTTGACCCCGAAGCCGGGGAACAGTTCGCCTGCATTGCGGCAGATCAGGTCCTCGATCGAGATCCAGGCCGCTTCCTCACCCGGAATGCGCACGAAGCGGGGCAGGGGGGCGGGGATCAGCACCATTTCCATGACCGGCGCATCGTCCGCCAGGCGGGTCAGCGCGAAGAGCACGCCGATGCCCTGGTTGGCCACGAAGGGGAAGGGGTGCGCCGGGTCGATCGCCTGGGGCGTGATCACGGGCATGACATGTTCGAGGAAATAACTGCGCAGCCAGGCCTCGCGATCGCCGTCGAGCCGCTCGTCGCCCACTACGCGGATGCCGCTTTCGCCCAGCTGGACCTTGAGGCCCTTCCAGATTTCCTGCTGGATCTGCTCCAGCGCGATCACCTTTTCGTGGGTGGAGGCGAGGGCCTGCGAGGGGGTGAGGCCGTCGATCGAGATTTCCTCGATCTGGCGGCGCACCTGCCCGGACAGGCCGGCGACGCGCACCATCAGGAATTCGTCGATATTGCTGCCGGAAATCGAGAGAAACCGCAGCCGTTCCAGCAGCGGATAATTCGGGTTCGTGGCTTCGGCCAGGACACGCTCGTTGAAAGCGAGCCAGCTCAGCTCGCGGTTGAAGAAACGGGAGGGCTGGTCGGCAAGCGCTACGGCCTCTGCGCCGTCCTGTTCTTCAGTGGTTTCGGAAACTTCGAGCATATCGCTGGTCTTCACTTTTGCCCCTTCTACGGTTTAGGCCCTTGCACGCGCATCATGACAGCTTGGCTTCAATTGAGCCAGTCTTCTGTCCGGCGGTTTTTCCCGCGCGCCGGGTTTTCGCGCAATCAATCCGCCTTTCTCGGCCGCGATGATGGAACATCGTTGCAGTGCAGCATCGTTTGACGCACAGTCACGCCTGATGATCAAGGCGGCGCTCCACCATCTCACACGCTACCGCTATTCCCGGCGGGTGCGTCTCGGCCCCCAGGTGATCCGGCTGCGTCCGGCGCCGCACAGCCGGACGGCGGTGCCGAACTATTCGCTCAAGATCAGCCCGCCCGAGCATTTCCTGAACTGGCAGCAGGATCCGCACGGTAACTGGCAGGCGCGCGTGGTGTTCCCCGATCCGGTCGATCATTTTTCGATCGAGGTGGACCTGCTGGCCGACCTAGCCGTGATCAACCCCTTCGACTTCTTCGTGGAGCCGGAGGCGGAGAACTATCCTTTCGCCTATTCGCCGGTGCTGCAATCCGATCTGGCCGCCTGTTTCGAGGTGGAGGAACAGGGGCCGCTGTTCGAATCGCTGGTGGCGTCGCACCTCGGCTACGAGGGACGCACGGTCGATTTCCTGGTGGAGATCAACCGCCGCCTGCAAGAGCGCATCGGCTATGTGATCCGCATGGAGACCGGGGTGATGACCCCGGAGGAGACCCTGGCGGCGGGGATCGGCTCGTGCCGCGATTCGGCCTGGCTGCTGGTGCAGCTGCTGCGCCGCCTGGGCTTCGCGGCGCGGTTCGTCTCGGGCTATTCGATCCAGCTCGTGGCCGACGTGATCCCCAAGGAAGGGCCGCAGGGGGTGCTGGAGGACGTGACGGACCTCCACGCCTGGGCCGAGGCCTATGTGCCCGGCGCGGGCTGGATCGCGCTCGACGCCACGTCCGGCATGTTCGCGGGGGAGGGGCATATCCCGCTCTGCGCCGCGCCTCACTATCGCTCCGCCACCCCGATCGAGGGCATGGCCGAGCCTGCGGAAGTGGACTTCCATTTCGAGATGGGCGTCAGCCGCATCGCCGAGGCGGTGCGGATCACCCGGCCTTTCACCGAGGAACGCTGGCAGGCCCTGCTCGACCTTGGCGACGGGGTCGATGCGGACCTTGACGCTGTGGGCGCCAACCTGACGATGGGCGGCGAGCCGACGTTCATCGCCGACCGCGATTTCGAGGCGGACGAGTGGAACAGCGGCGCTGTCGGCCCGACCAAGGCGGCCTATGCCGACCGCCTGATCCGCCTCCTGCGAGAGAAGTTCGCACCCGGCTCGCTGCTCCATTACGGGCAGGGCAAGTGGTATCCGGGCGAGAGCCTGCCGCGCTGGGGCTTTTCGATCTACTGGCGCAAGGACGGCACGCCGATCTGGCGCGACCCTGCGCTGATCGCGCCCGAACATCCGCGCGGGCAGCACGACGAGGCCGAACCTGCGCCTACGCTCGACGTGGCCCTGGCCGAAACCCTGCTGCGCGAGACGGCGCAGGGCCTCGGCGTCGAGGAAGGCTTCGTCCAGCCGGTCTACGAGGACACCGGGGACTGGGCGGAGAAGGAAGCCGAGCTGCCCGTCAACGTCACGCCGCTCGACCCCAAGGTGGCCGACGAGGAACTGGCGCGCCGCTTCGTGCGAACTTACCGGCGCGGGCTGGACAAGGCGGTGGGCTATGTCCTGCCGGTGCAGCGCTGGAATGCGGCGGATGCCTCTCCGGTGCGCTGGAAGAGCGAGCGCTGGCGCCTGCGCAAGGACATGCTGACCGCGGTGCCGGGCGATTCCGCGCTCGGTTACCGCCTGCCGCTCGGTTCGCTGCCTTATGTGCCGCCTTCCGACTATCCCTATATCCACCCGCGCGACACGGCCGAGCCGCGCGTGCCGCTAGGCGATTTCCGGGAGCAGGCGGCGGCACGGGGGGCGGAACATCTCGGCGCGCAGCGGGTCCAGCATGTCGAGCAGGCCGAAGGTGGGCACGGCGCGCAGGACCTGGTCGAGCAGCGGATCATCGAGGGCGCGGTGCGCACCGCGATCACCGTGGAGCCGCGCGGGGACTATCTGGCCGTGTTCATCCCGCCCACCGAGCGGTTGGAAGACTATCTCGAACTCATCGCCGCGGTGGAAGTCGTGGCCGAGCGGCACGGCTTGCCGATCCGCATCGAAGGCTATCCGCCGCCCCCTGACCCGCGTCTGCAAGTGCTGAAAGTCACGCCCGACCCCGGCGTGATCGAAGTGAACATCCACCCTTCGGCCTCATGGCGCGAGACGGTGGAGATCACCGAGACGCTCTACGAAGCCGCGCGCGACGTGGGGCTGACGGCGGACAAGTTCATGGTCGATGGCCGTTCGATCGGCACCGGCGGCGGCAATCACATCGTGCTGGGCGGGCCGAGCCTGCTCGAAAGCCCCTTCATCCGCCGCCCGGACCTGCTGAAGAGTTTCGTCACCTACTGGCAGCGCCATCCCTCGCTCAGCTACCTGTTCTCCGGCCTGTTCATCGGCCCGACCAGCCAGGCGCCGCGCATCGACGAGGCCCGGCACGATGCGCTCTACGAACTGGAGATCGCCCTGGCGCAAGTGCCGGGACCCGATGGAGAGCAAGCCCCGCCCGCCCCCTGGGTAATCGACCGCCTGCTGCGCAACCTGCTGGTGGACGTCACCGGCAATACCCATCGCACCGAGATCTGCATCGACAAGCTGTTCAGCCCCGACGGGCCGACCGGCCGTCTCGGCCTTGTCGAGTTTCGCGGCTTCGAGATGCCGCCCGATGCGAAGATGAGCCTTGCCCAGCAACTGCTGCTGCGGGCGCTCACCGCCTGGTTCTGGAAGGAACCGCAAGGGGGCGAACTGGTGCGCTGGGGCACGCAGCTCCACGACCGGTTCATGCTGGGCCATTTCGTCTGGGCCGATTTCCTCGATGTGCTGGATGACCTCGCCCGGGCGGGCTACCGCTTCGATCCCGCCTGGTTCGAGGCGCAGCGCATGTTCCGTTTCCCCGTCCACGGCGCGGTGGAGGGCGGGGGCGTCTCGCTGGAAATCAGCCATGCGCTGGAGCCGTGGAACGTGCTGGGCGAAACCGGCGCGATCGGCGGCACGGTGCGCTATGTCGACAGTTCCACCGAGCGCCTCCAGGTTCGGGCGCAGGGGCTGGTGGCCGGGCGCCACGTCATTTCCTGCAACGGCCGCCGCGTGCCGCTGACGATGACCGGTGCGGGCGAGGTGGGGGTAGGCCCGGTGGGGATCGGGGGCGTACGCTACAAGGCCTGGGCGCCTGCCGAATGCCTCCATCCGATGATGGCCGCCCATGCGCCGCTCACGTTCGATATCTACGACTTGTGGAACCGGCGCTCGCTGGGCGGCTGCGTCTATCATGTCGCCCATCCGGGCGGCCGCAATTACGACGATGTGCCGATCAACGGCTACGAGGCGGAAGCGCGGCGCAAGGCGCGGTTCCAGCCGCACGGCCATTCGCCGGGCAGCCTGCCGCTCCCGCCGGAGGAAGCGCCGGGCGAATTTCCCTGTTCGCTGGATCTTCGCCGCCCGCCGCGCGTAGTGTGAGCCTATGTCTCTCGTTTCCCCATCCGGTCCCACGGACCTGATCGGACCCGCTGCGGGGTGGCTGGATGCCTATCCCGTGGCGGTCAGCGGCGGAGACCTGTTCGGGGATGCCGCCGAGCCGATCGCCGCGCACTGGCACAAGGTGGCGGCGGGGCTTTCGCTGCTGGCCGAAGGCGACCCCTCGGCCTTGCAGGATGCGGCGACCCGCCATGCCGCCGATCTCGGCCTGACGTTCCGCGTCACCGGGGACGAGGAGGAGCGCGACTGGCCGCTCAACGCCATGCCGCTGGTGGTGGGATCGGCGGAATGGGCGGAAATCGAGCGCGGCCTGATCCAGCGCGCCACATTGTTCGAGAGGCTCGCCGCGGACATCTACGGGCCGCAGCGGCTGGTCAGGGAGGGGCACCTTCCCGCCGCCGTCATTGCCGGCAGCCCCTATTTCGCGCGCAAGATGCCCGGCCGCGCGCCTCAGGGCGGGCAAGGCGGTGACGGCCACTTCATCCAGGTCTATTCCGCCGACCTTGCGCGCGGGCCGCGCGGACACTGGCGGGTGCTTCAGGACCGGGTGCGCATGGCCAGCGGCATCGGCTATGCCCTGGAAAACCGCCTGGCGATGACGCGTACCGGCGGCACCGTGCTGGCCGACAACCATGTGCGGCGCATCGTCGAGTTCTTCGGGCAGATGCGCGCGGGCATGGTGGCAGCCTGCGGGCGCGAATCGCCGCGCATCGCCCTACTCACGGCCGGGCGCTTCAACCAGACTTACGCCGAACAGGCCCATCTCGCGCGCTATCTGGGCTTTCCGCTGGTCGAGGGGCGGGATCTCTCGGTGGTGGAGGACCGCCTATGGGTCGGCACGATCGCCGGGCCCAAGCGCGTCGATGCGATCTGGCGCTGGATCAATACCGATGCGCTCGATCCGCTCTCGTTCGACGCCAAGTCGCGGCTCGGCGTCGCCAACCTGTTCGAGGCCTGGGCGGGCGGCAGTGTCGGCATGGTCAACTGGCCGGGCACCGAAGTGCTGGAAACGCCTGCCTTCGCCGCCTTCATGCCGCGCCTCTGCCGGGTCCTGCTGGGCGAGGAACCGCTGCTGCCGAACATCGCCACCTGGTGGTGCGGGCAGGCGGCCGAAAGCGCCACCGTGGCCGCGCGGCTGGACGAACTGGCGGTCCTGCCCGCCTTCGGCCAGCCGGTCGAGGGCCTCTCCCGCCGCGAGCCTGTCGCCGCTTCCGAGCTTTCCGGGGCCGAGCGCACGGCCCTGCTCGAAGCGCTTTCCCGGCGGCCGATGGACTATTGCGGGCAGGAGATCGTCAAGCTTTCCACCACCCCGGCGATCATCGCCGGTGAACTCGCACCCCGGCCTTTCACGGTACGCGCTTTCGTGGCGCGCGATGCGGACGGCGCATGGAGGGTCATGCCCGGCGGGTTCGCGCGCCTGTCCTCGGCCAAGGCGCTGCCGACTTCGCTGATGGGCGAGGGCGATCTTTCCGCCGATCTCTGGGTGATCGAGGATCAGCCCGGCGCCGGGTTCCAGCCGGTGCGGGCGGCGGGCACGCCGCCGATCTCGCGTGGGGGCGGAATCCTCGCCAGCCAGGCGGCGGACAACCTGTTCTGGTTCGGCCGCTACAACGAACGCGCGCAATTCGTCACCCGCCTGCTGCGGGCGCTGCTCGACGGCTCGGTGGAAGTGGACGGGGGCCTGAGCGCCAGCACCTATGACGGTACGGGCGACGAATCCGGGGTGCTGCAGGCCTTGGTGGACATGCTGGTGGAAAGCGGAGCCGTGCTCGCGCCGCCGCCCGGCCAGCCCGCCGCCGCCACCTGCGCCGCGGCCCTGGGAGAGACGCAGCTTCCCGGCGGCGTCGCCGCGCTGCTCAGGCGCAGGCAGGCGGTGGGGCTTTCGCTGCGCGAGCGTTTTGCGCGGGATTTCTGGCGCCTCGTCAGCAGGCCGATGCCGGACTTCGACTTGCACCGTCCGGCCAGCCTGCTGGGCGCCGTTCGCACGCTGACCGAGCATTTCAGCGCCTTGTCCGGCCTGGTTTCCGAAAACATGGTGCGCTCGGCGGCCTGGCGCTTCCTGGAGATCGGCCAGCGCATGGAGCGCGCACAGGGCATCTGCCGCATGGTCCGCCGCCTTGGCGAACTGGCGGAAGCGCCGGGCGCGCTGGGTGTCCTGCTCGACCTCTGCGACAGCCAGATCATCTACCGCACCCGCTACCTGACCGGGCCGATGCCGGGACCGGTACGCGATCTCGTCCTGCTCGATCCCGACAATCCGCGCGCGCTGGTGTTCCAGATCGCGGGCGTGGTCGAGCACCTCGCCGCGCTTCCCAGCGCCCGCGACGACAACTTGCCCGAGCCGCCGATGCGCGCGGCGCGGGCGCTGCTGGGCGAAGTCCAGGCGGCGACGGCGGGGGATACCGACTGGAACTGGATCGCCGGGATCGAGGCGCGGCTGCTGGACTTGTCCGACGCCATTTCCTCGCGCTATTTTCTACAGTTCGATCCCGACGAGGCGGAGAAACGGACCCCGGTGCTGTGATGCGCTACGCCGTCAGCCATGCCACGACCCTGGAATATGCCGCGCCCGTGCAGCTCGCGCAGTTCAACGTGCGGCTGCGCCCGGCGTCCTGGCCCGGCCAGCAGGTCAGCGACTATGCCCTCGCGCTGGACCCCGGCCCGGCGCAAGTGACGGATGGCGACGGCGGCTACTACGTCAACGAGACCCGCTTTTCCTTGCGCGAACCGATCAGCCGGTTGCGGATCGACAGCCGCTTCGTGGTGGAGCGCGAAGCCCTGCCGTTCTACGTCACCGCCGCAAGCGGGCCGGTCCTTTCCGACTTGCGCGAACGGGCCATGCGGCTGCCCGATCTCTCGGCGCTGGGGCCGGCGTCCTACATCTTCGCCTCGCCCCTCGCCGCCCCGGAGCGCGACATCGCCCTCTGGTCCAGCGGGTTCCTGAGCGATGCGATGCCGGTGATGGAGGCCGGGCGCGCGCTGATGACGGCGATCCACGATCAGTTCGCCTACGATTCCGGGGCGACGGCGGCGGATACCCCGCCGATCGAGGCCTTCCACGCGCGCCACGGGGTCTGTCAGGACTTCAGCCATATCATGATCATCGCCGCGCGTGCCCACGGCATTCCGGCGGCCTATGTCAGCGGCTACTTGCGCACCCTGCCGCCGCCGGGGCAGGCGCGGCTGGTGGGGGTGGACGCCATGCACGCCTGGGTGAACCTGTGGTGCGGCGAGGAACTCGGCTGGGTCGGTTTCGATCCCACCAATGCCATCCTGGCCGATACCGACCATGTCTTCATCGGCATGGGCCGCGACTATTCCGACGTCGCCCCGCTCGACGGCACGTTCCGGGGATCGTCGCAGCAGACCATGCTGTTCTCGGTGGACGTCGCGCCGCTGGACTGAGAAAGGCGCGGGTATGGATATGTCCGCCGCACTCGCCGTCTACCTCGGCCTGATGAACCTTGCCGCCTTCTTCGCTTTCGCCTTCGACAAGGGCCGGGCCATGGCGGGCGGGCGCCGCGTGCCGGAACGGCGCCTCCTGGCCCTGGCGGCGGCCGGAGGCTCGCCCGGCGCCCTGCTGGCCCGCCGCGTCCTGCGCCACAAGACGCGCAAGCAGCCTTTCGTCGGCCGGCTTTTCGCGATCGTGACGCTGCAAGCGGCGGTCTTGGCCGGTCTGGCGTGGATGGCCATTTAGTTCCTCCCCGAAACAGAGAGGAATCAGCTTCCGGGCTGGACGTAGGGCGCTCTCGCCCAGAGTTCGCGCTGCCAGCCGCGCGGGTCGTTTTCCATGCGGACGGTGCTGCCGAACATCATCGTCGCGCGGGACGGCAGGGCATAGTTCGACCAGCCGGGCAGCCCCGGCCGCCCGGTCCTGGCCAGCCCGGTAAAGGCGCCCATCATCGCCCGGCCAAGCGCCTGCGCGGCGGCGTCGCTGCCCGAATAGCTGCCGGGTGCGTCCAGCGTGCCGAAGACGTAGGGAATATCGTCGGTATGCGCCGCGCCCCGCAGGGGATCGATGGGGGAGGGGCGTTCGAGCTGGTAGACCCAGGTGGCGGCGGCCCCGGCTCTCGCGCGTTCGTCCGCCTCGATCACTTGTCCCGGCCAGGACCGGCCCGCCGTGGTGGCGGCATAGAACACCTGCTCCGCGCTCCAGAGCGGCTCGCGGGCGCGGTACTGGTCCACCACCCATTGCGGGTCGAGGTCGATCTTCACCTCGCGGCCCATGCGCTCCGCCAGATTGCTCCAGTCGAGGCCCTTGAGCTTGCTGCCGCGCGGATCGATGAAGGTGCGGGTTTCCTCGTGCGTATTGCCGAGGATCATCGGCACCGCGCGCGACTGCGGCGCGGCGTCCGGCCAGAAGGGGTGGCGCGGCAGGTTGGTCATGTCCAGCACCGGGCCGAAATAGACCGGGCCGCCCATCACGGGATCGCTGGCGGCGAGCCCTTCGACCAATCGCTCGACCGGCATCGTGCGCAGGCCTTCGACATCGCCGGGCGCCAGCTTCAGTGCCGCCATCAGCGCCTGGGTACGCGCCCAGGCATGCATCGGCCCACTGGCCTGGACCTGTTGCCCGCTCATCGTGGCGGCGCTGTGAAACAGGCCTGCGGCGGCGGGCATGGCCATGAGCGTCGCGATCTTGGCGCCGCCGCCGGACTGGCCGAACACCATGACCCGCGCCGGATCGCCGCCGAACGCGGCGATATGCGCGCGCACCCATTGCAGGGCGAGGATCAGGTCGAGCTGACCGAGATTGCCGCTATCGGCATAGCGCGCGCCGAAAGGCTTCAGCCAGGCATAGCCCAGCGCATTGAGCCGGTGATTGACGGTGACGACCACCACGTCGCCCTCCGCCGCCAGCCGCGCACCCTGTGTCAGCGGGTCGGTGACCGAGCCGGTGGTATAGGCGCCGCCGTGGAAATAGACCATGACCGCGCGCTTTGCGGCCGGGTTCGCCTCGGGCGTCCAGACGTTGAGGAAGAGGCAGTCCTCGGACTGCGGCTCGCCATCCATGCCGCGCTGCGGGCAGATCGGGCCGAAGCTTAGCGCATCGGCGCGCGGGCCGGCCCAGGGTTCGGCCACGGCACGGGCGAAGCGCGCCGCGCGGCCATAGCGGATGCCCCTGAAGGCGCGCACGCCCTGTTCGTCGAGGCCGAAGTAGCGGCCCACGACCGGAGTTGTCGGAGACCGTGCAAGGAGAGGGGCGGACCCAGCCGCCACGGCGGCGGCTGCCGCTGTCACGAGCGAGCGCCGGGTCATGCCGCTGGCCGTCATGTGCTTCTCTCCCCCATCCCGTCGTCCCGGACTTGATCCGGGACCGCTGTCAGTCCTTGAGGCGCAAGTCTGCGGGCCGGGCGCGGCCAGGCCCGCGGTCCCGGATCAGGTCCGGGACAACCTGTTCCTGCCGGTCAGCGCCGCACGTCAGCTCCCGCGATCGAGAACGCTTCGAGTTCCGCCTTGCCGATCAGGCTCATGTCGCCGTGAAGCGAATGCTTGAGCACCGTATAGGCCAGCCCGGCGTCGGCCATGGCGCGGATGTCCGCGCCTTCCAGCCACTTGTGCAGCACGCCCGCCGCGAAAGCGTCGCCGGTGCCGATGCGGTCGACGATGCCGGTCACGTCGGCCTCTTCGGTCTGGTAGCCGCTATCGCGCGCATCGACCCGCGCGGCGATGCGGTGGTGCGCCGCGTTGACGACGTGGCGCGCGGTGGAGGCGATCACCTGGAGGCCCGGGAAGGCGGCGAAGGCCGCTTCCGCCGCCTCGCGGCGGCGATCCTCGCCGTCACCCGAGAACGTCTTGCCGAGCAGAAGCGAGATGTCGCGGTGGTTGCCGATCATCACCGTGGCGGCGGAGACCAGCTCGGTCAGCACTTCGCGCGGGTTGCTGTCCCAGCTTTCCCAGAGCAGCGCGCGGTAGTTTCCGTCGAAGCAGATCGGCACGCCCGCTTCCTGCGCCGCGCGCACGGCGGCCTTGGCCAGCGCCACGCCGCCGGGGCCGAGCGCCGGCGTGATACCCGAGAGGTGCAGCAGCCGGGCGCCGTCCAGCGCGGCGGCGAAGTCGAAATGCTCCACCGCCGATTGCGCGAAGGCGCTACCCGCGCGGTCGTAAGTGATCGAGGAGGGCCGCAGACCGGCGCCGGTTTCGAGGAAGTAGAGGCCCATGCGCCCCGGCCCGGAGGTCACGCCGGACAGGCCGATCCCCGCCGCGCCGAGTGCCGCGCGCGCCTTGTCGCCCAGCGGGCTGGCGGGCAGGCGCGACACCATGCGCACCGGATGCCCGAGCGAGGCGAGGCCCGAGGCGACATTCGCTTCCGCCCCGCCGACCACCATGTCGAGCGCATCCGACTGGACCATCAGCCGCGCATCATGAGTGGCGAAACGGATGAGAACTTCGCCGAAGCAGGTAACGTGACCGGTCATTCTATCGATATTCCTCAGCGTGCTAGCCAACCGCCGTCCACGGCGAGCACGTGTCCTGTCACATAGTCCGATGCCGGGGAAGCCAGGAACACCGCAGCGCCTGCAATATCTTCGGGACGGCCCCAGCGGCCAGTCGGGATCCGCTCCAGAATCTGGCGGTTGCGCGTCTCGTCGCCTTGCAGGGCGGCGGTATTGTTGGTGGAGATATAGCCCGGCGCGATCGCGTTTACCTGCACGCCCCTGGCGGCCAGCTCGTTGGCCATGGCCTTGGTAACGCCGCCCACGCCGGACTTCGCCGCCGCATAGCTGGGCACGCGGATGCCGCCCTGGAAGGTCAGCAGCGAGGCGATGTTGACGATCTTGCCGCTTCCCCGCGCGGCCATGCCCTTGGCCGCCGCCTGGCTGAGGAAGAACAGGGTCTTGAGATTGGTGTCGATCACCGCGTCCCAGTCTTCCTCGGAGAACTGCAGCAGGTCGTCGCGGCGGATGATCCCGGCATTGTTGACCAGGATATCCACTTTGCCGAGACCCGCTTCGGCTTCCGCGATGACGCGGGCGACGGGCTCGATCGAGGAAAGGTCGGCCTTGATGTTCACCGCCTTGCGCCCGGTCGCCGCGATCAGGGCGAGAGTCTCGGCCGGTTCGCTGCGACCCGCGAGCGCGACATCGGCACCGGCCTCGGCAAGCGCCACGGCTATGGCCTGCCCGATCCCGGTATTGGCGCCGGTCACCAGCGCGGCCTTGCCTTCGAGGCTGAAGGAAATCGCCATAAAGTTCAGTCCTGTCCCAATCTCGTTCGTGGCAGGTCTAAGCGACCCGGAGCAATGCCCCGGATCGACTTGCCACCGTGTTCCCGTTCCGCCCCGCCAGGGGCGATGGGCCTACTGAAGCTGGCAGATATCCAGCACGTTCATGTCGGTATAGTCGAGGTTTTCCCCGCCCATGGCCCAGATGAACGCGTATTTCTTGGTGCCCGAACCCATGTGGATCGACCAGGGCGGGCTGATCACCGCCTCTTCGTTGGCGATCACGATGTGGCGCATCTGTTCCGGCTCGCCCATGTAGTGGAAGATCCGGTCGTTCTCTTCGGGCAGTTCGAAGTAGAGGTAGATCTCGCTGCGGCGGTCGTGGAGGTGCGGCGGCATGGTGTTCCAGACCGAGCCTTCCTCCAGCACGGTAAGGCCCAGCAGCAGCTGCGCGCTTTCGCAGACGCCGGGGATGACGAGCTGGTAGATCGTGCGCTGGTTCGAATTGGCCAGGTCGCCGCGCGCCAGCGGGTTGGCGTTTTCAAGCGTGATGAGCTTGATCGGGCAGGCCTTGTGGGCGGGAACCGAGGCGATGTAGAAACGCGCGGTCTCGCCTTCGAAGATCACCTCGTCCGAGCCCATCGGCACGTAGAGGCACTCCTTGTTGCCGACTTCGAAGCGCTGGCCGTCGACCGTGATCGCGCCGGGGCCGCCGATATTGGTGATGCCGGCTTCGCGGCGCTCCAGGAAGGGCTTGCCTTCCGCGCTCTTGGGAACGGTCTGCGCGGGCAGCTTGAGCGGGCCCTGAGAGGGAACTGCGCCGCCGATCACGAAGCGTTCGTTATGCGAATAGTTGAGGTTGACCTTGCCGTCTTCGAACATGCCGCCGACGAGGTAGCGATCGCGCAGTTCCTCGTTGGAGACGCACTCCATCATGTCGGGATGGGTGGCGTGGTAGGTCTTGCAGAACACGGGGGACTCTCCCTTGTGGAATTCAGTTCCGTATGGTGGGACGTCATTACGCCTCAGGTCAAGTCCTATCCGGTCTTGGTAACCGGTGTCAATGCGGAGGACCAATATTGCCGGGGCTGCTTCGCGGATCGGTAGCGCTGTCAGGGCCGGATGAGGGCGGTGCGACCGAGGCCCGGCGCACGAGATCGGACAGGAACAGCGAGGGCTGGTCGGCGGCGTTCGCCGGTTCGATCAGCTTGTGCGCGGCGGCGGTCGCCATGGCCACGATCGGCCAGCGCACGGTGGTGAGCGGCGGCCAGATATGCGCGGCGATGGCGGTATCGTCGAAGCCGATGATCGAGAGCTGCTCGGGCACCGAAATCCCCTTGGCCCGCGCGGCATGGAGCACGCCTGCCGCCATCTCGTCGTTGCTGGAGAAGATCGCCGTGGGGCGCGGATCGGCGGAGAGCAGGCGCTCGCCCGCGGCCAGGCCCGATTCGAAGCGGTAGTTGCCGCGCTGGGAAAGGGCGGGGTCGAGCTTCAGTCCGGCCGAGGCCAGTCCGTCGATGAAGCCGAGTTCGCGCTCGCTTGCCGAGCGGAACCCCTCCGGCCCGGCGATGAAGCCGATGCGGCGATGGCCGAGGGTGGTCAGCCAGGACACCGCCTCGCGCACGGCATGGCGATCGTTCGAGGCAACGAGGTGCCGGTCGTGGTCCAGCCTGGCCGAGCCCATGCGCACCAGCGTGCAGCCCAGTTCGCGGCAGACCGCCGCCAGTTCGTCGTTCTCGGAAATCGGCGGCAGCAGCAAGACGCCGTAGAGCCGCTGCTGTTCGATGAAGCGGCGGATATCGTCGAGCATCGTCGGCGCGTGGCGGTCCACCGGGCGTACGACGAGGGCGAACTCGGTGTCGCGAATGGCCTCGAGAATGCCTTCCTGCACCCCCAGCACCATCTGCGCGTTGGGATTGTCGTGGATCAGGCCGATCAGGAAATTGCGGCGCAGGGCAAGGGCGCGGGCCTGCGGATTGGGCACGTAGCCTATCTCGGCGATGACCGCCTCGACCTTTTCGCGGGTGGCCTGGTTCAGCAGGGGCGACTTGTTGATGACGCGGCTGACGGTCTTCTTCGATACGCCGGAAAGGCGCGCGACATCGTTGATGGTCGGCTTGGTGTCGCGTTTGGGTTCGTCCGGCATTCTGGTCCCTGCTTGATGCGCCCGATAAACGCCAGTTAAACGATTGCACCTGAAGTACATCGCCAATGAAGCGCCTGAAACCGACCCGCTGCGGGAAAACCCGTGCGGTGACGTATCCGTTTCAGGCCATCGCGGTTCCGCTTGCCTTCCTGCACGCGGAAAGGCAAGATGACACCGGTTTCCAGATCTGGATAGCCCCAGAATTCCTTCTCGATATTTCTCCTCAGCTCCGGTCAGACGATGTCTTTCGAAATTCCCCCTTCGATCCGTATTCACCCCCGCGATACCGTGGCTGTCGCCCTGCGGCCGCTTTCTGCCGGGGAGCGTGTGGCCGGAGAAAACGGAAATGGCGTGATCCTGCGTGAGGACGTGGGGCAGGGGCACAAGTTCGCGCTCGCGGATATCGCCGCAGGGGATACGGTCGTGAAATACGGCCAGCCGATCGGCCGCGCGAAGCAGGCGATTCCGGCGGGCAGCCATGTCCATGTCCACAACGTCGAAACCGCGCTGGCGGGCGAGCTGGCCTATTCGCCGCATCTCGGCCAGCGCGAAGGCCTTGCCGCGCCAACGGGCGGGCACCCCACCTGGCGCGGCTACTTGCGCGCCGATGGCCGCGCCGCCACCCGCAACGAGATCTGGATCCTGCCCACCGTCGGCTGCGTCGGCATGACCGCGGAGCAAGTCGCGCGCGAGGCTCAGGCACGCCACGGAGACCTGATCGCCGCAGGCAAGGTGGACGGCATCCACGCCTTCGCCCACCCGCACGGCTGCTCGCAGCTTGGCGACGATCTGGACGGCACCCGCGCGCTGCTGGCGGGCCTTGCGGCCAGTCCCAATGCCGCAGGCGTGCTGCTGCTGGGGCTGGGCTGCGAATCGAATCAACTGGACGCGCTGGTGGAAGCGGTGCCGGTCTGGGCCCGCTCCAAGCTGCGCATGCTCTCCAGCCAGTCGGCCGGCAACGAGATCGCGGAAGCGGGGCGCCTGGTGGACGAGCTGGTGGCGGAGGCAGCGCGCGCCGAGCGCAGTGAAATGCCGCTCTCGGCGCTTACCATCGGGCTCAAGTGCGGCGGGTCGGACGGCTTTTCCGGGCTGACCGCCAACCCCCTGCTGGGGCGGCTTTCCGAGACGATCTCCGAGGCGGGCGGCAAGGCGATCCTGACCGAAATTCCCGAGATCTTCGGCGCCGAGCAGGCCCTGCTGGACCGTGCGACCTCGCGCGCGGTGTTCGAGGCGGCGGCGGGCCTCGTGAACCGCTTCAAGCGCTACTACCTCGATCAGGGCCTGCCGGTTTCGGAAAATCCCTCGCCCGGCAATATCGCGGGCGGCATCACCACGCTGGAGGAAAAGTCTCTGGGCGCGGTGCAGAAGGCAGGCACGGCGCCGCTGGCCGACGTCATCGACTATGGCGGGCAGGCGAGCGTGCCGGGCGTGACCTTGCTGGAAGCGCCCGGAAACGACGCGGTATCCTCCACCGCGCTGGCCGCTTCGGGCGCGACGCTGGTGCTCTTCACGACCGGGCGCGGCACCCCGCTGGGCTTTCCGGTGCCGACCGTGAAGGTCGCCTCCAACCGCCGCCTGTCCGAAGCCAAGCCGCACTGGATCGACTTCGACGCCTCGATCGCGCTGGACCAGGGACAGGGCGCGGCCGACGCCGCGTTCCTGCAAGCGATCTGCGATTTCGCGAGCGGAACGCCGACCGCATCCGAACGCGCGGGCCAGCGCGCGATCGCCGTCTGGAAGCGCGGCGTAACTCTCTGAAAACGCCATGACTCGATGCCGCGCGATGCTTTTGATTTGCTTATGACACCGGTTTCCTTTAACCACCGAAACAGAATAAAGAAGGGATGGGGATGAGCTCCAAGGAACAGGCCTCCCACGATAGCGCCCGCGCGGTTGCCGGGGCATTCGTGGCGGCGCGCCGTGAAAAGCGTGCATTGACGACATACCCCGGCGAGGCGCCTTCGGACCTTGCCGCCGCCTATGCCATCCAGGACCTTGCCATCGGGATCGACGGCCGCCCGGTCGCGGGCTGGAAAGTCGGCAGGATCAACGTGCCCGAAGATGCGCGCCTTGGCGCAGATCGCCTGTCCGGCCCGATCTTCGCGGACAGCGTGGTCCTGGCCGAGGGCGGAGAGACGCCGGAAATGCCCGTCTTCGCCAAAGGGTTCGCAGCGGCGGAGGCGGAATTCCTGCTTCATGTCGCGCCCGGCTGGAACGGGGTGGTTCCCACGGACGACGCGGCCACCCGCGCGGTGCTCGATGCGGTCCATATCGGCATCGAAGTGGCCAGCTCCCCCTATCCCGGCATCAATGCCGATGGGCCGCCGGTCACGATCTCGGATTTCGGCAACAATGCCGGCATGGTGGTCGGCCCGCTGCTGCAAGGCTGGGAAAGCGCCGATTTCGATGCGATCACCGTCCGTTTCGAGATCGAAGGACTGGAAATCGCCTCGGCGACCACGGCGACCATGCTGGACGGCCCGCTCGGCGCGGTGCGGTTCCTCCTGGCGAACCTCGCGGCGCGGGGGCTGGATTGCAGCGGCGGCACCTGGGTTTCCACCGGCGCCGTAACCGGGGTCCATCCCGTGACGCCGGGGCAGGATGTCCTGGCCCATTTCGACGGGCACGGCAGCATCGGCTGCAAGATCGTGGCGGCAGCACCCGCCTGACAAGGATCCATCGGCAGGCCGGAAAACAGCGCCGCCGAAAAGGGAGCAGGATCACATGAACGCAGGTGCCAAAGAGATCGGAAGCGGAGCGATCGAAGGCGGCGAAATCGCGGGAGCTTCCACAGTCGATCGGGCGGGGCTCCATCCCACGGCGGGGCGCTACCGCTGGGTGATCGTGGCGCTGCTCTTTGCGGCGACGGCGATCAACTATGTCGACCGGCAGATGATCGGCGTGCTCAAGCCCACGCTGGAGGCCGAGTTCCACTGGACCGAATCCGACTTTGCGGAGATCGTCTTCTGGTTCCAGCTGGCCTATGCCATCGGCTATCTCTCGTTCGGCAAAGTCGTGGACGTGCTGGGCGCGCGGCTGGGCTATGCCATCGCGCTGGTGATCTGGACGGTGAGCCACATGGCGCACGGTTTCGCCAGCGGGGTCACCTCTTTCGCGGCGGCGCGTTTCGGCCTGGGGATCGGGGAATCGGGCAATTTCCCGGCAGGCATCCGCGCCGTGACCGACTGGTTCCCGCAGAAGGAGCGGGCCTTCGCGATCGGCCTGTTCAATGCGGGCGCCAATGTCGGCGCGATCCTGACGCCGCTGATCGTGCCGTTGCTGGTGCTCTGGTTCGACTGGCGCATGGCCTTTTTCGTCACCGGCATCTTCGGCATCGTGTGGCTGGCCGCCTGGTGGGCCATGTACCGCCATCCCACGCAGCACGGCCGCGTCACGCGCGGCGAACTCGACTGGATCCAGCAGGACCCGGCCGACCCGGTGGAGAAGATCGGCTGGGCGCGCCTGCTGACCGTGAAGGAGACCTGGGCCTATGCCCTCGGCAAGTTCCTGATCGATCCGATCTGGTGGTTCTTCCTGTTCTGGCTGCCCGGCTACCTGTTCGAACGCTATGATCTCGATCTCAAGACCTTCGGCCTGCCGCTCGCCGGAATCTACCTGATTTCCGACCTCGGCAGCGTGGGCGGCGGTTGGCTGTCTTCGAAGCTGATCAAGGCCGGAAAGACGCCCAATTTCGCCCGCAAGATCACGATGCTGATCTGTGCCTTCTGCGTCCTGCCGATCTGGTTCGCCCAGAGCATCGACAGCGTCTGGTCAGCCGTGCTGGTGATCGGCCTTGCCACGGCCGCACACCAGGCCTTCTCGGCCAATCTCTACACCCTGCCGTCCGACGTGTTTCCGCGCGGCGCGGTAGGATCGGTCGTGGGGATCGGCGGCACGGTCGGCGCGTTCGGCGGCATGGGCATGGCGCTTTTCGCAGGCTACATCCTCGATGCGACGCACAGCTACGAAGTGCTCTTCGCCATTTGCGCCAGCGCCTACCTGCTGGCCCTGGCGGTGGTCCACCTGCTCAGCCCGAAACTGGCGCCGGCAAAAGTCTGATCGGGAGGCGGCGGGGGAGCGTGCTCCCCCGCCAAATCATTCCGTCTTGCCGGCGACCGGCCAGACGATCGGCAGGTTGCGGATCGAGAGCAGCCCCGGAAATACCGTGGTATCCGCGCCCGGCTTGACCCGGAATTCGGGAATCCGCTCGAACCACCGTTCCAGCAGCACACGCAGCTCGCGCCGGGCAAGATGGGCGCCGAGGCAGATGTGGACGCCGCCCACGAAAGTGAAATGCCGGTTGGCCTTGCGCTCGGGATCGAAACTGCGCGGATCGTCGAAGCGCGCGGGATCGAAGTTGCCCGCCGGGTTCAGGCAGGAGAACGAATCGCCCTTGCGGACCTGAATGCCGTGCCATTCGAAGTCCCTGGTCGCGGTGCGCGAGGATGAAAGGATCGGCTGGGTACGCAGGAATTCCTCGACCGCCGAGTTGATCAGCGCGGGGTTCTCGCGCAGCCGCTTCTGCAATTCGGGCTGGAGGGCAAGGCGGCGGAACATCTGGGCGATGGTGGCCGCCACGGTGTCGAGCCCGCCCAGCCAGAGGAACCAGACCATGCCGATCTTCTCGTCCTCGGTCGGCGCGCGGCCTTCGATCTGGCCGTGGACGATGGCGGACACGAGATGCTCGTCGGGCTTCCGTTCCTTCTCGGCGATGAAGGCGCGCAGGAAATCGAGCACGCCGCGCAGCGCCGCCTGCATCTTTTCGAGGCTGCCGGAGTGGAGAATGTCCCATTCCCAATCGAGGAACTGTTCGAACTTATCCTCCGGGAAACCCATCAGGCCCATGAAGATCCGCACCGGATAGACCCGCGCGAAGTCCCAGGCCATGTCGACCTCGCCCCTGGTTTCGATGGCGCCGATCATCTCGTCCACCACCTTGCGGATGCGCGGTTCGAGGTCGCGGGTGATCCGGGCGGGGCTGAAGTAGGGCATCAGGTAGAGCCGGTATTTCTGGTGGTCCGGCGGATCGATGGCGAGCGGGATCGACTTGAAGGTCTCCCCGATCAGGCGCTGGAATTCGGCTGTTCCCGCGTTGGAGAAGTGGTCGTTGTCAGTATAGACGCGCTCGATATCCGCATAGTGGCTGACCACCCACGAGCCCTTGCGATTGCCGCTGATCGCGCCAAGCCCGTGCATCGAGGGCGGGTTGAACAGCAGGCGGGGAATGTCCTCCCCCGCCAGCCAGCCCATGGGCTCGTAAGGGTCCAGCAGGTCGTTGGGCGCGGAACCCATGGCAAAGCCCAGGTCGACGATGCGATCCTTCGGCACATTGTCGGGGGCATCGAATTCGACACGGATATCGTCGAGCGTCGGCGTTTGTGGCATGATGTTCTCTCCCGAGGACATGGATGCCCGGGCAGCCCTTTCGCGGCAAGACGCAGCGAGGCCGCCGTATCGCGGCGAAGCGGGCCGAGGGCCATTCATCGCTTCGGCGTTGGGCTCCTCGATTGATTGCGGCCCCCAAGGTTGCGACACGAGTCCCCAATTGCATTTTGGGAGACACGGCCATGGCAGATGGCGACACCAAGGAAATGAAGGACTCGGCGCGCAAGTACTGGTCCTCCGAAGGCTACACCAAGGGCGGCGTGATCCGCGAGGTGGACTACGCCACGCAGTCCGGCGGACTCGATCCGTCGCTGCAAGGCATCAAGATCGTCGATACCGACACCCACCTCAGCGAACCGCCGACGCTGTTCACCGACCGCGCGCCGGTCGGCCTGAAGAGCAAGATGCCTTTCGTGAAGCGCGATGCCGACGGCGTCGACCGCTGGTATATCGGCGATCGCAACTGCGGCTCGCTGGGCGGCAACGTGATCCGCAAGGACAACAACAAGCTGCTCGGCCGCCTGGCTTTCCCCACGCTGGAAGAGGCGCATCCGGGCGGGCACGAGATCGCGCCGCGCCTTCAGGCGATGGACGACATGGGCGTCTATGCGCAGATCTGCTTCCAGAACTCGGGCATTACCCAGGCGGGCATGCTGATGACGCTGGGCGACGACGATCTGGCCGTCACCATCATGAAGACGTTCAACGACTTCAACGCGGACTACCAGCGTGAATCGGGTGAACGCCTGTTCCCGATGGCGCACCTGCCGTTCTGGAACAAGGCGGAAATGGAGAAGGAAGCCCGTCGCTGCATCGACATGGGCCTGCGCGGTTTCGTGCTGCCCGATACCCCCGAACGCGTCGGCGTGCCCAGCTTCAACCACGAATACTGGACGCCGTTCCTGGAGATGATCAACGCCGAGGGCATCTCGCTCAACTTCCACCTCAACGCCGCGATCGATCCGAACACGCTGACCTGGGAAGGGTTCCAGTTCGAACAGACGCTGTCGGTGGTCGCGACGATGTTCTCGATCGGCAACGCGGCGACGCTGGGCAACTGGATGGTCTCCGGCCGCCTCGACCGTCACCCGAACCTCAAGATCGGCCTGATCGAAAGCGGCATGGGCTGGGTACCCTTCGCGGTGGAAGCGCTGGAGCACCAGTTCCAGGAAATGCTGCCCAGCAAGCGCAACGTGCTGAAAAAGCAGCCTTGGGACTACTTCCGCGACCACTTCATGTGTACCTTCTGGTTCGAGAAGATCGCACCCAAGCAGCTGCTGGAAACCATCGGCGTGGACAACGTGATGTTCGAAACCGACTTCCCGCACCCCACCTCGCTCTATCCGGGCGTACAGGCGCACATCAAGGACGTGCTGGGCGGCTACGACTACGCCATCAAGAAGAAGGTCCTGCAGGACAACGCGGTGCGGTTCTACAAGCTGCCGTTCTGATTGGATCATGAAACGGAGCGCCGATAGACGCGGCGTTCCGTTTCATGGAACCGGATCGGATGTTTCTGAAGGTGCCGATATCGGTTTCGGGCGCGTAAGGGGCTTGATAGTCAGCGATTTTACTACATTGTAATGAGTAACAGCCGGATTCTGGTCTATCCGGTTCATGGTTCCATCCATTGGAAGAGATCGTGATGCTCATTCTGCCGTTTCTGCTGCTGCAAGCCGCCGAACCTGTAGGCTCGGCCGTGCCGGTTCCATCCAGGCCGGCAGAGATCTCCGCCATGGATGAAGGACTCGCGGATTCCATGGTCACGGTAACGGGACGCAGCCTGCGCTCGACCGCGGCCTCGCTGGAGCAGTGCCTCGCCCGACAATGCCCGCCTGCCGAGGATATCGCGGCATCCATGGAGCATGCGGAAAACCAACTTATCGCGGGGCAGTTCAAGGGCGCGCGCAAGACGCTCATAAAGTCCCGTTCGCGCAACAAGCGCTATGCGGAAAGTCTGCCCCGCGAAGTGAGCGGCCTGCTCCAGTTCGATGCGGATGTCGCCTCGCTGCTGGGTATGCCGGACTACGGACGCATCGCCACTTTCGATTCCATCGATGCCCTGAAGGCGGGATTACCGGCGGATGATCCGGCGATTTCGTTCAAGCGTCTGGCCGTGGCCGACGTATTCCTGCGGCAGGGCAAGTATTCCACGGCAGTCCACATGTACGACGCCGTAGCGCGGCGTGCAGAGGAATCGGGCTGGTCGGAAGTCCAGGGCGCGGCGATGTTCCGTTCCTTGCGCTTCTACGCCTTGGCTGCCAGCGTCAATCCGGCTTATGCCTATGAGAGCCGGAAGCGCTTTGCCGCGCTCAGGGCAACCACCGACCCGGCAACCAAGCCCATGCGCGATGCCGCGCTGGCCCTGACGGTGAAGCTTCGCCTCATTTCGGACAAGCATGCCGATGTCGACAAGATCATGCAGGAACTCGCCGAAGTGAAAATGGCGACGCCGGTGCTGATCTATGCGCCCCCGGTGCAGTTCGGCGCGGGGTCATCAGCGGAAATGCTCTATGTGACGCCTACCCTGAGCAAGGATCAGTGGGTCGATTTCGATTACCTGATCGCGCAGGACGGCACCGTTCGCGATGTAGCAATCGCGGCGCAGGCCCCCAAAGTGAATGCCGACGTCCTTGCACTCATGCAATCTTCGCTGGAGGGACGCCGCTACGTCCCGCTGGACGTGCCCGCGGATTCGGCGGGCATGGCGCGGCGCGAGCGCCTGATGCTCGTGGCGGATACGGCGCCGGTCACCGGCACTCGCCTCAATATCAAGGCTGGCCTGCCGAAACTGATGACGATGGATCTGACCTCGAAGGTCAAGGCAAGGCCCTGAAAAACGGCGTTGGGAGGCTCGGCGGCTGGTTCTCAGCGCCCGGTTCTCAGCGCTCGACTCTCAGCGGCAGAAGCTCGCCCCGTCCGCTTCCAGGTGGAAGTGGTTCTTGTGCGCCTCGTTGTAGTCGGGGCCGAGTGTCGTGCCGAAGCGTTTGCAGGCGCTGTCGTGGACGACGCGCAGGAAACGGCGTTCGGCGGGAGAGCCGCCGCTCCAGTCGTCCAGCACGCTGATGCGCCTTCCGTCCGCCAGCACGAAGCCGGACACGTCGATGGCATTTGCCGTGGCATGGCCGGATCGGCGCGCCGTGCCCGCGACATTGCGGCAGTTGTAGCTGCCGTAAGTCTCGATGCTCAGGATGCGGCTGCCGAGGATCTGCTGTGCCGCGCGGTCCACCCCGTAGCGTGCCCAGGCTGCGAAGGGGGTTGCCGTCGTGCAGGTTACCGGCCCGAGATTGGTGACGGAAACCGTGGCGCTGTCGGTATTAAGCGCCGAGAGCTTGACGGTGCCCAGCGTGGAACAGCCGTTTCCGTAGTATCTGTCCGTTACCGGCGTGAACACCGCATGCTGCGCGCCCAGGTTCGCCATGCACTGGCGCTGTTCGCGGGAGGGCGGGGGCGCCGCCGGGCGTGACTGTGCGGAGGGCCGGGAGCCGCGTCCGCGCGCGTGCTCCGGCCGATCGATACAGCCGCTGAGGACGGCGATCAGAGGCAGGGCCAGCAGCATTTGGCGCAGCGCACCGCGCGATAACGGGCCGGGTTTCGACAGGTGGAACTTCATCATCCGGCTCAAGCATCCGGGCCTTGGGTGAACCGGAGCTTACCCAGCGGTACACCGCGCCGGAATCGCGGCCTTCGAGTTTTCCACCGAATATCGAAATCGCGCAATTCCGCGTAGTTCACGCAGCGAAGCGCCGAAAAACGACCAATTGGAGAAACGATCTGGCGCAAGCGGCCGGAGAATCGTTTGACAAATTTCAGGGGGACTTTAGACGCGGCTCCGGGCCACGCGGTCCCAACGCCGCGCGTGCTCTCTGTAAGGAGAGTCAGAAATGACTGATATTATTAGCGTTCCCGCGCGCAAACCTGCGCGTCCGCACTTCTCGTCCGGTCCCTGCGCCAAGCCGCCCGGATATGCCCCCGAAAAACTGAACACCGAAGCGCTCGGCCGCTCGCACCGCGCCAAGATCGGCAAGACGCGTCTTGCCTATTGCATCGATCTGATGCGCGAAGTTCTGCAGCTGCCCGACACGCATCGCATCGGTATCGTCCCCGGTTCGGACACCGGCGCCTTCGAGATGGCCATGTGGACCATGCTGGGCGCCCGCGGCGTGACCGCGCTGGCCTGGGAAAGCTTCGGTGAGGGCTGGGTTACCGACGCCGTCAAGCAGCTCAAGCTGGACCCCACCGTGGTCCGCGCCGACTACGGCCAGCTGCCCGACCTCGACAAGATCGACTGGTCCGACGACGTGCTCTTTACCTGGAACGGCACCACTTCGGGCGTGCGCGTCCCGGACGCCAACTGGATCCCGGCAGACCGTGAAGGCCTGTCCTTCGCCGACGCCACTTCGGCAGTCTTCGCCTACGACATCGACTGGTCCAAGATCGACGTTGCCACCTTCTCCTGGCAGAAGGTTCTGGGCGGCGAGGGCGGCCACGGCGTCCTGATCCTCGGCCCCCGCGCGGTCGAGCGTCTGGAAAACTACACCCCCAGCTGGCCGCTTCCCAAGGTGTTCCGCCTTGTGTCGAAGGGCAAGCTGGCAGAGGGCGTGTTCAAGGGCGAAACCATCAACACCCCCTCGATGCTTGCCGTCGAGGATGCGATCTTCGCTCTGGAATGGGCCAAGGGTCTGGGCGGTCTCGAAGGTCTGAAGGCCCGTTCGAACGCCAATGCCCACGCGCTGGACAAGATCGTCGCCGAGCGTGACTGGCTGGGCCACCTCGCGGTTGATTCCGGCACCCGTTCGAAGACTTCGGTCTGCCTGACGGTCGAAGGCGCGGATGCAGACTTCATCAAGAAGTTCGCCGCCGTCCTCGAAAAGGAAGGCGCGGCCTACGACGTCGCCGGATACCGCGATGCCCCTGCGGGCCTGCGCATCTGGTGCGGCGCGACCGTCGACACCGCCGATATCGAGGCGCTGGGACCGTGGCTCGACTGGGCCTACGCCACCGTCAAGGCTGCTGCCTGATCTGAACCCTGAGTTTAACCGTCATCCCAGCGAAAGCTGGGATCGCTGGCAAGCTGATACTTACCTAACGTAATCTGCCAGCGATCCTGACTTTCGTCAGGATGACGAATTGGAAGATTCGTCATGACCAAGCCCCGCGTCCTCATTTCGGACAAGATGGACCCCAATGCCGCCCGTATCTTCGAGATCCGCGGCTGCGACGTAGACGTCATCACCGGCGAAACCCCCGAGCAGCTGATCGCCCGCATCGGCGATTATGACGGCCTCGCGATCCGTTCGTCGACCAAGGTCACCAAGGAAATCCTCGCCGCCGCGAAGAACCTGAAGGTGATCGGACGCGCCGGTATCGGCGTCGACAACGTCGATATCCCGGCCGCTTCGGCCCAGGGCGTCGTCGTGATGAACACGCCGTTCGGCAACTCGATCACCACTGCCGAACACGCCATCGCCATGATCTTCGCGCTGGCCCGCCAGATCCCCGAAGCCAACGCCCAGACCCAGCAGGGCCTGTGGCCGAAGAACGGCTTCATGGGCGTTGAAGTCACCGGCAAGACGCTGGGCCTGATCGGCGCCGGCAACATCGGCTCGATCGTCGCCAGCCGCGCGCTGGGCCTGAAGATGAAGGTCGTCGCCTTCGACCCGTTCCTCACCCCCGAACGCGCCGTCGAAATGGGCGTGGAGAAGGCCGATCTCGACACCCTGCTCGAAAAGGCGGACTTCATCACGCTGCACACGCCGCTGACCGACCAGACCCGCAACATCCTCTCGGCCGAGAACCTGGCCAAGACCAAGAAGGGCGTGCGCATCGTCAATTGCGCGCGTGGCGGGTTGATCGACGAAGCCGCGCTGAAGACCATGCTCGACAACGGCCACGTCGCCGGTGCCGCGCTCGACGTGTTCCAGACCGAGCCCGCCAAGGACTCGCCGCTGTTCGGCACGCCGAACTTCATCTGCACCCCGCACCTCGGCGCATCGACCACCGAAGCGCAGGTCAACGTGGCGCTTCAGGTTGCCGAGCAGCTGGCCGACTTCCTGGTCAACGGCGGCGTCACCAACGCGCTCAACATGCCCTCGCTCTCGGCCGAGGAAGCGCCGAAGCTGAAGCCTTACATGAAGCTCGCCGAAATGCTGGGCTCGATGGTTGGCCAGCTGACCCGCGATTCGGTTCCCCGCATCTCGATCCACGTCGAGGGCGCGGCTGCCGAACTGAACCAGAAGCCGATCACCGCCGCCGTGCTGGCCGGTTTCATGCGCGTCCAGTCGGACACGGTGAACATGGTCAACGCGCCGTTCCTCGCCAAGGAGCGCGGCCTTGAAGTGCGTGAAGTGAAGACCGAGCGCGAAGGCGACTACCACACGCTGATCCGCGTCTCGGTGAAGACCGAAGCGGGCGAGCGTTCGGTGGCGGGCACGCTGTTCAACAACCGCGAGCCGCGCCTGGTCGAGATGTTCGGCATCAAGGTCGAAGCGGAACTCGCCGGCGACATGATGTACATCGTCAACGAGGACGCGCCGGGCTTCATCGGCCGCATCGGCACCCTGCTGGGCGAGAACCAGATCAACATCGGCACCTTCAACCTCGGTCGCCGCGACACCGGCGGCGAGGCCGTGCTGCTGCTCTCGGTCGACAGCGCCGTGTCGGAAGACGTCCTCAAGGCAGCCACCGCGCTTCCGGGCGTGAAGACGGTCAAGGCGCTCAAGTTCGTCTGATAGGGCGGATTACAGCTCCCAACGGAAGGGGCCGGTATCTTCGGATGCCGGCCCCTTTTTCGTGTTTGAAGAGTTCGTTTGGAAATTCGCTAAAAGCGAATTTGGCGGCACCGGCCCCAATTGGACTCGGGCGCCCCCACCCACCACCCGCAGGATACTATCGTGGGGTGGTGGGTGGGGGCGTGGGCCGGTGCCGCTCAAAAATGCCCCTCACGGGGCATTTTTCCAAACAGCTCTATGTTACTTCCGTTTTGCGATCAGGTAGCCGATGACATGCGGCGTTGTGGTGGAGGCGGGATCGACCAGGCGGAACACGATGCCCAACTGGCTGCCGTTGGGGCCGTAGAAGGCGCCCGCGAACTTTCCGGTCCGCTTGCCGTCGCCATCGACGACATCGCCGGCGATGCGGATCTTGCTGGCGATCGTCCCGGTGAACTTGAAGCTGTCTTCGCGAAACGGCACGTCGCCGCTGGCGACGGTTGTCTTGACCGGAATGGTTCCCTGCAAGGTGCTCGCGCCGAAGTCGATGGAGAGCGTGCCGAGGCCCGCATAGCCCGACGATGCGCCCAGCTTGTCGTAGTCGGGATGGCTCGTGCCGACCCCGGCATCGTATGTGAATGTGCCCGAGGTCAGCATTTCCGACGCGGCGCTGGGCGATCCGACAAGGAACATCCGCATGGTTTCGGATGCGTCGGAGCCGATGCGCTGGCCGTCGCGATTATAGCGGCCGATCGCGACGTATTCGTAGAGCAGGGGATTTTCGAGGTCCAGGCTTTCCCATCCGCAGTAATCGTTCACGGATGTTTCGTTGCAGAGCACCCGCTTGGTATAGTTGCGCCACCATTCGCCCTGACGCGTAATAAGATCCTTGGAAAAATCGCTGAAATCACCGCGATACTTGATGCTGGCGATCTCGGTCATCCGGTCGTAATTCGTTTGTGCCGTACCTTCACTGGTGTGCAGCTCGCTCTCGTGATGATCGAAAAGCCAGTAATTCGGTACGCCGCTGGCCTCGTAGCGCTTGAAAGTGCGCATCTCCACGCCCGGCGAGAACCGGGTCCAGGATGCCGAAGTGAAGTCGTAGACTTTGGCATGGGCTGTCGGGCTGGGCGTCACGACTGGCGTCGGAGTCGGAGTTGGTGCCGGAGCGGGCGCGGGCGTGACGGCAGGCGCGGGTGCGCCGGAATCGTCGCCGCCGCACGCGGCAAGGAGCAGCGGCAAGGCCGCCGTGCAGAGTATCGAAAGTTTCAAGAGTGCCCCCCAAGAATCAGATTCTCAGCTAGCACTCCGAAATAATGTTCCGTCAAGAATGCGACATGCGGATCCGGTTAAAATCGGGAAACCGACGCTTCGTTCGATCCTCCTACTGCCCCGAAGGCGGCGGGCCCATCGGGCGCATGCCGCTGCGGCCGAGCATTCCTTCGCGACCGCCGTTCTTCGGGCGCAGTTCCTGCATCGAGAGATAGCCGTCCTTGTCGGCATCGGCGGCCTCGAATCTGGCGCCTTCGTAGGCGAGCAGTTCCTCCAGCGAGACGCCGGCGTCGTAATTGGTGTTGGCCTTGGCGATGAGCGTGCCGGAGATCGGCTCGATCAGATCGGCCAGCATGCGGTCGTCGTCGTCGCGGCCGAAGTCGGGGGCGATCACTTCCAGCACCTGGCCGCTGCGATCACCCACGGCGCCGCGTTCGTCCGAGGCGACCGAGCCCATCTGCTGCTGCCAGGCGGTGAACTCGGCCGCAGAGATCGTGCCGTCGCCGTTGGCATCGACTTTGGCGAAGCGAGCTTTGATCGCCGCGTCGCGCCGGGCGTTCACGAGGGTGTGGAATTCGTCGAGCGTCACCAGTCCGTCGCGGTTGCTGTCGGCATCGCGGAACAGGGCGGTGACGATCTTGTCGTAGTGCGCGCGGGAGATCGGCTTGGGCATCCGAGGCTTGCCGCCGCCGCCACCACCTCCGGGAGGGCCGCCGCCACCTGGGCCGCCCATGCCGCCTCCTCCCATGCCGCCGCCCCCCATGCCTCCCATGTCGTCGCCGCCCATCTGGGCATGGGCGGGCGTCTGGAGCAGCAGCAGGGGCAGGAGAAGCAGGGAAATCTTGCGCATGGACCTCGACCGTTGTTCGCAAGGGCAGGGCGCAAGGCGGGAAGGCTCGCTGGGGAGCATGATGCACGCGTGGCGGTCCGGCCCATGCAGGGATGGGATGGGATGGGAGTTGGCTCTGTCGTCCCGCCAGACGATCCGGGCGGGATAGCCTGATGCGCGGCGCTTGTTGACAGGAAATTTCACGCAAATTGTCGCAGACTTTCGCATTCATATGGGGAGGGGCGCCAAAGGTGCAGGTCCTGTTCGACATTTCCCGCCCTTGCGGTTAAGGGCGCCACCATCATGCAGGACAACGACCGCGATCTCTTGCCCGAAGGACTGGGCGACCGTCTTCCTCAGCAGGCCTGGGCCTCGCAGCAGGTGCGCCGCATGGCGCATGACGTGCTGCAGGGCCATGGCTATGAGCGCGTGGAAACGCCGCTGATCGAGTTCGAGAAGGCACTCGCGCATCGCATGGCGGGCGTGCAGGTGCGCCGCATGTTCCGCTTCGTCGATCCCGTTTCCATGCGGATGCTGGCGCTGCGCTCGGACATGACCGCCCAGGTCGCGCGGATCGCCGCCACCGGGCTTGCCCAGGCGCCGCGTCCGCTGCGGCTGTCCTATTCCGGGCAGGTCTGCACCATCAAGGGCGACGGCCTCGACCCGCGCCGCGAGCGGCTGCAGCTTGGCGCCGAGCTGATCGGCACCGATTCGGTCGCTGCCGCCGCCGAGATCGTCGAACTGGCGATCGAGGCCCTGCGCGCGGCGGGCGCCACCGGGATTTCGGTGGACTTCACCATGCCGGACCTTGTCGATACCCTGAGCGCCGAAGCCCTGCCGCTGCCGGAGGCCGGTATCGAGGCGGTGCGCCAGATGCTCGACGCCAAGGACGCGGGCGGCCTGGTGGACGTGGGCGGTGAGGCCTACCTGCCGCTGCTCTATGCCGTCGGCCCCTTCGCCAGCGCCATCGAGCGTCTTGCCGCGTTCGATGTGGGCGGCGCGCTCGCCAGCCGCATCGCGGGCCTGCGCGAGATCGCCGCGCGCGTGGGCGACAAGGCCCGCGTCACGCTCGACCCTTCGGAGCGTCATGGCTTCGAATACCAGTCGTGGTTCGGCTTCACGATCTATGCCGAGGGCATTTCCGGCAGCCTGGGGCGCGGCGGCACGTACCGCATTCTCGGGCAGACCGGGCATCACCCCGAATCCGCCACCGGCTTCTCGCTCTATCCCGATCCACTGGTGGACCTGCTGGCCGCGGAGCCCCAGGCCCAGCGCAAGCTGTTCCTGCCGCTGGGCCACGATCCGCGCTTGGCCGGGCAGCAGCGCGCCATCGGCTGGACCACGGTGGCGGCGCTTTCCGAAAGCGACGATCCGATCGCGCTCGGCTGCTCGCACAGGCTGGTGGACGGCGAGGCCGTGGCGCTGTGATTCGCCAGAGGTAGCGCAACATCGTCGTCCCGGACTTGATCCGGGACCGCTGGCGGTGAACGGCCCACCTCGCGGCAGGACGCTTCTACGCGCGCTATCGCCTGAAGTACGGCCAGCGGTCCCGGATCAAGTCCGGGACGACGTGGGTCTTCCGATCGATCTCTGGGCCATCCGGCCCTCAACCCCTGACGAGCCATGGGCCCAGAGAGCCATGGGCCTTGACGAGCCATGGGCCTTGCCACTAGGGCGCGGGCGAAAAGCCGGGGCGCTTTTGCCCCAATGAAAATCCATATCGCCGAGTCCTGTCGAAGGGCGTTATTGGATCCACCGTGGCAGGGTGGAGGAGTATATCCATGGCCAACGTAACCGTGATCGGCGCCCAGTGGGGCGATGAGGGCAAGGGCAAGATCGTCGACTGGCTCGCCAGCCGCGCGGATGCCGTCGTGCGTTTCCAGGGCGGCCACAATGCCGGCCACACGCTGGTCGTCGGCGACCAGGTCTACAAGCTCAGCCTGCTGCCCTCGGGCATCGTCACCGGCACGCTGTCGATCGTGGGCAACGGCGTGGTGCTCGATCCCTGGCACCTCAAGGCCGAAGTCGAGAAGCTGCGCGGCCAGGGGGTGGAGATCAATCCCGAGAACTTCGCGATTGCCGACAATTGCCCGCTGATCCTGCCGCTTCACCGCGACCTCGACGGTCTGCGCGAGACGGCAGCGGGTTCGGGCAAGATCGGCACCACCGGACGCGGCATCGGCCCGGCCTATGAAGACAAGGTCGGTCGCCGCGCCATCCGCGTCTGCGACCTTGCGCACCTCGATGCGCTGGAACCGCAGCTCGACCGCCTTTGCGCGCACCACGACGCGCTGCGCGCCGGTTTCAACCAGCCGCCGGTCGACCGCGAGGCGCTGATCAACGAACTGCGCGAGATCGCGCCTTTCGTGCTCCAGTTCGCCCAGCCGGTGTGGAAGCGCCTCAACAAGGTCCGCAAGGCCGGCGCCCGTATCCTGTTCGAAGGCGCGCAGGGCGTGCTGCTCGACGTCGATCACGGCACTTATCCTTTCGTCACCAGCTCGAACACGGTTTCGGGCACGGCGGCTTCGGGTTCGGGCCTCGGCCCCTCGGCCACCGGCTTCGTGCTGGGCATCGTCAAGGCCTATACCACCCGCGTCGGCTCTGGCCCGTTCCCGACCGAGCTGGAGGACGAGACCGGCCAGCGCCTGGGCGAGCGGGGCCATGAATTCGGCACCGTCACCGGCCGCAAGCGCCGCTGCGGCTGGTTCGACGCGGTGCTGACGCGCCAGTCCTGCGCGATCTCGGGCGTCACCGGCATCGCGCTGACCAAGCTCGACGTGCTCGACGGCTTCGAGAAGGTCCGCATCTGCACCGGCTACCGCCTCAACGGAAAAGTCCTGGACTACTTCCCCAGCCACGCCGCCGATCAGGCCAAGGTCGAGCCGATCTACGAGGAAATGGACGGCTGGCAGGGCACCACCGCCGGTGCCCGTTCCTGGGCCGACCTGCCCGCGCAGGCGATCAAGTACATCCAGCGCGTGCAGGAACTGATCGAGACCCCGGTGGCACTGGTTTCGACCAGCCCCGAGCGCGAGGACACCATCCTCGTGCGCGATCCTTTCCTGGATTGATCCGGTGCGGCGCGGGACATTTCTCGCGCCGCTGCTGTTGCTCTTGGGGGGCGGTTCCGCAGTTGCGGAGCCGCCCCTTTCGCTTCCGCAGATCGACAGGATCCGCGTGCAGAAGGCGGCGCGGACCATGGAGCTCTGGTCCGGCGACCGGCTCGTCCACACCATCCGCCGGATCCAGCTGGGCGACGCGCCCACCGGCCCCAAGCGCTTCGAAGGCGATGAGCGCACGCCCGAAGGCCGCTACGCGATCGACTGGGGCAACCCGAACAGCCGCTACCACCTTTCGCTCCATATCTCGTACCCCAATGCGCAGGACATCGCCTATGCCCAGGCGCGGGGACGGTCTGCGGGCGGGATGATCATGATTCACGGCCAGCCCAATGACATCGCGGGGCGGGTCTCCGGCGACTGGACGGACGGCTGCATCGCCGTATCCAACGCCGAAATCGAGGCGCTCTACGAGTCCGTGCCCGATGGTACGCCGATCGAGATCATGCCCTGATTTCCCGCAGATCGCACGCGGCGTGAGGCAAGGGGCGTTTTCAGGAATTTAATCCTGCTCTAGGGATATCTACATCGGTAGGGAGCCGGGGCCGGGAATCGGGTGATGTTCCGGCACGCGGTTCGTCCGCCTTTCGCGACCGGGTGCCGGCAGGTCCTTCGGTCACTGGAGCAATATCCTCGCGTCCCCAGGTGGATGCGGCATGACCGGAACCGAGCGATGCTTCCTCACTCCAATCCGTCCTTGGCCTATCCATCCCAGACGATCCTCAACGACGAACAGGGGCGCCTTGCCGCGCTGCGCAATCTCGAAGTGCTGGATACCGAACCGGAGGAAGCCTTCGAGCATGTCGTCTCGCTGGTCCGTGCCGTGCTGGGCGTGCCGATGGCGGCGGTCACGCTGGTCGATGCCGACCGGCAGTGGTTCAAGGCCCGCAGCGGGCTGGACGTGGCCGAAACGCCGCGCAAGGTCTCGTTCTGCACTCATGCCATCCAGCAGACCGCGCCGTTCCTGATCTCCGACGCGCGGCTCGATGCCCGCTTTGCCGACAATCCTTTCGTCGTCACCGATCCCGGCGTGCGCAGCTATGCGGGCATCCCGCTGCTCACGCCCGAAGGCTACAATGTCGGCGTGCTCTGCGCGATCGACGACAAGGTGCGCGATTTCAGCGAAGGCGAAGTGGCGATCCTGGGGAACCTGGCGCGCATCGTCATGAACGAGCTGGAACTGCGCCGCATTGCCGAGCGCGACCAGCTGACCGGCGCGCTCACCCGGCGCGGCTTCGTGGACAAGGCGCGGCAGGAGATGGACCGCTTCCGCCGCTACGGCCGCCCCAGCTGCCTCGTCCTGATCGATCTCGATCACTTCAAGCAGGTCAACGATACCCACGGCCACCCGGCCGGGGATGCCGTGCTGCGCGAGATGGCCGCCACCGTCGTCGGCTCCACGCGCCCGGTGGACTTCCTTGGGCGCCTGGGCGGGGAGGAATTCGCCGTGCTCCTGCCGGAAACCGAGCCTGCCGATGCGCTCGTGGCGGTGGAGCGGTTCCGCGCGACTTTGGCGGAACACGATATCGCCTTGCCGGGCGGCTCCACCATCCGCGTCACCGCCAGCTTCGGCATCGCGCCGCTGAGCGAAGGGCTGGCCACGGTGGAGGACTGGCTGGCCGCCGCCGACGGTCCGCTCTACGCGGCGAAGCGGGGCGGGCGTAACCGGTGCGAACTGCTGCATTGATTGCAAGACCGTCGATAACAAGATCGTCGTCCCGGACTTGATCCGGGACGACGTTTCAATTGGGGCGCCCCGATCAATCGAACCGGAACGCCGAAATCGCGGTCTTCAACACGAGATCCGAATAGACCTTCTCCCCCGCGCCCTCGGATGCTCCCGCTGCGACCATCAGCGGCAGGAGGTGTTCCTCGCGCGGATGGGAGAAGCGTCCGCCGGGCGCCTCGGCCCAATGGGTGAGCGCTTCGGCGCGGGTGGCGGCATCGGCCTCGGCGGCTTCGGTAAGCCAGGCGTCGAACGCCCGCGACGGCTCGGTCGAGGCCGGGTTGCCGTAGCCGCGCATGTTGTGGAAGCTCATGCCCGACCCGACGATCAGCACGCCTTCGTCACGCAGCGGGGCCAGTGCCCGTCCGGCGGCGAGGTGCAGGGCGGGATCGAGCGAGCGGTCCAGCGACATCTCCACCACCGGCACTTGCGCCTCGGGCCAGGAGACCTTGAGCGGGACGAACACGCCGTGGTCATAGCCGCGCTGCGCATCCGGCGCGGCGGCAAAGCCCGCGTCGCGCAGCAGCTGGCTGGCGCGCGCCGCCAGCGCGGGGGAGCCCGGCGCGTCGAAGCGCAGTTCGTAAGTGTGCTCGGGGAAGCCGTAGTAGTCGAACAGCAGGTCCGGTTGCGCGGCGCCGGTGAAGGCGAAGCCCTGCGTTTCCCAGTGGCCCGAGACGACGAGGATCGCCTTGGGCGGCTCAGGCAGGCGCTCCGGCAGGCTGCGCAGGAAGGCTTCCATCGAAGTCCAGTTGCCTTGCGGATCCGGCATGAAGAAGCAGGGTCCGCCGCCGTGGGGAATGAAGAACGTGGGTTGGCGGGTCATGGCGTGGTTGTCTTTCAGTTGCGCCGGGTCGGGACGAGCGCGTGGGCGCCGTCGCCGATCAGGGCCAGGACGAGGAGGGCGATCGACCAGAAGGCGGGATATTCCCAGCCGCCGCCCTTGGAATCGAAGAAGAAGCCGTTGGCTCCATGCACCATGACGATGGTGCCGAGCATGAGCGGGATCAAGGCCAGGGCGACCGCGCGGGCGTAGATGCCGAGGATCAGGGCGAGGCCGCCGAGCAGTTCCGCTGCCATCGTCACGTAGGCCAGCGCCGGCGGCAGGCCGAGGCTGCCGAAGAAGGCCGCCGCTCCGGCAGGCGTGAAGACGAAGAGCTTCAGCGCGAAATGGGCGATGAACAGGACGCCCAGGGCGACGCGCAAGACGAAAGCGCCGTAGGGGGCGGTGGAAGAGATGTGGGAAGGCGTCGAGGACGTGAAAGTGGTCATTGGGGGGCTTTCCTTTCGCCGATCCATCTAGGTCGGATCGACATTCAGCCCATGCGGGCCTGCGAAGCGCGATGTCCTGTGCTTCGGTGCTCACGGACCGAAAGTCCGCTGCGCTCCGATGCTCGGAAATCACACTTCTCGGCTCCACCTGAACTGAATGTCGATCCGCCCTAGACCTTCTCTCTGAGGGTGATAATCATGCCATTCGTTGAATGACTTGTTATCAAGGGTGTTGAATGGATCGGCTCAAGGGCATCGAGGTCTTCGTGAAGGCGATAAGGCTTGGCGGGCTTTCGGCGGCGGCGCGCGATCTGGCGATGTCTCCGGCCATGGCGGCCAAGCACCTCAATGCGCTGGAGCAGCGCCTCGGCGCCACTCTGGTCAACCGCACGACGCGGCGGCTGGCGCTGACCGAAGTGGGCGCGGCCTATCTCGACAAGGCGGAGCGGGTACTGGCCGAACTGGAGGACGCCGATGCCGAGGCCGCGGCCCAGTCGGCAGCGGTGGAGGGCCTGCTGCGCGTTTCCGGCCCGGCCGCTTTCGGCAGCGCCTATCTGGTCGATCTGGTGACCGCGTTTCACGATCTCCACCCCGCCGTGACCATCGAACTCGGGCTCAATGACCGCGTGGTCGATCTGCTGGAGGAACGCTGGGACGTGGCCGTGCGCATCGGCAGGCTGGCCGACAGCAATCTGGTCGCGCGCAAGCTGGCCCCGGTGCGGATGGCGATCTGCGCTTCCCCCGCCTATCTCGAAAGACGCGGCACGCCGCGCACGCTGGACGATCTCGCCGCGCACGAATGCCTCGGCTATACGCTGGGGAGCGAGACCGGCGCCACCCGCTGGGGCTTCGGGCGGGACGGCAGCCGCGCCGTGGCGGTGCGCGGGGCGCTTCATGCCAATAACGGGCAAGTCCTCGCGCAGGCAGCGGAGGCGGGGATGGGCCTCGTCTACGGCCCGCGCTTCTTCGTGGACCGGGCCATCGCGCGGGGGCGACTGGTGGAACTGGACCTCGGCGCCGAACTGCTCGACCTCGGCGCTGTCCATGCCGTGACGCACCGCACCCGTCGCCCCGCCGCGAAGACGAGGGCCTGGATAGACTTCCTCGTCCAGCGCCTGCCCGCGATGGCGCGGGACTGGTGAATCCCTGTCGCAATAAGCTGAAATGTATCGGTTTTGCGGCAACCGGATGCGCGTGGAGGACGCCGCAAAGGCAGGGTGTGCTAGGCTCCCAGCAAGTACCGGGTTCCGCGTTGCGGCTGATGGTTAAGGGGAGGGGGCAGGATGATCCGGCACATGGTTCTCGCCGGTCTGGCGGGATTGTTCATCGCAGGCTGCAACGATAGCGCAACCGGAGCCGATGCAGCCGGGCAGGCTGCAAAGACGCCTCCTGGCGCACAGCGCGGCGGCGGGCAACCCTACGAGGTGTCCGGCAGCGAAGTATGGGACGTGCCCGATCCGGTTTCCGGCCGGACCTATCAGGTCTTCGTGGCCTTACCCGCCTCCTACGGGGCCGAGCCGGGACGCCGCTACCCGGTGCTCTATGTCACCGATGCCGACTATGCCTTTCCCGTAATCAAGCAGATCGCCCGCCGTCTCAACGTCGAAAAGCCGACCGTCGAGGAATTCATCCTCGTCGGCCTGTCCTATGCCAAGGGAGAGGGCGGCATGGAGAGCCGAAGGCGCGACTATACCCCGACCGCGGCAGGGACCACGGATTCGCCCCAAGATGCCGTGCATGGTCAGGCCGATGCCTATGCGACCTATATCCGCGACCGGGTGCTGCCCTTCGTCGCCGCGCGCTATCGCAGCGACGAGGCGCGGCGCTATTTCCTCGGCCACTCCTACGGCGCCCTGCTGGGCATGCACATCCTGCTGCGCCAGCCGGACCTGTTCCGGGGCTATGTCCTCGGCAGTCCCTCGTTCTGGTACGACCATCACGTCATGAAGGGGCAGGAAGCCGCCTATGCGGCACGGCATGACGACATGCCTGCGCAGGTCTACATGTATGTCGGCGAATACGAGGAGCGCAGGCCCGGCGATCCGCGCTTTTCCACCTCGGTGGACATGGTGACGGACATGAAGGCCATGGAGCGCAGCTTACGCGCGCGCAATTTCCCGTCGCTGCAAATCCGGTCGGAGGTTCTGGGCGACGAGGATCACGTCAGCGTGGCCCCGCGCGGATTTACCCATGGACTGAAGTACCTGCTGCCCGCGCCGGGAGGCGGATAATTCAGAAATCTATCGCGATACCGTTGCGGACCCAGTCGCCGTAGCGGGTGGGGGAGATTCCGTCCGGGTCCTGCTCGTCCTGCTCCGCCGGGGCTTTGGCAGCCTCGGGCGTGGGGGCAGGGGCGGGATCGTTGGTCCAGTGGGCGGGCTTGGTGAAGCCTTCGGGCCGCTTGGTGGAGCGCTGTGTCATGATCTCCATGTGGTGAAGGTGGCGTCAAAACGCAATCCGCTATAGGGGCTTGGCATGGACATTCCCGGCCTTCCCGCGCGCCGTGCCGCGCTCAACCTTATCGATGCCGTTCTGCGGCGGGGCGAAACGCTCGACCAGGCAGGCGGCTCCGCCCTCGCGCGGGTCAGCGGAGACGCCGACCGGGCGCTTGCCCGCGCCATTGCCGGCGAAGTGCTGCGCTGGCGCACCGACCTCGACGAACTGATCGACAGCGCCACGCGCCTGCCGCTAGCCCCCGACGCCAAGGCCCGCGCGGTGCTGCAGATCATGCTCGCGCAGGTCCTGCGGCTGGAGACGCCCGCCCACGCGGTGATCGCCACCGGCCTGCCGCTGCTGATGGGCGGCCCGCGCCGCTTGGCGCACGGCGTGTTCTCCACCCTGGCCAAGAACGAGGTCGCGCTTCCCGAAGTGCCCAGCCTGCCCGAGGACGTGGCGGGGCGCTGGGGCGTTCGCGGGGAAGCGATCGCCGCCGGTCTCGCCGAACCGCCGCCGCTGGACCTTGCCTTGCGCTATCCCGAGCAGACCGCCGAATGGGCCGAGCGTCTCGGCGGCACCTCGCTGATGCCGGGCCATGTCCGCCTGGCGCGCGGCACCGCCGTGGAGCACCTCGAAGGGTTCCGCGACGGCGCCTGGTGGGTGCAGGACCTTGCCGCCAGCCTGCCCGCGCGGCTGCTCGGCGCGGGAGAGGGGCGCAAGGCGCTCGATCTCTGCGCCGCGCCGGGCGGCAAGACGCTGCAACTGGCGGCGGCTGGCTGGCAGGTCACCGCGCTCGACAACTCCAAGCGCCGCCTCGAACGCCTGCGCGACAATCTCAAGCGCATCGGCCTCGAAGCCGAAGTGGTGCAGGCCGATGTCCTTGCCTGGGAGCCGGAAGCGCAGTTCGACGCGATCCTGCTTGACGCGCCCTGCACCGCCACCGGCACTGCGCGCCGCCACCCGGACGTGCTCCACCGCATCGGCCCGCGTCAGATCGAAGAGATGACCGCGCTTCAGGAAAAGATGCTCGAACGCGCTTCGGGCTGGCTCAAGCCGGGCGGGCAGCTGGTCTACGCGGTCTGCTCGCTGGAAGTGGAAGAGGGCGAGGAACAGGCGGACAAGGTTGCGCTGACGCTGGTTCCGGTCACCGGCTCGGAACTGCCCGAGGGTCTTGCGCCCACGGCCGAGGGTTGGGTGCGGACCGATCCGGGGATGCTGGCCGATGTCGGCGGGCTGGATGGGTTCTTTGTTGGAAGATGGCAGAAGTAGGAAGGGGAAGTCCTGGGGCCCTTCGACAAGCTCAGGAGATCCCCCAGACCCTCGGAATGTCGACCTTGCGCGCGCCCTATCGGTAGTGCGCTCCCTGCGGCGCAGCCAATAGGTCTCCCGACGCCGCCATGGGCGCGCATCGGCGTTGGCCTGCGTGACCTAGACGTATTGGGGTGCAGGGGCGATGGCCCCTGCTTCTACCCTTGCCCTTAAACCGCCACGGCGCGCCGACGACGCCAGAACACCAGCGCGCCAAGCCCCAGCGCGAAGAGCCCGATCATGCCCGGTTCCGGCACGTCGGTCGGCCCGCCCGAGGAATTGCCGCCCGAGCTGGTCGAGCTGCCCGGATCGCCAGGGGTGTAGCCGCCGGTGTAAGTGCCGACGTGCATCTCGCCGTTCTGGACGAGGTTGCCGAACACGGCCGAGCCCTGGATGTAGTTCGCGGTCGTCGCATCGGCGCCGGGAGCGAGCACCGAGCCGCCCCAGGCGGTGGTGAGCGAGAGGTTTTCGGCCTCGTGGAAGTTCCAGACCACCTTCTCGCCGAGGTTATTGGTGCCGCCGAGGAAGTTGTCGTCCAGCCTGATGGACTTGCCCGAGACGTTGACGATCGCCGTGTCCGCGCCGTTGAGGTTGAACTGGATCTCGCCGATCTTGTCGAGGTCGGCGGCGGAAATGTTGAACACGGCCACGCCGTTCGCGCCGGGCTGGGCGTTGAAGGTGCCGCGATTGCCGCTGATGGTGAGCTGGCTGTTGGCCGTCTCGGTGCTCATCGAGTGGCTGAGGCCTTCCATCGAGGTTTCGATGAGGCTCTTCTGCTGCGTCAGGTTCTGCGCGAACTGCGGATTGCTGGCGGCAAGGCCCGAGGTCACGGTGTTGTTGTTGACGTTGGTGTTGCTGATCGTGCCGCCCACCTGCACGTTCTGCGCCGCGCCGTTGAGGTTGAAGCCGCTGTTGACGTTGCCGCCTACGATCGCGCCCGAGCCATTGTTGAGGTTCTTGTGGCCGCCGTTGACGTCACCCACCACGGTCAGGCCCGGCGTGCCCGTCGATGAAGGGGGCAGGGTGGTGATCTGGTAGTTCGACGAATTGCCGTCGAGATTGCCGCCCACGAACGTCCGGCCCTCGACTTCGGAAGAGGACGTGAGGTCGCCCAGCACCACCAGGTTCCAGGTCTTCAGCACGTCGATCCCGGCGATCATGCCCGAGGATGCAAGCACGGGGCTGGCCGCGAAGGCAACGGCGGCAACGGCAGCGGAAAGCGAAAGCTTGCGAAGAGCGGACATGAAGGGGACTCGCCAAAGGAACGGTTCGATAGGCGAGCTAAGTACTTGTCCGCGAAGGTTTGGATATGGTTCGTTTCGCCGTGTCTCATGGTGAGACACGGCGAAAGCAAATGTTTTAGAGGCCGTTTTTCAGGTCAGCCCTTGACCTTGTTCTGGAAGCTCTTGCGCAGCTTCATCAGCTTGGGCGGGATCACCGCGAGGCAGTAGGGGTTGCGCTGGCCTTCGCCGTCCCAGTATTCCTGGTGATAGTCCTCGGCCGGATACCATTCCTCGTTCTGGCTGCCGTCCGCGAAGCCCTCGATCGTGGTGACGACCTTGCCGCCGTTGTCCTCGTTCGAACGGGCGACGGCCGCTTCGGCCTCGGCGGCCTGGGCCTCGTCCAGCGGGAAGATCGCGGAGCGGTACTGCGTGCCCACGTCGTTGCCCTGGCGGTTGAGCTGCGTCGGGTCGTGCGTGCCCATGAACACGTCGAGCAGGTCGCCGTAGGACAGCACCGCAGGGTCGTAGTTCACGCGGATCGCCTCGGCATGGCCTGTGGTGCCTTCGCAGACCTGCTTGTAGGTGGGGTTCGGCACGGTGCCGCCGATATAGCCGCTTTCCACGGAATCCACGCCGATGACGTCGCGGAAGACCGCTTCGGTACACCAGAAGCACCCGCCTGCAACGATTGCCGTTTCCATTGTCTTGCATGTCCTCATGAGGGGGAGATTTTGTCGCTAGATAGGTACACTTGGACGGCTTGTCATTGGGGCGACGGAAACTAGGTTCAGTCTCCATTGCAATACCCACGGGAGAATCGCATGCGCCGCGCCCTGATCGCCCTTTCGTCCCTGCTTGGCATGATCGCCATGCCCGCCGCCGCGACCGCCGCGGAAGAGACAACCGAAGCCGAATCCTGCAAGGGCTGCGAGGCGCTGCTCGAACTCGCCGCCTCCAACCCCGCGCGCAAGGACGACCGCGCGCGCGACCAGTATCGCCATCCGGTGGAAACCCTCAGCTTCTTCCGCGTCGGCCCGACCATGAAAGTGGGCGAATATGCGCCGGGCGGCGAATGGTACTCGCGCCTGCTCGGCCTCTATCTCGGCCAGCAGGGGCACCTCGTGGGGCTCTACTTCAATCCCGACGCGCCCGCCTTCAAGCCCGAGACGAAGGATGGCATCCGCAAGAGTGCGGCGGGCTACCCGGACAGCGTGGCCAAGTTCACCGGCCTCCCCGCCGACAGGTTCGCCGCCTATACCCTCGGCGCGATTCCCGAGGGCGAGAAGGGCACGTTCGACGTCATCATCGTGCCGCGCATGATGCACAACCTGCTGCGCTGGAACATCGCCGGCAGCGAATTCGCCGCCATGCGCGATCTCCTGAAGCCCGGCGGCTATATCGGCATCGAGCAGCACCGCGCCCGCCCGGATGCACCCGCCGACTATGCCGACGGTTCGAAGGGCTACTTGCGCGAGGCCGACGTCATCCGCTTCATGAAGGACAACGGCTTCGACCTCGTCGGCCAGTCCGAAATCAGCGCCAATCCGAAGGACACCGCGAACTGGCCGGACGGCGTCTGGACCCTGCCGCCCACCCTGGCGCTCAAGGACAAGGACCGCGAGAAGTACCTCGCCATCGGCGAGAGCGACCGCATGACCCTTCTGTTCCGCAAGCGAGGCTGATAGAGGCCCCCATTCTATTTGGGATTACCATGACCGAAATCACCGTCGCCGCGCTCCAGCTCGCGCTCAACTCCGCCGACGAGCGCGAGAACATCGCCGCCGTCTCCACCCTGGTCGAGGAAGCCGCCGCCAGGGGCGCGCAGATCGTGCTGCCGCCCGAGCTGTTCTCCGGCCCCTACTTCTGCAAGACCGAGGAAGAGGAACTCTTCGCGATCGCCCGCCCGACTGCGGAGCATCCCTCGGTGATCGCGATGAAGGCGCTGGCGGCGAAGCTGAAGGTGGTGATCCCCACCAGCTTCTTCGAGCGGGACGGGCATCACTACTACAACACCCTGGCGATGATCGGCACCGACGGCGAGATCATCGGCACCTATCGCAAGAGCCACATCCCCGACGGCCCCGGCTACGAGGAAAAGTACTACTTCCGCCCCGGCAACGACGGGTTCAAGGTCTGGAACGTACTCGGCACCAAGGTTGGCGTGGGCGTGTGCTGGGATCAGTGGTATCCCGAATGCGCGCGCGTGATGGCGCTGATGGGCGCGGAACTGCTGTTCTACCCCACCGCCATCGGCTCGGAACCCTATGACGCCGCGCTCGACACCAGCCGCATGTGGCGCCGGGCGATGGTGGGCCATTCGGTGTCGAACTGCATGCCGGTGATCGCCGCCAACCGCATTGGCGTCGAATCGGAATGCGGCACCGAGCAGACGTTCTACGGGCACTCGTTCATCACCGACGAATGGGGCGATTACCTCGCCGAGTTCGGCAAGGAGGAAACCGGCGTGCTGGTTTCCACGCTCGACCTCGCCCGCGCCGCGAAGCACCGCGCGGGCATGGGTTTCTTCCGCGACCGGCGCCCGCAACTCTACACGCGCATCGCCCAGGATATCTGATACGAGCCCCGATGCTTACGGCATAATCGGGGGGCATCGAACTTGGCCAGGCATCACTATCTCGTCGCGCTCGGCTCCAACATGCGCCACCCGCGCCACGGCGGCCCCCGCAAGGTGCTCGCCGCGGCGCTGGCGGCGCTGGATAGCGGCAAGTACGAGGTCATGGCCGCCTCGCCGGTGATCGAAAGCGCCCCGATCGGCCCCTCGCGCCGCCGCTATGCCAACGGCGTGGCCGTGGTGCGCAGCAAGCGCGAACCCGACGAGATGCTGCACAAGCTGCACAAGATCGAACACAAGTTCGGTCGCCGCCGCCAGGGCCAGGCCTGGGGATCGCGCGTGCTGGACCTCGACCTCGTGCTGTGGAGCGGCGGGCCCTGGGCGGGCGGCGAGGGCGATGAAAGCCTGATCCTGCCGCACCCCGCCTTCCGAACCCGCGACTTCGTCCTCGGCCCCGCGCGCCGGATTGCCGGCCCCTGGCGCGACCCATTGACGGGTCTTACGATCAATCAGCTTCATGCCCGCTTGACCAAGCCGCGCCCTGCCCCTAGGTGACGCCTTCACAGCCGCTTCGCCGGCTGATCCCGGCAACGGGGGCCCTTAGCTCAGTCGGTAGAGCAACTGACTTTTAATCAGTAGGTCGCTGGTTCGAACCCAGCAGGGCTCACCACCTTTCCAAAGGTGGTGGAGACGTCCCCAGGTTTGTGCGGACGTCGTTTCAGGAAGTTGCTGTTCGATGATCGCCTTACGGCGGCTTGCAGCGCTACGCTATGTTATTATCCTTTCATTATAACGGCTTCGTTCGAGAAATCTTCTATATTTCCGGTAATTGGCTGCGGCGGTTTGCGAGCTGCCTGGCCGTATCGGTATAGGAGGCACACATGAAGCGACTGGAACCTTTGCAGGCCGTGTTGCTCTGCGGGGCGGTGGGCGTGTTGGCGATTCCGGCTGCGGTCTGTTTCGGGGCCGACAAGGGAAGTGTGGCGATCGCAGGGGTTGGTGCTTTGGGGCAGGTTGTGGTGGCGGTGCTGCTTTATTATCTGACCCGGGAACAACTGGATCATGCCCGGACGGAATCCGAATATCGGAAAATCGAACAGAGGATGGCGAAGCAGGAGCGTCGTATCGACGCCATGCGAAGGGTTCAGGCGACTTTCGCGAATGGGAAGACCGGTATCGGAAAGACGAAATGTGATGAGGATCAGATCGAGCGGCTCGATCGCCTGCGCGACGATATGCGGCATACTTTCGTTCAGCCGGTCAGCGAGGATTTCAACAAGATGGTCGAAGCGGCCAAGGCTGCCAGTCAGGCCGTAATCGGCGATAGCGACTACCTGGCGAAGATTGCGACATTCTCCGAAAAAGGGCAGGCCGTCTACAGCGCCATGAAAGGTCAGATCGACGAAGTGGATCGCCACATCGCCGATATGCACTCGGCACTTGAGAAGCTGTAGACGTCCTCAATCCGAATTTCTTCGCACTCGCAAAAATTATTTTTTCGTCCGGGAACAATTACATCCTTCGCGAATTACCCCCATGCCGAGCGCAGTTGCGAACCCTCTCCCGCATTCGCGGGATCTGCGTGCGGTTTCTATGGAACGCTGTCCGGCGGTCGCCATCGCGCGCTTTCGGAATGCATTTCGGACTGGACCCAAATCCTTCGGGCCCCGCGGATTCTTCGTGGGGCCTGTCTTTTTTGGAAATCCGCCGCGGGCGGATTTTGCGGCACCGGCCCACGCCCCCACCCACCACCCGCAGGATACTACCGTTGGGTGGTGGGTGGGGGCGCCTGAAAGACTTTGGGGCCGGTGCCGCAAGCCATTCGCGGATGCGAATGGCGCACCTAACAAAAGAATCGGGCCGGGGCCTCCAAAATCCGCTTGCGGCGAATTTTCAAAAAGGCTTCCGCTCATTCCGAGGCCGGGCGGCGGGTTTCGGGCTGGGACAGGCCTTCCAGTTGCTGCTCCGTCAGGTTCTCGCTGAAGGCGGGCGAGAGTTTGCGTTCCAGGCGGCGGCACATGTCCGAGTGGGCGATCAGGGCGCGGGCGGTTTCGCGCAAGGTGGCGTAGTCCAGGGGGACCTCGCCCGAGATCCAGCCGCGCACGTCGCGTTCGGCGATGCCGAGGTGCCGGGCCAGCGCGCGCTGGCCGCCTATTGCGTCGACGGCCTGGGAAAAGATGGCGAGCTGTATGTCGGAGGCTTGCGGCATCCCGGACGCATGCGCGCAATCGCCGCGAGGCGCAAGCCGCGCGGGGCGGATCAGGCCTCGCTAACTACAGGTTTGATGACGGGTTCGGTGCCGGGCTCGGTGCCGGGGCCGGTGCCGGGTTCTATAAGGGGCGGCCTGCGGGAAGACGCCGTCAGCGTCGTGCCGATGCTCGCGCCGACGACGGCGGCGATGCCTAGCCATTTGACCATCGGCAGCGTCTCTCCCATGAGCAGGGCCCCCGTCAGCGCGCCGACTGCGGGTTCGCCGCTGGTGAGGATGCCGAAGCTCTTGGTAGGCAGGCGGCGCAGCGCGAACATTTCCAGCGAATAGGGGATCGCGCTGGAGAAGATCGCCACCACCAGCGCGGTCGCGAGGACATGGGGCTGGAGCAGCGCCGTGCCGGCCTGCGCCACGCCGAACGGCAGGGCGACCAGAGCGGCGGCGGTCATGCCATAGGCGGGCGCGGCGGCGCCCAGCGCTTCGCCCGCGCGCTTGCCGAGCAGGATATAGGCCCCCCAGAACACCCCTGCGCCGAGTGCCAGCAGGACGCCGACCGGGTCGAGCGCGCCCCCGGCCACTTTGCCTGAGGCGCCGCCGGAAACCTCGTGCGGCAGCAGCAGCGCCAGCCCGGCAACCGCCAGGGCGACCCAGGCGAGATCCACGCGGCGGCGCGAGGAGAAGGTGGCGACCGCGAGCGGTCCGGTGAATTCGGTGGCGAGCGCGATGCCCAGCGGAATGCGCTGGATTGCGCAGTAGAACAGCAGGTTCATGCATCCGAGCGCAAGGCCGTAGGGCAGGGCGGCCCGCAGCATGTGCCGGTCGAACGGTCTCTGCCAGACCCGGAACACACCGCAGAGGATCACCGCCGCCAGCGACAGGCGCAGCGCGGTGGCGCCGGCTGGCCCGATCGCCGGGAACAGGGTCTTGGCGATCGAGGCGCCCCAGCAGATCGACACCATTGCGGTCGCAACGGCGGCAAGAGGGGCGAAATCGCTGGAAGCGGAACGGGTGGCGATACGGCGCAGGACCATGGAACTCTCGGCTCGAAGGGTTGAGAGCGCGTTTGAAATGCCCGGACGGGTATTTTTCGGCGGCAACGAACATCGGCGTTTTATCGCCGTGTCGCGATAAAGGTGCTTTATGATTGCTGCCTGGCGATAATATTTATCGGCAAACCCCTTCTGGAGACCGATTCCATGCCCGATGCGTTCGACTTGCGCATCCTTACCGAACTTCAGCGCGATGCGCGGATCTCGATGCCGGACCTTTCGGAGGTGGTCGGGCTCTCCGCGCCTGCCTGCTATCGCCGGGTCAGGGCCCTGCGCGAACAAGGCGCGATCGAGCGGGAGGTGACGCTGGTCTCGCCCCGGACGATGGGCTGGCTGGTGACGATGATCGTGCTGGTCTCGCTGGATACCGACAAGGGCCGGGTGGTGGACGATCTGATCGCGCGGCTGCGGCAGGCGCGCGAGGTGATCGACGTCTGGTACGTCACCGGGGACCACGACCTGGTGCTGCAGGTGGCGGCGCAGGACATGCAGCATTACGACGCCTTCGCGCGGCGGGTGCTCCACGGGGAGGAGCATGTTCGCACCTTCAAGACCCTGGTGGTCATGCAGCATGCCAAGCGCTCCGCGCCGCTGCCGCCTGCGTGAAAGGGTCCGAACCGCGCGGCGATCCGCGCCGCGATTGACCTGCGGGCGATTTCTCCCAAAGGTCGGCGGCCTGATTGGAGAGATTCGAGAATGATGTCCAGAAAGCTGGCCTGCGCCCTGCTGCTTGCGCCGTCCGCGCTGTTTCCGGTGGCCGCGAATGCCGGTTTCTACACCGGGGACGAGCTCTATGCCGTCTGCACGACCGAGCGGGGCAGCGATGCCTATGTCGAGAAGACCTATGAGTGCATCGCCTATATCACCGGGGCCGTGGATGCCTTCAACACCACGCGCAAGGTCAACAAGCTGGACAGCTGCCTCCCGGCGGACGTGACGATCGGCGAGCTCAAGACCGTCACGATCGACTACTTGCGGCGCAATCCCAAGGACCGCAAGGGATCGGCCTCGGAGCAGGTCTTTGCCGCCACCCGCAAGGCCTGGCCCTGCAAGGACGCCAAGCCGGAAGCCAAGAAGGCACCGGTGAAGAAGAAGGCGCCTGTGAAGAAGAGGGTGAGGTGAAGAAGAGGGGCGCTATGCGCTTGTTTGGAAATTCGCCG
>NZ_MSQB01000002.1:44975-71914 GCF_002149965.1 Novosphingobium panipatense | reverse complement strand
CCCACCCTACCACCCGATGATAGTACCCTGGCGGGTGGTAGGGTGGGGGCGCGGGCCGGTGCCGCACTGAAAATGCCCTCACGGGCATTTTCCGAACAGACGCTAGGCGCGCTCTGCTTCCCTGCGGCGGTGGAAGACGCGTTCGTGGAAGTACCAGTGGTAGGGGTAGCGTTCCAGCAGGCGGTAGACGATCTGGGTGAAGCCCAGGGTCACCGGGATCACCACTGCCATGAACAGCGCGAGCGAGAGCGGCCAGTTCGCCCCGAACAGCCCGAGCCGCACGAAGATGTGCCGGGCGACGAAGTAGGTATAGGGGTGGGCGAGGTAGAGGCTGTAGCTCACCGTGCCCAGATAGAACGCGGCGCGCCGGTCCAGCAGGCGTGAGGTCAGGCTGCCGGGGGCGATCGCCAGGTAGAAATAGGCCGGGGTGAGCAGCAGCACGGCATAGGCGTAAGGATTGCCCATTTCCTTTTGCAGGAAGCCGTAGTGCTGCACCGATCCGAAGTAGAGGCATCCGGCGAAGGCCAGCAGTTCCAGCGGCACGCGCCATGCGGCGGGCGGGTGAAGCCCCCGGTCGTCGAGCAGGCGCACGCAGATGCCGCCGAGGAAGAAGGCCATGGCCGGGAAGCGGTAGATCAGCCCGGCCGAGACCAGCGCCAGCAGCACCGTTGCCGCGCGGCTCGCGCTCGGCCCGAGCGGGCGGCGCAGGGCCATGTGTACGGTCAGGCAGGTCACCGCGTAGAACAGGACCTCGTAGCTCAGGCTCCAGGCATTGGGGGTCAGCTGTTCGGTGCGGGTCAGCAGGTTGACCATCAGCAGCGCGGGCAGGATCGTGCCGAGGTGGTTGAGTTCGGGGAAGGCGTTGCTCCAGGCGTTCACGGCGATGAACACCAGCGAAAAGGCCAGGAACAGCGGGTAGAGCCGGAAGAAGCGCCGCAGCGCGAATTCGCGCGGGCTGTAGCGCAGGACGCTGGGCAGGATCACGTAGCCGCTGATCACGAAGAACAGCCATACGCCCCAGCGTCCGAAGTTCCACGGCGCCTCGGTGACGGCAAGATAGGCGGGCACCTGCGCGTAGACGTTCTCGCCCACGCCGCCGATGACATGGGCCAGGAACACCATCATCGCGGCAATGCCGCGCAAGGCGTGGACGGTGGGGTTGAAGGCGTCGCCCTGTCGCTTCTTCGCCGGGCTGCTTTCGCGTGAGCGCGGGTTTGCGACGGCCGTGTCGGGGCCGTGGAGAAGGGCGGCGGGGGCGGTGCTCTGCGTCATGCCCCGTGTCATACGGCGCGCAGGCAATGGATATCGACAGGCGGTTTCTTACCCGGCTCCCTCACGCTGTGCTCCCTGCTCGTGCCGCGCGGCAAGGCCGGGGAGGGTCGTGCGGCGCGGCGTTATTTCGCTTTGCTCAGGACAAGAGCTTGAACGGAAACGAGAGAACATGGCGGGCAGGATCGGGTCAATTGCCATGAATCGCATGCCCTAACACCTTGGACACACCCCCGGCGCGAAATACCGCCTGCCTTATGCTTCCGGGTGATTGCCGGTTGCGCGGGGGCCTGCGCACCCTTGCGGGAGGCCCCGCCATAAGGACCCGTGCTCTTGACCCTTTCCCCGAACCGCATGCCGCCTTCCGGCTCAGCTTCGCCTTCCGGGACTTCTTCTCTGACGCGCGAAGCGGCGACGCTGGCGCGGTTCGTGCTGGTGGGGCTGGGCAATACCGCGATCGGCTATGGGCTGATCCTCGGCTGGCTGCGGCTGGGGCTGGGCGACTATGCCGCGAACCTGGCGGGCTTCGCGATGGGCCTGCCGATCTCCTACGGCCTCCACCGTCACCTGACCTTCCGCGCGCGGCACCGCGCGAGCCTTGCGGAGGGCCTGCGCTACGGCGCGGCCTTCCTGATCGCCTATGGCGCCAACCTGGCCGTGATCGCCATGGGTCGCGGCGCCGGGTTCGAGCGCAGCGCCCTGGTGCAGGGACTGGCGATCTGCACTTATGCGGGCGTGCTTTTCGTGCTCACCCGCGTCACTGTCTTTCGCGCGCGACCAGCGCAATAACTTCCGGGAAGTTGAGCTTCTGCTCCACGATCGGCTTGCCGCCCGGCTTGGCCTGGAGGAACAGCCGCCCGACATATTCGCCCAGAATCCCCATGAACACCGCGTTGATCGAGATCGACATGAGCAGCAGGATCGTGGTCGTGGCGAAACCGGCGGGCCAGGCCTGCCCCAGCAGCACCCGGCCGACGAGGTAGATGAAGGTCAGCGCCATGGAGAGCACGCCGATGACGATGCCTGCGATCGAGGCGATCCGCAGCGGCATCAGCGAATGGTTGAGCACGCCATCGACGGCCAGCGATATCATCGATTTGAGCGGGAACTTGCTCTCCCCGGCGATACGGTCGCCGCGGTCGTATTCGAGGCCCACCTGCGAAAAGCCCATCGCGCTGATCAGCCCGCGCAGATAGGGCGAGGCGTCCTCCACCTTGTGCAGTTCCACCAGGATGCGCCGGTCGACGAGGCGGAACTCCCCGGCATTGACCGGCAGGTCGTCGTCGCTGATCCAGGTGATGAAGCGGTAGAAGGCGCGGCGCAGGGTGGCGATGAAGAAACCGTCCTTCAGCGACCGGCGGATGCCGTAGACCACCTGGTGGCCGCTGCGCCACAGGCCCAGCATCTCCGGTATCAGTTCGGGCGGATCCTGAAGATCGCAGTCGAGCTGGATCGAGCAGGCGCCGGTCGCCGCCTTGTAGGCGCAGAGCAGCGAGCGCTGGTAGCCGTAGTTGCGCGAGAAGCGGATGACCTTCAGCGCCGGGTCCTTGCGGGCGAGGTCTTCCAGCAGTTCGAACGTGCGGTCGGTCGAATGGTTGTCGGTAACGATGATTTCGTAGCTGTATTCGGGCAGCTTCTCGAAGACGCGCACGATCGCCTCGTAGCAGCGCACGACGTTGAGTTCCTCGTTGAAGGCGGGAACGAGAATGGAAACCAGGGTTTTCGGCTCGGCGTTCACGGATCTATCCTGCTTTCGTGCAGAGGGACTGTTCGTCCGCGATGGTGCGGGCGAGGCCTTCGTCGAGAGTGATGCGATGGCGCCAGCCGAGCCGCGCGGCGGCCAGATCCGGGCTGGAGCGCAGTTCCACCGGATCGCCCTGGATCTCCGCGCGCACCAGCACGCCTTCGCCGCAGCCGGTGACGGCTTCTATCCGGCGCGCGACATCCTCCATGGTGGGGGCCTCGCCGGTGGAGATGTTGACGACGTCGATGTCTTGCGGCGCCAGCCGGGCGATATGCAGCAGCGCATCCACCGCATCGTCGACGTGGAGCAGGTCGCGCCGGTCGTGGGGGCGGCGCACGGTCATCGGCCGGTGCGAGAGGCAGGCGTCGATCATGGCCGGGATCAGGAAGCTCGGTGCCTGTCCCCGCCCGTAGCAGAGCGCGAGGCGGGCGGTGATCACCGGGAAGGGCAGGCGGGGTTTCAGCATGGCAATGGCGTCGGTCGTGGCCAGCATGCCCGCGCCGTAAGGCGTGGCGGGGATCGCGCGTTCATGCTCGCGGTAGGGCAGCGCGGCCTCTCCATATTCCGCGATGGTGCCGGCGCGCACCACCACTTCGGGTGGGCGGGAGAGTTCGGCCAGCGGCTCCAGCAGGTTGAGCGCGGGCTGGAGATAGATCGCGCTCGTACCGCGGGCGGCGGTGAAGTCCGGCTGCGGTGGCAGGCGGGTCTCGGCGGCGAGATGGAACACCCGGCGCGGCGCCAGATCGTGGATGCAGGCGCGGATCGCCAGCCGGTCCGACAGGTCGATGCGGTGGATCGTCAGGCTCTCGGCGAAAGGCGCCAGCCTGCCCAGTTCGGTCGAAGGGCGCACGATCACATGAACGGGCGCACCTTCCCCCAGAAGGCGGGCAACGAGATGGGCGCCGATGAAACCGCCGGCTCCGGTAAGCAGCGTAACCCCTTCCGCCACTGGGCAACCCTTCCGCAAATGTCCGGGCCGGTTTTCGCACCGGCCCCGGACCGTTCAGTTCAGCACACGATCCGTGGCACCGGCAGCGGCACCAGGAACTTGCCCCCGCGGGCCCGGAATTCGGCCTGCTGCTCGAAGATCTCGTCGAAGAAATTCCAGGCGAGCACGAAGAGCACGTCGGGCTTTTCTTCCTCGATGGCCTCTACAGGGCGGATCGGGATGCGGGTATTCGGCGAATAGAGCCCGTGTTTCAGCGGATTGCGGTCCACCAAGAAGTCGAGATAGCTGGTGTCGATGCCGAAATGGGTGATCAGCGTATTGCCCCGCGCGGAAGCGCCGTAGCCCGCGATCTTCAGGCCCTGGGCCTTCATCTCGTCCAGCATGGCGCGCACGTCGCGGCCCATCTCGGCCACGTCGCGGGCGAGGGCGTCGTAGGTTTCCGGCAGCAGCATCCCGCCCGACAGTTCGTCGCGCAGCATCTCGCCGACCGACTGCGAGGGGCCGATCCCGGCCGCCTTGCGGTTCAGGAACACGCGCATCGAGCCGCCGTGAATGTCGGGCAGCGAGAGCGCGTCGGTCACTTCGAGGTCGAAGAAGGCGGCGAGCTTGACGATCGAGAGCAGGCTGAACTCGGAAACGTGCTCGTGGTAGATGTTATCGAACTCGGTGTGGTCGATGTACTCCTTGGCGCGGGGTACTTCGATCACGAACGTCCCGTCATCCGAGAGCAGGATGCAGATCGCCTCCATGAAAGTATGGAGGTCGCCGATGTGGTTGAAAGTGTTCGTGGTGGAGATCACTTTCGCCGGGCCGCGCTGCGAGCGGACCAGTTCGGCGGAGGTCGGCGTGAAGTAGTCGATATGGGTTTCCACGCCCCGCTCGGCGGCCATGGCGGCGATGTTCTCGGCCGGGTCGAAGCCCAGCGTCTTGCAGCCCAGCGCATTGCAGGCGGCCAGCAGCAGCCCGTCGTTGCTGCCGATGTCGACGATCAGCCCGCCTTCCGCGCGCTGCGCCAGCACTGTGGCGAAGTCCGCGAAGTGGCTGTGCATGCGCGCCGCGCCCGAGGGGACGTAGAGGTAGTGGCGGAAGAAGTCCGCCGGGATCTGGTCGGCGATTTCCACCAGCCCGCATTCCAGGCAGACCTGGGTGTTGAGCGGGAAGGCGGGCTGCTCGCGGCCGAGGTCGTCCGGGCGGATCAGCATCTGGCCGGGGGCATGGTCGCCCAGCGGCAGGAACAGGTAAGGCGCGGGGGCCTTGCAGGCGCGGCACTCGGACAGGACGTCGGTGGCGTTCTGCTCAGGGATCGGCATTTCAAGCATTGGCGGCCTCCCGCGAAGGGGTGGTGGACAGGGAGCGGACGAAGCCTTCGAAGGTCTCGTGCATGAAATCGATGTGCGCCTCGGTCAGGCCGTGATGGCAGGCGAGCAGGATGCCGCCCTTCATCACCGCGTCGGCCACCGGGCAGCCTTCGGGCGGCGCCTTGAGCGTCACGTTCTTCATGGCGGGCTGGCGCAGGATATTGCCGGTGAAGACCGGGCGGGTCTGGATGTCGCGCTCTTCCAGCCAGATCTGCATCTGGGTGCGGGTGAAAGGCGCGTCCTCGCGGATGCAAAGCGGGAAGGCCAGCCAGCCGGTGCGCGATTCGGGAAGCTGCTCGGGCAGGACGAACCAGTCTTCGTACTGCTTGAAGAAGGCATATTGCCGCTCGAAATTGTGCTCGCGCGCGGCAATGTTGTTGTCGAGCTTCTTGAGCTGCACCAGCCCGAAGGCGGCGCCCATTTCCGAGGGTTCGACATTGAAGCCGAGTTCGTCGAACAGGAACTTGGCGTCGTAGTCGATACCGTCGAGCGCGACGTTGAAGCGCTTCTCGATGCTTTCCGAGTCCACGTAGAGCGAGCTGGTCCGCCCCCAGGAACGTAGGAGCAGCGCGCGGCGGGCGAGGTCTTCGTCGGAAACGCAGAGCATGCCGCCGTTGCCCGCCGCATTGATGACGTGCGAGCCGTAGAAGCTGGTGGTGGAGATGTGCGAACGGGTGCCGGTGCTGGTGCCGCGCAGGGTGGCGCCCAGGGTATCGGCGCTGTCCTCGATCACCATCAGGCCGTGCTTGTCGGCGATCTCGCGGATGCGGTCCCAGTCGGGCAGGTTGCCGATCAGCGAGGGGATCATCATCGCCTTGGTGTTCGGCCCGATCATCGCCTCGATCTTCTCGACGTCGATATTGTAGGTGCCGACCGCCGAGTCCACGAAAGCGGGCACCAGCCGCGAGCGCACGATCGGCGCGACGGTGGTGGCGAAGGTCAGCGCCGGGGTGATCACCTCGCTGCCCTCGGGCAGGTTCAGCAGCTCGACCGCGAGATAGTTCGCCGAGGAACCGGAATTGACCATGATGCCGTGGTCCTTGGCGAACAGCGCCGAGACCTGCTCCTGCATGGCCCGCACTTTCGGCCCCATCTGGGTGGAGGTCCGCAGGACTTCCATGACGGCGGCGATCTCTTCCTCGCCGTGGACAGTCTGACCGTAATTCACGCGCATAGTGCTTCCCCCTGAAGTGTTTCGGTGAAATCGCCGGAATAGTGGGCGATCTGCGCCTCGCTGAAGGCGCGCATGTCTTCGTTTCCGGCCGCGAAGGCGCGGTACCACCGGGCGCTCATCGCCACGGCCTCCTCGGTCGAGAGGCGCGGGCGCCAGTCGAGGCGGGCATGGGCCTTGCTGCTGTCCAGCGTCAGCATCCCCGCCTCGTGCGGATCGTCGGGCCGCCGCCCGAAGGCGATCTGCGCCACGCCTTCGCCCCAGGCCTGCTGGAAGCTGCGGGCGATCGCCTCGACATCGATGAAGCCGTCGGCGCTGGGGCCGAAGTTCCAGGCCTCGGCAAAGCGCGGCGCATCCTCTCCAAGAAGCCGCGCACCCAGCATCAGATAGCCCGCCAGCGGTTCCAGCACGTGCTGCCAGGGGCGCACGCTGGCCGGGTTGCGGATGGTCACCGCCGTGCCCGCCACGGTGGCGCGCACCACGTCGGGCAGCAGCCGGTCGAGCGAGTTGTCGCCCCCGCCGATCACGTTGCCCGCGCGCACGGTGGCGATCTGGCAGCCTGCGGGATCGGAGAAATAGGAACGCCGGAAGGCCGCGGCGACCAGTTCGGTACAGCCCTTGGACGCGCTGTAGGGATCGGCGCCGCCCAGTTCGTCGGTCTCGCGGTAGGGCCATTCCCACTCGCGGTTCTCGTAGCACTTGTCGCTGGTGACGACGACCACGCCGCGCGCCGAGGGCATGCGCCGCACGGCATCGAGCACGACCGCCGTGCCGGTGACGTTGGTGGCGAACGTCTCCACCGGATCCTCGTAGGACGGCCGCACCAGCGCCTGCGCCGCGAGGTGGAACACGAGGTCGGGTTCCACGCCCCGGCAGGCGTTCTCGTAGGCGGCGGCATCGCGGATATCGGCGATGCGGTGGTCGACCAGCCCCCCCAGGTCGACCGCGTGGAACATGTCAGGGCCTTGCGGGGGGCGGTGCAAGGCGATCCCGATGACCTCTGCGCCCAGTTGCCTGAGCCAGAGGCATAACCAGCCACCCTTGAAGCCGGTGTGGCCGGTCACCAGAATCCGCTTGCCCCGGTATGCCGAAACAAGCGCCTGATTCAGTGAGCCTTTATCAGGCATGTTGCAGCTTCGTCGGGACATCGGTGCTGAGCACCGGCTGGCCGTTCTCGAAATCCATCCATGGCGGCAGGGTCTGGGTGCCCAGCTTGTCCAGCGTGTCGCGGTCGCGCACGGTGTCCATCGGGTGCCAGAAGCCCTTGTGCTTGTAGGCCATGAGCTGACCGTCATGGGCAAGGCGCGTCAGCGGCGCCTGCTCCAGCGGTTCCTCGTCGCCGGTCAGGTAGTCCAGCACGCCCGGTTCGAAGACGAAGAAGCCGCCGTTGATCCAGGTTTCGTACTTGATGACCTTCTCGGTGAACTCCACCACCTGGCCGCCGTCGCCGTCGCACGGGCCCAGTTCCAGGTTGCCGAAGCGCGCCGGGGGCTGCACCGCGGTGACGGTGGCGAGCTTGCCGTGGGAGCGGTGGAACGCCAGCAGCGCGTCGAGATCGACATTGCCGACGCCGTCCGAATAGGTGACCATGAACGTCTCGTCGTCCAGCCAGGAGCGCAGGCGCTTCAGGCGGCCGCCGGTCATCGTCGCAAGGCCGGTATCGACCACCGAGACGCGCCAGTCGATCTTCGATGTGGGCCGCAGCGCCATCTCGCCATTGCCGATGCCGACCGTGAAGTCGTTCGACATGAGATGAAGGTCCTGGAAGAAGCTCTTGATGGCCATTGCCTTGTAACCGCAGGCGACGATGAAGTCGTTGTGGCCCCAGCGATCGTAGATATCCATGACATGGAGCATGATCGGACGGCCGGACACTTCGACCATCGGCTTGGGTATACGAACCGTTTCTTCGGCAAGGCGGGACCCGAGGCCCCCGGCGAGCAGGACGACTTTCATGACCGCACCTCCGGTGTCGGAATTTTCGGGAGAATTTCTCCGATCGATGCGCCAAGGTTAAGGGCAGATCGGTCCGGCGGAGAAGTGTTCATCGGGGTTAGGCAGCTTTAGCCAGTGGGGGTGCCAAAGGGCTAAGGTCCGGTTCCGCAAGAGTGCCCGCAGGGGGCATTTTTCGCCGTTTTTCGGGCCGATCCGCGGCGATCGGCGCGGGTTATGTTTGCAAACTGTTTCTGCAAACGGGGGCGGCGCTCTTTTGGGGAAGCCGGGTTCCTGAAGCACACGTCGTCCCGGATCAGGTCCGGGACGACGGATTATCCAAGCCGTTTTCCAACGCGCATTACAGCACCTTACTCCAGCTCGTCGTTCTTCAGCGGCCTGCGGTAGAGCACCGGCCCGGTGCCGTTGCGGCGGCTGGCGAATTCCAGGTAGCCGTGGCTGCGGGCATAGTCGGCCAGGGGCTGTTCCAACGGTTCCTCGCCGCTCACCAGGATGGTTGCGGGCCGGTTGGCGTCGAGCCAGGCGGTCAACCGGGTCGGCGACGTGGTGGTCCAGTAGACGCGGTCGTGCGGGGGCATGTAGTCGGCCACGCGGTAGACGAACTGGCCCGCCGCGAATTCGCCCGGCACGCCCAGTCCGCCCTCCACGGCCAGCAGCGGCGAGAACGTGGCCACGCTGTCTCCCGAAGAGGCACCGGCGCTGCGCACCAGCCCGCGCATCTCGCCGTGGATCTTCACCCCCACCCACGAGCCGGGGCGCGTCAGCGAGATCATGCCCGGCCCCAGCCGCGAGGCGGCGCAGAGCACCGCCACGACCGCCAGCGAGAGTAGCACCGCATCGGCGGCCAGCCGGTTCTCGCTGAGAGTGCGCGCACGCAGCACCAGTACCAGCAGCACCAGGAAGGGGATGGGCGGCACGAAATATTGCGGGAAGGACGGGCTCGGCACGAAGGCGACGATCACGCCCATCAGCGCCAGCGCGGCGGCCAGCACTACCGGCCAGGACCAGACCGCCAGCAGCCCGTCGCGCCAGCCGCGCCGGCGCAGCGGCAGGGCGACCAGCACGACCGCGCCCGCAAGCGCCAGCAGGGTGGCGTTGGCGGTCCAGATGTCCTCCGCCAGCAGGATCTTCTGGGCCAGGCCGACCACTTTCGGTTCGGTCGAATGCATCCAGTAGTTGGGCTGGAGCTGCGTGAAGTAGCGGATGGTATGGGCGAAGAAGGCGTCCGGGTCGGAGGCGATGGCGATCAGCACGGGAATGCCGCCGGTCAGGCCGCCCAGCGCCAGCGGCACGATCCCGCAGACCAGCCGCTGGCGCAGCGGATGGGCCAGCGGCGCGAACAGCGTGGCCGCCGCCAGGAAGGGGGCGAGGAAGATGTAGTTGGCCTTGAACCCTACCGCGATCGAGACCAGCACGCCCGCCACGAAGCAGCACATCCACGAAGGCCGCTCGCGATCGAGCCCGCAGAGCAGGAAGTGGATCGCCAGCAGCGCAAAGGGCAGGGGCAGGAAGTTGTTGCTGACCATCATGCCGGGCGGCCCGATCAGCAGGACATTGCCCATCAGCAGGACGGCGGCGGCGAAGAAAGCCGGAAAGCCGGTGCGCTGCCGCCGCGCGATCAGCCAGAGCGCGGCGATCGCCAGGGCCCAGGCCGCCGCGATGAGCAGGCGGCCGAGCAGGAGGAAATGGCCGGTCCCGGTCAGCCAGTAGAGCCCGCCGAGCAGGTAGGGCAGGTAGGGCAGGTGGTTGTAGCCGAAGTCGCGGTAGATATCCCCGGTACCCCAGAGCCGCGAGACGGTGATGAACAGGTTCTCGTCGCGCCCGATCGGGAAGGCGAGCAGGCGCCCGACCAGTCCGAGATAGAGAACGCCCAGCAATCCGCTCGCCGCCAGCACCCCCAGGCTGGGCCGGGCGCTCTTGCCCAGCCCGCCGGGGCCGTCGCTGAGACCGGTGGACACGGCGGCGGAGAGACCGGCCGGTTCGGTGGGGGCGCCGTCCGCCAGGGGCGCGGCGGCCGGAAATTCCCGGCCTTGCGCCAGGTTGGCACCCGCGCGCTGCGACAAGTCGCGTTCCATTATCCCGATCCCCTTTCGCCCGTGTCGTTTGCCCGTGTCGACTGTCGCTACCGGTCCCCTCGGTCGGCAGTCTGGGGTCGCGGCAGTCTGGCGGATGCATGAAGCGAACGGGAGCGCGATTAGGGCGTACCCACTCAGGATGACGGAATTGCAGGAATGGCGGGAAGGCACGGGCGGACCTCTCCCGGCGGTGGGCATGCCCGCCATTTTCGAATCGCCCGCTCCAATAAAGGGTTAGACCGCATGACCGTCTGCGCGCGGGTGCTGCTTTCGCTAGGTTCGGGCCAATCAGGGAACAGGTTTTCAGGCAGGCGAAAGAGGGGGCCTTGGCACTTTCACCCGGCACCATGCGTATCGCGATCCTCGCCTCGGGCCTTGGCGCCGGGGGCGCGGAGCAAGTGATCGCCCAGCTCGCGCATCACTGGTGCAGAGATGGGTGCGAAGTTGAGGTGATCGCCTTCGACAGGCCCGAGGACCCGGTGTTCCACCGCCTGCCGGAAGCGGTGCGCCTGCACCGGCTGGGCGGCGCCAGCGGCTTTGCCGGGATCGCCGGGCGCGTCGCCGCGCTGCGCCGGGTGCTCACGGAGCGACGACCGCACGTGATCGTCTCGTTCCTCACCAAGAACAACCTCATCGCCGCGCTCGCCACGGTCGGCACCGGCACCCGCCTCATCTGCGCCGAGCGCAACAATCCCGAGCGGCAGGGCACCCATCCCTTGTGGAACCTGCTGCTGCGCCTGCTCTATCGCCGCGCCGATGCCGTGGTCTGCCAGACCGAGGCGGTGCGGCGCTGCTTTCCCGCCGCCGTGGCCGATCAGCTGGTGACGATCCCCAACCCGGTGCCGCCGCCCGACGTCGCGCGCGCCGCGAGCGAGGTGAAGCGCTTCTGCGCGGTGGGGCGGCTCACCCATCAGAAGGGCTTCGACCTGCTGGTCGCGGCTTTCGCCGAAGTGGCGGCGCGCCGGTCGGACTGGCAGCTCGACATCTGGGGCGAGGGGCCGGAGCGCGCCGCGCTGGAGCGGCAGATCGCGGACCTGGGGCTCGAAGGCCGGGTCGAACTGCGCGGGCTCAGCCCCCGGCCGCGCGCCTGGGTGGCCGAGACGGGGATCTTCGTGCTCTCCTCCCGCTACGAGGGCTTTCCCAACGTGCTGGGCGAGGCGATGTCGGCGGGCCTGCCGGTGATCGCTGCCGATTGCGACTTCGGACCCGCCGACATGGTGGAGAACGGCCGCAGCGGCGTGCTGGTGGAGAACGAGGCGCCCGCCGCCCTGGGCCGGGCGATGGCGCAGCTGGCAGACGATCCCGCCGCACGCGTCGAGATGGGTGCCGCCGCAGCGCAGGCCATGGCGCGCTTCCGGCCCGAGCGCATCTTGCGGCAGTGGGACCAGGTCGTCGCGCGGGTCGCGGCGGAGGTGCGTCGGGACGCTGGCCATAGGGCAGGTCGCGATGAAGGGGCACCGTTGACAGGGGCCGGCGCGAAACGGTGAATGGGGGAATGAACGTGGTACGCATACTTTTCACCTCGGCGGGGCGCCGGGTCGAACTCACGCGCTGCTTTCGCCGCGCCGCCGAGAAGCTGGGCCTGCGCGCCGAGATCCACGCCTGCGACCTCGAACCGGAACTCAGCGCCGCCTGTCTGGAGGCCGAAGCGGCCTTCCAGGTGCCGCGCTGCACCGCGCCGGACTATGTCGAGCGCCTGCTGGACCACTGCGCGCGCGAGAAGATCGACCTCTTGGTGCCGACCATCGACACCGAGCTGGACGTGCTGTCCCGCGCCCGTGAACTCTTTGCCGAGCTGGGCACCATGGTCCACGTCAGCGCGCCGGGCGTGATCGACGTCGTGCGGGACAAGGAACGCACCATCGCCGTCCTGGCCGAGGCCGGGGTCCCGGTGCCCCGCACCGCCCGGATCGAGGACCTGCGCGCCGACCCGGCGGGCTGGAACTTCCCGCTCTTCGCCAAGCCGGTGGGCGGCAGCGCCAGCCGGGGGATCGGCGTGCTGCGATCGGCGGCGGAGATCCGCGCGGACTATCCCGAGCCGATGCTGGTGCAGGAACTGCTGCGCGGGCCGGAATATACCATCAACATGTACCTCGACGCACGCGGCCGGATGCGCTCGGCGATCCCGCACTTGCGCATCTCGACGCGCGCCGGGGAAGTGGAGAAGGGCCGCACCGTGCGCGACCCGCGCATGATCGCCATCGCCGGCCAGATCGCCGCGGCCCTCGGCCGCGAAGGCGCCGCCGAGGGCGTGCTCTGCTTCCAGCTGATCGACGATCCCGATGCCGGCCCGCGCGTCTTCGAGATCAATGCCCGCTTCGGCGGCGGCTATCCGCTGGCCGATCATGCCGGAGGCCGCTTCGCCGAGAGCCTGCTCGCCCGCGTGGCGGGGCTCTCCGAATGCGCGAGCGACCACTGGCGCGAGGGCGTGACCATGGTGCGCTACGACAACGCCGTGTTCCGTGGCTGACGCCGCCGCCTATCCCGATCCCGAGGAACGCCGGGTCACCCTGAGCCACCCGGTGGTCGTGCTCGATCTCGACGACACGCTCTATCTCGAACGCGATTTCGCCCGCTCCGGCTTTGCCGCGGTGGGGCGGCATCTGGAGGAGACGCGGGGCGTTTCCGGCTATGCCGAGCACTGCACGCGCCTGCTGGACGAAGGGCATCGCGGCACGGTGTTCGATGCGGCGCTGGCCGCCATGGGGCTGGCGGAGGTGGATGTGGCGCCGCTGGTGGCGCTCTATCGCGGCCATGCCCCCGAGATTGCGCTGGCCCCCGACGCGCTGCGGCTGCTCGGCCGGATCGGCGCGCGCGCCAGCGCCATCATCACCGACGGCCCCGCCCAGACCCAGGGCAACAAGGTCGCGGCGCTGGGCCTCTACGAGCGCATCGGCAAGGTCATCCTCACCGGCCTCCTGCCCGAGGGCTGCGGCAAGCCCCATGCCATGGCCTACGAGATGGTCGAGCAGTGGTCCGGCCTTCCGCCTGCCGCGCATGTCTATATCGCCGACAACGCCGCCAAGGATTTCGTCACCCCCCGCGCGCGCGGCTGGACCACCGTGCAGATCCTGCGCGAAGGCCGCATCCACGCCTGCACCCCCACCAGCGCCGCCCATGCGGCGGATCATGTGGTGGAGTCGCTGGATGCGCTGCTGCTGGACTGAGGAGGGGGTGCTTGGCTGAGGGGCCTTCGACAGGCTCAGGCTGAGCGGGACGGGGAGGCAGCCGGGGTAACCAGCCTTGCCTGATCTCCTCCCGTTTCACCTCACCTCATCTCACCTCATCTCAACCCGCTCAGCCTGAGCCTGTCGAAGGCCCCTCGGGCGTGGCGCAAGGGTCCGATGCTTCGACAAGCTCAGCATGAGCGGGTGTGGGAGGGGGAGGCGAGCCAGCCCCCTCAATCCGCCAGCACCACCTCGCGCGAGCGGCGTTCGCCGCCGACCATGACCCAGAGCGTCAGCATCACGATCCGCAGGTCCAGCAAGGGCGAGGCATTGTCCACGTACCAGAGGTCGAGCGCGATCTTCTCGTCGAGCGAGAGCAGGGTATTGCCGTTGACCTGCGACCAGCCGGTCAGGCCCGGCCGCACCCGGCCGCGCGCCGCGCCGCGCTGCCCGAGACCGGCGATGGTCTCGGGCAGCAGCGGCCGCGGGCCGACGAACGTCATGTCGCCTGTCGCCACGTTCCACAGGCCCGGCAGTTCGTCGAGCCGGCTGCGGCGCAGGAAGCGGCCGAAAGCGGTGACGCGGGCCTCGTCGGGCAGCGGTTTGCCGTCCGGCCCGGTGGCCTCGCGCATCGAGCGCAGCTTGAGCAGCGTGAAGTCCCGCCCCTCGCGGCCTGCCCGGCGCTGTCGGAACAGCACCGGGCGGCCCATCGAGATCAGCACGCCGAGGCCCAGCAGGAGCAGCAGCGGCAGAAGGGTGAGCAGAAGCAGCGAGGCGAGCAATCGAAGGGAAGCGAAGGCCACTCGCGCGCTCCTGCTCACGCTTCCGCGGGGCGCCAGGAATGGCCCCGGAAGAAGCGGCGTACTTTGGCGGCCCATTCGTCGCGGACGGGCACCGGCGAGGAGTAGTAGCTGGCCGAGTCCGCGTAGAACTGCACGGAGTCGCCGTAGCGGCGGCGGGCATGTTCGGCGTAGTCGACCTGGTCGAAGATCACCCCGCCGACGCTGTCGTCCAGCATCTCCAGCGCGGCGCGCATCTGGTCGCCGGTGGTGTGGCCCCAGCGGGCGACCAGCACGGTCTGGTCCGCGAAGTGGCACATGGCGCGGGCATCGCGCACCGCCAGGGCGGCAGGGGCGTTGATGATCACCAGCTCGAAGCGCTCCTTGAGCTGGTCGAGCAGGCCCTTGAGGCGGTTGGACGAGAGCAGCAGCGCGGGTTCGGCCACCGGCTCGCGGGCGCTGAGCAGGACGATCTGGTTGGCGCCGTCCGGCTGTTCGATGACCTGTCCGCCTTCGGTTCCATGCTGCCCCCCATCTTGGGCCGTCAGCAGCGAGCCGTCGTAGGGATGGGCCGAGCGCGGGCCGACCAGGCTGTCGAGATCGGCGCGGCCGCAGACGATGTCCACCAGGTCGGGCATCTGCATCTCGTTCTGGAGCCGCTGGAGCGCGCCGCGCTTGCGCAAGTCGAGGTCGAGGATCACCGTGCGGTCGCCCATGGCGATGCCTGCGGCGGCCAGCGTCAGCGAGACCGTGGACTTGCCGTCACCGGGCAGCGGCGAGGTGACCAGCACGACCTGCGAGTTGCCGCGCGAGGCCGCAGGGCGGCGGTCCAGCGCCCGCACTTCGGTATACGTCGAGCGGGCGACTTCGGCGAAGAGCGACTGCGGTTCCTTGATGACCGGGCTGTCCTTCGGGTCTTCCGAAAGGCTGCGGGTCAGCAGGGGCAGCATGCCCAGGGTCGGCAGCCCGAAGAGGCGGCGGATCTGCGCGGTGGTGCGCAGGCGGTCGTCCAGGAAGTCGCGGGCGAAGGCGATCAGGAAGGCCAGCACGCTGGAGCCGAGGAAGGCGGTGATCGCCATCTTGACCGGCGCCGGGGCAACCGGGTCGTAGTCCGGCACGGCCGGGGAGACGACCGAGGAGGACACGCCTTCCATCTGCATCTGCGCGCGAACCTGTTCGACGCGTCCGGCGATCGCCTTGTAGGCATCGTCCGCCAGCGTCGATTCGCGCACCAGCTTCTCGAGCTGCACGGAATTGGCGGTGTTGCGATAGGCGGTGGAGCTGAGCCCGGCGACGATGCCTTCGAGGCGGCTGGCCTGGGCGCTGTTTCCGGCGGCCTCGCTGCGGGCGAGTTCCGTCATCTGCGAGGCCTTGGCCGAAGCGTCGGCCTGGGCGGCGCCCTGCACGCGGGCCTGTTCCCGGACGATGCCTTCGTTGACGGTGGCAAGCTGGGAAGCCAGCCGCTTCACGTCGGGATGGTTGGGTCCCAGGCTGGTGGACAGCTTGGAGGTTTCCGCGATCAGTTCGCCGCGCGTGCGTTCGAGCTGGTCGAGCACGCCGGAACTGGCCATTGCCGTGCTCTGCATCCGGCTGGCGCGGGCGATACCGGCGCTGCGGGCCGAAGCGGCATCGCGCGCGGCCATGGCGGCGGCGCTCTGCACGGCGATGCGGTTGATCTGGGCCAGGTCCTCGGCCCCGCCCGCGCCGGTCAGCATCTGGTGCTGGGCGCGGAAATCGGCGACGCGCTGGGCGGTCTCCTCGGCCTCGGCCGCGCGGGCCTGCTGTTCCTGCTCCAGCGAGGCGAGCAGTTCGGAACGGCGCTCGTTGGTCTTCATCGTGCGCAGCGAGCGGACCGAGACCGGGATCTGGTTGGCGATCGCTGCCGCCAGGACCGGCGATCCGGCCGTCACGCCGATCTCGACGAGGTCGGAACCGGCCTCGGAATTGATCGAGACCATCGACAGGACCTTGTTGGTCGCCACTTGCTGGAGCACCCGCTTGTCGGCGGGGATATTGCCCAGCTCCTTGAGGAAATCGTTGTCCTTGGTCAGGTGAAGGTCGTTCACCACCTGCTCGGCGGCGGAGCGCGAACGGTGCAGGCGCACGGCATTGGCGACGCGTTCGGCATTGCGCGAGTTCACGTCTGCCTGGTTGGTGCCGACTTCGTCGATCAGCTCCACCTGCACGGTCGAGGACGAGCGATAGAGGGTGGGCGACAGCAATTGCTGGACCAGTACGCCCAGCGTGATCACGCCCACGATCAGCGCCATCATCGTGCGGTGGCGGTAGATCACGCGCAGCAGGTCGCGGGGGCCGACCTGCTGGTCGGAAGCGGATGAATCATCCCGCGAGAGCGCCGGTCCGCGGTAATGCGCCGGCGCGCCGCCGATCGGGCTAGGCGCGATTGCAGTCGACATAGGTGCCCCTCCAGAGAGGTGAAGTGCGCCGCCATGCGGGCGGCTTTCGATCCCTGCCGCCCCCCCTCGGGACGGGCCTGGTGCGTAACCGTCCATGCGGTACGGTCTTCGAGGATGGACTATGCGGTCAAAGCGGAAACGCGCAAAAAGGGCATCCGGGACGGGTGCGTCCTAATAGAGACTAGTCCTTTTGGGGAACGCGGCGGCGCAGCAGGGAGGCATAGAGTTCGAGGTGCCGGGCGGCGGCGTTCTCGATCGTGTACTCCCGGCTGGTGACCAGCGCACCCGCGGAAAACTGCCGATAAAGCGAATTGTCCTGTGTCAGCCGCAGGATAGCCGCGGCCAGGGTCTGCGGCCGGTCGGGCGGGCAGAGCAGTCCGTTCTGGCCGGGGCGGACCAGCCCCCGGTTGCCCGCCACGTCGGTGGCGATCACCGGCAGGCCCATGGCCATGGCTTCCAGGATCGCGACCGAAAATCCCTCGTAGTGCGAGGTATTGAGGAAGAGGTCGCTGCGGGTGATGAGATCGGGCACGTCGCGCCGCTCGCCCAGGAATTCGACCACGCCCTCCAGCCCCTGTGCGCGGACTTCGGCGCGCAGGCCCTCCAGCCCCTCGCCGCCGCCCGCCACGCGCAGGACCGGCGGCGGAAAGGCGGGGGTGGCGCGGTCCTTGAGGATGCGCGCGGTCTCGATCAGCAGCGGGTAGTTCTTCTGGTCGGAGATCGCGCCCACGCTCAGCACGTTGCAGGGGCGGCGCGCGGCCACGCGCGGCGATCCGGCCTTGTAGCGCGAGGACGGCGCGTTCTGGATCAGCGTGAAAGGCCGCTTCGACAGCCGCCGGTACATGCCTGCCGTGTCGTTGCTGATGGCGACGTAGTGGTTCACCACCCGGTCGATCGCGGCGAAGAGGGCGGGCGGGAAGCTCAGGCGGCTATTGTGGTAGGTGAACACGATCGGGCCGGAAAAGCCGGATAGCGCCAGCATCGCCACCGCGCGCACGGTATGGACGTGGACCACGTCGGGCCGGGCGGCGGCAAGGTGGCGGCGCAGCGCCAGGACGCCCGGCAGCAGGCGGCGGCTCCGGCCGAGCCCCAGCGATTCGAAGCGGCACCCGCTCTCGGCGATCTGCGCGGCGAGTTCGGCCTCCATCTCGGGCGAGTTGCCCAGGGCCGGCGCGTCGCAGAAGGCGACGATGGTGCCGGCTGCTCCCCGGGCTGCGAAGGCGGCGTTGAGGTTGGTGACGAGGATCTCGGCGCCGCCCGAGGTCAGGCTGGTGATGATCGAGCTGACCCTCAGCGGCCGCGGCGCCTCTGCGGTTCTGGCGAAATCGTCGGCGGGGGCGTGGGCGGTCATGCCTCGGCCTCGGCGGCGAAAGCGGGCTTGGGGGCGGGTTGGGCCTCCCGCTCGGCGCGGCGCAAGTTGCGCCAGAATGCGGTGTCGAGCAGGATCACCGTGGCCACCCCGAAAGCGATATGCGCGTAGTTGGCCCCCAGCGCCCCGAAGCGCGGGATCAGCAGCAAGGCCACGGAGAAGAAGGCGGCCGCCGCGGCGAAGCTGGAGATCAGCACGTAAGTCGGCCGGTTCATCGCCAGCAGCGCGGCGCGGGCCGGGGTGCCGTGGAGGGTCAGCAGCACGGCGAAAAGCTGGACCAGCAGCAGCTCGTAACTGTCGGAGAAGCCCGGCCCGAACACCAACTCGATCGCCGGTTTGCCCACCAGCCAGCAGGCGCCCACGGCGGTGAGGGCGATGCCCGCCAGCGAGAGTTGCAGCATCGAGACCAGCTGCCCCATCGCCCCCGGCCCCACCTTGTTCCAGAGCCGCGCGAGGTCGGGGTAGATCACTGTCTGGATCATGTCGCCCGCCGTCTGCGCCACCCGCGCGATGCGGCGCGAGAGGTAGTAGAGTCCCGCCGCGCTCGCCCCGGCGAACGTGCTGACCAGCAGCGTGTCCATCTCGTGCGTCATCGTGCGCAAGGTCGAGGAGAGGTTGGTCGATATGGCGAAGCGCATGAAGCCCGGAAACCGCCCCGGCAGGTCGCGCCAGTCGGCCTTGAGCGGGCTGGGGATGCCGGTATCGTTGAGGGCGCGGAAGCCGGAGAGGTTGAACAGCGCCGAATCGAGGATCTGGCTGGCCGTCCAGACCAGCACGAACCACAGCAGCCCGCCGCCCAGCGCGTAGATCAGCACCGAGAATGCGAAGCGCACCACGAAGGAGGCGAGCTGGACATAGGCCAGGGTGCGGAACCGCCCCGCCAGTCGCAGCGCCGCGCTGGACATGCCGCGCGGGTTGCAGGCGATCGCGCAGGCGTAGATCGCGACGAGGTCCACATTGCTGCGGCCGATGCCGATCAGGTCCCCCGCGAACCACGCCACCGCCACGCTGAGCAAGGCGGCGACGAGCGCGCTGCCCACGTCCAGCATCAGGCCATAGGCATAGAGCGAGGAGATCCGGGCGCTGTCGCCGGTCTCTTCCTCGGCGGCAACGAAGCGCACCAGCGGCTGCCACGATTCGAAGCGGATCAGGCGTTCGCAGACGCGCCCGATCGAGAGGATCACCGCCAGCACGCCGAACTGTTCCTGCCCCAGCGCGCGAGTGGCGATGGCCAGGCTGGCCATCATGATCATCACGCCGCCGAAATTGCCCGAGAGCAAGTGGCCGATGCTGGCGAGATGCGGTTTCAGCATCCCGGCGCCTTTCCAGCGTGCCGGGATGCGGGACAGGCGCGAGGCAAAGCCTTGCCCGGCGACTCTGGCCTCGCTGGCGCTTTCGATGGGGGTCATCCTGCTTCCGGGGTCCGTTCTGTTTCTGGTTGGGCGCCCTGGCCGTCTGCCGGGAGGTGCCGATTGTTCCATCGGGGGCGCCGCACCGTGGTGAGCGCCGAAGCGGCGGCACCGGCGGCGGCAAGCGCCAGCATCAGCATCACCGGGCCGTTCCACATCCGCGCGAACATGTGCGGCAGGGACATGGCGTAAATGAAGAACACGCCCAGGATCGCCAGGGCCGAGACTCCGTCCGTCCGGCTTCGCCCGGTAATGAAGATCCCGTGGACGAACATCGCCGCGAACATCAGGCTGAGGCCCAGGAACGAGACGATGCCGCCCTCGTTGAGCACCAGCAGGTAGAGCTGGTGAACCGGCATGCCGTAGACGCTGGCCTTGCGGTAGCCGTCGCTGCCGAGACCGATCAGCAGGTTGTCGCCGGACATCTCCCAGGCTTCCTGGATCAGCACCGAGCGGCCGACGAACGTGCCCGCCTTGGTGGGATCGCCGGAGACCACGGCATCGCCGACGCGCTGCTCGAACACGGCGGGAACCGGCCCGCCCAGCCCGACATAGGCGCCCACCACGATCAGCACCGGCAGGGCGATGGTGATCACCGTGCGGATGCGCGAGAAGGCCAGAACGAAGCCGATCGACAGGATCGTCGCGGAAAAGGCGGTGAAGCTGGCCGAATAGACCATGCCGGCCACAATCACCAATGCCAGCGGCACGGCCACGACCGGACGCAGATACTTCCCGATCACGGCGTGGAGCAGGAAGATCAGCGCGAAGACGCAGACCGCGCCGTTCGAATTGGGCTCTCCCGTGAAAGCGCCGAGGCGGCCGTTCCCGGTGACCACGTACTTGTTGACGTACTGGTTGATCAAGTCGCGGCTGAACAGGTTGACGAGGGTGATGCCTACCGCCTGCGAGACGGCGACGCCCCAGATATAGGCGACGGCGGCTTTGCGCAGCATCGCCAGCGAGCAGTTGGCCAGCACCATCGGGATCAGCAGCAGCGCGAAGGCATATTGCCCGGCCACCACCGGCCAGCGCGCGAAATCCCCGTGCATGGTGGAACCCACCAGCATGCCGCCCAGCAGCATGGCGATGCCCCCGACCCAGAGCACCGAGACCCGCCCCATCATGCGCGCGTTCAGCCCGCGCGAGACGAGCATGAGCAAAGTGCAGAGGATCAGGATGATGTCCGACATCGTCAGGTTGAAGGCGGGCATGCGGCCCACCTGCCACCAGCTCAGGAAGAAGGCGGCGGCGGGCAGCAGAAAGCCGATGGCGCGGTCATAAGGCGAAGCCGGCGCGGAAAATCGCGCACCCCCGCCGGACCGTTCTCCGGCCCGTTCCAGCTCCCGCCCCAACGTCCGTCCCCGGGAGGGCATGCGGAACGGTCCACGCAGGACCTCCGGTCGTTGCGCCCCGTCTTCGGGAATCTGCGTGAGGATAGCGGCCATGGCCGCGATCATGGGCAGGGCACCCGCCCAAGGCAAAGGCCAGTCCGGGCAATAGGCGGGCGCATAGATGTTAGCGCGAAAGGGGGAGGGAAGGGGCCGGGCTAAGTCCAATTGGTAACTTGTGCGCACTCGGCGGGAGGATCACGCTCGGGCATCCTTATGGCTCTATCCGGGGCATGGATCCGCGTGGCCACCGGGCCTGTGCGGACCTGTTTTCGTTCGGCGTGTCCGATCAGCCGGGAAACCGGTGCGGCCGGCGTTCCTTCGAACCGGGTGATCCTTCGAACCGTTGGAGAAACGGCATGACTGCGACCAACAAACCGAAAAGGCCTTCGAGGAAATTCACCTTTCGCACGCTCCTGGTGCTGGCGGTGCTGGGCCTTGGCGGAGCGGCGGTCATGCTGGGCCTGGCCGGGACCGCCAGCGAGGAAGTGATGGCGGCAGCGCCGGTCGTGAAAGTGCCCACCGGCAAGAAATCGTTTCCCGCTGCGGTCGGCTACGGCGCCACCAGCGTCGGCGGGCGCGGCGGGCGGATCATCTATGTCACCACGCTGGCCGATTCCGGTGCCGGTTCCTATCGCGCCTGCGTGACCGCCAGCGGCCCGCGCGTCTGCGTGTTCCGGGTCAGCGGGGTGATCCGCTTCACCCAGCGGCCGCCCTGGATCATGACCCCCTACCTGACCATCGCCGGGCAGACCGCGCCCGGCAGCGGCATCACGCTGGCCCATGGCGGCGGCAGGAACGGCCTGACCCCGCTGGTCATCAAGAACACCCACGATGTCGTCGTGCGCGGCATCCGCGTGCGCAACGACCGCGTCGGCGGCAACCGCGAGGCGGAGGACAGCATCACCATAGAAAAAAGCAGCCGCGTGGTGATCGACCATGTCAGCGCCTCCTGGGCGCGGGACGAGCTGATCAACGGCTATGACGACAACGACGAGATCACCATCAGCAACTCGATCTTCGCCTGGGGCATCCCCAAGCACGACAAGTGCGCGCTGCTGGCGAGCGACCCGGTGGACAAGCAGAAGCTGAGCTTCATCGGCAACCTCTGCGCCCACAACGGAGACCGCAACCCGGACATCAACTTCCCCAAGGGCTCCTGCGTGGAAGTGATCAACAACGTGCTTTACAACGCCGCCTCGGAATTCGCGGAAGTCTGGGAAAGCTACGGGGGCAGCCCGGTCTCGATCGTGGGCAATACCTTTATCGCGGGCACCAACACCACGACCCAGAGCCGGGGCGTCGCCCGCGAGACGCAGGGCTCCACCGGCACGGCCTCGATCTATCTCTGGGATAATGCCTTCGACGGCAATTTCCGCCACGTCAGCCCCGAAGTGGTGCCCGCGCAGATCCAGCAGGCCCCGTGCCCGCTGACGGTGCAGCCGATGGGCGCCGCGGCTGCCTATGCCGCCGTGCTGGCCCGCGCCGGGGCCTTCCCGCGCGATGGCATAGACAAGGCGGCGGTGGCCGACGTCAAGGCGCGCAGCGGCCGCATCGGCTCGCCCGCTCCGGCGATCCCGGCACAAAGCAGCGGCACGGCTTATACCGACAACGACAAGGACGGCATGGACGATGCCTGGGAACGCGCCAACGGCCTCGATCCCACCCGCAACGATGCCTGGGGCGATGCCAATGGCAACGGCATCGAGAACTTCGAGGAATTTCTCACTTCCCGCGAAAAGGGGTTCGGGCTTTGAAGGGTATTGCCGCGCCGCTGGCGCCCGATTTCGAGCCTGTGTTCCAGTCCGCACGCGAGACTGGCAAAAGGGATGACACTGGATCTGCCAACGCCACGGCGCGGGCTTTGCGCATCTGCTTTCCTTTCGCCGGGGACGAACTGGGCGGCAGCCACGTTTCCGCGCGGGGGCTGATGGAAGGCCTCGATCCGGGGCGCTACCGCCTCATGGTCGTGCCCGAAGTGCCGGACGGCACGATCGCCGGGTTCTTTTCCGCTTTCGCGCAGATGCCCGATCCGGCGCGTCCGGCCCGGTCTTTCGTGCCGGGCGCGCGGTTCGGCCTCGCCAAGGTGCTGCGCACGCTCGTCGGGGTGCCGCGCCGCGCCCGCTTCCTGCGCGAGAACGGGATCGACCTGGTCCACAGCAACGACGGACGCAGCCATGCCAGCTGGGCGCTGGCGGCGCGGCTGGCAGGCGCGCGGCTGGTCTGGCACCATCGCGGCGATCCCGACGCGCGGGGCCTGCGCTATGTCGCGCCGCTGCTGGCAAGCCGCATCTTCACGGTTTCGCGCTTCTCGCTGCCGCAGGGGGCCGCCAAGGGGCGGGGGCGTGCCGCAAGGGCGGCGCAAGTGGTCTACAGCCCGTTCGATACCAGCGTCACCGCCGACTGGGCGGCGATGCGGGGCCGTCTGATCGAGGAACTGGGCTGCGCGCCCGATGCGGTGCTCTGCGGCTGGTTCGGCAATTTCGTGCAGCGCAAGCGCCCGCTCGAATTCGTGGAAGCGGTGGAGCGGCTCGGCGCCCTGCTGGATCGGCCGGTGGTCGGCCTGATGTTCGGCGATCCGCGCAATACCGAAGTGGGAGAGGCCCTGCCGCAGCGGATCGCCCGGGTTTCGGGCAATGCGCGGGTCCACATGATGGGCTATCGCGCGCCCGGTCACGAATGGCTGGCGGGCTGCGACCTCCTGCTGGTTCCCGCCGCGCGCGAACCGCTGGGGCGCACCCTGGTGGAGGCCATGCTGGTGGGGACGCCGGTGGTCGCGACCGACTCGGGCGGCAACCCGGAAGCGCTGGAGGGCGGCTGCGGCGTGCTCTGCGCGCTGGACGATCCGGACGCCATGGCCCGCGCCGCCGCCGACCTGCTGGCCGACCCCGAACGGCTCGACGCCATGCGCGCCCGCGCCCGCATCGAGGCCCGCCGCCGCTTCTCGCGCGAGAACCATATCCGGCAGGTGACTTCGGTCTACGACGAACTGGGCAGCAGGCCCCGGTGAAGGGGTAGGAAACGGCGCCCCGATTACCACGAGGATTAGCCGTCCTCGCCCGAGTATTCGCCGGATAACCCTTAATAACCAAGGCATTCCGCCGGTCTTTGAGTCAACCTGTCGCAGACGGTCCCGCCCGGGATCCGCGCAGGGCGCGGGGGCATCCGGCGGGCTTATCTTTTGTTGAGGGAGGGCAATCCTATGTCGCTAGGTCTCGCGAGGTTCCGGCCGCTGATGGCGGTTCCGCTGGCGCTGACGCTCGTTTCCACATCGATGCTTGGCGCCTGTTCGTCGCCCACCGCATCGATGCCCACGCTCGCACCCGCTCCGGCAGGCAACTACCGGGTGGGTGCGGGCGACAAGCTCCACATCGTGGTGCAGGACCTGCAGAGCGCCAACGGCGACTACATCGTCGAGGACAGCGGCGCGATCTCGCTGCCCTATATCAAGCAGGTCACCGTCGCGGGCCTCACCTATCGCGAGATCGAGCAGGGCATCGCCGCCTCGCTGCTGCGGCAGGGGATCATGACCGGCGATCCGGTGGTCAACGTCGGCCCGGTGGAACTGCGGCCGTTCTACGTCGTGGGCGAAGTCAACAAGCCCGGCCAGTTCGAGTACCGCCAGGGCATGACGGTGCTCGCGGCGATCTCGGCCGCCGGGGGCTATACCTACCGCGCCCAGACCGGCAAGGTTGCCGTGACCCGCGTGATCGACGGCAAGGACGTCACCGCCAGCGCCGACGAATTCGCCACGATCCTGCCGGGCGACCGGATCCGCGTCTACGAGCGGTGGTTCTGAGGCCGTGCGGGGGGCAATCGCACTGGCCGCACCGGTCCCGTTCCTGCTTGCGATTCCGCAGCAGGCCTGGGCCCAGGCGCGCGACATCGGCTCTACCGCCTCGGCGGTCTATCCCAACGACAGGGAGTACAAGGCGCTGCCGATGCACCTCGGCTCGCTCAACGTCACGCTCGGCGGCGAGGCGCGGGTGGAGTACGACACCAACGTCTACGCCCAGCCCAGCAATGCGCAGGACGACTTCCACCTCGAACTGACGCCGGAAGTCCAGGTCACCACCGCGCCGGGCCCGCTCAGCGCGCAGGCCCACGCCTCGGCCACGGTGCGCCGCTTCGCCGATCTCAAGACCGAGAACACCGAGGCCTGGGTGATCGACGGCACCTTGCGCTGGTCGCCCGAGACGACCACCTCGGCGACCGGCCGCGTCTTCTGGCAGCGCACGGTCGAGGAACGCGGCAGCCCGGAATCGCGGCAGGACCCCAACTCCGGCCCGCGCGAGATCGACAGCCTCGGCACCGACCTGCGCTTCCGCCACATGACGCGGCGCCTGCTGTTCGACCTCCAGGGCAATGTCACCAAGTACGACGCCGTCTCCCGCGAAGACGACAACCGTGACTTCACCAGCATGAACGGCGTGGCGACCGTGGGCTGGCGCGTCACCGGGATCACTTTCGTCACCGCCAGCGCCTTCATCGCCCGCCGCGATTTCCGGCTGGAGTACACGCCCGCGGGCGACAAACGCAACACCACCACCTGGGGCGGCCGCCTCGGCGTGGAGTTCGAGCCGGGCGGGGTGCTGCAGGGCAATCTCTCGGCCGGTGTGTTCCGCTTCAACCCGGACGACGCCAACATACCCGGCCGCACCGGGCTTTCGGTCTCCGGCAGCCTCACCTACCGCCCGAAGCAGCGCACCGCGATCATGCTGGACGCCTTCAACGGCGACGTCGCCACCTTCCGCAGCGGCGCCCAGTCGCGTACCGACACGACCGTCAAGCTCTCGGTGCAGCAGGAGATTCGCCACAACCTCTACGCCACCGTCGGCGCCGGCTATCGCCGCAGCCGCTACAACGGTTCGGGGGTCAAGGAGCAGACGCCCACGGTCCAGGCGGAAGTCGAATATATCCTGTCGCGCAACATGTCGGTGGCGGGCTACGCCAGCTACGGCAAGCGCACCAGCGACGACGCCTCGCAGGAATTCGACCGCTTCAAGACCGGCCTCTCGTTCCGCCTGAGGTTCTGAGGTTTTGAGGTTTTGAGTTTTGAAAATTCGCTGAAGGCGAATTTTTGCGGCACCAGCCCACGCCCCCACCCGACCTCCCATCAGGATACACTAGTGGGAGGTCGGGTGGGGGCGTGGGCTGGTGCCGCAAGCCTTCGACGGATTTCGAAGGCGCACTCAACAAAGACTCCCCGGTGCCGCTAGCTCGTCACATCCGTGACGAGCACACCAAACGAAGGCGCACCCCGCAAAAACTCACTCTTCTTCCTGCGCCGCGATCCGCGCTTCCACTTGCGCCCGCAGCCCCGCCACCTTGTCGCGGATCGAGGCGCGCACTTCTTCCAGCGCGGGATATTCCGCCTCGATCTCGGCGCGGATGCGTTCGTAGAGCGGATCGCCCGGCCGGGGATCGCGCGCCGGGCCGCTGCCGTAGCGTTCAGGCAGGCGCTGGCGCAGCAGGAACAGCATGAGCGCGGTATCGTGGCGCGTGAACGTGGCGACCACTTCGCCGCGGCTGACCACCGGGCGCTCCTCGCCCCGGATCGCCCGTTCGAGCGCGCAGTCCTCCAACCGCATCATGCCCCGGTCGACCGCCTTGTTCCAGGCCGCCGCGAAGCCTTCGGCGCCGGGCAGGACGCGCAGCTTGTAGAGCGCCTCCAGCGAGACCCCGATCGTCCGCGCCGCCTGGGTGACGATGCCCGAGGCCGCCAGCGCCGCGATGAAGGCCCGCTGCCGCTCCGGCGTAATCGAGTTGGCGCGCGGCGCCTTGTGGAGATAGGGCGCAAACCCCAGCAGCGGATCGCCGGGATCGAGATCATCCTCGAAAAACGCCGCCCGCGAAGTCCGCCGCGAAGCCCGCCGGGAAGCGCACCG
>NZ_MSQB01000002.1:0-44828 GCF_002149965.1 Novosphingobium panipatense | reverse complement strand
CGGGGGTGGAGGGGCCAGCGCCACCATCCCCGCCGCCCTCAGAGCCCCCCGAACCCGCGCCCGCACTCAAATCCCGCACACCCAAAACGTCCCCCAACCCCCGCTCACCCTGAGCCTGTCGAAGGGTCTCCCCAACGCCCTGACCCTCCTCCGAACGCCGCTCATCCTGAGCCTGTCGAAGGATCCTGCCCCGCCGAAGCCGACGTCCAGAACCATGCCGATGTAAAGATTTTCTGCCGGAAGACATGAGGCAACCTCGCTCGCGCTGTTGAACCTGTGTTCCCAATGGCAGGCCGGTCTAACCTAGGCGGGGGCATGTAGGAAAATGGTTTTGCGGCATATCCGTCAGGCTCTCAGGGAAAAGCCCGATGCCGTGTGACCTGCGACATCGCGATAATGGCGCGCCGTTCCGAAAGGTCCGGTCCATTCCGCCGCTGAGAGGTCAGTGCCATGTCGAATTCCGAAAAGCCGCCCTATCCGGTCCATGTCGATCGCAACCACCTGCCCGAACCGGAGTGGGAATTCCCCAACGCCAAGATCAAGGTCTTCGCCAAGGATTCGACGCCGGACTTCCCGCCAATGAAGCAGGCGCGCGAAGGCGCGCCGAACATCCTGCTGGTGCTGCTGGACGATGTCGGCTTCGGCTGGCCCAGCGTGAACGGCGGGCTGGTGCGGATGCCCACGGCGGAGCGGATGGCGAAGAACGGGCTATTCTACAACCAGTTCCATACGACGGCGCTCTGCTCCCCCACGCGCGCGGCCATGCTGACCGGGCGCAACCACCACACCGTGGCGACCGGCGTGATCCAGGAAATGGCCACCGGCTATCCCGGCTATTGCGGCATCATTCCCAAGAGCTGCGCGACGTTTGCTGAAATGCTGAAGCACGCGGGCTATTCCAGCGGCTGGTTCGGCAAGAACCACAATGTGCCCGATAACCTCACCAGCTCGGCAGGGCCCTTCGACAACTGGCCGACCAATCAGGGCTTCGACTATTTCTACGGCTTCATCTCTGGCGAGACGGACCAGTTCTATCCCTCGCTGCTGCGCAACACCACGCCGGTCGAACCGCCCAAGCGGCCCGATGAAGGCTACCACCTCACCACCGACCTTGCAGACGAGTGCATCGGTTGGATCCGCCAGCAGAAGTCCATCGCGCAGGACCGGCCGTTCTGCGCCTATTTCTCCAGCGGTGCCGCCCATGCCCCGCATCAGCCCCCGCTCGACTGGCGCGGCAGGAACAAGGGCCGGTTCGACATGGGCTGGGACGAATATCGCAAGCAGGTCCATCAGCAGCAGCTCGATGCCGGCGTGATCCCCGCCGGAACCAAACTGACCGAGCGGCCGGAGCAGATCCCCTCTTGGGACAGCCAGCCCAAGGCGCATCAGGAGCTGTTCTCGGTACAGGCGGAAAACTACGCCGACTTCCTTGAGCACTGCGATTACGAAGTGGGCCGCGTCGTCGATGCGATCGAGGAGATGGGCGAACTCGACAACACGATCGTGATCTACATCATCGGCGACAACGGTTCGAGCGGTGAAGGTTCGCTGGTCGGCACGCCGAACGAGATCATGAGCCTGAACGGCCGCCAGCCCTCGATCGAGGAAGCCATCGGCTTCAAGGATCGCTGGGGCCTGCCCGGCACTTCGCCGCACTATGCCGTGGGCTGGGCCTGGGCGGGTGATACGCCGTTCCAGTGGACCAAGCAGGTTGCCAGCCACTTCGGCGGCACCCGCAATGCCATGATCGTGTCCTGGCCGGACAAGATCAAGGAAAAGGGCGTGATCCGCTCGCAATTCCACCATGTGATCGACCTCATGCCCACACTGATGGAAGTGGCGGGAATCAAGGAGGCCAAGGAGGTCAACGGCTATATCCAGCAGCCGATCGAGGGCACCAGCTTCGCCTACACCTTCGACAAGGCCAATGCCGACGCGCCCTCCACGCGCGAAGTGCAGTACTTCGAAATGCTGGGCAATCGCGCGATCTACGCCGATGGCTGGATCGCCTCCTGCCGCCATGGCCGTCTCCCTTGGGAAACGGCGGGCTCGTTCAGCTTCGAGGACGACAAGTGGGAACTCTACGACATGGCCAGCGACTTCAGCCAGGCGGTCGATCTGGCCGACGAGCACCCTGAAAAGGTGGACTTCATGAAGTCACTCTTCATCTCGGAAGCGACGAAGTACAACGTCCTGCCCATCGACGATCGCTTTGCCGAACGTCTGGATGTCACCCTGCGGCCCAGCTATTTCCACGGGCGCAAGCAGGTGACGTTCTATCCCGGCATGACCCGCCTGCCGGAAGGCAGCGGGCCGAAGCTGGTAGGTGTACCCTTCACGCTCACTACGCCAGTCGAGATTCCCGAGGGCGGCGCCGAGGGCGTGATCTTCGCGCTCGGCGGCGATGCGGCGGGCTTCTCGCTGTTCCTCTGGGAAGGCAAGGCGCGCTTCCACTACAACTTCTTCGGGATGAAGCGCACCGACGTGATCTCGCCCGAGGTGCTGAGCCCCGGCAAGCACGAGATTGTCGTCACCTTCCTGCCGGAATCGGAAAAGCCGGGCTGTCCTGCGAAAGTGGCTCTCTCCATCGACGGCACTGTGGTCGCAGCGGGGCTGGTCGATGAACAGGTGCCCCAGCGCTGCGGCACCGAATGCATGGACGTGGGCATGGACTGCATTTCGCCAGTCTGCGCCGACTATGAAAGCAAGGGCCTATTCCCCTTCACCGGCACGATCGAGCGCGTCACTTTCGATTTCGCCGACGTGAAACAGCCTACTGGCATGGACCGTCTGAAGCTGGCAACCGCGATGGACTGATTCGGGAGCCCCTCTTCGCCCGGACCGTCCGGGCGAAGAGGGGCTCCGCCGATTTCCTTGACCCCAACCCCCAAATCTCCTAAGGGCGCGCATCTCCTGCGGGTATTCCCGAGGAAAACGACATAGAGCTGAACATTGCCATGTCAGCATTTCCGGGCCTTTCGGTGCAGTCCTGCGGCGAAAGGCGGTGCCCCTTGCGAGTCGCATGAGGGTCCGTGACGGAAAGGGCGCATGGCAAAGTAATCCGGCATTTCGGCCGGGTGGAGTGTTTTCGGCTCATGTGTGCGGCGAGCGTTGTGCTTCGCGGCCAGTGGTTCCGGTTTCTACCGGGGTGACGGGCGCAGGCGGGCAGGCTCGGCGGCATGCATGACCTCTCACTCTCCCTTTCGAATGTGCCGGCCCGGAGACCTCCGGGGTGCGACGGGTCGCTGCCGATCGTTTCGGCGCCGATCCATCGCACTCCCATTTGAAAGAAGAGTATAGATGCCCACTATCAACCAGCTGGTCCGCAAGGGCCGCGAGCCGCAGAAGGCCAAGTCGAAGGTTCCTGCCATGGAGCAGAACCCGCAGAAGCGCGGCGTCTGCACCCGCGTGTACACCACGACCCCGAAGAAGCCGAACTCGGCTCTCCGCAAGGTCGCCAAGGTGCGCCTGACCAACAGCCGCGAAGTCATTTCGTACATCCCGGGTGAAGGCCACAACCTGCAGGAGCACTCGGTCGTGCTCATCCGCGGCGGCCGCGTCCGCGACCTTCCCGGCGTGCGCTACCACATCCTGCGCGGCGTGCTCGACACGCAGGGCGTCAAGGATCGCAAGCAGTCGCGCTCGAAGTACGGCGCCAAGCGTCCGAAGTAAGCCGGCCCGCGGGGCCTCGCGCCTCGCACGGTACATGATTTACCGGCCGGTGATGCTCACGCTCCCGCCCGAAAGAACAAGGAATACCAACGATGTCACGTCGTCGTCGTCCCGAGAAGCGGGAAATCCTGCCTGATCCGAAGTTTGGTGATCAGGTCCTGTCGAAGTTCATGAACAACCTCATGCTCGACGGCAAGAAGTCGGTCGCCGAATCGATCGTCTACGGTGCCATGGAAACCATGGAAACCCGCGCCAAGTCGGACCCGGTCCAGCTGTTCCACGATGCCCTGAACAACGTGAAGCCGCAGATCGAAGTCCGCAGCCGCCGCGTCGGTGGTGCGACCTACCAGGTTCCGGTCGAAGTGCGCCCCGAGCGCGCCCAGGCCCTGGCCATCCGCTGGCTGATCACCGCGGCCCGCAACCGTCCCGAGACCACCATGTCGGCGCGTCTCTCGGGCGAGCTGCTCGACGCTGCCAACAACCGCGGCAATGCCGTGAAGAAGCGCGAAGACACGCACCGCATGGCGGACGCGAACCGCGCCTTCTCGCACTACCGCTGGTAATGTGAGTGTGTGGGCCCGGAAGCCCGCTCACCCTGAGCTTGTCGAAGGGCCGGGCGGTCATCCGGGCGTCACACTTTTATTTCAGGGGGCGAGGTCTTATCTGAAGGCCGCCTCGCTCCCGAAACACTCCTGGTAAGGAAATCACCATGGCACGCAGCCATCCGCTCAATATGTACCGTAACATCGGTATCATGGCGCACATCGACGCCGGCAAGACCACCACGACCGAGCGTATCCTCTACTACACCGGCAAGTCCTACAAGATCGGCGAAGTCCACGACGGCGCTGCTACCATGGACTGGATGGAGCAGGAGCAGGAACGCGGCATCACCATCACCTCGGCTGCGACCACCTGCTTCTGGACGTCCGAGGGCCAGGAATACCGCATCAACATCATCGACACCCCCGGGCACGTCGACTTCACCATCGAAGTCGAACGCTCGCTGCGCGTGCTCGACGGTGCGGTCGCCTGCTTCGACGGCGTTGCCGGCGTTGAACCGCAGTCGGAAACCGTGTGGCGCCAGGCCGACAAGTACGGCGTGCCGCGCATGTGCTTCATCAACAAGCTCGACCGCACCGGCGCGAACTTCAAGTACTGCGTGCAATCGATCATCGACCGCCTCGGTGCGACGCCTGCCGTGCTCTACATTCCGATCGGTCTCGAATCGGATCTGAAGGGCCTGGTCGACCTGGTTCACAACCGCGCGATCGTCTGGAAGGACGAATCGCTCGGCGCCGAATTCTTCTACGAAGAAATCCCGGCTGACCTGGCTGACGAAGCTGCCGAGTACCGTACCAAGCTCATCGAACTCGCCGTCGAACAGGACGACGAGGCGATGGAAGCCTACCTCGAAGGCAACGAGCCCGACGTCGCCACGCTGAAGAAGCTGATCCGCAAGGGTACGCTGGCTCATGCGTTCGTGCCGGTCGTCTGCGGTTCGGCGTTCAAGAACAAGGGCGTTCAGCCCCTGCTCGACGCCGTCGTCGACTACCTGCCTTCGCCGCTCGACATCGAAGACGTCCAGGGCGTCAAGGTCGACAGCGACGAGGCCGACAGCCGTCCGCCGGAAGACAGCGCGCCGTTCTCGGCTCTCGCGTTCAAGGTCATGAACGACCCGTTCGTCGGTTCGCTCACCTTCTGCCGCATCTACTCGGGTACGCTCTCGAAGGGCTCGTACCTGAACTCGGTGAAGGGCAAGAAGGAAAAGGTTGGCCGCATTCTCGAAATGCACGCCAACGACCGTAAGGACATCGAAGAAGCCTTCGCGGGCGACATCGTTGCTCTTGCCGGCATGAAGGAAACCACCACGGGCGACACGCTCTGCTCCGAAAAGGCGCCGATCGTGCTCGAACGCATGGAATTCCCCGAGCCGGTCATCGAACTGTCGGTGGAACCGAAGACCAAGGCCGACCAGGAGAAGATGGGCGTCGCGCTCAACCGTCTCTCGGCCGAGGATCCCTCGTTCCGCGTCTCGACCGACCACGAGTCGGGCCAGACGATCATCAAGGGCATGGGCGAACTTCACCTGGACATCATCGTCGACCGCATGCGTCGCGAGTTCAAGGTCGAAGCCAACGTCGGTGCTCCGCAGGTCGCCTATCGCGAATACCTCGCCAAGCCTGTCGATGTGGACTACACCCACAAGAAGCAGTCGGGCGGTACCGGTCAGTTCGGTCGCGTGAAGATCAAGGTCACGCCGGGCGAGCGCGGTGCGGGCATCACCTTCAAGGACGAGATCAAGGGCGGTAACATTCCGAAGGAATATATCCCCGCGATCGAAAAGGGCATGCGCGAAACCGCTGCCTCGGGCTCGCTGGTCGGCTTCCCGATCATCGACTTCGACATCGTCCTCTACGACGGTGCCTACCACGACGTCGACTCGTCGGCCCTGGCCTTCGAAATCGCCGGTCGCGGTGCCATGCGTGAAGTCGCGCAGAAGTCCGGCATCAAGCTGCTCGAGCCGATCATGAAGGTCGAAGTCGTCACCCCCGAGGAATACCTCGGCGACGTCATCGGCGACATGAACAGCCGTCGTGGCCAGATCCAGGGCACCGACAGCCGCGGCAATGCCCAGGTCGTCGAAGCCATGGTTCCGCTGGCGAACATGTTCGGCTACGTGAACCAGCTCCGCTCGTTCACCCAGGGTCGTGCAAACTACTCGATGTTCTTCTCCCACTATGACGAAGTCCCGGCGAACGTCGCGGCCGAGGTCAAGGAGAAGCTTGCCTAAACGGCAAGATCATTCTAGGGGCGGCGCCTGTTTCGGCGGGCGCTGCCTCACATTCCCGCAGATTACAATTCAAGCAAAGAAGGTTTGAACAATGGCGAAGGCAAAATTCGAGCGGAACAAGCCGCACTGCAACATCGGCACCATCGGTCACGTTGACCATGGCAAGACCACCCTTACGGCTGCCATCACCAAGGTCATGTCGGAAGCTTTCGGCGGTGAAGCCGTTGACTTCGCCAACATCGACAAGGCTCCGGAAGAGCGCGAGCGCGGCATCACCATCTCGACCGCACACGTCGAGTACGAGACCGATGCCCGTCACTACGCGCACGTCGACTGCCCGGGTCACGCTGACTACGTGAAGAACATGATCACCGGTGCTGCCCAGATGGACGGCGCTATCCTGGTCGTGAACGCTGCTGACGGCCCGATGCCGCAGACCCGCGAACACATCCTGCTCGCTCGCCAGGTCGGCGTGCCGCAGCTGGTCGTGTACATGAACAAGGTCGACCAGGTCGACGACGCCGAGCTCCTCGAGCTCGTCGAACTCGAAGTTCGCGAACTGCTCTCGTCGTACGACTTCGACGGCGACAACATCCCCGTCGTCAAGGGTTCGGCTCTGGCCGCTCTTGAAGGCCGTGACGACGAAATCGGCAAGAACTCGATCCTCGAGCTCATGAAGGCCGTCGACGACTTCATCCCGCAGCCGCCGCGCCCGACCGACAAGTCGTTCCTGATGCCCGTCGAAGACGTGTTCTCGATCTCGGGTCGTGGTACGGTTGTGACCGGCCGCGTCGAAACCGGCATCATCAAGGTCGGTGAAGAAGTCGAAGTCGTCGGTATCCGCGACACCCAGAAGACCACCGTCACCGGCGTCGAAATGTTCCGCAAGCTGCTCGACCAGGGTGAAGCCGGCGACAACATCGGCGCGCTGGTTCGTGGCCTGAAGCGTGAAGACGTGGAGCGTGGCCAGGTTCTCGCCAAGCCGGGCACCGTGACCCCGCACACCGAGTTCTCGGCTGAAGTCTACGTCCTGTCGAAGGACGAAGGCGGCCGTCACACGCCGTTCTTCGCGAACTACCGTCCGCAGTTCTACTTCCGCACCACCGACGTGACCGGCGAAGTGATCCTCCCCGAGGGCACCGAGATGGTCATGCCGGGCGACAACGTTGCCCTGTCGGTCAAGCTGATCGCTCCGATCGCCATGGACGAAGGTCTCCGCTTCGCAATCCGCGAAGGCGGCCGCACCGTCGGTTCGGGCGTCGTTGCCAAGATCACGAAGTAATTCGTCGATCTTCAGCTTCGGCTAAGTGATTGGCCCGGCGTCTCGAAAGAGGCGCCGGGCTTTTCGCGTTAAAGGGCTTGAAGTTCTGGCGGTCGCCCTCAGCGCGCTCGTAACTCGCCCTGGCCGATCTTCCATGCATCCGAGCCCTTGGGGGCCTCGGGAATCGACTTGAGGTCGATGTAGTAGACCGGTTCCGGCACGCGCCCGAACGGTATGGTGATGCAGGGACCGAGGCAGCCGGGCAAATGTCCGACGTCGGGCGGGTATGCCGCGCCCGTACGCGTGCTTTCGTCCAAGGACTTCGATGCCGGGACGCGCGGGTTGTTGCCGTCGCCGCCGTGGTCGCAGAAGACGATCGTGCCGTCATTGCCGCCGTTGCTGGCGCGGGCGGCTTCACGGCAGGCGTCGTCCACGGTGCCGCCGGTGGTATCGGGCATGGCAGCGCGGGCGGTGAGCATGTCGCTGTCTTCGAGGTCGGTTGGGGCGCCCGTTCCGCCGGAGCCTTGGGCTGCAACGGCGACCGGAGTCAGGGATGCAACGGTCAGCGCGGCAAGTGCGCGGGAAATTGTCGTGGTGATGGAGGGCATTGGAGCGGCTTCTGTTAGGCGTCGCCCTGTCAGCCTAGGATGCAGGCAAAGGGTAGGGAAGGGCAGATGCGACGAACGGCGTCCAGAGCCCTCGCAAAACCTGCCGGGCGGCGTGAAATCAGGGCTTGCCCGACTCGCCTTCACCGTGTAGGGGCGCGGTTCGAATTTGACGGGACTTCTGGTCCTATGGCTCTTTCTCATCGGTAGTAGGTAATGGAAGCTCAGAACATCCGTATCCGCCTCAAGGCGTTTGACCATCGCGTGCTCGACCAGGCCACTGGCGAAATCGCTGACACGGCCCGCCGCACCGGCGCTCTGATTCGTGGGCCCATTCCCCTGCCGACGAAGATCGAGAAGTTCACGGTCAACCGTGGTCCGCACATCGACAAGAAGTCGCGTGAGCAGTTCGAAGTCCGCACCTACAAGCGCCTGCTTGACATCGTGCAGCCGAACGCAGCTACCGTCGACGCTCTGATGAAGCTCGACCTGGCTGCCGGTGTGAACGTCGAGATCAAGCTGGCCTGAGCCGGTTTTCGGGGCTGCCATCGGCGGCCCCGGCAGTCTTTTGATCGGACTTAAAACGATCGGTGAAATTCGGATCCTCGGATCCAAATTACCTTGTCGGCCAAGATGCCGGCTTTGCGAACGGAAGTTCGCAGAGACAGCGCCCCAAGCGGAGGACCGCAAGGGGACACAAGGGATACCTCCGCCGTTTCCTTCGGGATCGTCGGGAATGCGTCCCCCGTCTCGTTTCCGCAGTCCATGCCGGACTTGCAGGGAACACCTGACCCGGACGGGGTTCGTATCATAACAGGGTTGGACACGCGTACGAGGGATGGTCCTGCGTACGCCTCTGTAAGGAGAAAGGTCATGCGTACAGGCGTGATCGCCAAGAAAGTCGGGATGACCCGCCTGTTCCAGGAGGACGGTCGCCACGTGCCCGTCACTGTCCTGGCACTTGAAGACTGTCAGGTGGTTTCGGTTCGTACTGCTGATCGTGACGGCTACGTCGCGGTTCAGCTCGGTGCGGGCGAAGCAAAGCAGAAGAACGTTGCCAAGCCGCAGCGCGAGCACTTCGCAAAGGCTCAGGTTCCCCTCAAGATGCGCGTCGCGGAATTCCGCGTCGCCGACGACGCCCTCCTCGAAGTCGGCGCCACGATCGCTGCCTCGCACTTCGTGCCCGGCCAGCTGGTCGACGTAGGCGGCCACACCCAGGGTAAGGGCTTCCAGGGCGCCATGAAGCGCTGGGGCTTCGGCGGTATGCGCGCCACCCACGGTGTTTCGATCTCGCACCGTGCGCACGGTTCGACGGGTAACCGTCAGGATCCGGGCAAGGTGTTCAAGAACAAGAAGATGGCCGGCCACATGGGCGACCGTCAGCGCACCCAGCAGAACCTCGAAGTCGTCCGCGTGGACGACGAGCGTGGCCTGATCTTCGTCAAGGGCTCGGTCCCGGGTTCGAAGAACGCCTGGCTCACCGTTTCGGACGCCGTCAAGGTCGCCCGTCACGCCGAGGCTCCGTACCCCGCCGGCATCAAGTCGGCCAGCAACACCAATGATACGGCCGCTGCCGTGACCCCGGCCGAAGCCGCGGCTCCCGAAGCGACCGAAGGCCAGGAGGGCTAATCATGAAGGTTCAGGTCCTCAACCTCGACGGCACTGCCGGCAAGGGCGACATCGAACTGTCGGACGACGTGTTCGGTCTCGAGCCGCGTGCCGACATCCTGCACCGCGTCGTTACCTGGCAGCTCGAAAACCGTCGCGGCATCGCCCGCGCGACCCGCGAGCGTTCGGACGTTGCCCGCACGGGCAAGAAGTTCGGTCGCCAGAAGGGCGGCGGTACGGCTCGTCACGGCGACCGCGCTGCACCCGTCTTCATCGGCGGTGGTAAGGCTCACGGTGCTCGTCGCCGCGAGTTCAACATCTCGCTGAACAAGAAGATCCGTGCGCTCGGCCTCAAGATGGCCCTGTCGTCGAAGGCCCAGAACGGCCTCGTCGTCGTCGACACCCTCGACGTCGCCGACGCCAAGACCAAGGCGCTCGTCGGCCAGCTCGCAAAGGCTGGTTTCGGCAAGAAGGTGCTCGTGGTCGATGGTGAGCAGGTCAACGAGGGCTTCGCCCGCGCTGCCCGCAACATCGTCGGCATCAACGTGCTCCCCGCTGTCGGCGCCAACGTTTACGACATCCTGAAGCACGACACGCTGGTGCTCACCCGCGCCGCTGTCGAAAAGCTGGAGGCACGTTTCAATGGCTAAGAGCAACGTGGACATCCGTCACTACGACGTGATCCTCTCGCCGCACATCACCGAGAAGTCGACCCTGCTCTCCGAGCAGAACGCCGTCGTCTTCAAGGTTGCTGACAAGGCGACCAAGCCCGAGATCAAGGCCGCCGTCGAAGCTCTCTTCGACGTCAAGGTCACCGGCGTGAATACGCTGGTCGTCAAGGGCAAGACCAAGCGCTGGCGCGGTAAGGCTTACCGCCGCAGCGACGTGAAGAAGGCGATCGTCACGCTGGCCGAAGGCCAGTCGATTGACATCACCGAAGGCGTGCGGGGTTAATTCCGATGGCACTTAAGAGCTACAACCCGACCAGCCCCGCTCGCCGCGGCCTGGTCCTTGTCGACAAGTCGTCGCTGTGGAAGGGCAAGCCGGTCAAGGCGCTTACCGAAGGTAAGAACAAGACCGGTGGCCGCAACAACAAGGGTCATGTCACCTCGCGTGGCATCGCCGGTGGTCACAAGCAGAAGTACCGCTTCATCGACTTCAAGCGTCGTAAGTGGGACATGGAAGCGACCGTGGAACGGATCGAATACGATCCCAACCGCACCGCCTTCATCGCGCTCGTGAAGTACACCGACGGTGAACTGACCTACATCATCGCGCCGCAGCGCCTCGCCGTCGGCGACGTCGTTGTTGCCGGCGAAAAGACCGACGTGAAGCCCGGCAACGCCATGCTTCTGTCGCAGATGCCGGTCGGCACGATCTGCCACAACGTCGAGATGAAGCCCGGCAAGGGCGGCCAGATCGCCCGTTCGGCAGGCACCTACGTGCAGGTCGTCGGTCGTGACCGCGGCATGGTCATCGTTCGCCTCAACTCGGGCGAGCAGCGCTACCTGCGTGGCGACTGCATGGGCACCGTTGGCGCCGTGTCGAACCCCGACAACGCCAACCAGACCCTCGCCAAGGCCGGTCGCGGCCGTTGGCTGGGCCGTCGCCCGCTGACGCGCGGTGTTGCCAAGAACCCGGTCGACCACCCGCACGGTGGTGGTGAAGGCCGTACCTCGGGCGGCCGTCACCCGGTTACCCCGTGGGGCAAGCCGACCAAGGGCGCTCGTACCCGCAACAACAAGCAGACGGACAAGATGATCATCCGTTCGCGCCACGCCAAGAAGAAGAGGTAAGACACGATGGCACGTTCCGTCTGGAAAGGCCCCTTCGTCGACCTGTACCTTCTCAAGAAGGCCGAGGTCGCGCAGGATGCCGGTGCAAAGGCTGCCCCGATCAAGACCTGGTCGCGTCGGTCCACCATCCTTCCGCAGTTCGTTGGCCTGACCTTCCAGGTCTACAACGGACACAAGTTCATCCCCGTCTCGGTCAACGAGGACATGGTCGGCCACAAGCTCGGTGAATTCGCGCCCACGCGCACCTTCCCGGGTCACGCTGCCGACAAGAAGGGCAAGCGCTAATGAGCAAGCAGGCAGCACCCCGCCGCGTTGGCGAGAAGGAAGCTCTTGCGGTCGGCACCACCATTCGTGGTTCCGCCCAGAAGCTCAACCTCGTCGCCGCCCTGATCCGTGGCCGCAAGGCCGAGGACGCGATGAACATCCTGGCCTTCTCCAAGAAGGCGATGGCTCAGGACGCTCGCAAGATCCTCGCTTCGGCGATCGCGAACGCGGAAAACAACCACAACCTCGACGTCGACGCTCTCGTCGTCGCCGAGGCGTCGGTTGGCAAGTCGATCACCATGAAGCGTTTCCACGCCCGTGGTCGCGGCAAGTCCACCCGTATCCTCAAGCCGTTTTCGCGCCTGCGGATCGTCGTTCGCGAAGTCGAGGAGGCCTGATCCATGGGTCATAAGAGCAATCCGATCGGTCTGCGTCTGCAGATCAACCGTACCTGGGACAGCCGCTGGTTCGCGGAAGGCCGGGACTACGGCAAGCTTCTTGAGGAAGACCTCAAGATCCGCAAGTTCATCATCGAGACCGTGCCCCAGGCTGCGATCTCGAAGGTGGTGATCGAGCGTCCGGCCAAGCTGTGCCGCATCTCGATCTACGCAGCCCGCCCCGGTGTGATCATCGGCAAGAAGGGTGCGGACATCGAGAAGCTGCGCAAGCAGCTTGCCGCGATGACCTCGAGCGAAGTGAAGCTGAACATCGTCGAAATCCGCAAGCCGGAAATCGACTCGAAGCTCGTCGCCCAGGGCATCGCCGACCAGCTCGTCCGCCGCGTTGCGTTCCGCCGTGCGATGAAGCGCGCCGTTCAGTCGGCCCTTCGTCTCGGCGCCGAAGGCATCAAGATCACTTGCGGTGGTCGCCTCGGCGGTGCGGAAATCGCGCGTACCGAATGGTACCGTGAAGGCCGCGTGCCGCTTCACACCCTGCGTGCCAACATCGACTATGCCGAAGCCGAGGCGCTGACCGCCTATGGCATCATCGGCATCAAGGTCTGGATCTTCAAGGGCGAAATCCTTGGCCACGACCCGATGGCGCAGGACCGCCTGATGATGGAGGCCCAGACCTCCGGCGTGCGTCCGGCACGCGATGACCGCAGGAACTAAGAGTCATGCTGCAACCGAAGAAGACCAAGTTCCGCAAGGCCTTCAAGGGCCGGATCAAGGGTGATGCCAAGGGCGGCACCGACCTGAACTTCGGCTCGTACGGCCTCAAGGCCCTCGAGCCTGAGCGGATCACCGCCCGCCAGATCGAAGCGGCTCGCCGCGCGATCACGCGTCACATCAAGCGCCAGGGCCGTCTCTGGATCCGCGTTTTCCCCGACGTGCCGGTTTCGAAGAAGCCTGCTGAAGTCCGTCAGGGTAAGGGCAAGGGTTCGGTCGAATACTGGGCAGCTCGCGTCAAGCCGGGCCGCATCCTGTTCGAGCTGGACGGCGTCGCTGGCCCCCTCGCAGCCGAGGCTTTCAGCCGCGCTGCGATGAAGCTGCCGATCAAGACCAAGGTCGTGGCTCGCCTCGGCGACACCTCGCACCTTGGCGGCGAGTAAGGAAGTCGAATCATGGCTAACAAGATCGAAGACCTTCGCGCCAAGACCGACGACCAGCTCACCGCTGATCTCGTCGAGCTGAAGCGCGAGCAGTTCAACCTGCGGTTCCAGGCCGCGACCAGCCAGCTTGAGGCGCCCGCGCGCATCAAGCAGGTGCGTCGTGACATCGCCCGCATCAAGACGCTCCAGGCCGAGCGTGCGGCGCAGGCCTAAGGAGGAAACACGATGCCCAAGCGTATTCTGATCGGGACCGTCGTTTCCGACAAGACCGACAAGACCGTGACCGTACTGGTCGAGCGCAAGGTGAAGCACCCGCTTTACGGGAAGATCATCCGTCGCTCGAAGAAGTATCACGCTCACGACGAAGACAACGCCTTCAAGACCGGCGAACGCGTCCGGATCGAGGAGACGAAGCCCTACTCGAAGACCAAGACCTGGAAGGTTCTTGACCGTCTTCAGGCGAGCAAGGGTACGGCGCTCGAAGCCGAGGTATAAGAATCTCACCGGTCATGTCCTTGAGGACATGGCCGGTTTGATCTGCCTCGGCCTCAGGGCCGGACAAGAGTGTTGACCTGGACGGGTGAATGCGGCAAATGGCCGCACTTCGCCCGTCGGGGCGACTCGGGCCCCTCGTGGGCCTGTCTTTTTAGGAACTGCCGGACTTGTTCCGGCAAGCCAGTTGAGAAGGACTCGGATCGATGATCCAGATGCAATCCAATCTCGACGTCGCGGACAACAGCGGCGCAAAGCGCGTCCAGTGCATCAAGGTGCTGGGTGGCTCGAAGCGTCGTTTCGCAGGCGTCGGCGACATCATCGTGGTGTCGGTTAAGGAGGCGCAGCCCCGCGCTCGCGTCAAGAAGGGCGACGTTCACCGTGCGGTGATCGTGCGTACCCGCAAGGACGTCCGTCGTACCGACGGCAGCGTCATCCGCTTCGACAGCAATGCAGCGGTGCTCATCAACAAGAACGAGGAGCCGATCGGCACCCGTATCTTTGGCCCCGTCGTGCGCGAGCTTCGCGGCAAGGGCTTCATGAAGATCATCTCGCTTGCTCCGGAGGTGCTGTAATGGCTGCCGCGAAGATCAAGAAGGGTGACTCCGTCGTCGTCCTGTCCGGCAAGGACAAGGGCCGCACCGGCACCGTGCTTCAGGTTCTCCCGAAGGACGCCAAGGTTGTGGTCGAGGGCGTGAACGTCGCGACCAAGCACCGCAAGCCGACCCAGCAGAACCCGCAGGGCGGCATCGAGCGCACTCCGGCCCCGATGGCGATCAGCAAGGTTGCCGTGGCCGACAAGGACGGCAAGCCGACCCGCGTTCGCTTCGAAACCAAGGACGGCAAGAAGGTCCGCGTGGCCGTGAAGTCCGGGGAGACCATCGATGGCTGATCAGTACACTCCGCGTCTGCGCTCGAAGTACGACGCTGAAATCGCGAAGGCGATGACCGAGAAGTTCGGTTACAAGAACGTGATGGAAGTGCCGAAGATCGAGAAGATCACGCTCAACATGGGCGTCGGCGAAGCGAGCCAGGACAAGAAGAAGGTCCAGACCGCTGCTGCCGAGATGGAAGCCATCGCCGGTCAGAAGCCCGTCATCACCAAGGCCCGCAAGTCGATCGCGCAGTTCAAGCTGCGTGAAGGCATGCCGATCGGCTGCAAGGTGACGCTCCGCCGCGAGCGCATGTACGAGTTCCTCGATCGTCTCGTCACCATCGCGATGCCCCGCATCCGCGACTTCCGTGGCCTGAACCCCAAGTCGTTCGACGGTCGCGGCAACTACGCGATGGGTCTCAAGGAGCAGATCATCTTCCCGGAGATCAGCTACGACAAGATCGAGAAGGTGCGTGGCATGGACATCATCGTCACCACCACCGCGAAGACCGACGAGGAAGCGCGCGAGCTGCTCCGTCTGTTCGGTTTCCCGTTCCCGGCTGAAGAGTCGGAACAGAAGGAAGCGGCGTGAGCCGCTGATAGAGAGAGCTTAAGTCCATGGCGAAACTGAGTTCCGTGAACAAGAACGAGCGTCGCAAGAAGCTCGTCAAGAAGTATGCAGGCAAGTACGAGCGCCTCAAGGCGGTCGCTGCTGATGAATCGCTCGATGAAACCGAGCGTCTCATTGCTCGCCTGAAGCTGGCCGAGATCCCGCGCAACGGCAACCCGACCCGGGTTCGCAATCGTTGCGCCACGACCGGCCGTCCGCGCGGTTATTACCGCAAGTTCGGCCTGTGCCGCGTCGAGCTGCGTGATCTTGCCAACAAGGGCATGATCCCCGGCGTGACCAAGTCGAGCTGGTAAGGGTTAGAAGCAATGGCATTGACCGATCCCCTGGGTGATATGCTCACCCGCATCCGCAACGGCCAGCAGGCGAAGAAGGACACCGTCCTTTCTCCCGCCAGCAAGCTGCGTGCGCGCGTGCTCGAAGTTCTGCAGCGTGAAGGTTACATCCGTGGTTTCAGCGATGACGCCACCGGTGCCCACCCTCAGCTGCGCATCGAGCTGAAGTATTTCGAAGGCGAGCCTGCTATCAAGCACATCGCCCGCGTCTCCAAGCCTGGCCGCCGCGTCTACTCGGGTTCGAAGGAACTCCCGGTTGTGCGCAACGGTCTCGGCATCACCATCGTCTCGACGCCGCGCGGCGTGCTCTCGGATGCCGAAGCACGTTCGCAGAACGTCGGCGGCGAAGTGCTGGCGGAGGTGTTCTAATGAGCCGCATCGGCAAGAAGCCGGTTGTGATCCCTGGCGGGGTCACTGCCGCCATCGATAACGGCACCCTCTCGGTGAAGGGCCCCAAGGGCACCCTGACCATGGGTCTGTCGGACCTCGTGACTTACGAAGTCGAAGAAGGTGCGATCGCCGTTCAGCCTGCCAACCAGACCAAGGCTGCCCGCAGCCACTGGGGCATGCAGCGCACCCTCGTCTCGAACCTCGTTGAAGGCGTCACCAGCGGCTTCACCAAGGTCCTCGAGATCAAGGGCGTCGGCTACCGCGCCGCGGCTCAGGGCAAGAACCTGAAGCTGCAGCTCGGTTACTCGCACGACGTCGACATCGCCGTGCCGGAAGGCATCGAGGTCAAGACCCCGGATAACACCACGGTCGAGATCTCGGGTATCGACAAGCAGAAGGTCGGCCAGCTCGCGGCCGAGATCCGTCGCTGGCGCAAGCCCGAGCCTTACAAGGGCAAGGGCATCAAGTACCGCGGCGAATTCATCTTCCGCAAGGAAGGGAAGAAGAAGTAATGGCCAAGCTTTCCCTTTTCGAGCGCCGTCGCCGGCGCGTCCGCACCGCCCTCAAGGCCCGTGCGGGTGGTCGTCCCCGTCTGTCGGTACACCGTACCGGCCGTCACATCTATGCGCAGATCATCGACGATGCGCAGGGCCACACCGTAGCTGCCGCCAACACGCTTGGCGCCAAGGGCACCGACACCGATGCCGCAGTGCGCGTTGGCAAGGAACTCGCCGAGGCCGCCAAGAAGGCGGGCATCACCTCGGTCGTGTTCGACCGTGGCGGTTTCCTCTTCCATGGCCGCGTCAAGGCGCTGGCCGAAGCCGCCCGTGAAGGCGGGCTGGAGTTCTGATCATGGCTGACGAAAACACCGAAATCCAGACCGACGTCCCGGCTGCTGAAGGCCAGGAAGTCCGTGAAGGTCGCGGTCGCGGTCGCGGCCGTGGCGAACGCGGCGAGCGTGGCGGCCGTGGCCGTCGCGACGACCGCCGTGGCGGTCGTGGCAACAACGAGGAAGAACAGGGCGAGGAGCTCATCGAGAAGCTCGTCCACATCAACCGCGTTTCGAAGACCGTGAAGGGCGGCAAGCGCTTCGGTTTCGCAGCTCTCGTCGTCGTTGGCGACGGCAAGGGCCGCGTCGGCTTCGGCCACGCCAAGGCTCGCGAAGTTCCCGAGGCGATCACCAAGGCCACTGCTTCTGCAAAGAAGAAGATGGTCCGCGTGCCGCTTAAGGAAGGTCGTACCCTTCACCACGACGGCCGTGGCCACTTCGGCGCCGGCAAGGTGAACGTCCGCACGGCTCCGGCCGGTACGGGCATCATCGCCGGTGGTCCGATGCGCGCCGTGTTCGAAAGCCTCGGCGTCGCTGACGTCGTGACCAAGTCGGTCGGCACCTCGAACCCGTACAACATGATCCGCGCCACCTTCGATGCGCTGACCAACCAGACTTCGCCGAAGTCGGTTGCCCAGCGTCGTGGCAAGAAGGTCGCCGACCTTCTGGGTCGTGGCGGCGCCAGCGAGGCAGAGGCGGAAGCCGCTGCCGAAGCCATCGCGGAGTAATCAGTCATGGCGAAGATCAAGATCAAGCAGATCGGTTCGCCGATCCGTCGCCCCGAGAGCCAGAAGAAGATCCTCATCGGTCTTGGCCTCGGCAAGATGCACAAGGTCGTCGAGCGCGAAGACACCCCGGAAGTCCGCGGTGCGATCGCCAAGCTGCCGCACATGGTTGCGGTGATCGACTGATCGACCTGCTTCAGGCACGATAACAAGGAAGGCCCTGGCGGAAACGCCGGGGCCTTTCTCATTTGGGCTCAAAATCTGTGCGTGGCTGCGCCTCCGACTTTCCATCTGCCCATGACTTGTGCCCATGACTTATGCTAGGTGCGGCCGGATCTGGATTTCCCTGGGGGATACATTGCTTCGCAGGACCATCGCGGCCTCTACCATGTGCCTGGCCGCCCTCGCTGTCTCCGGCTGTGACGGCAGCGAGCCAAGCGACAACGGCGAAACTTATGTGCAGGAGAGCCCGGCAGCCGAGCCGGCCTGCAACGATCCGCTGGCGGATCCCGCCACGCTCGAACGCGATCGTCTGGCGGACAAGGCGCTCAAGGCGCTGCTGGCCGCCGGTCAGGCCGATCCCGTCGCGGAGGCCCGCAAGGCCGCCGCTGCCGGTGATTTCCGCCTCGTGGCCGCCGTAACGCTGGATGGCATCGATACCAGCGAATTCGGCGCGCAATGTGTGCTGCGCGGTGGACTGTCGCCGCGCATGGCCCGCGTCGTCACCTATTTCGGCGAAGAACCGTCGCCCACGCCGACGCCCGAAGCAACCGGAACGGAAGCCGCCGGTGAGAGCGAAGACAAGCTCGGTGATTTCGCGCGGACCTTCAACGAGACACTGATTGCCGACCCGGCCTATCCCTATCGCGACGTCTGCCGTGCCGTCGCGGGTGATGAGCTGGAGGACAAGGAAGGCGCGAAAGCGGGCAGGGCGGTCGCCGCTCCTGCGTCGAAGATCGCCGGTCGCTCCTATGGCTACGCCGATCTCGGACCCTTGCCGGAGAATGCGACGTTGGCCGATGCCGCGCGGCGGGGCAATGTCGCGGCGCTGCGGAGGCTCATCGAAGAGACACCGTCAGCGGACGCGACGGGGGACGCCCTCGATGCGCCCACTACCATCGATTCGCCCGACTTGTTCGGGATGACGCCGCTGGCCTGGGCCATCGCCTATCATCGGGACGCGGCGGCCAGGTACTTGCTGTCGCAGCATGCGAGCCCGTCCGGTGCGCAATGCCAGGCGCTGGTCGATCGCGATTCGCCGATGCAGATCGCCCGCGCGCGGTCCTGGATCGCCATGGTCCTGCGGATGAAGGCCTTGGTGCCGGAGCAGGACTACGCCGCCCTGGCCGAAGATCCTGCGCTTCCCGACGGCAACAAGGCCGCATTCAATGGCGAGCTGCGGAAGCTGGGCGAGCGCTATGGCGACATATTCAACAAGGATTCGATGACGCGGCACGAGTTGAAGTTCTCGCTGGATCCCAAAGGACAGATAAAGCACTGCGCGTTCGAGCCGAAAACCGTTTCCGCAGAGTTCGATAAGGACATCTGCAAGCTGGGGCAGGAGCAGCTCAAGTGGAATCCGGCGCGGGATCCCGAAGGGCGCACTGTTTCCGGCGAGGCGAAACTCGTCATCCGTCTCCGGGGAAGCTGAGGCTCCGGCGCGAAAACCGGGTGCGGATTCAGGGGTGACATCGCCCCCTGCTTCCCCTATGGGCGCCCATTCCTATTAGCGCGACTAAAAGCGAAAGCGAGTGCAGACTATGAAACTGAATGATATCCGCGACAACGCTGGCGCCCGTCACCGTCGTATCCGCGTCGGCCGTGGCATCGGCTCGGGCAAGGGCAAGACTGCCGGCCGCGGCCAGAAGGGTGCAAAGGCACGTTCGGGCGTTTCGATCAACGGCTTCGAAGGCGGCCAGATGCCGCTTCACATGCGTCTTCCGAAGCGCGGCTTCTCAAACAAGAAGTTCGCCAAGGACTACGCAGAAGTGAATCTGGGCATGATCCAGAAGGCGATCGAAACCGGCAAGCTCGACATCTCGGGCGTCGTCGATCACGCTGTTCTCCAGGCCGCCGGCCTGGCCCGTGGCGGCAAGGATGGCGTTCGCCTCCTCGCCAAGGGTGAACTGACCGAAAAGGTCGAGTTCAACGTTGCCGGTGCTTCGAAGAGCGCCGTTGCTGCGGTGGAAAAGGCCGGTGGTTCGGTGATTCTTCCCGCCAAGGAAGCAGCCGAGGCCTGAGGCATCGCAACCGCGATAAGCTCATAAGGAGAGGGCGGGCGCCATGCGCTTCGCCCTCTCTTCATTCGGACTGCATGCAGGCGGCAGGTCTTCCAGACGCGGCGTGAATGTCTATATGAGCGGACCGACCAGAACCGGGGTTCGACAAGCCTGAACGCAGTCGCTAAGGCTGGACCCGAACCGACTATCGAGGCTTTACAAATCGTCATGGCTTCACGCGCCGACAATATCGCCAGCACCCTGAGTCTGGCCAATTTCTCGAAGGCGACCGAGCTCAAGAACCGAATCTGGTTCACGATCGGCGCGCTGATCGTTTTCCGATTCCTGAGCTTCGTTCCGCTGCCCGGCGTCAATCCGCTGATTCTCTCGCAGCTTTACAGCAAGACCCAGGGCGGCATTCTCGACCTGTTCAACACCTTCTCCGGTGGTTCGCTGTCGCGCATGAGCCTGATCGCGCTCGGCGTGATGCCTTACATCACCAGCTCGATCGTGGTGCAGCTGGCCGCTTCCCTTCACCCGGCGCTGGTGGCGCTGAAGAAGGAAGGCGAAGCCGGACGCAAGAAGCTGAACCAGTACACGCGCTACGGCGCCGTGCTGCTTTGCGCGATCCAGGGCTGGTTCCTGGCGGTAAGCCTCGAGGCTTACGGTGCGTCCAGCGGTCTTCAGGCCGTAGTCGATCCGGGCCTGGTGTTCCGCATCGGCGCCGTGATCTCGCTGGTGGGCGGCACGATGTTCCTGCTGTGGCTGGGGGAGCAGATCACCTCGCGCGGTATCGGCAACGGCGTATCGCTGATCATCATGGCGGGTATCGTCGCGCAGATGCCGACTTTCGCCAGCAACGTCGGCCAGGCCTATAGCGCCGGTGACACGGGATCGCTGCTGATCATCTTCCTGATCGTGCTGATCGTGGCGATGATCCTGATGATCTGCTTCGCCGAGCGTGCGCAGCGCCGCCTGCTGATCCAGTATCCCAAGCGCGCGACCCAGCGGGGCATGATGCAGGCCGATCGCAGCCACCTGCCGCTCAAGATCAACACGGCGGGCGTCATCCCGCCGATCTTCGCCAGCTCGCTGCTGCTGCTGCCGCTGACCATCACGCAGTTCGCCGGCAAGTCGCTGAATCCGGAAACCACCGGCGGCAAGATCGTGATCGCGCTCAACCAGTACCTTGGGCATGGCAAGCCGCTCTACATGCTGTTCTACGCAGCCGGCATCATCTTCTTCTCGTTCTTCTACACCGCAGTCGTCTTCAATCCCGAAGAGACCGCCGAGAACCTGAAGAAGAACGGGGGCTTCATTCCCGGTATCCGTCCGGGCAAGAACACCGCGAACTATCTCGATTACGTGTTGACCCGCGTGACCGTGATCGGCGCGATCTACCTGACCATCGTCTGCACCGTTCCCGAGTACTTCCTCTCGATGACCGGTCTGCCGCTGTTGTTCATGGGTGGGACCAGCCTGCTGATCGTCGTCAACGTCACCGTCGACACGATTACCCAGATCCAGTCGCACCTGCTGGCGCATCAGTATGGCGACCTGATCAAGAAGGCGAAGTTGAAGGGACGTATGCGCTGAGGGCGCATTCAGGGACAGATGAGGGGTAAGGCGTGAATATCATCCTGTTGGGCCCGCCGGGGGCGGGCAAGGGTACCCAGGCGCAGCGTCTGGTCGACAAGCACGGCATGCGCCAGCTTTCGACCGGCGACATGCTGCGCGCCGCCGTTAAGGCGGGAACCCCTACGGGGCTGGAAGCCAAGGCGGTGATGGAGCGTGGCGAGCTGGTGTCGGACGCCATCGTTTCCGCGCTTATCGGTGACGAACTCGATGCCATGGGCGCGGATGTCGGCGCGATCTTCGACGGCTATCCGCGCACGGCAGCGCAGGCGGAATCGCTGGACGGCATTCTGTCGGCTCGCGGTCGCAAGCTTGATCATGTGATCGAACTCGAAGTCGACGAGGAAGCGCTGGTGGAACGCATCACCGGTCGTTTCACTTGCGCGACTTGCGGCAAGGGCTACCACGACACGTTCGAAAAGCCGAAAGTGGCGGGCGTCTGCGACAAGTGCGGCGGGACGGAATTCAAGCGCCGTCCCGACGACAATGCGGAAACCGTCCGTACCCGCCTGGCAGAATATCGCGCCAAGACCGCGCCGATCCTGCCGATCTACGAGGCGCGGGGAATCGTCGCCAAAGTGGACGGCATGGCGGAGATGGACGAAGTCTCCACAGCGATTGAAGCCATTCTCAAGTCCTGACATACTCGGCCGTGACGCGGTCGGTATCAGGGGCTTGGGATGAAAGGGGATGCATCGTTTCGCCTGGCCGCCTTAACGGCGGCAGGCATCCTGGCATGGCTGACGTCATGTGGCTTCACGCAGGCGCGTGTCGCCGAAGTTTCGGATCAGGGCGCCGTGCTGCGTTATGTCGCCGCGGTGCCCGGTCCTCCCGACAAGGCCTGGCAGGTTCTGATCGTCCCCGCATCCTGGTGGGACGGCGCGCACAGCTATTCCGGTAGTGCCACCAACCTGACGCTCGATCCGCGCCCGGGCGGTTGCTTTTGCGAGGCGCTTCCCGGGAAGGGCGGCGTAGAGCACATGCGCGTGATCCATTCGGACAGAGGCAGGCTGCTTCGCATGAGCGGCGCCCTCGGGCCGCTTCAGGCCGAAGCGATTCAGGGTAGTTTGACGTTCAGTCTGGAGGCAGAGCAGGGCGGTACCCGGATCGTCGCCGAATATGTCCTTGCCGGATACATGAGGGGCGGCGCAGGGGGCGGGCTGGGCCGAATCGCACCGGCCGTCGATGCAGTGCTGGAGACCCAGGTCGAACGATTGGCCGCCAGGCTGGGTGGCAGGCTCATGCCGGATGCGAACTAGCGCTTTGGGCGCCGCGGTGCGCGCATCGTCTTGCAACAACAGTCGTTTCTTTGACTAAACTTTTCGGATGCGGTAAACGGTTCGCGTGCGACCGCTCTCCCAGGCTTCGACAGCAGGCCGGGATGGAGCGATACGAACTCGCAGGCGTTGACATGCCTTGCGAATCGTTTTATGCGCGCCCTTCACTCAAAAGGTTTCGGCTGTGACCGGAAGGCGTTGGCATCGTGTGTGCTGCCTGCCCGGTCTTTGTCATTTACGCCTGGCGGGTGAATAAGCGTTGAGATAGGGGTCGTCCCTAGGGCGCTCCCTGTGGAGCATGGAGAATTAAGTGGCTCGTATTGCCGGGGTAAACCTCCCCACCAACAAGCGCGTTATCATCGCGCTCACCTACATCCATGGTATCGGTCGTACCAAGGCTCTCGAAATCGCCGACAAGCTCGGCATCGATCACAGCCGCCGTATCCAGGACCTGTCGGACGCCGAAGTCCTGCAGATCCGCGAAACCATCGACGCCGACCACACGGTTGAAGGTGACCTCCGTCGCGAAACCGCGATGAACATCAAGCGTCTCATGGACCTCGCTTGCTACCGTGGCCTGCGTCACCGCAAGGGCCTGCCGGTTCGTGGCCAGCGCACGCATACCAATGCGCGCACCCGCAAGGGCAAGGCCAAGCCGATCGCCGGCAAGAAGAAGTAAGCCGTCTGGGTCGAGCAATCGGCCCAATCGGTTTCCCCCAGCGATTTTTCGACAGGATATACGGATATGGCACGCGAACCCCAGCGCATTAAGCGCCGCGAGCGCAAGAACATCACGAGCGGCATCGCGCACGTGAATGCAAGCTTCAACAATACCATGGTGACCATCACCGACGCCCAGGGTAACGCGATCTCGTGGTCCTCGGCCGGCATGATGGGCTTCAAGGGCAGCCGCAAGTCGACTCCCTACGCCGCGCAGGTCGCTGCTGACGACGCCGGCAAGAAGGCCGCCGAGCACGGCGTCCGCACCCTCGAAGTCGAAGTCAAGGGTCCGGGTTCGGGCCGTGAGAGCGCCCTGCGCGCCCTCCAGGCTGTCGGCTTCACCATTACCTCGATCCGCGATGTGACGCCGATCCCGCACAACGGCGTGCGTCCTTCCAAGCGTCGCCGCGTCTGATCGAGCTAATCCGGGCGGCGAACCGGTCGCTGTCCGGCTTCGGAACGTCCCAGGCCCCTCCACCGGGCCTCGGGGCGTAACCGCCATCACTCCCAGGGGAAGTCCATGACTGTCAACATCAAGAACTGGCAGGAACTCAAGAAGCCGAACAGCCTTGAGATCAAGCCGGGACCCGACCCCAAACTGAAGGCGACCTTCATCGCCGAACCGCTGGAGCGTGGCTTCGGTCTGACGCTCGGCAACGCGCTGCGCCGCGTGCTGCTCTCCTCGCTTCAGGGCGCCGCGATCACCTCGATCAAGATCGAGAACGTGCTGCACGAATTCTCGTCGCTTGCCGGTGTGCGCGAGGACGTCACGGACATCGTCCTGAACGTCAAGCAGATCGCTCTCAAGATGCAGGGCGAAGGCCCGAAGCGTCTCCAGCTTTCGGCCACGGGTCCGGCGGCTGTGAAGGCTGGCGACATCGCCGTCTCGGGTGACATCGAGGTCATGAACAAGGACCTCGTGATCTGCCACCTCGACGAAGGTGCGACGCTCAACATGGAACTGACCGCCGACACCGGCAAGGGCTACGTCCCGGCCGTGTCGAACCGTCCCGTCGATGCGCCGATCGGTCTTATCCCGGTCGACTCGCTCTACTCGCCGGTTCGCCAGGTCAGCTACAAGGTCGAGAACGCCCGTATCGGCCAGGAGCTCGACTACGACAAGCTGAGCCTCACCGTCGAGACCGACGGCACCGTGGCGCCTGAAGATGCCGTCGCTTATGCCGCGCGTATCCTCCAGGACCAGCTGGCGCTGTTCGTCCACTTCGAGGACATCGCTCCGGTGGGTCAGTCGCCGATGATCGGCATGGCTGCCGGCGGTGCTGCGGCTTCGGAAGAGAGCGACACCAACCAGCTCAACCGCTACCTTCTCAAGAAGGTGGACGAGCTGGAACTGTCGGTCCGTTCGGCCAACTGCCTCAAGAACGACAACATCATCTATATCGGCGACCTGGTCCAGAAGACCGAAGCCGAGATGCTGCGCACGCCGAACTTCGGCCGCAAGTCGCTCAACGAGATCAAGGAAGTCCTTTCGTCGATGGGCCTGCGCCTCGGCATGGACATCCCGGGCTGGCCGCCCGAGAACATCGAAGAGATGGCCAAGAAGCTCGAGCAGGAACTGCTCGGCTGATCGGCTCTCCCGATACCGAATTGAAGAGGGCCTCGCGGGAAACCGCGGGGCCTTTTTCTTTGTGCTGGCGGGAGTGGCGAGGGGCTTCGACAAGCTCAGCCCGAGCGGGAGGTGATGGACTTTTTTGGCCGAGCTGCACTTGCGCTGAACCCTTAGCGTATCCGCGTCGGTGTCAGATCTCTTGACTCTTTCGCCGTTTTCGGGTTGAGGGCGCGCTTCACACGCAAGTGAACCGGCTTTGGGCGGTGGCCGCACCACATCGCCCGGCAGGCAGTACCTTGAACGGCTGCCTGACGAACGGAGAAGAAGACATGCGTCACAAACATGGCCAGCGCAAGCTGCAGCGTACCTCGGGCCACCGCGCCGCCCTGCTGCGCAACATGGCTGCCGCGCTCATCAAGCACGAGCAGATCCAGACCACCACGCCCAAGGCGAAGGAACTGCGCCCCTACATCGAAAAGCTGATCACGCTCGCGAAGCATGGTGGCCTTTCGAACCGTCGTCTGGCGCACGCCCGCCTGATGGACGAGGCTCAGGAACAGAAGCTCTTCGAAGTGCTCGCCGAGCGCTATGCAGGCCGCAATGGCGGTTACACCCGCATCATCAAGGCCGGCATCCGCGCTTCGGACGCCGCTCCGATCGCGATCATCGAATTCGTTGATCGCGACGTTTCGGAAAAGGGCAAGGACTCGGGTCCGGTCCTGACCGAAGAAACCGAATACGCCGAAGCCTGATAGGCTGAGGTAGGCCGCTTTCCACAGGAGAGCGGACCGAAGATTGCAAGAGCGGTCGCGAGTGCTAGGCTCGCGGCCGCTTTTGTTTTTTGTTTCAGGGGAATGGAATGCCTCGGATGGGCAGGCTCGTTAGAGCCCGAAGTGCAGTGACGTGTGCGATGACTTTTGGCTTGCTTTCGGGCGGCCTGCTTTCAGCCAATTTGCTTCTAGCTTCGCCGCTGTCGGCGCAAACGGGGACCACGATGAACTATCCCGAAACCCCGCGCGGCGATGTGGTCGAGACGCTGTTCGGCGAGAAGATCGCCGATCCGTACCGCTGGCTGGAAGCCGACGTCCGGCATGACAAGACGGTGGCCGACTGGGTCGATCGCGAATCGCGCTACACCGAAGCCTATCTGGCAGGCCTGCCGCAGCGAACCTGGTTCAAGCAGCGCATCAGCGCGCTGATGAATTTCGAGCGTTTCGGGCTGCCGGTGAAGGCGGGCAAGCGCTATTTCTATACCCGCAACACAGGCTTGCAGAATCAGTCGCAGCTGTTCGTGCGCGAAGGGCTTCACGGCACACCGCGGCTGCTGATCGACCCCAACAGCTGGGCGAAGGACGGCGCCACTGCGCTCGATGGCTGGGAGCCTTCGCAGCAGGGCCGCTATCTTCTCTATAGCGTGCAGGACGGCGGCAGCGACTGGCGTGTTATCCATGTCATGGATGCAGGCAGCGGAAAGGTGCTCGAAGACGAACTGCGCTGGGTGAAATTCAGTTCGCTGGCCTGGATCGGTGAGGGGGGCTTCCTCTATTCGCGCTTCCCGGCGCCCAAGGAAGGGGCGGCCTTCCAGAGCCTGAACTACGATCAGGCCGTCTATTTCCACAAGCTGGGCACGCCGCAGAGCGCCGACGAACTGGTCTATTCGACGCCCGATCATCCCGACTACGGCCATACCGCCGAAGTGACGCAGGACGGCCGCCTTGCGGTGATCACGTCGCACATCGGCACCGATTCCCGCTACGACGTCCGCGTCGTCGACCTGACCAAGAAGGGCAAGGATCGCTGGACCGCCAAGCCGATCGTCACCGGCTTCAAGGACGACTGGCGTCTGGTCGAGGGCGCGGGGCAGAAGCTCTGGTTCGTGACCAACGAGAACGCGCCGCGCTACCGCCTCGTCAGCATCGATCTGGCGGCGGGCTCGCCGTCGTTCACCGAAGTGGTGCCGCAGCGCGAGGATATTCTGGAGAAGGCGGGGATCGTCGGTCACCAGCTCGTGCTGAACTACATGCGCGATGCCGCCAGCCATGCCGAGATCGTTGGGCTCGACGGCAAGGCGGGCAAGGCGCTGGCCCTGAACGGCATTGGCACGGCTTCCGGTTTCCGCGGCAAGCCTGGTGACCCGGAAACCTTCTACTCCTTCACCAGCTTCAATCGCCCCGCGTCGATCTTCCGTCTCAACCTCGACACCGGCGCGACCGAGCCCTTCGCGGAACCGGCGATGGATTTCGATCCGGCCCAGATCACGGTCGAGCAGCGGTTCTACACGTCGAAGGATGGCACGCGGGTGCCGATGTTCCTGGTCCGGCGCAAGGATGTGGCGCAGGCAGGCAAGCCGGTTCCGACCCTGCTCTACGGGTACGGCGGCTTCGACATTTCGCTGACGCCGGGCTTCTCGGCAAGCCGGATGGCCTGGGTGCAGGCGGGCGGCGCTTTCGCGATGGCCAATCTGCGCGGCGGCGGCGAGTATGGTCGCGCCTGGCATGATGCCGGACGGCGGGCGAACAAGCAGAACGTCTTCGACGATTTCATCGCGGCGGGCGAATATCTGAAGGCCGAAGGCATCGCCGCCAAGGACGGCCTGGCGATCCAGGGCGGTTCGAACGGCGGTCTGCTGGTCGGTGCCGTGCTCAACCAGCGCCCCGATCTCTTCGCGGCCGGCGTGCCGCAAGTGGGCGTGATGGACATGCTCCGCTTCGACCGCTTCACGGCGGGTCGCTACTGGGTGGACGATTACGGCTACCCCGATCGCGAGGCGGATTTCCGTGTGCTGCGCGCTTATTCGCCCTATCACAACATCAAGGCCGATACGCCTTATCCGGCGATCCTGGTGACCACTGCCGATACCGACGACCGCGTGGTCCCGGGGCACTCGTTCAAATATGCCGCAGCGCTCCAGGCCGCGCAGCTGGGTGACAAGCCGCATCTCATCCGCATCGAAACCCGCGCGGGTCATGGGTCCGGCAAGCCTACCGACAAGGTGATCGAAGAGAGCGCGGATGTGCTGTCCTTCGTGGCGCAATGGACGGGACTGAAAGTCGCGGAGTAACGCGGCGACTGACAGCCGGAGGTTGCGTTCGGCAGCGAAAGCCGGACAATGGCATGGTTCGAAGGGTCGCTCTGGAGCGGCCGACCGAAAGGGAGCCTCGAACCATGCCCAGACGTCCTGCTCTATCCTTCCGTTCGGCGCTGATTGCCGGGACCGTCGCGATAGCGGTTCCGGCAATAGCGCAGGCAGACCGCTTCGCAGCCGATCCCAGGCTCGACAACAAGGCGGACAGCTACGGCGTCAGTTCGCGGCAGGCGGCGCACAAGTGCGTGGCCGCCGCCGAGGATGCCGCGAAGACGGCCCGTTTCACCGGCGTCGAAGTGATCGGCATCAAGACCGTGGAGCGCAAGCCGGACGGCTATGAAATCGAAGGGTGGATTCGCGTGAGCGGGGGCGGCCCCGAATGGCGCGACAATGCACCGGCGCGGGGATCGTTCGAATGCGAGATTTCGCGCGGGAAGATCGTCGATCTCGATTTCGACGAGATCTCGGGGCTTTAAGCGACCTTCAATCAGCACCCTCGTGTGCGGGCAGGCCCAGCGACCAGTGTATCGCCGCGCCGCGCAAGGCGAAGCCTGCGCTGGCGGCGATCGCCCAGGTCAGAGTAGGCGGAAAGCCCATCGCCAGCCCGGCCGCCGCGACGGCCGCCGCGAGCGCTCCGGCGGTGACGTAGAGTTCGGGGCGCATCAGGATGGAAGGCTGACCGGCCACCACGTCGCGCACAATCCCTCCGACGCAGCCCGTCACGACGCCCATGACCATGGCCGGCACGGGCGGAACGCCCCAGGCCATCGCCTTGATCGTGCCGAAACCGGAATAGACCGCAAGGCCCGAGGCGTCGGCCCATTCCAACAGTCGGCCCTGCCACCAGCGCACCGGCGTGAACCAGGCTATCACCGCCACGACAAGGCAGACCGGCACCACGAAGGGATCGCGCACCCAGAACACCGGGGCGCCGATCAGCAGATCGCGCAGGGTGCCGCCGCCCACCCCGGTCATCAGGGCGAAGAAGGCCACCGTCACGAAAGTCTGGCGCATCTGCGCGGCCGAGAGCGCGCCGGTCAGCGCGAAGACGGCAATGCCCAGGATGTCGAATGCTGCGGGCAGGGCCGGAGCGTCGGGTGGAATGATGGTCGGCATTGCTGCTTCATAGCGGGATCGCAGAAAAAGCGGCAGCGGAAAGCTGCCCCCACGCCGAGGCGCTTCATTGACCCTGCGCGCATATATGATACACATAGGATCATATATAAGGGAGAGGGAAGCCTTGGCCTACCCAGCGTCCTATGAAACTGCCGACTGGTACACCGACGTCGCGCTGGTGGATGATCCCCACGCCTATTTCGATTTCCTTCGCGCCAAGGGGCCTGTCGTTCGTCTGCCCTATCGCAATGCAGTGGCCGTGACGGGGTATGAGGAAACCGTCCAGGTAATGCTCGATACGGAGCACTTCTCCTCCATAAACGCCGTTACCGGTCCCGTCGCAGAGCTGCCTTTCTCGCCGCGAGGGGACGATATCGCCGCGGAACTGGAGGCGCATCGCGGGCAGATCGCCTTTGCCGACCAGATCGTCACGGAAAGTGGAAGCCGGCACGCGGATCTGCGCTCGATCATCGCCCGTCTGTTCACCCCCAGTCGTCTGAAGGAATTGCAACCCAAGCTGCTGGCAACGGCGGAAGGACTGATCGACGAGTTTCACCGCGACGGGAAAGTGGACATCGTGCGCCAGTACGGCGGGCCTTACGGCGCGCTGGTGATCTCCGACCTTCTCGGGCTTTCCGAAAGGACGCGGACGAAATTTCGGGCCTTGCTGGAGGGCGCGATCCCGGTGCCGATGGATGCCGACGAAGAGGAAATGCTGAAGAATCCGCTGGTGGGGGTAGGCAAGGACCTGTTCAAGCTGATCGCCCGGCGGCGGCTCTCGGCCCATCCGCTGATGCGACCGCTCCATACGCTTCTGGCGCAGGAGGACATCCTCAATGAACTGGCGCAGGCGCGCTTTCCCGATGGCAGCCGCCCTTCGCTGGTGGATCTGACCAGTCTGGCGGCCTTTCTGTTCGGGGCGGGGCAGGACACGACCAATCGCCTGCTGGCCAATGCCTTCCGTATCATCGCCACCCGTCCCGACGTGCAGCAGCAATTGCGCGACGATCCCGCTCGTATTCCCGTATTCATCGAGGAAGTCCTGCGTTTCGACGGCTCGGTGAAGAGCGGCGGTCGGATGTGTCAGAAGACCACCGTGCTGGGCGGCGTGGAGATCAAGGCGGGAACGGCGATCCTTCTTTCGCACATGGCGGCAAACCGCGACCCCGCTCGATTTCCCGAACCGGACAAGTTCGACATGGACCGCCCGAAGCTCAAGGAACATCTGGCGTTCGGACGCGGCGCGCACACCTGCATCGGCGCACCGCTCGCCCGGCGGGAAGTGGCCGTCAGTATCGAGCGCCTGCTCGCGCGCATGGGCAACATTCGCCTTGCGGAGATACACCGGCGGCCGGACGGCGGTCTGCGCTTCGATTACGAACCGACCTATATCCTGCGGGCACTTGCCAGCCTTCACCTCGAATTCGATCCGATAGAAGGGAACTGAGCGGCGAAGGGGATTAAGCGGGGTGGGGGAATTCCAACGCGCGCCGGTCTGTCCTATTACGCGGGCATGACCACGCCAGAGACAAAAGAAGCCGAAGCCGCCAACGAATTGATGCGCCTGGCGCGGCAGATCAACCGCGCCAATCGGCTCTACCATGCGGAAGATGCGCCCGAGATATCGGATGCCGAATACGATGCCCTGGTTCGCCGCAACGCCGAACTGGAGGCGGCTTTCCCGCATCTCGTCCGCCCCGACAGCCCCACCAACAAGGTCGGTCACGAAGTGGCAGCCTCGCCGCTGTCGAAAGTGACGCACGAGGTTCGCATGATGAGCCTCGACAACGCCTTCACCGATGAGGAAGTGGCCGATTTCGTCGGGCGAGTGCGGCGCTTCCTGTCGCTCTCCGCCGATGAGCCGGTGCTGGTGACGGCGGAAGACAAGATCGACGGGCTGTCCTGCTCCTTGCGATACGAGAAGGGCAGGCTGGTGCGCGCGGCCACGCGCGGCGACGGACAGGTCGGAGAGGATGTTACCGCCAATGTCGCCCATATCGCGGACGTGGTGCAGGAACTGAAAGGCGACGACGTTCCCGATGTCTTCGAGGTTCGCGGCGAAGTCTACATGGAGAAAGGCGCGTTCCTTGCCCTCAACGAGACCTTGATGGCGGAAGCGCGCGCCCAGGCCGAAACGAAGGGCGAGGCCTTCGACGAAGGCAAGGTGCGCCAGTTCGCCAACCCCCGCAATGCCGCTGCCGGGTCGCTGCGCCAGAAGGACGCGAACGTCACGGCCCGGCGTCCGCTGCGGTTCTGGGCCCATGGCTGGGGCGCAGCGAGCCGGGTTCCCGGCAGCAGTCAGCACGAGGTGATCCGCAGGATCGAATCCTGGGGGCTGCCGGTCTCGCCGCAGTTCCGGCTCTGCCATTCGGTGGACGACATGCTGGCCGCCTATCGCGCCATTCGCGATGGCCGCGCTGCCTTGCCGTTCGAGATCGACGGCGTCGTCTACAAGATCGACCGGCTCGACTGGCAGCAGCGGCTCGGCTTCGTTGCCAAGGCGCCGCGCTGGGGGCTGGCGCACAAGTTCCCGGCCGAGCGCGCCGAAACCACGCTGGAAACGATCGATATCCAGGTGGGCCGCACCGGCAAGCTGACGCCGGTCGGTCGGTTGAAGCCGGTGCTGGTCGGGGGCGTCACCGTCACCAATGTCACGCTTCACAACCGGGACGAGATCGCCCGTCTCGGTGTCCGCCCCGGCGACCGGATCGTGCTGCAGCGCGCGGGCGACGTGATCCCGCAAGTCGTGGACAACCTGACGCGCGAGGAAGACAGGCCGGCCTTTGCGTTCCCCGACCATTGCCCGCAGTGCGGCAGCGAGGCCGTGGCCGAGGAGGGCGAAGTGGACGTGCGCTGCACCGGCGGACTGATCTGCCCGGCACAGCGGACCGAACGCCTCAAGCACTTCGTCAGCCGCGCCGCGCTTGACATCGAGGGGCTGGGCGAGAAGACCATCGACGAATTCTTCGCGAAAGGCTGGCTGGAAAGTCCTGCCGACATCTTCCGCCTGCGCAGGCGCCGGGAGGAGATCCTTGCCCTTGACGGGTGGAAGGACAAGTCTGTGGACAACCTGTTGGCGGCTGTGGAAAGCAAGCGCACGCCCGATGCGGCGCGGCTGCTGTTCGGTCTTGGCATAAGGCATATAGGCGCGGTTACCGCGCGTGACCTGATGAAACGCTTCGAAACCCTGCCGCAGCTGCGCGCCATCGCGGAAGCCATTCAGGTGCGCGAAGGCGAAGAGGCTGCCGCAGCCGGCAGCGATGCCTATTCCGAACTTGTCTCCATCGACGGTATCGGCCCTGCGGTGGTCGAAGCGCTCGGCGATTTCTTCCACGAAGAGCACAATCGCGCGGTATGGGACGACCTGCTCTCGGAGGTTTCGCCGCCGCCCTACGTGGTGGAAACGGTCGATAGCGAAGTTGCGGGCAAGACCGTGGTCTTCACCGGCAAGCTGGAAACCATGAGCCGCGACGAGGCCAAGTCCCAGGCCGAACGGCTCGGCGCCAAGGCGGCAGGTTCGATTTCCGCGAAGACGGACCTGCTGGTGGCGGGGCCGGGCGCCGGTTCCAAGCTGAAGAAGGCCGCCGATCTCGGCATCCGGGTGATCGACGAGACCGAGTGGGCGCGGATCGTTCAAGCGGCAGGCTGATCGGCGGATAGGTCCCGGCCGGTCCATCCGATGGAGAAACGAAGCGGGCGGGTGAAGGCGATGTGCCTTCATCCGCCCGCGTCATGACCGGCCTTCGATCAGGCCGGTTCTTGATCAGGCCGACTCCTGATCAGGAATGGCGAGCCTGCCGTTCGTGCAGGTGCCGATAGTGCTGAACCCGGGTTGCACGCAGCCCTGCCATGCCCTCGCGCTCTACAGCGCGTTGCCAGGACGCCAGTTCCTCAAGCGTGAGGTCGTAGCGGTCGCATGCCTCGGCAATCGTCAGCAGGCCTCCGTTCACGGCCGCCACGACTTCTGCCTTGCGGCGGACGACCCAGCGTGACGTATTGCGCGGCGGCAGGCTGCTCTTGTCGAGAGCTTCACCCAGGGGTCCGACGACGGCACGCGGCCGATCGAGATCAGATTGAAGCATGTTGGCCTCTTGAGCTGTTGTTACCAGCCCCCCTTGGCCTTAATTCTTGGTGGAAACCCTTAATTCGACGTAACCGATAATGGTTAACGCGATGGCGTGGTCCTATCTCTAACATAATGAAATAAATAGATAAGACCGAATTGGACGCCTTCAGGTCCTCTTAATTGCCGATTTACGTTTCTTAATCGCCGTGCTCCATCCATCGGGACCTGCGACGGCGCTCCGATGGATGGAATTGTACGTGCGGTCAGCTGTTATCGGCGGCGCGCGCGCATCCACAGGATCGACCAGTCGCCGTTCACGAGTCGCCCGGCGAGTCGCAATCCGGCGCGGCGGCAGGCGCGGCGCACGGCGTCTTCCTGGGTTTCGAGCAGGCCGGCCAGAACCAGGCTGCCGCCGGGTGCCAGCGCGCGCGAGAAGTCCGGCGCGAGCGAAACCAGCGGTCCGGCGAGGATATTGGCCATGATCAGATCGTAAGGCCCGCGCGCGGCGATCAGCGGATGGTCCATGCCGTCCGCGATCGTCATGACCAGTTCGCCCCCGCGATGTCCCATCTTCACGCCGTTGGCCGCCGCGTTGTCCTCGACGACGCCGACGCAGACCTGGTCGATGTCGCTGGCAGTGGCGAGGGCGCGCGGCCAGAGCGCCATGGCCGCGAAGGCGAGCAGGCCGGTTCCCGTGCCGATGTCGGCATGGTTGCGGAAGATCAGGCCCTGGGCCCTCATGTGGGTGAGCATGGCAAGACAGCCTGCGGTCGTCGCATGCTGGCCGGTGCCGAAAGCCTGGCTGGCGGGGATGGTGAAATCGATCACGCCGGGCTCGTTGCTGGCCGGGTGGTCGGGGGTGTGGACGTGGAAGCGCCCGGCGCGAATCGGTTCGAGGCCCTGCTGACTGGTCACGAGCCAGTCGGTTTCCGGCAGCTCCTCGATGATGAATTCGGGTGTCTCGCCCAGGAACAGCGCCGCAATGGCATTCTTCTCGGCGTCACCCGGTTCGTGCGCGAGCCAGGCTTCCAATTGCCAGTCGTCGGGCTTGTCCTCGGCGATTTCACTGCCGGACAGGACGATGTCCGGGTCCCAGTCGAACGCGTCCTCGTGCGCAACGAGAGCGCCTTCGATGACCGAGCGGGGGGCGTAGGCGGTGATCTTCCAACTCACGAACGGGTCTCCTTCGCCTCTTCGGCGGCCTCGTCTGAAAGGCGCTGGTCGAAGCGGGCAGTGGCGGTGGCCGCATAGCTGCGGCAGGCGGCGGGGTCGATCAGCGGCGCTGCGCCGGAAAGCCGGGCGAACAGGTCGCTCGCACCGGGATGCGGCGTGACCAGAAGGTCGCAGGGCAGGGCGGCGATCCGTTCGAGGCCCTTGCGGACTCCGGCGATACGCGCGGGATGATCGGTAAAGCGGTAGCCTTTTGCCGAGATGGCGCTGGCGCTGTCGGCATAGGCGATGTTCAGGCACTTCCCACGGTCGTCGCAGGCGCGCCAGGTCCAGCTCGTCGATCCGGCGGCATGGGTCGGGGTGGCGTGTGCCGTCAGGTCGAGGTCGCCCAGTGTGACATGCGCGCCGCTGGTCACGTGCTTGTCTACGGGAACCGGCGGAAACGGATCGAGCTGGCCGAATTGCGGGTCTTCGGCCGTTGCCCGGCCCGATTCGAGCACTTCGGCGGCATCGGACAGGGCCGCGACGCGGGCGCCTGTGGCGTGCTTGAGCGCTGCCAGGGCGCCCGCATGGTCGAAATGCTCGTGGCTGGAGAGGATCCAGCGCACGTCTTCCGGCTTGAAACCGGCGGCAGCGATATTGGCGAGAACCAGCGGTGCCGCCTCCGGCAGGCCGCCGTCGATGAGGACGTGGCCCTGCTTGCCGGTGACGAGTATGGCGGAGATCCCGCAAGTCCCTACGTACCAGGTATTGCCGAAAAGCCTTGCGGGCGGCGCGGCGTCGGCCCAGCCATCGCGGCCCTTGCAGGCCTCGGCGAGCTGGAGCGCACCGGTATCCGGGGTTTCCGCAGGGGCGACGGCTTCGCTTCCGGTTGCTTCGCCACTGGGTGCCGCCGAAGTGGCGGGCGACGCGGTGCAGGCGGCGAGCAGCAGGGTGCAGGCGAGGGCTGTCGGCAGGTTCTTCATGGTTTGCGGGCTTTAGAGCGGAGATGCTCCCAAGACCAGTGGCGGCGCTTCCAGAGGGCGCGATGGCGCGCCGAGGTGAAGCGCCGCGCGAAATTGCGCTTGTGCGGGATGCATCCGCTATGTGCTTCGCGGAACTTGCACCAAGCGGCGATTTGTCTAAGGGGACTTTCGACAGGGGCAGCCTCAAGCTGCCAAATAAGGCAAAAGGGATTCGAAAGAGCCATGGCCAAAGACGGCACCAGGAACCGTCCGCTTTCGCCCCATCTCCAGATCTGGCGTTGGGGTCCTCACATGTTCGTCTCCATTCTGCACCGCGTGACCGGTGACGGAATGGCATTCGCCGGTCTCGGCGTATTGCTGTGGTGGCTCGGCGCCCTCGCGGGCGGACCGGCATCCTACGAGACGTTCAGCTGGGCCATGACGACGCCGATCGGCTATATCGTGCTCGTCGGCATCTCCTGGGCATTCTTCACCCACATGATGAGCGGCCTGCGCCACTTCGTGCTCGACGTGGGCGGCGGCTTCGAACTCAAGACGAACAAGACCTGGTCGATCGTTTCGCCGATCCTGGGCGTGCTCGCCACCGTCGCCTTCTGGGCGATCCTGCTGCTTCGCTGAGGAACGGGAAACATGGGTAACGGAACTTCCATCGGCCGCGTTCGCGGCCTCGGCTCGGCGAAGACCGGCGTTCATCACTGGCTGCTGCAGCGCTTCACCGCTATCGGCAACCTGCTTTCGGTGCTGTTTCTGGCGGTATCGATCCTTCTCCTTCCCGACCTGACGTACGCGTCGGTGGCGGAATGGATGGCGCGGCCGGTTCCGGCAGTGATGATGATCCTGCTGGTCGTCACCACCTTCTGGCATGCGCGCATCGGCCTTCAGGTCCTGGTCGAGGACTATGTCCATGACCACGCCAACAAGTTCGCCTGCATCGCCGCGCTCAACCTTGCTGCCTGCGGCGGCATTGCCTTCGGCGCCTTCTGCGTCATCCGCCTCGCGCTGGGAGCCCACTGATGTCCGCGCCTGCTTACAAAATCATCGACCACGTCTATGACACCGTCGTCGTCGGCGCCGGTGGTTCGGGCCTGCGCGCCACCATGGGCTCGGCCGAAGCCGGCCTGAAGACCGCGTGCATCACCAAGGTCTTCCCCACCCGCTCGCACACCGTCGCGGCGCAGGGCGGCATCGCCGCCTCGCTTCAGAACAACACGCCGGACCACTGGACCTGGCACATGTACGACACCGTCAAGGGGTCGGACTGGCTGGGCGACCAGGACGCCATCGAATACATGGTGCGCGAAGCCCCGGCTGCGGTCTACGAGCTGGAGCACGCCGGCGTGCCCTTCAGCCGCAATGCCGACGGCACGATCTACCAGCGCCCGTTCGGCGGCCACATGCAGAACATGGGCGAAGGCCCGCCGGTGCAGCGCACTTGCGCCGCCGCCGACCGTACCGGCCACGCCATGCTGCACGCGCTCTACCAGCAGTCGCTGAAGTACGACGCGGACTTCTTCATCGAATACTTCGCCATCGACCTGATCATGGACGGCGGCAAGTGCGTCGGCGTGATCGCGCTCTGCATGGATGACGGTTCGATCCACCGCTTCCGTTCGCAGGCCGTTGTTCTCGCGACCGGTGGTTATGGCCGCAGCTACTTCACCGCCACTTCGGCCCATACCTGCACCGGCGACGGCGGCGGGATGGTCCTGCGCGCGGGCCTGCCGCTGCAGGACATGGAATTCGTGCAGTTCCACCCTACCGGCATCTACGGCGCGGGCGTGCTGATCACCGAAGGCGCGCGCGGCGAGGGCGGCTACCTCACCAACTCCGAAGGCGAGCGCTTCATGGAGCGTTACGCGCCTTCCGCGAAGGACCTCGCCTCGCGCGACGTCGTCTCGCGCTCGATGGCGATGGAAATCCGCGAAGGCCGCGGTGTCGGCCCGCACAAGGACCATATCTACCTGCACCTCGATCACATCGATCCCAAGGTGCTGGCGGAGCGTCTGCCGGGCATCACCGAAAGCGGCAAGATCTTCGCGGGCGTGGACCTTACCCGTCAGCCGCTGCCGGTCGTACCGACCGTCCACTACAACATGGGCGGCATTCCCTGTAACTATCACGGCGAAGTCGTCACCATCGGTGCCGACGGCAACCCGGATACGGTCGTCCCCGGCCTCTTCGCCGTGGGCGAGGCTGCCTGCGTTTCGGTCCATGGCGCCAACCGCCTGGGTTCGAACTCGCTGATCGACCTCGTGGTGTTCGGCCGTGCCACCGGCCATCGCCTCAAGGAAATCGTCAAGCCCGGCGCTGCGCAGCAGGAACTGCCCAAGGACTCGGCGGATCTGGCGCTCACCCGTCTCGATCACTTCCGCAATGCCAACGGCGGGTCGTCGACGGCGGAAGTCCGTACCGAGATGCAGCGCACGATGTCGGGCCACGCCGCGGTGTTCCGCACCGACGAACTGATGGTCGAAGGCAAGGGCAAGCTCGCCGCGACCTATCAGCGCATGAACGACATCAAGGTCACCGACCGCGGCCTGATCTGGAACTCGGATCTGGTGGAAACGCTGGAGTTGGACAACCTGATCTCGCAGGCCTCGGTCACGCTCCACGGTGCCCAGGCGCGCAAGGAAAGCCGCGGCGCCCACGCGCACGAGGACTTCCCGAACCGCGACGATGCGAACTGGATGAAGCACACCGTGGGCTGGTTCAACGGCTGGGGCGGCAAGGGCGGTGAAATTCGTCTCGATTACCGTCCGGTCCACGAATACACGCTCACCGACGACGTGCAGTACATCAAGCCTAAGGCGCGCGTGTACTGATCCGTTTCGCAGCGCGGACAAGCAAAGGGCGGCGTACCGGAAGGTGCGCTGCCCTTTTGCATTCACGGGCCTTTTGCGTTCACGATTACACATTGCCGCTGCAACTGAAGCAGCTTTCATGTATTTTCCGGTGAGACTTGTCTGAAAACGCCGGAGGCATTGGCATGACCCGTACCGAGATGGACCCCTTGCTTGAGCCGCATGTCGAGAACGATCCGCTGGTCAGTTCCCTGGCGCAGGCCTCGGGCAAGGCCTGGGGATGGGTCCTCGCCTATGGCATCCTGCTGCTTCTGATCGCGCTGATCGTGATTGCCAATCCCCTCGTGGCCGGCGTGGCGACGGGGCTGCTGATCGGTGTCGTCCTGGTGATCTACGGGATTGCCGCCGTAGCCTCGGGCTGGACCTCGCTGTCGCAGCGCGCGCGCTGGGTTGAAGTCCTGCTGGGCCTGCTGGCCATCGTCGCCGGGATATTCGCCGTCCTCAATCCCGTTGCGGGCGCCCTTTCGCTGGTCTGGGCGATCGGGGCCTGGCTGACGGTTTCGGGCGGGTTCCAGATTGCCTTCGCGCTCAAGTCCCGTCACGACAAGGGCTGGCGCCTGTTCCTGGGCGTGCTCGATGTCGTGCTCGGCCTGATCCTGCTGTTCTCCAATCCCGCGACGGGGCTGGCATTCCTGGCCGTGATCATCATGATCAGCCTGGTCGTGCGCGGTGTCTTCCTGATCATGCTGGCGCTCTCGCTCCGCAAGCTGGCGCGCTGACCGGTTCATCTGGCGTTCATGTTTACAAACGTAGTCGATTACGCATGTAAACGATGGAGGCCAGATTGCCTGCCGATTCCTCGTCCGCTCCCTTAGCCGCCGCTCCGGCAGCCTCGAGCGATCAGCCCGAGCGCATCTCGGATGCCGAACATGCCGTGATGGAAGTCCTCTGGCAGCGCAGCCCGCTGACCGCGGCAGAAGTCTGCGAACAGGTCTGCGAGCCGCGCGGCTGGAGCCTTGCCACCGTCAAGACCCTGCTGTCCCGCCTGGTGACGAAGCAGGCGCTTGCCACCGAACCGGACGGCAAGCGCTTCCTCTATTCTCCCCGTGTCGCCCGCGAGGCCTATGTCGGCAGCGAAAGCCGCCGCCTGGTCGATCGTCTGTTTGGCGGCCGCGCCGCGCCGCTGTTCGCGCATCTTGCCGAATCCGACGCATTGACCGAAGATGACATCGCCGAGATCGAAGCCCTCCTGAAGGAGCTGAAGTCATGATCGAATGGCTTACCGATACGCTCGTGATGACCGGCGTGCTCATGGCGCTGGTGCTTCTTGTTCGCCGCCCGGTGTCGCGCTGGTTCGGTCCGGCGGCGGCCTATGCGCTCTGGGCCCTGCCGGTCCTTCGCCTGATCCTGCCGCCGCTGGCATTGCCGCGCGGTATTTTCGCAAGGCCCGAGATCTCCGTGCAGCCGATCACGGCTGCCGCGCAATCGCAACTGCATGTCGCCCAGACAGGGGAAGCCGCCTCTGCCGCGCTGCCGAACATCGCCGCGCCCGCTTCGCCGGTGCTTCATGCCGAACCTGGGCTTCTCGCCCAAATTCCCTGGTTCGAACTGATCGTTGCCGTCTGGTTGATCGGCGCAGCGCTGTTTCTGGTCTCCCGCTTCCGCAATTACCGGCGGATGCGCAGGGAACTGCTGCAAGGGTCCTATCAGGTGGCGCGCGCGGGAGAGATCCGCATCATCGAAACGCCCGGAGCCGATGCGCCGCTGGCATTCGGTGTGAAGGACCGGGTCGTGGCTCTGCCTTGCGGCTTTCTGGCCACGGTCGATTCCGAGAGTTCGGACTTCGCCATCGCGCACGAGCTTGAGCATCACGCCGGTAACGACCTGCTGGCGCTTATGGTCCTGCAACCGCTCTTCGCGCTTCACTGGTTCAATCCGCTGGGCTGGGCCGCCTGGCGTGCCTTGCGCGCCGATCAGGAAGCGGCCTGCGACGCGCGGGTCATGGCGGGCTGCAACCGCGAGACGCGGGCCCGCTACGGCCGCGTGATCGCCTCTTTCGCGGCAGGCACGCGGCTGACCCTGGCCGCGCCGATTGCCGGGGCCCTGGCCGGGGAGAAGCCGATCATCCAGCGTTTGAAGGCGCTGGCTACCCTGGACGTTTCGCCGCTGCGCCGGGTGATGGCGCGCAGCCTCTTCGCGGCGGCTGTGGTGGCGGTTCCCTGCACGGCAACGGTCACTTACGCGGCCATGGAAGAGGAGGGCGACGAATCGGAGGCCTGGGACAGCCAGTCGTTCTACGAAGACGATGCGCAGGCCGAGGTGCCCGTAGTCCCTGCGGTTGCGCCGGTCGCCGTACCGGCTGCGCCGCAAGCGCCTGCTGCGCCGATATCTGCCGCCGTCACGCCGCAAGTGGAAGAGGAAGCGCCCGTTGCGCCGGTACCCCCGGCTCCCCCAGCGCCCGCGCCGTGGAGCAGTGCCGCGGTTCCCGTGCCTCCCGCACCGCCGGCTCCGCCGCCGCCTCCCTCGCTTTTCGCCCGCGAACGTCTTGCGGCCGAGCGCCGGGCAGCAGCGGAAGATTACCGGGCCACCGTCGCAAGGGCCATGCGCACCATGCCGCGGGTGGAACAATCGACTTCGGCAAACGGCAAGGTCCAGACGATCAGGATCGTCCGCAAGGACGACGGCGGACGCCGCCGGATCGAAAAGACGATCACGATCGACAGCACTTGTCCGGCGGATCGCCAGCGGTCGTCCTCCAGGGAGGAAGGATCGTCGAGCACGTATGTCTGCACCGGCGCGCCGCGTCAGGCTATGAATGCCGCGCTTCAGGCGATCAGTTCGGCGCGCGCCTCGGTGGCTGCAAACACAGCGCTCGATGCCGGAACCCGGGATGAGATCGTCGCGGAACTCGACAGGGAACTTGCCGATACCCGTGCCGAGATGCTGCGCGAGGCGAATTGATCGTCAGAGATCGGAAAATGCAAAAGGGCGCGCGGTCGTAAGGCAGCGCGCCCTTTTTCGTTGTCCTTTGCCGCCGGCTTATCTGATTCAGGGCACCTTCTGGACGACCGGCTGCGAGGTGTACGAGACGTTGCCGCCAGTGCTGGTGTTCTTGCGCTCGTCGGTCGCCTTGGAATCGGCCTTGGCATCCGTCTTTTCGGCTTCCTTCGCCGCATTGTGCTGCTGGAGTTCCTTGGCCTGGATCACGGCGGGTGTGGCGGGCGACGCCGGATACTTGCAACCGCGTTGCGCGCCCACGCCCTTGAGGAAGCCGCGGCGGGCAACGCCTGCCTGAACGGCAGACAGTACGGCTCGCTCCTGCGCATTGGCGCCGGAAATCTCGCGGATCAGTCCCCGGAAGGGGATGAAGGAATTGACCACCCATTTGGCAACCCTGCCGGTGCTGACGCGGTCACGCGCTTCCTGCGGCAGGTCGATGTCATCGCCCAGGATTCCGTCCAGTTCGGTCACGGCCGCAGCGATCTGCTGGCAACTGCGCAGGGAACCGAGGTCGTAGGGCTTCTTGATCGCCGCTATCAGAACGGGCGGGATTTCCTGCTTGTCGATATTGAGGTCGGTAACCGGCGTCTTGGCGATGTCGACTGCATCGGGTTCCCGGTTGGTGAGGGGCTTGTCCTGACGCGCTTCGGCCGCGCTGGCCGCGAATGTACCTGCCATTGCGGCCATGATCAGGAAATGTCGCATCTATTCCTCCTGTTATCCCGGCGGCGCGGTCGCACCCACGGGAAAGGAGGGAAGCGCCAACCTCTGGTCGATTACTGCTGGTTGAACGTGTCGCAGGCGTCCTCGTTCCCTGTTTCAAGGCCGCGCCGCAGCCACTCCATGCGCTGTGCGCTGGAGCCGTGGGTGAAGCTCTCCGGGCTCACCCGCTGACCGGCGTTCTTCATCAGGGTATCGTCGCCGATGGCGCTGGCGGCGGTGAGGCCTTCCTCCATGTCGCCCGGCTCGATGCGCTCCTTGTTCCGCCCGGCCCAGACCCCGGCATAGCAATCGGCCTGAAGCTCCATGCGGACCTGCAGTGCATTGGCCTGCTGCGGGTTCTGGCGCTGCGCGCGGCGGACCTGGGTGTCGATCCCCAGGAGGTGCTGGATATGGTGGCCATATTCGTGGGCGACCACATAGTAGCGGGCGAAGTCTCCCTTCGCGCCCATCTGGCGTTCGAGTTCGTCGTAGAAGCTGGTATCTATGTAGATGCCCTGGTCGGCGGGGCAGTAGAACGGCCCCATCGCGCTCTGTGCCGCGCCGCAGCCGGATTGGTCGGAGCCGTTGTAGAAGCGCAGGTTGGGCTGTTCGAAGGCGATGTTCGCCTTTTCGAAAAGAGGCTGCCAGGTCCGGTTGAGCGAGGACAGGGCGTTGCAGGACTCGAGCGAATAGGCGTTCTGCCGACAGATCGAGGCGGTATCCTTCAGCTGGCCCTGCTCGATCTGGGTGGGGGCCTGCTGTTGTTGGACGTTTTCGAGCGTGCCGAGCATCTGGCCGGGATCGACCCCGAAGACGAGCGCGCCGATCAGGACGACGACCAGCGACCCGCAGCCCAATTTGCCGCCCGACCCGCCGGGAAAACCGCGCCCGCCCTGGCTGACCCGGATATTGTCGGGGTCGAAATCGTCAAGCCGCATCGCTTGTTGTCCTTTCGAAAGGCCGGAGGGCAGGCATTTTCAAGACCGGCTCGAAGATTAGCCATAGCGCAGAGGCCTGTTCAATCGAATTTGCAGGCAAGAGGTTCCAGCGTTGCCCTGGAGCCACAAGCAAGGCTTGCTCTTTGAACGCCTGCGAGAAATTGTAACAGCAAGGCGAAATCCATCGTATAGGCGTCCATGCGATGAACAGGGGAAATGACAGGCGTTACGGGGCAGGGTTGGCCCGTGCGACGGGCGCGTTGGCGCTCGGCGCCCTGTTGGTGAGCGGTGCGCCCTTGCTTTCCGCCATTTCCCGCGTCGATCAGGAACTCGCCGCGCGCCTGCGCGGGCATATCGAGATTCTCGCCAGCGACGATTTCGACGGCCGTGAGCCCGGCACCGACGGCGAGGCGAAGACGCTGCGCTACCTCGGCAAGCAGTGGTTCGACATCGGTCTCGTCTCGGGCACCAACGATCCCGGCCACGAATGGTTCGCGCCGGTCACGCTCGTCGCGCGGGAGCCCGATTCGTCCGCTGCCCGTTTCCTGCGCAAGGGCGCGCGCACCACGGTGTCGCCGCCGGGCGTGCTCGTCCTGACCTCCGGCAAGCGCAGCCTGGTGCGCAATGTGCCGATGCTGTTCCTCGGCAAGGCGCGGGGCCGCGACTTCACACGCACCGAACTGGCGGGCCGCGTCGCGGTCGTGCTGGACGGCGATACGCCCGACGGAGAGCGGCAGAACGATCTGCTGGCGCTGGGCGCCTCGGCGGTGCTGACCGTGCTCGACGGCGATCGCAGTCTCGATCAGGTGGCCGCCCGCCGCAAGCGGACGGGCTATGCCCTCTCGGACGATGCGCTGGGCGGCGATCTCGAGGCCTTCATTACTCGCGAGGCGATGGCATCGCTGCTCAAGGGCACTTCGCGCTCGCTCGACGGACTGGAGCAGGCCGCCGCGAAAGCGGACTTCGTGCCCGTCACGCTGGATATCACGGCCTCGCTCGAGGCGACGACCCGCGAAACCACGATCCGCACGCACAATCTCATCGGCAAGCTGCCTGGCAAGCGGCCCGAATCCGGCGCAGTGCTGTTCCTGGCGCATTGGGATCATTTCGGCGAATGCGGGGAAGCCCCGGCAGAGGACGTGATCTGCAACGGCGCGATCGACAATGCCAGCGGCGTTGCAGCGCTGACCGAAGTGGCGCGGCGCCTGGCGCGCGGCCAGCAGCTCGATCGCGACATCTATTTCCTGGCCACGACCGGCGAGGAGCTTGGCCTGCTGGGCGCGCACGCCTTTGCCGAAAACCCGCCTCTGCCGCCGGGGCAGATCGTGGCCGCCTTCAACATCGACTCCATCGCCATCGCGCCGCGCGGTACGCCTTTCGCCATCGTCGGGCGCGGAATGACGGCGCTGGACGGGGAAATCGCCAAAGTCGCCAAGGCCGAACGGTTCAAGCTTCGCGCGAACGACGATGCCAACGAATATGTCCGCAGGCAGGATGGCTGGGCCTTGATCCAGCACGATATTCCCGCCGTGATGGTGACGACGGCCTATGGCGACATGGACCGGATGCGGACTTTCTTCGAAGGCGATTACCACCGGCCCAGCGACGATCTTGCGCATATGGCGCGTCCGCTGGAACTGGGCGGTGCGGTAGACGATGGAGTGGATGGCTCCCGCTCACCGGCTGAGGCAGACTGCCTCGGCTGAAGAGCGAGGAGACGGACGATGAGTGAGATTGTC
>NZ_MSQB01000019.1 GCF_002149965.1 Novosphingobium panipatense | reverse complement strand
GGCCCGCGCCCCCACCCACCACCCGCAGGATACTACCGTTGGGTGGTGGGTGGGGGCGCGGGCCGGTGCCGCCAAAATCCGCCTACGGCGGATTTTCAAACAAACTCTGAGACGTGCAATTCAGGCGTCTCGGGCTAACTCGAAAGGGCGGGCATTCATCATGAAAAGCCCTGTCATTCGCAAATCGTCACTCGCCTGCCACCAATCTGACCTCTAACGTCACTAAGAAGGGAAATGCGGAAGTGATTCCGCAAGGTCACGCGGCAAAGTCGCGGGCCGCAGGATGACCAGACCCGGATCCGGGAAACCGGCGCCGGAAGCACAGGCACGAGAATGATTATGAATACGACTCTCTATGGCGAATGCGTCAACGCCGGTGGTTCGACCACGGTGCGCATCTCCGATCTCGCCAGCCTCGGCTGCGCCGTGGAAACGGACAGCCCGGCCCTCGGCATCGAGGGCGACCTGACGCTGTGGATCGGCGCCGTCGGCCCCTTCGCCGCAACCGCCACGCGCCGGGATTCGCGCAGCCTTTCGGTCCGCTTCGCCGAACCGCTGGACAACCAGATCGTCCAGCATTTCGCGCTCGCCTGAGCCGATCCGGCCGGAATTTTCAAACCCCTGAGATGACAATTCCCGTCATTCCCGGCGCTTGAAGCACAACTGACAGGCGAAGTGTGTAACTTCGTCCGGTGCTTCATAATGCCGGGAGTGTCCTATCCTCAAATCCTTGTCCTGCCTCGTTCCGGCCGTCGTCGCCGCGACCATGCTTCACGCCGCTCCGGCCCTGTCCCAGACGGCACTGGCCAACCCCGTCGCCGTTATCGACAAGGCAGCGACAGCCTCCCAGAACCTGAACGTCCAGGTCAACATCACTTATGTCGGCAAGAACAACGGCTGGGCCATGGTGCCCTTCGAACGCCACATGGGCCTGATCTTCTTCCAGGCAGTGATCAACGGCAAACCGGCCAACGTTGTGCTCGACAACGGTTTCTCGCACAGCGTTCTCAGCGCGGAGTTTGCACGAAGCATCGGCGTGGAAACGGAAGACCTCGTCATGCCGTTCCAGACCGGCACCGCCAATGCGCCGGTCAAGCTGGCCCGGGGAATTACCTTGGAAATTCCGCATCAACTACACAGCTCCACGGCGATGGGTGTGCTCGATCTCGCGGCTATGGCCGGGCATTTAGGACGCCCCGTTGATGCCGTGCTGGGCGGTGACCTTTTGGGCCTGATGGCTCTCGGCATCTTCAACCAGAATCACAGGCTGGCATTCGTTCCCAGCGGCGCGATCAACCCCAAGGCGGGCGCCCATAGCCGCCAGTTCCCGCTCATCAACCGCGATGAATTGGCGGCGGAGCTGAACGGTCAGCCCGTTCGCCTCCAGGTCGATCTTGGCTCCAACCAAGCTGTCTCCCTGTCGGACAAGGCCTGGCACCGCATCTTCAAGGACGACAGCAAGGCCCTGCCCAGCGTAACAGTCCGCGCCGAGGGAGCCAAACTCCCCGCACGTTATCTGCCTGACAACCGGCTGGCGTTTTCCGGCTTCCAGGCCGAGGGCGTTCCCGTCGTGACAAATGGTCCCCTGCCAGGTGACCGGGAGGGGCTGCTCGGTCAGGCCGTCCTTTCGAAGGCCGAGGTGGTTCTCGATATCCCGGCAAAAACCATGACCTTCGTGAGAGTCGAACCGGCCACGCCGCCCGCAGCGCCTTGAAACTTCATGACCGATGGAGCTTAGAAGTGAGAACGATACCGGTCCGCTGCTTGGCAATGGGCATTGTTCTTTTCTGCGCGGCATTGTCGATGCTTGCAGTAGCCAGCGACGGGCGGCGCCCCGGAACGCGGTGGGAAGTCACCCGGCTTGGTGATCGGCAGGCACCGAAGCGTTCCCGATTGCCCGCCGCGACACTGTTCATGGGCCGTGATGGCACGGTGGGCGGATCATGGGATTGCAACAACGGCGGCTCCGCCAATGCCCGATGGTCCCGCGAGGGCAGTTTTTCGGGATTGGGCGGCCCGATCATCTTCACCGCCATGGGATGTGCGGAACAGGATCGTACCAATTTCGCGGCTTCCTTCTGGCGTTTCATGGCCAGTGCGAATCGCTGGAAGCGATCGGGCAAGGTGCTGGAAATTTACGCTGCGGATGGAACCCATGCTCGCCTGAGACTGATGAGCGAAATCGAATAATGCCAGGCGATGCATCGACCATGATTACGATCCCGGGCCCGAGACGGGCTCGGATCCGGGATCGGTCGGTGGCGACGCGGGAATATCAGGCAGGTATGGCGTCGGCCGCGCGTTCTCCGTCCTGCACCTTGTCCTTCGCCGAAGTTCCGCGGCCTACCGAAAGATAGGTAAAACCGGCTTCGCGGACGTGCTCAGGCTTGTAGACATTGCGCAAGTCGACGAGCACGGGGGCCTTGGCAATGGTCTTGATCCGGGTGAGGTCCAGCGCGCGGAAGGCGTCCCATTCGGTCACCAGGACGACCGCGTCGGCACCCTCGATCGCCGCATAGGGATCCTGCTTCATCTCCACTTCGGGCATGAGCGGCCGGGCCTGCTCCATGCCTTCGGGGTCGTAGGCGGCCACGCTAACCCCGGCGTCGGTCAGGGTCTGGGCGATCGCGATCGCGGGCGAATCGCGCATGTCGTCGGTATTGGGCTTGAAGGTCAGGCCCAGCATGGCGACGCGCTTGCCGCGCGCCGTCTCCACGCCGCCGAGTGCGTCCACCACCTTGCGGCCCATGGCGCGCTTGCGGGCATCGTTGACCTTGACCACGGCCTCGACGATGCGCACCGGACTGTCGTAGTCCTCCGCGGTCTTGAGCAGGGCCAGCGTGTCCTTGGGGAAGCAGGAGCCGCCATAGCCCGGCCCGGCGTGGAGGAACTTGGAACCGATGCGGTTGTCCAGCCCGATGCCGCGCGCCACGTCCTGCACGTTGCCGCCCACTTTCTCGCAGAGATCGGCCATCTCGTTGATGAAGGTGATCTTCACCGCGAGGAAGGCGTTGGCGGCATATTTGGTCAGTTCCGAGGAGCGGCGGCTGACGAAGAGAATCGGCGATTCGTTGAGGAACAGCGGGCGATAGACTTCGCGCATGACATCGCGGCCGAAGTCGTCCTCGGCGCCGATGACGATGCGGTCGGGGCGCTTGAAGTCACCGATCGCGGCGCCTTCGCGCAGGAATTCGGGGTTGGACACTACCGAGACCCGGTGCGCCGGATTGCAGGCGCGGATGATGCGCTCCACCTCGTCGCCGGTGCCGACCGGAACCGTGGACTTGGTGACGACCACCGCATCGCCGGACAAGTGCTCGCCCACTTCCTGCGCCACCGCGTAGACATAGGACAAGTCGGCATGGCCGTCGCCGCGCCGCGAGGGGGTGCCGACCGCGATGAAGATCGCCTGCGCCCCGGCAATGCCTTCGGCCAGGTCGGTGGTGAAGGACAGGCGCTTGGCCGCGACATTGGATTCGACCAGTTCGGCAAGGCCCGGCTCATAGATCGGCATCATGCCGTGGAGCAGGCGCTGGATCTTGCTCTCATCCTTGTCGATGCAGACGACTTCGTGGCCGAAATCGGCAAAACAGGCACCCGAGACGAGGCCGACGTAGCCCGAACCTACCATCGCAATCTTCATGGCGCTTCCATTTCCTTATGAACCTGGGAGATGAACGTAGGGACGGTATCCTTGTCCCCTGCCCGCTCGGCAAGTCAGCCATTCGGGCAGGTACTTAGCCGAAATCTCTCTCGTTCAGGTCCTTGCGGCGCATAGGAGAGCCAAATTAGCGCGGCACGATCCTCGGACTGCTGATCTCGCCCTCGCCGCGGCCGGAAAGGAACAGGATTTCCTGGCTCTCACAGAGGCTGTCGGGGATGAAGAAATCGGTCGCGCCCGCGTTCATCTGCCCGTCGCCGAGACGGCGTCCGCTGCCGTCCTTGGCATAGCAGATGATCTGGAACACGATGGGCCGGAAGCCTGCCTCGGCCCGCGCCGCGCCGTCGAGATAGGCCGCATAGTTGCCGGGCTTGAGCAGGGCATTGCGCTTGGCCACCACGCTGCGCAGCGGTTCGCGGTTGCGGTAGTGCAGCACGGTGCCGCCCTTGCCCTGGGTGAAGGTGCGCTCAAGCCCCGGTTCCTCTGGATATTGCCAGTCGAACGGCCCGATCGGCGCATCGTCGCCCAGATCCTCGCGGAAAGCGAAAGCGGTCGGCTCGGTGAAACGGCCCTTCGCGCAAAGATCGCGCCAGAGGATCGACGCCGCCTCCGCCCGGCCCATGCGGACCAGCGCCAGCGTCCTGGGCGAAAGCGCGCCGCAGTCCACCCGCGCGCCCTTGCTCGCCATCGAGCCCGCCACCTTGCGCAGCGCGTCGGGACCGATCGCCAGGCCGGACCACGGCAGGAAGGCATTGGCCCAGTACTTCTCGCGCCCCACTTGCGCCGCAAAGGCATCCGCGCCCTTGGGACGGGAGAGCAGTTCCGCGGTCATGCCCTTGATACGGTCGTCATTGATGCCGATCCGCCAGAGCGCCAGGGTGCGCTGCGCCGCGATGTCCCACTTCTCCGCCTGGAGCGCCAGCATCACCAGCATCTCCTGCGTGAACCGATCGCGCCAGCCCCGGTCGCCCGAGCGGATGATCGCCCGCAGCGCCGCGTCCTTGTTACCCTTCTCCAGCTCGCCATAGGCCAGCAGCCCCAGCCCCTCGGCAGGCACCGGGCGCCGCCGCACCATGGCGCGAGCATAGGCCAGACCGGCATCGACGTGCTTGCCGCCATAGGCCGACTGGGCCAGCGGTTGCAGCGAGGACGACAGCAGCGGCGGCGGCACCAGCATCGCGGCGCTGGGATTGCGGCGCCCTTCCCGGTCCAGCTGGACGCCCACGGCGAAGAGTGCGGCCAGGGCCAGGATCGCGAACCACGCCGTGCGGCCGAAGAGCGAGGTCATCCCGCGTCAGTCCTTTTCGCCGTAGCTGTAGTAATTGGCGGTGTAGTAGTCGTAGTCCTCCCCGCCGACTTTCGGCGCGAAGCGGTTGAGCACGACGCCCAGCATGTTCGCCTTGATCAGGGACAGGCGGCGCAGCGCCGACTTCACCGCGCCGCGATGGAAGTTGGAGGCATCGACCATGAACAGCACGCCGTCGGCGTGGTTGGCCAGCAGCGCGGCATCGGAAAGACCCAGCAGCGGCGGGGCATCGATCACCACCACGTCGAACTTGCGGCGCGCTTCCTCCATGAAGTGGTTCAGACCCTCGCCTGCCAGGATCAGCGCCGGATCGGGCGGCGCGGGCAAGGCCGACATGTAGCTGAGCGTCGCCACGTCGGAAGGCTGGAGCGCGGCGTCTAGCGTCTTTTCGCCGGTCAGCACATCGGTCAGGCCGGTCATCTTGCGGTCGGCCATGAAGTTGTGAAGCGTGGGGCGGCGCAAGTCGGCATCGACCAGCAGCACCCGCTTGCCGAGCACGGCAATGTCGCGGGCGACGGCGCGGGCAGTCGTGGACTTGCCCTCTGACTGGCGCGAACTGGTGACCATCAGCACTTCGGGCAAGCCGGTCGCGGTCGAGTAGCGCAAGTTGGTGACGAGCGAGCGATAGGCCTCGCTCACCCGCGAGCGACGATCGTCGAAGTGGCTGGCGACATCGCCGTCCTTCTCCAGCGGAATCAGTCCCAGCAGCGGCATGCCAAGCTTGCGCTCGACATCCTCGGGCGAGCGGATCGCATCGTCGAAGATCTCGCGCAGCAGCACCGCGCCTGCGGCCAGCACCAGCCCCAGCACCAGCGAGGCGACGATATTGACCAGCAGGCGCGGCGAATAGGGCTTGGCCGGAACTTCGGCCCGGTCCACCAACGTCAGGTTGTTGGACGAAGCGCCCGCCGTGGCATTGAGCTGGTTGTAGCGCGAGAGCAGCGTGTCGTAGAGCGTCTTGTTGGTATCGGCGATGCGCTTCAGTACTGCCAGCTGGACGCCGCGATCCTGCTCCTTGAGCGCTTCGCCGCGCAGCGAGTTCACCTGCCCGGTGAAGCTCTTCTCGCGCTCCACCGCCGACTGGTATTCGAGGTAGGCCGACTTCTTGATGGAATCGGCGATGGCGCCGATGCGGTTTTCGTACTCGGCGATCTCGGCCTGCTTGGACTTGACCGTGGTGAAGTCGTCCAGGTGGCGCGTGCGCTCTTCCGCAAGGCTGGCCTCGACCTTGGCCTTCTCGGCCAGCAGGCCCGACACGGCCGGGTTGCTGTTGACTTCCGGGATCGCCAGCGGCGCGGCCTTCGCCAGCGTGAGCCAGCGATCCTGCGCCGCGATCCGGTCTGCCGTCGCCTTGGAGGCCGCGTCGTTGAGCTGGACGAGGCTGTTGTTGGTGACGGAAAGGACCGCTTCCTGATTGCCGTCCTGCCCCTGGCTGGTCACGCGGATCAGCCCTGCCGCGCTGGCGTACTGGTTGAGATCGCGTTCGGACTGGGTGACCTTGGCGCGCGCCTCGTCGAGCTGGTCGGCCAGGAAGCGGCGGGCGTAGGACGAACTGTCGTACTTCTGGTTGAGGTTTCGCTCGATATAGCGCTCGCCGTAAAGCTGGGCCAGCTTAGCGGAATAGACCGCGCTGCGGCTGCTGACGCTGATGCTGGCGATGCGGCTGTCGGGCGGCAGCGCCACGGTGAGATTGCCGAGCAGCGCGTCGATCGCAGCTTCCTTGCGGATCTGGTCGAGCTTCTTGGTGCCCCCGGACTTGAGCACGTCTTCCTGCGTGGGCATGTCGATGCCCATGGCTTCGTAGAAGGCGGGATCGCGCTCCAGCCGGCCGCTTTCCACCACGCTCTCGGTCAGCGAACGGCTCTGGATGATGCCGAGCTGCGTCTGCAGGAAGCGTTCGGCGTCCTGCACATTGTTGACTTTCTGAAGCTCGCTGCCCTCGATGATCTGGTCCGCCTGATCATCGATCAGCACGCGCACCTGAGCGCTGTAGCGCGGCGCGATCAGCAGGGTCACGATCACGCCGAGCACCAGCGTGGCTGCCACGATCGCGCCGATCAGCGCGATATTGCGGCGGACCATGCCCATGATGGTCTTGAGCAGCGCCGTCAGGTCCGGGCCGGACTCCTCGGGATAGGCCGCGCCCTGGGCACGTCCCTCCAGTTCGACGCGATCGAGAAAAGCTTCGTTCAAGATATATCCCGCCTTGTTATCGTTTCCACGCGAGTAGTGGTTGACCCGAATTTCGTTCATCGTTTCGCAGAATCCGTGCTGGAAGGGGCGGACCGCCGCGACTTTTGCCGGACCTGGGGGCGCCGGGCGTGGCTATCGCCGTTCGCCCTGCTTTCCGCATCCTGGGGACCCGCTGCCAGAAGCAGGCCCAGCATCAGGCCGAAGACGCAAAGCATGGTCTGGCTGCGCAAGGGATAGTCGGTGATCGACTGAAGCGCGACCAGAGCGAAAGTGCCGACGGCTGCCAATCCGATTCCGCCGCGCCGAAGCGTCTGCACGCCGAACCGCGCCAGTACCGCGATCCATCCCGCGACCAGCGCAATGCCGACCACACCGGATTCGAGCGCCGCCTCCAGGAAATCGTCATGCGCGCGCTGGGCGCGGCCATAGTTGAGGTTCTCCAGCGCCTCGTCGACCTGGAAGACATCGTCGAAGGAACCGATGCCGCTGCCGACCGGCATGTAGCGCCCGATGGCGACCATCGTGTCCTTCCAGATCAGCGGGCGCTGCTCGTCCTCCACCGTGTCGAAGCGCGCGAAACTGCGCTGCACGCGGTCGTTCCCGGCCAGCAGGCTCGCCGCGCCGCCCAGCACCAGCACGATCGCGGCAGCGCCGATCACCATGCGGCGGTCCCAGACCGGGCGCCGCCAGCGCAGCCATCGCCACACCGCAAGCGCGGCCGGGATCAGCAGCAGCGCCATGCTCGAACGCGAACGGGTGAGCACCACGCCCACCACCAGCAGCAGGACGGCGGCCATCCCGCCGAGAGTCCAGATCGCACGGGGCCGTTCCAGCGGAAATGCCGCGATCAGCGCCACCAGCGCGACGTTGAGCATGAGGCCGCCGGTATTGCGATTGGCGAAAGTGCCCTGGAGATCGGGCGAGCCGATCGTCTGCGCGTAGAACACCAGATGGCGATTGCCGCTGGCAAGCTGCTGGGCGCCCAGGATGACCACCAGCAACCCGCAGGCGACAACCAGCATGAGCAGGCCTCGGCGCTGCTCGCGCGGCAATTGCCATGACAGCACCAGGATCGCCAGCACCGGCATCAGCGCGAAGAAGGCGATGGCGGTGCGGTTGGGATCGACCGAGAACGGCATCCAGACCTGGCTGCCGCCGACTAGATCGAGCGATTGCACCGCCAGTTCGCGGCCCGGCAGCGCCTGCCAGATCGCCGGGGGCAGCGGCACAAGTTGCAGCAACGGCAGCAGCAGCGAGGCCGCAACCAGCAGAACCACCGCGCGCGGCGCGCTGCGGAAGAAGGTCAAGACGGCAGGACCGTTGAAGGCCAGTACGGCCATGCCCGCGAGCTGGACGACGAGATTGGCAAGACCGGCAGCCGATCCGCCGCCGCCGAACAGGACGGCGACCAGCATGAGCGCCCCGGCCTGCACCACCGGGCTTCGCGCCCGCAATCTCGGCACGGCGATCGTGCGCTTGTCAGCTATCGACCCAGACAGAGCTTCTTCCTTATGACTGCAAATCGGGACAGGATTGCCCCGCCACTTCCGCCGCCCGGTTCTTCCACGATCCGCCGGAAGGAGCGACTTCAGTATTCGGCGACCTCAAGCGTTCAGCATTACCTTCGACTGGTCAGTAACCGGGGCCAGAAACCGGAAGTGCGATTGTCGTGCTATAAAGGAGGATAAGGACCATCATTAGTGCGAGCGCGGGTCGATCCCGAAACGACAGGAGCGCTGGCAACAGCCATTTGCATCGCCGCGAACCTCTGTTTCATGGGTCCTCCTGAAAATTTCGCCCTATTAGGGCCCTTACAGGTATAACGTCTTTCCGGATCATACCGCGCTGCACAATCGAGGGCAAACCTGGATGGCGGAATTTCGCGCAAATCCGCCCCCTCTCGTCGCACTTTCAAGGCTTTCCATCGCAGTACAGACACGCTTCCGAAAGGCCCTGCCCATGCAACCGTTTGCACCATCTGGACCGGAAGACAGCGGGCTAACCTGCCTCCAAGAGGACCGCCGATTACTGGCCGACATTTCAGGGTGTTAGTGGCGAAACGCCACGCCGCTCCAAGGCGGCCACGCTCCAGCCGCACCTGAGGGGCGCGGCCGAAGGCGTCAGTATCTGGAGAAACGGAGAAGTATAATCAGCTAATGAGGCTGTTCACGCAGTCCGAATACTGCTGGCGAAACCGTTCCTCGCCGAAGCTGGCGGCATTGGCGATGCAGTCCTCGGCGCGGATGTCGCCTTCGCCTTCCACGAACCTGTCGACCGCTTCGACCAGGCTTTCGACGGTCTGCTCCTCAAACCATACGCCCGTGGCGCCGCTGCTCCCCAGCGGGCGCACCGTCTCGGCAGTACCGCCCTTGCCCAGGCAGATCACCGGGGTGCCACAAGCCTGGGATTCGACCGGCACGATGCCGAAGTCCTCCAGCGCCGCGAAGACCAGCGCCCGCGCCGTCTGGAATTCGGCGATCAGCTGTTCGAACGGCACATGGCCCAGCAGTTCGATATTCGGTCCGGCGATCTGGCGGACTTTCTTCATGTCCGGCCCGTCACCGATGACGCGCAGCCGCAAGTCGGGCCGGCGATTGAAGGCCTCGACGATCATTTCCACGCGCTTGTAGGGCACCAGCCGCGACGCGGTGACGAAGTGATCGCCGCGCGCGGCCACGCCGGGCACGAAGTTTCCGGTATTGACCGGCGGATAGATCACTTCCGCCTCGCGCCGGTAGATCTTCCAGATGCGGCGGGCGATGAAGTGCGAGTTGGCCAGGTAATGGTCGACGCTCTGCGCCGTGCGCATGTCCCAGAGGCGGAAGCGGTGCATCATCTCCCGCGCGACCGCCCGCTTGAGACCGCCCAGCTTGCCGCCGACAGTGGCAATATATTCATGGGTCAGATCCCAGGCATAGCGCGCAGGACTGTGAACGTAACTGACGTGCAGCTGCCCCGGCCCGGTAATCACGCCCTTTGCAAGCGCGGCCGACGAGCTGAGCACGACATCATGCTCGGACAAGTCGAAGGCCTCGATCGCACGGGTCGATTGCAGAAGAAGGAAGCGGTAGTACTGCTCCACCATGGGCAGATCGTTGAGGCCGGACGTGTAGATCCGGTGATCGGCCCCGAAGAACTCCCGCGTGGTCTCTTCCGGCAGGAAGTTGAACAGCGTGTAGATATCGCTTCCCGGCGTACAGTTCGCCATCTGCTGGAGCACCCGCTCCGCCCCCGCGATCAGCGGAACCCAGTCATGGACGAGCGCGACGCGCTCGCCGCGAATGACGGCCGGCGCCCCCGCCAGGGGCTTTTCGGCTACAGGAACACTGTGTTTCATGGCGCAAGTGGTCCTTTACAGTAATTCAGGCGAAGCGATACCGTGCTTCACGAAACGAGAACTCAGTCGGAACCGAAAAGATCGCGGGTGAAGACCTTGTCCTTCACGTCTTCCAGTTCCGGCATCATGCGGTTGGTGACGATCACGTCGGCCCGCTGCTTGAACAGGTCCAGATCGGCCTCCAGCGGCGTGTTGAAGAAGCTGGCGTCGGGGTAGCTGGGTTCGTAGAGAACGGTCTCGATACCCTTGGCCTTGATCCGCTTCATGATCCCCTGGATCGAGCTCTGGCGGAAGTTGTCCGAACCGGATTTCATGACCAGGCGGTAGAAGCCGACGACCTTGGGCTTCCGCGCCAACACCGTGTCGGAGATGAAGTCCTTGCGGGTGCGGTTGGCTTCCACGATGGCGCCGATGATGGTCTGCGGCACTTCGTGGTAATTGGCCAGCAACTGCTTGGTATCCTTCGGAAGGCAATATCCGCCGTAACCGAAGGACGGGTTGTTGTAGTGCGAACCGATGCGCGGATCGAGGCCGATGCCTTCGATGATCTGGCGCGCTTCCAGCCCGCGCGACATGGCGTAGCTGTCCAGCTCGTTGATATAGGCGACGCGCATGGCGAGATAGGTATTCGCAAATAGCTTGATGGCCTCGGCTTCCGAAGGATCGGTGAACAGCACCGGCACATCCTTCTTTATCGCGCCTTCCAGCAGCAGTTCCGCGAAGACCCTGGCCCGGTCCGACTGCTCACCCACGACGATTCGACTGGGATGGAGATTGTCGTGCAGCGCGCGGCCCTCGCGCAGGAATTCCGGGCTGAAGATCAGATTGGGCGTACCCATCGCCGCCGAAGTCGCCGCCGTGAAGCCCACCGGGATGGTGGACTTGATGACCATGACCGCATTGGGGGCATGCTCCATGACTTCGCGAATGACCGCCTCGACCAGCGTGGTGTCGAAGCGGTTGGTCACTTCGTCATAGTTGGTCGGCGCGGCGATGATGACGTAATCGGCGCCGCTATAGGCCTCGACCGGATCGAGCGTGGCGCGCAAGTTCAGATCATCGCGCCGCAGGAATTCTTCGCATTCCGTATCGACGATCGGCGACTTTCCACCATTGATCATGTCGACCTTGGCGGCCACGACATCCTTGGCCACGACTTCGTGGTTCTGCGCCAGCAAGAGCGCGTTCGACAGACCGACATATCCAACGCCAGCAACAGCGATCTTCATTTCTGCTCCTCTGACCGCCCGTGCAGGGCAGGTTCGGTAAGTATGCGCCGGCGGCTTGAACCGGGGCTTCCGAGTGGGGGAATATCGAAAACTTCCAGCGGTTGAAACTGCAAGCGGCGGCCTGCGATGCTCTGCCGGGGATTGCTGGGACGTTCAAGCGGCGGCCAGTCGAGCGGGGCGAATATGGGATAATCGGGTGCAGTAACGCGACGGAATTCATCGACGATCCGGAATGGCGGCACCAACGCGCCCCTGGGCCATGCTGCGACGCACCCGAATGGGCAATCACGAGACTGTCGAACGATGGCATTCATTTCTTCATCCCGACCTCCAGATCGAACCGATTCGGCATAACGTTCACTCCGCCAGCCTATCACAGGGCCGTTCATCTTCCAGTCATCTTGCTGAAAGAAAATAATAGTTTCAGCTGGATTTACCATTCGCGCCCGTTCCGGGGAGAGCGTTTCCCGCAGCCTCTGCGCCTAATCCTGCCTGCCCCGAACCACCCATGCTGCACCGCAAAATCGATTGCGATTTCCAAGCGACGGAAATGCCACTGCCCTGCAATCGAATTTCTAGGAGAGCGCATAGGATCGGCAGGGTGGCGGCCTTCCGCGCTCTACTGCGGACAACCGCGTGAAAACTGTCGGCCACCCGTTCCCCCGGTCGGATACTTGCCCTTTCGGATGGCTTGCCAAGAGCCCCGACAGGCTTCAGAACATGCGGACATCTCCACAAAATCTGGACTTTAGCATGACTGATGACGTCGTCGGCAAGGCAGCCCCCCGCACGGCTTTGATTACGGGTGCCGCGGGTTTTATTGGGTACTACCTTTGTCGCAGACTGCTGGATGACGGTTTTCGCGTAATCGGTCTGGACAGCCTGAATGATTACTACGAAGTCGCCCTGAAGGAGCGGCGTCTGGCCATGCTCAGCCAGAACGAGCACTTCCGCTTCATCAAGGGCAAGCTGGAAGACCCCGAGCGGCTGATGCAGCTTTTCGCGGACGAGCGCCCCGACATCGTGGTCAACCTCGCCGCCCAGGCGGGCGTGCGCTATTCGATCGACAACCCGCGCGCCTATGTCGAGGCGAACCTGATCGGCGTTTTCGAACTGCTGGAAGCGGCGCGGGCCTATCCGCCGCAGCACATGCTGATGGCGTCCACCTCCTCGGTCTACGGTGCCAATACCGAAATGCCTTATGCTGAAACGCACAAGGTCGATACGCAGATGTCGTTCTATGCGGCCACGAAAAAGGCCAATGAAGCGATGGCGCATTCCTATGCCCATCTTTACGGCCTGCCGATCACGATGTTCCGCTTCTTCACGGTCTACGGCCCCTGGGGCCGCCCGGACATGGCGCTGTTCAAGTTCACCAAGAACATCCTCGCCGGCAAGCCGATCGACGTCTACAACCACGGCGACATGAAGCGCGACTTCACCTATGTGGAGGACCTCGTCCAGGGCATCCGCCTGCTGATCGACAGCGCCCCGGTCCGCCCCGAAAGCGCCGAGGACATTGCCGGGCACGACAGCCTCTCGCCCGTGGCACCGTGGCGCGCGGTGAATATCGGCAATTCGGATTCGGTGCAGTTGATGGACTTCGTCCGCGCCATCGAAGATGCGACCGGCGTGAAGGCGGAGATCAACATGATGCCGATGCAGCCCGGAGACGTGCCCGCAACCTGGGCGGACGCTTCGCTGCTTCAGGACCTTACCGGCTATCGTCCTACGACTTCGGTGAAGGAAGGCGTGGCCAAGTTCGTGGCCTGGTATCGGGATTACTATCAGGTCTGATCTGTCAGATTCTGGAAGAAACGGGGGCTGCGTCACTGACGTGCCCCCTTTTTTTATGCTCTCAAAAAAATCAACACCCGCTCATCCTGAGCTTGTCGAAGGATCAGGCGCTGCGCCCTGCCGAGGGGCCGTCGACAAGCTCAGGCTGAGCGGGATCCTGGATGATGGTCTTGTTCTTGCCCTCTCCGCCGCGCTTTCGCAGCGGTTCGAAGCCCAGTACGCCCGCCATGCCGAGCCGCCGGGATATCTCGAACAGGATCAGCGGCAGCACCACGCCCGCCGCCGTCGAGACCAGCACGACCGTCGCCACGTCCTTCAGACCGAGCCGCGTCAGTACCACGCGCATTCCGGCGGCGAAGATGATGTGGGTGAGGTAGATCGGCATCGTGCGCTCACCCAGCTTGCGGACCAGGGCCGGTCCGTTCAGGCATATCCCGAGGAAGCCCACGCAGGCCACGAAGCCGCAGATATAGGCCGGCACGGTATCGAAAGGCGAAACCGCCAGCGCCCAGGCGACGCCCTCGGCCAGGGCGAAAGCGGCGAGACTGGCGGCCAGCGGCAGGCCCTTCTCCAGCCAGCGCGTACCCGCCAGCAGGCCGACGAAGAAGAACGGCGCGTGCTGGAGGATCTGGCCGGTCAGCCCCTGCGGCTGCGCGATCGCGACAAGGGCCACGCTGCCGGCCGCGATCAGCGCCGCAGCCCCTCGCCCGCGCAGCACCATCGCCGCTGCCTGGAACAGGAACAGCGCCAGCAGGAACCAGAACACGCTCTTGGGCGGAAACGGGTAGGCCAGAACTTCGAAGGGCGAGATCCGCCCCTTGTTGCCCGCCCCGGTCACGAGGTGGACGCAGCCCTCCACCCAGGCCCAGAGGCACATCGGCCAGAGCAGGTTGAGAGCACTGCGCGACAGGCCGTCCCGCAAGCTCCGCGGCGCCTTGAACAGCATGCCGGAGATCAGGAAGAACACCGGCATGTGGAAGAAATAGACCGCGCGGTCGATCGTTTCGAACAGGCGCGGTTCGACCAAGCCCTGCCCGTCGAGGCCTCTCCAGACGTGGCCGAACACCACGAACACGATCGCGGCGCCGCGCGCGGCGTCCAGGCCCTTAATCCTCATGGTTTCCTCGGTAAGTCATCACAGCGTTCGCGGCTGCCAGGACCCTCGGGGCCCAGGCTTCGGCAGCATGCGGATCGCCTTGCGTCCTGCATTCCTCGCGTTGTTCGCCAGCGCCGGATAAGCGCCGAGCGAGGCGGCAAGGCCGATCAGCACCAGCGGCGCGGCGCCCTGGCAATTGATCGTGGCGGAAAGGATCGCGATCACGAAGCCGATGTGGCGGTCCGGCCGGGGCACGCGCACCAGTCTGCGGATCAGTTCCACGCCCATCAGCAGCCCGAACAGACCGAACTGGTAGAGGATGTAGAGGAACAGGTTGTCCACCGCGCTGAACGGCGAGACATAGACCCCAGTGTAGAAGGCCGCGGGGCCGACCGAACCAAAGCCGTGGCCGAGCAGCGCGGTGGCGGGGCCGCCGTCCATGATCATGTCCCAGACGCCCGGCCAGGTGACGTGAAGGCGCACGACCGTACTGCTCATGCCCACCGATATCTCGCCCACGCCGTCTATCGCCAGCAGCCAGAGCCCGGCCAGCGCAGGCAGGAAGAAGCAGATCGAGAGCAGTGCGCCCAGCGTCTTGCGACCCGGGCCGAGGTTCTGGAACCAGTGCCAGGGCCAGAAGTCCACGATCATCGCCACGGCCAGCGCGATGAGGTTGGTGCGCGAAGTCGTCGTGTTCAGCGCCCAGAGCGTCGCAACGTAGATCAGCAGGCGGACATGCCAGGCACGGGCCTGCCGCAGCACGATCAGCGCCAGCAGCAGCAGGACGCTGGCCGAGGCGCTGCTGGCGGCGCCGAGCCCGGCGATACGCTCCTGCCCGTGGATCCACCATTCGCGGCCCGCCTCGCGCTCGACCCCGAACTGCGAGACGGAATAGCCGGTCCAGGGCATGGTCATGCGGGTATCGGCGGCCACCCCGGCAATGCCGAGCGCCAGCAGCACCAGGCAGACCGTGCGCCACCACTTCGCGTTGATGTAGCCCGGCGGGAGCATGAGCACGGCGATGATCGGGCAGAGCAGCTTGAAGCCGGAGAACACTGCCACCGGGTTGTGATAGACGACAATGCCGACCGCCATCTGCACGCCTGTCGCGGCGAAGAGCCAGATCAGCGGCGTCGGCAGGCGCAAGGTCACCGCAGCCAACAGCAACCGCATCAGCACCACCGCGATCACCGCAAGGTCTGGCACGAACCAGAGCGGCCCCAGACCGAAACGGTCGAAGTAGTAGCGCGCCGCCCCGCCGAAGACCTCGCGTGCCACGATCAGCAGCACGGCGGCCCCGGTCAGCGTCGTCAGGAGCGTAGCGAAGCTGCGCTTGCCAGGATCGCGCGGGCTGGGCTGCGGTGAGGTGGGCCGAGGCGACAGAGGTCTATGTCGGGCGTCGGCCTTCATGCCGGGCTCCAGCTCTGGCTGTTGCGCATGATCCAGCCGCGTCCGCGCCAGATGACGAGGCAGTAGACCAGCCCCGCCGCCGCCAGCAGGCCGAGGCAGGCGACCGGCTCGCTGAAGCCCCTGAGCGGCACCAGCGCCGCGCCGAGCACCAGCGAGAGCACGACCACGAACAGCGAAGAACGCGTCAGCAGCGGCGTGCGGACATGGCGGCTCACCACCAGATAGAACAGCGCGAAGCTGCCGATCTGCGAGATGGCGATGCCGATCGCCATGCCGGTAAGCCCCGCCAGTTTCACGCCGACGATCCCGCTCGGCACCAGCAGCGCCAGATTGACGGCGGGCGAGATGATCAGCAGCTTGGTCTTCTTGACCAGTTGCAGCGCTACCGAGAGGTGGAAAGTCGTCAGCGCCTTCAGGATCGCCGCGATCGCCACGTAGGGCAGCAGCATGGCCACGGTGTCGCGGAACGAAGGGCCGACGAAAAGCCGCGCCACGCCCGGAGAGAGCGCCGCCAGGATCGCTGCCGCCGGGGCGCCGATCATCAGGTAGACGATGAAGTTCTCGGCCAGGATCTTCTCGCCGGCCTCGCGCCCGTCCTTCTCGAAAGCGCGGACGATGGCGGGATAGGCGGAAAGGTTGACCGCCAGCATCAGGAAGATGACGGTCTTCTGCATGAGGTCGACCGAGACCGAATATTGCCCGACCGCCGCCTGGCCGAGGGTGGAGGAGACGATGTAGCGGTCCGCCACGGAACTGGCGTAGCCCAGGCCCGAACTGACGATCAGCGGCGCGCCGTAGCGCATGATTTCCTGGAGATCGGCGCGGCGGGCGCGGAAGGGCCGCAGGCCCCGCCACGCGGCGTCGGTCAGGTTGCCCAGCACCGCGCAGCCGATCTGCGCGCCGAGAATGCCTAGGGCCACGCCCAGCGCGCCCATGTCGAAGACCCAGACCAGCACCGCACCCGCCGCCAGCGAGAGCGAGGAACGCAGCGTCATCATCGCGAAGAAGCGCCAGCTCAGCAGCCGCAGGCGCGCGGTGACCGTGCTGATCGCGAAGAGCATTTCCGAGAACAGCCAGAGCCACATGGCGGGCCACCAGTCCGGCGCCACGCCCAGGAAGTGGATCTGGAACGCGCGGAGCGACAGCGCCACCGGCAGCAGCAGCAGGATCAGCCCGAGGCAGACCATGGAAAGCGCATTGGCAATCTCGGGATTGAGCTGGTGCTCGGCCGAAGGATCGTAGAGCAGGCGCGAGGCGGTCAGGCGCAGCCACTCGAAGATCGCGGCATTCAGGAACAGCACCGTTGCCGAGACAAGCGCGTAAGTGCCGAACTCGGCGGGGCTGAGCAGGTGCGTCCAGACGATCAGCGAAAGGAAGTTGAGCCCGCTGGAAATGCCGAGCGCCGCCGTGGTGATCGCGCCTTTGGAAAGTCTCATACTGCCAAGTTTCGTGCGGGCGAGTTTCATCCGGCCAGACGGTCCTTGCGCTTCGACGTCACGATCCGCGCCGGGGCGCCGACCGAAGTGGCGCCTTCCGGCACGTCGCTCAGGACCACGGAATTGGCGCCGATCCGGCTGCCCCGGCCGATGCGCAGCGGCCCGACGACCACGGCGCCTGCATAGATCACCGCATCCGCGCCGATCACCGGATAGCCTTCCTCGCGGCCAGACTGGCCCAGGGTGACATTCTGGTAGATCGTGGCGTTCTCGCCGATCTCGACATTGTGGCCGATCACGATGCCCACCGGATGCGGCAGGTTGATCCAGCCCGCCGGGCGCGAGAGCGGGGAGATGTGGCAGGCGTAGCGCCAGTGGATGTAGCGCCGGATCACGTTCGCCAGTGCCCGGCTCGCCCCGCCACGCCGGTGCAGGCGGCACATGCGCTGCCACAGCGAGACGAGGCCAGCGCCTTCCATCGCGCGTGCGCCGCTCATCGCACGGCCTCTACCCGCGCGCCGGATCGGGGCGGCAGAATGCGCGCGGGAACGCCCACGGCGATATGTCCGGCCGGAACCGAGGTCTTCACCACCGCATTGGCGCCGATCACCGCGCCTGCGCCGATATCGATATCGCCGATCACGGTGGCGCCCGCGAAGATCGTCGCCCCGGCGCCGATGCGCGGGCAGCGCCCGGCCGCACCGTCCTGGCCGATGGTGACGTTCTGGTAGATCGTCACGCCGTCCGCGATCACGGCATTATCGCCGATCACCACACCCACCGGATGCGGCAGGTAGACCGCCTCCCCCACTTTCGTGGTCGGCGCGATGTAGCAGCCATAGGCGCGGCGGATATGCCCCCGGATCGCCCGCGCGAGCATTCGCCCCCCCGGTCCCGAGGCCCAGAGGCCGCTCATGCGCTGCCAGGCGCGCAGAATGCCGCTGCTGGGGCTGAAACGCCCCACCGGCAGGCGCGTCGCGACCGGATGCGGCACCGCGACCGGCGCGAAAGTCCCGTCCGTCACCGCCATTTCGCGCTCAGGCCGCATCGAACAGCTTCTCCAGATGGCTCTCGTAGCGATCGATCACCGCGCCCGAAGTGAACACCCCGCCCATGTCGAGCGCGCCCGCGCTGTAATGCGCGTAAGTCTCGGTCGGGAGCGTGCGGAAGTGCTGGATGTTCTCGGCCAGTTCGGCTGCGTCCTCTCCGTCGTAAAGCTCGCCGGTCTCGCCGGGGGTCACGACTTCGGGATTGCCGCCGACCCGCGAGGCCACAACCGGCAGCGCGAAGCCATAGGCCTCGTAGATCACGCGGGGCAGCGGCTCGTTGTAGACCGAGGGACAGATCACCACGTCGACCGCGCCGTAGAAGTCTTCCGCCGCCTGCCAGCCCAGGAACTTCACGCGCGGATCGCCCGCCGCCTGCGCCTTCAGCCCATCCACATAGCCGGGTTCTCCGTCGCCCGCGATCACCAGCGTCCAGGGACGGCCGCCCTGCGGCAGTTGACGGACCGCCTCGATCAGCTTCTCCACGCCCTTGGTCGGGGCAAGGCGGCCGATATAGCCGAACACCATCGGCGCGCCGTCGGCCAGTGCTCTCGGCTCCGGCACCAGCGGACGGTCGTTGACGTTCCACTGCACCGCGCAGGGCTTGTCGTCTCCGAAAGCGCCGTGGCGGCGATGGGTCTCGGCCACGAAGGCGCTGTTGGACAGGAACATGTCGACATTGCGCGTCTGGCGGCGGTTGACGCCGGCCACCACCTTGCAGCCCGAACAGAGCGAGGTGCAGTTCTCGCCCGCGCGGTACATGCCCGAGCGGCTGCAGATCAGGTAGTAATCGCGCATGGTGTGGATCAGCCGCGCGCCGCTGCGCTTGGCCTCGCGCAGGATCGCGGTGGAGAAGCCGTCGATAATGCTGGTGTTGACCACGTCGGGGCGGATGATGTCCAGCATCTGGCGCACGTCACGCGCGGCGCGGAAGTTCCACAGGTCCAGCGTGTGCCATACCGCCTTCATCGCCGGGGAGCGGCGACGCTTGTCGTAAGGCCAGTAGATGTTGCGGATCGGCAGGACGTGGAGCGTCGGCTTGCCCGGCCCGGTCACCCCGGCCTCCATGCCTGCGCGCAGGGTCGCGGCTTCCTCTCCGCGCGGGGCGAGGCGCAGGATGTGCACGTCATGGCCGCGCTCGACCAGGCCCTCTGCCAAGGTCTGCACGGACTTGGCACCGCCGCCCACCTGGTCGGGCCGGTAGGAGCGGATGATGAAGAGAATTCGTCGGGACGTCATGGACGTGCTGTCTCCGTTGCGAGGTGCAGTGCTCATATCGCTCATGGGTTCTGCGGGCAGTTCAACGCCGGGCGCGCGCCGCTGGAGGCGGGGCGCAGGCGCATGTAGACGGGGGCATTGCTCAGCCGCTGCTCGCCATCGGGAAGAGGCTTGCCGGTCATGTCGAGAAGCCCTGCAAGCTTCCAGCCGGACGGTACCAGCTTGGCCGGCTCCAGCAGGGCCGCGCCGGTCTTCGCCCAGACCAGTGCCTCCGCGCCGCTGCCTTCCGAGAAGATCGCGCCTTCCACCCCGGCCCGCTGGACCGGGCAGGCATAGCGCATCGCGCCGAGTTCCTTCAGCATTGTGCGCAAGGCATGGTAGGCGGGCTTAGGCGTGCCGTCGGGCAGCAGCAGGCCGAAATGGTGCTGATCGTAGTCGGGATCGCTGCCCGCGTCCTTCCACGAGTACCAGACGTTCGGCGCCACGTCGGCCGCCAGCGCGGAGACCAGCGTGCGGACGAGATAGCGCGCCTGCGCCTCGCCATCGACCCGGCCCACGACCGGGCGGCCCCATTCGGAATTGGCGATCTTCGGCGCCGAGACTTGCCCGCCCGCCGCGATCCGGCGCGACAGTCCCTGCCACAGCGCGCCGTCGCGAGTGACGTCGCCGGTCATCTGGTAGGGGTGGACGCTGATCCGGCTGAAACAGGTCACTGCCTTCGAACCGGCCAGCGCCGAAAGGAACGCGCCGTCCACCCATTTCGAGGCGGCAGGCCCATAGACCTCGGCGCCGCTGTCGGCACTGCGGATGGCCTGGCAGGCGGAAAGCGCCATGCGGCCATAAGCGGCGGCATCCGGCTTAGGCGGCCAGAAACGGGGGTGGTCGGGCTCGTTCCAGACCTCCCAGATCGGACGGTAGGCCGCGAAGGCCTTGGCGGCGGCGGCGGCCCAGTCGCTATAGGCCTTGATCTGGTCCGGGGCGACCGGCGGCGAGGTGCGCCGCTCGTCCTTGCCCCGCCACTGGATCTTGGTGAAAGGCGTGTGGACGGGATTGCCGTAGTCGAGAATGAACAACGGCCGCATCCCGCGCGCATGAACCTCCCGCGCGAATTCCAGATAAGTGCCGAAGTCGTAAGCGCCGGGCTTGCGCTCGGTCCCGGCCCAGCTGAAATCGCTGCGCACATAGCGCAGGCCCAGCGCGGCGATGCGGTCGAGATCGGCGGGGGTCAGATTGTTGCCGGCAATGCCCACCACTTCGCCTACCGGCGCAGTAACGTGGCGATCGGAGTGGACGGCGGCAGGCTGGAGCAGCAGGGCAGCGGCCAGTAAAGCACCCGGGGTGAGCAGCAGCGCACCCGCCAGCACGGCATTGCGCAGACGCGCACGCCTCGCGCGGCGGCGCGCAGTACCGAGGCCACTTCCAGTCTGCCGCCAGTCGATCACCTGCCGAGCACCGCCGAATAGACGTCGTTCACCTGCCGGTGCATGCGCTCCATGCCGAACCGTTCGGCCACCGTGCGCGCCGCGCTCTTCTGGAGTTCGACCAGCATCGGCCCGAGGCTGGAGATCTCCTCCATCGCCGCGCAGAACGCTTCGGCGTCGCCCGCCAGCCAGCCATTCTCGCGGTGGTCGATCATCTCGACAATGCCGCCCGCCGGATAGCCGACCACAGGCAGGCCCATCGACATCGCCTCCATCACCGAACGCGGCAGCGGATCGGGCGTTTCGGAAGGGACCAGCACGGCGTCGAGACCGTTGTAGATCGCCGCCAGCCCTTCGAAGCGGCCTTCGAAGCGGACGAAGTCCTTCAGCCCGAGCGCGTCGGCCTGACGCTTCAGGCTGTCGAGATAGGGCCGGTCTTCCTCTTCCGCCTCGCCGCGCACCAGCAGGGTGATCGGCAAGCCGCGCCGATGCGCCGCGCCCAGCCAGTCGATGGCGACATGGTGGCCCTTGAAGGGATGGATACGGCCGCAGATGCCGACCACCAGCGACGTGCCCGCCCCGCGTGGGCGAATGGATTCCGACAGCGAGCCTGACGGCAACTGGGGCACATCGCTGCGCTTGACGCCGTTGAACACGACCGAGACATTGCCGGGCAGCGCCTCGCCCGGCCAGCAGGCGCGGCTGACCAGCACGGTATGGTCGGAACTGCGGGCCAGGCCCTTCCAGATCAGCCGCTCGGAACCGCGCACCGCGATGTCGCGGACATGGAAGACGCAGGCCTCGCCGCCCAGCTTGCGCGCGAGGCCGGCGATGCAGTGCGCCTTCAGCCCATTGCTGTGGACGATATCGGCGCCGTGGCGTTTCGTTACCGCCATGAGCTTGCGCGCCGCGCCGAACCAGTCGCCGAAAGCCGAGCCGACACTGGAAGGCCGCACCGGGCGCCGGATCGCGGCCACCTGGCCGAAATCGACGACTTCCACCGGAATGCCCCGACTTGCGGCCTGTTCGGATACGGGGCCTTCGGCGGGCACCACCAGCAGCGGGTCCACGTTCGGGTTAGCCATCAGGTCGAACAGCGACCGCTCCGCCCCTCCTTTAAAGAAGGAGACGGGGGAGAGGAACGCCACTCTATAATTCACGGGACCTGATCCGCCGCTTGCAGGATTCAACATCGCTTATCCTTTCACCGGGCGTTGTGTTCGCGGTTTCGGCTGTAGTGCCGCAGAGAGCCGGACGATCAGCGTGCGAAGACCGCAAAAGCATTGAATATCGGCGCCATTTTCAGGAAATCCTGCCAAAGCCCCTTAATTTTCGAGAAACCAACAACCACGACATCGCCGTCCATGATGATAGGATCGGGGCTGATGCCGCCGCGGATGTCCTTCACGTTGAAACGGGCGGCCATGCGCTGGCCGTTGATCGTGCGGAAGATCACTACCTGATCGAGCTTGGCGGTGACGAGCGGGCTCTGCGCCCGTGCCAGTGCGCCCAGCAGGGTGGTGTTGGAACTCAGCTCATAGGAGCCCGGCACCTTGACTTCGCCTTCCACCGAAACCAGGCGCGGCGCCGGTTCGTCCACGGCGACAACGACTTGCGGGTCTTTCAGATACTTGCGGCCCAGGATCCCGGTGATCTCGCTCGTCACTTCGGGGGCGCTGCGGCCCGCCGCCTTGACCTGACCGGCCAGCGGAAGCTGGATGAAACCGGCTTCGTCCACGCGCGCCTTCTCCACCGAGAGATCGGGCTCGCCGAAAACACGGACCTGGAGGACATCCTTCGGCGCGATCGCATAGACGGTGGGCGCCGGGATCGTGGCCGGAATCGTCTGATAGGCGGCCTGTCCCACCGGCATGTCCGGGTTGGGCGTGATGGTGGAGGTACACCCGGCCAGAACCGAGCTGTAAAGGAGGACGGAAAGCCCGGAAATTTTCTTCGTGCAGCGCACTTACGGTCGTCTCCATAAGGCCAGTGTCAATCACCTATTCGGGTAATCGGCTGGGCATGGGGGTGCAAGTGCCTGAGGGCTGCTCGAAAACGGGGAAACCCACTCCTAAAACGGCACGTCGCAAATCTCTTCCGCAAGTGCGAAGTAGACAGCCGCCCGAAGCATCGATGCGACCGTTCCGGCAGCGAATCCCGAAACACGATGCAATGGTTAGCATCGGCCTTTACGGTCGTTCATGTGGCGTTCAACTGCGCCGTGAAGGCAGGATATCAGTCAAATCCCAGTAATGACTACTCCCAAGGTGTGATCTCTGTTGGTTACTGCTTCCGAAAGGATAGTGCAGCAATGGAGCCTGTTCCGTTTGACGCACCGCAGCGCGCGGCATATCCCTGTGCCAAGTCTTTAGGATCCGGGATCTTATCGTCCCTTGCGCCGCCCGATCCCATCGTCCAAGCCCATCGTCCAACACGCGATCTCGCCCCACCTTTCCGCCCAGCCCAACCTTTTCCGCCCAGCAGAGTGAGACAATGACCAGCCAGAATCCCGACAGAGTCCCGGTTCTCGTCACCGGCGGTGCCGGTTACATCGGCAGCCATGCCGTGCTCGCCCTCAAGGATGCGGGCTGGCCGGTCGCCGTGATCGACAACCTTACCACGGGCTTCCGCTTCGCCATTCCCGAGGGCGCGCCGCTCTACGAAGGCGATATCGAGGATGCGGCCCTGCTCGCGCGGATCTTCCGCGAACAGGGCATCAAGGCGGTGATGCACTTCGCCGGTTCGATCATCGTGCCGGAATCGGTCGAGAACCCGCTGAAGTACTATCACAACAATACCGTCAAGAGCCGCGCCTTGATCGATGCGGCGGTCAAGGCCGGGGTGCCGCACTTCATCTTCAGCTCCACTGCCGCCACTTACGGCATCCCGGAAGTCTCGCCGGTAACGGAAGACAGCCCGAAGCAGCCGATCAATCCCTACGGAATGTCCAAGCTGATGACCGAGATCATGCTGGGCGACGTGTCGCGCGCGCATCCCTTCAACTACTGCGCGCTGCGCTATTTCAACGTCGCCGGGGCCGATCCGCAGGCCCGCACCGGCCAGTCGACGGCAGGCGCCACCCACCTCATCAAGGTGGCGGTCGAAGCCGCGCTCGGCAAGCGCGAGCATGTCGGCGTGTTCGGGACCGATTTCGACACGCCCGACGGCACCGGCGTGCGCGACTATATCCACGTCTCCGACCTCGCCAATGCCCACGTCCTGGCGCTGGAACAGCTGATTGCCGCGCCCCGGGAATCGCTGACGATGAACTGCGGCTACGGCCAGGGCTTCTCGGTGCTGGAAGTGCTCGACGCCGTGGACCGCGTCACCAACCGCACCATCGACCGCCGCCTCCAGGGCCGCCGCGCAGGCGATCCCGACGCCCTGATCTCGGACAACCGCCGGATCAAGGCGACACTGCCCTGGCAGCCGAAATATGCCGATCTCGGCACGATCGTGGAACATGCGCTCGCCTGGGAACGCCGACTGACCGAACTGCGCGGGGAGAGCTAAGAGTCTGTTTGAAAATTCGCGTAACGCGAACTTTGCGGCGCCATCCCGCGTCCCCACCCTACCACCCAACGATAGTATCCTGCGGGTGGTAGGGTGGGGGCGCGGGATGGCGCCGCAAGAAAATGCCCTGCTGGGCATTTTTCAAACGGGCTCTAAGAGTAACGGCCGATATCGATATCCTGCGGGAAATCGATATCGGCCATAGAGTCGGTCGGCAGCAGACCGCCTGCTCTTCCCTCAGAACGCCACGCTTAGCGAAGCGCGGGCCGAAAGGTCGGTGGCGTCCTGGGTCCGTTCGGCGCGGGCCGTCAGTTTCCAGGTAAAGTCGTAACCGCCCGCCAGCATCGAGACTTCGCTCACCCAGGCCCCCTTCAGGCTTTCGGGCGTGATCGTGAAGGCCTCGCCCGCGTCGTACGTGTCGCCGCCGTTGAACCAGGCCGTGGTGCTGCCCAGCTTGCCCGACACAACCTCGCGGCGACCGGCCTCAAGCTGGAAGGTCAGCGGGCGCCAGTCGGGCGAGATCGTGCCCAGCGAGTAGGATGCGGTCAGCGTCGGCGTCACCGTGGTCATCTTGCTGGTGCGGCTGGCCACGCTCAGCGCGATCGCGTCGCTGTCGGCGCTTTCGCTGTAGCCGTTCTCCTTCAGCCAGAACTGCTCCAGTTCGACCTTGGGCTTGAGGTTGAAGCGGCGCGACATCTGGAAGCGATAGGAAGCGCCGGCCAGCCCCGAGAACATCCAGCCGTTCCACTTGCCGTCCGCCGAGTAGGTGAAGTCCGTGTCGTCGATCGTGCCGGTGAACGTGCGGGTCGAATCGACCGAGATCTTCGAGGCGCCGATCCGCGCCCAGGCCATGAACGGCCCTTTCGCCGTACGCCAGAACACGCCGAGATCGTGCTGCCCCACGTCGAGATCGCCCGTGCCGCCCCCGTCCTTCACCGTGCCATGAAGCCAGGCATAGGACAGGCCGAAATAGCCGAGGTCCGTCCGGCGCTCGACCCCGGCGGAAAGCCCCCAGCCGCTTGCCTTGTAGCCCGCCGTAGATCCGGCATCCTTGGCAGTGCGCCAGTAGACCGGTTCGAACCAGCCGCCGATGTCCGAGATCGTGAAGAGCGAGGTCTCGTCCGAAAGGTGGCGGGCGGCCATGCGATCGCCGTGAGTCACGGCATCGAAGACCCCGCCGGAATGATCGGGCAGAAGGCCTGAGACCTGGCTTTGCAGAGTCGCGGAATCCTCGACGTCGAGCAGGCTTGCGGTCAGGCTGTCGTCGTTCTGCGCGGCGGCATAGATCGCGTCCCATGCCGAAGCCTCGCTGCGCGTCAGGCCCAGTTCGCCGGTCGTCTTGCGGGCGATGGTGAGGTAGATGCTGTTCGCATCGGTGCTGACTTCGCCATCGTAGATGAACGGCAGATCGGTGTCGGTGGAATTCAGCGCGCCCTGCACGTCGAGGCTGCTGGCGGTCAGGACGGTATAAGTGCCTTCCGCATCGCCGAGATCGGTCACGGTGGCGGTGATCTTGGCGCCGTCCTCCAGCGTGGCATTGGCCACGGTGTACAGCGAACTGGTGCCCTCGGCCGTGTCGAGATAGACGCCCAGCGCGCCGCCAGATTTCACGATCAGGCTGCCGAAGGCGATATTCTCGGAATCGCTGGCCGTCAGCTTGGCCCCGCTGCCGACCGTGACCGTGAGACCGTCGGCATTGCTGAAATTGCCAGAATAGACGGAGCTTCCCGACAGGCTCAGCGTGCCACTATTGCCGCCGAAGTCCATCGTGCCCACGAAGCTGGACGTTCCCGCCAGCGTGGCAGTGCCGATCCCGTCGCCGAAATAGACATCTCCGGTGTAGAGCGCGTTGCCGGACAGGTTCAGCACGTCGTCGCCGTCCCCGAACAGGGTGTTGCCGGTGATCGTGCCCGCCGCGGCATTGATGGTGTCGTTCCCCGAGCCCAGCAGGATGTTGCCGGTGATCGCGGTATAGACGGTGGGGTCGGTATCGGTGTCGTTATCGTCCAGATAGTCCGCGCTGGTCTCGGCGTCGGCATCGTTGAGATACTGATTGATCGTCACGCCGCTCGTATTGGCCGACAGGTCGATCGCGGTGCGGGTGTCGGTGCTCGATCCGCTCGCGGCAATGAAGCCGGTGTTGTCGATCGTGGTCAGCGTCCCGGACAGGTCGCGGATCGCGGTGGAGGAGCCTTCACCCTGCGACGTGATCGAGGCCGTGATCGAGCCGCTGTTGTAGAGGCTGGTGACCGTGCTGCCCGCATTGATCAGCAGCGCGGTCGCTGCCGAATCGTAAGTCGTGGCGCTGAGGGTGCCGGTAACGCCGATCCCGTCCGTGAGCGTGACGTCGCCGCCCTGCCCGCCGATCACCAGACCATAGGCATCGGTATTGCTGTAATAGGCGTTCGAGCTGACCGAACCGTCGATGGCGATGGAGTAGGTGCCCGAATTGCTCGATACCCCGCCCACGGTGATGTCGCTGGTGCCGCCCACCTGGATCGCAGGGCCATTGCCATAGCCCACGACCGCGCCGGTGCCTTCTTCGTCGTCATCGACGCCGTCGCCGTCCTCGTCGTCGTTCGAACTGTCGTTGTCGACCGGAGGCGCCGCAACGTAGATACCGCCCGCAACGTTGCCGGTGATCTCCACCGCCGCCGCGCCCGTGCGCAAGGCCGCGCGGGACAGCACGATGGTGTCCCCATCGTCGTCGCTATAGGAGGCCCGCTGCGAGACGGTGCCCTGGATCGTCACCGTGCCGCTGACATCGCCGCCGACCACCAGCGCCTGGGCACCTGCCCCCGTGGCATAGACAGTGCCTTCCACCGTCACGTCGCCGTCCACGGCCTTTGTGGAGATGCCGAGTGAACCGTCTCCGATCACGTTGATCGTGCCGGTATTGGTGATGGTCCCCAGATAGTCCGAATCGACGACGATGCCGCCCGAATTCAGACCTTCCACCTTGATCGTGCCTGCATTGGTTATCGCGCCGCTGGTGGTCGCGCCGGACAGCACGTGGATGCCGTAACGATCGCTGGCCGAGGCTATCGCGCCATCGGCGATTGCATTTGAATCGGTATCCTCGGGCACGAAGTCCTCGGTCACCGTCAGGGTGGCATCCTCGCCGATGGTGATGGTCGAAACGGTGCCTGCCTGGACGGTGATCGCGCTGGCGCCGTCGGCATCGTCCAACGCCAGTGCGCCTTCGATATCGACGGCATTGCTGCTGTCGACCGTGATCGCGCTGCCGCTGGACAGCGTGATCGTGCCGTCTTCGGTAACGGTCACGTCACCGGCGCTCGCGGTGACGAGCGCCTTGGTGGTGTCGGTGGAAACGGTGGTCGCGGCCAGCGCGGGGGTGGGGGCAGCGGTGGCGGCAAGCGCAAGCACCAGCGCACCGACGCTGGAAGTGGTGTGCAGCGAATTCATGATGATGGATCTCTTGATGAGCGGACAAGCGCGGCCAGGAGCCCCTGGCCGCGCGGGAATTCGTGGTTCAGGCGGAAATGCCGATCAGCGCGGTGCCGGTATATCCGGCGGTCAGGCTGCCGCTCAGGCTGGGCGTCATCTGCGCGATCTGCGCCGCGCTGTTGTCGCCGAAGACATTGTCCGAGGAGAGCGAGATCGCGTTGTAGTTGGCGATGCTGGCGGTGTAGCGCGTATCGCCGGTAAAGACGGCGGTATTGGTCGCCGCCGGCATCGCCAACTGCGAGATCAGGCTGGCGGTGCGACCGGTGCTGGCGGCGGTCAGGCCGCCCGTGAATATCTCGAAGTGGATATGCGGCCAGCGCCCGGAATAGCAGGCGGGATAGATCGTCGTGAAGGTCACCTTGCCCTCCGCATCGGTTACCTGCACGCCGCGCAAGTAGCTTTCGGTGGTGACGCCGCTGGAATAGAGCGAATACCGGCCCGCCGCATCGCAGTGCCAGACATAGATCGCCGCGCCCTCGATGGCGGCGCAGCCGTTGTTCACGTCCACCAGTTGCAGCGTCAGTTCGAGCAGGACGCCGTCCGCCGTCGTCGTGGAATTGATGAAGCTGGAGCGGATGTCCGAACGCACCGCGCCGCTGACGGTGAGCACGTTGGAGGTCGAACCGCTGGCATTGTTGGTGCCGTCCGCCGGGTAGGGTCCGTTGGTTTCGGTGGGATCGGCAATGCAGGTGCTGGAAGAGGTCCCGCCCGAAGTCGTCGAGCTGGTTGACGAGGTCGTGGTTGAACTCGTGCTGCCCGAAGTCGTGCTGGTGCTGCCGGTGGATCCGCTCGTGCTGCTCGTGCCGCTAGAAGAGGAGGATCCGTCGTCGCCGCCGCAAGCGGTCACGGCGGCGAAGCCTCCCGCGCTGGCCATGATGGCAAGCGCGCGGCGCCGTCCCACAGCTTTTTCCGGGCCCATCAGCTTTTCACGTATGGTCTTCAGGTCGTGGGCCAGCCCTTCCGCATGCCCGTAACCGCCGTCATGGTCTTCCATTGCTATCTTCCCCGCATGGCGCAAGTTCGCGCGACGGGCCGGGAGAGCGACGTCGCGGATCAGGTCGCGACGAGAATTGAAAGCCGGCGTTTGCCCTAGGATTTCAGCGCAATTTCAGCGTGATTTCAGGCGCATTTCATCCCTGTGGCGGCACAACTGGCCGCCGCACAGGCATCATGCGGCTGGAATGTCGCCGGAAACCGAAGGCACGAAGAGGTAGCCTTCATTGCGCACGGTGCGGATGATATCGCCGCCGCCTTCGCCTTCCGCCAGCTTGCGGCGCAGGCGGGAGAGCTGCACGTCGATGGCGCGGTCGTAGTGATCGCTGTCCTCTCCGCGCGACCAGTCGAGCAGCTGATCGCGGGTGAGCACGCGGCGGGGGTGCTCGGCAAAGGCGCGCAGCAGCCGGAACTCTCCGTCCGAAAGCGAGATCAGGCGGTTGGCAGGATCGAACAGCAGACGCAGCCCCAGGTCCATGCGCCAGCCGGAGAAATAGAGGCATTCGCCGGAATGGACGTCGTTGACCGGGCGCGGTTCCGGGGCGGCGGAAATCACGCGCTCCACCGGCCCGCCCGTTCCCGCCCGGCGCCGCAGCACGGTGCGGATCCGCGCCAGCAGCTCGCGCGGATTGCAGGGCTTGGCGAGATAGTCGTCGGCGCCCATTTCCAGCCCGACGATCCTGTCGACATCGCTGCCCACCGCCGACAGCATGATGACCGGCGGTGCATCCGGGCCGAGCGCGCGAAGCGCGGTAAGCCCGTCCTCGCGGGGCATCATGACGTCCAGCACGATCAGGTCGAATCGCCCGCGCGCCAGATGCTCGCGCATGGCAGCGGGATCGGCGGCCGTCTCGGTGGCATAGCCGTGCTTGCCCAGGAACTCGCCGATCAGCGAGCGGATGCCTTCATCGTCGTCGACGATGAGGATGCGGGTTTCAAGGTCCATCGTGGCACGTTCTAGGATCATTGCGCGGCGATAGAAACCCTGTGTGCCGCCCGGATTTCAGCACAGTTTCAGGCGGGATACAGCTTGCGACAAGATCGCAGCCGCATTGCAATCTGGATGAAATGTGCAGGCAAACTCGCGGGCCGAGAAGCAGCCTCATGAACATTCGAGTTCGTCAGGTTCCGTCCTGGATGGACTGTGGCACAGGTCGAGCGACGTCCCCCGTCGTGCCCGTATCCGCGCCGCAATCCGCCGGTACGGCCGGAACCGCCATCCGGTTAGCCACCGCCAAGGCGCCGGACGGCGCCGGGTCCGTCGCAGCGGCAGGTCACGTAGTCGCACCCGCCCTGTCCTGCGACGGCCCCGGACTTATATTGTCGCCAGAACTTGAATTATTGGCTGACGGACTGCCGGATACCGTACCCGAGATTGACACAAATCGGTGCTATCCGGCGCGGCGACATCAGGCTCGGCCCGCCCTTCCGAAAGGTGATGCGGCGAACGGAGCTGACAGAGATTACCGTCCGGCAAGGCCTGGCAGGCTCTTACCGGACCGTCCCCGAGGTGACCGTCCTCGCCGCGCGGCTTCAGGCCCCGCAGCGAGGGCGCGGAGCGGGTTCGGAAGAGCAGTGTCCCTCTCTTCCGAGCCCGCGCCGCAAAATCGCGCCCTCCCCCTCTCCCTCCCTGCGCCTCGTATGGGCCACAAGTCCGTGGCATCTCGAATTTGCCACGATCCCGTGGCAGGTGCGCCGTCATGACCCCGCCTCGCCTCACCAACCGACTCGGACTGCCGCTGGCGATGCAGATGATCGTCATCCTGGTCTGCGCCCTTATCGGCGCGCAGCTGGTGACGCTGGCGCTCACCGTGATCCTGCCCCCCAGCCCGACCGCGCGCTGGAATATCGACGAAGTGGCCAGCGCGCTGACCAGCGGCGAGGTGCCGGACCGGCTTGAACGCAAGCCCATGGTGGGTCCGCCCGACGTCAGCGGCCAGGGCTGGCTCGTCTCCGAATCCTCTCGCGAGGCACTGGCCCAGCGACTCGGCCGCGCACGCAAGGACGTGGTGCTGGCTTTCTACACCCAGCTGCCGGTGGGCGGCGTCGCCGTGCCCAGCAATGGGCGTTCGCCGCTGGCCAGGGTTGAAAGCCAGACCCGCCCGCATGGCGGCGTCTCTTCGCTGCTGGTCGGTTCCGCCGATGCCCAGTCGATCCCCGGCGGCCCGCCTCCCGGCGGCGCGAGCGGCCCTGGCGGCATGCCCGGCGGGCATTTTCCGGGCGGACAGATGCCGGGAGGACAGTTCCCCGGCGGCATGCGCCCCGGCGGCTCGATGCCGCGTCCGCCGTCCATGCCGGGCGGAAGCGCCGGTTCCGGTAGCCATGTTCCAGGGGCCCAGATGCCGGGCGGCAAAGTTCCGGGCAGCGTTCAGGGGCAACGCCCGGGCAGACCGCCCGGCGCCATCCCCGGCGGACAGGCCGGAAATCAGACCGGAAATCAGAATCCGGGCACGCAGACTCCCGGAAACGGCGGCATCGTCAATCAGGACGGCCAGCCCGGGCGCTTCACGGGACCGGGCCTGCGCCCCGGCGGGATCATGGGTCCGGTCGGTGGCGGCGCCATGGGTTCGGGCGTGCTCACACCGGTTATGCCCGGCATCAACGACCTTCCGCGCACGACGCTCCCGGTATCGGTGCCGACTGTGACGCCGGTGCCCCGCTCCGCCGCCGACAGGCCGATTCCCGTCACCGTCGCGGCGCCGCCCGTCACACTGGTATCGCCCGCCCCGGCGCTTCCGGCCGCGCCGCGAATCACGCCTACGGCAGAGGCGCCCGCCGCCGCCGCGCCGCTTCCGGCGGTTCCGGGCACGCCCCAGCCTATTCCCTTCCGCCATTCCGGGGGCAGCTTCTTCGCGCTGACGTCCCCGCCGTTCATCGAAGGCGATTTCGTGGCCGCCACCCGCCAGCCGAATGGCCAGTGGCTGGCGGTGGCGCCCCGCGCCGAGCCTTTCCCGAATGCCTGGCAGAAGCGGGTCATGCTCTGGTTCGCGCTCTCGCTGGCGATCATCAGCCCCTTCGCCTGGCTCTTCGCCCGCCGCATCGTCGTGCCGCTCAAGGACTTCGCACAGGCCGCCGAGCAGCTGGGCCGCGATCCATCCGCGACAATCCTGCCCTTGTCCGGCCCGGCCGAGATCGGCCGCGCGGCCAATGCCTTCAACCAGATGCGCTACCGCCTGCGGGCCTTCGTAGACGACCGCACCGCCATGGTCGGCGCCATCAGCCACGACTTGCGCACCCCGCTCACCCGCCTGCGCTTCCGCATCGAGGACGTGCCGGACGACCAGCGCGAGGGCCTGCTGAAGGAAGTTTCCGAGATGGAAGCCATGATCAGCCAGGTCATCGCCTTCATCCGCGACGCCTCCACGCCCGGCCCGCGCAAGCGCGTGGACTTCGCTGATCTCATCGCCGGCAGCGTGGCCGATGCGCAGCTGGTGGGCGGCAATGTCACGATCGAGTGCAATGTTCATATTCCGGTGGAAGTCGATCCGGTCGGCATTCGCCGCTTGCTCGGCAACCTGCTGGAAAACGCCATCAAGTACGGTGAGAGCGCCAAGGTACGGGTCAGTCTGGCCGATGGCGAGGCGGTGGCGGAGATCGTCGATGCCGGTCCGGGCATTCCCGAGGACGAGTTCGACCGCGCCTTCGAGCCCTTCTACCGCTCGGAAACCGCCCGCAAGTCCGGTCAGAACGGCACCGGGCTCGGTCTTGCGGTGTGCCGCTCGATCGCCCGTGCCCATGGCGGCGATGTCAACTTCGTCCACGGCGGCGACGGTTTCGCCGCGCGCGTGACGGTTCCGGCCGCTTTCGATCCGACCCTGCGAAAGGCCGCCTGATGTCCCGCAGATCGCAAGCGCGCCTGCTGGCGGCAGGCCTCGCCGCCCTGTTCGCCGCTTCCACCGCGCGGGCGCAGGACGCACCGGCGGATGACGCGGACCTGCCCGAAGCCGAGACCGCGGCGCCTGCCGCAACCGAAACGCCGAAACCCGCCCCCTGGACCGTCACGCTCTCCGCGGGAATCAGCAACCGCGACGACGGCCCGGACGGCTCCTGGCAATCGCTCTCGCTGACCCGGCAGGTCGGCCGTGGCTATGTACGCGGCGGGCTGATGCGCTACCACGGCACGCTGATCCAGGCCTATACCGCCCTGCCTTCCGACTATTACGTCGGCACCCTCGGCGCGGGCGGGAACTTCGACAACTGGGTGGTGGATGGCTGGGCCAGCTACGGACGGCAGGAATACGGGCGCATCAGCACCGCATGGGGCAGCCGCGAGAGCACCGGGGCCAAGAGCAGCGGCTACTATGCGCTGGGCGGCGATTTCGGCCGCATCCTTCCGCTTTCGCCGCGCTGGTTCGTGACGCCCACGCTGGTCGGCTCCTATGCCGAGGGCCGCCTGCTGCGCCCTGCCCCGGACTTCACCGGCCTCGTCGATCTGGAAACCCGCGAGCCAACCTGGACGCTGGGCGGCACGATGCGCATCGACCATGCCTTCGGCCGGAATGCGGACAACTACGCCGGGCTGTCGCTCTCGCGCAACTGGACGAGCAATGCCGTCTCCCAGGTCACGATCGGGCAATTTCAGGATCTGGCGCAGGTTCCCCGCTCGGGCCTGCTGGCATCGCAGCACTATTCGGACGCCTGGTGGGAAGTGGGCGCCAGCGCGAACATGAAGCTGACAGACCGGCTGCACCTCGACATCTATGCCTCGCGCAGCTTCGATGCGCTGGCCGGGAACACCACCTCGGCAGGCATCTCACTGCGCCAGTCGTTTTGAATTTCCTCCCCCGAGGGGGAGGGGGACCATGCGCAGCATGGTGGAGGGGCACCATCGGTTCGAGCAAGATTGCCCGGCTGGCCCCGCGTCATGCCGGTTTCCCGCGCACCCTCACCGTTACGCAATGCGCCTGTGCCCCTCCACCATGCCTTGCATGGTCCCCCTCCCCGGTTCGGGGAGGAATTAAGCGGCCCGCGCTATCCTTACCGGGATCGACTTGTAGGCAGGCGTGCCGCTGGCCGGATCGAAATCGTCCAACGGCACGAGGCAATTGGCTTCGGGATAGTAGGCCGCCAGCGATCCCCGCGCGATGGCGTGCTTCACCACGGTGAACCCTTTCAGGCTGCGCCCCGCAGGCGTGGTCACGTCTACCAGATCGCCGTGGGCAAGGCCCAGCATGTCCAGATCCACCTCGTTGGCGAAGATCACGTCGCGGCGGCCGGTCACGCCCCGGTAGCGATCGTCGAGACTATAGATCGTGGTGTTGTACTGGTCATGGCTGCGGATCGTGGTGAGCAGCAGGGGCCGCGCGCCTGCTTCCGCCTCGACCGGATGGGCAAGGAACTGCGCCTTGCCGCTGGGCGTGTTCCAGACGCGGTGATCCGGGCCGATGGTCAGGCGGAAGCCGCCCGGCACGCGCACGCGGCGGTTGAAGTCGTGGAAGTCGGGATAGACCTGCTCGATCCCCTCGCGAATGCGGTCGTAATCGGCCACGAGCCCGTCCCAGTCGGCCTTACTCTGCGGCATGGCCGCCTTGGCGAGGCCCGCCACGATCGCCGGTTCCGAGCGCACCAGCGGCCCCGGAGACTTCAGTTTCCCGCGTGAGGCATGGACCATGGACATGCTGTCCTCCACCGTCACGAACTGCGCGCCGGTGGCCTGTTCGTCCAGTTCGGTACGGCCGAGGCAGGGCAGCACCAGCGTCTCCTTAGCGGTGAGCAGGCAGGTGCGGTTGAACTTGGTGAGGATGTTCACCGAAAGGTCCAGCCCGCGCACCGCCGCGAAGCAGGCCTGCGGATCGGGCATGGCGACCGCGAGATTGCCGCCAAGCCCGATCAGCGCCTTCGAGCGCCCCTCGCGCATGGCCTCCAGCGCTTCGACGGCATTGTGCCCATGCTCGCGCGGCGAGGTGATGCCGTAAGCGGCATCAAGCCGTTCCAGCATCGCTTCGGCAGGAATCTCGGTAATGCCCACGGTGCGATCGCCCTGCACGTTGCTGTGGCCGCGCAGAGGGCAGATCCCGGCGCCGGGCTTGCCGAACATGCCGCGCAGCAGCAGCAGGTTGGCGATGGACTGCACGTTCTGCGTACCGTGACGGTGCTGGGTGATGCCCATGCCGTAGCAGACGATCACCCGCTCGGCATTCATGTAGACCTTGGCCATCGCCTCGATGGCGTCGCGCGTGAGGCCGGACGTGGTCTCGATCCAGTCCCACGAAGTCGCATCGAGATCGGCCCTGAGAGCATCGATCCCCTCGGTATGTTCGGCGATGAAGGCATGATCGAGCGCATCGGCTTCCACCACCAGCTTCATCATGCCCTTGAGCATCGCCATGTCGCCGCCGATGCGCACCTGGTGATAGGCCGAGGCCAGCGGCGTGGCGTGGGTCGATAGCATCTCGGTGGGATGCTGCGGCGACTTGAAGCGCTCCAGCCCGCGCTCGCGCATGGGGTTGGCGACGACGATCGGCACGCCCCGCTTGGAAGCCGCAGCCAGCGTGGAGAGCATGCGCGGGTGGTTGGTGCCGGGATTGTGGCCGATGCAGAAGATCGCATCGGCATGGTCGAAGTCTTCCAGCGTCACCGTGCCCTTGCCGATGCCGATCGACTTGGGCAGCCCCACGCTCGTCGCCTCGTGGCACATGTTGGAGCAGTCGGGGAAGTTGTTGGTGCCGAACTCCCGCGCGAAGAGCTGGTAGAGAAAGGCCGCCTCGTTGGAGGCCCGGCCCGAACAGTAGAATTCGCAGGCGTGGGGATCGTCCAGATCGCGCAGTACATTGCCGGCGCGGGCGAAAGCCTCGTCCCAGCTTATCGGCACGAAATGGTCGGTTTCGGCATCATAGCGCAGCGGCTCGGTCAGGCGCCCGGCGTCCTCCAGCCGGTGATCGCTCCATGTCCACAACTCGCTGACGCTGTGCTTCGCGAAGAATTCGGGATCGACGCGCTTGACGGTCGCTTCCCAGGTCACCGCCTTGGCACCGTTCTCGCAGAATTCGAAGGAAGACGTATGCTTGGGATCGGGCCAGGCGCAGCCCGGACAGTCGAACCCATCGGGCTGGTTCATCTGCAGCAGCGCGCGGGTATCGGGGCTGGCCTTCATCTGCTCACGCACCGTGCGCGCCACCGCGCCCAGCGCCCCCCAGCCGCCCGCAGGCCCCTTGTAGTCGTGGATACCCTCGACTTCACCGCCCGCGATCCGATCTTCGGCCATGGTCCTGGCTCCTTTCTCAGGTGGCCAGGATAGACCCGCAAGACGCTGCCGCGCCAGCATACTTTCGTTCAGGTCGTCCCGTTCATCACCGGGGTTGCAGCTTCCCGCGCCTGAATCGATCCGGCAGGAGGTTCATGGCCAGACGCAGCATTTCCGCCATGGCCCGGCGTCCTCCCGGCGTGCAGGCCTGCGCCGCGACCGCTCCGGCATAGCTGGCGGCGACCGCCAGGGTCAGCAGGCCCACTGTCGGCAACCCGCTGGCCGCGGGCATCTGGCGCACCATCGACACGATACCCCATGCGAACAGCCCGCCCACCAGCGAGGGAAGCTGCACCAGGTACATGAACCGCTGGGAGACCGGTGTGCCTTTCGTCGCATAGTGATAGAGCAGCGGCAGCGTGACGAGCTGGCCGATGAAATAGGCGCAGGCCACGCCCGCCGCCCCCCAATGGACGCCGATGAAGAAGCTGATGATGCTGATCGTGCTGGAGAACATGCCCCAGTACATCATGTTCCGCGTATTCCCGCTGCTGATATAGAGCCAGCCGGTGGTGTTCGGCACGCATTGCACGATGGCGGTCAGGCTCAGCCAGAAGAAGATCGGGCTGGCCGCCGCCCAGCGCTCGCCCAGGAGGAACGGCACGAGCTGCTCGCTGCACATCGCCGCCGCCAGAATGCCCGGCATGGAAACGAGCGCGAGCGCCCTCAAGGCCAGTTCGTAGACCCGCCGGTAGCGCGCGGGCTCGTCGCGAACCCGGCTCAGCACCGGCAGCATCACGCGGCTGAGCGGCTGGTTGATGTTCTGAAGGGGGAACAGCATCAGCTTGTAGCTGCGGTCGTAGAGGCCGACCGCGTCCGCCCCCTCGGCCTTGGCGATGATCACGTTGTCCAGATTGCGCGCGAAGAAATTGACCAGGTTGAACCCCGTCAGGTTCGCGCCGAAGACCACCAGCTTGCGCACGCCTTCGAACGAGGCGCCCAGCCGGGGGCGCCACGGATAGGCCCGCCACATCATCGCCGTGCTGACCACGGCATTGAGCAGGGTGCCGAGCCAGATCGCCCAGTAGCTCTTCAGGATCAGCGCCGCGAGCGCGGTCAGTACGAAGGTGGCGATGGCGACGACGATATCGTTCACACTCAGCGCATGGAACCGCATCTCGCGATTGAGCAGGGCCTGATGCTGGAGCTTGAAACCGGTGACCAGGATGGTCAGCCCGGTCGCCGCCGTCACGTAGCCCGCCCGCGCATCGCCGTAGAAACTGCCCACCACCGGCGCCAGCGCGACCATGACCAGCGCCGCGACCACGGAAATGGCGATGCTCAGCCAGAACAGCGCGTTCGAATGCTCCGAATCCAGCTCCCGCGCCTGAACCACCGCCTGGGTGAAGCCGAGGTTCTGGAACGTCATGATCAGCCCCATCAACGGCGCGACCATGGCCGCCACGCCGTAGTCCGATGGCGACAGGATACGGGCGACGACGATCGTGGTCGCCATCGTCGTCAAGACCTTGACGATCTGCGCCATGGCCGTCGAGGCCATGCCCCGCGTGGCCTTCCGGCCGATTTCGTCGGGTTTCGCCATGAACGGTCCTATCGCCCCGCGATCGGCAGGAACGAACCGGAGATCATCTGCTGTGCCAGTGCCTGCAAGGCTGCGACCTTTCGAAGCTGTATCGGCCACGGCAGAGCCTGCCGTCCCGCGCAGACTAGCGGCGCCCTCCCCCCAGCACCATCACCCGAAAGCCAAGTCTCCGTAATCTCAGGACTTCATCCGAATGCCCTGCCCCCGATATCCAGAAGGACTACGCCGCAAGAGGTAGCAGGACGGCGCAAGACTCAGTCCGCCGTACGCGGAGACAACCGAAGAGCGGAAAGAAGAAAATGCCGATGGGGCAGAAACGACTAAGGGGCCACCTTGCGGCGGCCCCTTGCGTATTCTCACCTGCGTGAGAATGGTGCCCAGAAGAGGACTCGAACCTCCACGCCCTTGCGAGCGCCAGCACCTGAAGCTGGTGCGTCTACCAATTCCGCCATCTGGGCACGGAAGCGAGGGGGCCGTTGTTGCCGTCCTCGCCGGGTAGGAGGGCGCCTCTAAGGGGCTGCCTGATTCTTGTCAACGCCCCGAATTCAACTTTTTTCAAATAGCGTGAAAAAAGGCGAAATCTCGGCCTCAGGCCTTCGCCCGGTTGCTCGGGAACCGGCCTTGTGCCAAGGGCGCTTATCATGCGCGAAACCGGCGCGGGCGGCTGTTCTTTCCTTCTTCGCCTACCTGCGCCCGATGAGCCTGCGCCACGTTGAAGGACCCGTTCTGATCATGAGCCAAGCCACCGACCCTCTCTACGGCAAGATCGTCACGCTGCTGGGCGGCAGCGGCTTCGTCGGCAAGCACGTAGCACAGGAACTGCTCGCACGCGGCGCGCGCCTGCGTGTCGCCAGCCGCAATCCCAAGAAGTCCTTCGCGCTCAAGCCGCTTGGCAATCTCGGCCAGGTGCAGTTCGCGGGCGTGGACGTGACCAAGCCCGAATCGCTGGCCGCCGTGCTGGCCGGATCGGACGCCGTCGTGAACCTCGTCGGCGCCTTCACCGGCAATCTCGATGCCGTGCAGGGCGAAGGCGCGGGCCGTGTCGCCGCTGCGGCGAAGGCAGCCGGCGCCACGGCATTCGTCCACATTTCCGCGATCGGCGCCGATGCCTCGTCCAGCGTCGCCTATGCGCGCACCAAGGCCGAAGGCGAGAAGGCCGTGCTGGCCGCCTTCCCGACCGCCACGATCCTGCGTCCCTCGGTCATGTTCGGGCCGGACGACAATTTCGTGATGATGTTCGGCAACCTCGTCTCGCGCCTGCCGGTCCTGCCGGTCTTCGCGCCCCAGGCCCAGCTTCAGCCGGTCTTCGTGGACGACGTGGCCCTGGCCATCGCCGAAACCCTCGGCGCCCCGGAAGTACACGGCGGCAAGACTTTCGAGCTTGCTGGCCCCGAAGTCGTCTCGATGATCGACCTCAACAAGCGCATCGCCGAGGCTGCCTGCCGCAAGCGCAGCTTCGCGGAACTTTCGGACGGCATCGCCGGTCTCGTCGCCGCCCTGCCGGGCACGCCGATCAGCGGCGACCAGCTCAAGCTGCTCAAGGCGGGCAATGTCGCCAGCGGCGCCTTCCCCGGCTTCGCGGACCTCAAGATCGCACCGCGCCCGCTGGAGCTGTTCCTGGACCGCTGGATGACGCCGTTCCGCAACCATGGACGTTTCGGCACCAAGGAAGCCGCATGATCCAGGTTCGGGCGCGTTAGGCCCAGACAGAAAAAAGGGGCGGGAAGTCGAAACTTCCCGCCCCTTTTTCGTGCGCTTCGAGCCCACTTTCAGAGCTTGCCGAACTTGCCTTCGTAAGCACCGGTATCGCCGCTGGCGAGCAGGCGGGCCTGTTCCACCCAGTTGTCGCGCCGGGGACGTCCGGCAAAGGCGCCCAGCTTGCCGTCGAGTTCGTCAAGGTCGCCCTCGGTCCAGGCCGCGATCTGCGCGAAACGGGTCACGCCCAGCGCATGGAGCAGCGTCAGCATCTTGGGGCCGAGTCCCTTGATCTTGCGCAGGTCGTCCCCTTCGGCCTCTGCCGGTACAGCAGGCGCGGGGGTCGGTTCCGGTTCGGCCGCAATGGTCTGGGGCGGCGTCTTTACCGCGTCCACTTCCTCCTGCGCGGCCACGGCGATCACTTCGCCAATGCCTGCCATCGTCCCCGCCATGGCCGGCGGATCGATATGGACCGGCGCGGTGAACTGCGCGGCGGGCGGGGCATCGTCTATCAGCGCCTGGTTACGCTGTGCGGGCGCCGCGCCTTCGTCCAGCACGTCGGGACGATGCTGGCGCGGAGCGGGCCTGGAGGCGCGCGCGAACAGCCAGTAGGCAATCGCGATGCCCACCAGCAACGCAACGACGAATATCAGCCAGTTGGCCGAAATCATTTCCACCACAACTTATCCCTTCCGGTTCCACACCAGCCAGCCGATGCCGAAACCTGCCATGTAGGTCATCAGCACCGAAACGGCCATTTCAAGCCATAGCGGCATCGGCGGCTCCTTTCATCGTAATTTGCATTCGCCCGGCAGCCCTCTCATTCCGGGCCTTCATTCAGGTCCGGGCGTATCGATCGGCGTCGGCTTGACCGGCGCCGAGGCGATCACCGAGAATTCGATGCGGCGATTGGCGGGGTCGAGCGGATCGAGCCCTGCGATCGGCGTCTTCGAACCCAGCCCGGCGGCGCGGAGGCCGTCAGCGGGAATGCCCCGCCCGATCAGTGCCCAGCGCACGGATTCGGCCCGCGCCAGCGACAGCGCCTTGTTCGCCTCCGGGTTGCCGGTTGCATCGGTATGCCCGGTGACGGCGATGATGCTGCCCACGCAGGGACGCAGCGCCCGGGCCACTTCGTCCAGCAGGCGCTCGCTCACCGGGTCGATCCGGGCGCTGGCTTCGGTGAAGCGGATGGTCCGGCTGGCAAGGATCGCTTCGACGTCGTCCTGACAGCGCAGCTTGCCGGTCGCACCATCGCCTTCGCTGGACCAGCTGATGCCGCCGATCCCCGGCACGCCCGCCACGGCGGCGGCGACGCGCTTGCGGGTTTCGGAATCGAGATCCTTGCCGCCCGAGAGCACCGGGTGGCGGGTCAGCCAGCCGTAGCGGTCGCGAAAGGCCAGATCGATGCCAGCTCCCCCGGCCTGATCGCGCACGGTTTCCGCCTCATGCTCAAGCTGGCCGATAAAAACCGTACCCTGCATGCGGGTGGCAACGAAGGAAAGCGCCAGACAAAAAGCGGCACCGGCGGCGACGATGGAAGCGCGACGGGGATTCATGGCACGAGCCTAGAGCATTTCAGCGCCGGGAGGAAACGCCCGAGACCCCAAGAGAATGCGAAAAACCCAAGGAAAACCGGATACGCGCTCATGCCTCCTTGGTTTTCTGGAACAGCTTGCGGTCCTCGGGGCCGAAAGCCTTCTTCCAGATCACCAGGAAATAGGAACCGAGGATCGCCGGGATCCCGAAGGCCAGCTCCGCCCATTCCGGCAGGAACTCGGTCGCCAGATAGCCCAGCACCACCGCCGGGGCCGCCGCCCATACCAGCGCCCAGCGCCAGTTGTTGATCGGCTCCCCGAGAAAGTCCGCCAGCATCTTCGACTTCACCAGGGAGGCGAAGCCCAGCGCCAGCATCAGCGCGGCAGCCGCCGTGGCGGCCTGGAACAGCGGGTTGTAGCCCAGTTTTTGCATCACCAGAATGCCGCCCAGCGTCAACACCGCCTGAAGCGCGATGGTCGAGATCGAGACGACGAGATTGCGCATACGGGCGACGTAGACGAGCGCAGCCTCGCTCACCACCGCGGTGGCGGCCACCACTTCGGCGGCGAGCAGGAACACCAGCGCGCCGGTGCCGCCCACGAACTCGCGGCCGACCAGTCCCATCACGCCCTCGCCCGGAATGCCGAGCGCCAGCGCGATACCTGCCTGGGCCGCAGTGATCCAGAAGCCGACCTGGCAGACCTGCCGGGCAATCGCGGCATAGTCCTTCTGCTTGAGATTGCGGGTGATGACCGGGCCGAGCACCGGCTCGAAACTGGTCTTGAGCTTCTGGGGCAGGCTGGCGACCTGCTGCGCCGCATAGTAGACACCCACGGCCGAAGACGGCGCGAGGAAGCCGAGCAGGAAGATGTCCACCCGCCGCGTCGCCCACTCGATCGTGTCGGCCAGCGCGATGGGGGCAGAGCGAAGCGCCAGCTTGCGCATGTCGGTGAAGCGCGGACGCCAGCCTTGCGGAATGCCGTATTCGCGGAAGAAGGGAATGAAGGCGGTGATCGCGGCAGCCAGCACCGAACCGATATAGGCGATCGACAGGCCGCTGGCAGGCGCCAGCCAGATCATCGCCCCCGCCAGGATGGAGATCGCCCATGGCTCCACGATCGCGCGCGACCAGACGGTCGGCGTCACCCGCAGGCGATAGGCCAAAGCCGCCAGCCAGATCTCCGTCATCGTCAGCGGCGGAATGGCGATCACCATGAGCCGATCGATCTGCGTATAGTGGCCGCCCGGGAACATCGGCGCGGGCACGAACCAGAAGAACAGCGCCGCCGCGCAGGATGCCATCAGCGCGATGATCATGCCGTCGGCGATCACATTGGCGGGATGGACCTGCCCTTCGGTATCCGAGAGGCGCTGCGCCAGGCCGCGCTTCTCGCCCATGGTGCAGATCATCGAGGTCAGTTCGATCACCACCAGCGCCGAGGCGAAGCGCCCCAGCGCCGCCGGGCCGTAGACCGAGGCGCGACCGGCGATGAACAGGAACGGGATGCGCGCGGCAAGGCGCAGGAAGAACCCGAAGAGATTGGTGCGGCCGCCCTTGGCCAGCGCCGCGATATCGTCGCGCTCGCGGGCTCCCTGTTCGGCCGCGTCGCGGCCCACGATACCCTCGGTCAAGAATGCGGCTCCTGCTCGGCACGCAGCGGGCGGGCAAGAATCTGGGACACGACCTCCCCGGCCGGCGCCTTGCCTTCGAGGAGGCGGCAGACGGCCTCGGCGATCGGCATCTCGATGCCGTCGCGGCGGGCGATTTCGGCAAGGACCGGCGCGGTGGCGGCGCCTTCGGCCACGGAATTCTTGCCGGAAAGCGCCTCGGCGGCGGTCAACCCCTGCCCGAGCGCGAGCCCGAGCGAGAAATTGCGGCTGGAAGATGAGGAACAGGTAAGCACGAGGTCTCCAAGGCCGCAAAGGCCCGAAAGCGTTTCCGGCCGCGCGCCGCGCGCCAGGCCGAAGCGCAGCATCTCGGCATAGCCGCGCGCGATCAGCGCCGCGCGGGCGTTCTGGCCGAGTTTCAGCCCGTCGACGACGCCGCAAGCGATGGCAAGCACGTTCTTGACCGCGCCGCCGATCTCGGCGCCGATCACGTCGTCGGAATAGTAGGGACGGAAAGCGGGGCGGGCGATGACGGGCGAGAGGCGCCGCCACTGCGCCTCGCCGCCCGAGCAGGCAAGCGTCACGGCCGTGGGCAGTCCGGCGGCCACTTCATGCGCGAAAGTCGGGCCGGAAAGCACGGCGATCTCGGCACCGGGCACGGCCGCGGCGGCCACTTCGGCCATGAGCCGGCCGGTGCCCGCCTCGATCCCCTTGGCGCAGAGCACCAGATCTCCGGCGAAACCGAGCGCCGGAAGGCGGGAGAGCACACCGCCCAGGAACTGCGCCGGGACGACCGCCAGCAGCACCGGCAGCGCCGCCAGCCGGGCAAGCTCGCTGGTCGCCTGCACCGTCTCGGCCAAGGCGGCGCCGGGCAGATAGGCGCCGTTGCGATGCTCGGTATTGATCCGATCGGCGAGATCGGTTTCACGCGCCCAGAGCAGGACGTCGCTGCCGTCGCCCGCGAGCGACTGCGCCAGCGCGGTGCCCCAGGCACCGGCGCCGATGACTCCAACTTGAGCCGCGCTCATGCCTTTACCCCCGCGCCGCGCACGGTCTCGGCCTCGGGGTCGAGCGGCCAGCGCGGGCGCGCGGCCACGTCGAGCGGGTCGGACTGGCCCATGGCGAAGCGCTCCACGCCCGCCCAGGCGATCATCGCCGCATTGTCGGTGCAGAGCGCCAGCGGCGGCGCCACGAAATCGAGGCCGTGTTCGGCGGCCAGCGCTTCCAGCGCGCCGCGAATGGCCTTGTTGGCGGCCACGCCGCCCGCAACCACCAGGGCGTTGACCTTGCCCACCGACGCGAGCGCGCGCCGTGCCCGGTCGATCAGGCAGTCGATCGCCGCCTGCTGGAACGAAGCCGCAATATCGGCATCGGCATATTGGCCGGACTGCTTGGCGCGCATGACCGCGCTCTTCAGCCCTGCGAAGGAGAAGTGCGGCTCGTCCGAACCCTTCAGCGGACGCGGCAGCGGCACGGCCCTGGGATCGCCCTCCAGCGCCAGCCGCTCCATGGCCGGACCGCCCGGATAGCCGAGGCCGAGCAGCTTGGCGGACTTGTCGAAAGCCTCGCCCAGCGCATCGTCGATGGTCGTGGCAAGGCGGCGGAAGCTGCCCACCCCTTCGACCAGCAGGATCTGGCAGTGTCCGCCGGAAACCAGCAGCAGGAGATAGGGATATTGCAGATCGGCATCGGCAAGGCGCGGCGAAAGCGCGTGGCCTTCGAGGTGGTTCACGGCGATCAGCGGCTTGCCGGTCGCCATGGCCAGCGCCTTGGCGGTGACGAGGCCGACCATGACCCCGCCGATCAGGCCCGGCCCTGCCGTAGCGGCAATCGCGTCCACTTCGTCCAGCGTCATTCCGGCGTCGGCCAGGGTGGCCTCGATCAGCGGCGCGATGCGTTCGGCATGGGCGCGCGCGGCGATTTCGGGCACGACGCCGCCGTAAGGCCGATGCGCCTCGTCCTGCGAAGCGATGCGCTGGGCGAGGATCTTGCGGTCGCTGGTCACCAGCGCCGCCGCCGTCTCGTCGCACGAGCTTTCGATGCCCAGTACCGTCCGCATTCCAACTTTCCCTGAACGACCCTTCCACTGGACGACATTGCCGGGTAGCACAACCCGCCGATGACGACGCAAACAGACACGCAAAAACAAAACTTCCGCCTTGGCACCCGCCGCTCGCCGCTGGCGATGGCGCAGGCCGAGGAAACGCGCGACCGGCTGGCCGCCGCACACGGAATCGATCCCGCGCATATAGAGATCGTTGCCGTGACCGCCAGCGGCGATCGCATACAGGATCGCGCTTTGGCGGAAATCGGCGGAAAAGCCTTGTGGACGAAGGAACTCGACGCCTGGCTGGCGAGCGGGGAAATCGACTTCGCGGTCCATTCCGCCAAGGATGTGGAGACGATTCGTCCCGAGAGCTTCACGATCGGCGCCATCCTCCCGCGCGAGGACGTCCGCGACGTGCTGGTCGGCGCCGAGAGCATCCGCGCCCTCCCGCAGGGCGCCGTGGTCGGCACCAGCGCGCCGCGCCGCGCGGCGCAACTGCTCCATGCACGGCCCGACTGCAAGGTCGTGACCTTCCGCGGCAATGTCGCCACGCGCCTGGCCAAGCTGGCCGCCGGGGAAGCCGACGCGACCTTCCTGGCCGCGGCCGGGCTGAAGCGTCTGGGCGAAACCGGCACCGGCCATCCGCTGGACGCGCACGACTGGCTGCCCGCCCCCGCCCAGGCCGCGATCATGGTGGAATGCCGCGCCGACGATGCGCGCACGCTTTCCTTCCTTGCCGCCGTCGATCACGCGGCGAGCCGCGCCTCGGTGCTGGCCGAACGCGCGCTGCTGGCGGGCCTTGGCGGCAATTGCCACAGCCCGATCGCCGTGCTTACCCGCCACGAAGGCGATGCGCTGGTGATGCGCGCCGCGCTCTTCAGCCCGGACGGCGCCGAAAGGGTAGAGGGTGAGGCCCGCTTCGCCGCAGGCGATGCCGAAGGTCCGGCGCGACTGGCCGCCGACCTGCTCGCCCGCGCGGTTCCCGCCATCGCGGACCACTTCGCGGGCGCCCCCTGAGGCCGGGGATGCCGCCGATCATCGTCATCCGTCCCGAACCGGGCACGTCGGCAACCGTCGCCGCAGCCAGGAAGCTCGGACTGGATGCGCAGGGCTTTCCCCTGTTTGCGGTCTCGCCGCTGGCATGGGATCCGGTAGCGCGAGAGGACGTGGACGCCCTGCTGCTCGGCAGCGCCAACGCCCTGCGCCACGGCGGCAGCGGTATCGCAGGCTATCGCGGCCTTCCCGCCTATGTGGTGGGCACCAGAACCGCCGAGGCGGCGCGCGCGGCCGGGCTGGAGGTCGTGCAAGTGGCGCGCGGCGGGCTGCAATCGGTCATGGCGGACCTCGCGCCCGGACACCGCCGCCTGCTGCGCCTCGCCGGACGCGAGCGGGTCGAACTCGTTCTTCCCGCCGGCCACACGATGATCACCCGCGAGGTCTATGCCAGCAGGCCCCGCCCCTTCCCGCCCGAACTTGCCGCCTTGCTGGAACGGCAGGCGATCGTGCTGCTTCATTCGGGCGAGGCCGCCGCGCATTTCGCCGCCGAATGCGAACGGCTAACGATCGACCGCAGCCGGATCGCGCTGGCCTGCATCGGCCCGCGCGTGACGCAGCGCACTGGTCAGGGGTGGGCCAAATCATTGAACGCGAACGCACCCGAAGACGCGGCTCTGCTGGCCTTGGCCGCAGAGATGTGCAAAGACTTCCCCTCGGGATCGTAAACTGACAGAACCAGACTTGATGCAGGACTTCACCTCGCCGCAAAATCCTTCCACGCGCCCGCGTTCACGCGGCGGGTTGTTTTTCGTTGCCTTCATTGCGTTTCTGCTCGGCGGCGCGCTCGTCGTCTGGGCGGCGCAGGACGGGCTGCTGGCCAAGCTCCTGCCGCAGCGCGGCGGGGAACAGCCGGTCCAGCCCGCACCAAAGCCCGATCCCGTGCCAAGCCCCTCGCCAGCGCTTCCGGCGGCCATGGCCCCGGCCTCGCCCGAGCAGCTGTCTTCGCTCAGTTCGGTCGAGGGACGGCTGGCGCTGCTGGAGGACCGCCTCTCGCGCATCGATTTTCAGACCGATGCCGCGTCGGGCAATGCCGCCCGCGCCGAAGGCCTGCTGATCGCCTTCGCCGCCCGCCGCATGGTCGATCGCGGCGAGCCGCTCAGCTACGTGGCAGACCAGCTGCGCCTGCGCTTCACCAATGCCCAGCCGCGCGCTGTGCAGGCGGTGATCGAATTCTCCAAGAACCCCGTCACCATCGACGAGCTTTCCGCCCGCCTCGAAGCGCTCTCGCCCGAACTCAGCGAAACGCAGAGCGATGAAAGCCTCTGGCAGAAGGCGCGCCGCGAACTCTCCAGCCTCTTCGTGGTACGCCGCGAATCCTCGACGCTGCTCACGCCCACCGCACGCATCGACCGCGCCCGCCTGATGCTGACGGCGCGCCGGATCGGCAATGCCATCAGCGAAGTCGAACGCCTGCCCAACGCCCAGGCCGCGCAGACCTGGATCGCCGACGCCCGCCGTTATCAGGACGTGCAGGACGCGCTCAACTTGCTCGAAACCACCGCCATGCTCGAACCGCGCCGCCTGACGGATGCCGAAGGCCATGTCGTGGACCAGCCGAGCCCGCTGGCAACGCCCGGCGCGCTGCCGACCGACGAGCCTTCGGCGGATGCCTCGGAAGGCGTGTTGCCCGAGTAGGAACACGCGAGGGTGGGAGGGTCAAAGCCCTCGCGCTCCACAGAACTGCAGGCCGGGGTGCCGGGCAGGCTGCGTTGCATCTGCAACCACCGTCATCCTGAACTTGTTTCAGGATCCATCGTGCCGAGCGACCCACCGTCGATGGTCAGAAATGGATCCTGAACCGAAGGCCAGCGAAGCTAAACAAGTTCAGGATGACGCGGCTTTTTGCTCCAACTTCGTTCTGATCTACTACCCCTGCAACAGCTCCGGCAACTGGCCGGACATCCCCCGCGCCTCGTCCATGAAGAAGCGCTTGAGGCCGGGCAGGCGCTGGACCGCACCCATGCCGAGACGGCGCGCGGCACTGGGAAGGCGGCCGGGAATGCCGAACAGGCGGGTCAGCCCGTCCGTCACCGACATGACCATGAAAGTATCGAGGCTGCGCCACTTCTCGTAGCGGGCCAGAAGCTGCGCATCGCCGGGTTCGAGGCCCAGGCGCATGCCTTCGGTCAGCACCCCCACCAGCGCACCGACATCGCGCAGACCAAGGTTGAGGCCCTGCCCGGCGATCGGGTGCATGCCGTGGGCGGAATCGCCGATCACCGCGAGGCGCTCGTCGATGACATGGCCCGCATGGTGGAAACGCAGCGGATAGCTCATGCGCGGGGCGGAGAGCGAGATCCTGCCGAGCACGCCGTGCATGCGGCTTTCCACTTCGTGGAGGAACATCGCGTCCGGCATGGCGATGATCCCGGTCGCGTCCTTTTCCGCCACGGTCCAGACGAGCGCGCTGCGGTGGCGCCCCTGATCGTCGTCGAGCAGCGGCAGCAGCGCGAAAGGCCCGGCGGGATAGAAGATTTCCCAGGCGGTGTTCTCGTGCGACTTCTCGTGGAACAGCCCGGTCACCATGGCGCGGTGATGATAGTCCCACTTGGCCAGCGAGAACCCCGCCTCGTCGCGGGTGGGCGACTGGCGCCCCTCGGCGGCGACCAGAAGACTGGACCTGAGCAGGCGGCCGTCCGAAAGCTCCACCTCCACGCCGTGCGGCCCGCGATCCCGGCGCACGGCCTCGGTGCGGACGTGCCAGGCGATGTTCTTTTCCTCACGCGCGGCGGCGAAAAGCGCGAGGCGCAAGTCGCGGTTGGCGAACATGCGGCCCAGCGAGCCTTCCTCGGGCTTGGGTGTGAAGTCGATCCGGCCCGGCTTCATGGAATCGGTGACGGCGATCGAATCGATCGGGCAGCCCAGATCCTTGAGCGCAGGCGCGAGGCCGATGTTGGTGAAGAGGTTCCAGCTCGCCGTCGATATGGCCGAGGCGCGGCCATCCGCGCCCTCGGCAGTCAGATCGGCCGGGTCGGCCCGGTCGATCACATGGCTGGTGATACCCGCCCGGGCCGCGGCAAGCGCCAGCGTCATGCCGACGAGGCCGCCGCCCAGGATGATCAGGTCGCGGTATTCCGCCTTTTGGTCTTGTGTCGCTGCAGAGTCGTTCATCGACGGCAGCTATCGGCCTCTCCGGCGTCGATGTCGAGACACCTTCCGTCCCAGGTGCCGGCAGGCGCGGTCAGGCCCACGGTGGCGGCGAGGGTCGGAGCGATGTCCACCGTCTCCACCGGGGTGGGTTGCTCGAAGCCCACCATGCCCTTGCGCCAGAACAGCATCGGCACGCGGCGGTCATAGTCCCAAGGGCTGCCATGCGACGCCACCTTGAAGGGCGCGGGCTTGCCGGGCACGACGCCGCGCACCGTCAGCATCTGCACTTCGCCCGAGCGGCCCGGCACGAAGGAGGCGCGGACCTTCTGTTCCATGGTCCAGTCCTGCGGGCTGCCCTTGGGTTCGGGCCACTGCATGATCTGGTCCTGCGTATAGACCGCAGCGATCTGCGGATTGGCCTTCAGGCGGGCGACGAGCGCGGCCATGACCTTCTGCTTCTGCTCCGCCGTCAGCTCCGACGAGAACCAGACGCTGCCCGCCTCGCCCGCGCCGTAGAACAGCGGGCCGTTCTTCACGCTGACGCCGGTATCCTGCGAGACGGCGGCGGCGAGCTTATCGGCCGAAAGCGCCGGATCGATGCGGGTCGCTTCAGGATTTCCGCGCAGCTGCTGGCGCTCGGGCGCATCGAATCCGCCATGGTCGGCGCTGAGCACGACCTCGTAGTCGATCCCGCGCGCATCGAGGCCGCTGAACAGAGTGGCCAGCGCTTCGTCGAGCACGTTCATCTGGATGCACATTTCCACCCCCTCGGTGCCGAAGGCATGGCCGACCTTGTCGGTGGCCGAGAAGCTGACCGAAAGCACATCAGGCACGGCATCCTTGCCCATGCCAAGTTCGTCCACCATGCGCACGGCCATCTCGGCGGTGGCGGTGTCGATCCGGGGGCCATTGGAATAGGCCTTGAAGTCGCCCGCTGCCAGCGTGAAGCGGTAAGTGCCGATGGTGAAGTCCTTGATCGGCGTGGCCCGGTCTACCCGGCCGCACCAGCCCGGCACCGTCAGGTCGCCGTCACCGGCGGCGACGCGCTGGGCCATCACCGCGTTCTGAGCCTCCACGGCCTTGCTGATCTTCCTGTTTTCGAACGTGGTGAAGCCCTTGGCGCCGATCCAGTAGACCGCGTCCGTGTCATGGCCGCTCATCATCACGGCGGCGCGGTCCTTGGCGGAAACGGCCGCGTTGATCGTCTTCGGATTGCGCTTCTTCATGAGGTCGCCCAGCGTGGGGGCCTTGAGGTGGACGGGGCTGACCACCGGATTGTCGGGCGTGGACCTGGGATTGGTCTCATCCTCGACGCAGTAGACTTCCTTTTCGGCGCGGGCGATGCCGGGCTGATACCACGAGTTCGCGGTAATGCCGGTGCGCGAGGGATGAACGCCGGTGAGCAGCGTGGAGTGGCCGGGGCAGGTTTCGGTCGCAGCGTGCGACTGGTAGCCGGAAGCGAAGACCGCGCCTTGCAGCAACCGGGTGAAGCCCTTGGTGAAATGCTGGCGATACTGCGCGAAGAGATCGGCGGAGAACTGGTCCACCGAGATCGCCACGATCAGCTTCGGCGGGGCCTGCGGTGCCGGAGCGGCGGCGGGAGCAGGCGCGGCCGGTGCTTCCTGCGCCATGGCGGGGGCCGAGACGGCAAGAGCCGCGATCAGGGCCAGCGGAGCAAGCGACGGGGAAAGCAGGCGCATCGGGGGTCTTCCTTGAAATCTGGGTGCAATCGGCGCAGATGCAGCGATGTCTGGAATGCGCGCGTGACGCAAGCGCCACCCAACGCACGGGAGTCTCATGGAAAAGCGCCGCTATCGCCTGTTTATGGCACTCATGTGTCAGTTGCTGGCGCTCATGCTTTCACCCGCCCTCGCCGCAGCGGCGCCCGCGCATATCGCGGCCGAACTGGTGGCCGGTCCTGCCGCCGCACCCGGCGGCGAAACGACGATCGCCATCCACATGAAGCCCGAAAAGGGCTGGCACGGCTACTGGTCCAACCCCGGCGACGCGGGCCTCGGCATGCAGCTCGACTGGACCCTGCCCGAGGGGGCCAAGGCCGGAAATCCACGCTATCCGGTGCCGCAGACGCTGGTCGTCTCCGGGCTGATGAATCACGTCTACGAGAGCGACTACGCCATTCTTGTGCCCTTCACCGTGCCCTCCGGCGCCGTGCCGGGCAGCCGCATTCCCGTGCATCTTCGCGCCCAGTGGCTGGCCTGCACCGAACAGATCTGCGTGCCTGAGCAAGCCGATCTGGCCGTGGAACAGCCGATTGCTGCCAAAGCCGCCGCAGGAACGGCCCCAAAAGCAGAGGCCGAGTCCGACCCGCGCTTCGCGGAATGGCAGCGCCGCCTGCCTGCCCCGCTCGATGCGCAAGGCACGTTCAGCCTCGACGATAGCACGGTGCGCATCGCCATTCCCCTCCCCGCCTCCACCCCGCTGGAAGGCCCCCATGTCTTCGTGGGCGAGGACAAGCTGATCGACTATGCGGGCGCGCAGCAGTTCGCCTGGAAGGGCGACATGCTGATCGTCACCCTGCCCCGCGTCAAACTGGACCCGCGCGGATCGGACAGCCTGACCGGCGTTCTGCGCCTCAACGGCGCTGGAGACGGCATCGCCTTCTCGGCGCGCCCCGGCACGGTTCCCGCTGGAGGAACACCGATCGCCAGCGACGCGGCCGCTCCCGAACTGCCCTCTCTTCCGCTGCTCCTGCTCGCCGCACTGGCGGGCGGGCTGCTGCTCAATGTCATGCCCTGCGTCTTCCCGATCCTGAGCCTCAAAGCCCTCAGCCTCGCCCGCGCGGGCGAGAGCGAGGCCCATGCCCGGATCGAGGGGCTGGCCTATGCGGCGGGCGTGATCCTTGCCTGCCTCGGTCTCGGCGCCTTGCTGCTGGCGCTGCGGGCGGGCGGCGAGCAAGTGGGCTGGGCGTTCCAGCTGCAGGAGCCGCTGGTCGTCGTCGGACTGCTGTTCCTGGCGGCGGCGATTACCGCCAACCTGCTGGGCCTGTTCGAATTTGCCGTGCCGGGCTTTGCCGCGGGCGGTTCCCCTTCCAGCTTCACGCGGGGCGCCTTCGCGACGGGATTGCTCGCCGCGTTCGTCGCCACGCCCTGCACCGGGCCCTTCATGGCAAGCGCCATGGGCGCGGCGCTGCTACTGCCGGTTCTGCCCGCGATGAGCCTGTTCGCCGTGCTCGGGCTCGGCATTGCCCTGCCCTTCCTGGCCGTCGCTTTCGTCCCCGCGCTCCGCAGGCGCATGCCAAGGCCCGGCGGCTGGATGGTGACGTTCCGCCGCTGGATGGCATTGCCCATGGGCCTCACCGCGCTTGCGCTTGCATGGCTGACCTGGAAAGTCGGCGGAACGGGCTTCGTGCTGGCGGCCCTGGCCGCGCTGCTGCTCGTGCTCGCCGCGCTTCTTGTGGCGGGTAAGGCGCAGCGCCGGGGCAAGTCGGCAAAGTCGCCCGCGCTGGTGGCCACCGCCCTGGCCGTGATCGCGCTCCCCCTGCTGCCGCAGCCCGCGCCGCCCTCGACAACCTCGGAATCGCTGCTGGCCGCGAAACCCTTTAGCGAAAAGGCCCTTGCCGAGGCACGGGCCTCGGGCAAGCCGGTCTTCGTGTGGATGACCGCCGACTGGTGCCTGACCTGCAAGGTCAACGAACAAGTCGCCATCGAGCGCGAAGATACCCGCGCCGCTTTCGAAAAAGCCGGTGTCGTCGTCCTGCGCGGAGACTGGACGCGGCGCGATCCCGAGATCACCCGCTACCTCACCGCCCAAGGCGCCGCCGGGGTTCCGCTCTACGTCTGGTACGCGGGCGGCTCCGGCAAGGCCGAGCAATTGCCGCAAGTGCTGACGCCGGAGCTGCTCGCAGGGAAAGCCGGGGCCTAAGAGGTCTCGTGCTTGAACAGCCCCATGAACAGCACCGCGCAGGCTATATGCGCGGCGGCGATACCGGCCATCCAGCCGGGGATCAGGGTCGATAGACCTGCGAAGCACGAGGTGGCCGCAGCGAACGAGGCGAAGGGATAGCCGTGAGACATTCCCTCAGAAAGCTGCCTCCACGGTTAATTCCAGTTAGCCGGACAGGGTTTCCTTCGGCTTAACGAAAGAAAATTCCGGCAGCCCTGTCGTGATCTCGACAAGACTGCCGGAAGGGTAACTCAGCGGGCAAAAGCCTTTAGCTCGGCCAGACGGATCGCCTTCCTGCCCGCAGGCGTCATCACCACGCGGACGCGCTCGGCCTGAACCGGGGTCCAGTTCAGCCGCGTCACGCCGTTCGCCAGGGGCGCGGCGGCAGGCATGGCCACGGTCTGCCAGCGACCGTTCTGCCAGGCCTCGATGCGGACCTTGCGAGGGGCCGCGAACTTTCCGCCGTCCGCGAAGAAGGCCAGTTCCGTGGCGCCCAGCGTGACCGTCTTGCCGAAGTCCACTGCATACCACTGCTCGGCAGGCCCTGCGGCCGAATCCCAGCCGTTCGGCAGTTCGGGATAGAACCAGGCACGGCCGTCAATACCGTCGTGGAGGTTTTCCGCCTCGCTGCCCGAAGAGGCGCTCGCCTTGGGGAAGTTTTCGCGCACCAGTTGCACGGCCAGGTTCGTTTCGCGCACCACGGGCGCATTGGCCTTGCGCGCCAGCGGCACTTCGATGCGACCGAGATCGTCACGATGCGCCACTTCGCTGCCGTCCACCGCGATCGTCAGCCCCTTGCGGCCATAGCGCTTGCCGTCGGCATCCCAGGTCACCGAGACCTGATGGCCGTGGTAGGGCACGCGCTCGATATGGAACCAGTCTAGCGCCTGCGGATCGCCCGCCGCCGGCAGCAGCGGGTTCACTTCCAGCACGTCGTCCGCGCGCGGGCGAATGCCGACCAGGCCGGTCAGGATCAGGTCGAGATAGCCGGAATGGAAATAGTGGTGGCTGCGGTCCAGCCCGACGATCGGCTTGCCGGTCTCGGGATGGTAATCCTCCTCCAGATCGAGGCGCCCGTTCTTGCCATCGCCCTGATGGTGAAGCTGCGTGTACTGGCGCAGCAGGCGCATGTAGTCGCTGCGCGTCACCGGGCCTTTCTGGCCGTAATGGTCGAGCAGGTTGGCCATGCCAGTCAGGACCTGGGTGGTCTGGTAAGGCCAGATCGGGCCGTTCCACTGGCACTCGGGCGCAGAGCCGAGATAGCGGTACTGGCGCATGTAGTATTCGTAGTTCTGCTCGACCGTCCGCATGCCCGCCTTCCCCGCAAGCGCATTCGGATCGAGCAGATGCGCCCATGCGCCGGAATACTTCGCCTCGTCCGGGACAAGGTCGAACATCCACGGCAGGTAACCCACCAGTTCACGGTTACGGATCTGGTCCCAGTACTTCACATGCTCGTTATCGACCTGGTAGCGGTCCACGAAATGGCCCAGCTTCGGGCTCCACAGGTCCTCCAGCACGCGCGTGCGCAGCGCTTCGGCGCGGTCGGCGTACTCCTTCGCCATGGCCGTGTCGCCCGCCATTTCCGCCATGCGCGAGAGCGCGCGGGCATTGGCGAACATGTAGCTGTTGACCGAGGGGCGGAAGGAATCGCCGCCCCGGAACCCGTCCTTGCCGCCCGAGGCGTCGATCGAGGAAACGGTGTACTCGGTCGCGTCCAGCAGGGGTTCGACGAAGTAGAGTCCCTTGGTGAAATCGAACTTCTCGTCCCACAGGCGGTAGATATGCCGCATGGTCTTGAGGTGCGCGAGCACGGCATCGCGGTCGCCGTCGACCAGATAGCGGCCCCAGACCGAGTCCGCCATGTGATCGGTGAAGTGGCGGTCGTTGCCGCCTTCGTACATGAACTCGATGTAGTCGGCCGTGAAGCGGCGGTCGTTCAGCCAGCGACCTTCGGCGATATGGAAGCCGCTGGCGTCGTTGAGACTGGCGAAGGGATGGCGCTGCCAATCCACGTCGTCGGCGAACTCAGTGGTGATATAGCCCTGCACGCCCAGATCGCGCTGATGCGCCCGGAACAGGCCCCAGCGATAGTAGTAGACGGCATCGATCTTCGGATCGGCGCTTTCGAAGAAGGGAATGCGCTGTTCGTACCAGGCTGCGTCGTTGCCGAAGCGGGCCTTGGCGATGGCAGCGGCATCGAGCCGGGGAGAGGTCGCTGCGGAGACCGTCGTTGAAGAAGAAGACGCGGCAAGCGGCACGCTGGCCCCGCTCGCAAGCAGTGCCGCGGTGGCGAGGATCGTCCGAATATTTCCGCGCATCGTTACCCCTTCATGGTCTGGCGAGCGTCAGCAGATGCAAGAATAAAAATGGCGGCCGTCCCTGCCGGGCCTGTGTTGGGAGAGGAACCCGGCAAGAAACGGCCGCCCGTGGCAGGCCGCGACGCGGAATGGCGTCCGTCGCGACCTGCTTTTTCAGATCAGAACTTGAAGCGGACGCCGAGCGCGAAAGTGCGATCGATCAGCAGCGTGCTCGAGTTCATCGTCTGCGGACCACCGGCATCCTCGAACTTGTAGTAGTTCTGCTGCTTCGACTTGGTGATGTTCACCGCGTCGAAGGTCAGGCCGATGTCCTTGGTCACGTTGTAGGTGAGCTGGAAGTCCAGGCTCTTTTCAGGCTTGCGCCACATGCCGATCGGGTTGGCGAAGGCACGCGCCTCGTTGTTGTTGAGGAAGCCCTTGCGCCACACGTAGGAGAGACGTGCGCCGACCGGACCGCGCTCGTAAGCCAGCGTGGCGTTGTACGAGAACTTCGAAACCGCGAAGAAGGCCGACTTGGTCAGGACCGTGTTGCCGGCCGCGTCGGTTTCGGGGATCGTCTGCTCGGAGTCGAGGATCGTCGCGCTGCCCTGGAAGCCCAGGCCGTCGAGGATGCTCGGCAGATAGGTCGGGAAGTAGGTCAGGCCGATTTCCACGCCCTTGAGCACACCGTCGGACGCGTTGGTCGGACGGGTGACCTGGAAGTAGTCGGTAGCCGTGCTGCCCTGGATGTTGTTGTTCGGGATGTACTCAAGCGTCGTGAGCGGAACCACCAGGCCCTGGATTTCGCGGCGGAAACCAGTGACGTAGATCGCGCTGTTGCGCTCGAAGTACCATTCCAGCGCGAGGTCGAAGTTCTTCGACGTCGTCGACTTCAGGTTCGCGTTGCCGGCGCTGCCGGTGCCGAAGCCCAGACCCGAAAGGTCGCCCGTGAGGGTCACGTTCGGGTTGAGGTCGCCGAAGGCCGGACGACGCAGGGTTTCGCCGTAGTTGAAGCGCAGACGCAGGGTCGGCGTGATCTCGTAGCGGGCGGTGAAGCTCGGCAGGAACTTCACTTCGCCGGTCGAGACGCCGGTACGTGCAAAGCCGTTGTAGCGATCGAAGTAGTTGTAGTCGGTATCGATCGCGACCATGCGCACGCCGCCTTCGACCATGAGCGGACGGCCGAAGATCTCGACTTCGCCATCGGCCAGCAGGTACGCGGAGAGCGTGACTTCGTTGATGTCGAAGACGCGGCCGAACGACATCTGATCGGACAGCAGCAGGTTCGGATTGATTGCCTGATACATCGAACGGATGGCATCGGCGTTCTTGTAGAGCGCCGGGCCATTGGCCAGAACCCAGCTCGTCGGAACATCGGCGCGGCCGTCGAAGAAGCCGCTGTTGGTGAAGGTATAACCGTCACCCAGATCGGCCAGCGAAGTGTTCAGAGCGCCTGCGCTCTGTTCGCGAACGAAAGTGCTGGCCTTGCGGTTGTCGTAGCGGAAGCCCGCCTTGATGCGGCGCAGGAAGCCTTCGTCCCAGTCGTAATGACCGTCGAGCATGAAGGTCCAGGCGTTGCCCTTGCTCTTGTTGCCGTTGTCGAACAGGTCGCCAACGGTCCAGGCGCTGGGGTCGGTGAGGACTTCGGGGGTGCCGAAGCTGTACGACGGGATGCCGCCGCCGCTGTTGAAATCGACGTCGAGGTCCAGCGGGCCGCGGTTGGTGCGCATGGCGAAGAACGAGGTCTCGTTCGTGCTGTCCTGGTAGGTCAGGTCGGCCGTGATCTTGCCGCGATCACCGACGTCCCAGTCGGCATTCAGGGCGTAGACGTAGCTGTCGGTCTTGTTGGTGGCGTAGTCGGCGCTGTTGAAGCCGGCGACGCTGCCCATCTGGCGCGACTTGACGATGTTGGTGCCGTCATAGAGCTCGAAAGTCGAACCCGGATTCGAGCCCAGATCGCCCCACCAGTCGGCGTAGCTGAACATCATCGAGTTGAAGGTGTTGCCGCGGAAGCCGGTGTAGTAGAATTCGGCCGTGTAGGTCGAACGGTCGTTCGGTGCCCACTGCAGCGCGGCATTGATCGAGGGCCGCTCACGCTTGCCGTAAAGGTCCGAGCTGATCACCGCATCGCGCGACAGGTAGTAGGGAACGTCGACGCCGTCGATGTTCAGCGTCGAACCCGGCGTGGTCGGCAGACCCGCGTTCAGGCCCGGCGTCCAGTACGGATTGTTCGGGTCGGTGTTCGGGAAGATGCGCTGCAGCGGCGTGAGCCAGGTACCCGAAGGCGGGTTCTCGGTGGCAAACGGCACAAGCGCACCCGCCTGGACGTTCATGTTGCGATACTTGGCGCGCGTGTAGCTGCCGTTGATCAGGAAGCCGATCTCGCCGATGCCGGTTTCGAAGCGGTCGCTGACCAGCAGCGCCACGTTGGGGTTAACTTCGTCTGCCAGCTCGCTGTAGATGCCGCGCGCCAGGCCGGAAACGGTGAAGCCGTCGAAGTCGAACGGACGACGCGTGGCGACGTCGATCTGGCCGGCGAGGCCGAATTCGAGCTGGTCGGCCGAACGGGTCTTGTAGACGTCGATCTTGCGTACGAGGTTCGCCGAAACGTCCTGAAGCGCGAACGAAGTACCTGCCGCGGTGAAGATGTTGCGGCCGTTCCAGGTGGTGACGGGGTCGGAAAGGCCGCGAATGGTGATCGTCGCGGTTTCGCCGCCGGCACGGTCGGTAACCTGGATACCGGTCACGCGCTGGAGCGCCTCGACGACGTTGTTGTCCGGCAGCTTGCCGACGTCTTCAGCCACGATCGAGTCGACGATCTGGATGTTGTCCTTGCGGCTGTTGATGGCGCCGACGATCGAGGCGCGCACACCGGTGACGATGATGTCTTCGGCAGTGGCTTCGCCTTCGTCGGCCGACTGCGGAGCGGCTTCCTGCGCGGTCGCTTCCTGGGCCTGAGCGACAGTGGCGAGGCTCAGTGCGAAAACGGATGCGGTGCAGAAAGCGAATGGCTTGAATGCCATGGATCAACCCTCCCATTGGGGCTGGCCCATACCATGCCCCTTCAATTACTCGGACTAATTATTAGTCTGACTAATCGCTTGCAAGCGGAAAAGCGGGAGGGCGGCGAAAAACCTCGGTGAGGTGTGGCAGAATGGTCGCAGAACCGCCCGGGAAGCATGCTTCCCGGGCGGTCTTTGTCTGACTTGTTGCGGGCTTTTATCCGACGATCCAGCTTGTCGCCGGGTCGCTCTTGTCGGCCAACATGATGACATCACCGGAGAACGCGAGCGCCTTCGACGAATCGGACTTCGCCACGAAGCGCACGGTGTCCTTGGCTTCTCCCGCCTCGCGCAGGAACTGGCCTGCTTCGCCAAGCGGCGCGACCGAGACGGCGCCGTCCTTGCCGACCGCGAAGCCGTGGTCGCGCAGGAGAATCGGCGAAAGCTGTACCGCGCCATCGGCGCCGGCGATCTCGCGGAACTGGGTCTGCGCGATCGGCAGGCCCTTGGCGAGCATGAGCTTGGTGCCATCATGGCCGAGCATCACATCGCGGCGCACGGCGGGGGAGAACCGCTCGGGCAGCGCGCCGTTGCCGACCGGAACCCCGAAGTCCGGCGCGCCGTTCGCATCGTAATAGATGCGCTGGACGCGGGTGTGGCGATCGGGGTTGAGCAGCGGGTCGCCTTCGATCTTCTCGTAGTCGCGGCCGTGATAGACGAGGATGTCGTTGCCGTTCTCGTCCACGGTGAAGCTGTTGTGGCCGGGGCCGTAGACCGAGGTTTCGACGTTGGTGGCGAAGACCGGCTTCTGCGACTTCGTCCAGGCCTTCGGATCCATGAGGTTCGCGTTCTCGTCGATCGTCAGCATGCCGAGGCAATAGACGGCACCGGTGCCGCTGGCCGAGTAGGTCATGAACAGACGACCGTTGCGGGCCAGCACCGCCGGGGCTTCGGCCACCTTGTAGGCGCGGGTTTCCCAGTCCAGCGTCGGCACGGTAAGGCGCACCGGCTCGGCCGAAAGGGTCAGCGCATCCTTCATCGGCGCGAGATAGAGGTTGGAATTGGTGTCGATGCCCTCCTCGCGCTGGGCCCAGGCGAAATAACGCTGGCCCTTGTGCGTGAAGACGGTGGAATCGAGGTTGAAGCTGTCCCACGGCATCTTGAATTCGCCCAGGACCGACCACTTGCCGGTCATCGGGTCGGCGCCGTCGCAGCCGATCGCATACGTGCGGATGCGGAACACGTCCTCGCCGCCGCCGCTCGGGCCTGCCGCGAAGTACATCACCCATTTGCCGTCCACCAGGTGCAGTTCGGGCGCCCAGAGAAAGCCGGACATCGGCCCGGTCTTCTCATGGCGCCAGAGCACACGCTCCTCGGCCGTGGCAAGGCCGGCCAGCGTCTTCGAACGGCGCAGGATCAGGCGGTCGTACTCGGGGACCGAGCCGGTGAGATAGTAGTAGCCGTCCTCGTGGCGGAAGACCTGGGAATCGGCGCGGTTCTTGACCAGCGGGTTGATCGGCCCCTTGAGCGGATCGACCGGCGCGCTCTTTTCCCCGCCACCGATCGCGGTATCGGCGGCGCGGTTGCAGGCGATGGGAAGCAGGGCGGCGCTGGCGGCGAAGGCCCGGCGCGAAAGGGAAAAGTTCATGTCATCCTCTCCGATATTCCTGATTCGTGGCGCCGGACATTCTGCCCGGCGATAGGAAAAAGGGCACCCCGGTCGGGGGACCGGGGTGCCGTCAGGTGGGTTCAGTATTCGGCCTGAGGCCAGCCGTCCGCATCCCAGCGGATCGGCGCGATGCGCAGCGTGGGCGCACCGTTGGCCTGCTTGTCGTAAGCGTGGTAGACGACGTAAGTGGTGCCGTCCTTGTCGGTGAAGGCGCCCGCATGGCCGGGGCCACGGAAACGCTGCTGTTCTTCAAGGTCGGCGCGCAGGAAGATCGTGCCGCGGCCGTCCATCATCGAACTGCCGTCCTTGCCGAGGTAGGGCCCGGTGATCTTCTTCGAGCGCCCGACCACGGTGTAATAGGTGCTGTTCACGCCCTTGCAGCAATAGTCGTAGCTGGCGAGCAGGTAGTACCAGCCGCCGTGCGGAATGATGAAGGGCGCCTCGACCGGCGCCGGGCCGCCTGCCGGGGCAAGGCGGCGGGCGATCGCATAGGGTTCGGTGCCGGCAGGAACCTTGCCGGACTTCGCATCGAGCGGGAACAGCTTGAGCCCGCTCCAGAAGCTACCGAGCGAGAGCCACTGGCGGCCTTGGGCGTCCTCGACGAAATTGGGGTCGATGGCGTTGAAGTCGTCATCATGCGTCGACATGACGACAAGGCCCTGGTCCTTCCAGCCATAGCCCTTGGCCTTGGGATCGAGCGTCTTGCTGGTGGCCAGGCCGATGGCGGAACGGTTCGAGCCGAACGTCGAAACCGAATAGTAGAGCCGGTATTCGCCGTTCACATAGGAGATGTCCGGCGCCCAGATGCCCTCGGTGCCGGGAACGGCCTGTTTGGCCCAGGCGGGGATTTCCGCGAAGACCGAGCCCGCGTCCTTCCAGGTCTTGAGATCCTTCGAGGTCTTGATGCCGATATAACGGCCCACGGTGCTGAAGACGTAGTAGGTATCGCCTTCGCGGATGATCACCGGGTCATGCACCACGAGATCGCCGGTCAGCTGGGCGTTGAGCGTTGCCGCTCCTTTCTCGCCCGCCTGCACTTGCGCATCCACCGCACCCGAGGTGGCCAGAACCGCCAGACCGGCGGCGGCGAGGATGTTCCTGAACACGTAAACTCTCCAGATAATTCTTGTAGTTATGCCGCGCAGGCATTCCATGCGGCAACGATCTCGGCTGCCTTGGCGCCGACCGTCGCGGCATCGAAGCCGGGCTTGTAGAGGCTGCCGCCCACGCCGATGCCGAACACGCCCGCCGCGCGGTATTCCGCAACATTGGCAGCGCCCACGCCGCCCACGGCCCAGACGCGGCTGTGCCTGGGCAGGACCTCGCGGATCGCCTTGATATAGCCGCTACCCAGCGCCGAACCGGGGAACAGCTTGAGGTCCCGGGCACCTGCCGCCACGGCGGCGAAAGCCTCGGTGGGGGTGAGGAAGCCGGGAAGCACGTCCATGCCGAGTGCGATCGAGCGCTTGATCACCTCGGGATCGACATTGGGCGAGACCATGAAAGTCCCGCCGACGCCCGCCAGCGTCTCGGCAAGGTCGGTGCCGATCACGGTGCCGCCGCCGATCGCCGCACGGTCTCCCAGGACCTCGGCCATGGCGCCGATGGAGCCTGCCGGATCGGGGGAGTTGAACGGCACCTCGATGATCCGCACACCGGCCTCGACCAGCGCTTCGCCGATGGCGACCGCTTCGTGCGTCTGGATCCCGCGCAGGATCGCGACGACAGGCGCATGACCTGCGGCGAGAACGTCTTCGATCTTCATGCCTTCTGTCCTTTCGCGAGAGCCAGACCGGCGAGAACCGCCGCATCGCCATCGATCTTGCGCGACGTGCAGCCACGGACCGCCAGCGCGCGATCGTAGAGCCCGCAGAGCGCCGGATCGCCGATCAGGACGACCGAAATGCCGTTCGGCACTTGCGCCGCCACTTCACCGCCGATCAGCAAGCCCGAGATATATCCGCGCGACCAGTCTTTCGAACGTCCGTCGAGCATCCGCGCGGCACGGGCTTCGAACAGGGCGCCGGTCAGCGGCTCCTCGCAGCGGTCGAGACCGCGCGCGAAACCGTCATCGAAGTTGCCCTCACCCAAAGTGCCGTCGGGGAGCGTATCCGGCCCGGTCAGCGTCGACTGGCCTGCCAGCAGCGCGTAGAGTTCCCCGGTCGGGTGCGTGCGGAAACCGGCGATCGTGCCGTTCACTACCGAGACCCACTTGCAGTGCGTACCCGGCAGCGCGACGAGATGCTCGCCCAGGGCGAGTTCGGGGTGGAGCGCCAGGGCGCCGAAGACTTGCGCCTCTTCGCCCCGCATCACTTCGGGCACGCCTTCGGAATCCTTGCAGCTCAGCCCCGGCAGGACCGAGACCGGGATGCCGGAGACTTCCAGCCGCGTGCGCGACGACAGCCACTTGGCGGCGTCTGCCGGGCAGGCTGCATAGCCTGCCGCGGCAAGAGCGCCCGGCGCTCCGGCCATGCCGCAAAGCACGACCTCATCGAGCGACCCTTCCGCCTTCCAGAGCTCCAGCCGTTCGGCCAGAGCCCCCCGCGCGTCGCCTTGCAGCGCGCCCGGCCCATCGAGCCGGGCGGCCACGTTGCCGCCTTCGAGACGGTACAGGCGCAGGCGGGTCGTCCCCCAATCGCCCAATACGTATGGGTCCTGGGGGACGTGGTTCACGCTCATTGCAGTTCGAGCACCACGACCGACTTGGCCGGCAGGGTGACGACAAGGTTGCCGCCCTGCACGGTCGCGCCGGAGAAGGCCTCGGGCTTCACGGCATTCGGCGCGTCGAAGGTGTTGTGCGAGTTGATCGCCGGTGCCGTGAGGATACGGCCCGTGACCGCCGAAGCGCTTACACCGTCAAGCTTGATCGTCACCGTGTTCGACTGGTTGGGATCGAGGTTGGACAGGCCGACATGGATCTTGCCGTCCTTCGCCTTGACCGCCGAACCGCTGACCGCAGGCATCGTGTACTGGTCCTTGGCGTACCAGGGCGACTTGATGTCGATCGGCAGCACCGTCGCGTCCTGCCACGGCTTGTACATCTCGAAGACGTGATAGGTGGGCGTGAGCACCATCTTGTTGCCTTCGGTGAAGATCATCGCCTGAAGCACGTTCACCATCTGCGCGATGGCGGTCATGCGCACGCGGTCGGCGTGCTTGGCGAAGATATCCAGGTGGATCGAGGCGATCAGCGCGTCACGCAGGGTGTTCTGCTGGCGCAGGAAGCCCGGATGGGTGCCCGGATCCTGTGCGTACCACGAACCCCATTCGTCCACGGCCAGGAAGACCCGCTTTTCGGGGTCGTACTTGTCCATGATCGCCGAGTGCTTGGTGATCAGTTCGTCCATCTTGCGCGCGCCGTTGAGCGCATCGGCCCAGCCGTTCTCGTCGAAGTCGACGGCGGGCGCACGCGGCGGCCAGCCACCGGCCGGGTGGACGTAATAGTGCAGCGAAACGCCGTCGAGACGATCGGCCGCGACGCGCATCATCGTCTCGGTCCAGTTGTAATCGTCGACATTGGCGCCTGCGGCGACCTTCAGGATCTTGGTGCCCGCGGGCGCCTTGACGAAGGTGGCGTAGCGACGGGTCTCGTCGGCCGCGAATTCGGGACGCATGTTGCCGCCGCAGCCCCAAAGCTCGTTGCCGACGCCGAAGTAGGCAACCTTCCAGGGCTCCTTGTGGCCGTTGCGGGCGCGTTCGTCCGCCAGCGAGCCGGCGGGCGAGGTCATGTATTCAACCCACTCGGCCATTTCGCGGGGCGTGCCGTTGCCGACGTTGCCGGCGACATAGGCTTCCGCGCCCACCTGGCGGATCAGTTCGAAGAATTCGTGCGTGCCCACGGTGTTCGGCTCGGTCACGCCGCCCCAATGGGTGTTGATCTTGACTGGCCGCTTGTTCTGCGGGCCGATGCCTTCGCGCCAGTTGTATTCGTCGGCGAAGCAGCCGCCCGGCCAGCGGATCACCGGGACCGCGAGGTCCTTGAGCGCGCTGACGACGTCGTTGCGGAAGCCGTTGGTGTTCGGGATCTTGCTGTTCTTGCCGACCCACAGGCCGCCGTAGATTCCCGTGCCGAGGTGCTCGGCGAACTGGGTGAAGACTTCCTTGTGGTAGACCGGGCCGGGCTTGTCGGCTTCGATCGTCGCGGTGGTCGGCTGGCCGTTGGTGTCAGCCTGAGCCGTGCCTGCGAGCGTGGTGGCGCTCAACAGGACGGCAGCAGTGGTCAGGCGAAGCGCCTTCAACATTTTCAGTCCCCTCCCTGGGATATCAGTCGTGGAATTCTTCGACGAGGTCGCGCTTGCCGCGCAGGAATGCGTCGGCGACGAGGCGCAGCGGGGCGATGTCGACGTCGCTGCGGCCGCCGCGGATCAGGTTGGCGAAGCGCGAGTAGAGACCCGGATATTCTAGGTCTTCATTGTGCTCGGTGCCGGTGGGCAGGGTGAGCACGGCGCCGCCGTTCGAGAGCTTCAGCGTGCCCGCATCGGTCTCGACGATGATGTCCCACGACTGCGGGCCGGTCTGGCGCCAGTCGAGGTCCATGTGGATTTCGGCTCCGGCGGTATCGCGGAACTCGATATCGGCGGCGATCGGCGCCGCGCGGTTGGCGGGCAGGCTGAGCGTCGCTTCCTTGAGGAAGAACGGGCGCGGCATGATGTGCGTGGCGATCGAGAGGGCGTTGATGCCCGGATCGAACACGCCAAGGCCGCCCGGCTCCCAGATCCAGTCCTGCCCCGGATGCCAGACGCGCACGTCCTCGCGCCAAACGATCTTGGCGCTGAGGATGGTGCGCTCCGCCAACCAGGCGCGGGCAGGCGCGACACCGGCGGCGTAGCGCGAGTGCCACGAAGCGAACAGGGTGACGCCCACTTTCTCGGCGCGGCTTTCCAGCGCGGCCACTTCGGCCAGGGTGGCACCCGGCGGCTTTTCGAGGAACACGTGCATGCCCTTTGACAGCGCCAGCGCGGCAAGGTCGTAGCGCACCTGCGGCGGGGTGCAGAGCGCCACAGCGTCGATCGCCGGGCCGCTCTCGATCAGCTCTTCAAGGCTGTTGAAGTGCGGGATGCCTTCAGGGCCGCGATGATTCGGGCTGACCGTGGCGCCAATGCTGAAGTTCGGGTTGCCCTCGATCGCGGGGATGTGCTGGTCGCGGGCGATCTTGCCCACGCCGACGATGGCGATGCGGATCGGATCCATGGCTTAGAGCGCCTTCACGGTGGTGGTCGGCGCGGCCGGAGCGGCAGCGCGGGCGAGCGGGTTGGAAACCGGCAGCGTGAAGGGCGCGGCCGAGATCTCGAACACGTCGCCTTCCTGCGTGGTCACACCGTCGCTGAACGAGAGCGTAGCGGTGCCGAAGAAGTGGACATGCACGTCACCGGCGCGGCGGAACAGGTCGTACTTGAAGTGGTGGTGCTCAAGGTTGGCGAAGGTATGCGACATGTTCGCCTCGCCCGAGAGGAAGGGCTTTTCCCAGATGGTTTCGCCGCCGCGGACGATCTTGCTGGTGCCTTCGATCTTCTCCGGCGGGGTGCCGAGCAGCAGTTCCGGGCCGAGCGCGGCCTGACGCAGCTTCGAGTGGGCGAGCCAGAGGTAGTTGTGACGCTCGGTCACATGGTCCGAGAACTCGTTGGCGAGCGCGAGGCCGAGGCGGAAGACGGTGCCGTCCTCGCCGACGAGGTAGATACCCGCCAGTTCGGGCTCTTCGCCGCCGTCCTTGGCGAAGGAAGGCATCGTGAGCGCTTCGCCGGGGCCGACGAGCAGCTGGCCGTCGCCCTTGTAGAACCACTCCGGCTGCTGGCCTTCGGTGCCTGCGGCGGGCTTGCCGCCTTCGAGGCCCTCAAGGAACATGCGCATGGAATCGGTGACGTGCTCACCCGAGGCGGCGGCGGCGTGCATCTTGTTGCGGCCTTCAGCCGAACCGAGGTGCGTCAGGCCGGTGCCGGTCATCAGCAAGTGGGCCGAATCGTCATGGTCGATCGGGGCCAGCAGGGTGCCGGCCGCGAATTCGGCCGCGATGTCGACCGCTACGCCCGCAGCGCAAGCCTTGGCGGCCTCGGCCAGCGTCACACCTTCGGCAATGGCGCGCAGCGCGAGTTCGCGGGTGGTGGTGACGCCCTGAAGGAAGTGGGCGGCATCGCCCTCGGCAAGGATGACGGAGCGCACGCCGTTCGGCGCGCGATGCTGGAGCAGGCGAAGGTAGGTCATGGATCTCTCCCGGAAGGGACTTGGCCCTAACCGCGGCGCGCCTTCTTGGGGGAGCGCGCCGCGGGGATTGGGTTGGACTGGTTAGAGGGTAAGCGCGCCGTCGATCAGGCGGGGAGCGCCGTCACCGAAGGCTGCGTCACGCAGTTCTGCCGGAAGCAGGCCCTGTGCGAAGTTCTGGTAGCTGACCGGACGCAGGAAGCGGTCGATCGCCATGCTGCCGACCGACGTGGTGCGCGGATCGGAGGTCGAGGGGAACGGGCCGCCGTGGACCATCGCGTGGCACACTTCGACGCCGGTGGGCCAGCCGTTGACGAGGATGCGGCCGACCTTGCGCTCCAGCACGGGCAGCAGGCGCGAAGCAGCGGCTTCGTCGGCAGCGTCCATGTGCAGGGTGGCGGTCAGCTGGCCTTCCAGGCCTTCGAGCAGGCCGGCGAGTTCGGCTTCATCCTTGCAGCGCACGACGATCGAGGCAGCGCCGAACACTTCGTGGCCGATGGCCTTGTCCGCCAGGAACTGCGCGGCCGTGGTCTGGAACAGGATCGCACCGCCGGTGGTCTTGCTGCCTTCTTCGCCCTTTGCCAGCGTCTCGACGCCCGCGTTGCCTTCAAGCGCTTCCACGCCCTTGGCATAAGCGGCGGCGATGCCGGTGGTCAGCATGGTCTGCGACTTGGCTTCCGAAACGCCGCCGGTGGCGGCAGCGACGAAGGCGTCCAGACCTTCACCTTCGACGGCCAGGATCAGGCCGGGGTTGGTGCAGAACTGGCCTGCGCCCATCGTCAGCGAACCGACGAAAGCGGTGCCGAGGGCTTCGCCGCGGGCCTTGAGCGCTTCGGGAAGCAGCAGGACCGGGTTGATGCTCGACATTTCGGCATAGACCGGGATCGGCACTTCGCGGGCCTGGGCCAGCTTGGCGAGGGCAAGACCGCCACCGCGCGAGCCGGTGAAGCCGACCGCCATGATGCGCGGATCCTGGACCAGCGCGGCGCCGAGTTCGTTCGACGGGCCGACCAGATGCTGGAACACGCCTTCGGGAAGGCCGGCATCCTTGACCGCCTTGGTGATCGCGGCGGCAATCAGGCTGCCGGTGATCGGGTGGGCGGGGTGGCCCTTGACCACGACCGGGCAACCGGCGGCAAGTGCCGAAGCGGTGTCACCACCGGCAGTCGAGAAGGCCAGCGGGAAGTTCGAGGCGCCGAACACGGCGACCGGACCGACCGGGATCATGCGCAGGCGCAGGTCGGGACGGGGCAGCGGAGCGCGGTCCGGCATGGCCGGATCGATGCGCAGCTGCTGCCACTGACCCTTGCGGACGACGTCCGCGAAGAGGCGCAGCTGGCCGACGGTACGGCCACGCTCGCCCTCGCCGCGACCGCGGGGCAGGCCGCTCTCGGCGATGTAGGCTTCGATCAGCGAATCACCGATGGCCATGATCTCGTCCGCGATTCGTTCGAGGAACGCGGCGCGGGTTTCACGGTCGGTGGCACGATAGGTATCGAATGCGGCAGCCGCTGCGGCGCAGGCGGCGGCGACATCGGCAGGGCCGTTCACGGCCAGCGGTTCGCCCTGGGGCTCGCCGGTTTCGGCCACGATGGAACGGAATTCGGTCATTTGGGGTCTCCCTATTTACTCCGACATATTCCCAGCGCATCAGAAACGCAATGTTTGTCGTTCCTTCGCATGAGAAGGGCTGTTACCTTCCCTCGGAGAGGTGCCAATAACAGTGTCAGAAGCCAATTTTGTGAACGAAGAAGAAAGTACAAGACCCGCCGACGAGGCCCGGGGCCCCGGACGACGCCTGCACGGCGCCATCGCCCATAAACTGGGAACGGCTATCTTGTCCGGCAAATATGCGCCCGGAGACATTCTTTCCGGTGAAGTTGCCTTTGCCGAGGAACTGCAAGTCTCACGCAGCGCCTATCGCGAGGCCATTCAGGTCCTGAGCGCTAAGGGGCTGGTGGCAAGCCGCCCCAAGGCCGGAACGCGCGTGCTGCCCCGCGATCGCTGGAATCTGCTCGACCCCGAAGTGCTCGGCTGGGCCTTTGCGGGAGAGCCGGACATCGAATTCGTGCGCAGCCTGTTCGAACTGCGCGCCATCGTCGAACCCGCCGCCGCCCGCCTTGCCGCGCAGCGCCGCGACAAGAACGATCTCAAGGCGATGAAGGACGCGCTGGCCGCCATGCGTCGCCATACCCTCACCACCGAGGCCGGGCGCGCGGCGGACCGCGATTTCCACAACGCGATTCTCCAGGCCACCCGCAACGATGCCCTGCTCACGCTCAGCGCCTCGATCGGCGCGGCGGTGAACTGGACCACCCAGTTCAAGCAGCGCGCCCGCGCCCTCCCTCGCAACCCCATCCCCGACCATGTGCGCGTCTACGACGCCATCGCGGCAGGCGATGTGGCAGCGGCGGCCGAAGCGATGAACGTGCTGGTCGATCTGGCGCTGGAGGATACCCGCAGCGCGATGGAGAAGAGCAAGGCGTCCGATAAGTAAGCTTCGTCGTCCGGGACGACGCGTTTCTCACCACCCAAACAGAAAAAGGCCCCGGCGATCGCTCGCCGGGGCCTTTTCGTTGCGCCAGAGGCTGCCGGGTTACTCGGCAGGCTCGGGAACCAGATCCGGCTCCGCATTGGTCGTCTTGCTGCCCCACAGGGCGTAGAACAGCACGTAGAGTTCGCAAATCGCGGTCAGCAGGAAGGAGTTCTGGAGGCCGTAGTTGTCGGCCAGCCAGCCCTGCACGATCACCAGCGAGCCGCCTGCGATCGCCATGACGAGCAGGCCCGAGCCTTCCTCGGTCAGCGGCCCGAGGCCCTTGATGCCAAGGGTGAAGATGGTCGGGAACATGATCGAGTGGAACAGGCCGACCAGGATCAGCGACCACATGGCGACGGGGCCGTGGGCGAAGACGGTGATCATCATCACCGCGAAAGCGCCGACCGAGAAGAAGGCCAGGACCTTGCCGGCGTCGAAACGCTGCATGATCGCGGAACCGGCGAAACGGCCGACCATCATGCCGCCCCACAGGAAAGTGAGGTACTTGCCAGCCTGCTCATGCGTCAGGTTGGCGATGTCGGGCTGGCTGACGAAGTTCACGAAGAGGTTCGCCACGCCGATTTCGGCAATCAGGTAGATGAAGATCGCGGGAATGCCGAAAACGAGGTTGCGGTGGCTCCACAGCGAGAGATGCTTGCGCTGCTCCTTGGCAAGGCGCGAGTTCGCCGAACCCATCGCGGGCAGCGGGAACTTGGCAATCACCACCGCCAGGATCACCAGCACCACGGCGACGAGCGCGTAGGGCAGGATCACCGAATGGGCGTCAGCCAGGCGCTCGGCATCGGTCAGCACGGTTCCGGCGGCGGAAGTGCCGCTCTTGGAACGGCCGAGAATCAGGTATGCGCCGAAGAGCGGGGCCAGCATGGTGCCCGCCGAATTGAGCGCCTGCACCAGGTTGAGGCGCGAGGACGCGGTTTCGGGCTTGCCGACGACGGCGACATAAGGATTCGCTGCGACCTGAAGCAGGGTGATGCCGCTGGCGATCACGAAGAGCATGACCAGCGTGACGCCGTAGGACGGAATGCTCGCCGCCAGAGTCATGCCCAGCGCGCCCGCCGCCATGATCAGCAGACCGATGACCAGCGACTTCTGATAGCCGACCCGCTCGATCAGCTTGGCCGAGGGAATCGAGGCCACGAAATAGGCGATGAACCACACCGATTCGATCAGCGTCGTCTGGGTGTAGCTGAGGTCGAACACGCTGCGCAGGTGCGGCAGCAGCGTGTTGTTGATGACGGTGATGAAGCCCCACATGAAAAACAGGCTGGCAAGCAGCGTCAGCGCCGGGCCGTAACGGACGCCCGCTGGCTGGGCGTGAAGCACCGGGGCATCTCCAGATGAAACCACTGGGGGCATGACTATCCTCTCTAAACCAGTGAACCGCGCCGTGCCCTGCGGCAAACCGGCTTGCGCTCTTTCTATTTGTCGGACTATATGCGGGAAGCAATATCGTCAATGGGCGTCGTCGTCTGACAGCGTCCGGTAACACGATGCGGAAATGACTTACAGGACAGATATGGGAGCCAGGATAATGAGGAAACTGCGCAAGGCGTTCGTAGCAATGGCGGTATCCGCCCCGGCCCTGGCACTTTCCACTCCGTCACTCGCCGCCGATGCCTCGCAGGCTCCGGCCGGAACGCTTTCGGACGGCGCGCAGGTCAGCGCGGTCACGCTGAAGGCGGCCAACGGCGTCTCGGCCACGATCCTGACTTACGGCGCCACCCTGTGGAAGATGATGGCGCCCGACCGCGAGGGCAAGCTGGCCGACATCCTGCTCGGCTACGACGACGTCGCCAGCTACGAAAAGCGCCCGAATTACTGGGGCGCCACCATCGGCCGCTACGGCAACCGCATCGCCGACGGCAAGTTCACGCTCGACGGCAAGACCTATCAGCTGCCCGGCAACGACCACGGCCAGTCGCTCCACGGCGGCGGCAAAGGCTTCGACGTCCAGAACTGGAAGCTCGAATCGATCAAGTCCGGCCCGGTGGCCACGGCGGTCTTCTCGCTCGTCAGCCCCGACGGCGATTCGGGCTATCCCGGCACGATCAAGACCAAGGTCACCTACTCGCTGGACGAGAAGGGCAACCTCCAGATCGTGTTCGAGGCGACCACGGACAAGCCGACCGTGCTCAACATGACCAACCACGCCATCTTCAACATGGCCGGTGAAGGCGCGCCCCGCGACGCCATGCAGAACGTGCTGACCATTCCCGCAGGCCGCTTCACCCCGGTCAACGACAAGCTGATCCCCACTGGCGAACTGCGCCCCGTGGACGGCACTGTGTTCGACTTCCGCAAGGGCCGCGCGGTGGGCGAAGGCGTCCGCGACGGCAAGGACGAGCAGATCCTCATGGGCCGCGGCTACGACCACAACTTCGTCCTCGACAAGGGCATCACCAAGGCCCCCGAACTGGCCGCCCGCCTGGAAGATCCCGCTTCGGGCCGCGTGCTCGAACTGCTGACCACCGAACCGGGCGTGCAGTTCTACGCGGGCAACTTCCTCGACGGCACGTTCATCGGCAAGAACGGCCACCTCTACCGCATGGGCGACGGCATCGCACTGGAACCGCAGAAGTTCCCGGACTCGCCGAACCACGCGAATTTCCCGTCCACCCGCGTCGATCCCGGCAAGCCCTACAAGCATGTCATGATCTACCGCGTTTCCACCTCTTCGCGCTGACCTCGAAAAGAAACGATCGCCCATGACCGACAACAAGACTGCACCGAAGCTGCGCTCGCGCGCCTGGTTCGACAATCCCGACAACATCGACATGACCTCGCTCTATCTGGAGCGTTACCTGAACTTCGGCATCAGCCTTGAAGAGCTTCGCTCGGGCAAGCCGATCATCGGTATCGCCCAGACCGGCAGCGACCTGTCGCCCTGCAACCGCCACCACATCGTGCTGGCCGAGCGCATTCGCGAAGGCATTCGCGAAGCGGGCGGCATCGCGCTGGAATTCCCGGTTCACCCGATCCAGGAAACCGGCAAGCGTCCGACCGCAGGCCTCGACCGCAACCTGGCCTACCTCGGCCTGGTCGAAGCGATCTACGGCTACCCGCTCGACGGCGTGGTGCTGACCACCGGCTGCGACAAGACCACCCCGGCGCTGCTCATGGCCGCCGCTACCGTGAACATCCCGGCGATCGCGCTTTCGGTCGGCCCGATGCTCAACGGCTGGCACAAGGGCGAGCGTACCGGTTCGGGCACGATCGTCTGGAAGGGCCGCGAGATGATGGCGGCAGGCGAACTCGACGCCGACGGCTTCATCAAGCTCGTCGCCTCGTCGGCCCCGTCGACCGGCTACTGCAACACCATGGGCACGGCGACGACGATGAACTCGCTCGCCGAAGCGCTCGGCATGATGCTGCCCGGCTCGGCCGCGATCCCCGCGCCCTACCGCGACCGCCAGGAATGCGCATGGCGCACCGGCAAGCGCATCGTCGACATGGTTCATGAGGATCTCAAGCCCTCCGACATCCTGACGCTCGACGCGTTCCATAACGCCATCGCCGTCAACGCCGCCATCGGCGGTTCCACCAATGCCCCGATCCACCTTGCCGCGATCGCCCGCCACATCGGCGTCGACCTGCCGCTGAAGGACTGGGAACGCATCGGCCACAAGATCCCGCTGCTGGTGAACCTCCAGCCCGCCGGCGAATACCTGGGCGAGGACTACTACCGTGCAGGCGGCGTCCCCGCCGTGGTCGCGCAGCTGATCAAGCAGGGCCTGATCCACGAGAGCGCGATGACGGTCAACGGCAAGACCATGGGCGACAACTGCCGCGATGCCGTGATCGAGGACGAGAAGGTCATCAAGCCCTTCGACCAGCCGCTGGTCGAGGAAGCCGGCTTCCTGGTCCTGTCGGGCAACCTGTTCGATGCCGCGATCATGAAGACCAGCGTGATCTCCAAGGAGTTCCGCGACCGTTACCTCTCGAACCCCGCAGACCCGGATGCCTTCGAAGGCAATGCCGTGGTGTTCGACGGTCCCGAGGACTATCACCACCGCATCGACGATCCGGCCACCGGCATCACCCCCGACACCCTGCTGTTCATGCGCGGCGCCGGTCCGATCGGCTATCCGGGCGCGGCGGAAGTCGTCAACATGCGTCCGCCTTCGTACCTCATCACCGAAGGCGTCCACTCGCTGCCGTGCATCGGTGACGGCCGCCAGTCGGGTACGTCGGGCAGCCCCTCGATCCTCAACGCTTCGCCGGAAGCCGCAGCCATGGGCGGCCTCGCCCTGCTGGAATCGGGCGACCGCGTGCGCATGGACCTCAAGAAGGGCCGCGTGGACGTGCTGATCTCCGACGAGGAACTGGCCGCGCGCCGTGCCGCTCTGGAAGCCAAGGGCGGTTACCCCTACCCGGCCTCGCAGACGCCGTGGCAGGAAATCCAGCGCTCGGTCGTCGGCCAGATGGACACCGGCGCGATCCTCGAAGGCGCCGAAAAGTACCAGCGCATCGCCCAGACCATGGGCCTGCCCAGGGACAACCACTAAGGGCGATAACCATTGATCGCACTGAGATCCTGTCCGACCTAGCCGTCGGATGACCTTTCGGCCCTCGTCCCTTCCTGTCCCCTCAGGGAAAGGACGGGGCGGGGGCCGATTTACTTTTAGGGAGAGTTTCATGACCCTTTGGCGCAAGATCGATCGCGACGTCCGCGATACCCTGGGCGAAGGCGCGCTCTGGAGCGCGCGCGACAATGCCTTCTACTGGGTCGACATCCTCGCCCCTGCCCTCAACCGCCTCAGCCTGGCCGACAATACCGTGACGCGCTGGGACATGCCCGCCCGCCTCGGCTGGGTCGCCCCGCGCGCGGAAGGCGGACTCATCGGCGGCTTCCAGGACGGCGTGGCGAACATCACGCTCGATCCGCTGACCATCTCGGAGCGCAACGATCCCGAACCGCACCTCCCCGGCAATCGCATGAACGACGGCAAGGCCGACCGCCACGGCGCGATCTGGTGCGGCACCATGGACATGGCCGAAGAGGACGTCACCGGCTCGCTCTATCGCCTCTCGCCCTCGGGCGAATGGCAGGTGATCGACACCGACTACACCGTGCCCAACGGCCCGGCCTTCTCGCCCTGCGGTAACTGGATGTACCACGCAGACTCGGGCCGCCGCGTGATCTACCGCTTCGCCGTGGACGAGAACGGCGCGCGCGATCGCCAGGAGTTCATCCGCTTCTCCGAAGAGGACGGCTACCCCGACGGCATGACCACCGACGCGGAAGGCTATCTCTGGACCGCTCACTGGGACGGCGGCAAGATCAGCCGCTTCGCGCCCGACGGCACCCGCGAACGCTCGATCGAACTGCCGGCGAAGCGCATCACCAACATCGCCTTCGCGGGCGAGACGCTGGACCGCATGTTCGTGACTTCGGCGGCGACGGGCCTGCCCGAATCCGAATTCGACGGGGCGCTGTTCGAAGTCGAATCCGGCGTCACCGGCAATCCTGCGGGCATCTACCTCGGATAAGGCGCAGAGCGGGCAGTGCCTCTTTCCGGCCCTGCCCGCCCGCCATCACAGGATATCCGCCACGCCCTCCAGGCTTTCGCGCAGCTTGCCCAGCGCCTGCGCCTTCAACTGGTGGACACGCGGAATTGAGACCTGAAGCACTTGCGCGATTTCCGCCAGGTTGAGCTCCTCCACGAAATAGAGCTGCACCACCAGCTTCAGCCGGTCCGGCAGGGCGGCGATCGCTTCCGCCACGGTGCCGCGCAATTCCTCGTCCGCGAGCAGGGCATGGCTGTCCGGGCGATCTTCGGCAAAGGCCATGTTCCGATCCGAATAAGCCTCGTCGATCGGCTCGAAATGCAGCGGCTGGCTTGCGCCGCGCAAGGCGGCAAGCTCACCCTCCCCGATATCGAGGGCTGCCGCCAGTTCATGGGGCAGCGGATCGCGGCCCAGAATACCGCGCAGTTCGGTTTCCTTCGCGGCAAGCTGGCGGCGACGCTCCCCGGCACCGCGCGACATCGGCACGGTGCGACGGATGAGGTCCACCATGGCGCCGCGAACGCGCATCTTGGCATAAGCGGCAAAGCCGTCCTCGGTCGGTCCCCGGTGCTTCTGCGCGCATTCGGTCAGCGCGACGAGGCCCGCCTGGAGCAGGTCTTCCAGCTCGATCCCCTGCCTGCCCCCGCTCCCGCTCGGTCCGCCGCCGTGGACATGCCAGGCAAGCCGCCGCACCATCGGCAGGAAACGGCGGACGCGGTCTCCGACATCGCCCTGATAGGCTCCGGCAACGCGCCCGGCGTAGGCGCCGAAGCCCCTCTGGTCCTGTTTCATGCGGCCATGCTTTCAGGTTGCGGTTGATGGGAGAGGCCCGGCACCGGGCGCTCCGGCGGGGCAGCGCCAACCACGTCGATCACCTCGATCGGCTGGGTCGGGGGCAGTTCGGCGATCGACAGCACCAGACAGGACGGCGCGCGCAGCCGCAGCAGCGCGGCCAGGGCCCGCCGCGCGCGGGGCTGCACGACGAGCGCCGGCGGTATCGCATCGGGGCCCCGTTTCTCGCGCCGTTCCTCGCAGATCGCCGCGATCCGCTCTCCGATCATGCGGGCAAGGTCGGGTTCGATCACCGGTTGCCCGGTCACGGGATCGACCATGCCCTGAAGGATCGCACTTTCCAGACCGGCATCCAGCGTCACTACCGGGAGCCGTTCGAAAGGCGGGCAGACGCGTCCGACGATCAGCGCGCCGAGATCCGCGCGCAGAAGTTCGACCAGCCGATCGTGATCGACGGTCTGCTGGACCGCCCGGCTCAGGCTTGCGAGGATCGGCAGGGGATGGGCGATGGCAATGCCGTCTTCCAGCAGGGCGCGCAGCAGCCGCGTGATGGCGGCCAGCGAAAGCGGCTGCGGATGGATCGTCTCGACCAGCCCTGCCGCGTGCTGCCTGATGCCTTCGAGCAGCATCCTGACTTCATCGGGCCCGAGCAGGTCGTGCGCCCGTTCGGCAAGGAGCTGGTTGAGATGGGTGGCGATGACGGTGCCCGCGTCCACGGTCAGGAAGCCTTCGGCCGTGGCATGGTCCCGCGCCGCCGGGTCGATCCACAGGGCCGGGCATCCGAAGCTGGGATCGCGCGTTTCCTCGCCCCGCAGATCGTGATCGGACCGTGCCTCTCCGGCATCGATGGCCAGGATGCGGTCCGCGCGGAGCGTGGCGCTGCCCAGCGTGACCCCGCCGAGCACGATGCGATAGTCGTGCGGCGGCATGTCCAGCGCATCGCGAACGCGGAACTGCGGGACGATGAAGCCGAAGGACTGGCTGAGCTGCTTGCGCACGCCGGTGACGCGGCTGACCAGCGGCGCCCCTCTCCGTTCGTCCACCAGCTGGACCAGGCCATAACCCAGTTCGATCGTGACCAGCGTGTGGTCGGAGACGTCCTCCAGCAGGATGCGCGGGGGATCGGACGGCTGCGGCGTGTCGGCTATCGGCAGAGGCAGGACGCTTCGCCTGCGCAGGCCGCGCCAGATGGCGAAGGCCAGCACGGCCGCGGGCAGGAACACCGTCTGCGGCATGGCCGGGATCAGGCCGATGGCGGTCAGCACCACGCCGACCGGCAACCAGGTGCGCGGATCGGCGAACTGGCCGCCGATCTGCCCCGCCAGGTCCCGGCTGTCCGCAACGCGGGTGACGATCACCGCCGCCGCGATGGACAGCAGCAAGGCGGGCACTTGCGCAACCAGTGCATCGCCGATGGCCAGGGTGATGTAGGTCTGCGCCGCCTCGCCCGCGGAAAGGCCGTGGCTGATCATGCCGAGGCAGAAACCCGCCACGATATTGACAGCCAGGATCAGCAGGGCGGCAATGGCATCGCCTTTCACGAACTTGCTGGAACCATCCATCGATCCGTAGAAATCGGCCTCCGTCGACACTTCGCGGCGGCGCGCCCTGGCCTCGTCCGCGGTCAGGAGCCCGGCGGCGAGATCGGCATCGATCGCCATCTGCTTGCCCGGCAGAGCATCGAGCGTGAAGCGCGCCGAAACTTCCGAGACGCGGCCCGCGCCCTTGGTCACCACCACCAGGTTGATGATCACGAGGATCAGGAAGACGAAGATCCCCACTGCGAAATTGCCGCCGATCAGGAAGCGGCCGAAGGATTCGATCACCACCCCCGCCGCCGCTTCACCCTCATGGCCATGGACCAGCACCACGCGGGTCGAGGCCACGTTGAGCGCCAGCCGCAGCAGGGTCGCGAAGAGCAGGACCGAGGGGAAGGACGAGAAATCGAGCGGCTTTTCCGCATTCATCGCCGCCATCAGGATCGCCAGCGAAAGGGCGATGTTCAGCACGAACGACAGGTCGAGCACGAAAGCCGGAACCGGCACGATCATCAGCACGATCAGCGCCAGGATCCCCGCCGGAAGCGCCATCGCGCCCAAGGAACCGAAGCGGTTGAGCAGCCGGTTCACAGCCCCAGCCCCGCCAGCTTCGCATAGGCCTTGCGGACATGCGCGGGCGTATCGGCGCCGGATGGGTCGAACAGGCCGCGCAAGGTGTCGGCCATCGATATGCGCGGATTTTCGGCGGCAGGCCTGACCACATCATCCGCAGCCTTACGAAACGCCTTGGCCACGGGGCCTTGCGGTGCCTCCGCGAAAGCCTGGTAAACGATTGTGGGCGAGCCGCTTCCAGCAATCTCCACCCCATTCATCGCCCCGGCCATCTTCCCACGCAGGAGTTCCATTACCGCGCCGAGGCTGCGCGGGGCACCACCCTGGTAGAAGATCGCGCGATTGGCCGAGGCCGCGACCGGCAGGATCGCCGCCGCACTCTGCGAAGGATCGGCGGCAAGGGCCGACAGGAATTGCCCGGCCCCGGCCGAGCCTAGGAAATGCGCCAGATAGAGCTCGGTCGCATCCGGCGCCCGTCCCAGCCTGGCGGCAAGGTCGGCGCGGTTGTCGCCTGCAAGTTCCGCCGCCATCAGCGCGGCGGCATCGGCATCGTAACGGAGGTCCATGATCCGGGCGCGCAGGCCGGGATCGGCAAGGCCGTTGCCGCCGATGGCCTGCCGGACCCAGCCCATGCCATTGTCCGCCGCGTGACGGCCGAGCGTGGCGAGCCAGGTTCCGCCGGTGAACTGGAAAAGCCCGGCCGCGCTGGAGGTCTCCGCGCGGGCGCCGGGATCGAGGCTCGATTCAAGCCGGGCCTGGGCCATGAGATAGGCAAAGTCGATGCCGGTGGCCTGTGCGGCCCGCGCGATAGCTGCCCGTGCCGCCGCCTGTGCCGCCGCCTCTGGGGGACCGGGCGAGACCGACCTGCCGGTGCCCGCCACCATGACCTCTGCCTCGCTCAACCCAGCAACTCCCGATTGATCCGGGAAAACATTCAGCAAGGCCCATGCCAGAAACCGATGGATCTTCAGCCGCGACCGGCGACGAGCGAATAGTTCGCTCCGGCACGGTAAAGCTGCGGGGCTCCGGTGAGGACGTTGAGCCGCGTCGCGACATTGGCCGCTATGATGTTGCGAACCTGCCGGTTTATCTCGTTGAGCCGACGCGCCGTCTCCAGCAGCCCGCGGCATTCCTCGTCGGGTTCGAGAAGCGCGACGCCGTCCAGAATTCCGCAGAGGCGGTCCTTGTCACGGGTCGTGCCGACGATCGCATCGAGATCAAGACCGGCAAGCGCTTGCCGCTCCGCTTCCAGAACGGCAAGCATCTGCCGCAAGGTCTCGCGCAGATCGTCTCGCGCGGGACTGGCGGTCATTCCTCATGGCTCCAGAGCAGGACGCCCGCCGCGATCATGGCGTCGGCGATCTGGGTCGGGATCACCGGATAAGTGCCGTTCTCCACCGCCTTGCGGATCATCGCCACCCGTTCCGCATCGATCGGCGCGGCACCGGGATCGAGCGCCGTGGAAGGTTCGACCGCCGGGCTTTCCGACCATGCCGAGAGACTGGGCGCCGCCGGGCGGGACGCCTCCTCGGCGCGGGAAAACCGGGCAGTGACCGGGCCGAGAGCGCCGGTCGGGCCCACTTCGATGGGGGGCATAAGTCTGGCTCCTTGAGATTGCCTTTCCCTCAAGGACGGCGATGCCGGGAAAGCGTTAAGGGTGCAGCGCCGTATTTTCCCGAAGCGGGCGAGAATCCGGGATTTCGGGAGGTTAAGGAAGCGGCAGGGAAACCAGCCCCGGCCGCTCTATGCGCGCGCGCATTTCCGCAGGCCGCCCCTTGCCGAGCGCCAGCGGACGCACCCGGATCCACTCGCCGACCGTGCCGCCTTCCAGCGCCTCTCCGGGCTGCGATACGGAAAATCCCGCCTCCTCCACCGCGATCACCACGGCATCGCCGCGCCTTACCGCCGGTTCTTGCGGGGCGGGGAGCGATGCAGGAACGGCGCGGCGCGTCGGCACGAACAGCCTCCAGCCGCCTGTATCGCCGCATTGCACGAGCACGCTGTCCCGCGCCGCCGTCCGCCAGGAGAGGGCAAGACCGCTTCCACAGGGGCGGAGGCGGAGACGGCGATCCACCGGAGCGGCAGCGCCGCCCTCCTCCCCCATAGCCGCGCCGGTAAACATGGCCACCTGCCGGTCGATCGCCGCGAGATCGGCAAAGGCGCCCGGCGCGGCGGCGGCATAGATCAGGATCAGACCCGTCATCATCGCAAGCTCGTTCCTTCGGCGGTGCGTCGCCTGGGAGCCAGCAAGCTTCGTGCCACCACGTCATCGAAAGCCAGCACGGCGCGCGCGGGCGGCGGCCCCGGTTCCACCACGATCCGCGCCCGATAGCCCGCGCGCGCGGCCTCGTCCGCCAGCTGCCCGGCCTGCAAGAGCGCGCTGGACAGGTCTCCCGGCGCCGGGCCATAGGGCACCGTCACCGTCAGGCGCTGCCGGGGATCAGCCGCCTGACCGGCCAGCCAGCGCGACAGGGGTGGCCCGTCCGGTGCCGCGAGATAGATCGCCAGCGGCGCAGCCTCGGGCGAAGGCAGTCGCTGCGGGGCCTGAGTCATCTGCTCCTGCCTGAGGTGGCCCTGTTGCCGGTTGATGGCGGCTGCGGCGATCATGAACAGGATCAGCGAGAGATCGGCCAGGGAAGTCTGCCAGCTTGCCGTCGTGCGCGCGCTCACGACAGCGCTTCCTCGGCTACCCGGCCGGTACGGCGCTCGCTGCGTTCGATATGGGGAAGCGCATCGGCCACTTGCTCTTCCAGCCAGTCGATCACGGCCTGCCGGTCACGCTCCTCGTCGGAAGCCCGCCGCGCAACCACGCGGGCGAGCGGCGTGAACAGCAGGTTTCCCAGCAACAGACCGTAGAGCGTCGTCAGCACCGCCATCGAGATCGCCACCGAGAAGTCGGCCTCCGGCCGGTCCAGCGGCGGAAGCTGGTTCAGCGCGACAAGTGTGCCCGCCAGCCCGAATACCGGAGAAAGGTCCGCCGCCTGAGTCAGGGTACGCACCGCGCGCTGGCTGGCCTCTACCCGCCGCCGCTTGTGCGCGGCATGGGCCTGGCGCAGCGCGCCCAGACAGCGGCTGCCGATCAGCATCGCCGTCGCTTCGTCGAACTCGGCATCGCCGGTCGGCGCGGGGCGGGAGCGAATGACCCCGTCCTGCCGGATTTCCTGCACCTGCACCGCCATTTCGGCGCGCGCGCGCTCTGGATCGAAGGCGCGGCGCGCCAGCCCGCCCAGCGCCTGCGCCGCCGCAAGACAATCGCCCATGCCGCATCGCAGGACGGTCGCGAGCGAAGTCCCGCCCAAGACGATCAGGGCGCTGGCGGGGTCCAGAAGATGTTCGGGATTCATGCGGGCGCTTCTCCTTTTCCCCCGGAGAACGGCAGTCTGCGCAAGGTTTCAGCCCCGGAGAGGCCTTGCCGGAAAGGCGGCAGAGTCTTGCCGCTCCCGATCGGCATGCGGCCCATGAACCTGCGAAAATAGCCAGACTGCGGCGATTGGCACATCCCTTGCGATGATGAGGCGAACCCTCACCGGAGCCGAGCTGCCATGCCACAAGACCTGTTCGGGATTCACGCCGCCGCGCTGGAACTGCGGTCCCGGCGCATGGGCATGATCGCCTCGAACATCGCCAATGCCGCGACGCCCGGATACAAGGCGCGCGACATCGACTTCTCTGCCGCCCTGCACGCCGCGACGCGCGGCATGGGAGCAGGAGACGCGGCCAAGGGCGCGGCACTCTACCGCGTGCCGGTCATGCCCTCGCTCGACGGCAATAGCGTGGAACTCCAGAACGAGCAGCTCGCCTTTGCCGAGAACGCGGTCGGCTATTCCGCAACGCTCGAATTCATTCGCGGACGCGTGGAAACGCTTACCCGCGCCTTGAAGGGAGAATGACGGTGCCGGATCGCCGCGAAGCGATGACGCTGTTCACGCTCGCCCAGCGCGGCATGTCCGCGCAGCTGGTGCGCATGAACGCCGCCGCCTCCAACCTCGCCAATGCCGGGACCGTCTCCGCCAGCGAGGCGCAGGCCTACAAGCCGATCCGCGCGATCTTCGCCGCCGACGCCAGCTCCAACTCCGGCGCCAACGCAAAAAAAGCCGACGGACTGACATCCGTCTCCGTACACGGCGTCATGCGCGAAGGCGCCGCCGCCGTGCGCCAGCACAGCCCGGACCATCCGCTTGCCGATGCCAACGGTGACGTCTGGACCGCTCCCGTCGATGAGAATGCGGAGATGGTCGAGATGCTCGAAGCCTCGCGCCAGTACCAGAATCTGGTCGAGGCCCTGGCGACCGCGAAACAGCTCATGCTCGACACGATGAGGCTGAAATGACCCCTATCACCACGACTGCCGCAGGAACGGCGACCGCCAGGACTTCCGACTCCAAGTCCTCGGGCTCCAAGACCTCCTTGGGCGATCTCGACCAGGGCGATTTCCTCGAACTGATGCTCGCGCAGATGAAGCAGCAGGACCCGTTCGATCCCATGGATCAGACCGAGATGCTGGCCCAGATGGCGCAGTTCTCCGCCCTCGCCGGGACGACCGAGATCGCGGACACGCTCAAGGCCATCTCGTCCAAGCTAGACACCCTCGTCAGCGCGGCAAGCGCCTGAGCCGCTTTCACAGGAGAACGCCATGTCCTTCTACACGTCGCTCACCGGGCTCAAGAGCGCCCAGACCGACCTCAACGTGATCTCGAACAATATCGCCAATGCCGAGACGGCGGGCTTCAAGAAAAGCAACACCGCCTTCGCCGACATCGTCTCGTCTTCGATCCTCACCGACCCCTCCCTGACGACCGGGATCGGTGCCCGCGTCTCGTCGATCCAGCAAAACTTCGGCCTCGGCGCGATGGAGCAGACCGGATCGGCACTCGACGTGGCGATCAATGGCGAGGGCTTCTTCACCCTCGCCGCGCCGGTTTCGGGCGCCGTCCAATATACCCGCGCCGGTGCCTTCGCGGTGGACGGCGAGGGCTATATCCATAATGCACAGGGTGCCCGGCTACAGGTCTTTGCCGTCGATGCGAGCGGTGCGATCACCGGCACGACGCCGCAATCGGCACAAATCCCGCCGGTCAATGCCGCCGGAGCGGAATATGCCGGGATCACCATCGAACCGAACGGCGCGGTAGTGGCGACATATGCCGATGCCTCCAACGTCACGGTCGGCGTCGTCGCCCTCGCCTCGTTCGTCGCCCCGAACGGTCTGAAGCAACTGGGCAACGCCTCCTGGTCGGCCACCGGCCGCTCCGGCGAGGCGAGCTACGGCCAGCCCGGCTCCGGCCTCTATGGCAGCCTGCTTTCGGGCAATATCGAACGCTCCAACGTCGATCTTTCGGAAGAGCTGGTCAGCCTGATCACCGCGCAGCGCTATTTCCAGGCCAATGCCAAGGCGGTCGATACCGAGACGCAGATCTCGCAGACCATCATCAACCTGCGCACCTGACAGGCGCTCTGCGATGGACCGCCTCATCTACACCGCCGTCTCGGGCATGAACGCCTCGCTCAACCGCGAACGCGTGATCGCCAGCAACATGGCCAATGCCCAGACCATCGGCTTTCGCGGCGAGATCCTGCAGGCCACGCCCAACACTCTGGAAGGCCCGCAGATCGAAGTGCGCGCGCTTTCCGGCACCGAAGTGATCGGCGCCTCGATGAAGTCCGGCGCCGTCCATCGCACCGGCCAGCCGCTCGACGTGGCCATGCAGGGACATGCTCTGCTGGCGGTGCAGGCCGGGGACGGCGGGGAAGGCTATACCCGGCGCGGCGATCTCTCGGTGGCCGTCACGGGGGTACTGCAGAACGGCGAGGGGCTGCCGGTGCTGGGCGAGAGCGGCCCGATCACGCTGCCGCCGGGCGCGAACGTCGCGATCGCGCAGGACGGCGGCATTCTCGTCACCGACCCCACTACGCCCGGCCAGCCGCCGCAGAGGGTGGACCGGCTCAGGCTGGTGGACCCGGCGGGATCCACGATCGCCAAGGATCTGACCGGACTGTTCCGGGTGGTCGGCGGAGATGGAGAGCCCGGCGTGCTCCCGGTCGACGAGAACGCCGGCGTGATACCCGGCGCGCTCGAAGGCTCCAACGTCTCGCCATCGGAAGTGCTGACCGAGATGATTTCGGCCCAGCGCCTGTTCGAGATGCGAACCAAGCTCGTCGAGACAGCCCGCGAACTCGACGAGGGCAGCGTGCGCCTGATGCGCATCGATAGCTGAGGATTTCACGAGGATGCCCACTTCCGCCTTGCAGGTCGCCCGCACCGGGCTGGAGGCACAGGACACGCGCATGCGCGTGATCGCCAACAACCTGGCCAACGTCAGCACCACCGCCTTCAAGAAGGACCGCGCAAATTTCGCGACCCTGGCCTATCAGGATTCGCGCGTGGCAGGCGCCCAGTCCTCCAGCGAGACGACATATGCCACCGGGCTGAACCTCGGCACCGGTGTCGCCGTGCAATCCACCAGCCGCATGGAGACGCAAGGCGCGCTCCAGACCACCGGCAATACCTTCGACCTCGCGCTCGACGGGCAGGGCTATTTCCAGATCGCCCTGCCCGGCGGCGAACTGGCCTATACGCGCGCGGGCAATTTCACCCGCTCTCCGCAGGGCGAACTGGTGAAATCGCAGGGCTATCTGCTCCAGCCCGCCATCACCGTGCCCGAGGGCGCCACTGCGATCACGGTGGCCGAAAACGGCACCGTTTCGGCCCAGGTCGCAGGGCAGACGGACCCGACCGAACTCGGCCAGATCACCATCGCCCAGTTCACCAATCCCGCCGCGCTTCAGGCCGCATCGGACAACTTCCTGCGCGAAACCGCAGGCAGCGGCCCGGTCCAGCTCGGCATCGCCGGGGAGGAAGGACGCGGGCTGATCCGGCAGGGCATGCTCGAAGGCTCGAACGTCAACATCGTCGAGGAACTGGTGGACATGATCGAGACCCAGCGCGCCTACGAGATCAATTCGAAGATGATCTCCGCCGTGGACGAGATGCTGCGCAACGCGAACCAGACGCTGTGACCATGATGGGCCGGGTGAGGACCCCATGCTTCGACAAGCTCAGCATGAGCGGAGCGCGCGGCCCCGTCCTGGCTCCGGGAAACAGAACTCCGCTCATGCTGAGCCTGTCGAAGCATACCGGCCTAGCGCTCCTCTGCGCCTGTCTGAACGTCCACGCCGCCCCCGCGCTCGCAAGGAAGCCACCGAAACCGTCGGGTTTCGAAGCCACCCTTCCCACGCCTCCTGCCCCGCAAGTCGAGCCTGCCACGGGCGGCATCTTCAGCGTCTCGCTCGGCTATGCCCCGCTCCACGGCGGCACCCGGGCGGCGCGGGTGGGCGATCCGCTGACGATCCTGCTGGTGGAAACGACCACCGCCGCCAAGACCGCCGGTTCCAGAAGCCAGAAAGGCGGCGGCGCCTCGATCACCCCGCCGACATCGGGTCCGCTGTCCTTTCTCAAGCCCGATGCCCTTAATGCCGCCTCCTCCTCGACGTTCAATGGTCAGGGCAGCGCCACGCAGACCAGTTCGCTGTCCTCCGTGCTGTCCGTGACCATTGCCGAACTGCGCCCCAACGGGACCGCACTCGTCCGAGGAGAGAAGAAGATGCTCGTCAGCCAGGGAGACGAATGGGTGCGGTTCTCCGGCATCGTGCGCCTTGCCGATATAGACGAGGACAATACGGTCGCCTCGACGCGGATCGCCGATGCCCGGATCGAGTACACCGGCAAGGGCGCCATCATGCGCAGCGGGCGCCAGGGCTGGCTCGGCCGGTTCTTCAACATGATCGCGCCGTTCTGATGGCCGGGCAGCTCCTCTCCCGGCGCCAGCGCTGGCTGCCCGGTCTGCTCGCCGCCTTGCTGGCATCGCTGATCGTGTTCCTAGCCCCGCTTGACGCCCATGCCGAGCGCCTGCGCGATCTGGGGCAGTTCCAGGGCGTCCGCTCCAACCAGTTGACCGGCTACGGCCTGGTCGTCGGCCTGCCCGGCACGGGGGACGACAATCTCGAATATACGACCCAGGCGATGAAGGGCGTATCCGGCCGCATGGGCCTGACTCTGCCGCCCGGCATCTCGCCCGGTCTCAAGAACGCCGCCGCCGTCATGGTTACCGCAGACCTCCCCGCCTTCGCCAAGCCCGGCCAGCGCATTGACGTGACCGTCTCCACCATCGGCAAGGCCAAGAGCCTGCGCGGCGGCGCGCTGATCCTCACCCCGCTCTACGGCGCCGACGGGCAGATCTACGCCATGGCGCAAGGCAACCTCGCGGTCGGCGGCCTCGGCGTTTCCGCGCGCGACGGGTCCAACGTGACGATCAACATCCCCACCGTCGGCCGCATTGCCGAAGGCGCCAGCGTCGAACGCACGGTCGCGACGGGGCTGGAAGGTGGCCCGGAAGGCAATCAGGTACTGCGCTGGAACCTGTTCAACTCGGACTTCCTCACCGCCGCCCGCGTTCGCGACGCCATCAACACGCGCCTGCCGGGCACGGCCACGGTGGAGGACGGCGTCACCGTCTCGCTGCGCCTGCCCGCCGCTGCCGATACGCGCGCCTCGATGATGGCGGCGATCGAGATGATCGACGTCGATCCCGCCGAGACCCCGGCCCGCGTGATCGTCAACAGCCGCAGCGGCACGGTCGTCATCAACTCGGCCGTGCGGCTTTCCCCGGCGGCGATCAGCCACGGCAAGCTCACCGTGCGGATCCAGGAAAACCCCATGGTCGTCCAGCCCGCGCCGTTCAGCCGGGGCCGGACCGAGATCGAGGAGCATTCCGCGATCGGAACCGAAGAGGAAAAGCGCTCGGTAGCCCTGTTTCGGGGCGGCGCTTCGCTCGCGCGGGTGGTCGATGCGCTGAACCTGCTGGGCGTGACCCCCTCGGACCTCGTGGCGATCCTCGAAGCGCTCAAGCAGGCCGGTGCCCTGAAAGCGGAAATGGTGGTGATATGAGCATGATTTCCTCCACGCTTCCCGGCATGACCATCGCGCCGAACGCCACCGACCGCGAAAAGCTGGCGGTTGCCGCGAAGCAGTTCGAAGCGGTTTTCCTGCGCCAGATGCTGGCCGAGGCCCGCAAGACCCATTTCGGCGACGAGCCGCTGTTCGGCAGTCAGGCGCTCGATACCTTCCATCGCATGCAGGACGAGCATGTCGCGGATCTGACCGCCGACAGCGGCGTGCTGGGGCTGGCAGGGATCATCGAGGCGCAGATGGCAAGGTTGGTGGCCGGGCCTTCGACAGGCTCAGGCCGAGCGGGGTTGGTGGGTGACGTGAAAGCCGACACCGCACGCGCACCCGCAAGCCCACCCACATCCCCACCAGCGCCCGCCCATGCTGAGCCTGTCGAAGCATCTGCCAGCACCCAGCCTGTCGAACCAAAGGCAAAGTAAGCCATGGCCGCCGACCTCATCACCATCGCCCGCTCCGGCACCCGCGCCGCCCGCGCCGCGCTGGACGTGACCGCGCAGAACATCGCCAATGCCTCGTCCGAAGGCTATGTCCGCCGCAGCGTCTCGCTGTCGGAGCTGGCCCTGAACCCGCTGGCTTCCTCGCCCGGCGCGATCAATCTTGCGGGCGTGCGGGTCAATGGCATCGTGCGCAATGCGGACATGTTCCGCCAGTCCGAAGTGCGCCGCACCGGATCCGATGCCGCCCGGGCAGGCGCCGAAGTGCAGGGCCTGGAAAATATCGAGAGCGCCGCCGAGCAGACCGGCGTCTACGATGCCATCGTCGGCTTCGAGGCCGCGCTCAAGCAGCTGCTGTCCGATCCCACCGACGGTTCGCTGCGCGCCTCGGCGCTGGAGCAGGCGCGCACCATGGCGCAGACTTTCAACACCGCCGCCGCCAGCCTCGCTGCCGTGGGGGAAGGCCTGCGCTTCGAGGCGCAGGACGGCGTGGCTTCCGTCAACACCACGGCCGCCGAACTGGCCCGCGTGAACTTGCGCCTGTCCCGCGCTTCCGACACCTCCAGCGACCGCTCCAGCCTGCTGGATCAACGCGATTCCCTGCTGGAGAAACTGAGCGGCCAAGTGGACGTCTCCACCGTGTTCGCCGCCGACGGCTCCGTGCAGGTGCGGATCGGCGGATCGGGCGGCCCCTCGCTCGTGAGCGGCGGCAGCGCGGTGCCGCTTGCCATGACGGCGGCGGGCGACGGCACCGTTTCCTTTGCACTGGGGGGCACGGCAGTGACGCTGTCCTCCGGGGCGCTGGCGGGCAAGGGTCAGGCACTGTCCGAGCTGACGGGTGTGCGCGGCCAGCTTGACGCCATCGCCGCGGGGGTGATCACGACGCTCAACGCCGCACAAGGGACCGGCGCCGATCTCGGCGGCGCGGGAGGGCAACCGATGTTTTCCGGCACCGATGCCTCCACCATGACCCTCGCCCTTGCCGGCGGCAGCCAGATCGCCACGGCGCCCGCCGGTTCAGGGGCCAACAGCCGCGACACCTCGAACCTCACCGCCATGCGCGGCGCGCTCGAAACCGCAAACCCGGCCGGCACCATGGACCGCCTGCTCTTCGGCATTTCCAGCGCCGTCGCCGGACGCACCGTCACCCGCGACGCGCTGGAATCGATCGCCGGAACCGCCCGCGTCGCGCTCCAGGCCCAGGCGGGCGTCGACCTTGACGAGGAGGCGATCAACCTCACCCGTTTCCAGCAGGCCTATCAAGCTTCGGGACGGGTCATCCAGGTCGCCTCCGACATCTTCGATTCCATTCTCGCCATCAGGTAGCGCGCGCTCATGTCCATCATTTCCACCAGCACCAGCGCCTTCTTCGAGCGTGCCCGCCGCGACATGAAGGAACTGCGCACCCGCGCCGAAAACAGCCAGGCCCAGATGTCGAGCGGCAGCAAGTTGGAGCGCTCTTCCGACAATCCGGTTGCCGCCTCGCGCCTGCGATCGCTGGCCCGGCAGGAGAAACTTGCAGGGATAGACCGGACCAGCGCCGCGCGTGCCAATGCCGATCTCTCGCTCGCCGACGCCGCCATGTCCGACATGGCGGACGCCCTGATCCGTGCGCAGGAACTGGCGATGGAGGCCAGCAACGCCACCCTGACCGACATCCAGCGCGCCTCGATCGGGCAGGAACTGGACCAGATTTTCGACAATCTCCTCTCGCTCGCCAATGCGCGGGATTCGAGCGGCCATGCCCTGTTCGGCGGCGAGAGCGCGGGCGATGCCTATGTACTCGATGCCTCGGGCAAGCCCGTCTACGTCGGTACCTCCGGCTCCGGCGAACTGCCGCTGGGTGACGGGCAGAGCGTGATCCGCTCGATTCCCGGCCCGGCCTTCCTCTCGTTCACCGCGGCGGACGGCACCCAGACGGACCTCATGGCCATGGTCAGGACCCTGGCCGACGCGCTGGGCGGAGCTTCCGCCGATCCGGCGGGCGCGGCGGGAAATGCGCTGGCCGACCTCAGGACCGGGCTCGACACGCTGACCACCGGCCAGACGGTGATCGGCACCCGCCTCGCCTGGATCGAGGTGACCGACGACAGGCGTATCGATCTTTCGGAACTGCGCTCGAAGGAAGAGGCGGACCTCGGCGGCATCGATCTCGCCACGGCCCTTGCCCAGATTCAGGAAACGATGACCGTGCTGGAGGCCAGCCAGGCCAGCTTCACCCGCCTCGCCTCGCTCAGCCTGTTCGACCGGCTCGGCTGAGCCTGCTCTCGCATCCGGTCTGCGTGGGACAGGACCGGCGCCTGCCTGATGGGGGACTTCCTGCATGTTCGTGATCGTCGGCGTGGTCATTCTGCTGGTGATGGTCTTCGGCGGCTTCGCGATGACCGGCGGCGCGCTCGGCCCGGTGCTGGAAGCGATCCCGCACGAGATGCTGATCATCGGCGGCGCCGCGATCGGGGCCATCGTCACCGGCAATTCGATGCACGAGATCAAGGCCCTGGGCGGCGGTCTCGGCAAAGTGTTCAAGGGGCCGCGTCATAACCGGCAGGATCACGTCGATGCCATCATCCTGACCGCGCGGCTGATGAAGATCTTGCGCTCGGAAGGTCCGGTGGCGCTGGAAAGCCACGTCACCGAGCCCGAAACCTCCGCGCTTTTCGCCGAATTCCCGCGCCTGCTTTCCAACAAGCCGCTGGTCCACCTGATCTGCGACACGCTGACCCTGATCGTCGTCTCCTCTGGCACACTGGAAGTCCACGCGGTGGAGGACGTGATGGACAATGCGATGAAGACCCATTTCCAAGAGAGCCACGAACCGCAGCATGCCTTGCAAGGCCTTGCCGACGCCCTGCCCGCGCTGGGTATCGTCGCCGCCGTGCTCGGCGTGGTGAAGACCATGGGCTCGATCGACAAGCCGCCCTCGATCCTCGGCGCGATGATCGGCTCGGCGCTGGTCGGCACGTTCATGGGCGTGCTTTTGGCCTATGGGATAGTCTCGCCGCTGGCCGGGCGCCTGAAGCAGGTCCTGGAGCAGGACGAGCAAATCTTCCAGGCGGTGAAGCAGGTCATCATCGCCAGCCTGCACGGCTGGCCGCAGCCGCTGGTGGTGGAATCGGCACGCTCCGGCCTGGGCCATGCCTTTCGCCCCGGCCTCTCCGAACTGCTCGACGCCCTGAGGGGACGCTGAAATGGCGACGAAAAAGAAGCCTGAGCCGCCCCGGCCGATCATCGTCAAGAAGATCACCATGGTCGCTGCCGGGCATCACGGTGGCGCCTGGAAAGTGGCCTATGCCGATTTCGTGACCGCCATGATGGCCTTCTTCCTGCTGCTCTGGATCCTGGGCGCCACCACCGAGAAGCAGTGGCGCGGCATTGCCGACTATTTCACCCCCACGCTGGTCAAGACCAAGCAGGGCAGCGCCGGTTCGGGACAGGGCGTGCTGGGCGGCGCCTCGCTGACCCAGGTGGACAACTATCCCTTCAAGGCCGGGCAGACCGGCACCAAGACGCTCACCATCCCCCGCGATGCCACTGGCGGGCCGAAGGAGGGCGCCTCGAAGATCAGGCGCAGTTCGCGTGCGAAGGAAGCGCTGGAGAAGAAGCTCGCCTCGACCGAGCGCCTGCGGCGCCTTGCCCGGCAGGTCCGCATGGTGGACACGACGCAAGGGGTGCGCATCGACATGGTGGACGACGCCGATTTCTCGATGTTCCGGCTCGGCACCACGATCCTGACGCCGCAGGCGGTGGAGCTGCTGGCGGCGATTTCTCAGGCGATCGGCCCCGGCGGAGGCGCGCTGACGATCCGCGGCCACACCGATGCCCTGCCCTACAGGGAGGGTGTCCCCGGCAACAACTGGTCGCTCTCTGCGGGCCGGGCCGAGGCGACCCGCCAGCAGTTGCTCCGCAACGACGTGGAAAGCGCCCGGTTCCGGCGCATTGAGGGCGTCGCGGATACCGAACTGCTGATCCCCGCCGACCCACACGACCCGCGCAACCGGCGTATCTCGATCACGCTGGCGAATTGAGAGGCGGGGCGGAATGTCACGCGCAACCTGTTCCCCATACACATCGTCATCCTGAACTCGTTTCAGGATCCATTTCTAGCCATCGACGGCCGCTCGTTCGGCAAGATGGATCCTGAGCCGAAGGCCAGCGAAGCTAAACGAGTTCAGGATGACGTGGATGCTTTGATCCAACCTTGTGCCAATCCAACTCCGAACGAGACAGCCTCCCTACCGCTCCGTAGCGTCGGGCAATGCGGAAGTGCGCGCTTCGAGCCGACCCTCCCCGCGATAGATCAGCGCGCAGCTGGAACTGCCCGCGCAGAACCGCTGCACCGGCGCGAGCGCGCGGGGGCCGTAGCGATAGGTCAGCGCGCCTTGCGTGATCTCCAGCCCGGACATGTCCCGCACGCGGTGCTCGTGCGCGAAAAGCACGGCCTTGCCCTGCTTCACCGGCGCCCAGAACGACCATTCGTCGTAAAGACGATGATGGTAGCGGAACCGCACATCGCCCGAGGCGCGATTGTCCAGCGAGGTCGGCCAGTTGTTGCAGGCACCAAGCGCGGCGCAGGCTGCCAGAAGCAGCGCAAGTCGTATCGTTCCCATGCCCCGCTGTTGCCCCATATGCCGCACCGCCGCACGGCTTTTCGTGCCTGCGAACGTTTTATCGACAGAAACGTTCATTTGGGCGCCACTTATCGGTCAATCCGATCAAGTCAATCGGATCAACGCCCTACACAACGTCACATGGGCAGCCTATCTCCCTCCTCGAACTTCAACACCCAATCGAGGGAGATCATATCCATGGGTATCGTCGGCAGCCAGATCAAGCCGTTCAAGAACACCGCCTTCCAGGCAGGCAAGGACTTCTTCGACGTCACCGAAGCAGACATCGCCGGCAAGTGGGCCGTGTTCTTCTTCTATCCCGCCGACTTCACTTTTGTCTGCCCGACCGAGCTGGAAGACCTCGGTGAGCAGTACGAAACGCTCCAGGGCATGGGCGTCGAAGTCTACGGCGTTTCGACCGACACGCACTTCAGCCACAAGGCCTGGCACGACACTTCGGACAAGATCGGCAAGATCAAGTACGCGTTCCTTGGTGACCAGAACCACGCCCTGACCAACAACTTCGGCGTGCTGCGCGAAGGCGTTGGCCTGGCCGACCGCGCCACCTTCGTGGTCGACCCGGACGGCGTGATCCAGCTGGTCGAAATCACCCCCGAGGGCGTGGGCCGCAATGCCGCCGAACTCGTCCGCAAGATCAAGGCCGCCAAGTACTGGCGCGAGCACCCCGGCCAGGTTTGCCCGGCCAAGTGGGAAGAGGGCGCTGAAACCCTCGCTCCCTCGCTCGACCTCGTCGGCAAGCTCTAAGACTTACGCGATCTTCCGGGTCGCGTGCTGAAGGTGCGCGGCTCGGGGGTTTCCCTCGTCCCGAGCCGCGCCCTCACGCGGAACAGAAACCCCCGGCCGCCCCTTTACCAACGAAATTCCAAAGGACCCCAGACCATGCTCGACGCCAACCTGAAGCAACAGCTCTCGCAATATCTCGGCATGCTGCGCGAGCCGATCGAGCTTGTCGCCTCCCTTGGCGACGACCAGAAGTCCACCGAGACCCGCGAGCTGCTGACCGTGATCGCCTCGCTCTCGGACAAGGTCACCGCGACGTTCGACGGCGACGACAAGCGCCGCCCCAGTTTCATCATCCGCCGTGCGAGCGACGCAGGCGCCTGGGTGCGCTTCGCAGGTCTGCCGCTCGGCCATGAATTCACCTCGCTGGTCCTTGCCCTGCTCTGGGCCGGTGGGCACCCGCCCAAGGTTTCCGAAGAAGCGCTCGAGATCGCCCGCGCCATCGAGGGCGAGCACGAGTTCGAGATGTATTTCTCGCTCTCCTGCCACAACTGCCCCGACGTCGTGCAGGCCCTGACCCTGCTCGCGCTCAACAACCCGCATGTGAACGCCACCCTGATCGAGGGCGGCACGTTCCAGGCGGAAGTCGAGGAACGCGGCGTCATGGCCGTCCCCGCCGTCTTCCTGAACGGCAAGATGTGGGGTTCGGGCAAGATGAGCATCGAGGAAATCCTCGCCCGGCTCGATACCGGCGCCGATGAGAAGGCCGCCGCCGTACTGGCCGGCAAGAAGCCTTTCGAAGTGCTCGTCGTCGGCGGCGGTCCTGCCGGTGCCTCGGCCGCGATCTACACCGCGCGAAAGGGCTTCTCCACCGGCGTGGTCGCGGAGCGCTTCGGCGGCCAGGTGCAGGACACCATGGGCATCGAGAACTTCATCTCGGTTCCCTATACCGAAGGCCCCAAGCTGGCCGCCGCGCTGGAATCGCACGTCGCTGAATACGACATCGACGTGATGAACCTCCAGCGCGCCGAAAAGCTGATCCCGGCCAAGGAACTCGGCGGCTATCATGAGGTGGTCTTCGCCAATGGCGCCTCGCTCAAGGCCCGCAGCCTCGTGCTGACCACCGGTGCCCGCTGGCGGAACCTGGGCGTGCCCGGTGAGGCCGAGTACAAGAACAAGGGCGTGGCCTATTGCCCGCACTGCGATGGCCCGCTGTTCAAGGGCAAGCGCGTGGCGGTAATCGGCGGCGGTAACTCCGGCGTGGAAGCGGCTATCGACCTGGCCAATATCGTCGGCCACGTCACCCTGATCGAATTCGACAGCAAACTGCGCGCCGACCAGGTCCTGGTCGACAAGCTGGCCTCGATGAAGAACGTGGTGATCCTCACCAATGCCCAGACCACCGAGGTCGAAGGCGACGGGGACAAGGTGAACGGCCTCGTCTACAAGGATCGCGAGACCGGCCAGGAGCACAAGGTCGAGCTGGAAGGCGTGTTCGTCCAGATCGGTCTGGTGCCCAACACCGAATGGCTCAAGGACTCCGGCGTCGAACTCACGCCTCGCGGCGAGATCGTGATCGACGACAAGGCGGCCACCAACCTGCCCGGCATCTTCGCCGCGGGTGACGTGACCACGGTGCCCTACAAGCAGATCATCATCGCCATGGGCGAAGGTTCGAAGGCGGCCCTGTCGGCCTTCGACTACCTGATCCGCAACGAAGCACCGGAAGAGATCGCCGAGGCTGCCGAAGCGGCCTGATTCAAACGCCGCCGGAAACAGATACGGGCGGGAGTCGCGAGACTCCCGCTTGTTTTATTATAGGCCTTCACGTTACGACGATGTTGCCTTCGGAACAGCCCGCCCTTCCGTCATCAAAGTCGTCATCCTGAACTTGTTTCAGGATCCATCGTGCCGAAAGCATTGGCTTTCGATCGGCATTTCCCACTCGCCGCGCTCTTCACGCTATCGCTTGGTGAGGCCCATCGATGGATCCTGAAACAAGTTCAGGATGACGTTGCAGGTGCCGGGGCCTCGCGGGTTTTTGGGCGATTTCGTATAGACGAAATAGTCCGCAAAGCCTCCCCCTCAGTGCCGGAAGAACAGCGACACCGACGCGACGTGGTTCACCCGCGTCCGCCCCCGGCTCTGGTCGATCACCTGGTTGAGATAGCCGAGTTCCACGGTAGTCGCATCCTTCACGCCCAGCTCGACGCCGACGAAGGAGCGCAACTGGTCGAACCCGCTTCGCGCACCCCAGTCGGTATCGTTGAGCGCCAGGAAGCCTTCCGCATAGACGAGCGCATTCACCGTCTGGGTGCCGGGCTTCAGCGGTTTTTCATAGCGCAGCATCTCGCGCAGGCGCCAGCCCGTGTCGCCGCCGTCCGAACGCCAGCGCTGTTCGAAACGCGTGCGCGAGGTCAGTTCGCCGCCCCAGGGCTTGCCCATGGCCCAATTGAGCTGCTGGAAGCTGCGTTCCTCGTTCACGTCCTTGCCGCCGTCCACCGGCACCACAACATGGGCATAGCCCTGGTAGAGCGTGACGGCGGGCGAGAGCTTGAGGCCCACCGCGCCGCGCAGGAGCAGCTGGTCGAGCCGAGAGGCGCCGTCGCCCATGCGCGGTTGGAGTTCGGCAAAGTAGACGACGTCGCCGGCAATCGGCCCCATCGCCGTGAGATTGACCCAGACCTGCTCGTCCTCGCTGGTTTCTGCCGAGGCGACGGAGGCGGTGCAAAACGAGGCAAGAGCAAGGCAGCAGGCAGGAACGCGGCGCATGGGATTCCAGATCGGGATAAGGGATATGTTCTTTTATGAACCGATCGTTTCCCGTCTGTTGCCTCACGGTATTGGCTGATGGCCAGGCCGCTCCAATGGAGGACCCGGCGCTCAGGGGAATGGCGCCGGGTCCTTGCGGCGGGCATAGACCCGCCGCTTTGCCGATAGGTCTTAACGCAGCAGCGACAGCACGTTCTGCTGGCTCTGGTTGGCCTGCGCGAGCATGGCGGTCGAAGCCTGGCTGAGGATCTGCGCCTTGGCCATCTGCGTGGTTTCCGCCGAATAATCGGCATCCTCGATCCGCGAGCGGGCGTCGGACAGGTTGGTGACGTTGTTCGTCAGGTTGTTGATCGCAGATTCGAGCCGGTTCTGACCGGCGCCGAGCGAGGCGCGGGCCTGATTCACGTCCTCAAGCGCATCATCGATGCTGTCGAGCGTGTTCGAAGCATCCGCGGCAGTGGAGACGTCGAGCGCCGTGGCATCGAGATTGGTGCCGTCGATCATCTTCGATGTCAGCGTGACCGTCTCGCCCGAGTTGGCGCCGGTCTGGATGTCGAAAGTGACGTCGGTGCCGGTGGTGGCAAACAGGGTGTTGCCGTTGAAAGTGGTCTGGGTGAGGATATCGTCGATCTGGCCGGTCAGGGCCGTGACTTCCAGCTGCATCGCATCGCGGTCTGTATCCTGGTAGGTTTCCGAGGACGACTGGATCGCCAGTTCGCGAACGCGCTGGAGCATGTTCGTCACTTCCGACAGCGCGCCTTCGGCGGTCTGGGCCAGCGAGATGCCGTCGTTGGCATTGCGGATGCCCTGGCTCATGCCGCGGACTTGCGCGGTCATCGAGGTGGCGATGGCAAGGCCGGCGGCGTCGTCCTTGGCGGAATTGATGCGCTTGCCGGTGGAAAGGCGCTCCATCGCGGTGCCCAGCATCTTGTTGGCGGCGTTCGAAGCGTTCGAAGCGCGAATCGCGCTGATATTGGTGTTGATTACGGACATGTATCGGCTCCCGTTGCGTGTATCGAAGGTCAAACAGCATCTGCCGGCCCATCCGGTGCGGCTGTCGAGACAAAGACCGGCATGCGGGCGGCGAATTTAAGCCCGGCCGCGCCAAGGCCCGTCTCTGGAACACACGGATATCTGCCGGAATTTACCTTCACTAAGGGCTGCTACGGGGCCTTAAATTTCCCAAAGGTTTGCCGTTAGGCACGCATAGCGATCCCCCGAAACCGATTAATTCCGCTGGGGATGCGACATATGGTCGAGCAGGAATTCGACACGGATTTTAACCGGCGCCACGGCCTCCTGGTCCGGCGCGCCGTCGCCATCGCCGGGTCGCTGTTCGACTGTTCGGCGATCGCGTTGCACGGGGATGCCGAGAGTGCCCCCCGTTCTGCTGCACGCAGCGTGCGGCTTTCGCGCGGTGCCCGGCCGTCCCTCTCCCGTACGAGCGCCGGCCTTGTCGAGATGACTTATGCCGATCCCCTGAGCGAAGCGGCGCTGGCCATGCTGCTGGCCGCCATGGCCGGGCCGGACGATCCGATCGCCGCCGATCCCGAAAGTCTTTCCGTTTTCGCGCTGGCGGATCGTCTGGCTGCCAGCGACATTCCCGTGCTGATCAACGGCCCGACCGGCACCGGCAAGGAAGTGCTCAGCCGCTTCATCCACGCCCGCAGCCCGCGACGGGGCGGCCCGTTCATCGCCGTCAATTGCGCGGCCATGCCGGAAACCATGCTGGAAGCCATGCTGTTCGGCCATCAGAAGGGCGCCTTCACCGGCGCGACCCAGGCCGGCGAGGGCTTCATGCGCGCGGCGGACGGCGGGACCCTGCTGCTCGACGAGATCGCGGAACTGCCCCTGCCGCTCCAGGCCAAGCTGCTGCGCGCGCTCCAGGAGCAGGAAGTCGTGCCGATCGGCGCGACCCGGCCGATAAGGGTAGACCTGCGCGTCATCGCCTGCGCCAACCGCGACCTGCCCGCCGAAGTCGCCGAAGGCCGCTTTCGGGACGACCTCTATTACCGGCTGAACGTCTTCCCGCTCACCTTGCGTCCCTTGCGCGAGCGGCCCGAGGATATCGCGCCGCTCGCTTTCGCGATGGCGATGCGCCATGCGCCCGATCCGGCACGGGTGCCCTGCCTGGGCGAGGCCGCGCTGGCCATGCTCAAGCTGCACGCATGGCCCGGCAATGTTCGCGAACTGGAAAACGTGATCCGCCGCGCCCTGCTGCTGGTCCACGGCAAGGCGCTGATCGCACCCGAGCACATCGTCTTCGACAGTCCTGCCCGGCTGATCCCGGCGGCGCTGCTTGCGGCAACGGCTGTCCCGGTGGCCGAGAGCGGTCGCAAGCTTTCCAGCATCGTCCAGCACTCCGAAGCGCGCGCCATCGTCGAGACGCTGGAGGCCTGCGGCGGCAACCGCCTGCGCGCCGCCCGCGAACTCGGCATTTCCGAAAGAACCTTGCGATACCGCCTCGCCGCACTGCGCGAGGCCGGTATCGACATCGGCCCGCATAGCCTGCGCGGCGCCGCGGGCGCCCGGCGATGAGCGCGCCGACCGGCCTTTCAAGCGGCATCCAGCAGATCATGGCGATGCGGGAGCAGATCATCCAGCGCAGCGACCTGCTTCAGCAGATCCACGCCGCGCAAGGCAGTACAGCGAACGACTTTGCGACTTCGTCCGGCCAGGGCTTCGCCGATACGCTGAAGGCGGCGCTGGACGGCGTCAATGCCGCGCAAGGCCGCGCGGAAAGCGTGACCGATGCCTACCAGAAAGGCGAAGTGACGGACGTGGCCCGGGTCATGCTTGCCCGGCAGGAGGCCGGGATCGCCTTCGAGGCCACCATGCAGGTGCGCAACCGCCTGCTCTCGGCCTATCAGGACATCATGCGGATGGGAGTCTGAGCTGAATGGCCGATCTCGTTCCCGCGCGGGCCGGTGACGGCGCCCGGCACCCCGCCCCTTCCCTTTTCGCCCCGCTCATGGATCGCTCGGGCGGCCCGGTGCTGACCCGCCTCGGCGCCTTCGCCGCCCAGCCCGCGGTCAGGAAGCTGCTGCCTGCCTTCGTCGGCTTCGCCGCCGTGGGCGGGGCACTGCTGGCATGGGCCACGCTGGCCCCTTCGCCGCAGCGGGTGCTTTACGGACAGCTCGACGATGCCGACCGCGCCGGCGTGGTCGCCGCGCTCGATCAGGCGGGCATCGGTTACCGGATCGACAGCGGCACGGGCACGCTCACGGTGGGCGAGGGAGACTTCTACAAGGCCCGGATGCTGGTCGCCTCCGACGGCGCTCTTGCCGCACCCGAAAGCGGCGACCAGATGCTGGACAAGCTGCCGATGGGCGCCAGCCGCACGCTGGAGGGCGAACGCCTGCGCTCCGCACGCGAGCACGACCTGCAATCGACCATTGCCGAGATCGACGGCGTCGAAGCCGTCCGGGTTCATATAGCAGAGGGCGAAAAGTCGGTCTTCGTGCGCGAGAACGTTCCGCCCACCGCCTCGGTCATGGTCAGGCTCAAGGCCGGACGTCAGCTTTCCGAGGGGCAGGTCATGGCCGTGGTCAATCTCGTTGCCGGATCGGTCCCGGGTCTTGCCAGCGATGCCGTGAAAGTGGTGGACCAGCACGGGCGCCTCCTGTCGCAGGACGGCGGTGCCGACGCCGACAGCATGAACCTGCAATCGCGTCTGGAGGCGAAGATCCGCGATCAGGTCTCCGGCCTGCTCACCCCGGTGCTCGGCCCCGACAATTTCACGACCCAGGCGCAAGTCGCGCTGGACATGGACGACGTGACGTCCGCGCGCGAAAGCTACGACAAGGACGGCGTAGTGCGCAGCGAGACGCAGGAACAATCGCAATCCACCGGCGCGCCTCCCGCTGTGGGCGTACCGGGCGTCCTCTCGAACACACCGCCGCCTGCCGCACAGCCCCGCCCCGGCCCGCCGCAGGAAACGCCCGCACCGGCATCATCGACCGGCCCGACCAACGGCGAATCCTCGTCCAGCCGCACTTACGAACTGGGCCGTCAGGTCTCGGTGGCCAATACGCGCCCCGGCGGGATCAAGCGCATTTCCGTGGCCGTGGCGATCAAGGCAGACGCCGTGAAAGGCGCGCGGGAGGTTCAGGACATAGAGGCACTGGTAAGCGCGGCCGTCGGCGCGGACCCGCAGCGCGGCGATCAGGTCAAGGTGATCGTCCGCAAGTTCGAACCGGCCAGCGACAGCGCCCTTCCCTTCTACGAAACGCCGTGGTTCGCAATGATCGTGCGCAACGGCGCCGCCCTGCTGGCCGTGCTGATGGTGCTGATGCTCGGCATACGCCCGCTCATCGCGGCGGTGCGGCGCGACGCTGCGCAGGGCAACAAGGCCCCCGGCCGCAAACGCCGCAAGGCGAAAGGCGACGTCATAGAGGAAGCCGGGGACGGAGACGCCGTCCGCCTTGCCCTCGAACGTGCGCGCGACGACCCGGCCGCGACCGGAGCGCTGGCGGGTGCCCTGCCGCATCGCCCCGAGATCCCCGGCGCCGACGGTCTCGACATCGATCTGCAACGCGCCGACCTGCTCTCGCGGCAGGTCAACCTGGCGCAACGCCTGGTGTCGGAACAGCCCGACAGCGCCGTCGCCGCGCTTCGCCAGATGATCAACGACCCGTTGCCCGGCGATGAGGCAAACGAGGCGAGGGCCAATGGGGCGAGGGCCGCCTGATGAGCGAAACGCCCGCCCCCCTCACCGCCCCGCTTACTTCCGGGGAGAACGCCGCGATCATGATGATGCTGCTCGATGAGGAGCAGACCAGCCGCATCCTGGCGGAACTGGAGCCGGAAGAGCTGCACCGTCTCGGCGAAAGGATGTGCGCGCTGGGGGAAATCGGGCCAGACCTGATCGCCGGGGCCATCGCCGGTTTCGTCGCGCGGACCGAGACGCTCGGTCTGGTCGCGCACGACCGGGCGGGGCAGGTGCGCGGCATGTTCGCCCGCGCCGTGGGTGAGGTGAAGGCGGACAACATGATGCGCCGCATCCTGCCTGCCGCGCCCCAGCATCCCGCGCTCGAACTCGCGCGCTGGCTCACCCCGGATTCGCTCGCGCCGCTGGTACGCGGCGAGCATCCACAGGCCATTGCCGTGCTGCTGGTACAGCTCGCGCCCGAAGTGGCGGCGGCCGTGCTCCACGCGCTTCCTGCCGAGGACCAGCCCGGCATCGTCCACCGGATCGCTACGCTCGGCCCGGTCTCGCCCCAGGCCATCCTCATGCTGGAGGACCTGCTGGCCCGCCGCATTGCCGAGCATCACGGCCACCGCCCGCTCTCGATCGGCGGCGCGCGCGAGGCGGCGGAGATCATCAACGGCGTCGGCAAAGTCGTGGAGAAGCGCGTCCTGGGTGAGCTGAGCCGCCGCGACAAGGTGCTGGCGCGGCAGATCGAGGACGAGATGTTCAAGTTCGAACATCTCTTCGTGCTCGATCCCAAGGCGATGGGCTCCCTGCTGCGCGATGTCCCCAACGATACCCTGATCGATGCGCTCAAGGGCGTGGACGAGGCGGAACGCGAGGTGTTCTTCCGCGCCATGTCCAGCCGCGCCGCCGACGGCGTGAAGGACGAGATCGCCGCGCGGGGGCGGACACGCCTTGCCGATGTGGTCGCGGCGCAGAAGGAAGTCGTGACGATAGCGCGCCGCCTGGCCGCCGACGGCACGATCGCTTTCGGATCGGGAGACGACGACTATGTCTGACCTCGGTTTCTCGCGCCGGAACGCGGAAGGCGAACGCCCCCCCGACCAGACCGGCAGGCGGCTACCCGAAAGCCTGTCCCGCCCTTCCGCGTTCCAGCCGGATGCCCGCTTCGCCGGAGACATGACGCCCGCTCCGGCCGCCGATCCCGCGCCGCCGCCGCCCAATGACCAACCCGACAGTACCGACCCCGTCGCCGAGGCCTTCAACCACGGGTTCGCCTTGGGGCACGAGCAGGCCTCCCGCGAAGCGCAGATCCGCGCCGATGCCGAAGCCGCCGCACGAACCGGTCTTTCGCTGGCCTTCGAACGGCTCGACGCGGCGCTCGAAGAGGAACTGCGCCTGCGCCTGCGCGATACCGTCTCGGCCTTGTGCGAATCCGCCATAGCCCCGCTGGCGATAGAGCCTGAGGCCCTGCTGCGCCGCATCTCCGTGGCCGTCGCCATGCTGAAACGCGCCGAGGACGAACGGCTCGTCCGCCTTCACCCCGAGGACCTCCGGCTCGTTTCCCCCCGGCTCTCCGCCGAATGGCAGGTACAGCCCGACGCCACGCTCGAACGCGGCACCGTCCGCATCGAAACCACGACCGGCGGGGTGGAGGACGGACCCGCCAACTGGCGCCGCGCCATTGCCGAGGCGCTCCAGCGATGCTGACCGGGGCAGCCTCCTCTTGCTGAAGCTCTGGAAACCGATCCTGGCCGATCTCGGTGCCCAGCCGCTCGACCTCTCGCCCCGCCGCTTCGGCCTCGTCGTCGCCTGTGACGGGGGGCTGCTGGAAGTGAGCGGGCTTTCCGTTCCGGTCGGTGCGATGTGCCGCGTCTCCCATGCACCGGGCAAGTCGCTGGCCGCCGAAGTGATCGGCTTTCGCAACGGGCGGACGATGATGATGCTCCTCGGCGACATGATCCTGCTGCGTCCGGGCGCCCGGGTCTGGGCGGAAGGGCGCCCCGGCCTGCTGCCGGTAGGTGATCCATTCCTGGGCCGCGCGGTGGACGGCGAGGCGCTTCCCATAGACGGCGGCTTTGCGATCCACAGCCGCCTCGAATGGCCCGCGGGCGGCGTGCGGACTTCCGCGCTGGACCGCAGCCCGGTGCGCCTGCCTTTCGATACCGGCGTGCGCGCGCTCAATGCCCTCACCACGTTCGGGGTCGGCCAGCGCATCGGCGTGATGGCAGGCTCGGGCGTCGGCAAGTCGGTGCTGATCGATATGATCGCGCGCGGGGCCAGTGCCGAGGTGGTGGTCGTCGGCCTGATCGGCGAGCGCGCGCGCGAGGTCTCGGACTTCGTCGAGCGGCACATGCAGGCCGAAAAGCGGGACAAGACCGTGGTGATCGCCGTCCCCGCCGACCATGCGCCGAACCTGCGCCTGCGCGGCGCCATGCTGGCGACCGCCATGGCCGAGCATTTCCGCGCAAGGGGCAGGCAGGTCCTGCTGATCATGGACAGCCTCACCCGCGTCGCCCACGCCGCGCGCGAGATCGGTCTGTTGCTGGGGGAGCCCGGCGCGGCGCGCGGCTATCCGCCTTCCGCCTTGGCGACGATCACCAAACTGGTCGAGCGCGCGGGCAATTCCGCGGCATCGGGCGGCTCGGTCACCGGGCTCTACACGGTGCTGGCGGACGGCGACAACCAGGACGACCCGGTGGTGGACACGGCCCGTTCGATCCTCGACGGCCACATCGTGCTGTCGCGCGATCTTGCTCAGCGCGGGCAATATCCGGCGGTGGACATCGCGGCCTCGCTCAGCCGGGTGATGAACGATATCGTCCCGCAGGACCACCAGCAGCTTGCCCGGCAGTTCCGCGCGCTTATCGCCAGCTACGAGACCAATCGCGACCTCGTGCTGATGGGCGCCTATCGCGCCGGGGCGGACCCTCAGCTGGACCGGGCCATCGCCATGCACGACCAATTGACCGGCTTTCTCGGCCAGCCCCAGGGCGAAATCGTGCCGCTCGATGAAAGCGCCGCGCAGCTTGCGGCCCTGCTGGGCGTCGGGCGATGAACGAGGATCGCAGGCGGCTCATGCGGCTGCGCCGCCTCGAAAAGATCCGCGCCATTGCCCGGCAGACCGCCGCGATCGAGGCGGCGCAGGCGGAAAGCACCCTCTCCCGCCTGCGCGATCTTTCCGAACGGACCCGCCGCATGGCCGACGACTACGCGACCCGCCGCGAAATGACCGATGGCGGCGCTTTGCATCAGGTGGGGCGCTTCGTCGGCGGGCTTCAGGCCATTCGCCAAGCCACCCAAGGCGATGCCGTGCGCGCGCAGTCCATTGCCGATGCCAAGCAACTGCTTCTTGCCGAAGCCGAACGCCGCCGCGCCGCCACCGAGGAACGCGCCGCGCTTCAGGAGCGCACAATCGCCAAGGCCCGCACCGTCCCCGCGTTGGGGAGCCGGAAGCCGTCTGGCACGGGTCTTGAATAGCAATCCGCGAACGATCCGCTCGCCCGAAACGAGGAGCCGCAAGGCATGATCCAGTTTTCCGCCCCCACGCCTGCGCGCATTCCCACACCGGGCAGCGACATCGCGGCCACCGGGAGCATGGCCTCGCCGGAACTGGCTGAAAACGAAGGATTTGCGGCCCTGCTTCAACTGATGGGCGGAGAAGTTTTCCTCGAACCCGACCTTGAGGCAGGTGGAGATGTCGATCCGGCAACCGCTCCATCCAGCGGCATTGTCGGCAAGCTGACCGGCAAGATCCTGCCGGATGGGCCTGTCGACGCGACCGAAGATCTGGAAGAATTGGCGCCTGACGAACAGCCCGCGCCGATCCTGCCCGCACTGCTGCCGGACCTCCCTCTCCTTGCGGCGCCGCTCTTGCCTCCCGCCCCTCCACCGCAAGTTGCCGCCGTCGCACAAGGCGAACATCCGACTGCGACCGGGCTTCCGGGGCGCCCTGCCGTTCTGCCACCACCAGCCGCGATCTCGGCGCCCGTGACGCAGCCCATTCCGGCAGCCACGATCGATACGGACCGATTGGCCTTTGCTCCGGTTGCACTTCCCTTGGCCCTGCCCCCGTCGAAGCGGATATCGGCCCGAACACCGGCGCCGACATCCGCCGGACCGGTACGCAGGATCTCCTCCCTGTCCACGCCGCGCTGACAAATCGCACTCCGATCCCTTCAGGACCGGCACTTCAGGCCCTTGGCAATCCCGCGCAGGAGATCGCTACCCCCGCATCGTCAGACTCACCTCATCGGGTGACCACCACGCAAACGCACGCTGCACCGCTTGCATCAGCCACGTCCACCCCACCCGACGATGCGCCGAAGCCGGTGTTGACGGGCCAGGACCTGCCCGCCGCATCGCCGCCACTCCATGCGCAGATCACCGCGCCGCTTGCAGCCGTTCCATCGAAAACCACGGCGTCCCCGCAGGCACCGCAGGACTTCGCCGCGCTCGTCGATCGTCTTTCCGAAGCCCGTGACGCGGTAGCGCCGCCAGTCGTTCGCACGGCGCTGCGCCATGCGCAATTCGGGCAGGTCTCTCTGGAATTCCGTCATGAGGACGGAGGCCTGGCCGTGACCATGGCCAGCTCCGCGCCGGGCTTCGGCGGCTCGGTACTGGCCACCGTGGCCGTGGCTCTCGCTCATGGCGGATCGAACGGCGATGTGCCGCGCGACAATCCTCAGCCATCGGGTCAGCCCCATGCAGGCATGCAGCCGGACATACGCGGCAGTGCCGAACGACAGGCTTCCGGTGGCGGGGGTCAGCCCGGTTCCAGCCGCGAGGGACGGGCGCAGGATCGGCAGGGGGACCCCGACATCCCCAGCCGCGCCCATACCGCCGACCATGGGCCGAGCGACATCTACGCCTGATCCGAAAGCCAGGGGGCACCAAGCATGAACGTAAAGGCTGCGCAGGACGGCAATGCCGCCACGGGCGACGGGGCCTCGGGAAAGGGCAAGAGCAAGCTCGGGCTGCTGCTGGTCGCGCTGGCCATGCTTGTCGCTGGCGGTGGAGGCGTGCTCGCCCTGGTGATGAGCGGCACTATCGGCGGCGGCCATGCCGAAAGCCGGGAGGACAACCAGCCCAAGCTGATCCGCAAGGGCGAGGATGACCCCTATATGCCCAAGGCCGAAGGCGAGGGAGAGGAAGGCGCAGCGCCCGAAGTGGAAGGAGAAGGCGGCGATCCCTATCGCACCGCCTATTTCACGTTCAGCGACGATTTCACCTCCAACCTCAAGGATTCCGACGCTCTGGTCCAGCTCAGTCTGGCCTGCTCCACCCGGCGCGACGGGCGGGTACTGATATGGATGAAGAAGCACGAACTGGCGATCCGCTCCGCCCTGCTCGAAATCCTGGCCGATACGCCGGAGAACGATGTCTACACGATCGCAGGCAAGGACCGGCTGGAAAAGCGGATGACCGCCGCGATCAACGCGGTGCTGCTGCGCAAGGAAGGGTTCGGGGGTGTGGATGGCGTCTATTTCCGCACTTTCATCATCCAGTGAGGCGATGATGACCCCGCCGCACGCCCGCCCCGCCGCCAGCCACTGCCGCGAACTCGTGGCTGGCGATTCCGCGCTTGCCGATCCGAAGCCCGCGCTTGCCCTGATCGGAGAACGGCTCGCGCGAGGGCTGGCCCTGGGCCTTGCCCGGCTTTCGGGCGACGAAGTCCCTTCTGTCCGTTCGGGCATACCGAAGGACGCCGCGTTCGCTGCGCTCCGGGACACGGCCGAGGGGCTGGCCTCCCATTGCCTGATGGGCATGGGCGCTTCGGACTTGCCGCTGCTGGCCAGTTTCGACGCCGCGCCCGTTTTCCGGCTGGTCGACCGCGCTTTCGGCGGCCCCGGCGAGGTGCCCGAACCGGCGCCGGACGCTTTCCCGCTCTCCGCCGAACTGCTGCTCGCCCGTCTCGAAAGATGCCTCGCCGATGCGCTGACATTCGCGCTGGGTCCCGGTGACGATCACCGCGTCCACCCGCTGCGACGCGACACCAACCTGCGCCAGCTCGATCCTTTTCCGCCCGACACCCAGTTGCTGCTCCTGTCGCTGGAGATCGAAGAGGTGGATTTCCCCTCCTGGTCGCTCACGCTGGCCCTGCCGATCGATACCCTGACCGCCGCCATGGCTTCGCAGCACCATGCGCCCGTGCGGCAGGGCCGCCTCGCCACGCCCGGCCCGACCGGAGAGCCCTTCGCTTCGATGCCGCTGGAAGTGACCGCCGTGCTGGTGGACATGCGCCTCGGCATGACGCGCCTGTCCGCCTTGCGACCGGGCGACGTCCTGCCGGTGGCCGTGGCGCGCAGCGTTCCCCTGCAAATCGGCGGAAAAACCCTCGCCACCGGCACCATCGGCGAGATCGACGACCGCGTCGCGGTGCAGCTGACCCATGCGTTCTGAGAGTCTGTTTGGAAATCCGCGAGACGCGGATCTGAGCGGCACCGGCACACTCCTCCAAACATCCTCCCACGCTTTTCGAACCCTCGTGCCAGATCAGGAAACCGACCGAAGATGAGCATCCATCCCCGCGGCCTCGACTTTCTTCGCGATGTCGACGTGCGCCTGACCGTGGAACTGGGCCGCACCCAGATGAAGCTGAAGGACGTGCTCTCGCTCGGGCCGGAAAGCCTGGTGGTGCTCGACCGGATGACCGACGAATTGCTCGACGTGCTGGTCAACGGCAAGGCGATCGCGCGCGGGGAAGTCGTCTCCCACAACGGCCGGTTCGGGCTGCGGATCGTGGAGATCGCCGGGATGGAAGGGGACGCGGCGGAAGACGCGCTGTCCCCCGCCCTGCCCGATGGCGAGGACACCCGGCCCTGATGCTGTGGTATCTGCTCAAGCTGCTGGTGCTGCTGCCACTGGTCGGCCTGCTGGCATGGGGCTGCCTGCTGGCGACGCGGCGCATCCAGGAACGGGCGGGGCGCGGCCCCGGTAGTCGTTCGCTGCGCGTGGTCGAGACCCTGATGCTTTCCCCCACCCAGCGGCTGGCGGTGATCGCCTTCCACGACCGGGAAATCCTTGTGGCGGCGACCCGGCAGGGCCTTACCCGGCTGGCCGAGGCCCCTGCCCGCAGGGAAAGCCCCGAGCCGTGAGGGGCCGTTTCGCCTCCTGTCTGATGCTCGCCGCGCTCCTGCCCGGTGCCGCGCGAGCGCAGAGCGCGATCCCCGGCGCGCTCGACCGGGCGCTCGGCTCGTTATCTGGTGCAGGGGCCGGAGCCGGAACCGGCCTCAGCCTGTCGCTGCAACTCCTGCTGGTCATGGGGCTGCTGACGATCCTGCCCAGCCTGATCCTGATGATGACCAGTTTCACCCGCATCCTGGTGGTTCTGGCCATCCTGAGGCAGGCGCTGGGCCTCCAGCAATCGCCGCCCAACCAGGTGCTGATCGGGCTGGCGCTGTTCCTTTCGCTTTTCGTCATGACGCCGACGCTCGAACGCGTGAACGCCAGCGCCATTGCCCCTTATGCGGCGGGCCGGATCGATGCCGAACAGGGCATTGCCGCAGGCGCGCGCGAATTCCACGCCTTCATGATCCGCCAGACCCGCGAACGCGATCTCGCGATGTTCGCGCAGATGGCGGCCGGGAACGGGGCCCAGGATGGCCCGCTCCGCTTCAGGAGCAGTGCGGAAGTCCCTTTCTCGATCCTGCTCCCCGCCTTCGTCACCAGCGAGCTCAAGACCGCGTTCCAGATCGGCTTCATGCTGTTCCTGCCGTTTCTGGTGATCGACCTGGTCGTCTCCTCGGTGCTGATGAGCCTGGGCATGATGATGATGAGCCCAATGGTGGTCTCGCTACCGTTCAAGCTGCTACTCTTCGTCATGGTGGACGGATGGTCACTGCTGATGGGGTCGCTGGCGGCGAGCTTCAACTGATGGAGGATATCACCCCCCTGCTCGCGCTGGCCGACCGGATGCTCTGGACCACCGCGCTCGTTGCCGCGCCGGTGCTGATCGCCTCGCTGGCGGTGGGCCTCGCGGTAGGCGTGGTGCAGGCAGCCACTTCGGTGAACGAGCAGACGCTGACGTTCGTGCCCAAGCTCGCGGTGACGGCCCTGGTGCTGGTCCTGTTCGGCAGCGCGATGATGGCCTTGGTGGGAGAATTCGCGCAGGACGTCTTCACCCGGATCGCTCTTATCGGACAGAGCGGACAGGCCGGACAAAGTGGACAGGTCGGGCCGTGATCCAGCTCGATTTCGGCTTCGGCGCGCTGGAGGCGGAATTCTGGCGGCTCCTCTTCGTGATGACGCGGATCGGCGCCGCGCTGGTGGCCGCCCCGCTTTTCGGCATTGCCGGAGTGCCGCCGCAAGTGCGGGTGATCGGTGCAGGCGCCCTTGCCGTGCTGGTCTGCGCATGGACGCCGGTAATGGCTCCCCCAGTGCTGTTTTCCGTGGCGGGCATGATGGCGGTCATGGGGGAGATCCTCGTCGGGCTGGCGTTGGGCTTCGCGCTGCAACTCTCCTTCGCCGCACCGATCCTAGCCGCCGAGCTGGTGGGCGGGTCGATGGGCATGAGCCTCGCCACTGCCGTCGATCCCGGTTCCGGGGCGCAATCGCCCGCACTGGGCCAGTATTTCGCCGTGGTGCTGTCGCTGGTGTTCCTTGCACTCGGCGCGCATCTGCAATGGTTCGCCCTCATCGTGGAAAGCTACCGCGCCCTGCCGCCGGGACAAACCTGGCTGGGTGCGGAGCGCTTCGCCCTGATCGCCGGGTTCGCGGCACGGATGTTCGCGGTCGCTGTGACCATCGCGCTCCCGGCCTGCCTGATCCTGCTGGTGGTGCAGATCGTGACCGGCGTGCTGGGCCGCTCGGCGCCCTCGCTAAACCTGTTCTCGCTGGGGCTTCCGGCAGGCGTGCTTGGCGGCATCGCGGCGCTGCTGGTGGGCGCGCCGGTGCTGACCGACCTGGTGGTGCGGCTCTCCGCCGATGCCATCGCCCAGGTCGCCGAGCTTCTGGCACCATGAGCGAACAGGAAGGCGAGAAAAGCTTCGCCCCTTCCGCAAAGCGCAAGCGCGAGGCGGCCAAGCGCGGCGACGTCATCCGCTCCCGCGAACTGGCGACTGCCGCCGCGGTGGCGATCGGCGCGGTCTGGCTCATGGTGGCGGGACCGTGGATGCTGGACCTGCTCGCCGCAGTCCTGCGCGCGGGTTTCACATGGAACAGGACGGCGCTGGACGATTTCACCCCCGGCGCAGCGCTGATGGGCGCGCTTCTCGCCGTACTGCCGCCGCTGCTCCTGCTGGGGGCGATCGTCATCCTGGCCTCGCTCCTGTCCCAGCTCGGCTTCGGCGAAGGACGGTGGGTCGGCGGCAACCTCGCGCCCAAGGCCTCACGGATCAACCCGATCTCCGGCCTCAAGCGCATGTTCGGCCCGACCGGCCTGATCGAGATGGCCAAGGGAATCGCCAAAGTCGCCCTGCTGGGCACGATCGCCTGGATCTGGGCGGAAGACCACCTGGAAAGCCTGGCAAGGCTGGGGCGCGGCAACCTCTTTGGGGAACTCGCCTATGCCTGGGACGCGCTTGTCCGGCTGCTGTTCTGGCTCTCGGCAGGACTGTTCGCCATCGCGCTGGTCGATCTGCCGGTGCAACTGGTGCGGCGCATGCTGCGCCTGAAAATGACCCTTCAGGACGTGCGGGAAGAGGCAAAGGAAAGCGAGGGCTCTCCCGAGAAGAAAGCCGCGATCCGGGAGCGTCAGCGCAGGATCGCCATGGGCGGCCTCCAGCCCGCCATGAAGGAAGCGCAGTTCATCGTCGCCAATCCCGCGCACTTCGCGGTGGCGCTTGCCTACGATCCCGCGAAAGCGCCCGCCCCCGTCGTCATCGCCAAGGGGCGGGGCGAGCGGGCGCTGGCCATGCGCGAAATGGCGGCAGAGTTTGCCGTGCCGGTGCTGCGCTATCCCGCACTCGCCCGGTCGGTCTACTTCACCACGCGCGAAAAACAGATGATCCGCGAGGACCACTATGCCGCCGTCGCCGCCATCCTGGCTTTCGTGCTGGCCCTGAAACGCGGGGAGAACCGCCACCCTCCCGAAGTCTCCGTGCCAATAACCGTCCGGTTCGACGCGGATGGCCGCCTCGATCCCCGGCAGACCAGCCCTTAACAAGAATTCGCAGCCGCCGTTCTTCCCCGCATGGCTATTTCCCCCACCTCCACCTCGCAGACCACGTCCTCGCTGGTAACCGCGCTCGACGGCGGCAGCGGCGTGGACATGGCCGCCCTGGCGAACAATCTCGCCGCCGCGCAGTTCGCAAACCGCAACGACCGGCTGACCGCGCGATCCGACAAGCTCACCGCGCAGATTTCGGCCGCATCGAACATCAAGTCGATGATGCTGTCGCTGAACACCTCGCTCGGCACGCTGGTGCGCTCCGGCGACCTGTCGCGCAGTCCCAATGTCGCCAACGGCGCGGTCGCTACGGGCACGTTGACGGGCACCACCACGCCCAAGGGCACCTATTCGCTGGAAGTGACCCAGCTTGCGAGCGGACAACAACTTGCCGGCAAGGCCTTCGCCGCCTCGAATTCGGCGGTAGGCTCGGGGACCCTGACCTTGCGCTTCGGGACTATCGCGGGGAGCGATTTCGCCGAGGATGCCGCCCATCCCCCGGTCAACGTGACGATCGCCGCCGGGGCGACACTGGCGGACGCGGCGAAGGCGATCAACGCCGCCAATGCAGGGGTCAGCGCCTATGTCGCCCAGACCATCGACGGCGCCCGTCTCGTGCTCAAGGGACAGGAAGGCGCGGCCAACGGCTTCGTGCTGGAAGCCAGCCCCGGCCTCTCGGATCTGGCATGGTCCCCCTCGTCATCGAACGGCGGTCAATTGCTGGCGAGCGCGAAGGACGCCGCTTTCAGGATCGACGGCCTGTCGATGACCGCAAAGTCGAACACCGTCACCGACGCGATCCCCGGCGTGAAGCTGCAACTCAAGGCCGCCAACCCCGGCGCGCCGACCACAGTGGGTTTCTCCGACCCCGCAACCTCGATCGCCGGGGCCATGCAGGATCTGACCGATGCGCTGAACGAGGTCATGGCCGCGCTGAACGCCGCCACCGCCATCGGCGGCGATCTGGCGGCGGACAGCGGCACGCGCGCCCTCAAGCGGGCGCTTTCCGCTTTCGCGGGCAGCACGATCATGCCGAACGCCACCGGCACGGCCAGGACTTTGGCGGACCTCGGCCTCAAGACCCAGCGCGACGGCACTTTCGCGCTCGATACCGCGCGGGTGGGCGCCGCGATCGCGGCCGATCCCGAAGGTGTCGCCGCCATGTTCACCAACGGGCTCTACGGCGTCTACACCAGCTACGACAAGATCTACCGCGCCGCCAGTTCCGCCAGCGACGGGGGAACGCTGGGCGGTTCGATCACCCGCTACACCAGCCAGCTTTCGCAGATCGCCGAGGACCGGACGGAGCTCGCCGAACAGCAGGAGAAGCTGCGGGCACGGCTCGCCGGCCAGTTCACGGTTTCGGAAACCCGGATCGGGATTTCGAAATCGACGCTGACGATGCTCCAGAACCAGATCGCCCAGTGGAACAAGAGCAGCTAGGATGCGGCGCCAGCTTTCCCCGGTCGAGGCATACCGCCGGGTAGATTTCGACGCGCGGGTGAGCGGCGCCGGTCCGGCCGAGCTGGTGCATCTGTGCTACGAACATCTTGTCGCCGCGCTCGGCACGGCCATTCATGCCGACCGCAAGGGCGACAACGGCCTCAAGAGCCGGTCGCTGACGCGCGCACTGACCGCGATCACCGCCCTGCATCTGGGCGTTTCCGGCTCTAGCGAGATCGCCGCCGCGCTCAACCAGCTCTACGATGCGGCGCGGCGTACGGTGCTGGACAGCGCCGTCGCCTTCGACGCCCCCAGCCTGCAGGCCTTGCGCGCCGATTTCGCGGAGATCGGGCAGGCCCTGCTGGCGCATCGGTAAATCCGGTTGGTGCGCCATAGACAAGGAAACTGTTCCCGTTTCGGTTGCCGAAATCGCCCGCCAGCCTTCGCTTCCAGGGTTACATCCGAAGCATAGCTCGATTTCGGAGCAGGTCGGGCGCGCATCGGGGCGCGCATGCGAATATCCCCCTAGGCACAAGCCGAAGAGGGAGAATTCTGTATGGAGCGGATTTCCAATCTCATCCTGATCGACAACGACTTGCGACGACGCGCGGCGATCAGTCACGCTCTCTCGGCCGGACAGATCCACGTCGAGCCTTTCGAGAACATCACCGAACTGTCCAGCGCCTGGCCGCGTTCGGGCGTGGTCCTCATCCATGACGAGGCCGGCGCGATCGACGATCTGATAGACAACATGGCACATCACGGCGAATGGTTCCCGATCATCGCCTTCAGCGAGCAACCCAGCGCGAACCGTATCGTCGAAGCCGTGCTCGACGGCGCGATCGACTATATCGCCTGGCCCATCGCCGCCGATGAACTGAACGCCACGCTGGCGCGTGCCATCGAACGGGCGGAGCATGTCGGCAACAGCAAGCTGCGCGAAGTCATGGCCCGCGCCCGGATCGATCGCCTGACCCGCCGCGAGCGCGAAGTTCTGGGCGGCGTCGCCAGCGGCCTTTCCAACCGGCTTATCGGCGAACGGCTCTCGATCAGCCCGCGGACCGTGGAAATCCACCGCGCCAACATGCTGAACAAGCTGGGCGCGAACCACACGTCCGACGCCATCCGCATCGCCATCGAAGCGGCATTGGTGAATTGAATTGCCCGGCCTGCGAAAGCCTCGCCGCTCAGTGCAGCCTGACGCCCGAAGGCAAAGTCACCTGTGCCTTGTCTTCCTTGCGCTCCATGCCCGTCAGGAGCTTCGAGACATAGGCCGCCAGAAGGGCGAGGGAGAGCGTGGCCGCCTCGCAGATCATTTCCTCGGAACCGTCGGCCATGACCAGGGTTGCCAGACACGTGCCGTTCATTCCGCGGGACAGCATGAAAGTATCGTCCGGGCCGATCAGCGCCAGAACCGCACTCTCCGTAGCCCCGCAGGCCAGCATGGCCTCGATCGCCGCCGGATCGACAGGGATAGGATCCACGCCGGACGGGCGCCTTTCCCGGCCGCGAAGTTCGGGCGTTTCGACGAACAGCAGCAGTGCCTCGCGAATGCGATCGTGCTCTTCCGAGGGCGCGCTGCCCGTGCAATCGTGCAGGAAGTCGCGCAGACGCGCGCTCCATACTTCCTTGCTGAATACGATCTGGGTCAAGGGACTCGCCACCGTGTTTCTGGTTGATATGCGCCAAAGTCCCCAACCGGCGCGGACTGTCAATCCGCACTACCCAGCAGAACAAGGGGCGCGTCCCAGCTTGCTACAGCGGCGCGAACAATCGTGAAACGCTATTCGCGGTTAAATCTTGTTCCGGCCATATCCGACAATTCAATAGCTTATCTTTAATTTATTGTCTCGGCGACCCGTTCAAGACGTTTGAACGATGGCATGCAACCGCTCCGCCACCCATGCGGGCTCGGTCAGCATGAGGTCGTGGCCAGTATCGATATCCCACACCCGCCCCTGCGAGCGGGATTGCAAAAGCGCCATATCGCGCCCGGGAATGGTCGAAGTGCAGATCAGATGGCTTTCGGGAATGGCCCTCATCGCGGATTCGTTTTGCAGCACGATCTTCTGCTCGAAGCATTTCCACGGCTGCACGGTCAACCTGGTATCGGTCCACGCGCCGAGTTGCGGATCGGTTACCCCGAAAAATGCCGCAAAGCCCGGCATCGGCGCCATGACCACGGACACGCCATCCACTTCCTGCAACCCCTGTCTTGCCATGTGAATCTGTTCGTAGGCATGCTCGTAGAGAGACTCGCCATCGCGCGGATAGGCCGCGTCCAGATAGACGCGGTGGCCTACCCGCCCCGGCTTGCGATCCGCCGCACCGGTGATGACCATGCCGCCATAACTGTGACCGACCAGCACGACCTCCGTCAGATCCTCGAATTCCAGGAGGCCCGCCACGTCATCGATATGCGTCTCCAGATCGATGGCACTGCTGAGCAGGTGTGCCCGGTCGGCAAGGCCGCTCAGCGAAGGCGCGTGGACCTCATGCCCCATGCCGCGCAGCAATTGCGCCACCGGCTTGTAGCACCAACCGCCATGACCGCCGCCATGGACCAGCACGAACGTCGCCATCGCTTCCCTCCCATTGTCTTGCAACAAGGAAGCGGTGGGCCGCCGCGCGGGTCAACCGCGTTACTTTCGTCCCTGCGATCAATGTCCGCGACGTCATCGCCGGGCTACGGTTAAAACACTGAAAGGCCGATGCCGGGACCTCCGCAAAGCGCTTGCAGCCCTGAAGAAGCCGCATATCATTGCAGCATGAGAGGGAGGCACCCGGCAAGTCGCGCAGCGCGTTTCCTGGCTGCCGGAGCGCTGATCTTCGCGGCACCTTCAGCCGTTTCCCTGGCACAGGCCCCTGCCCCTTCCTCCCCCGCCATTCCTTCGGGCGAGGATATCGTCGTGCTTGGCAGCAAGATCCGCAAGGTCAGGCTGAACTACGCGCTCTGGGGCAGGCACATGAAACGCTGCGATCCCGTGATCTCCAGCGGCGACGACAATATCGACCGCTTCGTCTGCACCGTGCTCAATGCCTGCATCCGGGACGGTTTCGCGATCCCGTTCCGGCCAAGGCCTGTCTGGACGAACGGATCGCCTCCGTTGCCTACCGGCCGCCGCCATGGGATCCTGCGGCCTCCGCGCCGGAGCAACCGGCCGGTCCCGCCGCCGTCGTGCTTGCGGCTCCGCCGGCCCCCGCCGACACGGAGATCGTAGTAACGGGAGGGCGGCCACATGTCGCACCTGGCCTATGGCGGATCGATCAGTCCGCCACTTTCAGCGAGACACCCACTCCCAAGTTTCAGCCCTTCCCCGGAAGGGTCTACACCGTCTGCATTGCCCCGGAACATCAGGACAAGGCGCTGGAAGCGCTCCTCGGCGCCGCGATCGGCATGTCAGACGAAGGCCTCTGCACGCTTTCGGCCATCCGCGTGAGAAAGGGCAAAGTGACCGGCGGCAAGACCTGCAGCATCGGAATGGGGTCTCTCAGCTTCGATCTGCACGGAAAGGTAAACGGCGAAACGATGGACACCGCCGTGTCGATAGTCGGCGAAACCGCCAGCACCAAGACACGGTACAGACGCCGGCTAAGAGGCGCGAGGGTCGGAGACTGCCCCTCCTGATCCCTCAATGCCCGGTCTTCACACTCTGGCGGCGAACCAGGGCACCATGCGCGCAATGGCTTCCTCCACCAGCGCGGTCGAAACGGCAAAACTGAAGCGGATGAAGCGGTGACCGTCCACCGGGTCGAAGTCGATGCCCGGCGCAGTCGCCACGCCGGTATCGCGCAGCAATTGCTGGCAGAAGGCCAAGCTGTCGTTCGTCAGGTGCCCGATATCGGCATAGATGTAGAACGCGCCGTCCGGCGGGGCTATGCGGTCGAGCCCGAGACTGGGCAGCGCCGCCAGCAGCAGCTCGCGGTTGCGGGCGTAGTTCTTCACATGCCCTTCCAGTTCCGCCACTTCGTCCATGGCGATCAGCCCGGCATGCTGGGCCAGCACCGAAGGCGTCAGGAACAGGTTGTTCATCCGCGCCCGCGCCGGTGCCACCACTTCGGGCGGCACGACCAGCCAGCCGAGCCGCCAGCCCGCCATGGAATAGTACTTGGAGAAGCTGTTGACGATCACGGCTTCGGGCAGATGCTGCAAGGTAGACTGTGCCGCGCCCTCGTAGACGAGGCCGTGGTAGATCTCGTCGGAAACGACCCGGATGTTCTTGCGGCGGCAGACTTCGGCGATGGCGGCCAGTTCGCCCGGCGTGATCACCGTGCCGGTAGGATTGGCGGGACTGGCCAGGATCAGACCGTCCGGCGCCGGATCCAGCGCGTCCAGCGCGGCGGCCGTGACCTGATAGCGCTCGGCCGGGCCGCAGGCCATTTCGACAGGTTCGAGGTAAAGTGTCTTGAGCGTATTGCGATAGGCGACGTAGCCCGGCCGGGCCAGCGCCACCCGCGCACCCGGCGCGAAAAGGCTGGAAAGCGCCAGCACGAAAGCGGGAGAGGCGCCGCACGTCAGGATCACCTGTTCGCGATCGACCTCCACGCCGTAAGTTTCCCGGTAATGCCGCGCGATGCGGTCGAGCAGCGCGGTGCTTTCCCAGTAGCCGCCCGGATCGCTGTCGAGCACCCTGTGCGCGGCAGCGATCGCGGCGGCAGGTGCCCCGGTGGAGGGCTGGCCATATTCCATGTGGATCACATCGCGCCCCTCACCCGCCAGTTCATAGGCGAGCCGGCCGATGGCCATGGCGTGGAACGGGTCTACTTGCGCGATCTCGGGAGCATTCATGCGCGCGTTGCTAGGCGGCTTGGGAAAGGCAGGCAAGATCGGCGGGACAGCGCGTTCAAACGCTCTGCGGCCTTCCGCCATGAAGCGTGATCTGCCTCACGGCAGGCATGACGGAAAGCTGACATAACGATCTTGTTCGAATCGGCGGCGGCAACGCAACCGGCACGGACACTGCCGAGACCCGGCCGACCCGTGACGCGACCCCACGGCCAGGCCTTCCCGGCAGGCGATTTCGCTTAACTCGGCGGCAGTCCGGCCTCGCGGCCGATCCAGTATCCTCGGGAGCCTATGCTTCTGGAGCCCTGAAGACTGCCGCCGGCTTTGTTCGGTTTTCCATGATCCGGCCCAGACCGGATCGCGGCGCCGGTCCATTTTCGCCCAGAGCGATAATCCCGGGGGGGAAATTATCGCCAAGGGGGTGACCTCCTCGCCGAGGTCTGGCGAACTGCGATGGACCGGCGCCGCGCCTCAGTATTCGTTCCGGTGGTCGCCGCAGCGCCAGCCGCTCAGTTGTGCCCGGCACTGGCGATACCGGGCCGCTCCGCCCCCATCCCCGAAAAGCCGATCGAATAGCCGCCATCCACCGGCAGGACCACGCCGGTCACGTAAGCCGCCTCGTCGCTCGCCAGATAGAGCGCGGCCTGCGCGATATCCTTCGCCAGTCCCCAGCGCCCCATCGGAATGCCCGCCAGCACCGGGAACTCGGCCGGCGGCTCGGCATGGGTGCGTGAGGCTTCGACCAGCCCCGTCCACATCGTGCCCGGCGCGATGGCGTTCACGCGGATGCCCTGATCCGAATAGTCGAGCGCCGCCGCCTTGGTCAGCTGGTTCACCCCCGCCTTGGCCGCGCCGTAGACCGAATGGTGCTTCCAACCGATCACGCCCGAGGCCGAAGTCGTGTTCACGATCGCCCCGCCGCCGGTCTTCAGCATGGAGATCACGCCGTACTTCATGCCCAGAAATGCGCCGCGCAAGTTGGTCGCATGAACGCGGTCCCAAGTTTCCAGCGACTGCGTGTGCAGTGGCGCCATCGGCCCGCCGAACCCGGCATTGTTGCACAGCACGTCAAGCCGCCCGAAGCGGTCCTCGGCCGTAGCGATCATCGCCTGTACTTGCGCCTCGTCGGAGACGTCGCACTGCACGCCGACCGTATCGCCGCCGAGCGATGCCGCCACTTCGTCCTGCTTGCCCGAGATATCGGCCAGCACCAGCCGCGCGCCCTCGGCATAGAACAGTTCGGCCATCGCCCAGCCCATGCCCGAACCCGCGCCGGTAACGATGCAGACTTTTCCCTCAAGCCTTCCCATGATCGTTCCCCTCACGCGCTCGTATCGATGGTCGGACGGATCGAAATCTCGGAGATGTTCGTCCGGCGCGGCATGGCGAGGATGAAAACGATGGCCTCACCGATATCGCGCGGCTTCACCGCCCCTTCCTTGCTGACATGGGCCTTGATCGCGGTGCGCCACTGCGGGTCGGAGATCGAATCCGCCACCTCGGTCTCGGTCGCGCCCGGCATCAGCGTGGTGACGCGGATGTTCCTGCCGCCCAGTTCCTGCCGCATCCCGTCAGTCATCATGTTGACCGCGTGCTTGCTGGCCGAATAGGCGCTGGTCATCGGACCGCCCTTGCGCCCCGCGAGCGAGGAGATGGTGATGATATCGCCCCCGCCCTGCTCCAGCATGTGCGGCACGGCGGCGGCACTGGTGTAGACGGTGCCCATCAGATTGATGTCGATCACCCGGCGATAGATTGCGGTATCGCAATTCTCGATGCCGCCCGCTTCCATGATCCCGGCCGAGTTGATCAGAATGTCGATCCGCCCTAACGCCGCGACGGTCTGCGCCACGGCCCCACGCGCACCTTCCTCCACGGTCATGTCGCCCGGAATTGCCAGCGCCTTGCCGCCCGCCGCCTCGATCTGCTCCACGAGCCCCGAAAGCCGCTCCGCCCGGCGCGCGCAGACGACGACCGTCGCGCCCGCTTCGGCAAGGCACAAGGCCGCCGCCTCCCCGATCCCCGACGACGCGCCAGTAACGAGCGCGACCTTTCCTGCAAGCTGGCCCGACATGCCTTCTCCACTCCACCCGTGCGGCACCTTGCGGCCGCTTTCGTATCCATTGGCTGGGGGGTGGCGAGGGCGAAGTCAACGAAAAATGCTGAACTAGTGTTCAAATTTCTTTGTAGGATCGTGCGGAAGAAAGCAGGGGAGCATAGCCCCCCTGCACCCCCATTCCCGTCTAGGTCACGCGGGCCAACCGCGTTGCGCGCCCCCGGCTGCGTCGGGAGACATAATGGCTGCGCCGCAAAGAGCGCGGGACGGATAGGCTGGGCGAAACGAAGACGTTTCGAGGGTCTGGGGGATCTCCTGAGCTTGTCCAAGGGCCCCAGGACTTCCCTCTTCTTCTTCACGCAATCGCCAGCACACTGCGATGGATAAACCGCACCAGATCCGCCTGCCCCCGCGCCCCGGTCTTGGCGTAGATTCGCTTGGAATACGTCCGCGCCGATTCCACCGTCAGCCCTACTTCCGGCCCCGCCTCGGCAATCGACAGCCCGCGACTGAGAGCCAGCGCCAGCCGCGCCTCGCTAGCAGTAAGGTCGAACAGCTGAGCGAGCTGCCCGCAGCGGTCGGCGGAAGACCAGTGATCGGCGTGGAGGTAGCAAAACACCGCCGGCGCTGCCCGCGTCGTCCCCATGCGCCGGCCGGAGGGGACCAGCAGCAGGTCCAGCCACGGCTCCCGGCACAGCACCAGCGCACGCGGCCGGGCATCGGGATCGCGCGCGAGTTCCCCGATCGCTTCGGAAAGCTGCCGCCGCAGCTTCGTGTCATGCGCGCTCAGCCGGCCATCGCGGGTCCGCATAAGCCCGGTCGAGCCTGCCAGCATCGGCGTGCCCAGCGGATCGGCGTCGAGCACCCTGCCCTCGCCGTCGAGCGTCACCCAGCCGAAGTTCATCCGCCGCACCGCCTCGCGCTCGATCTCCGCGCCCATCCGCTCGCGCTCCAGCGCCACGAAGCTGCCGAGCGCCCCGCGCAGATGGGGGGCTAGGTCTTCGAGCAGGCCGTCGACATCCGCCGCAAACTCGCCATCTCGCCGGGTGATCGTAATCCAGCCGTTCACCCCGCCCGGCTCGGCAAAGCGGATCATGCGCATGTAATTCATACCGGAGGGCGCAAGAAGCTGGTCGAGATAGGCGTCGTGCCGCGGATCACCGAAGCGCAGTAATTCGTGCAGCGCATGGCTGCGCCCCTCCTGCATCGCGTGGTAGGGCATCGGATCGCGCAAGTAGAGGCTCTCGCGGTAGAGCCGCGAAACCGGCGGGGGCGAAGGCTGGCCGGAATAGAGGTGGATCACCCGCGCCTCCGGCGTGCCCAGCGGCAGGGGGCGGAACACGAGGCTGGCATAATCCGCCGCAACCCGCGCGCGCAGGGCATCGAGGAAGCGCCGCCAAGGCGGGTCTTCCACCAGTCCCTCGATCAGCGGCACCAAGAGCGCCGCGTCCTCTCCTTGCAGCATTTCCGTGATCCCCAAATGGGAATTTGCCTGACCCGAGGGCTAACCCACAACCACATCCAGAAACAACGAGCGGCGCCGAACCATCACCTCAGCGGTATGGGAGACGCTGCCTGAGAGGATGGCCTTATGAACGTGCAGCCCGCAGCCTTCCTGCGAACCACCCTGCCGCTCGGCATCGATATGGCGCAGGACTACGATTCGGGCCGCTATCACTCGATCTGGCTGCCCGATCACATGGTCAGCTTCTGGCCCGATTCGATCTGGACGCCAGAATTCACCGATCTCGCCAAAGCATCGCCCAGCCCGCACCGTCATCTCGACGGTCTGGCGGTGGCGGCGGCGACGGCGGTGCTGACGAAGAACACCCCGCTGGCGACCACCGTGGTCGACACCGTGCGCCGCCATCCATCGCTGCTGGCGCAGACGGCGCTGACGATCAGCCACTTGTCGCAAGGCCGCTTCATCCTCGGCCTCGGTTCGGGCGAGCTGGAAAACACGGTTCCTTACGGGTTCGATTTCGACAAGCCGGTGGGGCGGCTGGAAGAATCGATCAAGGTCATCAAGCTGCTGTGGCATGCCGACGGCCCGGTCGATTTCGAAGGGCAGTTCTTCCACCTCCACCATGCGCGGATGGACACCGAGTTTTACGAGGGCAAGGCGCCGCCGATCTGGTTGGGCGCGGCAGGCCCCCGCATGCTGTCCATCACCGGGCGCGAGGCGGATGGCTGGTGGCCGGCGGGTTCGTGGACGCCGGAGGACTATGCGGCGAAGCTGAAGGTCATCCTCGACGCGGGCCACGCCGCTGGGCGTGACATGAGCCACTTCACCCCTGCCCTCACGCAGATGTGCCTGATCGGCGAGCCCGACGAGATCGACGAAATGCTGCGCGCGCCGATGGTGAAATCGATCATCCTGATGATGACCGCCAAGGACCTTGCCCAGTTCGGTTACGAGCATCCGATGGGCACAGACTGGCGCGGCATCATGGACTTCGACCCCGTGCGTCTCAGCCGTGAGAAAATGCTGAAATTCTGCGACGAGATGGATCCGCAGGCAATCCGCGACGTGCTGCCCGTAGGCACGCCGAAGGAGGTCGCGCTCAAGATCAAGGGCTTCGCCGACGCCGGGATGCGCGTCTACAAGCTGATGGAATATGGCGCGATGGGCGGCATGAAGTTCTCCGCCACCAGCGCCGCCAAGGTCCGCGAAACCGAAGACGAAATCGCCCGCCTGGTGGAGGCTTGAACATGGCCGACCTGAACGCGCAGCAATTGCTGCTTGAAGCGCAGCAAATCACCGGCCTTTCCGACTGGGCCGATGACGGTTTCCCCGAACGCTTCGCCCTCGCGGTGGAGCACATCAACGGCATCGCCATGGACGCGGCAGGCCGCGCAGCGGCAGCGGAGAACGTGCACTGGCTGCTGACCGATCGCATGCGCTTCTTCGAGGATCGCAAGCGCTTCCCACTGGCCGACGAAGCGATCGACCGCCCCATGTTCGTTAGCGGCGAACCCCGCTCGGGCACGACGCTGATGCACGCGCTGCTCGCGGTCGATCCCGGAGCGCGGGCGCTGCGGTTCTGGGAGGTCATGCACCCCTCACCGCCGCCGGGCACGGTGGAGGCCCCCGATCCCCGCACCGCCACCGCCGATGCCGAATGGCGCGAGATCAATGTGAAGATGCCGCGCTGGCTGCTCTGCCACCCCTACAACGACATGCTGGGCCAAGGTCTGCCCGAAGACGAGCGCACCTGGGCCTTCGACTTTCGCGTGATGACCCCCACGGCGTGGTGGCGCGTGCCGATGCAGAACCTCTCCTTCGGCCTGCCCACCGATCCGCCTGCGCAGTACCGCATTCACAAGGCCATGCTGCAGGCGCTGCAATACAGGCGCCCCAGCCGCCATTGGGTGCTGAAGGGCTTTCACACCACCCGGCTCGACGCGTTCTTCGATGCCTATCCCGATGCCTCGCTGGTATGGCTGCACCGCGATCCGGTGATGGTCGCCGCCAGTTCGACGATGATGATGGCGGACATCATGGACGGGATCGTCGGCAAGATCGATCTGGTGAAGGAAGCCCGCGCCCATCTGGAGCGTGTGCGCTGGTCGATCGGCAGCACGATGGCCCATCCGCTGGCAAACGATCCGCGCATCCACCACGTGCGCTACCGCGACTTCGTGGCCGATCCGATCGGCGTGATCCGCGATTACTACAAGTTCGCGGGCCGCCCCTTCACGCCCGAAGCGGAGGCGGCAATGCAGCGCTATCTGGCGGAAAACAAGGGCGACCGCCACGGCAAGTTCCACTACTCGACACAAGTGCTGGTCGATGCCGGTTACGACATCGATGCGCTGAACGCAGAGTTCGCGCCGTTCCGGGAACGCTTCGGCGTAGAGATCGAACAGCGCTGATGCACCCGCGCGTCAGCCTCCATCAAGTGGCGATGGTGGACCGGGAGACCGGCCCCTTCCTCCAGTTTTGCTGCGAGATCGGGGTGCAGCATGCCACGCTGGTTTCCCCGCGTCTCTTGCAGGCAAACGAGCTACATGCTGCACGCGAGGCAATGCAGCATAGCCAGATCGCCGTGGGCTGTATCAACCATCCCTTCGCGCTCCACCCCGACCTTGAGCGAGACAGCGGGATTGCCGCACGCGATCTGATCCGAGTGATCGACATGGCCGCAGAGCTTGGCGCGCCATCGATCTACCTCATCACCGGTGGGCGCGGTAGACTATCGTGGGAACAGGCAGCGGCGCGCTTCGCCGACCTGCTCGCCCCTTGCCGTGACCATGCCACCGAACGCGGCGTCGCGCTGCTGGTCGAGAACGCCTCGCCGCTGACGGTGGACATCCACATCGCGCATACGCTTCCCGATACGCTGCGGCTCGCGCGGCTCGCAGGCATCGGCCTCTGCGTCGATCTCCACGCCTGCTGGGTGGAGGCGGACTTGCGCGAAAAGCTGGCCGAGGCCCTCCCCATCGCCGGCCTCGTGCAAGTGAGCGACCATGTCCCCGGCGACCGCACCACACCCTGCCGCGCCGTGCCCGGAGACGGCGCAGCGCCACTGGAGGCGATCCTGCGCGACGTGCTGGACCTTGGCTACACCGGCCTGTTCGACCTCGAACTGGTCGGCCAACGCATAGAGGCGGAGGGCGCCGAACAAGCCTGCACCCGCGCCGCCCACATGCTTTCCGACATTCTCACCCGGCTAGGAGCCTGACACGATGGCATTCGGCGATGGAACCGACGACGCAGCGCTCAAAACAGCGTGGGACGCGTTCTGCGAGCAGTTGAAGCACGCCGGCATGTCCGCCTTCAAGGACGCCAATCCGGCCAACCCGCTCCAGCGCGCCGATGCCTTCCGGTTCCTGACGCAGAACCTAGGGCAGGCCTTCGACCTTGCCCTTGAAACGCGCGACCCGGCTTTTCCGAAGATCCACCGGTTCACCACGCCAACGATGAAGCTCGGCGGTGATGTGGCTGACTTCACGTATCGGCAGGCATGGATTTCCGGCGATCACGTCTATCGCCTCAGCGGCCACCGCGGCACCGGGCGCTGGCTGAACGTGACGGTCCAGGGCCCGCGCCCGGACAAGATCCCCGGCACCGACTGGCCAAGCCTGCACGAACCCTTCGGCGACATTCCCGAGGCCAACTTGTTCGGCCACCAGATCGAAGCCGACGCCGATGGCCGCTTCGAAGTGATCATCGGCGGCCCTCAACAGGAAAAGAACTGGCTCCCCACCACACCCGGATCGCGAAAGCTGTTCATCCGGGAGGCCTTCGACGCTTTCGGCGAAACACCCACCACGCTCTCGATCGAGCGGATCGGCATGGCCATGCCGCGCCCGCTGCCCTCACCCGCGCAGATGGCCGAAGCGATGGGCTGGGCCGGAAATTTCGTCACCGGACTGATGCACGACTGGCCCGAACACGCCTGGCTCACCTCGCGCGGCGTCTGCGATCCTGCCAGCCTCAACATGTTCCCGGCGGACAAGGCCGCCAACGACGCCAGCGACGCCAAACGCGGGCGCATGGCCGCGCACATGGTCTGGCACCTCGAACCGGACGAAGCGCTGATCGTCGAGATGGACTGCCACGAAGGTTTCTGGCTGTTCGGCATGGGCGGCGCGCTGATGGGATCGATGGACTTCCTCCACCGCCCTGTCAGCTACACCCCCGCCCGCACGAAAGTGGACGACGACGGCGTGGTGCGCCTGATACTCGCCCACCAGGACCCCGGCCTCCACAACTGGCTGGACACACAGGGCTTCTCCGACGGCAACCTCACCTACCGCAACCTGATGAGCCAGCAGCCCGCGACTTTCCGCACGCATCTGGTGAAAGCTGCCGACCTGCCGGAACACTTGCCGCCAACGACCGCGAAAGTCACCCCGACCGAGCGCACTGCCCTGCTGCTGGAGCGATATCGCGCGATCAAACTCCGCTTCGGGTTATGACGAACAAGAAATCCAAAAAAGATCCTCGCGAGTGGGTGCAAAGCCCCTTGCGCGATCTCGCGCCGCTCGGTAAAGGCGCCCCCTGCCCCGGTATGGTATTGAACCCGAACCGATCAAGGCAAGCCGCTTTAGCTCAGTTGGTAGAGCACATCATTCGTAATGATGGGGTCACGTGTTCGAGTCACGTAAGCGGCACCATTCCACAGAAAATCGTTGAAAAACAACTGCCTGACGGATCGTTGCGTTCAAACTGTAGCACACAACTGTCGCACAACAGGGTTCGCAAGACCGGGCTAAGCTCCTCTAATCATACAAAAATAACGCATCGTAACTGTAGCACAGCAGTGTCGCACACAAGACTGTCTGGCTTATGGCGAAGAGGCGCGGTCTATCAGTATCGTGTGCGAGTGCCCCACGATCTCGTAACACTGTTCGGAAAAACGCATCTCAGTCGGTCACTGAAAACGGCAGCGCGCGTTGAAGCGTTGAGGGCGGCAAGGAAAATGGCGTTCGAGATTGAGCTTGAGTTCGATCGTGCCCGTGCAAGCGGGAACCAGCCCATGGTTCCAAGAGCCGAGCAAACGATCCAGCAGGACACGGTGAAGCTGACGATGGCTGCGCATGTGGGCAGGCGGACGCTTGAGCAGGCGATTGATGGCTACATGACCGACCCCACGCGCTCCCCGAGCCCGAAGAGTCAGGCGGTGTATCGAACGACCTACTCTACGATTGCGGCTATTCTGGGGGAAGGGACGGCTGTCAGCGATATCGGACGAGACACATGCCGCGATCTGCTCTCCGTTCTCCAGCATTTGCCATCGAATGCTAAGAAGCGGTTTCCGGCACTGACTCCGCGAGAGGCCGCTCGGCACGCCAGCGCGCATGGCATTGCTCCAATGTCGGTGGCTAATGTCAATGAATACATGACCAAGCTCTCCACGTTGCTGAACTGGGCATGCAGAGAGGAATGGATTTCCCGCAATGTTGCGAGCGGCTTGCGCCTCGCAGTCCCGGCTTCAAAGGCTGGAAAGAGGAAGCCATTCTCTGTGACTCAACTGAGGCTCATTTTCGATGCGCCGATCTATCGAGGGTGTCGAGATGACGAGAACGGATATGCAATCCACGGGCTTAATCGGCCGAGGCGCAGCAGATTTTGGATACCGCTAATCGGGCTATATTCCGGCGCGAGACTTAATGAAATATGTCAGTTGCACGCGACTGATTTGCGCGAAATTGATGGCGTTTGGTGCTTCGATTTCCATGCAGACCCGGCCGTAGGGAAAACGCTTAAAACTTCGGCGAGCCAGCGAATAGTGCCCATTCATCCAATGCTTATAAAACTGGGCATTCTGGCCTACTTACGTGATCGTAAGGAGGCTGGTGACCAGCGCATGTTCCCGGAAATCGCTATCGACGCTTTCGGCCTCCATTCCGGCAGGGTGTCACGATGGTTCTCCCGCTTCCTCGCTACCTGTGGGGCGGCAGCCGACGGCATATGTTATCACAGCTTTCGCCATTCGTTCAGGGATGCTCTTCGGGAAGCTGGTATCGAACGGGAGGTTGCATTGCGGCTAGGGGGATGGAGTGAATCTGGCGGTTCGTCGAACCTAGTTGGCGATTCATACGGCGCTGGATTCAGTGCAGCGCGTCTTTATACCGCAATTTCTGCAATCAATTATGCAGGATTGAATCTGGATCATCTGGGCGGACCGAGTGAACACTAAACGGGCCTGCAATGATATCGTAAACAGGTGTTGGCGATTTGCGATTTACTGTGTGCCATCAGGAGCCAATATCTCGCTTACGGCGGTGGAGTTGTCCAACGGCAATCGGCCACAAGCAGCTATTAAACGAGAGCGTGGCGCTCGCGAAACGGGAGCATTGACGAGAGCCACAAGAACGGTTTGGCGCTCGCGCGGGGGACGCGCTATACCGGCGTAAAGTTACGTTGCCCTTCGATCGATCCGACGGCCCAAGCTACGACGGGGACGAGAGATGGGAAAGAATATGGTTCTTGGAGTACAGATTATTCGCGAGCACTTTAATATATCGCAGGGGAGGCCCAAGAAATTTGGTCGCGGGGTTGATATTTACTTTTCGGCCGATATCGAGACGGACGGCCCGATCCCGGGACCATATTCAATGCTGTCTTTTGCTCTTGTTTATGCGGGTGCTTATGATGGCACCACGTTCTATAAGCCGAGTGATTACAGCGACCGATTTTATGTAGAGCTTCAACCGATATCGGAGCAGTTCGAAGAAGAAGCGCTGCGCGTGAACGGACTTGACCGGACAGCGCTTGCGCGTCGGGGCGCGCGCCCGAGCGAGGCGATGACTGCCGCCGCACGATGGGTCCGCGAGATCGCCGGAACTAGCGAACCGGTGTTTGTGGCCTATCCTTTGAGTTTCGATTGGTCGTGGCTCTACTGGTATTTCGTGCGCTTCTCGCAGGAAAAGTCTCCGTTTGGGTATTCGAAATGCTTCGACATCAAGACTGCGGTCGCATTGAAGCTCGGTCGGACAATCAGCAATGCGGGTCGCCAAAAGCTACCCGCTGCCTTCCAGTCTGGCGCGTCGCATACCCATCATGCACTCGACGATGCGATCGAGCAGGCTGAGATATTCGCTAAATTGTTCACCGTGGAGCCGCCTCTTGCCTGAATATCTCAAAGAAATTCGTAAAGAAACGCTTGCCCGATTCAACAATCTACGATTAAAACTCGCTGACGCCGAAGACTTAATTGCAGAAAAGGCCTGCGTCTATGCTACCGGATCATTCGGTCGGCTGGAGGCCGGGCCCTCAAGCGACCTCGATCTTTTCATTGTCTCTGAGACTGAAGAAAAAGAGAAGCACGACAAGAAGGTCATCGAACGTCGCCTGACCGGTATCGACGAGATTTGCCTGAAATATCATCTGGTCAAAGCCGTCGATGATTCCGGGATCGCGCCGTTCGATGGTTCGGGCAAATATCTTGAGGTGCACGAGATCGATGACTTCGCTAGTAAGCTCGGCAAACGCGAGGATGACTATCACAACACCCTCACGGGGCGCTTGTTGCTGCTCCTCGAAAGTCGGCCGCTTCTCGGTCTGGCTACCTACGATAGCCTGCTCGATAACGTAATCGACGCTTACTTCCAAGATTTCAAAACCAACGAGGACAATTTCGTTCCAGCGTTCATGGTCAATGATATTCTCAGGATGTGGCGGACATTTGCAGTTAATTATGAACTTGAGCGTCGAAAACCCGGCAACGGATTTCGCATCAAGAACCTTAAACTAAAATATTCGCGGATGATAACCTGCTATTCCGCCGTGATATACTTACTCGCGCAGCACATTCGGGCAAAAACCGTGAAACCGGAAGATGTTCGCGTGATGGTGGGACTAACTCCATCCGAGAGGCTCGAGCAGGTTGCCGCCAATGCAATCATCCCGAACGAGCAGGAAGCGACTCGCTTCACTTCGTTAATGGCGGATGTCCTCGACGATTATTCTGCATTTCTCAAGTTCACGCATGGTAAGAAAGAAGAAATCGAGGCCGAATTCGACGAGAAGTTTGCGGAATGGCGTGAGAATTCCTATGAGTTTGGGCGCAAGTTTGCCGAGGCTCTTACAATCCTTGGCCAGTCTGGCGATCCGCTCGACGGGCTCTATAGGATTATTTTGATTTAAGCCTCGATGTTTTTGTTATTCTTTTCTTCGAAGTCGTCCCATACGTCGCACCCGCTGAAATGTCTTGCGGGTCGCGACAGCTAGGCTGGATCAGGTTTTTGCCAGAATGTAGTCTTGATTAGAGGAGCTTAGCCCGGTCTTGCGAACCCTGTTGTGCGACAGTTGTGTGCTACAGTTTGAACGCAACGATCCGTCAGGCAGTTGTTTTTCAACGATTTTCTGTGGAATGGTGCCGCTTACGTGATGCGTGCCCTGGTCCTCGGGGTCGTCGTGCTCATCCATGGCGATTTCTCCTGAGATTTCAGTAGTGGGA
>NZ_MSQB01000018.1:11676-139634 GCF_002149965.1 Novosphingobium panipatense | reverse complement strand
AGATCAACACCGACTGGTTCGCCAGCGAGCGCGGACAGGCTGATATCGCCGGCCTCCACCGCCGCCGCCTGCTCGATGCCGAAGCGTTGACGCCCACGCTGCTCTACCTGCTTTCCGACGCCTCCGCGCAAGTGACGGGCGCGACATTCACGATCGACGACGGGCAATCGTTATGACCAGCAGAGGCGCCCTCGAAGGGCTCACCGTGATCGAGGTCGCCGAGCGGGTGAGCGGGGAATATACCGGCAAACTGCTGGCCGATCTCGGCGCCGAAGTCATCAAGGTGGAACGCCCCGGCGGCGCGCCGACGCGCGCGATGGGGCCTTTCGCCGCGGGGGAATCGACGCTGTTCACCTACCTCAATACCAACAAGAAATCGGTCGTGCTGAACCTTGCCGATGCGGCCGACCGCAAGGTGCTGGACCGCCTGCTGGCGCGCGCCCACGCCCTGATCGACGATCACGACGCCGGGTGGTGCCGGGCGATGGGCCTGACGCCCGAAGCGGTCGCCGCCGCCCATCCCGTGCTGGTGCACACGCTGATCACGCCGTTCGGGCAGGACGCGCCGGAAGGCTGGCAGTCCGCCCGCCCGATCAACGTCATCGCCGCCGGCGGCTGGGCCTATCACAGCCCCAGCGAAACGCCTGCCGACAAGCCGCCGCTGAAAGGCGCGGGCCGGTTCCTCTCCGACTACGAAGCCGGGATCGACGCCGCGCTGGCCACCATGGCCTCGCTGCTGCGCCTGCGCCGCAAGGGTCAGGGTCAGTTCGTCGATATTTCCGAAGTGGAAGTGCAATTGAACCGCATCGACTGCGTGCTGGACCGCATGCTGGCAGGCGAGGCCGAGCCCAGCGACGCGCGCACCGCCTACGACATGGGCGGCCCCGGCACCTCCTTCGCCTGCCGCGACGGCCACGTGTTCCTGCTGATGACCACGAAAGCGCACTGGAAAGGCCTCTGCGCGCTGATGGGCAATCCGGCCTGGGCGGACGAACTGCGCGAGGACTGGCTGGAGTTCGACTGCACCCCGCCCAACGTCGCCCTTTTCCGCGAACGCTTTTCGGCGTGGATCGCCCGGCAAGACAAGCACCCGATTACCGAGGCCGCGCAGAAGGCCGGCGTCGCCATGGTACCGGTCCACACGGCCGAAGATCTTCCGCGCCACGAACAGTTCGCCCATCGCGGCTTCTTCCAGCAGGCGGTGCATCCGATATTCGGAGAAGTCTCGTATCCCACCGCCGCCTACCGTATGAGCGCCACGCCGGTCTCGATCAAAGCCGCAGCCCCTCGCCTCAACGCGGATCAGGAGGAGGTTTTCGATGCCACTTCCTGACAGACGAGGCCCCCTCGCCGGCATCCGCGTCGTCGAACTCACCAAAGTCTGGGCCGGCCCCTACGCGGGCAAACTGCTCGCCCATCTCGGCGCGGAAGTGATCAAGATCGAATCCCGCTCCAACCTAGACGAGATGCGCGCCTATGGCGGCGTGGACATCGACGCCGCGCCCTATTTCCTGTCGATCAATCAGGAAATCCTCTCGGTTCAGGCCGACATGAAGACCGCCGAGGGGCTGGACCTCGTCAAGCGCATGATCGCGAAGGCCGACATTCTGATCGACAACATCCGCCCCGGCGCGATGGAGCGGTCCGGGCTCGATTACGAAAGCCTCAAGGCGATCAAGCCGGACCTCATCCAGTGCGCGATCAAGATGTGGGGCAGCGACGGCCCGCTGGGCTATCAGACCGGCTACGCCCCCTGCTTCGCCGCGCTCTCGGGACTTACCGCGCTGGTGGGGCATGAGGGCGAGACGCCCAAGGGCATGAACATCCGCTACGGCGATTCCACCGCCGGCGCGCTAGCCGCACTCGCCTGCGTGGCCGCGCTCCACCACCGCGAGAGCACTGGCGAAGGCCAGTTCATCGACCTGTCGGCCGTAGAGGCGATGACCAGCCTCGTCGGCGACAGCCTCTTCGCCGCCAGCGTCACCGGAGACGTGCCCAAGGCCGATGGCAACTACCACCCGGAGATGGCCCCGCACGGCTTCTACCCCTGCGGCGGGAATGGCTGGACCAGTATCGTGGCGGCGAACCAGACCGAATGGCGCGCCCTCTGCGGCGCCCTCGAAGCGCCTGCCCTGGCCACCGATACGCGGTTTAAGACGCTGGCAGACCGGCTGACCAACCGCGCCGCGCTCGATGCCGAACTATCCGCACTCACCCGCCCGCACGACGCGGCAGACCTTGCCGAAAGGTTGAGGAACGCAGGCGTCCCGGCGTTCAAGGCGATGAGTTCGCTGGACCTTTGCTCGGACGGCTTCCTGTGGGGCCGCGGCGCCTTCCGCATGGTCAGCGATCACTGCAACACCGCGCGCCCGATCATCGGCCCGTCATGGCGGATCAGCCCCGACGGTCCGCAGATCGAACGCGGCGCGCCCCTGCTGGGGGAGCACAACGGCTACGTCTACCGCGAGCTTCTGGGCCTGTCCGAAAGCGAAATGGACAACCTGATCGCGCGCAAGGTCATCGACTGAAAGCGGATCCCAAGCACTGAGGCGGTGCGCCCCCAGAAGAAGCACACCGCCCCTGCCGAAATCAGAACTTGCCGGAGAACGAAGCCCCGATCACGCGCGGTTCGTTGAACACGGCCGCCATGTAGTTCTCGATCACGCCCTTGAGGTTCTTCTCATTGGTGATGTTGCGCGCGAAAGCGGCGATCTCGTAGCGCCCGCCCGGCGCCGAATAGCCCAGCTTCAGCCCGCCTTCGAAGTCACCCTTGGAGTAGAACTCCCTGGTCTTGTAGAGCACGAAGTTGGTGTAGCCCTGCACCATCCAGTCGGTCGCCGCGAACAGCGCGCCGCCGTTGCCCAGCGGCACGTCGTAGCGCGCGGTGATGTTGGCGGTGTACTTGGGCGCATTGGGCAGCGGATTGCCGTCGATCTGCGCGAAAGTGCCGCGCGCATTGGTGATCGTCGGATCGTCGACCGTGCAGACCACGACGCCGTTGAGCGCGCAGACCTGGGCATAGACGTTCTTGTCCTTGATCTCGCTATGCAGCAGGCTGAGCCCCGCCGTCAGCGTGAGGTTCGGCACCGGCCGCGCTTCCAGTTCCGCTTCCATGCCATAGGCCTCGGCCTTGTCCGCATTGAACAGGACGCCGTTGCCGTCGCTGTCGTTGCCGTTGAGCTGGATGTCCTTCACACGATAGGCAAAGCCGGACAGGTTGAAGCGGACCTTGTTGTCGAACAGCTGGGTCTTGATCCCGGCCTCGCCCGAGAGGATCGTTTCCGAATCCGCCGTCGTGAAGTCCGAATTGAACACCGCCGAGCGGCCCTGGATGGTCGGCCCGCGGAAACCGCGCGCGACGCGGGCATAGACGTTGACGTCGGGGTTCACTTCATAGTTCACGCTGACGTCCCAGCTCGGCTCCTCACCCGAGAGGCGCACATAGCGGCGCCCGCGATAGGTCGAGACACCGGCTGCGCTGTCGGCGGTCTTGAGCAGGCGGGTCTTCTTGGTGTCCTTGGTATAGCGGCCACCGGCGGTGACAGTCAGGCCCGGCACCAGTTCGTAGCTGGCCTGCCCGAACAGGGCCCAACTGGTGTTCTGGTTGCGCAGGCGCACCCAGTTGTTGGGATTGTTGGCGGGCGGCGTCAGGAAATAGGCGCGCTGGTAGAATTCGGTGATGTCGCGCTGGTCGAACCACATGCCGCCGACCTGCCATTTGAAGCGGGTGTCGCCATTGCTGGACAGGCGCAGCTCCTGGCTCAGCTGGTCGAGATCGCGCACATTGCCCTGCGACTGGCCATAGCCGTTGGGAACGCCGTTGACCGGATAGTCCGCCGCCGCGCCGCCGTCGGTATCGCCGCGGCTATAGCCCGAGGTCGTCTCCCAGGCGCTGATCGAGGTCAGGGTGACCGGGCCGAAGTCCATGGCGATGCGGCTGGAGGCACCGTAGGTGTCGTAGCCCTGCGGGTTGTCGTGCGCCTCGTCGAGGGCGATCTTGTCGCGCGGTTCGCCGCTGACGTCGTTCGAACCCTTGGTGAAGGCGCCGCGATGGAAGATCGTGGACGTGCCGTCGTACTTGCGGGCGTGGAAGCTGGTCAGCATCGAGAAGCCCGATCCGGTCGGCGCCAGCAGCAGCTGGACGCGCGCGTCGCGTTCCTCGAAGCCGCCCATCGCGTTCTTCTTCGGCGAGACGGTGCCGTCGGCGCTGGGGCCGCTGTAGGTATTGTCGATCCAGTCGTCACGGCGCTGGTAGAGGCCCGAGACGCGCACCGCCAGCACGTCCTGAATGATCGGGCCGCCCACGCCCGCGTCAACGTTGACCGAGTTGTATTCGCCGTAGCTGGCACTGGCGCGGCCGGTCCAGCGGTCGGTCGTGGGCTTGATCGTGTCGATCTTGATGATACCGGCCGTGGTGTTGCGGCCGAACAGCGAGCCCTGCGGACCGCGCAGCACTTCCACCTGGTCGAGATCGTAGACCGGGTTGGACTTCAGCACGACATGCTCCAGCACGACATCGTCCTGGATGATCGAGACCGGCTGCGAGGCGCCGAGGTAGAAGTCGATATTGCCGAGCCCGCGAATGTAGAAGCGCGGGAAGATGCGGCCAGTGGTCGTCTCGGCATAGAGGCCGGGCACGCGCCCGGAAAGCGAGAGGATGTCGTCGCCCGCCGCCTGGAAGCTGCGAAGCTGGTCACCGCCGACCACGCCGACCGAGATCGGCACCTGCTGGAGGTTCTCGGTACGCCGTTCCGCCGTGACCACGATGTCACCCAGACCTTCGCCGGTGGCCCCTGCATCAGAAGAAGAGGCGTCCTGTGCAAAGGCCTGTGCCGAAATACAGAGGGCACCCAGGCCGCAGGTCAGATGCAGAGCCGTCCTGGCAATGACTTTGGTGATCACGTCGCATTCCCTATCGTTCAACAATTCAGGCGGCGCGAATAGTTACGGTCGATGACAGTCCTGTTACCGAATTTTGCTGGTAACGAGGTAGACACCGCTATCCGGTGCCCCGTCAACTTGGGCGACGACACTTTTGGGAAGCATTGCGACATTTGCGCAACGCCCGCGCCCCTGCGATCAATCCCCTCCCTGCCTTGACCGCGCCGCATGGCTGCCGAACTGTCCCGAGCATTACAGGGAGAGATATCCGCGATGAATCCACCCAGGCCCAAACCCAGGCTGGACCAGGAAAACACCGCCTTCTGGACCGGAGGCCGTGAAGGCCTGCTCAAGATCGTGAAATGCGGCGACTGCGGCGAATTCACCCATCCTCCGCGCCTGCTGTGCCGCCATTGCCAGTCGGAAAACGTTGCGGCGCAGGCAGTGCCCGGCACCGGCACGATCGACAGCTTCACGGTAAACCACCAGCCCTGGGCCAAGGATCTGAAAGTGCCCTATGTGATCGCCCGCGTGAAGCTGGACGGCGCCCCCGGCGTCTATCTCACCACCAATATCGTCAACTGCCCGGTCGAAGCCGTGGACTTCGACGACAGGGTTCGGGTCATCTTCGAGGAACAGGACGGCCTGTTCTATCCCCTCTTCGAGAAAGCGGACTGATGGCCGACAGGGAAGCCTACATTACCGGCGTCGGCCAATCCGAAGTCGGCGTGCGCCTGCCGCGACACCCCCTTTTGCTGACGGTCGATGCCGTGCGCGAGGCGCTGGACGATGCCGGGCTTACGCTTGGCCAGATCGACGGCGTCTTCACTTATCCCGGCAAGATGAACGGCTATACGGCCTTCTCGCCCGTCGCCAGCGAAGACCTGATCGAAGTGCTCGGCATCAAGTCGAAATGGCACATGGGCGCCATGGAGCAGCCCGCCCAGCTTTCCGCCATCGGCGTGGCCGCCATGGCGGTGAAGCAGGGCCTGTGCCGTCACGTCATCTGCTTCCGCACGGTCTACGAAGCAGGCGGCATGGCCGATCCTGCCCAGTACATGTCCGGGGCGAAGCAGGACAGCGTGAGCGGGTCCTCGCAATGGACCAGTCCGTTCTGGGCCACCTCGGCAGCCTGCTGGACGGCGCAATATGCCGCGAAGCACATGCACAAGTACGGCCTCACGCGCGAACAGCTGGCGCAGATCGCCATCAACGCCTCGCGCAACGCCATGGCCAACCCGCGCGCCCGCGCGATCACCAAGGAAGAACTCACGCTCGAAAAGTACATGTCCGCGCGCATGATCTCGACGCCGCTGTGCCTCTACGATTGCGACCGCTTTTCCGATGCCTCCACAGTCGTGATCGTCTCGGCGGGCGACGCCCTCGACGAAGTCTCCGCCAGCCCGATCCGCATCGCCGCCATGTCCGGTTCGGTCGATCGCTATTCCTGGGACCAGGTCGAGGAATTCGCCGCCTACGAAACCGGTGCCGATCTCTGGAAACGCACGGACTACACCCCGGCCGACGTCGATACCGCGCAGTTCTATGACGGCTTCGCGTTCCTGCCGATCACCTGGCTCGAAGGACTGGGGTTCTGCGGCAAGGGCGAAGGCGGGCGCTTCATCGAGGGAGGCACCCGGATCGCGCGTGGCGGCGAATTGCCGCTCAACACGTTCGGCGGCCAGCTCGGCGCGGGGCGTCTCCACGGCTTCGGCTTCGCGCACGAGGCGGTCACCCAGCTGCGCGGCAAAGCCGGAGAGCGGCAGATTGCGGGAGACCCCAGGGTCGCCGTGGCGACGTCCGGCGGCGGCCCGATGGCGGCGGCCCTGCTGCTGGCGCGAGACTGACGGGAGCGGGGCTCCCCCGGGCTCCCGTTCAGCCTGCGGAAGCGAGCGCCGGCTTCTGTTCGGACGACTTGCGGGCGCGATGCCGCTTGAGTCCGATCAGCGGGCGCAGCGGGCCAACTTCGCGGCCCAGAAGGTAGAACAGCCAAGACCCGCCCGCCACGGCAGCGCAAAGCGTGAGGAATTCCGCGAGGGCGCCCAGCCCCATGTCGCGGATGCCGTAGCTGACGAAGACCATGACCGTCTGATGGGCGATGTAGATCGGGAACACCGCCTCCACCAGGGTCGTGCGCCAGCGGTGGTCGAAGTTCCAGAAGCGGTCGGCAATGCCGAACAGCGCGATCACCGTGCCCCAGCACTGCACCGACTTGGCGAAGGACAGCGGCTGCACCCAGGCGGCAGGCGTCGGAACATTGCCGGGATAGAGCAGCGTGTCGCCGATCACCCAGGCATAGCCGAGCACGCCCAGCAGCAGCGCGAGCTTCCACTGCCGCGCGATCGCCGCGCGCATCGGCTCCGAGCCGCGCAGAAGGAAGCCGAACAGGAACATCGCGAAATAGTGCAGATGGGCGCCGCGGTCCTGAAGGAAATTGTGCATGTCCGTCCAGCCGTAAGGCAGGAGGCGGATCAGGAAGATCGCCGCGATGCCCAGCGGCAGCAGCGCCGGCCCCGAAAGCAGCCGCTCGGCCCCGCCACGCAGCGCCGCGCGCCAGGCGGCGGGCAGCAGCATCAGCCCCGCGCAGAGCACCAGCGTGTAGACCAGCAGGTAGATCACGAACCACATGTGCATGGTGGCCGGGAGGACCTCGTAGCCTACCTTGTGGAAGCGGAAGGCATCGTGAAGCAGGAAGTAACCATAGCCATGCTCATAACCGCTGTTGACCAGCCCCATGTAGGGTTGCGGCGGCACGACCACCGTAAGTCCAAAAAGCAGAGGGATTCCAAGGCGCAGGATGCGACTCTTGAGGAAAGCCCGATTGTTGCCGTCCTTCTTCAGCAGGGCCGCGCTGGCATAGCCGGAAATCGCGAAGAGCAGCGCAAGCCGCCAGGCGCTGAGGCCCAACAGAGGGATCTCCGCCCAGCTCACCACGCCGCGCGTAGGGGTCTGGTAGCCCCAGGGCGTGAACGAAAAACCGACATGGTAGAAGATCAGCAGAACGAAGGCGCCGACGCGCAGCCAATCCATTCCATAGTGGCGTTGCGACGGGGCGGGCTTCATCGTTCTCCGGTGGGGTGGGCGGGTCCGCCAGCTGCGGAAGCACGGCCCACTTAGGGATTCGGCGGCTTTTCTGCAATGACGGGGTTGTATCAGGTCGTCGCAGGGCCACGCGGCGGGCCAAGATCCTCCAGCGTAAAGCCATTGCCGGGCATGCATTGCTGAACTTCGATGACATTGCCCTCGGGATCGTACCCGTAGAGCGTCCGTACATGGCCGACATCCACGAAACGGCGATCGCGGAAGGTCATGCCGCAGGCTTCGAGGTGCGGGATATCCGCTGCGATATCCGTCACGTCTATGCACAAGTGCGTATAGCCGCGATCGTTCGGCCGCAGTGGACTATCGCGATCAGGCGGCGGCGCGGAATACTCGAAAAGTTCGAGGTAGCACTGTCCCGCCCGCAGCATCACGCCTTTCGCCGCCGAACCGGAAAGGTCCACGATCAGGTCCATCACCGGCTCGTCGCGCCAGGCGAAGCCCTCGTCCACCGGCTCGAAGCCCAGCGCGTCCCTGTAGAAACGAGTCATGCGATCGAGGTCGCGGCAGTTGACGCCGATATGATGGATCCCCCTGATCATCGCTCCCTCCCGCCTGTCGCGGGGTTCCTGCCCCGCCGTGTTGCGGCGACATTAGAGTGCCTCGGCAGGCGCCGACAATCCTTGCGACTTGACCAGGGCGGCACCCGGCTCTGCATCGCCGCGAGCGCCGCCGCCTGATCCTCACGTATTTTCGGGTTCCACCCAGGTCGTGCGCGTCACGCGCGGGCTGAGGTACTTGGTGGCCGTCCAGCCGCCATCGACCACGATGGACTGGCCATTGATCATCTCGCTGCCCGGCAGGCAGAGGAAAGCGATCACGCTGGCGATATCCTCGGGCTGGGCGAGACGCGGATAGGGCGTGGTTTCGACGTTGGCACGCTTAAAGCCCTCGTCCTCGAACCGGTGGCGCACCATGTCGGTCATCGTCACGCCGGGCGCCACGCAGTTGGAGCGGATGCCGCGCGGGCCATATTCGCAGGCCATGTGCTCGGTCAGCGACTTGAGGCCGCCCTTGGCCGCTGAGTAAGCGCCGCCACGACGACCGCCGATATGCGCGAACGTGCTGGTGACATTGACCACGCTGGCCCCTTGCGAAAGGTGCGGGATCACGTCGCGGCAGAGGCGGAACGGCGCGACCAGCATGATGTCGAGGAAGTCGTCCAGCGTCTCGTCGTCGGTCTCGTCCAGGGGCTTGGGGCTGCCGACGCCGGCATTGTTCACCAGCGCGTCGATCCGGCCGAAGCGCTCCAGCGTCGCCTTCACGATCGCGCCGGGTGCGGCGGGGTCGGTCAGGTCGGCGCTGATCGCCAGCACATCGTCGGAATTGCCGATCTCGGCCTCCAGCGTGGCCAGCTTGTCCTTGCTGCGGCCGACGCCGACGATGGCGAAGCCTTCGGCATGAAGGATCTTCGCGGTCTCCAGCCCGATGCCGCTGCCCGCGCCGGTGATGATCGCCGTCTTCATCGCATACCTCTCGTGATCGTCTTTCCCCTTCGGCTAGGCGTTTTCGGGACGCCGGATAAGCCCGACCGCGCCGACGGCGATGCTTGATCGCTTCTGCGATAAGCGCGGCCGCCCACCTTGGCCGCCTTCGAGGGCAGGTCTAGCCTTTCCCATCATGAGCACGAACCAGAACGATAAAGCCGCATTAGCCGGCATCCGCGTCATCGACATGAGCCGCGTCTTCGCCGCCCCCGTAGGCGCGCAGATCCTTGGCGACCTTGGCGCGGACGTCATCAAGATCGAGCGCCCCGGCGTGGGCGACGACGGGCGCGGCTACGGCTTCTCGTGGGTGCCGGGCAAGGACGGGATCGAGACCCGCCATTCCAGCTTCTTCACCGTTTCCAACCGTAACAAGCGCTCCATCACGCTCAACCATTCCAGGCCGGAGGGTCAGCAGGTCCTCAAGGAACTGGTGAAGACGGCGGACGTGCTGATCGAGAACTACAAAGTGGGCGATCTGGCACGCTTCGGCCTCGATTACGAGAGCCTCAGGGCCATCAACCCGCGCCTGATCTATTGCTCGGTCACCGGATTCGGCCAGACCGGCCCGATGGCCGCGCGCCCGGGCTATGACGGGCTGTTTCAGGCCACCGGCGGCATGATGGCCGTGACCGGCATTCCCGAAGGCCAGCCCGGCAATGGTCCGCTGAAGACCGGCCCCAGCCTGGTCGACTTCGTGACCGGCCACAACACCGCCCTCGCCATCCTGGGCGCGCTGCAATACCGCAATCGGACCGGAGAGGGGCAGTTCATCGACATCGCCCTGCTCGACAGTTCGGTGGCGATGGTCAGCCACATCATGCAGGACTACCTGATCAGCGGGCAGGCCCCTCCCCGCCTCGGCAACGGCGGCAACGGCGGCGGCCCGGCAGACCTGATGCGCTGCGCGGACGGCATAATCTACCTCACCGCCGGCACCGACGAACACTATCGCCGCCTGACCGTGCTGATGGAACGGCCAGAACTCTTCACCGACCCGCGCTTCGACAGCAACCTCAAGCGCGGCAAGACCAACCGCGCCGAACTGATGGACATCATAAACCGCTGGAGCGAGGGCTTCACCGTCACGCAGATGCAGGACATGCTGGACGGCGTCGGCATTCCCGCCGCGCGCTACAACGAACTGGCGGACGTGTGGGAGGATGAGCAGGTCAAGCACCGCGAGCTGCGGGCCACCACGCCCCACGCCTGGGCGGAGAGCGGCTCGGTGGACCTGATCGCCAGCCCGCTCGCCAGGATGTCCGCCAGCCCGGCGACCATCCGCATGGCCCCGCCGATGCTGGGCGAGCACACCGCCGAAGTGCTGGCCGAGATCGGGATCGACGAGGCCGGACTGGCGGAATTGCGCGAAGCCGGGGCCGTATAGGTCCCGCTAGCCCAAAACTCGGTCCAACTGCGCATCGTCGGCCGCGCGAAGCGGCGATGATCGGGATGACGCCTTTCCATCAAATCAACAGGTTCTTCAGGGTTTCCAGCACTACATCGAACGGCATCGTCAGGAACAGTGCCGCCACGAACGGCAGCAGGGTCGCCGTCACGAGCATGACCAGGCTGCGCGTATCCACCGGGATGAAGCGCATGGTCTGGACACTGCCCACAACGGCAAACAAGTCCGCCGCCGCCGAGAAATCGGGTGCTTCGAGTATCGGCGGCCGCCCATCACCCCGCCCATCATCCCGCCCATCACCGCGATCAATCCACGCCGCCTCCAGCCGCATGCCCAGCTGCGTCGCCAGCGCGCCATAGGCCATCGAGCCCCGGCGCCAGGTCTGCATCATGCGATCCGAAAAGGCGCAAAGCGGGGCGACGCACAGCAGGACGACGACAGCCACGGTCCCCCCGGCAAGCACGCCATCGGTGAAGGTGCTCGACGTTCCGGCCAGATGATTGTGCCCCAGCCGCCCCGCCGAAATCGCGCCCAGCGCCATGGCGAACGTCGAAAAGGCGCGGAGCGACTGGCCCAGAAATCCAAGCCCGCCGCACTGGTCGGGATGCGACGCGATCAAATCGAGATCCAGCCTGGAAATACGTATCAGCAGTCGTGCCCAGACGGCGATGCGCCAGAGCCAGCCGAACCACAGCGTCAACAGCAAGGGCAGACTGATCGCGAATTGCCAGAGCCCCGCCATCGAAAGGGCGTTCGCCCCGGAATTGCGCGTCCATGCCGCCATTTCCTCGGAAATCGAAAGGCCGCTCAGCGTCGCTGCCGCCGACGCGGCGGCCAGCACGACGGCCACCACTTCGGCCGCGCGGGACTGGAGCAGCCTGCGACTTGCGGCGATCTGTTCGGTCAGGATCTGCCGCCCCGCCGCATCCAGCAGGCCTGCCCGCGCGAAATTGCCGACGATCACGCCCAGACGCCTGCCGCAAGAGGAATAGGCGACCACCAGCAGCGGCGTCGCCACGGCATAGCGCGCATGGACGGCAATATCGCGAACGAGGTCCTGCATCTGCTCCGGCGCGCGCACGGCCGTCAGCACGAAGAGCGGCAGCCACCCGGCCGCAAGCACCAGCAGAACGCGGGGCATCGGCTTGACGAAAGGCGGGCGACTGGCGCGAACGAAGCGGGCCAGTCGTCTGGGTGGCCCCAGCCGGAACAGTTCTTCGAGATCGTGCATGGAAGACCTTGCCGCTGGCGCATCGAATGCGGGGAGCCTGCGACTATCCAGATCCCGCCCTCCGCCCGAAATCGGGAGAAACCCGCAGGTGCCTCAGGTGCCGACCTTAGCGATTGCACGAAGGCAGGCCCTTGAACGAAGGCAGGCCGCGTTTTCCTACATCCCGCCCATCCGCTATACTGCGCCCGATGCTGTTACGGCCTCCTCATTCCAACCACAAACGCCGCCGCTACACTCGGCGCAAAGTGACACTTTCCGCACAAGGTGACAGTTTTCCCCCTGGACCGTGTCAACTGTGTCAAGCGAACTGTCACCTTGTGCCTGAGATCAGCACCCTGCCTCCCCTCAGGCCAGCATCGCGCCCAACCGGCCTTTCACGATCTCTTCCGCATCAGCGACGATCCGCTCGATCAGTTCCTTGCAGGTGGGCAGGTCGTGAATCAGGCCCTGCACCATGCCGGCCCAGAAAATGCCCCTGGTCAGATCGCCCGACTGGAGGAGTTCCCGGCCCACGGCACCGGCAACAAGGTGCTTGATGTCGTCGAAAGTCGAATCGGGGCGGGCGGAGATCTCCACCACTTCGTCAGACACCCCGTTCTTGCCGACGCGGGCGGTGTTCTTGAACTTGCGGAAGATCAGGTTGGTGCCGCGTTCGTCGTTCTCGATGTACCTGGCCTTCACGTTGTCGTGGATCGGCGCTTCCTTCGTGGCACAGAAGCGGGTGCCCATGTTGATGCCCTCCGCGCCCAGCGCCAGCGCGGCGGCAAGGCCGCGTCCGTCGCCGAAGCCGCCGCTCGCCAGCATCGGGATCTTCACTTTGTCCGCCGCCGTGGGGATCAGGATCAGGCCGGGAATATCGTCCTCGCCCGGATGCCCGGCACATTCGAAACCGTCGATGGAGATGATGTCGCAGCCATGCTTCTCCGCCGAAAGCGCGTGGCGGACGGCCGTGCATTTATGGACCACGGTGATGCCGTGCGGCTTCACCATTTCCCAGATCTCGCGCACCTGCTGGGTGCCGGCGGTCTCGATGATCTTCACGCCGCCGTCGATGGCGGCCTGCGCATAGGCCTTGTAGTCGGGCGGCAACAGCGTGGGGAACACGGTGATGTTCACGGCGAAGGGCTTGTCGGTCATTGACCGGCAGCGCTCGATTTCCTCGCGCAGCGCCTGCGGGCTGGGCTGGGTGAGCGCGGTCAGCGTACCGAGCCCGCCCGCGTTGGACACGGCGCTGGCCAGTTCGGCCAGGCCCACGCCCTGCATGCCGCCCTGCACGATCGGATGTTCGATGCCGAGCATCTCGGTGACGCGGGTCTTGAACGCCATTGCCTGTACACTCCCCAAAAGCCTCTTTCCGGCGTCCTAGGGGGGATTGATGCGCTTGGGGACACCCCCGGATCGCAATTCGCGCTGGCGATGCAGCATATTGAAAGCCGCGATGTGATACCCAGATTCCATATTCAACCAATTCAAGGAGTTTAAGGAAGTGAACGGGATGAAAACGGCCATGCTGCTGGCGGCGCTGACGGCGCTGTTCATGGGGCTGGGCTATATGTTCGGCGGCAGCGCCGGCGCGGTGATCGCGCTGATCGTGGCGGCGGGCATGAACCTGTTCACCTTCTGGAACGCCGACAGCATCGTGCTCAGGATGCACAATGCGCGCGAGGTGGACGAGCGTACTGCCCCCGATTTCTACAACCTCGTGGCCGAGCTAGCGCGGCGCGCGCAGCTTCCCATGCCGCGCGTCTATCTTGTGGAGAGCGCCAATCCCAATGCCTTTGCCACCGGGCGCAATCCCGAGCATGCCGCCGTGGCCGCGACGACCGGCCTGCTCGACCGGCTGAACCGCGATGAAGTGGCGGCCGTGATGGCGCATGAACTGGGCCATGTGAAGAACCGCGACACGCTGATCATGACCATGGTCGCCACGATCGCCGGCGCCATCTCGATGATCGCCAACTTCGGGCTGTTCTTCGGCGGGCATGGCGAGGATCGCCCCAATCCGATCGCCGCGATGGCAGCCGTGTTCATGGCGCCCTTCGCCGCCATGATCGTCCAGATGGCAATCAGCCGCACCCGTGAGTTCGGCGCCGATCGCGCCGGTGCCGAGATCAGCGGAAACCCCAGGGCCCTCGCCTCTGCCCTCGCCAAGATCGCAGGTCCGGCGCAGGCAGTGCCCAGCGCGGCGTCGGAGCGCAATCCCGCCGCCGCACAGCTCTATATCGTACCCACCGCGGTCTCGAATCTGTTCTCGACGCATCCGGCCACCGAAAAGCGGATCGAGGCACTGATGGCGATGGATGCCGCGCCGCCGCGACGCGCCGCCTCCGCGCTCGATCCGGCGCGCAAGTAAGGCCCGCCTTCTCCCAAAAAGCGCGCCTGCGATGTTCCCACGGCGCGCCGCCATTGCCTGCCCGGCGCAGGGTTGTACATTCGTTCAACACGAATGAAGAATAACCCGAGAGGTGTCGGAGTGCTGAAATCAGTCGACGGCGGGCTGCGGTCCGTCCCCTATCCGATCGACGATCCCGAACGGATCCCGGTCAAGCGCTACTACGATGCCGAGTTCTATCAGGCCGAGCTGGATCACCTCTGGCCGCACGTCTGGCAGATGGCCTGCCGCGAGGAACAGATCCCCGAGGTGGGCGACTGGATCGAGTACGAGAATGTCGGCAAGTCCGTCATCGTCGTGCGTACCGCCAGCGGCGTGAAGGCCTTCCACAACGCCTGCCGCCACCGCGGCGTGCCTTTCGCGGGCGGCACGGGTCATGCCCACGGCAACTGCAGGAAGTCCGGCTTCGTCTGCCCGTTCCACGGCTGGCGCTGGAACATGGACGGCGAATCCACGCAGGTCTACGGCAAGCACATGTTCTCGGAGCGGCAGCTTCAGGAAGACGACATCAACCTGATCCCCTGCCGCGCCGAGACCTTCATCGGCTGCGTCTGGATCAACCATGACGACGATGCGCCTTCGGTACGGGAGACGCTCGGCCCGGTGGCAGGTAACCTCGAAGCCCGCAATCTGGACAAGATGCGTGCAGAATGGTGCTACGGCGCCGAACTGCCGGCCAACTGGAAGGTGGCGATGGAGGCCTTCATGGAAGGCTACCACGTCATGCAGACGCACCCCCAGCTCCAGCACGCCGCGCCGATGATGTACGATTCGATGTACAAGACCCCGCGCGGCCCCGTGCCGATCATGGCCGAGCAGCACCTCTCCTACCGCGAGAACCAGGAACTGCAGGTCAACTCCATGGCCCTCCTCAGCGAGGGCATGGCGGGCATGGTCCACGAGAAGGAAGTGGAGATCGCGCGCGGCCTGATCGGTATCGAGGAGGGTCTGCCGGAAGACCAGAACATGGCGATGTTCCATTGGCTGGGCATCGTCATGCACCAGATCTCCTCACAGCTTTCCGCGCGCGGAGAGCCGGTGCCGGACCTCTGCACCGTGGCGCAGACGCACCCGGTGAAGGCGGTGGAGTTCCTGTTCCCCCACTACTTCCTGCTGCCCTACTTCACGTCGATGTCGGCCTATCGCATCCGCCCGACCGGACCGGAGAGCTGCTTCTTCGAGATCTGGTCGCTGACCTACGTGCCCGAGGACGAGGATTTCGAAACGGTGATGGAGCCGGTGGTCCTGCCCTACAACAGCCCGGAATTCCCGCCGATCCCGCGGCAGGACTATTCGAACATCCCGATCCAGCAGAAGGGCCTGCACGCGACCGGCTTCGAATTCATGCGCCTTTCCAAGGATGTCGAAGGACTGATCAGCAATTACGAGCGGATCATCGACGGCTATCTGAAGGGCCTGCCGCAGGACCAGCTCGCCAAGGCCATCCACAAGTTGGGAGGCAACTTCGACGGGCCGATCGAGGATCTCGGCTTCTGAAACACGCGCGGCCGGGGATGCTTCTAAAAGCTCCCGGCCCGCTTACTTGCCTACCCGCATGGCCGGCGGGATCGGCAGCATCTCCACTCTGCCGGTGGCGACATCGTAGACGGCCGGAACGACCTTGAGTTCTCCGGCCTTTACTTTCGCTTCCACGACCGGTGAAGAGTTGATCAGCGTCGCCGCCTGGATAACCGCATTCTGGCGCGTGACGACCATAGGATCGCTGCTCGCGCTCATGTAGACCGCAGGAAGCAGAGCCGGGAACAAGGCGCTGATCTGGCCCGGCACTTCCGGGTTCTCGATCGCCGCCTTTACGGCGCCGCAGCTGGAGTGGCCCATCACCACCACCGCCTTGATGCCCAGAACCGCAACGCCGTATTCGAGGCTGGCGATGATTTCCGGCGTCGTGATATTGCCCGCGACGCGGGTGACGAAGAGGCGGCCGATGGGCTCGTCGAACACCATTTCCACGGGAACGCGCGAATCTGCGCAGGACAGCACACCGACGACAGGCCATTGGCCTTCGGCCGCACGGGCCTTGATGATCGCGAGATCCTTCAAGTGCGCGGTCGGCGCGCCCGCCACGAAGCGCGCATTGCCGTCCATGACTTCCTTGAGGGCCTGCTCGGGGGTCAGGGTGCTGTCCGGCCCCGCTTCGGGCGCCGCAGCAGCCGCAGCAAGGGCTGGGGCGGTCGCGCCAAGGCCGATTGCGGCGACCGCGCCTGTCGCGGCCAAAGTTTCCAGCAACTCGCGGCGCGAGGTCTTGCAGCACTTGGCTGGGTTTTCGGTCACGCTCTGGTTCGACGACATGACAAGCTCCGGCTGAGGTGCTGCGAAGGCTAAATGCCGCCGCCCGCACCGCGCTTGTCGAAATCCGGCAAAAACCGTCGTTTCGCCGGGTCGTTATCCTGATTCAGCCGAGGCCGGGTTCTGCCGACAATGCCTCGGTCAAGGCGCCGACGAGCGCCTTCACCTTCTTCTGCCGCCATTGCGGCAAAGGTGCGACCAGCCAGTAGCCCCGGCGCGACGGCGTCGTCGCGCGGATCACGTCCCGCTCGTTCTCGCCGATCAGGCCTTCTGCCAGCAGGCTGGGCACGCGAGCGCGGCCAAGGCCCGAGCGAGCGGCCGCTATGGCCTGCCCGGCATCGCTGACGGCGATCGCCGGCTTGGCCTCCTCGCCGTCCTCACCCTCTTCGGCGCCGGGCATGGGATCGCCGGGCCATCCGATCCAGTCGCCCTCTCCCACTTCGACCCATTCCGCCGATCCCAGCGCAGACCCTTCCAGTTCGCCGGGACCGTCGGTCCAGCGTACCGCAAGGTCGAGGTTGGCTTCGGTGAAGTCGGTCAGCTCACCATCGACGATGACGTAGCGCACTTGCGGATTATCCGCCCGGAACGCGGCCAGACGGGGCGCCAGCCAGGCGGCGAAGAACTCGCGCGGCGCGGCGATGGTGTAGACATGGCTCGACTGGCCCGCCTGCATGGCCTGCACCGCATCCTCGAAATGCAGGAAGCCGGTACGCAGGGCGGCAAGGCCTGCGCCCGCTTCGTCGGTCAGTTCCAGCCCCTTGCTCGTGCGGCGGAACAGCACGACGCCGAGCAGATCCTCCAGCGCGCGGATCTGCTGGCCGACTGCGGCCGGGGTCACCGCCAGCTCGTCGGCGGCGCGGGTGAAGGAAAGGTGACGGGCCGCTGCATCGAACACGCGCAGGGCATTGAGGGGCAGGTGCGTGCGCTTCATGGCCGTTCCCTATGCGCTGGCTTGCGCGCGGGCAATGGAGAACTGGTCCGAGACGATATCGAATGCGCGCGCTGCACGCTCCCGAACCGGAAAGCCGGAAGACATCAACGCGCCGTAGCAGGCGCCGCCAGAGGGAAAAACGGGATTGCGGCCTCCACCTCGGTGCCGTCGTCGCGCAGGAAGGTATAGCGGCCTTCCATCGATCCCTGCGGGGTCGGCAAGGGACAGCCGGACACGTAGTCATGGCTGCGGCCAGGTGCGATCACGGGCTGCTCGCCCACGACACCTTCCCCGTCGACCCTGCTGACATCGCCGTTGCCGTCAGTAATCCGCCAGTGACGCGTCATGAGCTGAAGCGTCTCGTCGGAATCGTTCTCGATGCGGATATGGTAGACCCAGAACCACTTGCCCGCCTCGATGCGCGATTGCTCGGGCAGGAAATTGACGGCGACCCTTACGGTCACGCCGTCCGTCATCGCGGTATGTTGGAAGAATTCCTTCATAACGCCCGCCAGCCTAACGAGGAATTGCCCGCGCGACAACTGCGCAGCGGAAACCCGCTCTGCGACACTTTTTCCGATTCCAGCCAAGGCGTGGCCTCGGGGCCACGGGCGATCCCGACTGCAGGGATCAGGCCGTGCCCCGGCTGACTTCGCCGCAAGGACCGGGTGTCAGAGACCGGCCTTGGTCAGCGCCTGGTCGAGGTCCTCGATAAGATCGTCGGCATCTTCAAGGCCCACGTTGATGCGCAGCATTCCCTCGGAAATGCCCATGGCCTCGCGCCCTTCCGGCCCCATGTTATGGTGTGTGGTCGATGCCGGATGGCACATCAGCGAGCGCGAATCGCCTATGTTGTTGGAAATGTCGATCAGTTCCAGCGCGTCCAGCAGAGCGTGCGCCTGCTGGCGGCCACCGTCGAGCACGAAGCTGAAGATCGGCCCGCAGGCATCCATCTGCTTCTGCGCCAGCGCCTGCTGCGGATGGCTGTCCAGCCAGGGGTGCAGGATCTTCGGCACGCGCCCGGCCACGAATTCACCCAGCCGGAGCGCGTTCTCGCTCTGCTTTTTGGCGCGAAGGTCCAGCGTTTCCAGCCCCTTCAGCACGACCCAGGCATTGAAGGGCGAAAGGTTCGGCCCGGTGTTGCGCTGGAACGGAAGAAGCGTGTCGTTGATGAATTCCTCGCTGCCGCATACCGCGCCTGCCAAGACACGGCCCTGCCCGTCCATCAGCTTGGTCGCGGAATAGGCGACCACGTCCACGCCGAATTCCATCGGACGCTGCAGCGCGGGCGAGCAGAAGGCATTGTCGACCACGGTGGTGATGCCGTGCGCCTTGGCGATGTTGCAGATACCCGCGATGTCCGCGACATCCATGGTCGGATTGGCGGGCGATTCGAAGAAGAAGACCTTGGTATTGGGGCGGATCGCCGCTTCCCAGGCTGCGAGGTCGGTGGTATCGATCACCGTCACTTCGATCCCGAAGCGCGGCAGCAGGCTGTCGCCCAGCCAGCGGCACGAACCGAAGGCGGCGCGGGCCGAAACCATGTGATCGCCCGCCGAAAGCTGGCAGAGCAGCGCCGCGGTCATCGCCGCCATGCCCGAAGCCTGCGTGCGGCACGCTTCCGCGCCTTCGAGCAGGGCAATGCGCTCTTCCAGCATCTGCACGGTCGGGTTCTGGAGACGCGAATAGGTCATCCCGTCGTCCTCGCCCATGAAGCGGGCGGCGACCGTGGCGGCATCGTCATAGCTGTAGCCGGAAGTCAGGAACAGCGCTTCGCTGGTCTCCCCCATTTCCGAGCGCCAGGTCCCCCCGCGAATCGCGCGGGTGGCCGGGCGCCAGTTGCGAGTCTTCGAGCGGTCCTGTCCGGTGGTGCGTTTCATGGGCCAAGCCTCTAGGATCGCGAAAGCGCCAGTGCAAGGCAGCAATCCTCTGCCTATGCAACCTTCCGTCGCCTGCGGCATCGGTGGAGCACGTTTCAGCCAGTCTTGCAGTCCTCTCACTTCGCCCTTATTCCGCCCCTCCGATGCCGAACGCTTCGCGCAATGACCGAGATCCGATCGGCTGGAGCCTGATCGTGACGGGCCTTTTCCTGGCCCTCGCCCTGTTCCGTCTGGCGGAACCGAGCCGCTATTATTTCGATGAAGTTCATTACGTTCCCGCCGCGCTCAAGCTGCTGGAACTGATCCCGGCCAATCGCGAACATCCGATGTTCGGCAAGGAAGTGATCGCCGGCTTCATCTGGCTCATCGGTGACCGGCCCGTCGCCTGGCGCATCGGCCCCCTGCTGTTCGGCGCCATGGGCCTGCTCGCCTTTGCACGGTTCGTCTGGCACCTCTCCGGCCGCCGCCGCGCCACGATCACGGCCACGGTGCTGCTCGCCACCAATTTCATGTGGTTCGTCCAGAGCCGCATCTCGATGCTAGACATGATCGAGGCGTCGCTCTGCATGATCGGGCTCTGGCAGTTCACGGCCGCCTTGCGCACGAAGACCAGCAGCGGCGCGCGCGCGTACCTTGCGGCGGCAGGCATTGCACTCGGCCTTTCGCTCGGCGCGAAATGGAGCAGCGCTCCGGCGCTGGCGGTCCCGGGCCTCTGGTTCCTCGCGCTGCGCATCCGGGAAACGGGCTGGAAGTTCCTGGGCCACAAGGGCGCCGGACCGATCCCCGGCATCTCGCTGGTGGAAGCTGCCTTCTGGCTCGGGCTGCTGCCGCTCATGGTCTATTGGGCGACATATGCCCCCGCCATGTTCTACACGGTTCGGCCGATCGCGCCCTGGGACTTCATCGAGCAGCACCGGCACATGATCGCGCTGCAGGACAGCGTGAAAAAGCCGCATCCCTATCGCAGCTACTGGTACCAGTGGATGGTCGACTGGCGCCCGATCTGGTACCAGTTCGAGAATATCGACGGGCACCAGCACGGCATCGTGATGCTGGGCAATCCCTTCTCCATGATCGCCGGTCTTTTCGCGCTGGTCTGGGGCGTCTGGGCATCGATCTGCCGCGCCCGGCGCGATGTGCTGACCGTGGTGCTGCTCTATGCCGGAACGCTGGGCATCTGGATCGTCAACGGCAAGCCGATCCAGTTCTACTACCACTACCTGCTGCCCGGCGCTTTCCTGATGGCGATCCTCGGCTTCGCACTCGACACGCTGTGGAACCGGCGCGATCGCTGGCGCCATCTGGCGACGGTCACCATGGTCGCTTCGGTGGGCATTTTCGTGGTGTTCTACCCGATCATCTCGGGCGCGCCGCTGCCGACCAAGGAATTCTACAATTTCTGGATGTGGTTCCCGAACTGGCGCTGAAACCGGCCCCTCTCAGTCAGTAGCCTGCATCTTTTCCCGATAGTCCGCCTGCATCTCCGCCGTCAGCACTTCGACGATGCGGTCGCCCTCGATCAGCAGTTCGATCGTTCCCGCGCTGCCCTGGGACCTGCGGTAGCGCGCGGGCCAACCCTCCCTTCCGGCAACGGCGAAGACTTCCGCGATCGTCCGTGACGTCGAGAGGGCGACGCGGCTTTCGTCAGCAAGCGGCGACGTCTCGTGCCGCGAGGTGATCTCGAGATCGGGTCCGTCAGCGCCGCGCAGGGTCCAGCCCCCTAGCGCCGCGACGATCCGGCAGTCGAGGATCTGCGCCAGTACCTCCGCCACATGGCGCGGGTCGCGGGCGTTTATGGAAACGCGTAGTATCATGATGTCGCCCTGCCCTGTCGGTAGCAGGCGAAGACAGGATCGCGCCTCCCCGTGCAAAGGGAAACCGCCGAACGACGCATCCGCGCCGTCGAAGGTCGTTTCAGCTAAAGCGCGTTCTCACGCGCAGGACCAGCGCGGCTACCAGCCCGCCCAGTCCGGCAATCGCCATGTCCTTCTGCGGATCCCAGGGATCGCCCTGCTGGCCGTTGTAGGCAAGCGCATCAGGCCCGGCCATGAACACCGTGAGCAGCCATTCGAAGATCTCATAGAGCGCGCTTGCGGCGAGCACAAAGCCGACCGCGATACATGCCGCAAAAGTCGGCGACAGCGCCTTGTACCGGACCAGCCAGCACGAGATCGGATGAACCCAGAGCGCGCCGAACGCGAAATGGACCAGGCGGTCCCACGAGTTTCTCTCCAGACCCAGCAGGGCCGCGGGGGAAGGCAGCCCCAGCGCCCGTACCCAGTCCTCGTAAGGAACGTAAGAGTAGATGTAGCGCCCACCGATCGTATGGAGCGCCAGGAACAGGCAGACGCAGGACACCGCGCTCGTCGGCATCGGCCAGCGGCGCAGCGAGGCGCCGATACCGGCCAGGACCGCCAGCGTCGGCAGGTTCTGCATCGGCGCCAGACGCGGAAACGGCGTGTCCAGCAAGCTGAACAACGCCGCCATGCCCGTCAATACGAGCAAAAGGATCTGTCCGCGCGGCAGGCCATGCCGCATCGTCATGGGTTCAGTACTTGCCCCAGACGAACTTCGAAGAAAGCGCGAAGTTGAACACCGAGGCCAGCAGCACGCCGGTGATGACCGCGAGGACATCGTGGATGCCGATCGTCTTGAGCACCGCAGCCGAGCCGATGTTGGTGAGCAGGCCCAGCGAGCAGGTCAGCGCGAACTGTGCCCAACCACGCATCAGCGGAACGAAGCCGCGCAGGCGCTTGTCCGAATAGGTCAGTTCGTTGTTGAGAACGAAGTTGAACGTCATCGCCACGACAGCGGCGATCGTGTTCGAGATGTTGAACGTCGCGCTCTCGGACCAGTTTCCGTAGACGAAGCGCTCGGCGAACACCAGGTGAAGCATCACCCACAGCACGCTCAGCTGCACGAGCACGCCCAGCGCACCGACGGTGCCGAACAGTGCGAAACGGGTCGGAATGATCCGGCCAAGCCACTTGTCGTAAAGGCCCACGAGGAATTCGAACACGACGGTCTGGTCCAGTTTGCTTTCGCCTTCCGCACGTGCCGCGAAATGGAGCGGGAACTCCTTCACGCGAAGCGGACGGTCGACGGTTGCGAGAATATCGAGCAGGATCTTGAAGCCCACGCCGGAAAGGCGGTGCGCATCGGCACGCAGGGTTTCGGTGCGCAGCATGAAGAAACCGCTCATCGGGTCGGTCAACTCGACGCCGGTCACCTTGTTGGCGATGCGGTTGGCGAGGCCCGAAGCCTTGACGCGGTCGGGTCGGCCCCAGGCCTCGGTGCTGGCGCCCTCGGCAAAGCGCGAGGCATAGGCAAGGTCGTACTCACCCGAAGTGATCGCCTTGAGCATGCCCGGCAGCAGCGCGGGATCGTGCTGGTGGTCGGCATCCATCACCGCCACGACCGGCGCGGCGGTGGAGCACATGCCCTCGATCGCCGCACTGGCAAGGCCGCGCCGCCCGATACGCTGGATGCAGCGCACGCGCGGATCGACCAGCGACAGGCGGCGCGCCTCGTCGGACGTGCCGTCGGGGCTGTTGTCGTCCACAAAGACGGCTTCCCAGGCCACACCCTTGAGCGCGACATCGAGGCGTTCGATCATCGTCGCGATGTTCTTGCGTTCGTTATAGGTGGGCAGGACGACCGCCAGCTCCAGCGGCCTGGCGGTAACTTCCACCGCTCCAGCCCCGTCCATTCCTGCAAGATCCGAACCAGTAATGCTCATGCGCCCCGTGATAGGTAGTAAATCTGAATAAACATTATCGCTCGAAAAGGCCCGAGGGCCTTTCCGGCGACGAGATCTTACAAACGTTCGACGACGGCGTCACCGATTTCACGCGTGCCTGCCGTGCCGCCGAGATCGCCGCCCTTGATGCCGTCGGCCAGCGCCTTGGCGACCGCTGCCTCGATCCGTGCCGCTTCCGGTTCCAGGCCGAACGAATGGCGCAGCAGCATCGCCGCCGAGAGGATCGTCGCCATCGGATTGGCAAGACCCTTGCCCGCGATATCCGGCGCCGAACCGTGGATCGGCTCATAGAGGCCAAGCGTGCCTTCGGCAAGGCTGGCCGAAGCGAGCAGGCCGATCGAGCCCACGCACATCGAAGCCTGGTCGGAAAGGATGTCGCCGAACAGGTTGCCGGTGACGATCACGTCGAACTGCCCGGGGTTCTTAACCAGCTGCATCGCCGCATTGTCGACGTACATGTGGCTGAGTTCGACTTCGGGGTATTCCTTGGAAACCTCGATCATCACGTCGCGCCAGAGCTGCGAGGTCTCCAGCACATTGGCCTTGTCGACCGAGCAGAGCTTTTTCGAACGCCCCATCGCGGCCTTGAAGCCGACATGGGCGATGCGGCGTACTTCGTCTTCGGCATAGGACATCATGTCCCAGCCCTGACGGCGTCCGTCTTCCAGCGTGCGCATGCCCTTCTCGCCGAAGTAGACGTCGCCGTTGAGCTCGCGCACGATCAGCAAGTCGATCTTGCTGGCCACTTCCGGGCGCAGCGTGGTCAGGTCCTCAAGGCCTGCGAAGACTTGCGCCGGGCGCAGGTTCGCGAAAAGGCCGAGTTCCTTGCGGAGGCCGAGAATCGCCTGTTCCGGGCGCAGATGGCGCTCCAGGTGGTCGCACGAGAAGTCGCCCACGGCACCGAACAGGATTGCCTGCGCGGAGCGGGCGATGTCCAGCGTTTCCGCGGGAAGCGGATGGCCGTGCGTGTAATAGGCGGCACCGCCGACGTCGCCCTCGACCAGTTCCAGGCCGGGAAGTTCAAGCTTTTCGAGGACGCGCACCGCCTGCTCGGTGACCTCGGGACCGATCCCGTCTCCTGCAAAAACCGCGATACGCATGTCGTTCTCCGCTTGCTTCTCAGCCATGAATCCGTGCCAGCCGCTCGCGCAGCAGGACGCGCGACCCCATAACGTCTCCGCGCCGATCGGCAAGCGGATAGCGCGCGAGTTCCTGTCCGAGCCGGTCGAAAGTGGTCAGGATGGCACCCCAATCGTCGTCCTCCGGGCGGCCGACCGGCACGCCGTAGCCCAGTTCCCGCAGCAGCAGCACCTCGTAGGAAAGCAGCGGCAAGGCCCAGCCCCGCGCGGAGGGAGCAAAGCATATGGCATCCAGCAGGGCGCCGAGCGCGTCGTAAAGCGCAGGAAACGGCTGCCGCTCGGGCAAGGCCATCGCGGTGAGCGCCGTGACCCAGGCGATCGCCGCGGCGGGGAGCGGCTCACCGAGCCAGGGGCCGCGACTGGTGACCAGTTCGATCCGCGCGAACGGAAGCTGACTGTCGCTTTTCGAACGAATATCCGCTTCGACGAGATTGCCGGGGATCAGCACCGGCCGCAGTTCCCGCCCCCGACCGCCCGCGACATAGGCAGCGACCACGCCCGCCTCGGCCGTAAGCACCCGCGCGATGACCCCCGTTTCACCGTGGGGGCGGGCGGCACAGACGATGGCGGAGGCGCGAAGCTGCATGGGCGGATTTAACGATGCTCAGGGAAAACGCAAAACGCGGGAGAAATCCCCCGCGTTTTAGTTTGCTTCACCAGAAAATCGGCCCTTACTGGCCGGATTTCGCTTCCAGGGCCTCGATACGCGCCTTGAGCGTTTCCACTTCGCCGCGTGCGGTGGCGGCGAGTTCCTTCACCGCTTCGAATTCCTCGCGGGTGACATAGTCCATGTCGCCCATCAGTTCCTTGAAACGCTCACGCGCATTGTCGCGCGCCTCGCGGCCCATGCCGGCGAGCGTGCCGGCAGCACTGTTCATCATCTTGACGAAATCGGCGACGAAGGGGTTTTCGCTTTGCATGGCGCCTATTTGGTAGTTTGCGCGAAACCGCGCAAGAGGGCGCCGCGATTTTCCGCTCAGATCTCGAAACGCTCCACCGCGCGCGGACCTTCCGCACCGTCCAGTGCGGGATTGGCCTGAAGGAAAGCGTAGTTCAGGTAGGTCGCAAAGCAGATCCAGACGAGGTAGGGCACCAGCAGCAGGGCCGCGACCGGGCGGATCCTTGCGAAGAGCGCGATCGTCAGCACAACGGCCAGATCGAGCACGCCGATCACGATCAGTGCGCTCGTCATCTGGTGCGCGCCGAAGAACACCGGGCTCCAGGCCAGATTCAGCGCGAACTGGACGGCGAAGACGGTCACCGCCAGCACCCGCCCCCTTGCGCCGCGCGCCGCGCAGATCATCGCGAGCGAAATACCCATCAAGACGTAGAGCAGCGTCCACACCACCGCGAAAGTGATCGGCGGCGGATAGATGCCCGGCTTTACCAGCGCATCGAACCAGGGATTGCCCGGCCCGCTCTGCGCCATCCGGCCGGACACGAAGCCCATGAGCACGACCAGGGGAACGAGCACGAGCGCCCAGCGCAGCAGGCTGGCTCGCAACTGGCCGGACGAGGCGATCAGGTTCATTCCCTTGGCACTCCCGAATCAGGAAAAACCGCGATGGTGCGCGAGTTGTGTAACGAGCTTGCCCCGCGCGCAATCGTCCGCCGGCGGGAAATTCATCCGCGCTGCGCCGAAACGAGGAACTCTACATTGCCCTCCGGGCCCTTGATCGGGCTTTCGACTATGCCCTGGATGACCCAGCCGTCTGCCTCCAGCCAGTCGCGCACTTCGTTGCAGACCCGCTCGTGCAAGGCAGGATCGCGCACGACTCCGCCCTTGCCCACTTCGCTGCGTCCCACCTCGAACTGCGGCTTGATCAGCGCCACGAGGCGGCATTCGCGCGCCGCCAGACGAAGCGGCACCTCCAGAACCTTGGCAAGGCCGATGAAACTGGCGTCGCAGACCACCCAGTTGCACGCGGCATCGATCTGCGCCGGGGTCAGGATGCGGGCGCTGGTCTGCTCCAGCACGGTCACGCGCGGGTCCTGCCGCAGCTTCCACGCCAGCTGATTGGTGCCGGAATCCACCGCGAAGACGCGTTCGGCGCCATTGCTCAGGAGAACGTCGGTGAAGCCGCCGGTCGAACTGCCAATGTCCATGGCGACAGCACCGGCGGGATCGAGCTGAAAGTGCTCGATGGCATGGGCCAGCTTGATGCCGCCGCGCGAGACCCAGGGATGATCCCGTCCGCGCACCTCCAGCGGAGAGTCCGCCTTGATGCTCTGGCCGGGTTTGGCGATCTTGGTCTCGCCGGAAAATACCAGCCCCGCCAGCACCAGCGCCTGCGCGCGGGTACGGCTTTCCGCCAGCCCGCGATCGACCAGCATCTGATCGACCCGCGCTTTGCCAGTCTTGGTGACGGGGGCAGCCTTGGGCGCCGGGCCTGTTTTCTTTTCGACGGGGTGGGGTTCGATCGGGTCGGTCATGGCTTTTGCATACTTGAGATGGGCGGCGCCTCATTCCATACCAGAGGGATGAAGGCAAATCCGCGCCGGCGCACCGACGCCCTTTCGTTCCCCCGCATCTTGTCCCGCAGGCTGCTGGCAACCGCTCCCCTGACCGCTCTGGTGCTCGTCGCCGCCTGCGTTCCGGCGACCAAGCCGCCCGTGCAGGCACCGCGTCCCGCCCCGGCAACGCCGGCCCCGCCGCCGCAGCCCGCCCCGCCCCCGCCTGCCGACTGGCGGGACGCGCCGCAGACTCCTGGCGACTGGCGCATCACCAGCCCCGGCATCGCCAGCTTCGCCGACGGCGCCTTCGGCATCCGCTGCAATCGCGCCTCTTCCACGATCTCGCTGTTCCGCGCCGGAACGGCAGCGGGCCAGACCACACTCTCCATCACGACCTCGGATACGACTCGCGCGCTTGCAGCAAGGCCGGTGAGCGGCGGCGTTCAGGTGGACCTGCCCGCGCGGGACCGCATCCTCGATTCGGTGGCGTTCAGCCGCGGCCGGTTTGCCGTGCTGGCCCAGGGCATGCAGCCGCTCTACATCCCGAGCTGGACCGAGATTTCCCGAGTCATCGAAGACTGCCGCTAAGGCCGGACAACCGGCATTCGTGCAGGCCCTGTACGAATGCCGGTGCGCCCGTTGTTCCGGGCTCGAAGCCTCTGCGTACAAAAGCGCACGGGACTCGTCCTGCCGCACACTTACGAATCCCAACCGATTCGCCTGTAAATTCCGCCAATTTCAAAGGGTTGCAGGCCGCATTTTCCAGCCCCCAGAAGCGACCCTTTTAACGGGCGAACGGGCTGGGGAAAACTTGCCGAAGCCTCGATAATGACCGCAAAAAAGATGATTGCAAGGCTTGTTGTGCGCTGCGGAATCGGACACAAATTTGCTCAGGACGACGGCCCCGGGAAACGCGCCCAGGAGTTTCCGAAGTCCAGCCGCTTCGGTGCAATATCCAGGGCGGCAACCTTGGCTCAACAGCGCGAAAGGAGGTGATCCGATGTCTCATGGTTCAGCAGAGAGGTCGGCAATTTCCGTCGCGAGGCATTATCGCCAATTCTGATCTGGCGATAAAGGCTTTCGCTGGCGGCACTTCCGGCCGCTGACCATGCGAAGGGCCGCACCGGGCAACCGGGGCGGCCCTTCTCATTTTGGGCCTTCCATGGGTTTTGGTGTACCGGAGGTCATGCTGCACGATCCCTGGCGCATCCACGCAACAGCGACCGGCAAATTTCGCACTGGCCCTGCCCCGACCGTAAAGGCTAAAGCCCTCGCTGGAACGCCTTCGCGTGCGCGCCGGAGCCTTCAGAGGCACGGCTAGAGCGCTTGGCAGCGCAAGTATCAAAATTACTTTTCGGTTGCCATTGTTGTAATTTTCATTCAACAGCGCCCGGAAACGCATACAAGAGGACTTCGTTAGATGGCGACGATCGCCGATGCCGGCCTGACTTTCACCACCCTCCCCCATCCCTCGCCCGTCAGCGCCGAGCAGCGCGAGTCCGTGCTTGCCAATCCCGGATTCGGCACGAACTTCTCCGATCACATGGTGACCATCGAATGGACCGAAGGACAGGGCTGGCACGATGCCGTCATCGGTCCGCGCCAGCCGATCGCGCTCGACCCGGCAGCTTCGGTGCTCCACTACGCACAGGAAATCTTCGAGGGCCTCAAGGCCTACGTCCAGGCCGACGGCTCCGTCGCCCTGTTCCGTCCCGAAGCGAACGCGGCCCGCTTTAACCAGTCCGCGCAGCGCCTCGCCATGCCCGAACTGCCCGAAGCGGTTTTCGTGGAAGCGATCGAACGCCTCGTGAAGCTTGACCGGGCCTGGATCCCCGCCGGAGAAGGCGCCTCGCTCTATCTGCGCCCCTTCATGATCGCCACCGAGGCATTCCTCGGCGTGCGTCCGGCCAAGCAGTACAAGTTCATCGTCATCGCCAGCCCGGCGGGTAACTACTTCAAGTCCGGCGCCCCGGCCGTCTCGATCTGGGTTTCGGACTATACCCGCGCCGCCCCCGGCGGCACCGGCGCGGCCAAGTGCGGCGGCAACTATGCCGCCAGCCTCGTGCCGCAGGCCGAAGCCATCTCGCGCGGCCATGACCAGGTCGTCTTCCTCGATGCCGCCGAGCACAAGTGGATCGAGGAACTGGGCGGCATGAACCTCTACTTCGTGTTCGAGGACGGCACCTTGCTGACGCCTGCCCTCACCGGCACGATCCTGCCCGGCATCACCCGCGACAGCCTGCTGCAGCTGGCGCGCGAGGAAGGCCTCAACGTCGTGGAGGGCAAGTACAGCCTGGACCAGTGGCGCGAGGATTCGCAGTCGGGCAAGCTGATCGAGACTTTCGCCTGCGGAACCGCTGCGGTGGTCACGTCGGTAGGCAAGGTTTCCGGCCGCGACGGTGAGTTCACCATCGGCTCCGGCGGTCCCGGTCAGCTGACGGCAAAGCTCAAAAATCGCCTCGTCTCGATCCAGCGCGGCGAAGCGGCGGATACCCACAACTGGATCCGCAAGGTCGCCTGACCACGCGCGTCCATCGGTTTTCCGAGAGTCCGGGGCATCAACCCCGGACTTTTTTCATGCGCCTGCCGGGGTCCTGGTAATCCGCATGAAGCGCCGAAAATCGGCGTGTACGGTCTCGGCATCCTTCTGAAGCTCAACCGCCAGCGATACATGGGCAAGGCTGAGCAGCAGATTCATCAGGCGCTCGTCGGCGGCATCGAACGCGTCCAGTCCCCGCCTGTCGAGATGGTCGAGCGCTGCGTCCAGCAGATCGCGGCCCGCCGCGTAAAACGCTTCCCGCTCCTCCCTGGAAGAGGTGCCGCGCCGGACCGCGCGGGCAGCCGATCCGGCCAGGGCCCATTGGGCAACGAAAGGTTCCAGCGCGGCAAAACCGGCAGGCAGAAGATCGCTCATCGCGCCGCCTCCGGTTGCCCGCCACGATGCCCTCGCACTTTGCGATCGACTTCGTTGAACAAGTGCCGACAGAGTGACTCCTGCGCCTGGAAATGGATGTGACGCAGCGCTCCACTGGCGAGCCCCTTGTGCCCGCGCTCGATCACCGAGCGATCTTCGGCATGGACATCCCGCGCCGTGGCCATCCCGTATTCTCGGGAAAAGCGCTCGCTGGCACTCTCGTCCTCGCCGATCCAGTAGAGCCGGATCACGCCGCGGGAACGGTCTGGAGCGATCGGCATGACCATGTGCGAAAAATGCTGCACGGGTGAGCCAAACAGGAAGAAGTTCGGAAAGAGCGCCAGGTAGTCTTTCACCGTATCGCTTCCCAACAGGCCGTCCGCCATGGCCGAGGCGCCGCCCCGCCGGAACGCTTCGCCCTGGATCGGTGCAGGCGCCGGCATGCGCGGATTGCTCCAAATCCGCTGCGTACGATGAGCCCCGTGGAAACCATAGGAAACAGGGTAGCCGAACGGGTTGTCCGCACTGCAGACCGGCTGGGCCGCAGCCGGATGAATGAAGCGCAGATGGTAGTTTTCCTGGAAGTTGTCGAACGTCAGCTTCCAGTTCGCATCGATCTCGTAGACATATTCGGAGAAGGTCGTCGCCGCCGCCACCGGCATCGCCTCCAGCTTTTCAGCCAGCGGCCCCAATTCCTCGCGCAGACTGACGCCCGGCTCTCCGCAGTGAACGAAGATGAGCCCCGCTATTACCTCGCAGCGGACGGGCGGCAGCGCGCAGTCTGCCTTGGCGACGTGAAAGGATTCGAAATCGGGCGCCGAGACCAGCGCTCCGTCCAGGCCAAAAGTCCACATGTGATAGGGACAGCTGAAAGTGCTGCGACGCCCATCCGCCGCATCCACCAACTGAGTCCCGCGATGCGTGCAGACATTGTGGAAAGCACGGATCTCGTCATCCCTGCCCCTTACGATGAGGATGGAGGCTTTCAGCACCTCGATCTCTCGGCGCATAAAACTTCCGCGCTCAGGCAACTCGCAGACGTGGCCCAACTGCATCCAGCTTTGCCGAAACACCGCTTCCCGCTCGCGCTCGAACCAGTCGCTCTCGTAATAGGGCGCGGCCGGAACCGGCGCGGTGCCGAGCCAGGCCAGCTCGTCCTTGCCGACCGGCGCGAACGCAGTCGCCTCAGCGTTCATAAGGGCATCTCCCATTTCCTCGTTATGGAAACAGGCTAAGCCGCTGCCTCAAATTACAACAGCACTGTTGGAAATCTATCGCCCCGGCGTAACGCCGATCAATCGCAGCATCGCGATCTGCGTGCGGGACAGCCGATCGACGGTCTCGTCCAGCGAAAGGTCCGGCCTCACGCTGCTCCGATAGACGCGCGGACCGATCATCGCCCAGGTCAAAAGGAATGTGGCAAAGCCCTCGGCATCGATCTCCGCCGTATCCTCACTCTCCCGCAACTGGGTACGCAGCCCTTCGACCAGAGCATCCCAGTGCGGATAACGCTGGCCGATATTGCCCGAAGCGAGAAACTCTTCGGTCCACAAGGCGATGACTTCGGGTTGCTCGATCACGAAGCGGGTGATGAATCGCGTGCGATTCTCGGCCGTGTCCGAGGGGGCAAAAGCCGCTGCAAGCTGATTAGCCGACCATTCGCGCACGGCGGCGAGCAAGGCCTCGCGGCTGTCGAAATGATAGTACACGGTCGTCCGGTTGACGCCCGCCTCTCGCGCGACTTCGGAGAGCGAGAGCGCCTCCGTGCCTTTTTCCGACATGAGCCTGACCGCCGTATCGATCAGCACTTCGTGCGTTTCCTGAAACCCCTTGTTGCGTCGACGCGAAGGTTGCCGTCGGCCCGCTGAAGCTGCCGGCGCCTCGATCATCTTGCTCATTCGCTTCTGCCTGTATTCCCGCGCGACCGAAAGAGGCCGCACACCGTGATCTATGACATTGATTTAAAATGGGATTCGCAAAAAGTCGAGTGCTCGAAAGAGGAATATGTCGCTTGCTGCGGATTTCGGAAGTCTGTCGTGCCCGGCCTTGTCCCTCCCCTACCCGCTTCCTAGATCGGAGCGCGATACATCAAGGAGTTGCTCATGGCCGATCTCACTTACACGCCGCCCAAAGTCTGGACCTGGGACAAGGGCAATGGCGGCGAATGGGCCAATATCAACCGGCCCGTCTCCGGCGCCACGCACGACAAGGAACTGCCACGCGGCAAGCACCCGCTGCAACTCTACTCGCTGGGTACTCCCAATGGGCAGAAGGTCACGATCATGCTGGAGGAATTGCTGGCGGCAGGCGTTGCCGAGGCGGAATACGATGCCTGGCTGATCGACATCGGCGAGGGCGACCAGTTCGGGTCCGGCTTCGTCTCGGTCAACCCGAACTCCAAGATCCCCGCCCTGCTGGACTATTCCGGCGAGGCGCCGGTCCGCGTGTTCGAATCGGGCGCCATTCTGCTTTACTTTGCGGAGAAGTTCGGAAAGTTCGTCCCCGCCAGCTATCCCGAGCGCGCCGAATGCCTTTCCTGGCTGATGTGGCAGATGTCCACGGCGCCCCTGATCGGCGGCGGTTTCGGCCATTTCTATGCCTATGCGCCGGAAAAGTTCGAATATCCCATCAATCGCTACGCCATGGAAACCAAGCGCCTGCTCGACGTCGCCGACAAGCGCCTCGGCCAGACGCGCTACCTGGCGGGCGAGGAATACACGATCGCGGACATTGCAGCCTATGGCTGGTTCGGCGCCTTCGTGCGCGGTGACGCCTACGGCGACGCAGCGACATTCCTCGACGTGCCGAGCTACAAGAATCTGGTGCGTTGGGGCGAGGAAATCGGCGCCCGTGAGCCGGTCCAGCGGGGCCGCATCATCAACCGCAAGGGCGACGGTTTCGTCCGCGAACGCCACAGCGCCGCAGACATCGACGCGGTCATCAAGGCCTGATCGGGGCAAGTTGATGCCGGTGCGGGAAAACTCTGTGATAGGGGCTTTTCACCGCCGGCATTAGCCGCTAAGCGCGCAATCCCTGCTGGGGCGTCGCCAAGTGGTAAGGCACCGGTTTTTGGTACCGGCATTCGCAGGTTCGAATCCTGCCGCCCCAGCCAGGTTTATTTTTTTGTTATAAATCAGCATCTTGGGATGTTATCGCTGGGCGTTGTGGGCCATCTTTGTGGGCCAATAATGGGCGCCAGCTAATCCCTCCACTCCCCTCGATCATCTTTGACGTTCCGTTATCCACCGCGGCGCGCGTTATGTGGAAAGATTCTTCTTTCGTTCTCCCGGTCGAATCGCATAGCCTCGCCGCATGGCAATTCGAAACCTGAGCGAAGCTGATTTCGTCGATGTTCTGCAGCGTTACCTGACGCCGAGCAGTCCCATCCAGCGGTTACAGACGCTTCAAGGCCGCCAGGAACAGGTCAAGCAGATCACCCGTGCGTTTCATTCGCCTGGCAGGCACGTTTTCATCCACGGTGACCGAGGAGTAGGGAAAAGCTCACTCGCTCTGTCAGTTGGGAATTACCTCAGCGCAGAAGGTCAGCGACCGATCCAACTAGCTTGCAACGGCGAGAGCTTCTTCTCGATCATGCGCAATCTCGCATCCCAGCTTCTCAACGCGGCTCCCGTCAAAGGCGGGACAGCGACGAAAGGCTCGCTTGGTATGGGTGCTTATGGCCTAAGCGGTACGGTGGAAGCGCAGCTAGCAGCCCGCGAAGTGCCTGAATTATCGTCCCTCAACGAGGTGGTGTCGGTTATTCGTTACTGCGTTGACCGCGCACCAGAGGAGAGGGTGGCAATTTTCGACGAGTTCGACATGCTCCCTACGGATGCTGATAGGACGCTCTTTGCCGATTTCATCAAGCAGATGGGCGACCAGTCGATTGCCATAAAAATGTTCTTTACGGGCATAGGGCAATCCCTCGAAAGCCTCTTGGCGGCCCATCATTCCTGCTATCGCTATCTCGCATCAGTCGCCCTCTCTCCGCTTAATTGGGACGGGCGCTTAGCCATCATGGACGCAGCGTGTGAAGCACTCGGCGTTGAGCTTGATATGTCGACGAAGTACCGCATCGGTGCCATAAGCGACGGCTTCCCGCATTACATTCACCTAATTTGTGAAAAGCTATTTTGGGTAGTCTTCGATTCACCAGAGGATGTCGCCCAAGTCAGCGCGCAGCATTATCGCGAAGCGGTTGAAAGCGCCGTCCAAGACATTGAGCCGTTTCTACGCGAACTGTATGAACTTGCCACCCGCAAATACAATGATGACTATCAGGAGATTTTGTGGGCGGTTGCGGATCACCATGAGTTTAGCCGCCGGAGAAGTGACATCTTCTCTTCGTATGTCGAGATCATGAGACAACGCGGCACTGCCGCTCCAGACCGAACGAAATTCAACACCCGCATGAACGCACTGAAAAGGGACTCCCACGGTCAAATCCTACTCGGCACCCGGCAAGGGTGGTACGAACTGCGAGAGCCTATCCTCCGAGGCTACATTCGCCTCCGGGCAGAGCGAGAAGGTGTTGAACTTGCTCAAGACCACCCTCACCAAACAGGTGCGCGGCCACTCGGGTTATTCAATAAAAAGTAAGACCTTCTCGCCTAAAAAAAGCAGGGCAGAAGGCAAGCGCGGGCTCAAGCGGCGCGCTTCTCGGCCCTTTGAATTGCGGCGCGGCTAACCCCGTATTCCTTTGCCAGCGAGCCTAGCGACACCCCGGCCGCTCTCCGAGCCCTTACTTCATCCTGCTGCTCCTTCGTGAGCGCTGAGGGCCTTCCGAGCGTCTTGCCTTCAGCCTTCGCGCGGCTCAGTCCCGCCTGCGTCCGCTCTATGAGCAAATCTCGTTCAAACTCCGCCACGGCGGACAGGACGCCCATGGTCATCTTGCCGGCGGCGCTGGTCAGGTCGACACCGCCAAGGGCGAGGCAATGCACACGCACTCCTTCCCCTGCCAGCCGCTCTATCGTCGCTCTAACGTCCATAGCATTACGCCCAAGGCGGTCGAGCTTCGTGACGATCAGCACGTCCCCCTCTTCCATGCGGTCTACAAGACGGGCGAACCCTCCTCGCTCCATTGCGGCCACAGAACCGGAGACAGTTTCCTCCACTACGCGCTTAGGCTCGACGCTGAACCCGGCAGCGGCGATTTCGCGCACCTGGTTCTCGGTGGTCTGGTCGGCGGTGCTGACGCGGCAGTAAGCGAAGGTGCGGGCCATGGATCGAACCTCTGTAACGGAATGGTGGCTCGTTATGTGCTATGGATCGGAAGTGCGGTCAAGCTAATTTTCGATACACCTCACCGACCTGTATCGTAATCGCTCGTTTCCGAGCCATGCCGACGCCGCACATTCACAGCTCACCGCAGTAAAGACTCGGCTCGACTCGAAGCGCTCAGGCTTGTGGAACCATCATCTTACAGCGACGAAAGGTTCTGCTAGATCGACGAAGCGCGCTGTTGCGCAACAGGGGACCTTAATCATGATCCATCAGAACAGTGCAATCAACGGCCGCCAAATGCTCGCGGATGAAAGCCGCCGCATCACTAACCGGAGCCTCTACGGAATGGATGCTGCGGAAAGCCGCGGTCATCGGGCCCGCCGTCGGCTCAATCTTCTGAGGTCCGGCGCGGACACCGCAGCGCGCATCGACGGCCCAAACGGCGAGGCTGTTCTGACCCGCGACCAGGCAGTGCAGCGCATCCGCGACTTGAACAGCGAAGATCGGCAAGCCCTTCGCAGGGAGCAGCAGCGCCGCGCCTCGGCTCGCCTGCCACAGTTCTCTCGCGGCTAGTCCCGAAGAGCGGCAGGCCGTCTGCATAAAGAGCGCCGCCTCGGAAACAGAGGCTCCTCGGGATCAAACCAAAGGAGCCTCCGCCCACTCACCTTTTCAATGCGCGGGGTGGAAACGTCTGTTGGAACCAAAGGTCCATTCGTCGTTCTACTCCGCCCATGTAGTCCCTGACCTTCTCCGGCGACACGTCGCCCCGGCCCAACTCGGTGCGCACCTCATCCAGCTTCGCCCGGATCAAGCGTCGAGCCGCCTGCCCGTCAACACCACGCGGCATTCGGACCTTCCCGAGCTGGCCTGAGTAAGCCTCCTCCCAACTATTCAGGTCGTTGTCGGCTCCCCGATATTCTGGGCCCTTCACCCGCAGCGTCTGAACGTTGTTCAGCTCGCCCCCAACCTCCCGCAGGAGGGCTTGGCGAATCTCGGGGTCCGCTTCGCGCGCTACCACCGCGAGGAGCTTGCCGGTGGCGTCGGTGACGCTCGACCGCCCCGCATAGACCGGACCAAGCAGCGAACCGACCCGGCCACGGAGGTAGTCCTCTTTCGCTTCCTGTCGGTCTTCTCGGGCCCATGACGCGGCTTGCCGCGCATCTGAGATGCGTTGCCGCCTGTCGCTGTCGATGATGTTAAGGAGCTGCATCCCCTGCTGCGGGGCGACCGCTCCAGCTCGGATTAGGCTTTGGACCTCGGCGGCGGTCGGGTAGGTCCCCGTAGCGCCGGATAGCCGCGAGATGAAAGACGCGGCGGTCGTGGCCTGTCGTTCCGACTTCTCCCGCTCAGCTTCCGCCTCTGCCCGCTGGCTATACATCCTCCTGAACTCCTGAAGGTGCAGGATTTGTCCCGGAGAAAGAGAAAGCGGTCCTGTGAGCGTGTCCGCTCCCAATTCCCCGCCAGGTCCCGCATCTGCCTGAGGCACGGCATCGGCCGAGCCAACGTCACCGAAGGCAGCTTGGAAAGCAGGCGAGGAAACGGCTCTGGAGGATGCCGGCTGTTCCGAGAAGTAGCCCGAGGGCGAGACCTTCTTCCCGCCAACCTCGAAGGTCATGTGGACGTGGGGGCCAGTGGACTTGCCGGTGTTTCCAGAGAGGCCTAGCTCTGCGCCTGCCTCGACCCGCTGACCAACCTGCACCCCTCGCGAGGAGAGGTGAGCGAAGCCGACGATGGCTCCGTTGTCCAGCTTCACACGGACCTGGTTGCCACCTCGGGCATTGCGCATGGAGGAGACGACCTCGCCACCCATAGGGGCCACGATGGAGGTCCCGACGGGGACGGGGAAGTCCTCGCCGTTGTGTGCGCTTCCGCCGCTACGTGCATCGCCCATCTTGCCGGTGCGCTTCACCGAGGCGAACCCGGCGAAGGGCTGCATGAGACCGGCAGGGGCCTGCGTAGGAGCGGCGGCGGGCTGTTGCGGCTGAGCCTCCGGGCTGGCCTGCTTGGCCCACCCGAGGAGCCCGTCAATCATCTTGAGGCCACGTGTGGGGTCGCTCTGTTGCAGTTCGCCCGCTGCGGCCTCAGTGGCCTGCATAAAGGTTTCGACGGCCTCTCGCCGGTCCACGAAGGGAAGAAGCCGGGAGAACTCCTCGGCAGGGTCGACGTGGATGCCCGCTTTGAGCTTCCCCACTACGGCTGTTGCCATGTTGGCTAGACTCTCTTCGCCCATCCGCTTGCGGATCAAACCTGCCGCCTGAGGCAAGAGGGCCTCGCGGGTCGCCAACATTTGCGCGGCAAAGTGCCTGTTGGCATCGGGAGAACCGAAGTCTCTGAGGCTGCCGTCCTCGCTTAGCGCGAAGTCATGGTTCTGCTGTTCCAGATAGACAGCGACTTCTGCTTCTCGTTTAGCGGGGTCAGGATCGGTCTGTTTCTGGATAAGCTGCTGGAGGCCCTGCTCCATATTGCTTCGCCGCGTTGACCAATCAGCGTCACCACGCTGCCACAGGACGCCGGCCTGGTAGGCTTTGGATTCAGCTTCTCGCTCGGGGTCAACCTGCCCTGCTGCTGCGGCAAGCGAACCGTCCGACTGATCCTGTTCCTTCTGCCTTGCTGATGCGCCCTCTTGGTAGGCTCGGAAGTCGCTGGCAGCCTCGCGGGCCATTCCTAGAGCCTTCATAAGCTCACCGGCCGCGCCTTCCCCGCGAGAGGCGTTGCGCATGTCCTGATAGTAGCGGCGGGTGGGTGCGTCCGTGCTCTGCCGAGAGAACATACGTTCACGGCCCCGGGTGACGCGCTCTTGTTGCGCAGGCCGAGGCTGATTATTCGAAAGGTCTAAGGCCATGTGAGTGGGTCCTTCAGAGTGGGTTAGGTCGGCGCGCGCTCATCGCAAGGGGGCTTGCGGAAATGCGCGCGCGGTATCGCAAGGGGCGCCGGTAAGGTGCGCCATAGGATCGCGCCATAGGGTGCCAGCCAGGGTAGGGATCGAGGGTGCCGAGGGATCGCGGCAGGGCCTTTCGTACCGGGCACCCCGCGGGGGGAACCGCCGGCTTCCGTCACATGCGTATGGCACTCCGGAATTTTGTGCCGAAACTAACCGGCCCTCAGCGAACGTGCGTCCACGTTCGCCCCGTCAGAATCTTGCTGACGGCTGCGGAGCCGATCCCGTATCGCTCGGCAAGAGCGGCTTGGGTGACTCCAGCGGAGGACCGGATAGCCCGCACATCCTCGGCAGTTAGTCGGGAGCGGTAATGCACTTCGCCCCTCGACAGGCCTTTAAGTGCCTTGGGAGGCTTTGGGGCCTTGGGAGGCTTAGGAGATTTCTGAAGTCTAGGTGCCTTGCGGCGTGGCGCCTTTGCCGGAGTTTCCGCGACATGCTGCGCAGCCTCCGGTATCCAGGCGTAAGTTTCCTCAGCGCCCTCGCCTATCCAGCCCCACCGACCAAGGCCGCGGTTAGCAGCCGTTGGTTGCGGGCGGTCGATTGCCACGAGGTGACCGGGGTTGATACAGCACGGGTCGCAGCACCTCTCGACAAGCTGCTGCCCGGGCGGGACCTCAGCCCCGGTCAAGCTCTTCCACGCCCTCTTACGGTAGCGGCGGACAGCGTTGCGGTCTCCGTCCCATATCCATCGCCAGCGAGGGCCGGTGATGGTGTCGGGCCCCTTAACTCGTCCATGCCAACAGCCTTCGGGATTGACCAAGACTGCTGCATCGAGCTTCAAGCCGCCAGGGATGCGCGCGAAGCCGCAAGGCACCTCTTGGCAGGGTATGTAGGAGTATCCCTCTGGAGGCGTGAAGCCGATGTCGAGGCGTTCTGCCTGTCCGGAGTGCAGGCGTACGCGCTCTCCAGCTTGTGCCTGAAAGTCTTCCATAGGGTTCCTCGGAATTGCGGCAAGCAAAGAAGGCGATCCGGCAGCTCTTCACCGGATCGCCCTCAGCATCTGCCTGCCACGGACAGAAATGCACCCTTAGACGGGTATTCTCAGCGCTGGGCGGGGAGACTTGGACGGGGGTGGCTCATTGCCTCGCAGCTAGCGGCCCACCCCCGTCCCGGTCGAATTAAAGCGCCCTTAGCTCACGCCACCAAACGCTCGCGGAGCGCTCGAACTCGACCACTGTCTATTTGACCATCGGCCATGCAGTCACGCGGCACCGGACGCACCGAATGGAGAGGGCAGTTCGCGCTTTCACAAGCCGCTACCTGCTCCCGCCACTTCCCCCTCACGCAGGGTGAGGGGTCGTACATGCACTCCTTGCACTTTGCGTCGATTGCCGCGCGGAGGGACAAGCGGCTCACCCGCGCGGCCTCATGTCCCGCCCGATACCGGGCTTGAAGTCGGGTATCGGGCGGTGGGGCGCAGGAGTGAACACCGCTCGCTCGTGTGTCGGAGCCGGAGCGAGAGGCACCTGCGAGGCGGCCTCTACTGGAGAGGCGCCCATGTCGAACCTCACGGTGCCCTCCGCCGAGCCCACGGTGGGGACTTCGACGGGGGTGTGTCTCTCCGCGTAACCCGGCGACCGGGGGTCGTAAGGGTTAGGCAGGTCAACGCGGCCTTTCGAGCGTCGAGACGGGTAGACTTTCGAGGGCTGCCGCAGGCTCACGAGAAGTTATCCTTCCCATGAAGGTGCTTGGCATACGCCTTTGCCCGCTCGTTGATTCGGGCTTCGCGGTTGATGTCCGCGGCCCGTGCCCAAGCCTCCTGGTCCTCCTCGACCTTCGCAGCCAGGGCCTTCCGCTTCTCGACTTCCTCAAACAAAGCCTTCTGCAAGCGGCGCGTGGCTTCCGGCCCATGCTCGCCATCTTCACTCATGAGGAGATTCATGGCGTAATTGATTTGATCGAGACGCTGGCCCGCAGCTACCTGTTCAGCAGCGCTCATCGCGTAGACCGGAACCTGCTCCGGCGTTCCGTCCGCCTTCAGCTTCACGCTTCCATCTTGGTTGCGAACGACGTCATAACGAACGACCTCAGTCATCTGCTTAGTGACGCGGTCCCATTCCTGCCCGAGCTGACGGTACTCGCCCGCGATGGTAGCCATTTCCTTGAGCCGACCGTTGGCATTCTCATGCAAGCCCGTCTTGATGCGCGCCGAAAGCGCGTGGCGCTGCATCACCTCCATCACGGCGCGGCGTTCGATTTCCTCGGCTCGGTCGGGCAGCGCTCCGCGGGTCTTCTCTCGAACCTTCTCCTGAAGCTCCGGGGGAAGCGAACTGAGCGGGATATGAGCAGGGAACTTCACGGCGCCGATCACCTCTCCTGACCCCGGGGTGTCGAGGGGGCTTTCAGCGAGAATTGCCGAAGCGATGTGCTCGTCTTCGGGGGCGACGTCGTAAGAACGCGGCGTGAATTCGCTCGCCGTGTTGCCGGCGCCGGTCATTGTTTCATCTGTCATAGACAGGTCCTTTGTGTGGCAGGTTCATGCTGGCGGGTGTCCGCCGGGTACGACCGCTCTCCCCATGCCCTTTCGGCTATGGCAGGCGGCGGCTTGGAGGTTGAGGGTCTCCGGGATCGTCGAGAGCATCGACGAAAGACCGTTGCGAGGTGTCACCTCGTGAATATGGATCGCCCCTAAGGCCATCCGGGGATGCGTGAGCTGAGGAGCCTGACGGCACACGCCAAAAGCGTTCCTCTTTCTCAAGGATGAGTGCTAATTGGCCCTACCCAATCCAGGGCATGGGGCACGCTTGAACCAAGGACATGAGACCCGGGACTGCCTGGCTGGTCCGAGGTTCTATCATCAATGGTGAGGGCTAATTGGTAGGAGCCAAGGAGGAGGGTCTGTGGAGAGCATCACTCAACTCACTGAAGGACAGCTTCAGGAGGTCCTAAGGTTACTTCCTTCCATATATCCTTCCCCCGAGGGTGAGTGCTAATTGAGGTCGGCGCGCGCTGCTGCGCTTTTCGCTACAGACAGCCGCCTACCTCCGGCATGAAGTATCCGCCGTTGTCCATGATCTGCGGTAGGACTTCGTGGCGGACCCAGCGGTCGAACTCCCCGGCCTCCGGCTTGTTGGAACGCTGAACAAGCTTGAAAAGGCCGAGACGGACTCTTTGCTGCGCCAATGCGGGCGGCAAAAGGCCGAGGCGCTCCTCCCTGTTAAAAACAACGGGGCGCCCATGATCGATGCGAGAAGCCTGCATCAGTGGCTCGGGATCGGAAGGACTTCGCGACTTGGGTGCGCAAGGTTTTCGCAGACTACGAGTTTCAAGAAGGATCGGACTATTCCCCCGTTGCGGGGAAAAGCACCGGGGGACGACCGCGCAGAGACTATCTCCTGACCACCTCCGTAGCCAAGGAGGCCGGCGCTGAGGGTAAGCGGCTTTCCAAGCAAACCCTTCTCGTCATCCTCCAAGCTCGACAGGGCTACAGTCGTGTTTGAGTGGCCGAGGATGTTTGTCGCATCTTTCACCAGGAACCATGGCTCTCCGTCGATCACGACGCCGCGGAGGTCTTTGTTGTGCGGCTGACCGCGCTTGCCGGCATTATTCCTCACAACAGGGGAGTAATCACGGCCGACCTTCGAGACGACCCCTTGGACAGCGGAGGTCGGCAGGCGAAGGTCGAGGATGCCAAGGCGTTCGGCCGCGGCACGGGCAGTGACCCATTCAGGGAGAGGACCGAGCACCGGCTCCTTGGGCCCCGGCAGGGCAGGCGGGGAAATCAGCTTGTCCAGCTTGGCATGGATTGCGTCCATCTGAGCCTTCAGCTCGCGAGCATCGAAGAACTCCTGAGGAATCGCTTCAGGTGTTCCGGCAGCGACGTGGTCAGCGGCCATCTTCAGCGCTGCCTGCTCCATCTGAATGAAGTAGCGGCGGGTTGCGCGGCCGGTCGGCGTGTTGCCGATCATTGCGACCTCCTTGGCTACGGAGGTGGTTAGGAGGTAGTCCTTGCGAGGCTTGCCCCTCTTGCCGGTATTATGCACCGAAACGGGTGTATAATCGGCTCCCTCGATAAACTCGTAGTCCTTAGCCAGGGCTCTGAACCAGCTGGAGAACACCCTTCCGATCCCGAGCCACTGATGCAGGCTCCTCGCGTCGATCATTGGCTCCCCGTTCTGCTCGACGGGCGTGAGTGCTTCAGCGATGTCCTTGGTCGTCATGTCGTCATCCTTCATCTCGCCCAAGGGTGTCCTCAGGTCGCATCATCAATGGTGAGGGTTAATCGAGGAGGAGGGTGGAAGGAGGGACACTCAAGGTGCTCCTGAAGACCACCTTAGGAACACCTTAGGTTGCTTCCTTCCATATATCCTTCCCCCGAGGGTGAGTGCTAATCGCGCGCGCGGGATACAACCGTGATCCGGGGGGCGAAGCTCTCGGCAAAGAATTCCGGGTGCTCTCGGCTAAGGACGAGTTTTTTCTCGTCAGTCACCAGCTTCCGCATGTGGGTATGGGTAGGACATAGGCCCGCACACTCGACGGCATCGGCAGCGACGGAGGTGGTCAGAAGGCAGTCCTCGCGGGGCTGGCCGCGCTTACCGGTATTTCTTTCCAAAACGGGAAAGTAATCCGCACCTACGCCGGCAGGAGCAGGCGCTAACCAGTGCCCACCGTAGCAGCAACGCTGGACCAGCTTTCAGCCCGACACTGCATCGCCGCGCGCCTCAACAGTTCAAGCACTGCGGTCTTAGCCGTCCAGTTCGTTGCATCATCAAACAGATTCCGCACGGCTGTCACACCGCAAGCCGGCAGCGCCTTGCCGGCTTCCAGCATTAAAGACCTTATGGCGGCACCCGCAGCGGCCAGGTGTTCCGAATTGAATGGATCGTAGTCCGGGCACGAACCACGGGAGGCGATCTTGTCGAGTTCCACCATGAGGACACCGCAAAGAAAACGAAGTTCTCGGCGGTGCTGTAGGAGGCGGGCGGGCGACACTTGCGGCATGAGCTTCTCCTTGGTCGAGAACCACGCACCATGCGCACGTTCATTAGACCAATGGTGAGGCCCAATTAAATGGGCCTAGAAGCTCCCAGGAAGCAATCTCAGCGCGTCGAAGCGTAGCCGCAGCCTTCCCTTCAAAAACCACAATCGTACCTAAAAACGCTCCTGAGGGCATCCTATGAAAATGCCTGAAGAAATACCTCGCGGCCCTCTTCGGTAAGCCGCAGCAACTTCCGCCGTCCATCTTTCGGGTCAACCTCCCTCGTCAGCCAGCCGAGGCCGTGCTGTCGGCAGTCGTAATCCGAACGCTTGCGCTGCTCGTCGAGAAAGACACGGTAGGTGGTGTGCAGGCTCCGACTCACGTTAGGTCCAACCTCATCCCGCAACTCGGTGAAGGTGCACGGGCTGTCGGCAAGGTCGTGCATGGCCGCCGTCAAGAAGAACATGAGCTGAGCAGTGGTGCAGCGCTCCGGCAGCGTCTCAGAAATCTTCTGAAGGGACGACAGCAGGATCATGTTGAGAGCCACCGCGTTCCCGCCGCGGCTGAGGCTATGGGACCCGCTGGCTGCACTAGGGTTGAACACGTTACCTCCATTGATCGCCGCGGGGAGCGGGAACCGCCTGCTAACACCGGCTTTGCGCCCCGACAAGAATCCCAATAGAATTCAGAGATTACAAGCTGTTCGCCCTTCTGCGTTCCTTTGGTTCATCAGGGCTCGGGCAGGACAACGCCGGGATAGGCAATCAGCGCGACTATCTCCGCCTTGCGGGCCAGCGTGATCCCGTGCGGGGAATAACGGCTGTAAGTGAAGCCTCTTTCATGACCGAGAATCTGCGCCGCCTCATTCTCTGGTATTCCGTTCCGCTCGAATATCTGCGTCACGTTCTTGCGGAAGGAGTGAAAGGTCTGGCGGCGATCAGTAAACCCCCTGCCGCTCTTGAACCTGCTGAACTCCCGCCCCGCGTCGGCACCCGCCTTTTTACCTGGCCCCTCAGGATTGAATCCAGGCCACACCCGCGCGTTGGCAGGACCCTCCCGCCTCGACAGCCACAACAGCTTATTGTGAATAGGAACTTGCCGCCGTCCCGCTGGCGTCTTTGCGTCTGCCACTTGGATGAACGACACCTCTTCGGCGTTCTTTATCTGCCCGAAGGTCAGAGAAGCGATCTCGTCCAACCGCAACCCGGTAAACAGGCCAACTAGCATAATTTCCGTCACATCCTGCCGAGCAGGCGGTGGATCGAACAGCTTGGCGAGGTCGTCGCTTTCCCACGGCAAGTAGCCGTGCACGTTGACACCTGGTTTAAGGCGCCGCCGGTGGCCGGCGAAGGGGTTGATGCCTTCGCACCTTCCACGCTCCTCCGCCCACCGCCAGGCCTCCTGCAATGTTGTCATATGCCGGTTCATCGTGGCATCCGAGAGACCCGCATCTCGGCCCCCGAAACGCCGCACCAGCTCTAGCCAAGGCAAGTTCCTCGCTGAAGACGACCTCGCCCACATTGGGTCTAGACGGCGCATCTGGTCAGCAAAGCTCGCTGCGTCCTGACGCCGCACGTCGCGCATGGGCCGCTCACCGAAGAAGCCTGCAAACAGCGCAAACGTCGCCTTCTTCTGCTGCTCTGTGTTGCTCTTTCGAAGCCCGGGCTTCACCTTCCATGCCGCGAGGTAATCGGCGGCGGTCTCCGCGAAAGTCGGCTCCAGCTCCGGCCTCACTGCTATCGGCTTCCGCTGTAACTGCGCCGCCGCATCCTGAAGGGCGGCGACCCGCGCTTCTTCTAGCGGGCTTAGGTCTCTGCCGTCGGTAGCATCCTCCAGCTTGTTAAGCTCGTGGTCGATTCCGGCCAGCTCAGGCATAAGGACCCCGCCCCCATGAAGCTGGTAGACGCCGCTAGCAGCCTCCGCGCGAAGCTGCTCGTACAGAGAACGGAGCGCTGCCTTGGGAGCCGCGGCCCTGCCCGACCGCTCCGCCCATTCCGCCTTTAAGAGTACCTCCCACAGATCGGCCTCGATTGTGGCCGAGCGTCGATCAGTAGCGGTAAGCGTCCTGTAGACGTGTTCCGGCTCACCGGCGCCGCGAATAGAAGCGGGCACCCGCACTTTCGCTCGCCACTTATGTCCTCGCTGCTGCAACGCCGCCATGTAAAAGATACCTTGTGGGCCAAGTCTGTGGGCCAGCTTTGTGGGCCCGACATGCGCAGAAATCAAGGCTTTCAACGGCATTCAACACGTTAGGGCAGTCTTGCTCCGCCTCCTGCCGCCCCAGCCAGGGAAATCCAGACATTCCAGGATCGGTGCCGCTAGGTCGGATCGGCGAACACCCCGGACCAATCGTGCTTCATGCTGACGACATGGATGCCAAGTTCCGCTGCTCGGTCCAGCGCTTCGGCAAGCGGGCTGACCACGAAATCGCGGTCGTAGGCAAACTCGCGCTCCGCGTCGTCGTGATGCAGCAATAACGCGAGGCGCGGGCCCTCGCCGGAAACCGTATAGCGCAGCATCGCAAGGTCCCCGTCGGAATTCCCGAAGGCCAGGATGGGTCTGCGCCCCACCATTACGTCGATGCTTTGCGGTTTTGCCTCGCGGTCGTTGAAGCAGCCCAGTTCGGCCAGCTTGATGAGTTGCGTCACCCCGTCGCACTGCTCCACGCGGGTCTTCATGTAGGAGCCGATGATGTTGGCGCGCGGGATGCCGTACACTTCTTCCGAAAAACTGCGCATCAGGTCGGTGCCGCCTGCGGATACCACGAATATCCGAAAATCGTGCGCGCGCAGATAGGCGAGCAATTCGAGCTGCGGCCCATAGGCCAGATCCCGGAACCGTCGGCCCAGTTTCGGATTCTGCGCGGAATTGATCCAGTCCCGCGCGAGGGTGTCGAACGCGTCCTGCGTGATCCCGGCATGAGCCGCTGCGATCGCTTCGAAAATACCCTGTTTGCCGAGACGCTTGATGGCCGGCACATCCACGTCGAGACAGGCCCGGAACGATTCCCGCTCCCGCAGCGAAGGGTCGGCGGCGGCCAGCTTTTCGAGGCGATCGTGCGCGAAGTAGAGCTGGGCCTGAAGCGGGCGCTCGCACCACAAGGTGCCGTCGTTGTCGAAGGTGGCCACGCGATCGGCAGGCGGGAGGAAATCGGGGCCGCCCGGCGCGGTGATGCGCTCCACGAAGCGCACGATGGCGGACTTGATCTTGCCGTCACGCCAGGATGCTAGGGGTTCGGCGTTCATCTTGTTCTCCGATGGGATCAATGTGAGAAGTGCGGCCCCCACTCAAAAGCCGCCGCTCAGAACATCATGCCCAGCCCGACGATGCCCACGTTTGCGTCAGGCTCGCCGTTCTCCACGAAGAGGTGCTTGAACTCGAGCTTGGCGTAGATCTTCTCGCTCAGGTTCTGCTCCCAGCCCACGCCCAAACCAACGGCATTGCCGCATTCCCGGCAATCCTTCGACTGCCAGTTCACGCCGGTGAAGATCTTGCTCCTCGGCAGGACTTCGGCACCCACGCGCCCGCCGATGCCCCAGGCGACGCGGGTTCCGCCGGTCAGCAGCTTCTCGGCGGTTCCCTCGACGCCGACGAAAAACGTCTCGTCCAGATCGACGTCATAACCCATCGCCAGACCCGCGATGGCATCGGTTTCCTCACTGGTCCAGCTGACGCCGCCCGTCCCTTCGATATAGGCCTCGTCGGCCAGGGCCGGACGTCCGGCAAGCGCAAGGACGGGGGCAAGGACAGCCGCGACAAAAACGCATGATCTGCGCATAGATGACACTCCCGGCGCGGCCGATCTGGCCGCCCGGGAAGTCTACCAGCGCCTTGCGAGCCGATATCTCGGGAATTGCGCGCCCATTTTCCGGGATCAACCCTGACCGCGCAGCTCCCCCACCCGATCATTGCCGGGCGACACGCGATGCCGCCACAATGGAGGCGAGGCAGGGAACGCTGTCCGTCGTCCAGTCCATGTCGTAGGTGGCTGGCGCTCTCACTCGTTGTTCGCGGCCTTTTCCCGACCCTTGCCCTTGCCGACATCGTCGCGCGGCTTGCCTTTGCTGGTCCGCTGCGCCGCCGCGCGGGCGCCGGACAGGACCGGACCGCAGGCGGCGGACTTGGCATCGCCGACGTCGACGAAGGCCAGCAATCCCGCCACCGGCGTGACGATCGCCGCCAGTCCGATCCCCGCTCCCGCCCGCCCGACAAGTTCGGGGCTGATGACTCTCAGCGAAGGGCTGGCGAAATGCCCGCCGATGCCTACCGGCGATTGGCCGGAAAACAGGCTGAACTTCTTTCCGTCTGCCCGGATGGCGATATCGACGTCTTCCGTCGCGAAACTGAAGCCGCCGTTTCCGGTCACCACGTTCTTGCTGGTGTCGATCAGGATCGGATCGGTGGCGGCCATGCCGCTGCGCACCGTGAACGCCAGAAGGCCGCAGTTCACCTCGATCGGCTTCTTCAACTTGCCCTGGAACATCTTGGAGACGAAAGTGCCCAGATCGAGTTCGGCAAGCTGGGCATTCCTGGTCCACAAAGTACCCTTCGGCATGACGAAGGCAATGCGGCCGCTCGATGTCGCCAGGGAATCGTGGATCGTATCCCCGCGCCCTTCCAGACGGATACGCCCCTTGATCGTGCCGGTCGTTCCCGAGTCCGCGACACCGTATCCCGCAAGCAGGCGGCCCATCGGCGTCGGTGCGAGGCGGATATCGTAGCTGATGGCGGAAGGCCGCTGGCGCGTATCGAAGACCAGGTCCGAAATCACGTCGCCCCGCGCCATCGAGAACGTCAAGGGTTCCAGCGCCAGACGGCCGCGCTCGAGCGAGAGCTTCATGGCGATGTTGGAAATCGGCACGTTGCGCGAACGGACCACGCCGATCTTCCAGTCGAGCCCGGCATCGAAGCGCTGCATCGTGGCGACGGGAAGCTCGGCATCGGGAAGCACGCGCTGCGCGCCCGCCCCGGTAGCGGCGGCCGCGGCAACGGCGCCCTTTGCCGCCACGATATCGGGGTTGTAGCCGATGAACGGCGCAGCATCGACGATGTCGAGCCGTCGCGTGGTCAGCACCGCATCAAGGCGCAGCCGCTCGGCATTGGTCACGGTAAAGCGCCCGGATAGATCCGACTGTCCGAAAGTCCCGTTCATGCCGGTAAAGCGATAAGCCGTGCCCTCCTTCACGAGTTGTGCCTTCAGGTCGTAGCGCCGGGTCTGCGGAATGGCGACGTCGATCACGTTCAGCAGATCCGAGAGATCGCTCCCTTGCGCCGCCACTTTGAGAGGCACGCCCTCCACTTCCGTCAGGGAAGGCAATGTACCGGCCACGTCGATCACGCTGTCCGCCGCCCAGGCCCGCAAGGTCAGCCTGTTTTCACCCCCACTGACGCTCGCATCGGGGGACAGCAACTGTGCGGTCAGACGGAACGGCGTGGTGCGAAAACGCCCCTCTCCCTTGAGGCCCACCGCCTTGCCGATGCGGGTATCACGGGCGACGATGGGATCGATCGCCAGATCCACCATGAGCGGCATCTGGGGATCGACATAGCGCATGCGCGTGCCGGAAATCGCGGCGCGGTCTATGCGCGGCATCTCGAAGGGCTTTCCTTCACTGCCGTCTCCGAAAGTCCATGTATTACGCCGATGCTGCGCATCCCATTCGAGATTGACCCGGCCCTCCTCCAGATCGAGAGCATAAGCGCGCTTCCGCCCGAACAGGAGCGAAAGCGGCGCGATACGCGCCTCGACCCGCTTGGCCGAAAACAGGCTTTTCCGGTCCGCCCATTGCGGGTTCGCGACATCGATGCGCTCCGCCAGGAACTTGATCCGCAGCGGCGCGAAGTAGAGCTGGAAATCCCCGCCGACCTTGATGTCCCTGCCGGAGAGCGACTGGGCGACGGTCTCGAAAGGATGCTTCAGGAAGCGTCCCTTGGTGATGAACAGCACCAGCCAGATCGCGAAGATCGTTCCCACAACAATGAGGACCGCATTGCGGACGATGTGCAGCCTGCGGCGGCGAACCGCCGGGTCGGTACTGGCACGCTTGCCGGGCCTGGAGCCCTTCGATGTTACCGCGGCATCCATGATGGGTAAGATCGCGCGAAGGTGCCATTTGGTTGCCGGATCAAGCCGGGGGCATGGCATAAGTATGAAAACCGAGGCCCGCGTTAGGCGATAATCAGCGGTTTCCGGGTGATCTTCTGGTGCAATGTCCCCGGAAGTTCTCGCATGACGCTCGCGCCGCCAAGGGAAAACCCGTTCGTCCGCCATGCCACTGCAATCGCGATAGGCGTGATCACCGCCGCCTTCGCGATCGCGGCGCTCATGTTCGTGGATCAGGGTGCCGGGCTGTCGCGGGCGCGCGGCTGGGTGGACCACACCTATATGGTTCGCCGCCACATCTCGCTTCTGGGCGGCCTCTACGAACGCGCTGCTACGGGGCAATCAGGCTATCTGCTGACCCGCAACCCGGATTTCCTGCAGGACTACCGCGATGCCCTGCGCGACGGCAAAGGCGCGGGAAGAGCCGATCCGTCGGTGCCCATGCACCGCTCGATCCGGCAGGAACTGATGCTGCTGCGAAACCTGACGTCCGACAATCCGTCCCAACAGGCGAATCTAGACGAACTGGAGATCAGGAGCCGGGCCTTGCTGGAGCATCTTGTGATCCAGCAGCCCGATGGCATCAGCGACAGGGAAGCCGCCCTCACGCGCACCAGGACATTGATCGAACGCGTCCGCGAGCAGCTCTCCGTTATGTCGGCCGAGGAGGAGCACCTGCTGCGGCAGCGGCGGCAGGTCGATGCGGCCAATCTCGATCACAGCACCCGGCTGACCGCGATCGTCACCCTGCTCTCCTACTTCGGCATCGTCCTCGCCGTATGGCTCTATCAGCGCAGCCGCGCCCGTTCGGCGGCCCAGCAGCGCCTCTACACGCAGGAGCTGGAACGGCGCGAGGAAGAGCTGAAGATGCAGCAGGAAGAACTCAAGGCTTCGAACGAGGAAATCGAGGCTTCGAACGAGGAACTCGAGGAAAAGACCAGTGCGCTGGAGGAACAGAACGAGCGCATCCTGGCCCAGTCGCGCGACCTGGAGGAGGCCAAGCGGCTGGTCGAGGAAAAGGCGCGCGAAGTGGAGCAGTCGTCGAAGTACAAGTCCGAATTTCTCGCCAACATGAGCCATGAACTGCGCACTCCACTCAACGCGCTGCTTATCCTCTCGCGCGGGCTGGCCGCCAACGAAACGGGCAACCTGACCGCGGAACAGGTCGAGGAAGCGCGCGTGATCCACAACGGCGGGATGGAACTGCTGAACCTGATCAACGACATCCTCGATCTGTCGAAAGTGGAGGCGGGGAAGATCCATGTGCTCAGCGAGGATGCTCCGCTGGACGTCATCGTCGGCCATCTGCAGCAGAGCTTCGCCCCCGTGGCGAAAGACAAGGGCGTGGCCTTCCACGTCCTGCGCGATCCGGCCCTGCCCGGGCATATCGAAACCGACATCCAGCGCCTCGAACAGATCGTGAAGAACCTCCTGTCCAACGCGTTCAAGTTCACCGCGAGAGGCTCGGTCACCCTGACGCTGCGTCCAGCCACAGGCAGCGACGCCCTTCAGCGCGCCGATCTCGATCCCGGCAGGGCCATTGCCCTCGCGGTGTCGGACACCGGCGTCGGCATAAGCGAGGACAAGCTCCAGGACATCTTCGAGGCGTTCCAGCAGGAAGACGGCTCGACCGAGCGCCACTACGGCGGCACCGGGCTGGGGCTGACCATAGCCCGCAAGTTCGCGCAGATCCTTGGCGGCGAAATCCATGTCGAGAGCATCAAGGGAGAGGGATCGACTTTCACCCTCTTCCTGCCGTTCGGCCGGACCGGCACCCCATCGACAGGCTCGGCGCCCTTGCCTTTCATCGCGGACGACCGCGAAGCGATCACGCCGGGCGACCGCGTGGCGCTGGTCATCGAAGACGATGCCGCCTTCGCCGCGACGCTCGTGAGAACCGCCCGCCGCCGCGGCTATAAAGTGCTGGCTGCGGGGGATGGCCGGAGCGGCCTCGCGCTCGCCGCCGAATATCCCGTCACCGCCATCCTCCTCGACCTCCGCCTGCCCGACATCGACGGGTTGCACGTCCTCGACCAGTTGAAACGGCAAGCCGCCACGCGGCCCATTCCGGTGCATATCATTTCGGCCGCGGAGGGGGCCGAAGCGCAGGCGCCCATGCGCAAGGGCGCCGTGGGGATCCTGCGCAAGCCGGTGACGGAAGAGGATATCCAATCCGCCTTCGCCCGCATCGAGAAGGGCCGCAGCGGCGAGATCAAGTCGGTGCTGCTGATCGAGGACGACCGCCTGACCCAGACCGCCATCCGCAGCCTCCTCAACCGGAAAGACCTCGCGCTTACAGTCGCGGAGACGGGTTCCGCAGCGCTCGAACGGATCGAAAGCGAGCGGTTCGACTGCATCGTCCTTGACCTCAACCTGCCCGACATGACTGGCTTCGAATGGCTGAAGCAGGCGGAGGGGCGCCCGGGAAACCAAGGCGACAGCCCGCCGATCATCGTCCACACCGCGCGCGAACTGACCGAAGAAGAGAACCGCATCCTCGGCAACCACACCGAAAGCATCGTGATCAAGGGAAGCGCCTCCTCGGAGCGGCTGCTGGAAGAAGTCACGCTGTTCCTGCACAGCGTCGAGGCAAAGCTGCCGGGCCGGGTACAGTCGCTCGGGCATCACGATCCCGACCAGACCCTGAACAACCGCACCGTGCTGCTGGTCGATGACGATATGCGCAATACCTTCGCGCTGTCCAAGGTCCTGAAGAAGCACAGCCTCAATCTCGTCATTGCCGACAATGGGCAGATGGCGCTGGAAAAGCTGAAGGAAAGCGGCGGGATAGAACTGGTCATCATGGATGTGATGATGCCGGTGATGGACGGCTATCAGGCCATGCGGGAAATCCGCCGCAACCCCGACTGGGCCGACCTGCCCATCATCGCCCTCACCGCCCGGGCCATGCCGGAGGACGTCGAGCGCTGCATGGCGGCCGGAGCGAACGACTACATGACGAAGCCTGTCGATATCGACCGGCTTCTTGCGCTTTTGCGGGTCTGGCTGTTTCAGCGTGAGGAAGCGGCATGAGGACCGCCCTCAACGCCCCTGCCCCAATCCCCGGGCACCTTGCCGAGGACATCGAAGCCATCGAGATATCGCTGCTCCTCGAAGCCATCCGGCGCCGCTGGAGCTATGACTTCACGCAGTATTCGCAGGCCTCGATCCGCCGCCGCCTGGATCAGGCCCGCCGCGCGGCCGGGCTTGCCCATTTCAGCGAAGTGCTTTCGCATGTCCTTCATGACGAGAGCTTCTTCGACCGGCTGCTGGGCGCCATGTCGGTCACCGTGACCGAGCTGTTCCGCGATCCGCCATGCTTCCGCGCGCTGCGCGAACAGTTGATCCCCGTCTTCAAGACCTTCCCCTTCGTCAAGATCTGGTGCGCAGGCTGTGCAACCGGAGAGGAAGTCTATTCGCTGGCGATCCTGCTGCACGAAGAAGGCTATCTGGAGCGCGCCAGACTTTACGCTACCGATTTCAACAGGCACTCGCTCGATATTGGCGAGAAGGGAATATACCCAAGGCGGCTGGTCGAGCGCTATGCAGAAAACTACCGTCAGTCCGGCGCGCGGGCGGAACTCTCCGATTATTACAGTTCAAGCTACGATTTCGTGAGGATGAAGGAATTCCTGCGCGAACGGATCGTGTTCTCCCATCACAACCTCGTGACCGACGGCGTCTTCGGAGAAATGAACCTCGTTACCTGCCGCAATGTCCTGATCTATTTCGACAAACCGCTTCAGGAACGCGCGCTGGGGCTGTTCTCGAATTCCCTGCGCCACGGGGGCTTTCTCTGCCTGGGCGCCAGGGAAACCCTCCAGTTCTCGGCAATCGCCCCGCTTTTCGAGGTGCAGGACCGCCGACAGAAGATCTACCGGAAACGGGGAGTTCCTGCCCATGGCTGAGAGCAGGTTGGCGTTTCCGCCATGCGCCGGCCCGGTCCTGGATCGACCAAAGATCCTGCTGGTGGACGATCGCTGGGAAAACCTTCTCGCCACGGAGAAAGTGCTGAGGCCGCTAGAGGCCGATATCTTCAAGGCCGCGTCGGGCAACGAGGCCCTGTCGCTCGTCCTGCGGCATGCCTTCGCCATCGTCCTCCTCGACGTGCAGATGCCCGACATGGACGGCTTCGAGACCGCCCTGCTGATGCAGGAGCACGAAAGCATGGCCGGCGTTCCGATCATCTTCGTCACCGCCCTGTCCAAGGAGGAAAAATACGCCTCGAAAGCCGCCGAGATCGGCGCGGTCGACTACATCTTCAAGCCGATCAATCCCGATATCCTCAAGAGCAAGGTCAAGGTCTACCTCGACCTCCATGTCCAGCGCGCGCAGATCATGCGCCTGAACGCGACCTTGTCCCAATCGAACGAGGAACTCGAACGCTTCGCCTATATCTGCTCGCACGACATGCAGGAGCCCGTGCGGATGATGAACGCCTTCGCCGGCCTTCTGGCGGAAAGTGCGGAAGACCGACTGGACGATGACAGCAGGCGTTACCTTTCCTTCATCCTCGATAATGCCCGCAGGATGCAGAAGATGATCGGCGACATCCTGACATTTTCACGGATCGGCCGGGAAGAAATCACGCTCGAAACCGTCGATTGCGAGGAAATTTTAAGCGAAATACTCTCGGAATTCGATGACACCATCCGCAAGACCCAGGCCGAGGTGACCTACTCGCGCCTGCCCTGCCTCGAAACCAGTTCGACCCTGGTGCGGATCCTGTTCCAGAACCTCATCGGCAATGCGCTCAAGTTCCAGGATGGAGACCACCCTCCCGTCATCGCCATCGCCGCCGAGCAACGCGGGAAGTTCTGGCGCTTTGCCGTCAAGGACAACGGCATCGGCATCGACGACAGCTTTCGCACGCGCATCTTCACGATCTTCCAGCGCCTTCACCGCAAGGAAAACTACCCCGGCACCGGGATCGGCCTCTCGACCTGCCGCAAGTTCGTGCAGCTATGCGGCGGCGACATCGACTTCACCTCGGTGCCGGGCCAGGGCAGCACCTTCCATTTCACGCTACCGGCCTGAAGGCCGACCAGGAGAGATTTGCCGGAGGAGCCAGAACACGATGAAACCGTTCCAGATCCTGCTCGTGGAAGACAATGAAGGCGACGTGGAAATGACCCTGCGCGCCTTCAAGACCGCCGAACCGCCCTGTTCGTTGACCGTCGCCCACGACGGCGTCCATGCCCTCGAAATCCTTCGTCCCGAACAGGGCGGCACACCGGACAGCAAGGTCCATCCGCCGCAGCTCATCCTCCTCGACATCAACATGCCGCGCATGGACGGCAAGGAACTGCTGGAAGTGGTCAAGTCGGACGCGAGGCTGCGCCATATTCCGGTGGTGATGTTCACCTCCTCGGAATCTCCCAACGACATCCGCGAATGCTACGAGCGCCACGCGAGCTGCTATGTGGTGAAACCGTTCAACGGCAAGAAATATGCCCAGGCCCTGCATGAGGTGGTGAATTTCTGGAGCACCACCAGCCGCCTGCCGAATTGAACGGGCACAGACAAACAGCCACTGCGCCTATCGCGAAAATGCGCCGCTGAAAGACCAGAATGCCGGTCGGCCGTTCTATAATAGCCGGATAAAACGATTTCATCCGGTCGGATACGAGCCGCCGCGCAGGAGTTCAAATTGTCAGTCAAGACCGTCGAGGAACGTCTCGAGTTTCTCGAATTCGATGCCGCGCAGCGCCGTCTCCTCGCCGCCGCGCAACCGCTTCTTCGCAAGGCCATCCCGCCGGCGCTGGACCGTTTCTATCGCCGTGTGCGCGCCACGCCCGAAATGGCGCGAATGTTCGGCGGCGACGCACACATCGATGCCGCCAAGAGCGCGCAAGTCGGACACTGGATGGGCATAGCCACCGGCCGCTTCGATGCCGAATACTATGCGGCCGTCAGCCGCATCGGCAAAGTTCACGCCCGGATCGGACTGGAACCGCGCTGGTACATCGGCGGCTATGCCCTGATCCTGGAAGAGATCATGGCGGCGGTGGAACGCAGTGCCCGCCCGTGGCGCCTTTTCTCGCGTGGTATCAATCCCGGCAAGCTGAGCCGCGCGCTGATGAAAGCGGCCATGCTGGACATGGACTTGTCCATCTCGATCTATTTCGAAGAAGCCGATGCCGAGCGCAACCAGGCTATCTCCGCGCTGGACCGCGCCATGTCGCGCCTGGCCGCCGGTGATCTGGTCCACGATATCGACGATCTCCCGGCCGGGTTCCTCTCGCTCAAGAACTCGTACAATCGCAGTCTTGCCAACTTGCGGCAGACCATCGGCTCGGTGGTCAAGGCTTCCGATGCGATCTACGGGGAATCGGGTGCCATCGCCCAGGCCTCGGAAGATCTTGCGCAGCGCACCGAAAGCAGCGCCGCCAATCTGGAAGAAGCCGCAGCCACCCTCGTGCGGGTCGAGGAACGCGTGAAGGCCACCGCCAGCGGTGCGCAGGAAACCCTGGGCATCGCGGGCGAGGCCCTGGGTGCCGTCGGGCAGGGCCGCGGTGTCGCCGGGGACGCGGTGCAGGCCATGCATGTCGTTCACGAATGCGCCCGCGGGATCGACGCCGTGATCGAGGGGGTCGACAAGATCGCCTTCCAGACGCGCGTCCTGGCCATGAACGCCGCCGTCGAAGCGGGCCGGGCCGGAAATGCCGGGCGCGGCTTTGCCGTCGTCGCCGATCTGGTCAGTTCGCTGGCCATGCGCGCCGAGGAAGAGGCCCGCAAGGCGCGTGACGGTCTTTCGACCACACGTTCCGAAATCGATCAGGCCGTGGCGATCGTATCGCGCGTCGATCGTTCGCTGGAAACCATCGCCGGTGAGGTGGAGCGCGTCCATTCCCTGGTCGAAACCATGGCCCGCGACAACGACGCGCAGGCAACCGCCATCTCCGAAGTCAGTTCGACTGTGGGCGTCATGGAACGCACGACCCAGCAGAATGCCGCCATGGTCGAACAGACGTCGGCCGCCGCGCGGACGCTGATCTCGGATGCCAAGGTGCTGGCAGACCAGGCCGGTCGTTTCCAGATCGAGGAGCGGCCGATCCCCGGCACGCGCGTCGCCTGAGAATATTCCTATGCTCTCCGGCAGTCCCTGGGGCTGACCGCGGGAAACCGATCTGCCGCCATGGACCTTCCCCTATGACGGCAGCGAAACCACCGCCGTGCCTTTCAGGATCGTCGCCCCGTCCTGCGTCGTCATGCGGGTTTCGACCGTGACGACGGGCATGCCGAATTCGCTGTTGTCCTGCTTGTCGAGCACTTTGGCGTCCACGTAAGTAATGTCGCCTTCGAATGCCGGGCTGCGAAATTCGGTCTTCGAATGCCAGATGTAGCCCTCGTGCCCTGCCCAATAGGCCACGGTATCAAGGTGCCACGCGTTCATCGACGAGCCATAGCCATAGGCCCCGCCCATGCCGACCTTCTCGGCCTTGTCCGGGTTGATGTGGCCGGAACTGGGTCCGTGAAAGAGTCCGTCGCCTTGGCGCGGATCGATTTTGCGGGCCTCGAAGTCATAGGTCATTTCGCCGCCGAAACCGGCGTCTTCCTGTGCCGGATCGTGAATGCCCTCAGGCGCGTTCCAACGCCAGGTGCCCCAGATATTCTGCCGGTGCGCACGGCATTCCAGCGCGAAGGTAACGCGGCTGTGCGGACCGATCACGCGGCGTGGCAGCACGTCACCCACCTTCACGAGGCTCCAGCGCGGAGAAATGCCCGCCCTGCCCGACTTGATCCAGTCCAGCCTGACCCTTGCTACCTCGTCCAGCTCGGCCTTGCTCCATAGCCTCGGTTCGCGGCTCTCCTTGCCATAGACCTTGCGCCTGTTGGCCTCGTCCACGAGATAGCGGATAGACGTCGCGCGCTCCTTGGCGACGAGAGCGCCGTGCTGATTGCGATGGACGGTATCGCCATCGGCAAACATGGTCGGGCCGGCGAAACCCGTCTCGGCAATGCGATAGCCTGCGAAAGTACGTTCCTGAGTCAGCTTGTCGCCCGGACGGACGGGAGCGCCGTAGAACCACCACTCCTCTCCCGCGAAGATAAGGTGAGAGCCGGGAATGCGGCCGACGCAAGAAGGGTGGCAGCCGTGCCCGTAATCCATCGCGACGGTAAAGCTCTGCGGTGCGACGATGCCGCCAAACCGGCTTGATCGGGCGAAGTTCTCATCCCAATGCAAGGGGTTGGCATAGTCCATCGCCTGCACCCAGCGCCGGATGTCGGTGGCATTGCAGGGATCCCAGAATTCCGCAAAGATGACGGGTTTTCCGACCCACTTGTCGACATCGCTGGTATCCAGCGCAAGATCCCCTTCGGCCATTTCCTTCTCTCCCCAGGCTCTTTGCCGAACGGTCTCCCACCACCGTCCGCGCCGCGCCTGTCCAAAGGTGCAGCACCATGGGCAATCGGCGCAAGCGCAGGAAGCGGGCAATGCGCTGGAGCGATACTTGGGCCTCTCCCGCATTCCTGACGCGCAAGGGCGCCGATATCTCCGCTAGAGCCTTTCCAGGCCGGGAGAGATCGCCCGGCGACTCGAAAATGCGGGAGAGCCCTTCGCCATGAAGATCGACAACACCCTGGCCGCCGTCGTTACCGGGGGGGCGTCGGGCCTCGGCCGTGCCAGCGCGAAGGCTTTGGCCGATGCGGGTGTCAAAGTGGCCGTGTTCGACATCAGCGAAGAAGCGGGAGAGGCTTTTGCCGCAGAGATCGGCGGCACCTTCTGCAAGGTGAACATCCTTGACGAGAAAAGCGTGGAAGCCGGTTTCGCAAAGGCGCGCGCGGCCCATGGCCAGGAACGGGTGGTGGTCCACTGCGCCGTCGTGGCGGGAGGCGGCAAGACCGTCTCGTTCGACAAGAACACCGGTGCCTACAAGCGCATGGCCACCGAGCAGATCGCCAGGACGGCAGAGGGCGTGTTCACCGCTTCCTACCGCGTCGCCTCGATCGCCGCCCTGGGGATGGCGGGCGCCGATCCCCAGGGCGAGGACGGCGAGCGCGGCTGCATCATCCTTACATCTTCCGCCGCGTCGCAGGACGGGCAGATCGGTCAGGTCGCCTATGGCGGCGGCAAGGGCGCGGTCAATGCCATGGTCCTGCCGATGGCGCGGGATCTCATGGACCTGGGCATCCGGGTCAACGCCATCCTGCCCGGAACTTTTGCCACGCCGCCGATGCTGCGCGTGAAAGAGATGAACGAGGCCATCTACGAAGGGCTCGGGCGTGCAGTGCCCTTCCCCAAGCGCCTCGGCCATCCCGAGGAATTCGCTTCGCTGGTGCTCGAACTGACCCGCAACACTTACTTCAACGGCCAGTGCATTCGCCTCGACGGCGGCATTCGGATGCCGCCCAAGTAACTGCCCCGAACGACCGCTTGAGAAATCCCGGACGAGTCTCCACAGCGCCTGGCATCTGGAGACTCACATACAATGCAAGACGTCATCGACTTCGTGATGGAGCTGGACCGGCTCAAGGCCGTGACCCGCAAGGTCAAGCCCATCGGCCTCGACCGCTACGAGAACTCGGCCGAGCACAGCTGGCAGATCGCCCTCTTCGCTGTGGCGCTGGCGCCCTATGCCTCGGGCGCGCCGGATATCGGCCGGGTCATGGCGATGCTGCTGGTCCACGACATAGGCGAGATCGAAACCGGCGACGTCATGGTGTTCTTCGAGGAAGACCTGGCAGATCGGAAAAAGGCCGAACGCGCCGCGATAGACCGGATTTTCGGCATGCTCCCCGATGCCGAGGCGGACTATCTTCGGGGCCTCTGGATCGAGTTCGAGGAAGAGCGCACCGTGGAGGCCCGCTTCGCGCACGCCATCGACCGCGCCATGCCTGCCCTGCTGAACTTGCGCAACGAAGGCCAAAGCTGGCGCGAGAACGGCATCAGCCACGACCGTATCGTCAAGCGCCTGAAGCCGCAGATCAGTCTCGGCGCGCCGGCCTTGTGGGACTATCTCGAAAAGGAACTGGAAGCGGCCAAGGGCAAAGGTTACTTCGGCGCCTGACATAGCCCTGTTTCCGTCCACCCGTCCGATACCTGCCTTGACAGTCCCACGCGCAGAGGGCCAATCGACAAGCGATGCGACGTCCCGCCGTTAACGCCCTGAAAGCCCTGGTCATCCGCCAGCGGCAGCGCATGCGCGAAAGCGAACTGGCGTTCATCGTGCTCGCCGTGCTGGCGGGCATCGCGGCGGGGTGGCTGACGAACCTCCAGGGTTTCCTCGCCCACACCCTGCAACAGCTGTTCTATTCGATCGAAGGCAATCGCCTGAGCGCGCTCGGCGAAATCCGCCATCCCTGGCGACTGCTCGCCCTGCCCTTCGGCGGGCTGGTGCTGATCGGTATCGCCTATCTGCTCCGCCGCCGCCGCCGGGCACCGATCGACGTCGTGGAGGCCAATGCCCTGCACAGCGGGCGCATCCCGTTCATCGACAACCTCATCATCTCCGCACAGACCATCATTTCCAACGGCGCAGGCGCTTCGGTCGGACTGGAGGCGGCCTATGCGCAGATGGGCGGCGGGGTCGCCTCTGTGCTGGGCCAATGGTTCAAGCTGCGCCGCGCCGACATGCGCACGCTGGTGGGTGCAGGCGCCGGGGCAGCCGTGGGCGCCGCCTTCGGCGCACCGCTGGCGGGCGCCTTCTACGCCTTCGAGATCGTGATCGGCACTTATACGCCTTCCGCGATCGCCCCCGTCATCGCCGCCGCGCTCGGCGCCGCCTTCATCACCCGCGAACTCGGCGTGGAGCCCTACCTCATTGCCGCCTCCAGCGCGCGCGACCTCACCACCGGCGACTACTTCATCTACGCCGTGCTGGGCCTGCTCTGCGCGCTTGTCGGCATCCTCATCATGCGGCTGGTGACGTTCACCGAACTGCACGTCCAGCGCTTCACCCGGTTCGCGCGCTGGAAACCGCTGGTCGGCGGCCTGCTGCTGATGCCGCTGGCCTGGGTTTCGCCGCAGTCGCTTTCGGCAGGCCACGGCGCCATGCATCTCAACCTCGCGATGCAACCGGCGATCCATTTCCTGCTCATGGTACTGGCGCTCAAGATCGCCGCCTCGGTGATCTCGCTCAGCTTCGGCTTTCGCGGCGGCCTGTTCTTCGCCTCGTTGTTCCTCGGCTCGCTGGTCGGCCTGATATTCGCCGCCGCCGTGCAGATGCTGCCGCTCGGCATCGAGCTTGACCCCACCCAGTCCGCCCTCGTCGGCATGAGCGCGCTGGCCGTCTCCATCGTCGGCGGCCCGATGACGCTGGCCATGCTCATGCTGGAAACCACGCACGACTTCGCCCTGATGGGCGTGGTGTTGGCCGCCTCGCTCGTCTCCAGCGCGTTCACACGCGAGATGTTCGGCTATTCCTTCTCCACCTGGCGCCTGCACATTCGCGGCTCGATCATCCGCTCCCCGCGCGACATCGGCTGGATGCTCAGCCTCACTGCCGGACGCATCATGCGCAAGGACTGGATCTCCGCCCCGGCCACGCTCTCCATTGCCGATTTCCGCGCGCGCGTGCCGCTGGGCTCGGCGAGCAAGGCCATCCTGGTCGATGCGGACGACCACTACGCCGGAATCGTCACCACCTCCTCGGCCTACAACCCCGAACTGCCGCAGGACAGCGAGATCGGCTCGCTCGCGACGCTGAAAGGCACCACGCTTTCACCCACGACCGACATCCGCGCGATGATCAAGGCCTTCGACGTGGCCGTGGCGGACGAACTGGCCGTGGTGGACGGCGTGGGACAGGTCGTCGGCGTCGTGACCGAGCGTCATGCGCGTCGGCGCTACTTCGAGGAAATCGAAGCCTCGCAACGGGAATTGTTCGGGGAAAGCTGAAGTAAAGGAAGAAGCAGGGGGGCATAGACCCCCTGCACCCCCATTACCGTCTAGGTCACGCGGGCAAACTCCGCCCCGCGCCCATGGCTGCGCCGGGAGACTTATTGGCTGCGCCGCAAGGAGCGCACAACGGGTAGGTCGTGCGCGAGGTAGACATTCCGAGGGTCTGGGGGATCATCCCCCAGGACTTCCTCTTGTTCTTCAGTCCCTGGCCACCGGCAACCACACGGCACTCGCCGCATCGCCGCCATAGGTCACCGTCTCGGTCGCCTTCACATAGTCGCTCGCCTTGGCTTCCATGATCGAGGGCACCCACGACTGCGGATTGCGGTCGTAGAGCGGGAACAGGCTGGACTGCACCTGCACCATGATCTTGTGGCCCGGGAGGAACACGTGGTCGACGTTCGGCAGCGACCACTGGAAGGTATAGCCCTTGCCCGGTTCGAGCGGCTGCGGCTTGTCGAAGCCATGGACATAGCGTCCACGGAAGATCTCGATGCCGATGCCGAGCTGATAGCCTGCCAGCTGCGGATTGGCGGAGTTCTCCTGCGGGTAGACGTCGATCAGCTTCACCACGTAGTCGCTGTCGCGTCCGCTGGTGGAGGCGTGGAGTTCCACCTTCGGCGCACCCTTGATGTGGACCGGCTTGTCGAGCACGCCGGTCGTGTAGCTGAGCACGTCGGGGCGGCCATCGACGAAGCGCTGGTCGTGGACGAGCCAAGTCTTCCATTCCTCGCCCTGCATGTGGACCGGGCGCGGCAGCATCGGCACCGGCTTGGCGGGATCGGAGACGTAGCTGTCGCTGCCCGCCGCAGGCTTGCTCCATGAGAGGCCGTAGTTGCCCGCCAGATAGAGCGGCGTGTAGGCGCCCGCAGGCCAGGTCTGCGAGACTTCCCAGCGGTTCTCACCGGTCGCGTAAGTCAGCACGGGCGGCGTGTCGCACTTTGGCGCGACGGTCTTGAGGTGGCAGTCGAGGAAGGGCTTCATATAGCCACGGCGGAACTGCGCGCCGGTATCGCCTTCCCACTTGAGCGGGCCGAGTTCGCGCGCCTCGTAGTTGACCTGGGAATGGCGCCAGGGACCGATGGCAAGGCTCACCATGTCGCTGGACGTGCCGCTCGCCTTGAGCGCCTGATAGACCGCCGGGGCACCGTAGCTGTCCTCCTGGTCCCATTGTCCGACGACGAGCATGGTCGGCACGGTCAGCTTGCGTTGCCCCAGCAGCTTGTCCACGGCCTGCCCCTGCCACCAGGCATCGTAGCTCGGATGCTCCAGCACCTTGCGCACGACCGGCAGGTCGAGGAGGCCGTAAGCCTTGGCATATTCCATGGCGGAACCGGCTTCGAGATAGGACTGGTACTCGTCGCCCGTCCCCTTGGGCACGGCGCCGCCACCCTTCTTCACGGTCTGCCCGAGATCGTAATCGAAGCCGAACATGCGGAAGGCGCCGTTATGGAACCAGTCGTCGCCCATCCAGCCGTCGACCATCGGGCTCTGCGGCACGGCGGCCTTGAGCGCGGGATGCGGATCGATCAGCGCCATCAGCGAGGTGAAGCCGAGGTAGGACGAGCCGGTGATGCCGACCTTGCCGTTGCTTTCCTTCAGGTTCTTCACCAGCCAGTCGATGGTGTCGTAAGCGTCGGTAGCGTGATCGACCTTGGTCTTGTTGAGCGGCCCGCGCAGCGGCCGGTTCATCACGTAATCGCCCTCGGACCCATCCAGCCCGCGCACGTCCTGATAGACGCGGATATAGCCGTCGTTGACGAAATCCGCGTCCATGACGGGCAGGATTTCCTCGATCTTCTGGCTGCGGTTGCGGCTGGTCATGCCGCCCGCGTTATAGGGCGTGCGGCTGAGCAGGATCGGCGCGTCCTTCGTGCCCTTGCGCATGACGATCACGGTGAACAGCTTCTTGCCGTCACGCATCGGCACCATCACTTCGCGGCGGATATAGTCCGCCTGCGGGCGCACCCAGTCATAGGCGGCGACCTGCTCGTTCGCCATCGTATCGGTAGGCGTGGCCGCGTCCCGCGCGGAAAGCTGCGAGGCTGCGGCAAGAGCGAGCGGCGCGACGGCGACGCTGGCGGCGATCCGAAGGGACTTTGCCCGAATGTTTCTTTTCATGGGCGCGATTGGTGGCCCGTGCATTTTCGGCGGTCAAGCGCCAAGTGACCCCGATCTTCACCGCCTCAGGGAGCCAACCGCAATTCAACCGATTGCGCCGAGCCTGCGCCATTCGGCAAGCCTCTGACCCAGGAAAATCCCGGCGCATTTCTTCGCTTCCTGATCGGGATCCTCCGCCGGCTTTCGGCCCAGCCTGCCGAGGCGCTGGAGCAGCCCTTCCGCGAGGCTGTCCACGTCGCCGTGCTCGCCCGAAAGCAGCCAGCTGTCCAACAGAAGCAGGTCGGTCCCGGTCACCGGCAGCGCGGCCCCGATCACGGGCGCAGCAAGATGATCGTAAGGCATGCCCTCCGCCGCCCCGCGCGCAATGACGGCGTTAAGGCGGTGCGCGGCTTCCGAATCCATTCCATTCGCTGCGTGCGGGAAAAGCGTGCCCGCATGGATGAGCATCAGAAGCAGCTTCACGGTTTCCCCGACCGGTCGGTTCTGCGCGGCTGCCAGTTCCCTGACGCTCCGGCTGCCGCCCGACAGCGCGGCGGAGATCGGGGCATGGGCGGGCGGTTGCAGCGCCATCTCTCCAAACGTGGTTCGCACGTTGAGCGTTTCGCTTGCACCCGGCGCCGCCAGGAGCGCCAACCGCGTTTCGGCGACATCGCCGCCGACGGCCTCTCCGCGCACGAAAAGGTCGCGCCGATAGGCCTGGTTGATCACGAAGTCCTGCACGTCCGCCCGCAGGCGGGGATCGACCTGCGCTAGGATGGTATCGCGCAAGGGCGGCGGCAGGAGTTCGGGCAACAGCGCTTCCACCAGGGTTGCTGTGCCGGCGAAGCTCAGATCCGCCCGCGCCAGATCCTGCGCGACCTCGGAATGCCACATCGCCTGCCAGCTATCGTGAAGATATTCGTGGACCAGATAGCCGCGATTTCGGGTTTTCATGGCGTTCACGCTCGCCACCAGGCCCGGCAGCAGCTTGAAGGTTGCCGCCCCGGCGCTTTGCAGACGACCGAACAGGTCAGCCGTATGATCGATGGTGGCAAGCCCGGACAGTTCGCCGGTCTGCTTGATAAGCTGCGCGAAGTGGCGAAACGGTCCGCTTGCCACCCAGCCGGGCTGGCCGTTGTAGCCGATGTAGACAAGGCTGCCCGGCACCGTGGCATGGGCAAGGCATGTCACCAGCGCTTCGCGAACTTGCGGGATGACCCAGCTATAGACGCCGTGGAGCGCCACATAGTCGAACGCGCCGAAATGGTCAGGCCATGCCTCTGCAAGCGCGACGAAGTCCGCCTGCTCCATCCGCAGGTTGGTCAGCCCCGCCGCCTGCGCCACCTTGCGTGCATGGGCGACATGTTCGGGCATGAAATCGACACCGACGAAATCGATATGCGGGTTCGCCGCCGCCAGCAGGCAAAGCCCCTGCCCCTGTCCGCAACCGAGTTCGAGAAAACGGAGCCGCCGACCGTCTCGCGCGATCGGTGCGGCTTTACCGGAAACGCGCGCTGCGAAGTCCAGCCAGCCCGGCGCCATTTCCCGGCAGAACCCGTAAGTATAACCCGTAGAGACATCGTAACCGTGCGTTTCGCCGCCAAGGCCGTCGCCCATCACCAAACCCCGCATGTGCCTGTTCCGTCGCAGCTACGGATCTCGACGGGAATTGCGTCATTCCCGTGACAGTCATGCGTGCGCCATGGGTCAGTTGGGGCCGATCCCGCGGGCGACCTGGGAACGCTCGATATTCATCCGGTCATCACGGGCCTGCGCCTCCCACTGGCTTTTGGTGAGGCAGACTCGCTTGATCTTCAGGCGCGAACCGATTTCCTGAAACTTGCGGCACTCCACCGGATCGGATTGGTCGATACCCGGCTTGCCAGTGACGCTTTGACTATTCGTCGGCGGTTCGCCTCCCTGCGCCGGGCCTGCAATCACAAGTCCCGCAGAAAGGGCCAACCACAGTACCTTCTTCATGCTGCCCCTCCGATAGATTGCCGAACAGTCGCCGCCCGAAAGGGCCGCGCGAATTACACGAAATGTCGTTCGTCCGATCCTATCGGCATTTCGTAGATATTGCATCGATAAACCGGGCCGCAAAGGAGAGGCCGCCAGCGCTGCAATCAATTTTAGAAGATTTAATTCAGAAGACTGGCGCCGCGGCAACGGGGAGAGGACGGTGGACAAAGCGGAGGTCGAGGCTCTGGCGCAGATGCTCGAGATGTGGGCTGCGCTGGACCGCTGCGAACCGCAGGCGCCGACGAGGGGCTCCGCCATGTTCCAGGCTGCCGCCGTGATCCGCCGTCAGGCTGCCGAGATCGAAGCCCTGCACCGCGCCCGCCTTGCCCCTGGAGCGGCCCCGCAGCTTACCTGACGGACTTCAACGCGAAACGGGCAGGAAAGCCTTCGCTTCCCCGCCCGTTCCTTTGCCTTTCGAAGCTGCGGATCAGGCCGCCTGCTTCTGCCTTTCGGTCGCTTCCAGATTGAGCAGGTCCGCCAGTTCGAACGCCAGCTCGATCGACTGCGCACCGTTGAGACGGGGGTCGCAGTGGGTGTGGTAGCGGTCCTTCAGCGCCTCGTCGGTGATGGCGATGGCACCGCCGGTGCATTCGGTCACGTCCTGGCCGGTCATCTCGATATGGATGCCGCCCGCATGGGTGCCCTCGGCGCGGTGAACGGCGAAGAAGCCGCGCACTTCGGAGAGGATGCGGTCGTAGGGACGGGTCTTGAAGCCGGTCTCGGTCTTGATGACGTTGCCGTGCATCGGATCGCACGACCACACGACCGGATGGCCTTCCGCCTTCACCGCGCGCACCAGCTTGGGCAGGCCCGCTTCGACCTTGTCGTAGCCGTAGCGGCTGATCAGGGTCATACGGCCCGGCTCGCGGCCCGGATTGAGCGTGTCGAGCATGCGCAGCAGCGCATCCGGCTCAAGGCTGGGCCCGCACTTCATGCCGATCGGGTTACCCACGCCGCGCAAGTACTCGACATGGGCGGAGCCTTCGAAGCGGGTGCGATCACCGATCCACAGCATGTGGGCCGAACAGTCGTACCAGTCGCCGGTCAGCGAATCGCGGCGCGTCAGGGCCTGCTCGTAGGGGAGCAGCAGCGCTTCGTGGCTGGTGTAGAATTCGGTGCCCTGAAGCTGCGGAACCGAGCTTGGGTCCACCCCGCAGGCGGCCATGAAGTCCAGCGCCTCGCCGATGCGGTCGGCCATCTGCGCGAACTTCTCGCCCCAGGGGCTGCGGCCGATATGCTCCATCGTCCACTGGTGGACCTGGCGCAGGTTCGCATAACCGCCATGCGCGAAGGCGCGCAGCAGGTTCAGCGTGGCGGAAGACTGCGTATAGGCGCGCAGCATGCGCTCGGGATCGTTGCGACGCGCATCGGCGTTGCCCTCGATACCGTTGATGATGTCACCGAAGTAGCTGGGCATCTCCACGCCGCCCACCATTTCGGTCGGCGCCGAGCGCGGCTTGGCGAACTGGCCCGCCATGCGGCCCAGCTTCACCACCGGCTGCTTGCTGGCGAAAGTCAGCACGACCGCCATCTGCAGCAGCACGCGGAAGGTGTCGCGAATGTTGTCGGCGCTGAATTCGGCGAAGCTTTCCGCGCAGTCCCCGCCCTGGAGCAGGAAACCGCGACCGGCGGCGACTTCGGCGAGATCCGCCTTCAGAGCACGCGCCTCGCCCGCAAAGACCAGCGGCGGAAACTTCGCAAGCGTGGCCTCGACCTCGCCCAGCTTCTCCGCATCGCCATATACCGGAAGATGGCGGGCTTCCTGAGCCTTCCAGCTTTCCGGGGTCCAATTGCTAGCCACGTTACGTACTCCTGGCGGTTCCTTCGCCTTCTCTCCCCGCACCGAGTGCGCGGGGCCAAACCGGCAAGAACCGCAAACAAGGGGCGCGCCATAGCCTCTCGAAGCAATTTTTGCAAAGCCGGTTTAGCCGATCATGGTGATCGATTGCGCCGCAGCGATCCGGCAATGCGAAAGATGGTGTCCCAGGCGAAGCCGTGCGCGCAACTTGCGAACAACTTCGCCCTTCGACTTGCTGCTACTACTTGGCCGCGACGGCCCCCACGGCCTTGCCTTCCGGCATGACCTCAAGCCGCCACGAATTGTTCTTGCCCAGATAGCGGGCAGCCAGCGCCTGCATCTGCTGCGGCGTGGTGGCGGTGTAATCGTAAAGGATCGTGCGAACGGTGCCGATCCGCGAAGGATCGTAAGTAGCCCCTTCGAGCTGGCCCATGAAGAACGAGGTGCTCGAAGCAGCGCGGGTCACCTGCTGGCGCATCGGTTCGGTCACCAGAGCAAGTTCCTGCGCCGTCGGCGGATTCTGGATCAGGTTCTGGGCGATCTCGTCGGCGGTCTGGAAGAACACCGTGGTCGACTTGGGGTCAAGCTGCGCCATCGCGGTGATCGAACCGCCCGCCGCCATGTCCACCGGCCACTGCGAATAGACGTAAGGCGCATAGGCCACGCCCAGCTTCTCGCGGACCGCATCGAGCAGGCGATTGGTGAAAAGCTGCGTCAGGATCTCAAGCTGGCGCGATTCCCGGATGCCCATCGAACCGCCGCCGGTGGGCCACGAGATGACCGCGGCGGCCTGGTCGGGATCGCCGTGATGCTGGAGCACGATCGGCGTGTCCGACGGCTTCGGCACGGTAACGTCCGCCAGATTGGCGGTGGAGGGCGCCGGGGTACGAGCCTTGAGCGCGCCGAAAGTCTTTTCCAGCGCGGTGATCGTCGATGCCTTGTCGAAATCGCCGTAGATCTGCACTTCCACCGGGCCGCTCGCCAGCGCCTTGCTCCAGACTTTCTTGAAGCCGGCAGGCGTGGTCTTCTCGATCGCTTCAGGCGTGGGCGTCGCGAAACGGGGATCCTTGCCGCGCTGGTAGAACTCCAGATCGCGGCTCAGCACGCCCTGCGGCGAGGTGGAATAGGTCGCGTACTGGATCTTCGCCGCCGCCTTGGCACGGACCAGCGGCTGCGGATCCCAGCGCGGCAGGTCCAGCTTGGCAGCGAAGAGGTAGAGCTGATCGGCCAGGTCCTGCGGGCGTGTTTCCGCCTGGAACTGGAAGCTGGCGTCCTGGACCTCGAAATCGAAGCCCATCTTGCGGCCCGTCGAGATCCGGTCGAGGTCTTCCTGGCCCAGAGTGGCCAGGCCCGAACCGACCAGCGCGAATTCGCCCAGCGCGATATAGGGCGCATCCTGCGGCGCGATCGAACGCTTGCCGCCGCCGAAGCGGACCTTCACGGTGACGCGGCCCGGCTCTTCCTGAACCGGCCAGAGCATCGCCTTCACGCCGTTCGCGAAAGTAAGCTGTTCGATATCGAGCAGCCCGGTGGGGGTCTGCGCGCTCGCCTTGTGAGGCGCGCCGATCGCGGGCAGTTTCTCGAAGGACACGGGCTTCTCGTTCCCCGCCGTGCGGATCGAGGCGTCGGGCTTGATCGGCTGGAGCAGCGCCGTGCGCAGCGCCTCGTCGGTTGCACCGCCCTGCTTCTGGGTGGTGAAGAGCGCGCGCGTTACCGTACCGCTGAACAGCTGCTGGGTGTGCTTCAGCACATCGGCCGGGGTGAACAGGTGCTTCGACTCGCGGAAAATACGCAGCACGTCGTTCGGCGCGGCAACCGTTTCTCGGATATCGAGCGCGTTGACCATGTCGTCCGCCAGCTTCGAGCCCGGCAGAATACGCTGCTGCTCGACCGGCACCTGGAACGCGACGTCGAGTTCGGCAACCTCCCGGTCGATCTCGGCCTGCGTCGGCGGCTTGGTCATGGCATCGGCGATCACACCGCGCACGTCGCGCAGGGCGGCCTGCCAGTCGTCCCCCAAAGGCGTGACCGACACGAACGTGGCGTCCGCCGAACGCGAGACGTCGTCCTGGTTGACCGAGGCCGAGAGGAAGCTGCCGCCCGCCCGCGCCTTCGATTCAAGCCGCCGGTTGATCACGGCTTGCGCGATCGAATCGACCATCAGGCCCTGGTTGTAGACGATATTGTCGGTCACCTGCCGCCACGGGCGCAGGATCGCATACATCAGCGAGGGCGGCAGGTCGGGCTCGACCAGAACCTTGGTTTCGCCCACCGGATTCTTCGGATCGGCACCCTGCGGCGCCACCGGATCGCCGAAGCTGGGCGCCTGGCTCAGCTTGCCGCTGGCCTTCCAGTCGGAAAACCACTTCTTCACATAGCTTTCGAGCGTCGCCGGATCGGCATCGCCTGCCACGATCACCGCGACGTTATCCGGCCGATACCAGCGCGAATAGAAGGCGCGCACCGAATCCGGCGTCGCCGACGTCAGCGATTCGACCGTGCCGATCGGCTCGCGCACGGACAGCGGCTGCCCGGCATAGAGCGTCTTCTGCATGGCGTCCTGCACCCGCTTGGCGGCGCCGCCGCGCTCGCGCATTTCGGCCAGGACGATAGGCAGGTCTGACTTGAGGTTGGAGGCCGAGAGCGTCGGCGCCGTCACCATGCCGCTCATCAGCTTGAACGTCTCGTCCAGCGAGGTCGGCGTGGCATTGGGCAGGTCGAGCTTGAACACGGTCTGCGTGGTCGAGGTCACAGCATTGGTGTCGCTGCCGAACGTGGCACCCAGGCGTTGGAACGCGGCGATGGCCGTGCCCTCGGGGATGTACTTGGACTGGCGGAACAGCATGTGCTCCAGCAAGTGCGCATAGCCGCGTTCCGAATCGGTCTCGTAAAGCGAACCGGCATCGACGCGAATGCGGATCGAGACCTGCCCCGGCGGCACGCCGTTGCGGCGCACCGCATATTTCAACCCGTTGGAAAGCTCACCGAAATGCCATTCCGGGTCGCGCGGGATGTCGCTGCCGCGATAAAGCCAGGGATCCCGATCGCCGGGCAGCGTTTCCGCCGCCGGAGCCGGGGCGTTCGGCACCTGGGCGAGAACGGACTGAACCGGAAGAGGAGCCAGCAGGAGCAGGCAGGCTAGCGAGCGGGCGGCGCGCGGAGATTTCGTCATCGGGAGGGGTATAGGTTCCGGTTCGATTAAGGGCCAGTGAATAGCGCCGATGGATGGCGAGCGGGAGTTTAGAGTCTGTTTGGAAAATGCCGAAATCGGCATTTTCACTGCGGCACCGGCCCACGCCCCCACCCTACCACCCGCAGGATACTACCGTTGGGTGGTAGGGTGGGGGCGTGGGCCGGTGCCGCAAAATTCGCCTTCCGCGAATTTTCAAACAGACTCTGAGGTCATGCAAAGTCGCGGCGTAAAAAGAGCCGGAGCGCAGCCTTGTTCCCGCCTCGCGCAAAGTCAATTGCGCCTTGTGGACTTGACCCCACCTCAGCAACACCTAAATCGCCTGGATCATGTACATCGAAACCGAAGCCACGCCCAATCCCGCCACGCTCAAGTTCCTGCCCGGACGGCAGGTCATGGCGGCCGGCACCCGCGAATTCACCTCGCCCGAAGAAGCGGAAGTCTCTCCGCTGGCGCAGGCCCTGTTCGATCTGGGCGATGTCACCGGCGTGTTCTTCGGCCAGGGCTTCGTTTCGGTAACCGCCGCGCCCGGCGTGGAATGGTCCGATCTCAAGCCGCAGGTCGTCTCGATCCTGCTCGACCACTTCGTTTCGGAAGCACCGCTTTTCGCGGGAAGCGATGCCAGCGGCTTCTCCGTCCCGCTCGAGGACGATGCCGATTACGGCGACGATCCCGCCGATGCCGACATCGTGGAGCAGATCAAGGACCTGATCGAAACCCGCGTGCGCCCGGCCGTTGCCAACGACGGCGGCGACATCGTCTATCGCGGCTACCGCGACGGCGTGGTCTATCTCGCCATGCAGGGTGCCTGCTCGGGCTGCCCTTCGTCCAGCGCCACGCTGAAGCACGGCATCGAAAGCCTGCTGAAGCACTACGTTCCCGAAGTTACCGAAGTCCGCGCCGCCTGACCGCCGCATGACGGAGACGACTGCAGAGCCGTTCAGCGGCCGGACACTGGTGATCGATAGCGCGACCGAGGCCTGCTCGGTCGCGCTTTTCGATGGGGATACCCTGCTTGCAGGGGATTTCCGCATGCTGGGCCGCGGCCATGCCGAAGCCTTGGTGCCGATGATCGCCGCCCTGCCCGATCGCGGCCGCGCGCCGCGCATCGTCGCCGCCCTTGGACCAGGCAGCTTCACGGGCGTGCGCGTGGGCCTCGCCGCGGCGCGTGCTCTGGCCCTCGCCTGGGGCTCGAATGTCCTTGGCTATTCCACCTTGGCAATGATCGCCGCGATCGCGCGCGACCAGGCCGGCGCCGTTCCCGTCGGCGTGGCGATGACCGGCGGTCACGGCGAGTGGTTCACCGAAGGCTTCGCCGCCGACGGCAGCACCAGCCGCCCGCTTGCCTCGATGCGGCCTGACGACGCGGCGGCGAGGATGATCGAAGAGGTTGTGGCGGGAACCCAGGCCCAGGCGCTCGTCGGCTTGCGGGCCGATGGAACCGCGCTCGCCCTCTGGCCTGACGCCCGTGCCTTCCCTCTCCTGCCGCAGGCGGCGCTGTCCGCCGATACCCGGCCGCTCTACGGCCGTGCGCCCGATGCCCGCCTGCCGGGCGGCCTGCCCGGACCGCAAGGTTGAACGCGCGATGATCGACGATATTGACAGGATCATGGCCGTGATGGCCAGTTCGTTCGACCCCGCCTGGGGCGAAGCCTGGAACCGCCGCCAAGTCGAAGACGCGCTGTCATTCGATTCCTGTCACTATTATCTCGTTTCCGCGCAGGGAAAGCCGGTCGCGGATGATGAAAGCGCCGCCGGTTTTTCACTCTCCCGCACCGGATATGAAGAAGAAGAACTGCTGCTTCTGGCAGTGGACCCCGAATTTCGCCGGTTGGGACTGGGCCGGTCCATACTGGATGCGCTTAAACTTGCGGCTTCGGGCAGAGGCGCTAAACGCCTTTTACTTGAAATGAGAAGAGGCAACCCGGCCCAAACGCTCTATTCCAGCTTTGGCTTCTATCAGATCGGTGAGCGCAAGGAATACTACCGTACGCCTTGTGGAGACAGGATCGACGCCCTGACCTTTGCTTGCGACATTGGTTAAGAGTTTCTCCGTGGGCTAAGAGGTACTCGGACTAATTGTATTATCTTGTAATGTTACAAGTGTCGCAATTAGGGACGACTTTTAATCGACCTTGAATTTGAGGTCAAAATGGTCCACAGCCAATGAGCAGGCTTTAAATGGCCGCCGATTCCAAAAAATGGTCGCAATAAAGAGGTCGTAAAATAATGGAAAACATCCAGGCTGATGCCAACGAGACGTTGATCACGCTCACTTCGGACATCGTCGCAGCGCATGTCAGCAACAACAGCGTCGGCGTAGAAGATCTTCCCGCGCTCATCACCAATGTCTACGGCGCCCTCGCCGGACTTGGCGGCGCACCCGTCGTCGAAGAAGAAAAGCCGGAACCCGCCGTTTCGGTTCGCGCTTCCGTAAAGCCGGACTACATCGTCTGCCTTGAAGACGGCAAGAAGCTCAAGATGCTGAAGCGCCACCTGATGACGCACTACAACATGACCCCGGAAGAGTATCGCGCGCGCTGGAACCTGCCCGCCGACTATCCGATGGTCGCCCCCAACTACGCCGAAAAGCGCCGCGAGCTGGCCAAGAAGATCGGCCTCGGCCGCAAGCCCAACGCGCGCCGCGGCCGCAAGCCCAAGACCGTCGCCGCCTGAGGCAACGATAACTGGCAACCAAGCGGGGACACCGATTATCGTAATCGACGTTCCGCGGTTGTGATTATGGGCACGGCGGCCTATCTAGGTTGCCGTGCCTTTTCATTGATACGGGTCAAACGTGCATCAACCTATCGACCTCGAAGCTCTCTGCGCCGAACGCGGCCTTCGGATCACCGAACAACGCCGCATCATTGCCCGAGTGCTTTCCGAGAGTACCGACCATCCTGACGTCGAGAAGCTCCACGAACGCGCCACCGCGCTCGATCCGGGCATCTCGATCGCCACCGTCTACCGCACCGTGCGCCTCTTCGAGGAAGCCGGTATCCTGGACCGTCACGACTTCGGCGATGGCCGCGCGCGCTACGAAGCGGCGCCGGAAGCGCATCATGACCACATGATTGATGTCGAATCCGGTCAGGTCATCGAATTCGTCGACCCGGAGCTCGAATCCCTCCAGCGCCAGATCGCGGAGAAGCTGGGCTTCCGTCTCGTCGATCACCGCATGGAGCTGTTTGGCGTGCGGATCGACCGCGAGGAAGGCGAAAAGCGCAAGTGAACGCCGGGGCTGCGGCCAAGGCTTCAGACGTGAAAAGGCGGATCGCGCCCTGGGCCTGGCCCTTGGTCGCGATCCGCCTTTTCGCGTTACTCGTCCTGCTGCTGGCCTGCGTGCCTGCCTATTATCTGCTCGCGCCCCTCACCCGCCGCAACCCGGCGCCGCGTTTCTTCCTGACGTCGGTGGGCAGGATTTCGGGCCTTCGCGTCACCATGCGCGGCTCAAGCCCCGCGCCGGACACGTTCTTTCTGGCCAATCATGTCAGCTGGCTCGATATACCGGCGCTTTCGCATGCCTCTGGAACAGCCTTCATCGCGCATGACGGCCTGGCCGACTTTGCGCCGCTGCGCTGGCTCTGCACGCTCAACGATACCGTTTTCGTCGCCCGCAACCGCCGCAGCACTGTTTCCGAGCAAGTGGAACAAGTTCGAAGCGCGTTGCGAGACACCGGCGCGCTGACGATCTTTCCCGAAGGCACGACTTCCGATGGAACGGATCTGCTGCCTTTCAAGTCGTCCCTGTTATCCGCCATCAGCACCGACGACGATACTGTCGCCGCCCAGCCCGTCTGGGTCGATTATGGAAGCGATGCGGCGGAAATAGCCTGGGTGGGCGAAGAGCCCGGCCTCGACAATGCCTTGCGCATTCTCGCCCGGACGAAGCCGGTGCGGGTCACTGTGCATTTCCTGGCCCCGCTGACCGGCGAGGACCGCCGCGATCGCAAGGCTCTGGCACGCGGCGCGCAGGCGGCGATCCGGCATGCCATGGAAACTGGCGCCATGGAAAACAGTAGGGCATAGCCGCCCGCCAGCGATCGGCAGCGGCGCTTTCTCCGGCTGCCGATCCCGAAACCGATCAACGCGTGGCGTTGTAGGCCAGCTGCGCCTCGTCGAGCTGGAAGCCGACCAGCACTTCGAAGCTGGAGCGCGCCACGGCAGCCTTCACGGCCGGATCCGACAGCGGATCGACGGCGGCATCGGCATCGCCGGCCTTGCGCTTGCGGGTGATCTTCTCCCGAATATCGGCAGGCAGCGTCGCCGCCGCGCGATCGATGAAGGCCGAGCCGGTGGCATGGGCCTGCGCACGGTCCTGACCGTCCGCGAAATTGAGCGTGACGCGGCCGACACGCTTGGAAACCACCGCGGTCCCGCCCTGAAGCACGGAAACGAAGAACGGCAGCGTCACCTGGCGGGCGCCCTGCTTGTCGTTGCGGCGGGCGAGAACGTCGAATTCCACTTTGGCGAAGACCTTATCGCCGCCCTGCTCGTTGCAGACGGTGCGCACGTTGGTCATTGCCGCTTCCATGTCGATATTGGCGGCCGTGCGATCGTTCGGCGCGCGGAACAGAGTCATGTCGCCGGTATAGTCGGGGATACCCACGGCCGGGCAGGCCGAACGCACGGCGGTGATGCCCACGCCCGAATCGACCACGATCTCTCCCTTCTTGGCGCAGCCGCTCAGCGCGGTCACCGCAGCGGCGGAGCAGAGGACAGTGGCAGTCAGGCGGCGTGCATTCATCGTGAGGTTCCTCGAAGACGTCGGCTTGCCCTAGCGGCGCAAGCGGCAAAGCGCTAGAGGCCCATTCATGAACGCGCCCTTTCCGTCTCCGAACCCGCCGGCTTCCGGTCCCTCTTCCGGCAAGCCCCCCCTGCGTCTCCTGATCGCAGCCCCGCGCGGCTTCTGCGCCGGGGTGGACCGTGCCATCGAGATCGTCGAGCGCGCGCTCGAACTCTACGGCGCGCCGGTCTACGTGCGGCACGAGATCGTTCACAACAAGTTCGTGGTAGACAACCTGAAGGCCAAGGGCGCGGTCTTCGTGGAAAGCGTGGACCAGGTGCCGGACGGCGTGCCGGTGATATTCTCCGCCCACGGCGTGCCAAAGGCGGTTCCGGCCAAGGCCACCGCGCGGGGCCTCGAATGGCTGGACGCGACTTGCCCGCTGGTCAGCAAGGTCCACCGCCAGGCCGAACGTCAGATCGCAGACGGACGCCACATCCTGTTTATCGGCCATGCCGGACACCCGGAAGTGATCGGCACTTTCGGGCAGGTTCCCGAAGGCAACATGACGCTGATCGAGACCGTCGAGGACGTCGCCGCGATCGATGTCCCGGCAGACCGCGAACTCGCCTATCTTTCGCAAACCACCCTCTCGGTGGACGATACCGCCGCCATCATCGACGCGATCCTCGCGCGCTTCCCCGCGGTCGTCGCGCCCAAGCAGGAAGATATCTGCTACGCCACGTCCAACCGGCAAGGCGCGGTAAAGCAGATCGCGCCGGACTGCGACCTGGTGCTGGTGATCGGCTCGCCCAAGAGCTCAAATTCGTTGCGCCTCGTCGAAGTGGCCGAGCGCGCGGGTTCGCGCGGGCAGATGATCCAGCGCGCCACCGATATCGACCCGCAATGGCTGGCGGACATCGCCACGCTGGGCCTTACTGCCGGGGCCTCGGCGCCCGAGGAACTGGTCAACGAGGTGATCGCGCGGATCAAGGAATTGCGAGAAGTCGAATCCGAGGAGCGGGTGACCGCCGAGGAAAAGATCACCTTCAAGCTGCCGCGCCAGCTCGCCCGTTAAGGATTTCACTCCGTCATGGCAGTCTATACCCGGCTCGGCGCGGAAGAGATGTCCGCGATCATCGAGACTTTCGACGTCGGCACCCTGGTTTCGGCCAAGGGCATTGCCGAGGGCGTGTCCAACAGCAACTGGCTGATCGAAACCCGGCAGGGCGACGAAGCGCGCCGCTTCATCCTCACCGTCTACGAGAGCCGGACGGACGTTTCCGACCTGCCGTTCTTCCTGGACCTGCTGGACCATCTTGCCGCTCGCGACTGCCCGGTGCCGCGGACCATGCATGACCGCGAAGGCGCCAGCCACCGCTTCATCGGCGAGGGCGAGAACCGCAAGGCTCTCGCACTGATCGAGTTCTTGCCCGGCGTTTCCGTGTCCGAGCCGACCCCGCAGCAAGCCCGCGCCGTGGGTGCGGCACTGGCGCAGATCCATCTCGCCTCGGCCGATTTCGGAAAGTCGCGCGTCAATTCGCTCGATCTTCCGGCATGGCAGAAGCTGCTGGGAGACTGCACGCGCGAAGGACTGGAATCAATCGATCCCGATCTCGGCGCCCTGGTCGAGCGCGAACTGGCCGACCTCGCCGGCCAATGGCCGTCCGACCTGCCCAGCGGCGTGATCCATGCCGATCTCTTCACCGATAACGTGCTGATGCTGGGCAGTGAGGTCACCGGCCTGATCGACTTCTACTTCGCCTGCACCGATCTTCTGGCCTACGACGTCGTCGTGACCCACACCGCCTGGTGCTTCAGCAATGACGGCACACGCTTCCTGCCCGATCTGTCGCGCGCCCTGATCGAGGGTTACGAGGCCGTGCGCCCGCTTTCCGGGGCCGAACGCGCCGCCCTGCCGCTGCTCGCGCGCGGCGCCGCGATCCGCTTCCTGGCGACCCGCGCCTACGACTGGCTCAACACGCCGGAAGACGCACTCGTCACGCCGAAAGACCCGATGGCCTTCGTCCGCCGTCTCGAATTCTATGCCGATCCGGCCAATTCCGGCATATTCGCGGCATGAAACAGGTAGAAATCTTCACCGACGGCGCCTGCAAGGGCAATCCCGGCCCCGGCGGCTGGGGCGTGCTGCTGCGCATGGGCGTCCACGAGAAGGAAATGTCGGGCGGCGAGCCGGACACCACCAACAACCGCATGGAGATGACTGCCGTCATCAAGGGGCTCAATGCCCTGACCGAGCCTTGCGAGATCACGCTCCAGACCGACAGCAAGTACGTGATCGACGGTATCACCAAGTGGGTCCACGGCTGGAAGAAGAAGGGCTGGGTCAACGCCAGCAAGCAGCCGGTGCGCAATGCCGATCTCTGGCACGACCTGATCGAGGCAGTCGCCCGCCACAAGGTCCACTGGGAATGGGTGCGCGGCCACTCCGGCCATGTCGAGAACGAGCGCGTGGACAAGCTCGCCAGCGATGCGGCGGTCGCCGCCGGCAAGTAAGGGGAGCGCGATCCTGCCCGCTTCCGAACCGCGCCTGCCGCCCCTCTCCGTCATCCGCAGCCGCCTGCGCGAGGAAGCCCGCGCGCTGATCACACCCGGCCCGCGCATGGCCGACGAATGGGCCTGCGTCGCCTCGGTCATGCTGGCCATCCTGATCGCCCACTGGATCGGCGCGCAGATGGTGGCCTGGGCGGCATTCACCGCCTTCGTCCTGCTCAAGAGCGAGACGGCAGAGACGCTCCTGCGCGGCGTGCTGCGCATTGCCGGAACCGCGATCGGCTCGCTGCTGGCCCTGGCGATCGTGCCTTACGCCGCCCACTCGCTGCCACTGGCCATGGCAAGCGCGGCGCTGGTCGGTGCGGTCGGTCTCTACGGCATGATCACGGCCCGGCGCGCCTATGCCTGGCTGCTGTTCGGCCTGACTTTCGAGATGATCCTGCTCGACAAGCTGGAACATCCCGACCTCGACACCCTCCATTTCGCTCAGACCCGCCTGCTCGAGGTGATCGCCGGAACCGTGGCCTGCGTCATCGTCAGCCTCACCGCCGCCACCCTCTCCGGCAAAAAGTGGCTCGCCGGACGCAAGCCCGCGCCGGATCGCATGAAGTGGCACCCCCATGCCGCGCGCCACGCCGCCCAGGCCGGGATCGCCATTGCCGTGCTCCCCGTGCTCCATGCGCTGTTCCAGCTTCCGCAGATGGCCCAGGCCGCCGTCACCGTGATGGCTGTGATGATCGTGCCGGTAAGCGGCATCGGCGCGAGCGGCTTCGTGCCCGTAACCCGCCGCCTGTTCCAGCGCACGCTCGGCTGCCTGGCCGGTGGGGGCCTCTCGCTGGCAATCCTTCTGCTGGCACAAGGCAGCACGCCGGTGCTGATCGCAGGAACCTGCATCGGCATCGTCATCGGGCGGCATATCGAGAACGGCCTGCCCAACGTGACCTACCTCGGGCTCCAATTCACCCTCGCGGTGCTGGTCGTGCTGGTGCCGGACTCTTACGCCGACGCGGAAATCATGCCCGCGGTGCATCGCCTCATCAGCATCTTCGTCGGCATGGCGGTGCTGGAGCCGGTTCTGCTGGTCTGGCACTTTATCGCGCCGGGGCGGAAGGTGAGCGCGGCAGGTCAGCAGGCTGAAAATAACGAGTGAAGGAAAAAGCAGGGGAGCATAGCCCCCCTGCACCCCCATTACCGTCCAGGTCAGGGACCAACCATTCGGCGCGCGCCCACGGCTGCGTCGGGAGACTTATTGGCTGCGCCGCGGGGAGCGCACTACGAATAGAGGGTGCGCGGCGCCGACATTCCGAGGGTCTGGGGGATCTCCTGAGTTTATCGAAGGGCCCCAGGACTTCTACTTTCCTAGAACCTTCCCGGCCCGAACGGCTCAGGATCGACCTCCCCACCGTCCTGCCCCAGCAACAGCCCCGCCCCCAGCACCGCCGCAGCCGGCGCCGTCTGGATCCCGAAGCCGCCTTGCCCGGCGAACCAGAAGAACGCGGCGTCGTTCGGATCGAAGCCATAGACCGGCAGCCGATCCGGCGCGAAAGAGCGCAGACCTGCCCAGCGGTGCTCCACCCGCAGGACCCGGCGGTCCACCACTTGCTCGAACCTGTCGATCGCCAGCGCGACGTCGATCTCCTCCGGTGCCGCGTCGCAGGGGGAACTGGGCGTTTCGTCATGTGGGCTCAGCCAGAGGCGGCCGCTTTCGGGCTTGAAGTAGAACCGGCCCGCGACGTCGAGGACCAGTGGCAGGCTATCGGGCGCGGCGGGCTCGATCGCGACTTGCGCGATAGTACGGCGATAGGGAGCGATGCCGAGCGGGCGGATACCCGCCTTTGCTGCCACCGCGTCGGCCCAGGCCCCCGCCGCATCGACCAGCACGTCGCAGCCGATGCGCCGCCCATCCGCCAGTGTCAGGATCCAGCCGCCCCGCACGCGCTCGGCGGCGGAGAGACCTGCCCGGCACCACAATTCCGCACCGGCCTTGCGGGCGGCGGCAAGGTAGTGCTGATGGAGCGCCGCCACATCGATGTCGCAAGTGCTGGGTTCGAGCACGCCGCAAGTCCATTCCGGCTTCAGGCCGGGTATGCGCGCGGCAATCTCCGCCCGTTCCAGCGTCGAGACTTCGATGCCGACATTCCCGTAAGTCTCCGCAAACGCAGCGACATCACGCTCCTGCCCGGTCCTGCCGATCGTCAGGGCGCCGCGCGGGGTCAGCACGCCGAGGCGATCCAGCTCCGGGCCGGAAGCCGTCGTCAGCGGCTTCACCTGGGGGCCGCCGTAGCTTTCCGTCCAGAACGCCGCCGAACGGCCGGTGGCATGGTAGCCGGGGCGTTCCTCGGCCTCGATCACCAGCACTTTGGCATCAGCACCAAGCCGCGCGGCCAGCGAGGCGCCCGCCATGCCGGCGCCTGCTATGACAATATCGAACCTCGCATCCATAGGGGGTCAGCCCCTAACGGGCGCGGTCCGGTTCAGGAAGTCCCGAATGGCGGCAAGAGCCCGATCGCGAACAGGATCGCTCTCTCGCAGGATTTCGTGGCGCGCTTCGTGGCCGAACGCGAGAAGCTGGGCATGAGGCAGCCTGCGCGCGGCGCGCTTGATCGCGGGCCAGGAGACCAGGCCGTCGTAGCGCGTGGCCAGCAGCAGGACCGGCACATCCACCGCTTCGAGCACGCCCTTCCCCTCGAGCAGGCGAATCGAGGCGAGCGCGCGTTCGATCCAGCCCCAGCTGGCAGGCCCCATGGCGATGCCGGGCCTGCGGGCGCGCCACCAGTCCTCGTCGGCATAGCGATCCTTGTCATGCGTCAGCAGGCGGGAACGGGCCTGAGGCAGGAGTTCGGGCTTCTCGCTGTGCTTCCAAGCCGGTCGGCGCGGATCGCCGAGGCGGACGATCCCGCCCGCGACGGCATGGAGCAGGCCGGTCGGGACGCGCGCCGGGTGAATGCCCAGCATCGGGGCGGAAAGGACCAGGGAATCGGGCCTGACTTCCCCTCGTGCGACGGCGCGAAGCGCAAGATGCCCGCCCATCGAATGGCCGACGAGAACATGCGGACCCGGGCGTTCCGCCGCCCAGTCTTTCCAGAACGCGGCGAGATCCTCGATCCAGAGATCGAAATCGGCAACGTGACCGGTCGTGGCATCGAAACCGAAACGACCGCTCATGGCTTGCCCGCGCCAGTCGGTGGAACTGACCGCCCAGCCTTCGAGATGCCATTGCTCCAGCGTTTCCAGCCATTTCTCATAGCAGTCGCCGCGACCGGGCAGGAACAGGATCGAACCTCGCGCCTCCCCTGATTGGGCTACCGGCCAATCGATCCGGCGCAGCGGTTCCGGCCCGCTCGGGCCGGTCCAGAAGCTCTCGACGGCACCTTCGGGAATCGCCCGCCGCGCCTTTGCCGCCTCGCGCGCGATTTCGCCGAGGGACAGCGGCGTGTCGCCGGTTTCGGATTTGCTCTCGGTCGCTTGAATGGTCACCTGGCTGACGTAGCCTTCGATCTTGTGGTTACTGTTTGGTAAGCGATATCCGCTAGATCGTGCCCCCGGGCAAAGGGGAACTCACGAATGCCGAGCGGAGCTTTTTCGTATGCATTGCTGCTGGCATTGGCAATCGCCCTGATCTTTGCCGCCTTCACCGATCTCAAGCGCCGGGAAATCGACAACACGCTCAACCTTGCCATAGCCATGGCCGCGCCGCTCTGGTGGTGGTCCATGGGTGCCGGCTGGATCGACGTGGCCTGGCAGGTGGGGCTTGCCGTTCTGACTTTCGTGGTCGCCTGCGCGCTTTTCGCGATGCGCCAGATGGGCGGCGGCGACGTGAAGCTGCTGACCGCGCTGGCGCTCTGGTTCGTGCCGTCCGGCTTCGGCCAGGTGATCGTGCTCATGGCCATGATCGGGGGCGGTGCCTCCGTCGCCATGGCCGCCTTCAACATGGAGCGGGTGCCGGGCGAGAGAATGCGCGACGCGATTGGCTGGATCGTCGCGCTGGGCTGGGTCTGGGCGGCCGGATCGGTGGTCTATGCCCTTGCGACGCACCGCCCCGTGATCTCGCCGGAGCGGCTCGGCGCCATTCATGATGCCCTGCCACAGCCCGGGTTGATGGCCCTGATCGTGCTCGCCCTGATTGTGCTGGCCGTGGCCATGCTGTTTCTGTTCGGCTTCCGCCACATCATGCGCCGCCAGAAATCGCGCCTGCCGATCCCTTACGGCGTCGCCATCTCGGCGGCTGCCTTGTGGGTCATGGGCGAAGGGATCCTGACCGGCACTATGGTTGGGTGAACCTGATTTTAACCAATTTAAGCGATTCTACACGTACTTGCTACCCGCCTCCCGAACAGGGGAAATCGGGATCGGGGTTTTTCAGGGGGTCGTCAGGACATGGATAGGAAGAAGCTGGTGCTGCTGGTTGCCGCACTGCTGATAGCAGTTGTGACGGCAATGGGCGCCCGCTCGATGTTCGCCGGTTCGGCGGCGCCGCAGGCCCAGGCCGTGGCGACCGCCCAGCCGACCGGACCCAAGGTCCTCGTCGCCCAGCGCGCGTTGCCGGTCGGCACGATCATCACGGCCGACGCGGTGTCCTATCAGGACTGGCCCAAGGAACTGGTGAAAGACGCCTACTTCATCGACGGCCAGGCCGACATGCAGAAGCTGCTCGGCACCGTCGTCCGCTTCCCGATCACCGCCGGCCAGCCCGTGACGCAAGGCGCGCTCGTCGCCCCCGGAGACAGGGGCTTCCTGGCCGCTGCACTGGGGCCGGGCATGCGCGCCGTGACCATTCCGGTTTCCGCCAAGACCGGCGTGGGCGGCTTCGTGTTCCCCGGCGACCATGTCGATCTGGTGCTGACCCAGCAGGTCTCCGGCGATGACGGCGGCCAGGCCCTGCGCGCCTCGGAAACGATCCTGCGCAACTTGCGGGTCCTCGCCACCGACCAGGCCACAGACAACGAGGTGGTGGACGGCAAGACCGTGGTTCACGCCTTCAGCACCGTCACGCTCGAAGTGACCCCGCGCATCGCCGAAAAGGTGGCGGTCGCGCAAGAGATCGGCACGCTCAGCCTCTCGCTGCGCGCCATTGCCGACAACCAGGGCGAATTCGAACGCATCCTCGCCAGCGGCGACGTCAAGGTGCCCGAAGGCGCCACGCGCGAGCAGGAAGAACAGCTCATGCGTAACGCCATGAACCGCCCGATCGAGGGCGCGTCCACCTACATGACCGGCGGCGACGTCTCGCGCTTCCAGCGCTCCAGCCGTCCGGCGACAGGCGCCGAAGTTGCCGCACGCAGCGCCCCGATCGCCAGCAATGGGCCTGCGCCATCGGCAGCGCCCGTGCGCACCGGCCCCGTCGTACGGGTGACGCGCGGCAAGGAAACCACCGAAGAACCGGTGAACCACTGATGAGCGCGCGAAAACTCATGAGCGCGCCGAAGCAGATGCCGAAATCCGGCCGCATCCATCCTTCGAAGGTTTACCAGATGCACAAGCGTCTTCTCCGATCCCTGCTCTGCGCCTGCGCCATGGCCCCAGTCGCCACGGCCGGCTTGGCAGCAGCGCCTGCCTCTGCCCAGTCAATCGTCCATCCCGCGCAGGACATGACGCTCTCGATCGGCAACGGCCAGCTTATCAACGTGCCGGGCGCGATGGCCGACGTCTTCGTCGCCAACGAGGCCGTGGCCGACGTGCAGGTCAAGTCCGCCCGCCAGCTCTACGTCTTCGGCAAGGCCGGCGGCACCACCACGGTCTATGCCAGCAATGCCGCAGGCGCCGTGATCTGGTCGGCCACGGTGCGGGTCGGTTCCAATCTCGACAGCGTGGACGCCATGCTGCGCCTTGCCATGCCGGAAGCGCGGATCGGCGTCTCGACGATGGGTTCCAGCACTTTCCTGCTGACCGGAACCGTCAAGACACCGGAAGATGCCGCCGAAGCGGAACGCCTGGTGCAGGCCTATGTCGGCAAGGACGCCAACGTCATCAGCCGCCTGCGTATGGCGACGCCGCTGCAGGTCAACCTCCAGGTCCGCATCGCCGAAGTCAGCCGCTCGCTCGTCAAGTCGCTCGCCGTGAACATGACGACCATCGACAGCACCGGAGGTTTCAAGTTCGGCCTCGGGCAGGGCAGCGTGAACCAGTTCTATCCGGGACGACCGATGGGCGTGGGCGGCGAAGTCACCGTCACCCTTCCCGACGGCACGCAGGTCCCGGGTTCCAGCGTGAACACCAGCACGACCGGCAGCACGCTGGCCGCTGCGGGCAAGCTCTTTGGCGTGAACATCCTCGGCTCGCTCGATGCGGGCGAAACGATCGGCCTCGTCACCACCCTCGCCCAGCCGAACCTCACCGCGCTTTCGGGCGAAACGGCGGAGTTCCTGGCAGGCGGCGAATATCCGATCCCGATCAGCCAGGCACTCGGCACGACGTCCATCGAATTCAAGAAGTACGGCATCAGCCTCAGCTACTCGCCCACGGTTCTGGCCAACGGTCGCATTTCCATGCGCGTGCGACCGGAAGTGTCCGAGCTTTCGAGTCAGGGCGCCGTCAACTTCAACGGCTATGAAGTGCCCGCCCTTACCGTGCGCCGCACCGAAACGACCGTGGAACTCGGCTCAGGCCAGAGCTTCATGATCGCGGGCCTGCTCAGCAACAATTCGACCAACACCATCCAGAAGCTGCCCGGCGCGGGCGATCTGCCGATCCTGGGATCGCTGTTCCGCTCGACCAGCTACAAGCGCGGCGAAACCGAACTGGTCATCGTGGTGACGCCCTATCTCGTCAATCCGGTGGACGCCTCGCAGATCGCCCTGCCGACGGACGGCTTCAACGCACCCAACGACCTCCAGCGCGTGCTCGGCAACATGGAGAGCGACGGCGTGAGTGCAAAGAAGCGCCCCGAAGCCAGCTCCACTGCCGCGCCCGGCCTCGGCGATGCGGCCGGAGTTGGGGCCGGTGCCGCTCCCGCGAGCGGCAAGACTTCCAAGCGCTCGGCTGCGGATGCTTCCGTCCGCCCCGGTTTCAGCCTGAACTGAGAAAGATGAACCCGATGCCCACCCAGATCGCGCGCCCTGCACGCCTCGCCATCGGCTCGCTCGCCCTTTCGCTTGCCCTGCTCGTGGGCGGCTGCGGCGGAATGCCCACCAACCGTTCGATGAACAGCGTCCATCAGCCGGTCGTCGAACGCGTCAACTACACGCTCGACGTGCGGACCGGCGGCACCGGGCTTGGTTCCGGCGAGCAGGGACGCCTTGCGGGCTGGTTCGAAGCCATGGGCCTCAAGTACGGCGATCGGGTCTTCGTGGACGACCCCTCCGGCAATCCCGCCGTGCGCAGCGCGGTCGAGGCCGTGGCCGGACGCTATGGGCTGGTCCTTGCCGAAGGCGCGCCGGTGACCGAAGGCTATGTCGATACCGGCATTGCGCGCGTGGTCGTGACCCGATCGAAAGCCTCGGTTCCGGGGTGCCCGGACTGGTCGGCCAAGAGCGATTTCAACCCGAACAACGGCCTCACCAGCAACTACGGCTGCGCGACCAATGCCAACCTGGCGGCCATGGTCGCCAACCCGGAAGACCTGGTCCACGGCGCGCAGAACACCGGCGAAACCACGGTGATGAGCGCGTCCAAGGCCATCGAGGCCTATCGCAACGCGGCCCCCACCGGCGGCAATACGGTTTCCGCCACTTCGACCAAGGGCAACTGAGCCATGAATGCACCCTGGAAATCCGGCGGTCCCGGCGGCCGCGACCAGTTCGCCGCCTTCATGTACGACGAAGCCTCGCTCGACGTGCTGCGCCCGATCGCGCTCGAAATGGGCTGGCAGCCCGAGAAGTGCTGCAAGGGGGGCCTACGCAACGCGGTCCAGTCGCTGTCGGTCACGGCCAGCCCCAATATTCTCATGGTGGACCTGTCGGAAAGCGGCGATCCGCTGAACGACATCAACGCCCTGGCTGAAGTCTGCGAGCCGGGTACGGTCGTCATCGCGGTGGGCCAGGTCAACGACGTGCGGCTCTACCGCGACCTGCTTGCCAGCGGCATCCACGACTACCTGCTGAAGCCGCTCTCGCCCGGCACCGTGCGCGACACGCTCGCACAGGCGCAGGCGGTGTTCTCGGCGCCCCGCAGCCATGAATCGGGCACGGCCAAACCGCATGTATCGACGGCGGTGATCGGCACCCGCGGCGGCGTCGGCGCCTCCACCCTGGCGACCTCTCTGGCATGGCTGTTCAGCGCCGACGACAAGCTGCCCACTGCCCTGCTCGACCTGGACATCCATTTCGGCACCGGCGCGCTCTGCCTCGATCTCGAGCCCGGCCGGGGCCTGACGGACGCGATCGAGAACCCTAGCCGCATCGACGGCCTGTTCATCGAACGCGCCATGATCCGCGCGAACGACAATCTCGCGATCCTTTCCGCCGAAGCCCCCATCGGCACCCCGCTGATGACCGACGGTTCGGCCTTCCTCCAGCTCGAAGAGGAATTCCGGCAGGCTTTCGAGATGTCCGTGATCGACATGCCGCGCAACATGCTGATCAACTTTCCGCAACTGCTTGCCAATGTGAACGTCGTCGTCCTCGTGGTCGAACTGACGCTGGCTTCCGCGCGCGACACGATCAGGATCCTGTCCTGGCTCAAGGCCAACGCGCCCCATGTCCGCGTGATCGTGGCGGCCAACAAGGTCCAGCCGAGCCTGGCCGAAATCACCAAGGCCGATTTCGAAGCCTCCATCGAAACGCCGCTGCAACTGTCCATCCCCTACGACCTCAAGGCCGCCTCGCTGGCGGCCAAGCTGGGACAGACCTTTGCCGATACTAATCGCACCAACCGCGCAGGTGCCGCGATCCGCGACCTCTCGCGCATGATCGTCGAGCAGACCGGCGAGGCCGAAGGTCCGGCAGGAGCAGCGGGCGCCAAGCCGTCATTGCTGGGCAAGCTCGATCTCAAGGCCTTCATGGGCAAGGCTGCTGCGAAGAAGGAAACGGCCTCTCGCTGAGGGGCCGATCGGGCGAGGTGCGGCCATGGACATGATGCAGTTTTTGCTGGTGGCGGTAGGCCTCCTGAGCGCCGGGGCGCTGGTATGGACGGCGTTCTCCGGCCCCTCTCCCGCCAAGGAATCGACGCGCCGGTTGAAATCGGTGCGCTATCGCCATTCGCAGAGCACGACCGACCGGGTCGAGGCGCAGATGCGCAAGGCCGTTGCCGCGCGCCGTCCGAAAATGCACAAGGCCGCTGGTTCCGGTTCGCGGATCGATGCCCTGGCGCTTCGCCTCCACCGGTCCGGCGTCAGCTGGTCGCTCAATCAATATCTCTACACTTCGATCGGGATCGGCCTCTTCGTCGCCCTGCTGGTCGCCGTGAAGACCGGCGCACTGGTGCTGGCGCTTGCGTTCGGCCTTTTCGTGGGCGGGGGCATTCCGCATTTCGTGCTGAACAAGCTCATCGCCCGCCGCACCAATGCCTTCAACGCCAAGTTCCCCGATGCCATCGAACTGCTGGTACGCGGCCTGCGCTCGGGCCTGCCGGTGACAGAGACGCTCGGCGTCGTCGCCAAGGAGGTGCCGGGGCCGGTGGGCGAGGAGTTCAAGCTCGTCACCGAACGCATCAAGATCGGCAAGACCATGGAGGACGCGCTCCAGGATACCTCCGACCGCCTCGACATTCCCGAATTCGCCTTTTTCTGCATCACCCTCGCCATCCAGCGCGAGACCGGCGGCAATCTGGCGGAAACGCTGGCCAACCTGGCCGACGTGCTGCGCAAGCGTTCGCAGATGAAGCTCAAGATCCGCGCCATGAGCTCGGAATCCAAGGCTTCCGCCTATATCGTCGGCGCCCTGCCCTTCATCGTCTTCGGCATGATCTGGTGGATCAACCCCGGCTACATCGGCAAGTTCTTCACCGACGACCGCCTGATCGTGGCGGGAATGGGCGGAGCCGTCTGGATGGGCATCGGCGCCTTCATCATGGCCAAGATGGTCAGTTTCGAGATCTGAGCGCAGGACAGCCCGCAAGATGCCAGACCAACCCGCCGGTCCCACCCTTCTCGGTTTCGACGTCATATTCGTCGGCACCCTGCTCGCCATGGTCGCCGCCGCCGCCGTGATGCTGGCGATCTATGCCGCCGTCACCGTGCGCGATCCCATGGCCAAGCGCGTCAAGGCGCTCAGCCAGCGCCGCGAAGCGCTCAAGGCCGGTATCACTACGGCGCCGCGCAAGCGCCAGGGCGTCGTGCGCCGCAACGAGACGACCGACCGGATGGGCGCCTTCCTCGGCAAGCTCAAGATGTTGCAGGACAGCCAGCTGCGCGACATCGAACAGAAGCTCGCCCAGGCCGGTATCCGCAACAAGGAATGGGCCGTCGCGGTCGTCTTCGCGCGGCTGGTGGCCCCGATCGTGATGGGCGGCACCGCCGCGCTGGTCATCTACGGGATCGACTATTTCCCGCAGTGGAGCAGCTTCAAGCGCTTCATGGGCTTCGCCGCGATGCTGATCGCCGGCTACAAGGGCCCGGACATCTTCATCAAGAACATGATCACCAAGCGCACAGACGCGATCCGCAAGGGACTGCCCGATGCGCTGGACCTGCTGGTGATCTGCGCCGAGGCAGGCCTTACCGTGGACGCCGCCTTCGACCGCGTGGCCCGCGAGCTTGGTCGCGCCTACCCCGAACTGGGCGAGGAATTCTCGCTCACCTCGATCGAACTCTCGTTCCTGACCGAGCGGCGGCAGGCGTTCGAAAACCTTGCCTATCGCGTCAATCTCGACGCCATGCGCGGCGTGGTGACGACCATGATCCAGACCGAGCGCTACGGCACCCCGCTGGCCTCGGCCCTGCGCGTGCTTTCCGCCGAATTCCGCAACGAACGCATGATGCGCGCCGAGGAAAAGGCCGCGCGCCTGCCTGCGATCATGACCGTGCCGCTGATCCTGTTCATCCTGCCGACGCTGTTCATCGTCATTCTCGGCCCCGCGGCCTGCTCGATCGCGGATGCCTTCTCCGGCGGCGAACCCCACGCGCCGCCGAAGTGACCCGCTATCTTTTCCGGGGAACGTAGACCACTACGCCGTCCGGCCCGCGATAGATGCGCTGCCAGCGGCGTGACCGGGCCAGTTCTCCGTCCAGCGGCGCATTGTGTTCCTCCTGGATCAGGAACGCGGCCGGATGCCACTTGGCGATCACGTCAACGAGCGGAACGTAGCCGTTCTCGATACCGCCGTTGTATCGCCATTCCTCGCGCGGGTAGCGATAGTAGCGGCCGTCGTAGGCGACCCGCCAGGCCGGCCAACCCGCATCGATGACGGGCCCGCCATAGGGAAAGTCGGCGTAGATCGTGCCTCGCAGGTTCTGGCGCTTCAGATGGGCAATGGCGCCAAGCGGCAAGGTGGGCGCAAATCGCGTCGGCGCCGCCAGCGGCAGGATCAGCGCCACCAACGCGACCGCGGCCACCGGCGCCCATTTCGGCATCGGCGCCTGCTCCTCAGGTCCCGCTCCGGTAAGCGAGCGCGCGATCAAGGGCACCATCGCGACTGCCCAGAACAACACGAAACGATAGGCCATGGCCGTCATCGCCAGGAGGGCCAGGGCCAGCAGCAATTCGGACGCCCTGAACCGGCGGCGATGGCGCAGGAACAGCACCGCCGAGACGAGAGCCGTGAACAGCACCGGCAGGGCATTGGCCCAGTTGCCCTCGATCCAGAGCGGCCGCCATTCACTGGCGCCGATGGCCAGGCTCATCTCGGCATTGGCCGCCGAGATCGCGAGGATGGAAAGACCGTCGGGCGTCGCGAACATCGCGCCGATCGCGACAAGCGTGAGGACAGCCGGAGCCAGCGGAAAGGCCTGGCGGCCACGAAGCCAGGCCAGCCCCTCGATACCGGCCTGGATGCCCAGCGCCAGGACGGCGACGCTGACCGATGGGTGGAGGTTCTGCCAGAGCACGAGCAGCGGCACGCCCAGCGCGATCGTAACGGCGGGGCGCAGATTCAGCCGCTGCAAGGCCAGCAGGATCCCGAAACAGAGCGAAGCGTAGCTCTGCGGCCGGATGCTTGCCGTCGGGACAGCGGCTACGAAGGCCAGCACGAGCGCCGCCGCCACGGCAAGTCTCGATGCCCCGCGCAGGCGGCAGGCAGCCGCCACCGCCCAGAAACCGCCAAGCCAGCACAAGGCATCATAGACCCGCAGCAGATCCCAGCCGCCGACGCTGCGCACGAAAGCCATGCTCGCCTGCGCCAGCCAGCCCACGGCGGGGAGCGGCTCGCCCAGGTGCAGGGCGGCGAAAGGTTCGCGCGATACCGGCGCCCCGTTCGCGAGGATGATCTCGCCCAGCTTGAGCTGCCAGAAGATATCGACATCCCAGACGCTGCGCAGCAGGAGCACCGCGAGCATGCCGGCAGGCACCAGCGCGGCGATCCAATGGGGCCAAACGGGCGCGCGACGCGGCCTGCCCGTGGCCGGCACTGCATCCATGGTTTCGATCGGTCCGCTCACTTTTCCCCCGGCGCCTGGTACATTTCCCGAGACAGGCGCCATCCTTCACCGCAGCGCGGGGCTCCGTTCAAGCCCCGGATGCGGCGGAAGCGGGGATAATCAGTAGCCCATCAGGCTGAGCACTTCCTTGCGGCTGCGCTCGTCGTCGAGGAAAGTGCCCATCATGCGGCTGGTGATCATGCTCACGCCCGGCGTGCGTACGCCGCGCGCGGTCATGCAGGCATGGCTGGCCTCGATCACCACGGCCACGCCCTGCGGCTGGAGATGATCCCAGATGCACTGCGCCACTTCGGCGGTCAGGCGCTCCTGGATCTGAAGGCGGCGGGCGAAGCCGTGCAGCACCCGCGCGAGCTTGGAAATGCCCACGACATGATCCTTCGGCAGATAGGCGATCGCCGCCTTGCCGATGATCGGTGCCATGTGGTGTTCGCAGTGCGACTGGAATGGAATGTCCTTCAGCAGGACCACTTCGTCATAGCCGCCCACTTCCTCGAACACGCGGCTGAGGTGGATCGCCGGATCCTCGCCATAGCCCTGGCAATATTCCTTCCACGCACGCGCCACGCGCTTGGGCGTGTCGAGCAGTCCTTCGCGCGAGGGATCGTCACCCGCCCATTCGATCAGCGTGCGGATCGCCTGCTGCACATGCTCGGGGACGGCCGGCTTGCCCAGCGGGTTGTCCTCATCGGGACCGTCAAGGCTGCTCATCCCTTCTTACTCCTTCGCAATCTGTCCATAAGGCGCAGCCGCATGAGCTGCCCCTTGCGGCGGAAAAGACCGCGCCGCTCGATCGGCTCGAACATCTCACCGGGTCGTTCCGGGTCGAGCAGAGCACTTTCACCGAGCGCTCTTTCAGCTTCGGTGAGATGTTTCAAGGGCAAGGGTTCGAGATGTTTGCCGGAAGGCACAAGGCTTTCGATGGCGCCGAGCATCGAGCCATGACGATCGAGCGCCGCGGCGATGGTTTCCTCGGTCACCCCGCAGTGCTCGGCAAGCAGCCGGTGGCGCAGGCCGGTGATGGCCGGACTGACGTGGGCATTCGCCGGGCGGGCGGAGTCGATGAAGACGTCGCATTCGGAATCGAGGCCCATCGAGCGGTTGTTCATATTGGCCGAACCCACCCTCAGGATCTCGTCGTCCACGATCATCAGCTTGGCATGGACGTAGATCGGCGTTCCGTCCGCAGCCACGGGATAGAGAATGCGGAAGCGCCCGGCATGATCGGCATTGCGCAAGGTGCGGATGAGTTCCACCCGCGCCGTGTCCATGGCGATCTGTTCCAGCCAGCCGTCGGCGGTCAGCGGATTGATGATGACGAATTCGGGCGGATCGTCTTCGAGAAGCCGCTCGCACACGGCCTCGGCGATCGCCCTCGACGCGAAATACTGCGTTTCGGCATAGACGAAGCGCTTGGCGCGCCGGATCTGCTCTACGAACAATTCCTCGATCTCGCTGACCTGGGGACAGTCGCCATATTCGGCGCGGGTGCGGGCAATGCCGATCTCGACGTCCTCGAACTCGGCGCGCAGTTCATCGGGCCAGGGGCTGAAGTCCTGCGGCGCGCAAGGGGCGATCTCCGCGCCGCCCGCCACTTTCCAGCGCTCGCGCCCCAGATCGCCGAGCGCTGCCGCGACCTCACCCTCCATCACCATCGTCACGTCGTGCCAGGGACCATAGAGCCGCCCGGTCGGACGTCTGCGGCGGGGATCGTCCGGCAGGTGGTCCGGCGTGTCCCAGCGGTCCGAGGTCATGTCGATCCCGCCGCAGGCCGCGAAGACATCGTCCACCACCACGATCTTCTGGTGATGGCTGCACCCGATCGGATGGGCGCCGTCGAACTTGAAATCGATTCGATCGCGCAGCGCCCAGCGAATCAGGTCGATGACCATGGTGCCGCGAAACAGCGACTTCACCAGCGAGACGTTCCATTTGAGCAGCAGGATCTCCAGCGTCGGCGTGGTCCTGACCAGCCAGACGATGAACGATCCCAGGCGCGCGGGAAAACGCCTGCGCCGCCCGCGCTGCCACCAGCGACGCCCGGACTGGAGCAGGATCCGGGAGTCGAAATCCCACCCGATCATGAATATGCGCTGCCGCGCCTCTTCCATGACCCCGCGCATGAGTTCGAAATAATCCGCAGCGTCGATCACTACATACGCACGCTTCGCCCTGGCGTAACGCCACACCGATGGCGAAACCGGGGCGTCGCCCTGGCCTTCCCCGTTAGCCGAGTTCTGTATCATCACTTACCTTGCTGGATCACCCGCTGCCCGGGATCAAGCATCGAGCAAGCGGGATGTTCCAAGCCCCATTTGTCCGACAGAAGGCACAACCCGCCGCCCCGCAAAAAGCGGAATGGCGGAATTCGGCCAATTCGTCGCAAAAAAGTGCCATTTTGGCGGTTGATCGGGCGCCATTCAGCGGCCATTCCGTTGCACGTGTGCAACATGCACCGTCTTCGTCCGTTCCTCTCCCACGTGATAACTGCACGCGGAACGGGCTTCCGGCCCCAGGGTCGGAACAAACTGTCCGGGTCGTAATTATTCGGACCACCATTCACGCTCCTGCACGTGCGACTGCGTGCCGGGAGCATCCCGAGCCGGGGCCGATGTCGGTTCCCGCATCGAGAAGGAGTACGCCATGAAGAAATCTCTCATCGCCGCCGCGATCGCCGCCGCGACCCTGACTCCTGCCGCCGCCATGGCACAGGGCACGGCCGCAACCGCTGCCGCCGCACCGACGGTGGGCGCCAAGGTCTATGGCCCCGATGGCACCGAAGTCGGCACCGTGGAAGCGGTCCAGAGCGGTGTCGTTACCGTCAACACCGGCACCGCGCGCGCCGGCCTCCCGGCGGCATCCTTCGCAATGCGCGAAAAGGGCCTCACGATCGGCATGAACAAGGCCGACCTTGAAGCCGCCGTAAACGGCGCCAAGGCCGAAAGCAGCGCCGAACTGGCGACCGCCTTCGTGGCCGACAAGCCGATCAAGAGCAGCGACGGCGTCGTTCTGGGCACCGTCACCAAGGTCGAAGGCGAAGACGTCTTCGTGACGCTGAGCAACGGTTCGGTTGCCCAGCTCAAGAAGTCCTACTTCGGCCTCGGCGCAGACAAGTCGCTGACGCTGGGCATGACCGCCACGGCGTTCAACTCGCAGCTTCAGGCCAGCGCGGGCGGCCAGCCGGGCGCCGATGCCCAGGCAGCCCCTTCGGCTACCGCTGGCGCTGCCGAGACCCCCAGCGGTCAGTAATCTGTAATCGGTAATCAAAAGCCGCAAGGCTGAGGAAGGCCGGGAGCGCAGCCGCGTTTCCGGCCTTTTTCTTTGCCATGCCGATGCGGCACGCAATCCAAACCGCGAAACCGCAAACGAAAAGCCCCGCCGGAGCATGATGCTCTGCGGGGCTCTTCGTGTGTGGTGCAAGTGGTGCGCCCGGAACGATTCGAACGTCCGACCCTCAGATTCGTAGTCTGATGCTCTATCCAGCTGAGCTACGGGCGCGTTGGAGAGGCGCCAATAGGAGTGCTTCGCGCCGCCGTCAACGCCTATATCGCCTTCTTTCGCAAGAATGTGGATAAGGCGGCGGCAAGCGGATAATCGAGCGGCGGCATCTCCAGTTGCGGGATCGCTTCGGTGGCATACCAGCCCAGCGCCTCTGCCTCATGAGCCTGCGGCTCTCCCTGCCAGTGCGCGCAGGCATAAAGCAGTATGACGATATCGCGCGCGCCCTGCCCTGCCTGCGACGTGACTCCGGGGCCGCTGGCGAAGCCCACGCTCAACAGGGAAGATGGCGAGACTTTCACGCCCAGCTCTTCTTCCAGTTCACGGACGGCAGCGTGCTCCGGGGTCTCCCCGGGCTCGACCTTGCCGCCCGGGAATTCCCAGAGGCCGCCATGCATGGCCGCGAGAGGCCGTTGCTGCATCAGGATCCGCCCATCACCGCGAACAAGGGCCACGGCGACGACCAGCAGGGGTGTCAGAGAATTTTCCAGTGAAAGGCCCTCCTTTAGGAACTCTTTAACGCTGATAGCCTAATAAAGGTCATGATCGGGGGTACTGCAAGTAATCATGCCAATATCATCCATCATGATTCGCCTTATCAAAGATAAAAGCGGCGCAACTGCCGTAGAGTACGGACTCATCCTCGCGATGATCGTGCTTGCCATACTTGTTGCGCTCAACAGTCTCGCATCGGAAACGATCGCACTGTGGAGCAATGTTTCAGACAAGTCCGCAGCTGCTATCTCCGGCGAGTAATCATCTTTCTCGTTTAAGTTTTTTTCAACACTTCCGGGTTAGAAAGCAACCTGTCCAAAGCGCCGAAGCGAGTGCCTTACCGGTCGAAACGGGGGCGGGGCGGACCGGGTACACAAGTTTGCATTCATTCAGGAGACACCAGATGAAGTTTCTCGCAAAGCTGCGCCGCAACGAAGAAGGCGCCACCGCAATCGAATACGGCCTGATCGCCGCCCTTATTGCCGTCGCCGCGATCGCCGCCATGCAGGGCCTCGGCACGCAGCTGAATACGACCTTCACCAAGACGTCGAACTCGATCGCCAAGGGCAACGAAGCAACGACGCCTGAATAAGCGCGGCGCTAAGCTTTTAAGGGCGGCAGGGAAACCTGCCGCCCTTTTCTTATGCCTGGAATGAATAGGTCTCGGCATTAAAGAAAAACGTCATCCTGAACTCGTTTCAGGATCCATTCCTGACCATCCATGGCCGTTCGATTGGCAGGATTGCTACCGAAAAAGCAAAAACGAGGGGTGCAACCAACAAACGCCGCCCTCAATAAGTGACCAACTTCACCTTCTGCCCCGGCACCAGCCGCGCGCCGCTCTCCAGCCCGTTGAGCACCAGAAACCGCTCCACCGCCGCATCGGTATAGGCCATGCGCGCCGCCAGCGACTGCACGGTGTCGCCAGCCTTTACAGTCACCACCGCCAGGCGGCGCGGCCTGACCTGTCCGGCATCGGCAGCCGAGATCCGCCGCAGGCTCTTGAACATCGGGTTGAACACCCCTGCCCCGCCGACGCGCGTGATCGTCAGGAAGTGATAGGCCTTGCCGCCGCCGAAATCGTAAGCAAACACCGCCACATCGACCGGCCCGCTGGAGGCCTGCACCCGCGCCACCCCGTAAGCGGCGGAAAGACCGTTCACGGTGGTGCGCTCGATGCTGGACGGCGCAATTCGCGCCTGGCCCGATTCGGTCAGGCTGGAGAACACCGTCTGGATATAGGCGTCCAGCCCGGTGCCGAGCGGGCCGCCAGCAAACTGCGCCTTGCCCGAATCACCGTTGATCGAGACCGCCTGCGTTCCGTTCACCAGATAGAACCCGTCGGGCGCCTGAAACGCCAGCCGCAGGTCGGGATGGGTGAAACGGCTGCCCTCGATGATGCCCTGCTTCGGATCGTCGCCGTAGACGAGCCCATCGATTCGCGTGAGGAAAGCATCGCGATTGGTCATGCCGGTCGCGCCCGAGCCTGCCTGGGTCAAAGCATCGCGCACGCGCGAAGCGGGATCGGGGTGCGTGGAGGCCCATTGCGGCACCTGATTCGAGGTTCCGCGCAGCTGCGCCTCCAGCGCGTTCTGGCGTGCCAGCGAATCGAGAACAGTCGCCATCGCCCGGGGATCGTAACCCGCACGCTTGAGGTAGGTGATGCCGAGACGATCGGCCTCCAGCTCCTGTCCCCGCGAATACTTCAGGGTCAGCATCTGCGAGCCCTGCGACGCCAACTGCTGGCCAAGCCGTCCGAAAGCACTGTCTCCCAGCAGGACGCCGGACAGGAGTGATCCCAGCACCCCGAGGATCTGGTTGCGCGAGGCGGCTTCCTGGCGCTTGGCGGAGTGCCGCGCGGCAACGTGGCCCACTTCGTGCCCGAGCACGCCTGCCAGTTCCGCCTCGTTGTTCATCAGCGCGGTCAGTTGGCGCGTGACGTAGATATAGCCGCCGGGAATCGCGAAGGCATTGTTCACCGGCGAGTTCAGCAGTGTGACGGTGAAGTCCCCCTTCGCGTTGGAAAGGCCGGACTGGATTGCGATGGTCTTGCCGACCTGCTCGACATAGCTTGCCTGCGCCCCCGTCACTCCGCCGCCGAATTCGGCGAGTAGTTCGGGATGCGCCTTGGCGCCTTCCGCCTTGTCGGCACGGCTGATCGCATTCACCGTTGCCGGTCTGGCGGCCGCCGCCACGGCAATTCCGGTAGAACTCGGCGCCAGCGCCAGCAGCACCGCGCCCAGCGCAGTGGCGGCAAAGGCGGGCGCGCGGCGATCTCGGGCTGCGGCATTGTCAGGCATGAACTTCCCCTCGAACGATACTATTGCAACGGAAGGCGCCGCGCTCGGTTCCCCCCGGAACCCCATCTCAACCTCGCGCAAGCGGATGCCGCGCGTTGACGAGGGCCACCAGCCGGGCGCTATCCACATGGGTGTAGATCTGGGTCGTGGCGATATCGGCATGGCCGAGCAGCATCTGCAGCACCCGCAAGTCCGCGCCGCCTTCCAGCAGATGCGTGGCGAAAGCATGGCGCAGCACATGCGGCGAGACCCGCGTCGGATCGATCTCCGCCCGCACTGCGAGGGCCCGCAGCAACTGAAACAGGCGGACGCGGGTAAGGTGGCCGCTCTCCCCGCTCGACGGAAACAGGAATTTCGAACTTCCCCGACGCACCGCCAGCCAGCGCGACAGCACCGACCGCGCCCGCCCGCTCACCGGCACCATACGCTGCTGCCCGCCCTTTCCGGTGACATGCAGGAACGGCGCGTCGCGCGGCACCGCCGCCAGCGGCAGGGAGACGAGTTCCGTCGCGCGCAGGCCCGACCCATAGAGAAGTTCCAGCAGGGTCAGCAACCGCACCGCGTCCGATCGCTCCCCCGCCGCTTCGGCTTCGGCGGTGGAAAGGAAGCGCTCCACTTCCTCATGCGAAAGCAGTCTCGGCAGCGGGCGCCGGGTCCTCGGCTTGGGCAGCGCGCCGGAAGGGTCGTCAGCACGCACCCCTTCATCGACAAGGAAACCGTAGAACTGCCGCAGCGCCGAGCAGCGCCGGGCAAGGCTGGATGCCGCCAGCGTGCTCCAGGCATCCCCCAGCGCCGCGAGCGAATCGCCGTCGGCAGCGGCCAGATCGCCCAGTTCCTCCTGCGCGGCTGCCAGATCGCGGCGATAGGCCGCCAGCGTGTTGGCCGCCGCGCCGCGCTCGGCCGCCAGCATCGCCAGGAAGCGTTCGGCGTGGCCCTCGCCCGCCATGGCCCGATCAGGCCCGCGCCACGGCTTCCGCGGCGATCATCCGCGCTTCCGCCTCAAGCCCGACCGTGCGGAGCGCCGAAACGATGTGATAGAGATAGCGCGGCGTCATGCGCTGCCAGCTGCTTCCCTGCATGCCGAGACCCGCGAGCAGCGCCACGCTAGCGGCATCGCCCGCCGTAGCTGCCCTGTCGATCGCCGTGGTGAAATGGCTGCTGCTGTCGAGTTGCAGGCCCCATTCGCCGGAATAACGCGAGGATGTGCCTTCATCGATACGGCCAAGACCCGCCAGGCCGGCCACCAGGAAGGCGCTCTTGCGCTTGTTCGGGCTGTCGTCGGCGCCGTAATAAGTGTCCACCGCACCCGAATCGACCGCACGGATCCGTCCCGGCGCCGCGACCGTGAGCAGGCCCCAGCCTTCGCTGCCCGATGCCACGATCGGGGACCAGGCCAGTGCATTTGTATCGTAGCCCGCCGAAAGCATCGAGGCGATCAGCGCTGCGGCATCGCCTTCCAGATCCTTGCTCGGCGCGATGCGCGCGGCCGCAGCGGCGGTCAGCACCTGCCGCGCGTAACCGGCATCGCCGCCGTTGGCACCGCTCCACAGGCTCTGCATGGCGGAAAGCCGCGCCGCCGGTGCCTCCAGGGTATAGGCATCGCGAAGGCTCTCGGCCCGCTTCTGCCAGTCGCCGGTGACGTCGGGATCGGCATAGACCTGCGCATAGAGATCGACCATGGCCGCGTTGGAGAGCACCCCGCTAGCACCCGCGCGGTCGGAAGCGGCCGCGCGGCGGTCAAGGCCGACCATCGGCGCCAGAGCGGTGATGGAATCGTACATCCGGCCCGATACCGACATGGCGCCCGACATCGCGCTTTCCGGCGGCGTAAGCCCGACGCCGATCGCCAGGCCATAGCGCCAGGGCGTCATCGTATCGACGTCGTTCCACTCGATCGTCACCGCCTTGCGCGAACGGCCCGCCGCGCCAGCGTACTTCTGCGCGAGCAGCGAATCGATGCGCGCCATCTTGCCGCTTACCCGCGCCTTCTCCAGCCGCGAAAGCGCCGCCGCGCCGCTGCCGCGAAACGCATCGCAGATGGACTGCGCCGCCCCCCATTCAGCACCGGCACCCTGCACGCCCTGGATCGAGAGCACGGGGCACATGCCGGTGAAATCGGCCGTGCGCTGGTAGATGTCGAAGGCTTCGCGCGTAAGTTCCGGGGTGAAGTTCGAGATGTCGAGGCCCTGGAGCAGCGCGCGGGCCGCGTCGGTCTCGCCCATGCGGATCAGCAGGCCGACGCGCAGCGCCAGGAATTGCTGCGGGCTCATGCCCGCAGGCGCCTGAAGACGCGAAGCCAGCGCGCGGCGCAGCAGGATGTGCCCCCAGCGCGAGACCAGCGCGCCGCGATTGGCGGCGATCGCGGTTTGCACCAGATAGGGATTCTGCGCCGAGAGCGAGGTGACGGACATTCCGCCCTCAGTCTCGTCCATCAGGCCGATCTGCTCCATGGAACGGCGCGCGCCCGAAGGCATGTCGAGATTGAGCTTGTCGGTCAGCAACTGCTCGAAGGCTTCGGGCGACATGCCCTGAAGCTCCTCCAGCGTCGGCATGCGGGTGAGCGTGCTCTTGCCGCTGGCGTCCGTGGTCATGAAGGAATCGGCACCGAACACCGGTACCTGCTCCATGGGCAGGCTCTGCACCACCGGCGTGGAAACCGAGTGCGGCGCACTCGCAGCGGGGGAAGCCGACGAAGGGGCGGCCGAACTGGGCGCGTTTGGCCGGCTGGGCGGGGCTGCGGGCGTCGGCGTCGCGGCGGGACGCGCAGGCTCGTCGAACATCTTGGGCAGGAGCGATTCGGGCGCGTCCTGCGCCACGGCCCAGGCCGATGTCAGCCCGAACGCGGCGCCCGCCAGCAGATGCCAGGTCCTCATGCGCAAGTTCATTGCGGCAACTCCGGGACCGCAACCGGCTGGACGATGTCTCTCACGGGCGAGCGACCGCCGTCCATCCAGGCGCAAACCCCCGTCAGGACGACCAGCAGAAGGACCATCGGTGCGACGATGGAAACGGCAGCCACGCCCGATAACTTGCGCCTGCGTTTTTGTATCGTCACTCGCCTTCCTTCACCGATGCTTGCGCTGCGACCTAGCGCAACTATAGGCGATGGAGCAATGGACGTTCAACAGACCCGGTTTTCCGCGCAGGAAATTGCCGCGCTCGCGCGGCGCATCGATCGCCCCATCGTGCTGGTCGGGATGATGGGCGTGGGCAAATCGAGCGTGGGCAAGCGCCTGGCCACGCTTCTGGACTGTCCGTTCGTGGACGCCGACGAGGAAATCGAACGCTCCGCCCAGATGTCGATCCCCGAGATCTTCCAGACTTACGGCGAGGCCTATTTCCGCGACGGAGAGCGCCGGGTGATCTCCCGCCTCATCGATTCCGGGATGGAGCGGTGCGTGATCGCGACCGGCGGCGGCGCCTTCTGCAACGAAGTGACGCGGCAACTGATTCTGGACAAGGCCATCACGGTATGGCTCGACAGCGAAGTCGATACCCTGGTCGAACGCACGGCGCGAAAGGACAATCGCCCCCTGCTGCAAGGGGGTGACCCGAAGGACATCCTGTCCCGCCTGCGGGATGACCGGCGACCACACTATTCGCTCGCGCCCATTCACGTGATGAGCCACAGCGGACCGCACGTCCAGACGATCAACAAGGTGCTCCAGGGAATTTCGCAATGGCTGTAATCCCCGTCGATATCGCAGGCCGCCCCTACGAAGTGCGCGTCGGCGCCGGACTGCTCGCCGAACTCGTGCCGAACTGCCGCGGCCTGCTGCGCAAGCACGGCGTGCCGATCATCACCGACGCCCATGTCCATGCGGCCTGGGGCGAAGTGGTCGAGGCGTCGCTGCGCGATAACGGGCATGAACCGCACTGGCGGATCCTGCCGCCCGGCGAAGCCACCAAGTCATGGGACGAACTGGCCGCGACGGTGAACTGGCTGCTCGAACTCGGCGTCGAACGCGGCGACAGCGTGATTGCGCTGGGCGGCGGCGTGATCGGCGATCTCACGGGCTTCTGCGCCTCGGTGCTCAAGCGCGGATGCAAGTTCGTCCAGGTGCCCACGACGCTTCTGGCCCAGGTCGATTCCAGCGTCGGCGGCAAGACCGCGATCAATACGCCCGCAGGCAAGAACCTGGTCGGCGCCTTCCACCAGCCCTCGCTGGTGCTGGCCGACCTTTCGGCGCTGGAAACGCTTCCCGAGCGCGATCTGCTGGCGGGCTATGCCGAAGTGGTGAAGTACGGCCTGATCGACGATGCCGACTTCTTCGCCTGGTGCGATACCAATGCCGCCGCGATGATCGCGGGCGACAGCCAGCTTCGCGAATATGCGGTGGCCCACTCGGTGGCCAGCAAGGCGCGCATCGTGGCGGAGGACGAGTTCGAAACGACCGGGAAGCGCGCCCTGCTCAACCTCGGCCATACTTTCGGGCATGCGCTCGAGGCCGAAACCGGGTTTTCCGCGCGCCTGCTGCATGGCGAGGGCGTCGCGCTCGGCATGGTGCTGGCGGCGCGCTATTCGGCACGCCGGGGCCTGATGCCGCAGGCCAGCGCCGAGCATGTCGCGCGCCATATCGGCGAAATCGGGCTGCCCGCGGGGCTCGCCGCGCTGGAACTCGACTGCGACGGACGTGCGCTGGTCGAACACATGCTGCACGACAAGAAGATGGACGCCGGCACCCTGCCCTTCCTGCTGATGAAGGGTATCGGCCAGACCTATCTCGACAAGAACGTCTCGCTCGATGACGTGGCGGCGTTCCTCGACGAAGAACTGGCCAGAACGAACTGATATCGCGGAAACTTCGTCGTCCCGTGCCCTGCGCGGGGTGAGCGCAAGCCGCCGGGGAAACCGCAAGAGCCCTGTCACGTTCCATAATTCCTCCCCTACGAGAGGAACAGGCGCCGATCGTTCGACCTTCACAGGTCCGGGGGCGTACGGGAAGGCGACAGGTCGATCGGGTCTGTCGCCTTTTCCGCGTTTTGCCAAAAGGGCTTAAAGCCCGTCAGCCCTTACAAACCTTTGCCTGACGTGACATTACCGTGACGCGCCACTATGGTGCGCGTCGTAATAACAAAAATACCGGGCCGTCGCAGAAATCAGGATCATCATGACAGTTGCCGAAGCTACTCCCGAACTCGATTTCCCGGAGGAAATCGAGCGAAACGACCGCGCGTTCCTGGGCCACCCCAAGGGCCTAGGCTATCTTTCCTTCGTCGAAGGTTGCGAGCGCTTCTCGTACTATTCCATGCAGACGCTGCTCGTGCTCTACATGGTCAAGTATCTGCTCCTGCCCGAGAATATCGGCAATGTCGTGGGCCTTTCCTGGCTGCGCGGCTGGCACTATTCGGGCCTGGAAGGGCAGCCGCTCGCCTCGGCGATCTTCGGCGACTATACCTCGCTCGTCTATCTCACCCCGATCCTGGGCGGCATCGTCGCCGACCGCTGGCTCGGCCGCAAGGCCACGCTGATCGCAGGCGCGGTGGTAATGTCGCTCGGCCACTTCCTGATGGCGTTCGAGGGGATGTTCCTCTTCGCGCTGATCTCGCTGGTGGTGGGTGTCGGCCTGTTCAAGGGCAATATCGCCAGCCAGGTGGGCGAACTCTACAAGCCGGGCGACCTGCGCCGCGCGATGGCGTTCCAGATCTTCTATATCGCCATCAACGTCTCGGTCATCGCCGCACCGCTGGTGGCGGGCACGCTGGGCGAGAAGGTGGGCTGGCACTACGGTTTCGGCACGGCCGGCGTGGTCATGGTGCTGGGTCTGATCATCTACCTCAAGGCCGGACACTGGCTCCCGGCCGACAATCGCGCGGCCAAGGGTGACAAGACCCCGCGCGCGCCGCTCACCCGCTCGGACTGGCCGCGCCTCGGCGCGCTGGCCGTGCTGGTCCCGGTGCTCGCCGTCGCGATGATGACCAACCAGGAAATCTTCAACGCCTATCTCGTCTGGGCGGACGACAAGTTCCAGCTGACCTTCTTCGGAGACACCCTGCCCACCAGCTGGATGATCACCCTGGACGCCACGCTCAGCTTCTCGATGCTGGTGGCCGTGGCCGCATTCTGGAAGTGGTACTCGGCACGCACCGGCCGTGAGCCGGACGAACTGGGCAAGATGATCATCGGTTCGGTCTTCGCCATCTGCGGCGGCATGTGCCTGGTGATCGCCGCGGCCACTGCCGGAAATGCCAAGATCGGCCTGTTCTGGCCGGTGATGTTCCACTTGTTCAACTCGATCGGCTTTGCGCACATCATGCCGGTCAGCCTTGCGCTGTTCACCAAGATCGCGCCCCGCGCGCTCAACGCCACGGTCGTGGGGATCTACTACCTCGCCTTCTTCGGCGCCAACAAGGTGGTGGGCGTGGTCGGCGGATGGTATTCGTCGATGGATACCGTCTCGTTCTGGCTGATCCACGTCGGCGCCGCTGCCGTCGGCCTGATCGCCTTCGCGGCCTTCAAGATCCTGTTGGGCAAGACGCTGGCGGGTGAGGCCGCCCCCGTCTGATATCCGAGTATCGCCATTGCGTGAGATTGCTTCGCTTTCCTCGCAATGGCGCGGCCAGTTCAGCCGAACACGGCGACCGACTGCATTCCCGCAATCACCGGCCTGCCCGCAGCATTCCACTGGAGAATCTGCTCGCTGGCGCCGCCATGGCGCGCGAACTCGCTGGTGGAGCGCAGCAGCCACCAGCCGTCCTCGGTCGTAGGCGCGGGTTCCAGCATGTTGACGTGCCAGTGCATCGAACTGATCGGCACGCGGAAACCCAGCAGCGGCAGTACCGCCGTCGGCAAGGCATCGCCGACCAGCACCGCTTCCAGAGCCGGGTCCAACCCCTCACGCGCCTTGAGCCGCACCCACCAGCACAGATCCGCCTCGCCCAGTTCGGACTTCGGCAAAGCAAAGCGCGCGTCGAAATTGCGCTTTAGGAATTCGGGCGCAACCTCCATCGGCACCGGCCTGGCATCCGCGACAGGGCTCACGCCTTCCGGCATCGGATAACCGGCAATGTCCGCCGTGCTTTCGATCTGGCGCATGAACACGAAGCTTGCACTGAAACCGGCGCCCTTCTCGTTCGACAGTTCCGCCGCAACCCAGGTGGCATTGCGCCCTGTGCGCACGATCCGCGCCCGTGCTTCGACACGCCCCGCCAGCGGGGCAATCATGGCGAACTGACCCGAACGCAACGGCGGCAATTCGGGATCGACCCGCTGCGCCGCCGCCAGCGACAGCGCCGACGTCAGCCCGCCGTAAGCGGTGCGGCCCTGAAGCCAGTCCTCTGTAATCTCGAAAGCGAAACCACCCTCGATCTCTTCGGCGGCGGCAAGCAGCGCGGCAAAACCCGTCATCAGAACAACCTCGAACCGTTGGGAACGCGGCTGTCCGGCGCGAAAAGGACTACCCGCCCCTCCTCGTCCGCAAAGCCGAGCGTCAATGCTTCGGACAGTGCCTTGCCGATCTGCCGCGCGGGAAAGTTCACGACCGCCGCCACTTGGCGACCGACCAGGTCCTTCGGCGAATAGAGCGCGGCGACCTGCCCCACGCTCTTGCGCTCGCCGATCCCGGGGCCGAAATCGATCCGCAGCTTTAGACTCGGCTTGCGCGCTCCTTCGTAGACTTCCGCAGCGACAATGGTGCCGACGCGGATGTCCACTTTCAGGAAGTCGTCGAAGCTTATCTGCTCGGCCGCAGGTGCGGCGGGGTCGTGATCCAAGTGCATCTTTTCCATTTCGAGGATCATGAGCGTCACCGCAAGCCGTCCGTCACTTCATCAGGACGAGTTCTTCCGACATCGTCGGGTGAACGGCGACAGTGGCGTCGAAGTCCGCCTTGGTCAGCCCGGCCTTGATGGCGATCGCAGCGGCCTGGATGATTTCCGGCGCGTCGGGGCCGATCATGTGCAGGCCGACGACTTTCCCGGTCGTGCCCTCGCAGACCATCTTGTAGAGCGACCGCTCGTTACGGTGCGCGACGACGTTCTTCATGGGGCGGAAATCGCTGGTGTAGATCTCCACCGAGCCAAGCTGCTGGCGCGCCTGGGCCTCCGTCATGCCGACCGCGCCGATCGGCGGATGGCTGAATACCGCCGAGGGAATGCAGGAATAGTCGACCGTCGTCGGCTTGTCGCCGAACACCGTATCCGCAAAGGCTTGCCCTTCGCGGATCGCCACCGGCGTAAGCTGCACCCGGTTGGTGACATCGCCCACGGCATAGATGTGATCGACATTGGTCTTCGAATGTTCGTCGACCCGGATCGCGTTCTTGTCGTCCAGCTCGACGCCGACGTTATCCAGACCAAGCCCTTCGACATTGGGCACGCGGCCCGTGGCGAAGAGCACGCAATCGACCTCGAGCGGCTCGTGGCCCGTCATGGATACGGTGAGCGAGCCATCCGCATTCTTTTCGATCCCTTGGAAGTCGGCGTTGAAGCGGAAGTCGATGCCCTTGGTCAGGGAGATCTGGAGCAGGCGGTCGCGCATGGATTCGTCGTAACCGCGCAGGAGCTGGTCCGAGCGGTTGATCAGCGTCACCTTCGAGCCGAACTGGTGGAAGATGCCCGCGAACTCGTTGGCGATATAGCCCGCGCCCGCGATCAGGATGCGCCTGGGCAGCGCATCGAGGTGGAATGCCTCGTTCGACGTGATGCCGTGCTCGTGCCCCGGGCAGGACGGGATCAGCGGCCGCGCGCCGGTCGCGATGAGGATGACTTTCGCGGTCTTCTTCGCCCCGCTGGCAAGGGTGATCTCGTGCGGGCCGGTGATCGTGGCACGCTCGTGGAAGATCTCGACCTTGTTGTTCTCCAGCGTCTGCGTGTAAATCCCGTTGAGGCGATCGACGTCGCCCAGCACGTTGTCACGCAGCTTCACCCAATCGAATGTCGCCTCGGGAATGTCCCAGCCGAACTGCTTGGCATCTTCCAGATCCTCGGCGAAATGGGCGCCGTAGACGAGCATCTTCTTCGGCACGCAGCCCCGGATCACGCAGGTGCCGCCGACCCGGTACTCCTCGGCCACGGCCACGCGGGCGCCGTGGGCAGCGGCGATCCGGCTGGCGCGCACACCGCCCGATCCTGCGCCGATGGTGAAGAGGTCGTAGTCGAATTCTGACATGCACTTGGCTCCTGCTGCGCCGGCGATCGTCCGGGGCACGGGGCATATGGGGCAGTTCGCAGCCGATTGCCAACCGCGTCTTCCATAACGGACCGTCGAAACCGCCGCCCCGCCTGCCGCAGGCGCATTGTCAACCGAACGAGTTGAGTTTACAGGAGTCGCATAGAATGCCGCTCCCCTACAGGACAGCCTGCGACGGCGGACCCGAAACGCCTCCATCGGGAGAAGAGAGAATGGCAAAGACGAATCGAGAACCGAGCGCCCCCGCGCAAGAGCCGCTCATCCTGCTGATCCCCGGTCTCGACGGCAGCGGCCCGGGCCACTGGCAGCGCCGCTGGGCCGAAGAGATCGACAATGCCCAGATGGTCGACCTCGGCCTATGGGAAAAACCGCATCGCAACACCTGGATCAACCGCCTGAACCATTCGGTGCAGCGCGCCGGGCGGTCGGTCGTGCTGGTGGCGCACAGCCTCGGCTGCCTCCTGACCGCCTGGTGGGCCAAGTTCGAGCAGCCGGGCTTCTACTCGCCGGTCGTGGGCGCCCTGCTGGTCGCGCCGCCGGAAGTGGATTTCTTCCCGCGCGACGACCGACTGAACGGCTTCGCCCCGACGCCCAGCGACGCACTGCCCTTCCCCTCGATCCTGGTGGCCAGCCGCAACGATCCGTGGATCGGCTTTCCCACCGCTCGCCTGCTGGCGCGGCAATGGGGCAGCGAGTTCGTGGACGCCGGCGAGACGGGCCACATCAATGCGGATTCGAAGCTGGGAAGTTGGGACGAAGGCAAACGACTGCTGCGCCGACTGTCCGGCGCCGCCATCCCCCCGGAAAACCTTGCCCGCCCCGTGCCGGGCGAGTGGCCGGAAAGCCTGGAACAGCGCTCCTGAGCGGAGCGCCCTCTTTGCGAAGCCCCTGAAAGGCCGGGGCAGGTTCAACACCTGCCCCGGCCTCTTTGTCAGTTGATGCCCGAAAGCTGGAGCAGCGCTTCGGTCGAGGGATCGAAGCTGGTGCCGCCCTTCTCGATCTGCTTGGCGATTTCCTTGCCCAGTTCGACGCCGAACTGATCGAAGGGATTGATCTCCATCAGCACGGCATTGGCGAAAGTGCGATGCTCGTGGAAAGCGACGAGCGCGCCGAAAGTCGCGGGCGAGACTTCGTCGAGCAGGATCGTCGCGGAAGGGCGATCCCCCGCATAGGCGCGGGCCGGATCTTCGCTGGCCTTGCCCGCCATCAGCGCCGCGCCCTGTGCGAAGCAGTTCGACAGCAGGATGCGGTGATGCGCCGGGTTCAGGTCGTCGCCCGGAGCGATCGCGGCGATGAAGTCCACCGGCACCAGGTTGGTGCCCTGGTGCAGCAACTGGAACACCGCGTGCTGCGCATCGGTGCCGACGCCGCCCCAGGTGATCGGCGCGGTCGGCCCATCGACCGGCGAGCCATCGACTTTCACGCTCTTGCCGTTCGATTCCATCTCCAGCTGCTGGAGGTAGTCCGGCAGCAAGGCGAGGCGTTCGTCATAGGCGAAGACCGCGCGGGTCTGGCAGCCCCGCAGGCGCGTATAGTACTGGTCGGCGAAAGCCGCGCGCAGCGGCAGGTTGTCGATACCGTCGGTATCGCGGAAATGGATGTCCATGGCCGCCGCGCCGTCGAGGAATTCGGCGAAGTCCGGCCAGCCGAGCGCCATGGCGACCGGGAAACCGATCGAGGACCACAGCGAATAGCGGCCGCCCACGCTTTCCGAGAAGGGCAGGATGCGCGTCTCGTCCACGCCCCATTCGACCGCCTTGTCCGGCGCCGCGGTGAGCGCGACGACGCGGCCATAGGGATCTTCCACGCCGTTTTCCCGCATCCACGAAAGGACGCTTTCGGCATTGGTCATCGTCTCGATGGTGGTGAAGGTCTTGGAGGCCACCGCCAGCATCGTCGTCGCCGGATCGCACTTGGCGAAAGCCGCTTCCAGCGCGCAGCCGTCGATGTTGGAGACGACATGCACCTCCACCATGGCACCGTCACGCGCCAGCGCGTCCACGGCGAGCGCCGGGCCCAGCGCCGATCCGCCGATGCCGACATGGATCAGGTGCTTGACCTCGCCCATGGCGCCGCGGTGGATGGCCTCCACAATGGCCGCCATGCGGGCGTGATATTCGTGGGCCAGCGCAACGCTTTCCTCGTTTCCGACACCGCGCTGGGCCGTATGCTCGGCCGCGCGGCCTTCGGTGGTATTGACGATCTCGCCCGCGAACAGCGCGGCACGGCGACCGGCGAAGTCGGTGGCCTGCGCCAGTTCCTCGAAAGCGGCGATATGGGCGGCATCGAGGTGGGTCTTCGACCAGTCGAACCGGATCGCGCCGGAGCTGGTCTCGTCACCCAGCTCCAGGCGACTGGCCAGCAGGTCGAGACGGGCCGGGTCGGCTTCGAAGAGTTGGGCAAGCGTCGGTTTGGGCAATCCTTTCAGCTTGTTCCATACCGCTTCGCTCATGCCATGGTTCCTTTGTTCAGGTTGGGGGTCCGTCTTATGCCCAGCAGGTCGCGGAAGGCCAAGTGTCATTCTTGCGACCGTGAAAGGCAAGGAGATGACGTTTTTGGTCGATGCGGATAGCCGTTTGCGCGGTATCTCACTTGACGGATGGCCCGCCGCACAACAAGGGTTCGAGCCATGAGCGACATCGAAACCGCGACTTCCCGCCCCACCCCGGACACTTCCGTCCCTTCTTCCTCCGGGCCCGCCTCGGGCGCCCCCGGAAAGAAGGATGCCAAAAAGGATGCCAAAGAGGATGAAGGCTTCTTCTCCTTTATCCTCTGGCTGGTGCTGGGCGTCGTGGTGCTGCGCAGCTTCATCATCTCGCCCTTCAACATTCCCAGCGAGTCCATGCTGCCGCGCCTGCTGAACGGCGATTACCTGTTCGCTTCGAAGTGGTCCTACGGCTATTCGAAGTACTCGCTGCCCTTCAGCCTGCCGCTGATCCCCGGCCGCATCTTCGCCGGCCAGCCCGAGCGCGGCGACGTGGTGATCTTCAAGGCACCTCCGGGCAACGATATCGACTACATCAAGCGCGTGATCGGCCTTCCGGGCGACGAAGTGCAGGTGAAGGGCGGACAGGTCTGGCTCAACGGCAAGGCTGTGCCGCGCGTGAAGCAGCCCGATTTCGTGCTGCCCGTCACGGCGAACACCCATTGCTATGCGCCGGAATTCGAAGGCAAGGATGCCCAGGGCGGCGCCGTCTGCAACTACCCGCAGTTCCGCGAGACCCTGCCCAATGGCAAGAGCTACAACGTGCTCGACCTCGGCCAGACCCCGCAGGACGATACCGGCGTCTACATCGTCCCCGAAGGCCACATGTTCCTGATGGGCGACAACCGCGACAATTCGCTCGACAGCCGCTTCCCCGCGATCGAGGGCCAGGGCATCGGCATCGTCCCGCAGGACAACCTGGTGGGCAAGGCCGCGGTGATGATGTTCTCCACCGACGGCGACGCCGAATGGCTCAAGCCCTGGACCTGGTTCACCGCCGCCCGCTGGAGCCGGATCGGGAGCGTGATCTGAGTGCTTGAAGCAAACGACCGCGCCTTCCTCGCCGAAATCTCGGGTGCCCCGCCTGCGGACGAGGCACTCTGGCTCTCCGCCCTCACCCACGGCAGCACCGGCGAAAAGCGCAATTACGAACGACTGGAATTCCTTGGCGACCGGGTCCTCGGGCTCTCGGTCGCCGAATGGCTGTTCGAGAACAGCGAGGAAGCGGAAGGCCGCCTTTCGCAGCGCCTCAACGCGCTCGTCAGCCGCCAGACCTGTGCCCAGGTCGCACGCCGGATCGAACTCGGCCCGCACATGCGCCTCGGCAAGCAGGCGCGCGACGACGGCGGGCTCGACAGCGACAATATCCTGGGCGACGTGATGGAAGCGCTGATCGGCGCCTGCTTCACCGAGCGCGGCTTCGAGGCTGCGCGCGCGATGGTACGCAAGCTCTGGGCCGAACCGATGCAGGGCAAGGCGGGCAAGCGCAAGCATCCCAAGTCCGCATTGCAGGAATGGGCCGCGGGCAACCGCCGCCGCATGCCGGAATACAAGCTGGTCGAGCGCTCCGGCCCCGATCATGCCTCGCAGTTCACCGTCGAAGTGGCGATCCACAACGTCGGCGCGGCGCGGGCCACGGCCAATTCCAAGCAGGACGCGGAGACTCGCGCTGCCGAGGAATTCATGAGAAAATTCGGGTAGGATCGCGTTCTCGCCCGCCCATATGTGCGGGTGCTTCGCTGACACAAATTCGGTTCGCGCGTGTTATGGCGTGGACCGGCCTGAAGAAATGCAGATTTCAGGCGCACAGGCCTGACCAAAGGAACTGAAATGACGGAAAAATGCGGACTCGTCGCCGTGATCGGCGCGCCAAACGCAGGCAAGTCCACGCTGGTCAACGCGCTGGTCGGGCAAAAAGTGGCGATCACCTCGGCCAAGGCCCAGACCACGCGTGCGCGCCTGCTGGGCATCGCGCTGGCCGATGAGGTCCAGATCATCCTGGCCGATACCCCCGGCATCTTCGCGCCCCGCCGCCGCCTCGACCGCGCGATGGTCGCCGCCGCCTGGGAAGGCGCGCAGGAAGCGGACGCGGTTCTGCTGGTGGTCGATCCGATCAAGAAGCGCCGCCACGAACTGGAGCCCCTGCTGGAGGCCCTTGCCACCCGGCCGGAGCGCAAGATCCTGGTGATCAACAAGGTCGATGCCGGGGCCAAGGAGCCGCTGCTGGTGCTGGCGCAGGAGCTTACCGGCAAAGTCCAGTTCGACGAGGTGTTCTTCGTCTCGGCGCTCTCGGGCGACGGCGTTCCCGAGCTCAAGGCCCATCTCGCGGGCCTCATGCCGGAGGGCCCCTGGCACTATCCCGAGGATCAGGTGTCGGACGCCAGCGAACGCCTGCTGGCCTGCGAAATCACGCGCGAACAGCTCTACAAGCAGCTCCACGAGGAACTGCCCTATGACGCCGCCGTCCGCCCGGAGGCTTACGAGCAGCGCAAGGACGGTTCGGTGGAAATCCGCCAGCAGATCGTCGTCATGCGCGACAACCAGCGCGCCATCGTGCTGGGCAAGGGCGGTTCCAAGATCAAGGCGATCGGCGAGGCCGCGCGCAAGGAACTGGCCGAAGTGCTCGGCCAGAAGGTCCACCTCTTCCTTCACGTCAAGGTCGAGGAAAACTGGGCCGAAGCCCGCGACCTCTATGAGGAAATGGGGCTGGACTGGGTCAAGTGATGGCACGTTTCACGCTGGCGGCAAGCGCTGCCGCCGTCATGATATCCGGGGGAGCCATATTCGCGACCGGCACCGCACAGGCGCGGGCCGCCGAAAGCGAGCCTGTGGTCGCGCCGGTCGCTATCGAGGAAAGCCTCGTCGGACAGCGCTACGTGGCGATCGGTTCCTCCTTCGCGGCGGGACCGATGCTGCCGCCTGCCAAGTCCGGCGCGCCTGCCCGCTGCGGCCAGAGCATGAACAACTACCCGACGCTTCTGGCCGAACGCTTCGGGATGATCCTGACCGACCGCACCTGCTCCGGGGCCACGACCAACAACGTGCTCGGCCCTTGGGGCGAGATCGCGCCGCAGATCAATGCCGTCACGCCCCAGACCCGGCTGGTTACGGTGACGATCGGCGGCAACGACCTCAATTACATCGGCAATCTCTTCACGGCGACCTGCCTCTATCGCGCCAGCCAGATGCCTGCGGGTAGCAAGCGGGCCGCCTGCGGCGCCGTGAAAGTCCCCAGCGAAGTCGACTACGCGCGCGACGAGATGCAAATGATGGAGATCGCCCGCCGCATCCGCACGGTGGCTCCGCGCACGCGGCTGGTCTTCGTCCAGTATCTGACGCCTCTGCCTCAGCCAGGCGGGCTCTGCGCGGTGACGCCGATTAGCGAGGAGCACGCCGCCGTGGTCCGCCGCACCGGCCAGCGACTGTCGGAAATCACCGCCCGCGTCGCGCAGGCCTACAATGCCACCGTCGTCGGCATGGACCTGTCCTCCGCCGCCCATACGCCGTGCGACCCGCTGCCCTGGATGATCGGCTCGCCGGAAGGCTACGACGGCAGCCAGGGCCTGCAATGGCATCTCAATTTCGCAGGCATGCAGGCCACTGCCAACGACATCGCCTGGTCGCTGACCCGCAGCGGCGTAAGGGCCCCCAAGCCGACACTGACCCTGCAGCCGCAGAACGTTCCCGCGCCTGCCCCCGTCATCGCGCCGCCGCCGCCCCGCGCGGCCACCACGCCCGCAGCAGCCACGGCCAAGCCGAACGGCTCCAAAGCTACAGGCGCCGGCACATCCAGACCGAAACGCTGAGATCGCGGGCATCGGACAAGTCCGGTGCCCGCCAACCTTTCGAACTGAGCCTCGCGTGCAGCGAGTCTCCAAACCGCAACTTTGCCGCTCCATGACCCGCGACTGAAAGCACCTGCCCCGGGCGTCCCGAAGGCTGGGGACGCATAAGGGTCGAAGTCATGTCAGCAATCGTGCGGCCTCTGGCGGCACCCACCGCGTTCAGGCCCGCAATCGCCTCGCTGCCCCTCTACCTGCTGTCCGCCCTCGCGCTTCGCCTGCTCATGCTCGGCAAGCCCGCATTCCAGTCGGACGAGCAGTTCTACTTGCTGGTGGGCCAACGCATGGCGCAGGGCGCGCTGCCTTACGTCGATATCTGGGACCGCAAGCCCTATGGGCTGTTCCTGATCTATCGCGGCTTCCACGCCATGCCCATCGATCCGGTGCTCGGCTATCAACTGGCCGGGCTTGTCTTCTCGGTACTGACGGCAATCCTGATCGAGCGAATGGCGCGGGCGATAGCGCCGCCGAACGCAGCCCGAACGGCAGGACTGGCCTACCTGCTCTATCAGCCGGTTTTCAACGTCGCGCTCGGCCAGTCGCCGGTGTTCTACAACCTTCCCATGGCGATGGCGGCCCTGCTGGTCCTGAAGGCTTTCGCGCGGGGCGAAGACCCCGCCCTGTTCAGGCGAGGCCTCGCCGCCATGGCGCTGATCGGCCTCGCCCTGCAGAGCAAGTACAGTGCGGTCTTCGAGGGCATGGGGTTCGGGCTCATGCTCCTGGCAAGAGCCTGCGCCGATCGCTGGCCGCTGCGCCGCCTTGCGTCAAGCGGACTGGTCTGGTGCCTGGCAGCGATGACACCCACGCTGATCGTCTGGGCAGGTTACGCGATCACCGGACACGGCGATGCCTTCGTGCAGGCGAACTTCCTCTCGATCTTCGGCCGCACCGTCGATCAGGCCGATGCCTTCACGCAGCTCGCCAAGGAGTGCCTGGCGCTCATTCCCTTCGCTCTTGCCATCGGACTTGTCCCCCGCCGCGTGACGCCCGTGACAGGAGAGCATCTGGGAATGCTGCGGGGCATGCGCATCTGGGCGCTCGTTGCGGTGCTCGGCTTCCTGGCCTTCGGCACATGGTACGATCACTACCTCGGCCCGGTTCTGGTGCCGCTATGCGTGCTTGCAGCCCCGGCCCTTGGACGCCGCGCGCGCGGCGAGCGGTGGTATGGTCGGCTACTGCTCGGTTTCGGACTGCTCGGCGCCGTCGTCGTTCCAGCCCTGCAAGTGCGCGAACGCGGCACGGCGAGCGATTTCGCAGTCGCCAGTGCCACCGTGGCCCGCGAACTTCACGGCCGTTGCCTCTACGTCTACGAAGGCGACAGCGCGCTCTACAGGACGACGAACGCCTGCATACCGACGCGCTTCGCCTATCCCAGCCATCTCAACGCCATGAACGAGGCCGCAGCCCTGGGCGTGGATCCGGCCTGGGAAGTGCGGCGCATTCTGGCGAGCCGCCCGCGCGTGATCGTGATGGCGGAATCGAGCCGCCCCAACCTGCCCAATCTCGCGACCAGGTCTCTGATGAAGAGCGCCCTCGCCCGCTCCTACGAGCGATACGAGGGCGTCACCATCGGTACGAGGAAATTCGGCCTCTACCGCCTCAAACCCTGAGCCTCAGCGCGCCTTGGCGATCGCGAAACCGTGCTGGCGCGCGGCATCCTTGGTCGACTCCTCGGTGCGGTTGAGCGCCTTGGCGATTTCCTTCAGTCCCTTGCCCTTGCCCGCAAGGGTCTGGAGCTTCTGAAGCTCCTCGGGCTTCCAGGGTTGCTTGTGCTTGGCGATCTTGTCGCTCATCGGGTTAACTCCTTGGTCGCCGTCTTTCCGAACTGGAAATGGGCCGTAAATGTCTGAACATAGGACGTCGCCTGGCCGCTCGCCGCCTCGACGATCGGCAACTTGCCAGCCAGCACTTTCATGCAGACCGTGGCGACGTAGCTGTTGGGCTTGCCATCCGGGGCTTCGCAGCGCCGCACACTGCCGTCCGGCGCAACCAGCGCGTTGACGGCAATGGCGAAAGGTTCGTTTCGTCCATCCTGCCGAGCCCGCAAGGTAAACGACATATCCGGGGCAAGACGCACCGACGGCGTGATGCCCGGACCACCCGCCTCAAGACGCCGGAAGTTGAGCACGGCACGATAGCGCCCATAGGCAGGCATCCCATCGACCGAAGCGGCATGTGCAAAACGAACGCGCTTCGCATTGTCGCAAAGCTGTGCCAGCACGCGTTGTTCCCCGCCCGACGCGCCTCCCGCGCAGGATACTACCCTGCCTTCGGGATCGACCGTCAGGAGCAGGCTCTTGAACCCGCTCCGGCGCGGATCGATCATGCCGATCGCCTGCCCCATCTGCCTGACATCGTCGATGTCGAAGGCCGGTGCAACCAATGCACCGGCCAGCACGACAGTTGCCAGCATCAGGAAGCGGCCTTGGCGGCAGCCTTTTTCACCGGGGTTTTCTTTGCCGCAACCTTCTTCGCAGGTGCCTTCTTCGCCGCAGGCTTCTCAGCCCCGTCAGCCTTGGCAGCGGCCTTCTTGGCAGGCGCCTTCTTGGCAGCCGCTTTCTTTGCGGGCGCCTTCTTCTTGGCCGGTCCCTTGGCGGCCTTCTCGTCGATCAGCGTGATCGCCTGCTCGGCCGTCAGGTCTTCAGGCTTCTGGTCGCGCGGCAACGTGGCGTTGGTGGTGCCGTCGGTCACATAGGGGCCATAGCGGCCCGCCAGCACCTTGATCTCGCCGCCGGAAGTCGGATGCGCGCCCAGCACCTTGATCGGCTCTGCCTTGGCCCTTGCCGCGCCGCCGCGATTGGCGGCATCGGCCAGCATCGAGACCGCCGCATTCATGCCGGTATCGAAGACTTCGGCCGTATTGCGCAGGCGAGCATACTTGCCGTCATGTGCCAGATAAGGACCGTAACGGCCGATGCTGGCGGTGATGTCCTTGCCGCTTTCGGGATGCTGGCCGACCGTGCGCGGCAGGCCGAGCAGCTTGATCGCCCACTCCAGCGTCAGCTCGTCGATATCCTTCGGGATGGAGGCACGCTTGGCCTCCTTGCCCTCGCCGAGCTGGATGTAAGGACCGAACCGACCCGTGCGGCGCACGATCTCGAGGCCGGTCTCAGGGTCCTGACCCAGCGATTCGTCGTCGCCACCATCAGCGCTGCCGCCGGGCTGCGCGAACTTGCGGGTGAACTTGCACTCGGGATAGTTCGAGCAGGCAACGAAAGCGCCGTAGCGCCCGCCGCGCAGCGACAGACGGCCCTCGCCGCACTTCGGGCAGAGGCGCGGGTCGGTGCCGTCCGCCTTGGGCGGGAACAGGTAGTCGGAGAGGAATTCGTCGAGCGCCTCGGTCACTTCCGAGGGCTTCTTCTCCATGACCTCGTCGGACTTCAGTTTGAAATCGCGCCAGAAGGCTTCGAGCAACGCCTTCCATTCCTGGCGGCCACCGGACACGTCGTCCAGCTCGTCTTCCATGCCGGCCGTGAACTCATAGGCCACGTAACGCGGGAAGAAGCGTTCGAGGAACGATGTGAGAAGTCGGCCCGATTCCTCTGCAAAGAACCGGTTCTTCTCGGTGCGGACGTAGTTGCGGTCCTTGATGACCTGGATCGTCGCCGCATACGTCGACGGACGGCCGATGCCGAGTTCTTCCAGACGCTTGACGAGGCTGGCTTCGGAGAAGCGCGGCGGCGGCTGGGTGAAGTGCTGCTCGGCGGTGACGTCCTTCTTGGCGGGCATGTCGCCCGACTTCATGAAGGGCAGCAGGCCGCCGTCGTCATCGTCCGACTTGTTGTCCTGCCCTTCCTCGTAGACGGCGAGGAAGCCGGGGAACTTCACCACCTGGCCCGAGGCGCGCAGCTCGTGCTGGCCGGTGCCGTCGCGCAGGGTGACGGTGGTGCGCTCCAGAGCGGCGGAGGCCATCTGGCTGGCCATCGCGCGCTTGAAGATCAGGTCGTAGAGACGGCCTTCGTCACCCGAACCGTAGCGGTCCTTGGTGAAGTCGGTCGGGCGGATCGCCTCGTGGGCTTCCTGCGCGTTTTTCGCCTTGGTCTGGTAGACGCGCGGCTGCTCGGGCAGGTAGTGGCCCGAGAACCGGTCGGTGATCGCGGCGCGCGCAGCCGAGATCGCGCTCGGATCCATCTGCACGCCGTCGGTACGCATGTAGGTGATCGCGCCCGCTTCGTAGAGGGTCTGCGCGACGCGCATGGTCTGGCTGGCCGAGAAGCCCAACTTGCGCGCGGCCTCCTGCTGGAGCGTCGAGGTGGTGAACGGCGGCTGCGGATTGCGCTTGTGCGGCTTGGTCTCGACCGATTCCACCTTGAAGGCGCCGCTTTCGACGGCGGCCTTGGCGCGCATCGCCGTGCCTTCCTCGCCGATGCTCAGCCGGTCGAGCTTCTTGCCCTCGAAGGCGACGAGCTTGGCCGTGAAGTCGGTGCCGTCATGCGCCATCTGCGCCGCGACGGACCAGTATTCCTGCGGCTTGAACGCCTCGATCTCGCGCTCGCGATCGACGATCAGGCGCAGCGCCACCGACTGCACGCGGCCTGCCGACTTGGCGCCCGGCAGCTTGCGCCAGAGCACCGGAGAAAGCGTGAAGCCGAACAGATAGTCCAGCGCACGACGGGCGAGGTAGGCGTCGATCAGGTCCTGATCCAGCTCGCGCGGCTGGGTCATCGCCTTGGTGACGGTGTCCTTGGTGATGGCGTTGAAGGTAACGCGCTGCACGTCCTTGGGCAGCACGCGGCGCTTCGCCAGGAGTTCGCGCACGTGCCAGGAAATGGCCTCGCCCTCGCGATCAGGGTCAGTCGCCAGGATCAGGCGGTCGGCCCCCTTCGCGGCGTCGGCGATCGCCTTCACCTGCTTCTGCTTGTCGCCGTAAAGCTCCCAGTCCATCTCGAAGCCCTCGTCCGGGCGGACGGAGCCGTCCTTCGGCGGAAGGTCGCGGACATGGCCGTAGCTGGCGAGAACCTTGTAGTCCTTGCCGAGGTACTTCTCGATGGTTTTCGCCTTCGCCGGCGATTCTACGATGACTAGCTGCATTCTTTCAGACTCTGTGCCCCATGAGACGTGGCTGCGTACACGTGCCCTACGCGTGCGCATATACGTGTACGCATAGGGTGGGAAGCGATTGGGGCACTCGTCAAGCGCGGAAGATGTGGCATCTTCATTTCAGTTCGTAACTTTTCGCCGCATGGCGCCTGCATTGGGCCTCAGGCCAGACTTACCCTGCCGCCCGCATGGCGCAGCAACCTGCCGCCGATCTCGAGTTCCAACAGCGCCATCTGCACCGAAGGCGCATCGGCACCGGACTGGCGAATCAATTCGTCCACCGCGACGGGGGCGGTGGTCAGCAGGTTGGCGACAGGGAGCACGGTGCTTCCGGTACTCTCTTCGCCTTCCACGCGCGGCGCAGGCTTATGGCCTCCGAAGACAGAAACGAAGCGCGATCCGGGAGAGCCGTCGAAGCCGGACAGCAGCTCCACGACGTCGTCCACCGATTGCACGAGCACCGCTCCGTCACGAATGAGCTGGTTGCAGCCGTGCGACCGCGGATCGAGCGGCGAGCCGGGAACCGCCATGACCTCCCGCCCCATTTCCCCGGCCAGCCGCGCGGTGATGAGCGAGCCGGACCTTGGCGCGGCCTCCACCACCAGCGTCCCGGCGGCAAGGCCGGCGATGATGCGGTTGCGGGTGGGAAAATGGCGTGCAAGCGGCTCGGTTCCCGGCGGCTGCTCGGCCAGCAGCAGTCCTTCCACCGCGACCCGTTCCTGCAGGGCGGCGTGCTCCGGCGGATAGGCAATATCGATACCGCTGGCGATCACGCCGATGGTCCGTCCGCTATCCGGTCCTGCGGCCAATGCCCCGGCATGCGCCACGCCGTCGATGCCGCGCGCCAGACCAGAAACCACCGTAAACCCCGCGCAGGCGAGCCCATGGGCAAAGTCGCGGGCCAACTTCACGGCCCCCGCCGAAGCGTTGCGCGCGCCGACCACGGCGCGGCCGGGCGCCCTAGCAGCACGGGGTCGCCCCGGAATGTCAGGATCGGCGGCGCACCCTCACAATGGGCGAGCAAGGTGGGATAATCAGGCGAATCGTGAAAGAGATAGCGCGCCCCGGCCTTGCGAGTCTCCGCGATCTCCGCCTGCACCTTGCGCTCGGATGCAGCCTCGTAGGGCCGTCCGCTGCGACCCGCCAGATCGGGCAGCGCGTCGATGGCGGCGCGTGCTTCGCCGAAGCGCGCGAGAAGCTGCATGTAGGTAACCGGGCCGATATTCGGCGAGCGCAGAAGCCGGATCCGCGCGAAGGCTTCCTCCTGCGAAAGCGGCATGCCGCCCTCCGCCGAAAGTTCCGCCTCTGCGCGCCCCCCGCTGGCGGTCACGGCTTCTTGCCGCTCCCCACTTTGGGTTCCGTTCCCGCGCGCAGGCGGGCCAGGTTCTCGCGGTGCTGGAACACCACGATCGCGGCGATCACCGCGAGCACCCCTGCGGGCTCACCGTGCCCCAGGAGGAGCGCCGCAAGCGGCGCGACGACGGCCGCGGTCATCCCCGCCACCGAGGAAATCCGCACCGTCAGCAGCAGCCCGATCCAGGTGACCGCATAGGCAAGGCCGACCGGCCAGGCGAGACCGAAGGCGATGCCCGCCGTAGTGGCAACGCCCTTGCCGCCCTTGAAGCCCAGCCAGACCGGGAAACAATGGCCGAGAAAGGCGCCAAGCGCCGCCAGCCAGGTCCATTCGGGCAGGAAATGGGCGGCGATCAGCACGGCGGCCAGGCCCTTGAGCAAGTCCAGCAGCAGCGTTGCCGCGGCAAGACCCTTGCGCCCGGTGCGCAGCACATTGGTGGCGCCGATGTTGCCGGAACCGATCGATCGCAAGTCGCCCGCACCGGCAAGGCGCGTGATCAGGAGACCGAAAGGCACGGAGCCGAGGGCATAGCCCAGCAAAAGGGCAAGAATCCAATCCATCCCCGCTTCTTAGAGCCTGTTTGGAAATCCGCCAGAGCCGCAATCGAGGTCGATGCTGGGGATGTCGCCATTCTGGAGCATTCTTCGCGACTTGCGCGGAATGCGCGCCACCGCTCGGCCTTTGAATATGCTGGCGGCTTTGAATATTGCCCTTTGCTGCTGCGACTGGTTAACAGGGCGCAAGATCCAGGAAAAAGCGATGTCCTCCCCACTCCCCCAAGCGCCCTTTTCCACGGCTCCGGTCGATCCTTCGGCGCCGATCCTGCTTTTCGATTCGGGCGTGGGCGGCCTCACCGTCCTGGGCGAGCTGCGCAAGGTTCTGCCGCAAGCGCCGGTGATCTACGCCGCCGACATGGCCGGACTGCCCTATGGCACCAAGACCGAGGCGCAAGTGACGGCCCGCGTCGCCGGGCTGCTCGGCCGCATGACCGAACGCTTCACCCCGCGCCTCGTCTGCATCGCCTGCAATACCGCCTCCACGATCGCGCTGGGCATGGTGCGCGAAGTGCTGGAAGTGCCCGTGGTCGGCACCGTTCCTGCCATCAAGCCCGCCGCCGCCATGACGCGCAGCGGCGTCATCGGCCTGCTCGGCACCCAGGCAACGATCCGGCAGGCCTATGTCGACCGCCTGGAGCACGAATTCGCAGGCGACAAGCGCCTGCTCCGCTATGGCGGGCCGGGCCTGGTAGAAGCCGCAGAGGCCAAGCTGCGCGGCGAGCGGGTCGATCCCGCCGCCGTGATCCGCGCGGCCGAGGCGCTGCGGGCCATGCCGGGCGGCGAGAATATCGACACGGTCGTCCTCGCCTGCACCCACTTCCCGCTGCTCGAGGACGAACTGGCAGAGGCCTTCGGACCCGGCGTGCGCTTCGTCCACGGCGCCGAGGGCATCGCCCGGCGCATCGCCCATCTTACCGATGGGCAGGAATACGCTCGCCAGCAGCCCGACCGCGCGCTATTCACCGGACCGGGAGAATTCCCCGGGGCGTACGGCGAAGCGCTGGCGCGTTACGGGTTGCCTGAAGGCGGAAGGTTTTGACACCACGATTCAATCTGCTTCTTCTCATCCTTTTGCTGCTCGTCGGCGTACCGCTCTACTGGTTCCAGTTCGACAGCAGCGCGCCCGGCGCAAAGCCCCTGCCGCTCACGATGTCGCGCCTGCGCGAACTGGCCGGGAGCATTCCGGGGGAAGCCCCCCACGAATTGCGCCAGGAAGTTCTGGGCTATCGTTCGGTACTCTACAACCGGATCGCCGCCGGTAGCGGCCTTCGCCCGATCCGCCTGGCCGTCCGCGCCTTCGAACTGGTGGTGCCCGGACAGCCGCCGATCCTGATCGACGCCGGAACCACCCCGGCGGAAGCGCGCGAACGCGATCTCCAGGATTTTGATTTCGCCGCGCAGCAACGCGTGGACCGGAGCGCACAAGGCGCCGCGCTGAAACTCCTGCTGCTGGACCGCCCGCTCCACCGCGGCAATACCGCGCTGACCTCGCCCGCAGCCGCCGCCCTGCCCGACCTTGGCGGCGGCGAACCGCGCGCAGTGGCGCCGGGCATCGTCGCGATCCCGCTGGAGGGCATGCCGGACCGGGCGATGATGGTCTATACGCGGCTCGCGGACGGCCGCGAGTTCCTGTTCACCGGAGACGTCGCCACGGTGGACGCCAACTGGCTGGACGCCCGCCCACCCGCCCGCACTTTCGCCACGCTTGCTAAGGCGGACGAGCGCCGCCTAACGGTATCCTGGCTGAAGACCATCAAGGCGCTGAAACGCGCCGCCCCCACGATGATCATCGTCGCAGGTCACGAACCCCGCGATGTGCCGGGCATTGCAAGCGGATTTGCAAAAGATCGATCACAGTCCGCAGGACAAGCGACTGGTCATGTCCCCGGTGATCATGTATTTGCCCGCAGCAACGGGTAACAGCCCAAGGACAGACAGTCCCCCAAAGGCGAACGCAGGAAGTGCCCAGGTGAACTACGAACACATTTTCGATCAGGCGATCGAGCGCCTCCACTCGGAAGGCCGCTACCGCGTCTTCATCGACATCCTGCGCAACAAGGGCGCCTATCCGAACGCCCGCTGCTTTGCCGGCCACAACGGCCCCAAGCCGATCACCGTGTGGTGCTCCAACGACTATCTTGCCATGGGCCAGCACCCCAAGGTGATCGAAGCCATGGAAGAGGCGCTGCACGACGTCGGCGCCGGTTCCGGCGGCACGCGCAATATCGGCGGCAATACCCACTATCACATCGAACTCGAAAGCGAGCTTGCCGACCTGCACGGCAAGGAAGGCGCGCTGCTGTTCACTTCGGGCTACGTCTCGAACGACGCCACGCTTTCCACTCTCGCCAAGCTGCTGCCGGGCTGCGTGATCTTCTCGGACGAGCTGAACCACGCCTCGATGATCGCGGGCATCCGCAATTCGGGCTGCGAAAAGCGGGTATGGCGCCACAACGACCTCGAACACCTCGAGGAACTGCTGGCCCAGACCGATCCCGCCCTGCCCAAGCTGGTCGCCTTCGAATCCGTCTATTCGATGGATGGAGACGTCGCCCCGATCCACGCGATCTGCGACCTTGCCGAAAAGTACAACGCGCTCACCTATATCGACGAAGTCCACGCCGTGGGCATGTACGGCCCGCGCGGCGGCGGCATTACCGACCGTGACGAGGCCGCGCACCGCATCGACATCATCGAGGGCACGCTGGGCAAGGCGTTCGGCGTGATGGGCGGCTATATCGCCGCCGACCAGAAGATCATCGACTGCATCCGCTCCTATGCGCCCGGCTTCATCTTCACCACCTCGCTCTCGCCGGTGCTGGTGGCAGGCGTGCTCGCTTCGGTGAAGCACCTCAAGAGCTCCAGCGCCGAGCGCGAGGGCCAGCAGCGCTCTGCCGCGATGATGAAGCAGATGTTCCGCGATGCGGGCCTGCCGGTGATGGATTCGACCACGCACATCGTGCCGCTCATGGTCGGCGATCCGGTCAGGGCCAAGAAGATCAGCGACATCCTGCTCGCCGAATACGGTGCCTATGTGCAGCCGATCAATTTCCCCACCGTACCGCGCGGCACCGAACGCCTGCGCTTCACCCCCGGGCCGGCCCATACCGAGGCGATGATGCGCAATCTCACCGAAGCGCTCGTCGAGATCTGGGAACGGCTGGAAATGCGCCTCGCCGCCTGAGCCTTTCGCGTTCAGGCCTTTTGCGGGCGCAAAAAATTCTTTCGAAAAGGGCTCCCCGCCAAGGCGGTGGAGCCCTTTTCATTTGCCGTGCCGTCCCCACGTTCACCCGGTCGCCTCCCCTCCCCCGCGACAACGATCAAAAGGACTTCCATGGCCAAGCTGTTCGAGCCGATCACCATCGGCAACCTCACCCTTGCCAATCGCATCGTCATCGCCCCGATGTGCCAGTATTCGGCGGAAGACGGGCGGATGACCGACTGGCATGCCATGCACCTCGGCAATCTCGCCCAATCCGGCGCGGGCATCCTCACCATCGAGGCCACTGCCGTCGCCCCCGAAGGCCGCATTTCCTACGCCGACGTCGGCCTCTGGGACGATGAGACCGAAACCGCCATGGGCAAAGTGCTGGAATCGGTGCGCCGCTGGTCGGACATGCCTATCGCCATCCAGCTTGGCCACGCAGGACGCAAGGCCAGCACCGCCAAGCCCTGGGACGGCGGCGGACAGATCGCACCCGACGCAGAGAATGGCTGGCAGACGGTATCCGCCTCCGACTTACCCTTCCTTGCCCATGAGAACGCGCCCGAGGCGCTCGACAAGGCCGGTCTCGACCGCATTCGCGACGCTTTCGCAGATGCCGCCCGCCGCGCAGCCCGGCTCGGCATCGACGCCGTCCAGATCCACGGCGCCCACGGCTACCTGCTCCACCAGTTCCTCTCCCCGCTCTCCAACCGGCGCGAGGACGAATATGGCGGCAGCCTCGAAAACCGCATGCGCTTCCCGCTGGAAGTCTACGACGCCGTGCGCGCGGCTTTCCCTGCCGACAAGCCGGTGACGATGCGCGTCTCGGGCACCGACTGGGTCGAGGGCGGCTGGGACATCGAGCAGACCGTGGCCTTCGCCAAGGCACTGGAGGCACGCGGCTGCGCGGCCTATCACGTCTCCAGCGGCGGACTGGACGCCGGGCAGAAGATCCCGGTCGGCCCGAACTACCAGGTTCCGCTCGCCCGCAAGGTCAGGGAAGCCGTCTCCATGCCGGTGATCGCCGTGGGCCTCATCACCGAGCCCGAACAGGCCGAGGCGATCGTCGCCACCGGCGAGGCAGACATGATCGGCCTTGCCCGCACCGTGCTCTACGACCCCCGCTGGCCCTGGCACGCCGCCGCCGCGCTGGGTGCGACGGTCAAGGCCGCGCCGCAGTTCCTGCGCTGCCAGCCACGCGTCTACAAGGACCTCTTCGTCCAGGCCTGAGGCTGATCGCGTCGTCCCGGATCAAGTCCGGGACGACGGTTTCGAATACGAAAAAACCCGCCGGAACCGAAGTTCCAGCGGGCTTTTCTGTACGCACTCCGATCAGATCAGCGCAGCGAAACCACGTTGTCAGACACGCGCGGGTCCTTGCGCTCGCCGGTGTAGAGGCTCGCCATCGGCTCGTCCGAGACGTTCAGCACTTCGCCGGTGCCGAAGCCGTTGAAGGCCGTGCGCATCGCCGCGCCGTAAGCACCGAGCATGCCCACTTCGATCCAGTCGCCCGCCTTGATGTCGGCGGGAAGCATGAACGGGCCTTCCATGAAGTCGGCATCGTCGCAAGTCGGGCCGTAGAACGAGAAGCCCTGAAGCTCCTCGGAACGCTCGCCGCCGACCGCCATCTCGCGCGAGATGCACTTCACCGGGAAACGCCAGGCCACGTGCGCCGCATCGTAGAGTGCGCCATAGGCACCCTCGTTGATGTAGAGTTCGTCGCCGCGACGCTTCTCGACCTTGACGATCATCGAGCTGTACTCGGCCGACAGCGCACGACCGGGCTCGCACCACAGTTCGGCGTTGTAAGCAATCGGCAGGGCTTCGAAGTGACGGTGGATCACCTGGAAGTAGTCTTCCAGCGGCGGAGGTTCCATGCCCGGATAGACCGAGGGGAAACCGCCGCCGACGTCAATCATGTCGATGACGACACCGGCATCGGCGATCGCCGCGCGGGCACGCTCCAGCGCCTGGACATAGGCGAAAGGCGTCATCGCCTGCGAACCGACATGGAAGCACACGCCCAGCCAGTCCGCCACCTGACGGGTGGCCTGGAGCAGTTCGCCCGCATCCGCCAGATCCACGCCGAACTTCGAGGCCAGGCTCAGTTCCGAATATTCGGAAGAGACGCGCAGGCGCACGCAGAGCCGCAGGTCCGTGGCGCGGTTACCTTCGGTATCGGTGGTGGCATCGAGGATCTTCTCGACTTCCTCGATCGTGTCGAGGCTGAAGGTGCGCACGCCGTGTTCGAAATAGGCTTCGCGAATGGCGCTGGCGGTCTTCACCGGGTGCATGAAGCACAGCGTCGCGTCGGGCAGAGCGGCGCGGACCATGCGGACTTCGCCGATCGAGGCGACGTCGTAATGCGTGATGCCGTTCGCCCAGAGGATCTTGATGAGATCCGGCGAGGGATTCGCCTTCACGGCATAGAGCGCCTTGCCCGGGAACTTCGTGGCGAAGAAACGAGCGGCGCGCGCAGCAGCGTGCGGGCGGTTCAGGATAACGGGTTCGTCGGGCGCGATTGCGCGCGCTACGGCCGGTGCGTCAAGAAATTCGAGCAACTCAAGGGACCCCCAAACGGAATTGTTAAAGACAAAAGCTGCCTTGCGGTTTGGAAGTCCCCATGGGGCAGCGAGGGGCGGGATATAGGACCCCCAAGCTGAATCGCAAGTGAAAAAAGGCCTGTTTCACAGAAACGTCACAAAGGGAGATCGCCTGAAGGCTCATGCCGTCTCTCCGTTCAATTTTACCAAGATATTACAATATCTTGATCCGCATGATCTAACTGCCGCCCGGTGAAACGCAATCACCACGGGCGACACGGTTTTCACGGTTACAATGCGCGGCGGCGCCCTGCCGTTTCGTGCGATTCGACCCTGAAGGGACCGAATGGGGCAATCGCGGGACGTATCGAGCCGTCACGCGCCGTTTGCCCCATCGAATCCGGCGCGCCGATCAGCTCAGGCGGCCACGAAAATCCTCGTAGTCGAAGCGGCGAATGCATTCGAGCGAGTCGGTTTCCGAATCCCACAGCCAGATCGACGGCAGCGGCACGCCGTTGAAGGTCGTGGTCTTGACCATCGAATAATGCGCCTGGTCGAGAAACGCGAAGCGCGCGCCCGGTTCGGCATCCACCGGCAGGATGTAATCGCCGATGACATCCCCCGCGAGGCAGGACGGCCCGCCAAGACGCACGGGTTCGCCTTCGCCTTCCTCCTTTTCACCCAGCATGGCCGGGCGATAGGGCGCCTCGATCACGTCGGGCATGTGGCAGGTCGCCGAAACGTCCACGATCGCCACCGGCATGCCGTTGAACGACGTGTCGAGCACCGAACCGACGAGGATCCCGGCATCGAGCGCAACCGCCTCACCCGGTTCGATGTAGACTTCGGCGCCGGTGTCTTCCTGAAGGTCGATCAGGAACTCGACGAGTTCGTCGCGCTGATAGTCGGCGCGGGTGATGTGGTGCCCGCCGCCCAGGTTGATCCACTTGAACTGACCGAAGAACGGCTCGAGATAGTCGAAAGCCTTGTCCCAGGTGCGGCGCAGCGGTTCGAAGTCCTGCTCGCACAGAGTGTGCATGTGGATGCCGTCGATCATCTCGACGTGCTCTTCGGTCAGCTGGTTGATCGGGAAGCCAAGCCGCGAGTGCGGGGCGCAGGGATCGTACTTGGGCACTTCGCCTTCGGCATGCATCGGATTGACCCGCAGGCCGATGTCGAAAGCCTCGCCGCGCGCGCGGGCCGCCTCGATCTGCGCCCAGAAGCGCTCGATCTGCATCGGCGAATTGAAGATCACATGATCCGAGAGGCGCAGGATCTCGTCGAGGTCCTGTTCCTTGTAGGCGGCGCAATAGGTCGCGATCTCGCCGTCGTAGAACTCGCTGGCGAGGCGCGCCTCCCACAGGCCCGAGGCGCAGACGCCGTCGAGATATTCGCCCACGATCGGCGCGGTGGACCACATGGAAAACGCCTTCAGCGCAGACAGCACCTTGGCGCCCGATCGCTCGCCGATGTCGGCAAGGATGCGAAGGTTATCCCTGAGTTTCGCGGCATCGACCACGAAGCTGGGGCTGTCGACGCGCGACAGGTCGAAGTGGGCAAAGGCTCCCGGATCGCCGGCGCGGGTTTCCATGTTCGTTCAATCCTTTCGGGTGGCTCAGCGAAGGGAGCCGAATTTTTCAACCAGATGGCCTCGGCCAAGCCCAGCTTCAAGAACGTGTCAGCCGAACGGCCCCTTGAAGATGAACCACGCCCCTGCCCCGACCAGTGCGAAGCCGACGATCTCGTTCAGGCCCGGTTTCTGCCCGAACAGCGCCCAGGCCACCAGCACGAAGGCGGTCAGCGACATGGCCTCCTGAAGGACCTTGAGCTGCCCCAGCGAATAGACCTGGCTGCCGATGCGGTTCGCGGGCACGGCCAGGCAATATTCGAAGAAGGCGATGCCCCAGCTCATGGCGATCGCCACCCACAGCGCCTTGCCCGGCATCTTGAGATGCAGGTACCACGCCGTGTTCATGAAGAGATTGGAGCCCGCGAGCATGGCCACGGGCGCTACGAAAGTCCAGTTCATGGCCGCTCAGTCGACGCAGATCGCGGCGACGGCCTTGCCGTTCCTGACTTCGGCATAGCAGCCGTAGAGCCTGTCGTCGGCCTGACAGGTGCCACTGGCCGCCTTGTCGGGAGAGACCGCACCCGCGCTGCCGACGCACTTGCCCTGGCACTGCGCGGAATCGGTACATTGCTTGCCCGCATCGGCATAGGCATGGACGCATTGCTCCATGCCCAGCCTGCCGCGGCGCTGCACGGTGCCGCCTTCAGCCTCGCAGGCTGCGCGATCCGCGGGAGCCATGTCGCGGCTGTAGCTCTGGTCCTGGCCTTTTTCGCCGCCAGCGGGCGGAGTGGGAGGCTGCGGACCGTCCTGCGGCGCGCAGCCGACCAGCGCGAGCGCGCCGAAGGCCGCGACGAGGACGGTCCGCAAGCTGCGCATCAGAACGCCAGAGGTCCGTCGAGTTCCTCGACCGTCCAGGGCAGGCCATGCTGGTTGAGCATGTCCATGTAGGGGTCGGGATCGAACTGCTCCATGTTGAACACGCCCGCACCGCTCCACTTGCCGGTCAGCAGCATGGCCGCGCCGATCATCGCCGGGACGCCGGTGGTGTAGCTGACGGCTTGGTTGCCGGTTTCGGCAAAGGCATCTTCGTGATCGCAGATGTTCTTGATGTAGAACGTCTTCTCGCCCGAACCGTCCAGCGCTTCGCCGGTCGCGATGTCGCCGATGTTGGTCTTGCCCTTGGTGGTCGAACCAAGCGAGCTGGGCTCGGGCAGCACGGCCTTGAGGAACTGCAGCGGAATGATTTCCACGCCGTTGTAGATCACCGGATCGATGCGGGTCATGCCGACGTTCTGCAGCACGGTGAGGTGCTTGATGTACTCGTCACCGAAGGTCATCCAGAAGCGCGCGCGCTCCATTTCGGGGATGAACTTCGCGAGGCTTTCCAGTTCCTCGTGGTACATCATGTACATGTTCTTGGGGCCGACGGCTTCGAAGTCGAAGCTCTGCTTCACGCCCATCGCCGGGGTCTCGACGAATTCGCCGTTCTCCCAATGGCGGGCAGGCGCGGTGACTTCGCGGATGTTGATTTCCGGGTTGAAGTTCGTCGCGAAGGCCTGGCCGTGGTCGCCGCCATTGCAGTCGAGGATGTCGAGCGTGCGGATGGTCTTGAGCTTGTGCTTCTTGAGCCACATCGCGAAGACCGAAGTGACGCCCGGATCGAAGCCCGAACCGAGCAGCGCGGTAAGGCCCGCTTCCTTGAACTTGTCCTGGTAGGCCCACTGCCAGTGATACTCGAACTTGGCCACGTCCTTGGGCTCGTAGTTCGCGGTGTCCATGTAGTTCACGCCCGTCGCCAGGCACGCGTCCATGATCGCGAGGTCCTGGTAGGGCAGCGCGAGATTGACGACGAGCTTGGGGCCGATCGAGCGGATCAGTTCGCTGGTCGCGGCCACATCGTCGGCGTCGATCGCATAAGTGCTGATCGAGACGCCGGTGCGCTGCTTGACCGATTCGGCAATCGCCTCGCACTTGGAAACCGTGCGGCTGGCGAGGTGAATGTCCGAGAAGATGTCGGGATTCATCGCCATCTTGTGGACCGCGACAGAACCGACGCCGCCTGCGCCGATCACCAGAACCTTGCTCACCAATCTGTCTCCTTAACGCGATAATCGCGAACTGCCGCATATAGAGGCCCTGTGTGACAACTCAACTGTGAGGATTTTGGTCCGGTCTCACGACCGGCAAAAATGGCCGTTCGGCCATTTTTG
>NZ_MSQB01000018.1:0-11556 GCF_002149965.1 Novosphingobium panipatense | reverse complement strand
GGCACCGGCCCACGCCCCCACCCGACCTCCCATCTAGGATACACTGAATGGGAGGTCGGGTGGGGGCGTGGGCCGGTGCCGCAAGCTCGTCACGGATGTGACGAGCGCACCCGACAACAACTGTCATAATCCGCCATCGTCCCGTCATCGCCCGGTCACCCGCCAGAGGCATTGGAGCCGCACAAGTTTCATACGGCCTCGGGGGACCGCAGAACCATGTCGAATGCCCATCCCGCTTCCAAGCTTATCGAAGGCGCCGTCGTCCGACAGGAGACGAAGGCGGGCGCCCGCCTGCTCGACAAGGCTTTTGCCCTCGCTTTCAAGGGGCTGGTCTATGCGCAGATCTGGGAAGACCCGGTCGCCGACATGGAGGCGCTCCAGATCGGTCCCGACAGCCGGATCATCACGATCGCCAGCGGCAGCTGCAACGCACTGTCCTATCTCACCGCCGATCCCGCCGCGATCACTTGCGTCGATCTCAACACCGCGCATATCGCGCTCGGCCGCCTGAAGATCGCCGCGATCCGCAACCTCACCGACTATGCCGACTTGCGCCGATTCATCGCCGAGGCCGACCAGCCCGGCAATGTCGCGACCTATCGCGACCGGCTTGCCCCCCACCTCGACGAGGCGACCCGCCGCTACTGGGAAGGCCGCGACCTCGTCGGTCGCCGCCGGATCAAGGGTTTCGCGCGGGGCATCTACAAGCAGGGGCTGCTCGGCCATTTCATCGGCGCCGCCCATGTCCTCGCCAAGCTCTACAAGATCGACCCCAGCGAGATCCTCGGCGCCGAGACGCTGGAGGAACAGCGCCGCGTGTTCGACGAACGCTTCGCCCCGATCTTCGAACGCAAACTGGTACGCTGGCTGACCGACCAGCCTGCCTCGTTGTTCGGTCTGGGCATTCCGCCCGCGCAGTACGACGCTCTGGCGGGCGGCAACCGTATGGCCGACGTGCTGCGCGCGAGGCTCGAAAAGCTCGCCTGCCATTTCCCGTTGGATGACAACTACTTCGCCTGGCAGGCCTTCGGGCGCGGCTATGGCCGCCAGGCCAAGGCGCCATTGCCGCCCTATCTGCAGGAAGGCAACGTGCCCCAGGTGCGCGAGCGCCTGGGCCGCCTCACCTTGCGTCATGCCAACTTCACCCAGGTTCTCAAGGAAAGTGCGGAAGCCTCGCTCGACCGCTACATCCTGCTCGACGCGCAGGACTGGATGAGCGACGCCCAGCTTACCGAACTCTGGAGCGAGATCACCCGCACCGCCCGCCCCGGTTCGCGCGTGCTTTTCCGCACCGCTGCCGAACCGACCCTGCTCCCCGGCCGCGTGCCCGAGGACATCCTCGCCCGCTGGGACTATCGCGAGGCGGAATCGCTGGCGGCGACCCGCGCGGATCGTTCGTCGATCTACGGCGGCGTCCACCTCTACGTGCTGCGCTGAGGCTTCCGCGATGACCGGCACCGCCGCCGCGCAGGACCATGCCGCGCTGATGGACAAGGTCTATCGCGGCCAGCGCCACATCTACGACTTCACGCGCAAGTACTACCTCTTCGGCCGCGACCGGCTGATCCGGGACCTCGACGCGGCGCCCGGCATGGCGGTGCTCGAAGTGGGCTGCGGCACGGGGCGCAACCTGGAACTGATCGCCGGGGCTTGGCCGGGCGTGGCCTGCCACGGTTTCGACATCTCCACGGAAATGCTCAAGAGCGCCGCTGCGCGGCTTGGCGAGAGCGCGCGGCTTGCACAAGGCGATGCAACGCGGTTCGATTCGAACGCGCTGTTCGGCTGCGAAGGCTTCGACCGGGTCGTGCTGTCCTATACGCTTTCCATGATCCCCGGCTGGCAGGCCGCGCTGAACCAGGCAGCCGCCGCCCTGAACCCGGATGGCGTGCTCCACGCCGTCGATTTCGGCGACCTCTCCGGCCTCCCCTTCCCCTTGCGCAGCGCCTTGCGAGCCTGGCTGGCGAAATTCCACGTCAGTCCCCGGCTCGACCTGCCCTCGGTCGCCGCCCGCCTTGCCGAGGAACAGGGCCTGCGGCTGGAAGTAAAGTGTGGGCCGCTCGGCTACTATCAGATGGTGCGCCTCTACCGCTGAACCTCGGGAGCGAATTGGAGCACGACCCGGTTCAGTATGGGCCGATCATGCTCTATGGCCCTGCGCATGAGCCAGATTTCCGATTATCGCCCCACCGCCCAAGGCGTGGCCGTCGCCGCCCGCAAGGTCGCGGAGATCCTGCCTAGGACGCCGCTTCTGCCGCTCGAGGTCGAAGGCCGCACGATCTGGTGCAAGGCCGAAAGCCTCCAGCCCGTCGGCGCCTTCAAGATTCGCGGCGCCTGGCATCGCCTGACCGCACTCACCGATGCGGAGCGCGCGCGCGGCGTCGTCGGCGTATCCAGCGGCAACCATGCCCAGGGCGTCGCCTGGGCCGCCCGGCGACTGGGAATTGCCGCCAAGATCGTCATGCCGGTGGACGCCCCTGCGGTGAAACTGGCCAATACCCGCGCGCTGGGCGCCGAAGTCGTACTCTACGACCGCCCCGGCGGCGAGGATCGCGACGAAGTGGCCCGGAGATTGTGTGGCGAAAGCGGCGCCACGCTGGTCCATGCCTATGGCGACCCGTGGATCATCGAGGGCCAGGGCAGCACCGGCACGGAAATCGCGGCGCAGATGGAGGAAAGCGGGATCGGCGCGCCCGACCTCGTGGTCACGCCCTGCGGCGGCGGCGGCCTTACCGCTGGACTGGCGCTGGCCCTTCCCGACGCCGCCATCGTTCCGGTGGAGCCGGAGGGCTGGGACGATGTCTGCCGCAGCCTCGAAGCGGGGGAAATCAGGCGCGTCTCGCCGGACGCCCCGCCGACCGCCTGCGACGCGCTCCAGACCCCCGCGACCTGGCCGATCAATTTCGAGATCCTGAAGGCCCGCTGCCCGTTCGGCCTGATCGCGACGCCCTCGGAAATCCGCGCCGCCCAGCGTCTTGCCTTCGCAAAGCTGCGCCTGGTAATCGAGCCGGGCGGCGCCGCCGCTCTGGCCGCCGTACTGGCCGGAAAAGTGGAACTGACGGATCGGACCGCCGTGGTGCTGTCCGGCGGCAATACCGATGCGGAAGCCTTCGCAAAGGTACTGCTTGCGCCATCCCAGGACAGTTTCAATTGAAAGTATATCTGGATCGCCCTCGCGGACTGCACTAATCTTTCGCGGATAAGAAAGTCTGCTTCGGGAGTGCGATCATGGAAAGCCATCGCGCGTCATATTCGGTTTCGTCCCTGCGCTGGGGCTTTGCCGCGCTGGAGACGCTGCTCGTCCTGATCACCCTCGCCGCACTGACGGACAACCTTCTTGATGCCGACTGGGGCCTTAGCTGGTCGACATTCTTCGTCGGCCTGATCGGCAGCGTCTGGGCCCTGGTGATCTATCAGCTGATTGCCGCGCAAATGTCCGGGAAAAACGACTGATCCAGGGGGGCTCTTTTGAAAATCCGCCGCAGGCGGATTTTAGTGGGGGCGTAGGCGGGTGGCGCTGGAAAATGCCCCCTTGGGCATTCTCCCAACACCCTCTAAAGCCGGCTCATGGATTTCGACGACCAGCTCCGCCGCTATTTCGGCACCGACGACCTTACGACCATCGCCCCCGCCACGCTGGAAACCGGCATAGACCGGATGCGCGTCGATCTGGGCATGGAGAAAGACCGCAATCGCCGCTTCGCCTTGTGGTCCCTGCTCTATCTCTTCAACGCCTCGCCCGATCTGGACGTAGCCTTCGAGGATGAGGACGACCGCAATGCCGCGCGGGACTTCATGGACATGATGGCGCAGGCCCAAGGTCCGGACTGATCCGGTCCGATCCCGCGCCCTCCCGTCAGGCGCGCTCGAAGTAGCTCGCCAGTTCGACGTGGGTGGACCAGCGGAACTGGCCGATCGGGCGCAGTTCCACCAGCCTGAAACCGGCCTCCACCAGACGCGCCGCGTCGCGCGACCAGCTTGATGGGTTGCACGAGATATAGACCACCCGGTTCACGGTGGAGTCGGCAATGCAGTCCACCTGCTCGCGCGCACCGGCACGGGGCGGATCGAGCACGACCGCCTGGAACTTGCTCAGTTCGTCGGCCTGGAGCGGGTTGCGGAACAAGTCGCGGTGCGCGCTGAACACCGGCAACTGCGCACGGTCGGCTGCCGCCTTGCACGCGAAATGCGCATCGCGCGCCGCTTCGGCGGCATAGACGCGCGTCTGCGGCCCGGCCAAGGCAAGCGCGAACGTGCCGAGACCTGAGAACAGGTCGGCGACCGTCGCCGCGCCTGCCAGCCATTCCCGCGCGGCTTCGACCAGCGCCTCTTCGCCATCGACGGTGGCCTGAAGGAACGAGCCCGGCGGGAAAGGCACTTGTACCCCGCCCAGCGTGACCGTGACCGGAACCGGCTCCCACACCGTCTCGAATCCGTAGCCGCCGTCCATGGTCAGGCGCGCAAGCCCGTGCTCGCGCGAGAAGTCCAGCATCGCTTCAGTGGCCGCCAGCCCTTCGGCGGTGAGACCCTTGACCCCGAGATCGACGCCCTGGTCGGTCAGGGTCATCTCGATGTCGGCCGCCATGCGGGCCTGCTGATGCTTGGCCGGCTTGCCCGGACGGCCGCCCTTCTTCGCGGGCGCCGCCTTGCCCATGGTGATCAGCAGCTTGCGCAGCGGACCAAGCACGGCGAACAGTTCAGGCGCCATGACCGGACACTCTTCCAGTTCGACCAGCCGGTGCGATTTCGCCTCGCGGTAGCCGATGACCACGCGCCCGCCCGAGCTTTCCGCCCGCAGCGATACGCGGCGGCGCGCGCCCGGCGGCGAGAGGTGAGGCGATGCGATCTGCTCGGCCCCAAGCTCCTGCGATGCCGAAGCATTGGCCACTCGCCCCTCGACGAAAGCGGTAAGGCTTTCTTCGTCCAGTTGCTGAAGCTGGCAGCCGCCGCAGCGTCCGAAATGGGTGCAGGCGGCCTGGATGTGGTGCGGCCCCCATTCGAGCGTGCCGTCCTCATGCAACAGGTCGCCCGGCGCCGCGCCCCAGGCGAAGCGGCCGCTCGCGGTTATGCCGTCGCCCTTGGAGGCGATTCTCAGGATTTCTTCGGTTCCGGTAGTCACAGGCAGGCCGCTAGCGCAGCCGGGACCATTTGTCCAAGCTGACCGGCAGTGAAGGCAGGCGGCGCGCGTCTTGCGGCTTCTCCGTGGAGCCACACGCCCTCGCAGGCGGCGGCGAATCCATCGGCGCCTGCAGCTAGGCGACTGGCGATGCATCCGGCCAGCACATCGCCCGTCCCCGCCGTGGAAAGCCACGAACTGGCGCGCGGCGCGCAGGCCAGTCTGCCGTCGGGGGACGCGATCACGGTGTCCGGCCCCTTGGCGACGACGATCATGTTCCCGGCGGCGGCCAGCGCCAGCGCCCGTTCGGGCTTGCTGCCGCTGCCGTCGCATCCGAAGGCCCGCTCCAGCGCGAGAAGCTCGCCTTCGTGCGGCGTCACCACGGTCGCCCCCTTGCGTTCGGCCAGCAGGCGCGGGCCGAGCAGGACGAGCGCATCGGCATCGACCACCGCAGGCACGGCATCGGCCAGCGCGACCGCAAGCCGCTCGCGCGCCGCCGTATCGCGTCCCAGCCCCGGCCCCACCAGCACGGCCGTATTGCGATCATCCGTGAGCACGTCGATCAGCGGGCCCTGATCCACGACAAGGTCAGCCGGAACGTTGCGCTTGCTCTCGGCAAACAGCTTCACGTAGCCCGCGCCCGCCCCTTGCGCCGCCAGTCCGGCGAGAACCGCCGCGCCGGGCATCACGCCGCCGACGACAGCCAGCAGTCCGCGCCGGTACTTGTGGGCATCGGCGTCAGGCGCCGAAAGCCTCGGTCTGGAGACGGCGATGGCGGCGCTCTCCACCGGCCCGACACCGATCGGCACCAGCCGCAAGGTGCCCATCCTGGCCGTGGAAGGCATCAGGAAATGCGCGTATTTCCATGCACCCAAGGCGATAGTGAGGTCATAGAGCGGCAGGACCTCATTCAGCACCATGCCCGTATCGGACTGGACGCCGCTCGGCAGGTCAACGGCCACCCGGTGATGATGCGCCGCCGCGAGCCTGCTCAGAAGCGCGAAATCTTCAGCCGAGAGGGGGCGGGTCAATCCGCTGCCGTAAAGGCAATCCACGAAGACGTCGCCTTCGGCCGCACCGTCGGGTCCCGTTACCGTGCCGTGATAGAGCGCGCGGGCGTTCCGGGCCGCATCCGTCTGCGGCTCGCTCGCCGCAACGACGGTGACATGGCCGCCCCGCGCCCGGATCGTCTCGGCAATCACATAGCCGTCGCCGCCGTTGTTGCCGGGGCCGCAGAGCACGGTGACCTTGCGCCCGGCGCAGATCCGCCAGATCCACTCCGCCGCGCCCTGCCCTGCTGTCCGCATCAGGGCATCGACCGAAGATCCTTGCCGGATCAGCTCCGCTTCCGCCTCGCGCATCTGCGCGGCGGTGAGAATCTGGTTATCCTGTGGGCTCTGGCTGGGGCGCATCGGGCTTCCTCGTAGCGGGGAACAAGTAGCGGTCCGCCCCGACGCTGACGTCGAGCCGGTCACCGCCCAGCCTTGTTACCGCCACTTGCGCCCCATCGGCAACCGCCAGGCCGCTACCATCGGTCATGACCGCGAAGCGTCGGAAGCCGCCATCGGGATGATGGACCACCAGTACGAGCCGCCCCTGCTCTTCCGCCCGCTCCACCGCGCAGACCGGCTTCAGCTCCGCCGAACCGGCAACGGCACAGGCGATCCGCTCGCCGCCTTCCGCCTGTTCGGGGGCCTTATCGCCTGCCGAGCAGGCCGCCAGGGCAAGGAAAGGCAAAGCGATGCAGAGTTTCATGGCCATGGCGCCTTGTTACCGGGGCCGTGGGCCACATGCCAACGCCATGTCCGAGGCAGACCAAAATGGGACATCCTCGTCGTCCCGGACTTGATCCGGGACGACGGCTGCCTCTACCTCCCAATCAACGCCGCTTGAGCTGCGTAACGTCGCGCACGGCGCCCTTGGCGGCGCTGGTGGTCATCGCCGCATAGGCCTGAAGCGCCGCCGAAACCTTGCGCGGGCGCGGGTGGACCGGCGACCATGCATCGGCGCCCCGTGCCTCCTGCTGGGCGCGGCGATGGGCCAGCACTTCGTCCGAAACCATCAGGTTGATGGTGCGGCCGGGGATGTCGATCTCGATGGTGTCGCCGTTCTCGACAAGGCCGATGGCGCCGCCCTCTGCCGCTTCCGGCGAAGCGTGGCCGATCGAGAGGCCCGACGTGCCGCCCGAGAAACGGCCGTCGGTCAGCAGCGCGCAGGCCTTTCCGAGGCCCTTCGACTTCAGGTAGCTGGTCGGGTAGAGCATTTCCTGCATGCCCGGCCCGCCGCGCGGTCCTTCGTAGCGGATGACCACGACGTCGCCCGCGCCGACCTGCCCGCCGAGAATCCCGGCAACGGCAGCGTCCTGCGATTCGTAGACGCGCGCGGTGCCAGTGAACTTGAGGATGCTGTCATCCACGCCCGCCGTCTTCACGATGCAGCCGTCCAGCGCGATATTGCCGTAGAGCACGGCAAGGCCGCCATCCTGGCTGAACGCGTGCTCCTTGCTGCGGATCACGCCGTTCTCGCGGTCGAGATCGAGTTCTTCCCAGCGGCGGCTCTGGCTGAACGCGGTCTGCGTCGGCACGCCGCCCGGCGCGGCCTTGAAGAATTCCTGCACCGAAGGCGCATTGGTGCGCGAGATATCCCAATGGTTCAGCGCATCACCCAAGGTGCGCGCGTGGACGGTCGGCAGGTCGGTATGCAGCAGGCCCGCACGGTCGAGCTGGCCGAGGATCGCCATGATGCCGCCGGCGCGGTGAACGTCTTCCATGTGGACGTCGTTCTTCGCGGGCGCGACCTTGGACAGGCACGGCACCTTGCGGCTGAGGCGGTCGATATCCTCCATCGTGAAGTCCACCCCGGCCTCGACGGCAGCGGCCAGCAGGTGGAGCACGGTATTGGTCGATCCGCCCATAGCGATATCGAGGCTCATGGCATTCTCGAACGCGCCGAAGCTGGCGATCGAACGCGGCAGGACGCTTTCGTCCTCCTGCTCGTAATAGCGGCGGCAGATATCGACCACGAGGCGGCCCGCTTCGAGGAACAGGCGCTGACGGTCGGAGTGCGTCGCCAGGGTCGAACCGTTGCCCGGCAGCGAGAGGCCCAGGGCCTCGGTGAGGCAGTTCATCGAATTGGCGGTGAACATGCCCGAGCACGAGCCGCAAGTCGGGCAGGCCGAACGTTCGATCGCCTGGACTTCCTCGTCGGTATAGCTCTCGTCGGCGGCGGCGACCATGGCGTCGACCAGATCGAGCGCCTGTTCCTTGCCGCGCAGCACGACCTTGCCCGCTTCCATCGGCCCGCCCGAAACGAAGACCACCGGAATGTTGATGCGCATGGCGGCCATCAGCATGCCCGGCGTGATCTTGTCGCAATTGGAGATGCAGACCATGGCATCGGCGCAATGGGCATTGACCATGTATTCCACGCTGTCCGCGATGAGGTCGCGGCTGGGCAGCGAATAGAGCATGCCGTCATGGCCCATGGCGATGCCGTCATCGACCGCGATGGTGTTGAATTCCTTGGCAACGCCGCCTGCTGCCTCGATCTCGCGCGCAACCATCTGGCCCAGGTCCTTGAGGTGGACATGGCCGGGCACGAACTGCGTGAAAGAGTTCACCACGGCGATGATCGGCTTGCCGAAGTCCCCGTCCTTCATGCCCGTCGCGCGCCAGAGGCCACGCGCGCCCGCCATGTTGCGGCCGTGGGTGGAAGTGCGGGAACGATAGGCGGGCATTGTGCGAACTCCGGGACTGGTCATGGGCGCGGACGCTGCGAAAAGCGCCCTCTCGCCGCGCCCCTACGCCATGTCCATGACTTTTGCGAGGCATAAAATTTCCCGAAATGCGCTTTTTGCTTTTCGGATCGTGCGAGATCAGTCGGAAGGCCGCGCACCGTAACGATTGTCGCCAAGCGAGCCGGAGCGGGCCAGCAGCAGGATCAGCACGCCCAGGGCGCCAAGGTAGCAGAGGTTGTTCAGGAACAGCAGGGCGAAGAGTCGGGTATCGAAGCCGGGGTCGGCAAAGAGCACCGGCATTTGCGAGAACCCGAACAGCAGGAACGGCAAGGGCAGCAGCCCCCATGCCCCGGAGCGCCCGGTATCGTGGAGCCGCCTGACGAGCGCGGCGGCGATCAGCACGATCAGCAGGGCCATGGCGCCTTCGAGCACCGCCACGAACGGCCCGATATCGGGCATGAGTTCGGGATGATGCCCCTCCATGGCGATCTCGTAATGGCCCGGAACCGATGTGCCTAGGCCCGACGTAATCGTGGCCTGTTCAGGATGCTCCAGCGCCAACTTGCGCATCTTCGCCATGGAGGCGAGCGTCATCGGCATCACCGCCACAAAACCGCCGACAGCCGCCAGTCCTACGACCACGCCCGCCCAGGGCCAGAACCGCGCGCGCGTCTCCCGGCCGGAGAATTTCGCCATCCGCACAAGGTGATAACCGATCATGCTGCCCCCTTGATCAAGCTTGGGGGAGACTATCGCCGCGACCGGAAAACGACAAGCTGGCAGGAATTCAGCCCAGTTGCGCGACCACGCCGCGGCACAACCGCGTCATGCGATCGGCCCAGTGCGCCTGCCCGGCCGCATCGGCGATCTGGTCCTGACGGATCTCGATGCTGAGATAAGCGCGGCCATGGGCCTCGGCATGCCGGTTCATCGAGGAATTGAGGATCCGTCCCGAATAGGGCTCCTGATCGCCCACCGTCAGCCCTTCGGCTTCGAGCAGCGGGATCGCAATGCGGGCGGCGCGATCGTCCTCGTTATAGAGAATGCCGATCTCCCAGGGACGCGGCTTGTCGCATGTCGCAAGGCCCGGCGTGAAGCTGTGGAGCGAGACGATCAGGGCTGGCGGCGCGCGGTCCAGCAGGCTTTCCAGCGCCGCGTGATAGGGATCGAAATACTCGGCGACCCGCGCGGCACGGCCTTCGTCGCCGATCATGTTGCCGGGGATCGCGTGGCCGTCCGAGACCACGGGAAACATGCCGGGCATGCCGATGTCGCGATTGAGATCGCAGACCAGCCTGCTGATCCCGGCGAGCCAGGCCGAGGTCCCCGCCGCCACCATCCGCTCCGCCACGGCGGCAACGCCGATGTCGATCGCGATATGCTGGTTCATCAGCTCTTCGGGAATGCCGAGATCGATGCCTTCGGGCACATGGTTCGAGGCATGATCGGCGATCACCAGAACCCCGCCCTCGACCGGCGTGCCCAGCAGTCTGTAAACCTCGGTCGTCATGGCATGAGTGCTCAACGCAGTTTCCCGGATAGCTGCCACCAGTCGGCATGATCGGCGGCCAGTGTAGCAGCGGCGCGGCTTAAGGCTTCCTGACTCTCGTAGAGCGCAAAGCACGTCGCGCCCGAGCCGGACATGCGGGCCAGGAACGGCCCGGTGTTCCGAAGCGCGGCCAGAACATCCGCGATTGCGGGGCAGATGGCGATGGCCGGCGCTTCCAGATCGTTGCGGCCGGAGAGCGCGATCTCCCGGAGCGTTCCTTGCGGCATGGCCCCGCGATCCTGCCCGTCCCAGGCCGCGAACACCGGACCGGTCGGCAGCGGCAGGCGCGGGTTCACCAGCAGGACAGGGCAGTGCTGGAGGTCGTTCTCGGCCACTTCGGCAAGCTCGGTGCCCGTGCCAGTGCCGATGCAGGGGCGCGAGAGCACGCAGGCAGGCACGTCCGCGCCCAGCCTTGCCGCGCGCGCGTGCCAGTCTTCGGGCAGACCCTGCGCGCGCGCGACCATGCGAAACACCGCCCCGGCATCCGCCGACCCGCCACCAAGCCCCGCCGCCACCGGCAGCCGCTTTTCGAGATCGACCGCCCAGCCCCGCCCATGCGGGAGCGCCGTCAGCGCCTTGGCCACGATATTGCCGAAGGGATCGTCGATCTTCCCAGCGAACTCGCCATGGGTGGAGAGCCGGTCGGCCTCGGCGGGAACGGCCGTCAGCTGGTCCCCGGCATCGACGAAGGCGAACAGCGTTTCGAGTTCGTGATAGCCGTCCTCGCGCCGCCTGCGGACGTGGAGCGCGAGATTGATCTTGGCATAGGCGGTTTCGGAAATCATCGCACCGTCCATGGCGCGCGGCGCGCGGAGAGGCAAGCCGCGCCTTGGCCTCTGCGCTTCTGACGCACTGTGACCTCGACACGGACCCCCGTCATCCTCAACTTGTTTAGCTTCGCTGGCCTGCGGCTCAGGATCCATTGCGCAGCCTGCGCAGTGCCTCGAACAGCGCGCCGCCAGTGCCGCTGGTGAAACGACGCTTCGGCGCAAAAGGCCCGATGGATCCTGAGCCGCAGGCCAGCGAAGCTAAACAAGTTGAGGATGACGAGCGGAATTACGGGAGGTTACGCAAACGTATGGCCCGCCCCGTCGGCAAGCGGTTTGTTTCTGACGATCTGAGCAGTCTGCGAAAACGTATCCGGCCTTTCGGCATGAT
>NZ_MSQB01000017.1:92944-147589 GCF_002149965.1 Novosphingobium panipatense | reverse complement strand
CCCTACCACCCGCAGGATACTACCGTTGGGTGGTAGGGTGGGGGCGCGGGCCGGTGCCGCAAGCTCGTCACGTACGTGACGAGCGCACCGAACTAAAAACTCAACTCCGCACCGCGACTCTTCAAATCACAGGGCGATATCGCCCTGTTCACCCGTGCGCACGCGAAGCACGTCGGCCAGGTCCAGCACGAAGATCTTGCCGTCGCCGATTTCCTCGGTGCTCGCGGTCGTGCGGATGATTTCTATCACCGTCCCGGCAAAGGCATCCGACACGGCGATCTCCAGCTTCAGCTTGGGAACCATGCTGGAGGCATATTCCGCGCCCCGGTAGATCTCGGTCTGCCCCTTCTGGCGGCCGAAGCCGCTCACTTCGGAAACCGTTAGCCCCGACACCCCGGCTGCCGAAAGCGCGTCTTTCACTTCGGCGAACCGGAAGGGCTTGATGATCGCGATGATGTATTTCACGCCTCATCTCCTGACCGTCTCCGCGCCCCGATGGCCGCTGGAGAGCAAGCCCGGCAGCATCCCACAAGCAGGCGCGACTACAAAGCGAAATGGCACGAAAAAAGGGCCGGAGCGGCTGGCTCCGGCCCTTGAGGTTGTGTTCGCAGGAGGAACACCGGTAGGCGGCGACGGATCGTAGGAGAGGAAGAAATATCCGCCGCCGCCAAGCTCTTTGATCAGTTGTAGGCGCGCTCCCCGTGCTCGCCGATGTCGAGGCCTTCGAGCTCGACTTCGGGCGAGACCCGCAGTCCGGTGACGGCCTTGGCGATGAGAACGGCAACCGTGGTGCCGATGGCCGACCAGACGATGGCGACCAGGACCGCGATGATCTGGGTGGCGACCTGCGAGCCCATCGAGAAGTCGTCGCCGCCGGGGCCGCCCAGCGCGGGCGAGTAGACGATGCCGGTGCCGATGGCGCCGACGATGCCGCCCACGCCGTGGACGCCGAAAGCGTCGAGCGCGTCGTCATAGCCGAACATGGGCTTGAGCTTGCTGACCGCGAAGAAGCAGATCACCGAAGCGACCGCGCCGAGGACGAGGGCGCCGAAGGGACCCGAGTTGCCCGCAGCCGGAGTAACCGCGACGAGACCGGCGACGATGCCCGAGCAGAAGCCGAGCGCCGAACCCTTGTGACCGGCGAGACGCTCGGTGACCATCCAGGCCAGGCCTGCCGACGCCGTGGCGACGAACGTGTTGATCATGGCCAGTGCGGCCGAACCGTTGGCTTCGAGCGCCGAACCGGCGTTGAAGCCGAACCAGCCCACCCACAGCAGACCGGTGCCGACCATGGTCAGCGTCAGCGAGTGCGGCGGCATCGGTTCCTGCGGATAGCCCTTGCGCTTGCCCAGGATGATCGCAGCCACCAGCGCGGCGACGCCGGCATTGATGTGGACGACGGTGCCGCCCGCGAAATCGAGCGCGGCAGGCAGTTCGGTGCCGAACATCTTGCCTTCGAACAGGAAGCCGCCGGCTGCCCAGACCATGTGCGCGATCGGGAAGTAGACGATCGTCAGCCAGACGATCGCGAAGACCATCACGGCCGAGAACTTGATGCGTTCCACCGTCGAACCCAGCACGAGCGCGAGCGTGATGGCAGCGAAGGTCATCTGGAAGCAGATGAAGATATATTCGCTGATCACTTCGTCGCTGAACGTTGCAGCGGTGCTGTCAGGCGTGACGCCGGCGAGGAAGAACTTGCCCCAGCTGATGAAGGCATTGCCTTCCGGGCCGAAAGCGAGGCCGTAGCCGTAGATGACCCAGAGCACCATCGCCAGCGAGGCAGCGGCACCGATCTGCGTCATCGTCGAGAGCATGTTCTTCGAGCGGGTGAGACCACCGTAGAACAGCATGAGGCCGGGAAGGATCATGAGCAGGACCAGCAGGGTCGAGGTCATCATCCAGGCATTGTTGCCGGGGTTGGGCACCGGGGCCGTGGCGGCTTCCTGGGCCCAGGCAGGCATGGCGGCGAACAACGACGCACCCAGTGCGCCGGCGCCGCAAAGAATCTTGCGGTTCATCGTGGTTTCCCTCCTGTCGAAAGCGCCGGTCAAAGCGCGGTGTCCCCGGACTCGCCGGTGCGGATGCGCATGGCCGAGGCAAGGTCGAGGACGAAGATCTTGCCGTCGCCGATGGCTTCGGTGCTGGCGACCTGCTGGATCGTTTCCACGATCTTCGGCGCCAGATCGTCCGGCGCGGCCACTTCGATCTTCACTTTCGGGAGCATGTTGGTCGAGTACTCGGCCCCACGATAGATTTCGGTCTGACCCTTCTGGCGTCCGAAGCCCTTCACTTCGGACACGGTCATCCCGGCGACACCGATTGCGCCCAACGCCTCCCGAACTTCGTCGAGCTTGAAGGGTTTGATGATGGCTATGATGAACTTCATGCCTATCCCCTGTTTGTTACCGGCCCCGCGCCGGTTGAAACTGGATAAGCAAGGGGCGTGCCAATTTACCAATCGGCAGGATTCGGCGGAGATTTATTCCGCTTAACGCAAGTGCAGCATGAACCGCCGCTCGATTCCTGAGCAGTTGCCTATTTTTTAGGCAACTCAAGCGATGCAAAGACCGGCAAATGGTCCGATCCTATCGCGGCAAGGGGGCTATGATGAACGTTTGTTCCCAAAACTGCCCACTCTTCAGACACTATGATGCGATCGAGCCGCGCCAGCGGCCGCCGGGAAGGAAAGCTCCGGCCCGGCGCCAGCACCTGCCAGGGGGCATGAAACTCACGAAAACAGCCGCCGCCCCCCGACCATTCGTTGAGATCGCCCATCATCACCGTGGGCACGGCGGCCTCGCATTCGTGGACATGGGCCAGCACACTTCGCACCTGCAACCGGCGCCGCAGACCGGAAAGATCGAGGTGCATGCCCACCACCCGGAAGCGCTGCCCGTCGCGCGAAAGGTCGGCGCGGATCGCGCCGCGCGGCTCCAGCACCGGCAGCGGCACCGCTTCGGCCTGGAGCAGTTCGATGCCCTTGCGCACCAGAATCGCGTTGCCATGCCAGCCCAGGCTGTCCGGCTTCATCGAGAGCGGTACGGGAACGTAGTCGGTCGTGGTGTGGATCGCATCGAGCGGCAGCGCGCTCATCCGGCGGCCGAAGCGGCGGTCCACTTCCTGAAGCGCCACCACGTCGGCGTCGATTTCGCGCAGGACCGTCAGGATGCGCTCGGGATCGCGCCGCCGGTCGAGACCGACGGCCTTGTGGATGTTGTAGCTGGCGAACTTGATCTGCAACGAAGGACTCCGAAGGGATGCTGGCTGTAGCAATCCATCGGCGTCCTGTCAGGTTCCGGGCTTGGCGTGATTAAGCCGGGGCTTCGACAGGCTCAGCCTGAGCGGGGTTGAGAGGTATATGCACCACGCCCGCTCATCCTGAGCTTGTCGAAGGATTATCCCGAACCTGTCGGAACGTCACCCCAGGTTTACCGAGGTATCAGCGTTCCTTGGTCGCGCTGAAGGTCAGGTCCGGGTTGCGTTCCTGCTGGTAGCTCACGTCCCAGGCGGAGCGGGCCATGAACACCGGGTCGCCGTCGCGGTCGCGGGCGAGGTTCATCTTGTTGAACTCGCCGAAGTCGCGCAGGGCCTTGTCGTCGCCCTTGAGCCAGCGGGCCGTGTCGAAGGGCGCCGGTTCCAGTACCGCCTCCACCTTGTATTCGGCTTCGAGGCGGCTGATCAGCACATCGAGCTGCAGCTGGCCGACTACGCCGACCACCCATTGCGAGCCGATCTCCGGGTAGAACACCTGGATCACGCCCTCTTCGGAAAGGTCGTCGAGCGCCTTGCGCAGCTGCTTGGTCTTGGTCGGATCCTTCAGCGCCACGCGGCGCAGGATTTCCGGCGCGAAGTTCGGCAGGCCGGTGAAGCGCACCTGGTTCTTTTCGGACAGGGTATCGCCCACGCGCAAGGTGCCGTGGTTGGGAATGCCGATGATGTCGCCCGGCTCGGCATTGTCGGCGATCTCGCGGTCCTGCGCGAAGAACAGGATCGGCGAGTGGACCGCGATCGGCTTGCCCAGGCCCGACGGGGTCAGCTTCATGCCGCGCTTGAAGGTGCCCGAGACCAGACGCATGAAGGCGATGCGGTCGCGGTGCATCGGGTCCATGTTGGCCTGGACCTTGAAGATGAAGCCGGTGACTTCCTTGTTGTCCGGCTCGATCGTGCCCTCGTTCGAGGGCTGCGGGCGCGGCGGCGGGGCGAACTTCTCGATGGCATCGATCAGTTCGGTGACGCCGAAGTTCTTGAGCGCGGAGCCGAAATAGACCGGCGTAAGGTCGCCGCCGCGATAGGCCTCGACGTCGAATTCGGGGTAGCCGGCCTGGGCCAGTTCGAGTTCCTCGGCCACGGCGTCGGGCAGGGTCGCATTTTCATCGACCTTGCCGAGGAATTCCTTGCTCGCGCCTTCCGGGCGGCTGATCTTGCCGCTCTCGATATCGAGAATGCCCTCGAACAGGCCGCCCATGCCGACCGGCCAGGACATCGGGCAGACGTCGAGCGCCAGCATGTCGGCCACTTCGTCCATCAGGTCGAAGCAGGCGCGGCCTTCGCGGTCCACCTTGTTGATGAAAGTGATGATCGGCACCGAGCGCAGGCGGCAGACCTCGAAGAGCTTGCGGGTCTGCGGCTCGATGCCCTTGGCGGCATCGATCACCATGATCGCCGAATCGACCGCCGTGAGCGTGCGGTAGGTGTCTTCCGAGAAGTCCTCGTGACCGGGCGTATCGAGCAGGTTGAAGGTGATCCCGTCGCGCTCGAAGGTCATGACCGAGCTGGTCACGGAAATGCCGCGCTGCTGCTCGATCTTCATCCAGTCCGACCGCGCGCGGCGCGCGGCACCGCGGGCCTTGACCTGCCCTGCCAGGTGAATGGCGCCGCCTTGCAGCAGCAGCTTCTCGGTCAGGGTGGTCTTGCCGGCGTCAGGGTGCGAGATGATCGCGAAAGTGCGCCGGGATTGGTGGGGGACGTTGCTCATCGGCGCGCTATTACTGGGCGCGGGGCCAGATGGAAAGGGGCCAGATGGCAGGGGAAGCGGGGCACGCCTGCTCCCCCGTCATCCCCATTAGCCTTCGCGCGCGACCTGGAAACCTGCGAAGGATTGGCTTACCGGCATCAGTTCCAGCGTGTTGATGTTGAGATGCGGCGGCAGGGTGGCCACCCAGAGCACGGTCCGGGCGATATCCTCGCCGGTCATCGGATTGGCGCCGCCATAGAGAGTGTCCGAGGCCTGCTGGTTGCCGCCGGTGCGGACCAGCGTGAACTCGGTCTCCACCATGCCTGGCTCGATCGAAGTGACGCGCACACCGGTGCCCGCGAGGTCCGAGCGCAGGCCGAGCGAGAACTGATGCACGAAAGCCTTGGTGCCGCCGTAGACGTTGCCGCCGGTATAGGGATAAGTCGCCGCCACCGAGGACAAGTTGACGATCGCGCCCTTGCGCGCGACCAGCGCGGGCAGCAGCTTGTGGGTGAGCGAGACCAGCGCGGTGACGTTGGTGTCGATCATCGTCTTCCAACTTTCGAGCGAGGCGCTCTGGGCCGGTTCGGTGCCGAGCGCGAGGCCCGCATTGTTGACGAGGCAGTCGATCCCGGCGAACTCGGCCGGGAGCGCGGCCAGGGCCGTGTCACGCGTGGCTTCGTCGCGCACGTCGAAGACGGCACCGTGGAACATGTCGGCGCCGAGTTCCGCCTTCAGGGCTTCCAGACGCTCGGCACGGCGGCCGGTGCCGATCACGCGCCAGCCTTCGGCCACGAACGCGCGGGCACAGGCTTCGCCGATTCCGGCGGTGGCGCCGGTCACGAGTGCGGTCTTCATGGGGAAAGTCTCCTTCAATCGGCGGTGAGGACGCTGACGTCCATGCGGAAGCTCCGGCTTGCACCGGGTTCGAGCGAAAGCACGCCGGGCTTGGCGCGGAAGTCGCCGGTATAACCGAGCGGATCGGCCACGCCCTGCCAGGGTTCGATGCAGAGATAGTTCGCGCCCGGCTTCTGCCAGATACCCAGCATCGGCGTATCGGGAAACGCAACGGCAAGCTGCCCGCCGCCCGGCGCCCCGAAGGTGAGTGCGCGGCTGGCAAGGCGGTCCCAGATCAGGGCGTCGGCTTCGAACTGCGCGGCATCGGGGGTGAGCAGGTGACCTTCGACAGGCGTTGCCACCGGTTCGGGCATGACGAGGCCCGTCGCCATGTCGATGCGGCGGATCGGCTGGGGTTCGCCCTGCTCGAAAGCGATCGTGTGATCGGCCTTGGCGGCGCCGCCCGGCAGCGGCCAGGCGAAGGCGGGGTGGTAGCCGAAGCTGAAAGGCATGGCTTCGCCGCCCGCATTCGTCACCGCCGCGGTCATGTGCAAGGACATGGCTTCGAGGCGGAACTCCAGTTCCAGCACGAAAGCGAAAGGATAGACCTTGCGGGTTTCGTCGCTGTCACGCAGGCGGAAACGGGCGCGATCCGGCGCGGTTTCGACCACTTCGAACAGCGAATGGCGGGCGAAACCATGTTTTGGCAGAGCATATTCGCGCCCGTCCAGCCGGTAGCGACCGCCACTGAGCGCGCCGACGATGGGAAACAGGATCGGCGCATGGCCGGTCCAGAACGCCGGATCGGCATCGGTCATGTATTCGCGGCCCGCGCGGTCGGTCAGCGACCAGAGTTCGGCGCCCAGCGGCGCAATCCGGGCGGAGAGATCGCCGGAAGAGATGGTCACGAAGTCCAAGTCGGTCACCGGCTCACTCCTGATTGTCCGTCGTCCCGGACTTGATCCGGGACCGCTGTCCGTTCTTTAGGCGCTTCCTTGCGAGCAAGGCGCGGCCCGGCCAGCGGTCCCGGGTCAAGCCCGGGACGACGTATCGATTTTACCCCCGCAGCACCGCGCCCAGCTTGGCGGCGGCGGCAGTTACCTTGTCGCTGATCGCCTTGAGGTCCTCTTCCTTGTAGCTCTTTTCGAGCGGCTGGAGCGTGACTTCGAGCGCGAGCGACTTCTGCCCTTCCGGCACGCCGGTCCCACGGAAATCATCGAAGAGGCGGGCCGAAACGATGTTCGCCTTGTCCGCACCCGCAACCATGCGGACGAGATCGCCCGCCGGCAGTTCCGCAGGCACCAGGAACGCGTAGTCGCGCGTCACCGCCTGCAACGCCGGGGGCGCGTAGCGGGTACGGGCGAAAGTAGCGGCGCCCTTCTTGCCGGGGATAGCGTCGAGATAGATCTCGGCAATCGCCACCGGGCCTTCGATGTCGAACTGCTTGGCGACCGCCGGGTGCAGCATGCCGAAGCGCGCCAGCACGTTCTTGGGGCCAAGGCGCAGCGTGGCCGACTGGCCGGGGTGGAACTGCAAACCGGCCTCACCCATCACCTGCAGCTTCTCTACAGGAGCGCCAGCCTCAGCCAGCAGCGCGGTGACTTCGGCCTTGGCATCGTAGGCATCGAACACGGCCGCCTTGCCCGTCGCCCAGCCGCGCGGGACCTTCTCGCCCGCCAGCACGAAGCCCAGCGCCAGACGCTCGTCGCTCGCACCGCCCTCGCCGCGCAGATAGCGGCGGCCGAGTTCGAAGAGACGCAGCGACGCGGCACCGCGATCGAGGTTGCGCTTGGCCGCCATGAGCAGGCCCGGCAGCAGAGAAGGCCGCATGACCTTCATATCCTCGCTGATCGGGTTGGCCAGCGACCACAGAGCATTGCCGTCTGCAAAGGCATCGGCCTCGGCCGAGGGCAGGAACGACCACGTCACCGCCTCGTGCAGACCACGCGCGGCAGCGGCGCGGCGAACGCGGCGCTCCAGCGCCTGCGTCGGCGTAGCGGTCGGACGGGCGACACCGTCTGCACGCGGCAGCGCGACGCTGGTCACCTTGTCGAGACCGTTGATGCGGACGACTTCCTCGACGATGTCGGGCACGCCATCCACGTCCGGACGCCAGCCGGGAACGGTGACGGCCCATGCCTTGTCGAAATTCGCCTGCTCGGCCACGACCGAGAAGCCGAGGCTTTCCAGAATGCGCTGCTGTTCCGCCTCTTCGATGCGCACGCCGCCCAGCTTCTCGGTCAGTGCCGGATCGAAGTGGACGATCTTTGGCGTGGCCGGAGCCGCGCCGCTGCGCACCGCCTGCGAGGCCTCACCGCCGCACAGCGTCTGGATCAGCTGGGTCAGGTGGTCGAGACCGGTGTCGAGGAAGTTCGGATCGATCCCCCGCTCGAACCGGCTGCGCGCGTCCGAGGTGAGGTTGAGCTTGCGGCCGGTCTTCGCGATGCGCTCGGGATCGAAGTAGGCGATTTCGAGCAGGACGTCGGTGGTCTCGTCGCCGCAGCCCGAATGCTCGCCGCCCATGATCCCGGCAATGTCGTGAACGCCCGAATCGTCGGCGATCACGGTCATCTCGGCATCGAGCGTGTAGGTCTTCTCGTTCAGCGCGACGACGGTCTCACCATCCTTGGCGCGGCGCGCGACGACGGCGCCGTTCAGCTTGGCAAGGTCATAGGCGTGAGCCGGGCGGCCATAGGCCAGCATGATGTAGTTGGTGGCATCCACCAGCGCCGAGATCGGACGCTGGCCCGCAGCCTTCAGGCGTTCCTGCAGCCACTGCGGCGAGGGGCCGTTCTTCACGCCCTTGATGACGCGGCCATAGAACGCCGGGCAACCCTCGGCATCGTCGGTGCGGACGTCCACCGGGCAGGGGAAGCTGCCTACGATATCCAGCGCCTCGATCGGCTTCAGCGTGCCGAGACCGGCGGCGGCGAGATCGCGCGCGATGCCGTAGACGCCCATGCAGTCCGGGCGGTTGGGGGTCACAGCTACCTCGATCACCGGATCGGCGCCGTGGTAGTCCGCGAAAGGCGTGCCGACCGGCGCGTCCGCGGGCAGTTCGATGATGCCGTCGTGATCTTCGCCCAGCTCCAGTTCGCGCGTGGAGCACATCATGCCGTTCGATTCGACGCCGCGCACGGCGGCGACCTTCAGCACCATGCCGTTGGCGGGCACGGTCGCGCCGGGAAGGCCGAGCACGCCGACAAGGCCCGCACGCGCATTCGGCGCGCCGCAGACGACCTGCAGCACGCCCTCCCCCGTATCGACGGTGAGGACCTGCAGCTTGTCCGCCTGCGGATGCTTGTCCGCCGTCAGCACCTTGGCCACGCGGAAGCCCGCCAGCTTGGCGGCGGGATCCTCGATGCCTTCGACCTCGAGGCCGATGGCGTTGAGCTTCAGGGCGATATCCTCAAGCGAGGCGTCGGTCTCAAGGTACTGCTTGAGCCAGGAAAGCGAGAACTTCATTTTCTAGATCCTTCCCGCGCTCAGGCCGGAGTGCCAACGCCGCCCGAAAGGGTCGGCACGTCGAGGGCGGAGAAACCGTAGTGGGAGAGCCAGCGGACATCGCCGTCGAAGAAGGCGCGCAAGTCGTCCATGCCGTACTTCAGCATGGCAAGGCGATCGATGCCGATGCCGAAGGCGAAACCCTGCCATTCGTCGGGATCGAGCCCGGCGAATTCGATGACGCGGCGGTTGACCATGCCCGAGCCGAGCACTTCCATCCAGCCGCCCTCGCCCTTCGACGGGTCGCCGCCGATCACGCGCTTACCGTCGATCAGGGTGAAGCCGATGTCCGCTTCCACCGAAGGCTCGGTGAAGGGGAAGTAGCTGGGGCGCAGGCGCAGGACGATGTCCTCACGCTCGAAGAACGCCTTCAGGAAGGTCTCCAGCGTCCACTTGAGGTGGCCGAGGTGGACGTCCTTGTCGATCACCAGACCTTCGACCTGGTGGAACATCGGCGTGTGGGTGGCGTCGCTGTCCGAACGGTAGACGCGGCCCGGCGCGATGATGCGCAGCGGCGCGCCGTCCTTGAGCATCGTGCGCATCTGCACCGGCGAAGTGTGCGTACGCAGCAGCATCTCGCGGTTCTGGGCGTCGCGGTCCGGGAAGTAGAAGGTGTCGTGCATCGCGCGCGCCGGGTGGCTTTCCGGCATGTTGAGCGCGGTGAAGTTATGCCAGTCGTCCTCGATCTCCGGGCCGGTGGCGACCGAGAAGCCGAGGTCGGCGAAGATTTCGGCAATCTCGTCCATCACTTGCGAGATCGGGTGGACGGTGCCGCGCGGCGCTTCGGGCGCCGGCAACGAGAGGTCGATGGTCTCGGCGGCCAGACGGGCGGTCAGCGCCGCCGTCTCCAGCGCGTCCTTGCGGGCAGTGAGCGCGTCGCTCACGCTTTCGCGCAGGGCGTGGATCTTCGGGCCTTCAACCTTGCGCTCTTCAGGGTCGAGCTTGCCCAGTGTCTTCAGCAGGCCGGAGACCGATCCCTGCTTGCCCAGAAACGCGACACGCAGGGCCTCCAGCGTTTCGAGATCGGATGCTTCCGCAATCCGCGAGAGCGCCTCCTGGCCGGTTGCTGCGTAGTCCACTGGTGGTCTGCCTGACTGTTGCTGATATCTGGAAGCGCGGTCCTTAAGGGGACGGCGGCCAAATCGCAACGGCTGCTTCGGCGCGTATATTACCGAACGCTACGCGCGCGTTCGCGCATGACCAGCCCGGTGACCGGCTTCTCCAGCTGCGCATATTGCCGCGGGGTCATGCCCATGAAGGCCCGGAAATCGCGAACGAACTGGGCCTGGTCGTGATAGGCCGCATCGATCGCCCCGATCCACTTGCGTTTGGGCTCCCGCGTGAACTGGTCGATGCTGCGCAGGAACCGCTGGCGGCGCAGCAGGAGCTTGGGCGAAAAGCCGAAAGCGGCGCGGCAGACCCGCTCGACGGTTCGGGGATGCGCGCGAACCCGTGCGGCCAGATCGGTGGCGGAACGCATTTCCGGGTCGGCCAGAGCCTCGCAGATGGCCAGGATCAGCGCCTCATGCGGCACGGCGCGGCGCGGCATGGCTTCGAGAAAATGCGTCAGCACGTCCAGCTGCTCGCCGGGGGAAAGGTCCGGGCACAACAGGTCGTAGAGCGGACGGAACTGGACGAAAGCCTCGTCGGCATCGCCGTCGATCAGGGTATCGGCATAACGGTCGGCAGGAACGCCGACCAGGGCCGCCCAGCCCAGCGGCGTCAGGCGGAAACCCCACTGGCGGGCGACGCCCATGGAAAAGCGCACTTCCTGGGAACGCGGACCGGCAATGGTAAAGCGGCAATCGGCGATCGAGGAACCGGTGCGCATCGTCCCTTCGACACTGGCGCCGTAATGAAAGCGGAAGCTGGCCCAGTCCGGGGACAAGACGTCATGAAGACGCTCCCCCTCACCCAGTTCGATTTCGCAATAGAACAAGGCCGAGACATATCGATCGAGCCCCGCGGGTACGGGGCAATACTGTATGACGACCCGCCTTGCTGTCATTCCCTGTCTATTCTTCGCGCCATGGCGCCCCCGCATCCGTGGTAATCAGACTTGAAAGGGAGCGCAAACTTTTCGAGCACGCACGAAAAAGGGTGCCAAAAAGAAAAGGGCCAAAAAGAAAAAGGACGCGGGTGAATGTTACCCACGCCCCTTTTCCTTATCTCGCGATCTGCGAAACCGGGGAGCCGAAATCTTCCGCTGCCCCGCCTTCGACAGTTCAGGCCGGGATAGCGGCCTTCGCCTGAGCGATCACCGCCGAGAACACCGAACCCTCGTTCATGGCGAGGTCGGCCATCGACTTGCGATCGAGCTCGATGCCGGCGAGCTTAACGCCGTGCATGAACTGCGAGTAGGTCAGGCCTTCGGCGCGGACGGCAGCGTTGATACGCTGGATCCAGAGAGCGCGGAAGGTCCGCTTCTTGATCTTGCGGTCGCGGTAGGCGTACTGGCCGGCCTTTTCGACGGCCTGACGGGCAACGCGGATCGTGTTCTTGCGACGGCCGCGGTAACCCTTGGCCTGTTCGAGAATACGCTTGTGCTTGGCGCGGGTGGTTACGCCCCTCTTGATACGGCTCATAGGTCAGTACTCCTCAGTTGAGCCCGTAGGGCGCCCACTTCTTGATCGTCTTGGCATCGGCGTCGGAAATGACTTCGGTGCCGCGATTCTGGCGGATGTACTTGCCGTTATGGCTCATCAGGCGGTGGCGCTTGCCGGCAACGCCGTGCTTCACCTTGCCGGTGGCGGTGAGCTTGAAGCGCTTCTTCACACCGCTCTTGGTCTTCAGCTTGGGCATTTCGTTTCCTTTCACAGGGACACGTCCGGTCAGCCATGGCAGCCCTTTTCGCCAGGCCGACCCGCGAATCTCCTGTTGGAGACTCAACCGTGTCGATTGAAGGGCGCGCCTTTAGTGGGAGAACGGCCCGAGCGCAAGGGACTCATTTGCCCGGCGCCCCTTGGGGCGGCTCCGGGGAACATGCCCGCAATCAGACATAGATCATCTTGCGCGTCATGCCGCCGTCCACGACGATCTCCTGCCCGGTCACGAACCCGCCGCCCTCTCCGGCAAGCCATTCTACGGCCGCGGCGATATCCTCGACCGTGCCGACCCGCCCTACCGGGTGCTGCGCGCGGTCCTGCGCCGAATGTTGCGGTTCGCGGCGCGTCGCGGCCTTCTGCCAGGGGCCGGTCTCGATCCAACCCGGCAGCACCGCATTCACGCGGATTTCCGGTCCCAGTCCGACCGCCATGGCATGAGTCAATGCGCAGAGCCCGCCCTTGGAGGCGGCATAGGCATAAGTATCCGGCTCGGACTGCAAGGCGCGTGTCGAGGCGATATGCACCACGCTGGCCGGCGCCCCGGCGCGCAGCAGGCCCAGCGCCTCGCGGGTGCAGAGGAAGGCGGCGGTCAGGCTCGAATCGATCCAGCGCTGCCAGCTTGCCAATGTCAGGTCCTCCAGCGGGCCCGACACGGGATCGGCTATCCCTGCATTGTTCACCAGCAGGTGCGCCGCCTCGCTCCACTTGCCGATGCGCGCGAAGGCGGAACGGACCTGCGTCTCGTGGCCGACGTCGCAGGGAAGCGGCAGGAAACGGTCTTCGGGCAGGAGCGCGGCGAGTTCGCCCAGCGCCTCCTCGTCAATGTCCAGAGCGGCCACCCGCCAGCCGAGCCCTGCGAAGTGCATCACCAGCCCGCGGCCGATCCCTGCCCCCGCGCCGGTGATGATAGCCGTCCTGTCGCGCATCTGCGCCTCCTCAGCTGCCGTTGCGCGGGGTCGTGAATGCCTGGCGCCCGGTGCGTTCCAGCCAGGCGAGATAGTCGCCGTCCGGTATCGGCGGCGAGCCCTGGGGCAAGGCGATCCGCCAGAGGTAGACTTGCGCGCGTGCCTTGCGCCCGGCCGCCGTGCGCACCGGCATCGCGGTGCGGCGATATTCGCGCCCCTCGTAGCGATCGAGCTTCGCCAGATCGCCGGGATGCAGTTCCAGTTCGCAGAAGGTGCCTTGCACCCGTGTCGCGGATCCCGCCGGCACGAGCGCGGGAAACCAGCCGTTGCCGCCGCGCACCGCACGGATGGCACCGGGCACGCTGGCAGGCTCGCTGAAAACCATGCGCGCCGCCACCCAGCGGCCCATGCGCGTACCCGCGTGGGGCTGGAGCGTACCGTAGACGAAGAGTCCTACCCTGCGCATGGTTTCCTCCGGTCAGTGGTGACAGGCCAGGCCCTCGACCACGTCCTCCAGCCGCGCCGGATCGCCGATCGCCAGGACATGGCCGTCGGACCGGGCGTGGAGCGGCTCCCCGTTCCAGTCGCACATCGTGCCGCCTGCGCCTTCGACCACGGGCACCAGTGCCGCCCAGTCGTGCAGCTTCAGTCCGGCCTCGCACACCACGTCGAGATGACCGCTGGCGAGCAGCCCGTAATTGTAGCAATCGCCGCCCATGACCATGCGCTTGTGGTCGGTCCTGGCCGCCAGCGCCATGAAGTGCTCGCCCTGATGGTCGTCGAAATAGTGCGGGCCGGTCGTCGCCAGCATGGCCTGGGAAAGCTCGCGGCAGGGGCGCGTGCGCACTTCCTTGCCGTTGAACGTGGTCGGCAGGCCGCTCGCGCCCACCCAGCGCTCGCCCAGGATCGGCTGGTCGATGATCCCCAGCACCGGCCAGCCATCGACCAGCAGCGCGATCAGGGTGCCGAAGATCGGGCGCCCGGCGATGAAGGACACGGTGCCGTCGATCGGGTCCAGCACCCAGGTCCGGCCCGATGAGCCTTCCTCGCTGCCGAACTCCTCGCCGATGATGCCGTCGCGCGGGACCTCGGCCTTGAGGATGCGGCGCATCGCTTCCTCGGCCGCGCGATCGGCCACCGTGACCGGCGAGGCATCGCCCTTTCTCTCCACCCCTACACCGGAGCGGAAATGGGGTCGGATCGCGTCACCGGCAGCATCGGCAAGGCGCAGGGCGAGGGCAATGTCGTTGTCCAGCTTCATGCGCCATGCTCTGCCCGCCGCGACGATGGCTGGTCAAGCGATCATCGGAAATACCGCCGTTTCGGGGCGGATTAGCCGCCTGTGGAAGACCTCTATGGGTTTTTCCCACATTGCGGCGCCCCCGGCGCCTGCCTATCCAGAGAACGGGGCCGCAACCACGCGCATCACGGAAGCAGGTACATGTACCATAAAGTGCGGCCGGCCATCGATCATGCGATCGCGCCGGAACAGGGAGTTACCAGAGAGGGCCAACCCCTCAGCTACAACCGGGCACCCGCGCCGGACCTCGCGCCGTGGGTGGCGCGGCTCTACGTCACGAAAGTCGCGGCGCCGGTGGACTACACGGTGCAATGCGGCCTGTTCAGCGACAGCGCCTTCCTGCGCATCCAGCTTGCGGGACTGTGGGAAGCCGAAACCGCCACGGGCCGGATGGAAGCGGGCAATGCGGCGATCTTCTGCGGGCCGCAATCCCGGCGCATGCCGATCCGCGTCACCGGCAGCTTCATCAGCGTCGGCATGTCGTTCCGTCCCGGCGCCTGCACCGCCCTGCGCGGGCCGAGAGTGGGCGATCATGTGGACCGCCTCGTTTCGACCGACGTGGTCGCCATGCCCTCCGACCGGATGCTGGCCCTGCTGGAACCCCATGCCGAGCCGGAGGACTGGCTCCTCGCGCTGGAAAACATGGTCCGCAGGCGCATCGAACATATGGACTGCCCCTCGCCCGATCCGATCAGCGCCCGGTTCGAGGAAATCAGCTACCGCGACCCGGCCATGTCGATCGCGGAAGCGGCCGGTGTCTGCGGCGTGGAGCGGCGCAAGCTCGAACGGGTTGTCAGTCGCGACTTCGGCATGGCTCCCAAGCAGGTCCTGCGCCGTGCCCGCGCGCTCGACATGGCCAGCTATCTGCGCGGCGTGGCCGACAAGGACGAGGCGGACGAAATGGCCCTGCGCTATTACGATGAGAGCCACCTCATCCACGAATTCACGCAGCTGTTCGGCATGTCCCCGCGCCAGTTCGCCCAGACCCCGCAGCCGATCCTCACGCTTTCGCTCGAATCGCGGCAGGCAAGGCGGCTTGAGGCATTGCATCGGCTGGCGCCCGGGCAGGTGCGTCCCTGGGCGTGATGGTTATTGTTGGGTGCGCTCGTCACATCCGTGACGAGCTTGCGGCTGCGGCGGATTTTCAAATCCAAAAAGTTCCACATGAAACAAAAAGGGGCGCTCTCCTGCGAGAGCGCCCCCTGATTTGCGCAGTCCGTACGACGCAGCTCAGTCGAACAGGCTGGATACCGAGCTTTCGTCGGCAATGCGGCGGATGGCCTCGCCGATCAGCGGCGCGATCGTCAGGATGCGGATCTTGTCCGACTGCTGGGCCGCTTCGGTGGCCTGGATCGAATCGGTGATCACCAGTTCCTTGAGCGCGGAATTGGTCACGCGCGAAACTGCCGCGCCCGAAAGCACGCCGTGGGTGATGTAGGCGGTGACGCTGGTGGCGCCCTCGTCCATCAGCGCCTGTGCGGCGTTGCACAGGGTGCCGCCCGAATCGATGATGTCGTCGATCAGGATGCAGGCGCGTCCCTTCACGTCACCGATGATGTTCATCACTTCCGACTGGCCGGGCTTGTCGCGGCGCTTGTCGACGATGGCGAGCGGGGCGTTGTCGAGGCGCTTGGCCAGCGCGCGGGCGCGGACCACGCCGCCGACGTCGGGCGAAACCACCATCAGCGACTGGTCGCCGTAACGGGCCTGGATGTCGGCGGCCATGACCGGCGCCGCGAACAGGTTGTCGGTGGGAATGTCGAAGAAGCCCTGGATCTGGCCGGCGTGCAGGTCGACCGAGAGGACGCGGTCGGCACCGGCTTCAGTCAGCAGGTTGGCGACCAGCTTGGCCGAGATCGGCGTGCGCGGGCCGGGCTTGCGGTCCTGGCGGGCGTAACCGAAATAGGGGATCACGGCGGTGATGCGCTTGGCCGAGGCACGACGCAGGGCGTCGATGCAGATCAGCAGCTCCATCAGGTTGTCGTTGACCGGATAGCTGGTCGGCTGGACGACGAAGACATCCTCGCCGCGCACGTTCTCGTGGATCTCGACGAAGATTTCCTCGTCGGCGAAACGGCGTACGGCGGCGTCGGTGAGCGGCAGTTCAAGATACCCCGCGATCGCACGCGCGAGCGGAAGGTTGCTGTTGCCGGACATGATCTTCATTGCGAATCCCCGAGACGGCTTGTGGTGAAGGGTGGCTGGACGCGGTCGCCTCTAGCCATGAGTCATCGGATTGCAACAGAAAGCATTGCGCATCACCGTGACTTCCATGTGGAAACGGCCGGTTTCGGCAAATCCCGAAACCGGCCGTTTCCACGACAAATATCTGAATGGAAACGCAAGTCCCGATACGGCATGCGAACCAGCAGCATCATTTCAGCGATCCCGGTGCTCGCCCTTGATCCAGCGCACGGTGCCGGAGCTGGCGCGCATCACGACGCTTTCGGTGGTCATCTTGCCGCCCTTGAGGCGCTTGACGCCCGAGAGCAGCGAACCGTCGGTCACGCCGGTGGCGGCGAAGATGCAGTCGCCCTTGGCAAGGTCGCCCAGGGTATAGATCTTGTCGAGATCCTTGATGCCCCACTTGCGCGCGCGGCTGCGCTCGTCCTCGTTGCGGAACAGCAGACGCCCCTGGATCTGGCCGCCCACGCAGCGCAGCGCCGCCGCCGCCAGCACGCCTTCCGGCGCGCCGCCCGAACCCATGTAGATATCGATCGTGGTTTCCTCGTCGGTCACCGCGATCACGCCCGCCACGTCGCCGTCGGGTATCAGGTGGATCCCGCAGCCGATCTCGCGCAGTTCCTCGATCAGGTCGGCATGGCGCGGACGATCGAGCACGCAGACGATGACCTCGTCGGGCCGCACGCCCTTGGCGGCGGCGACGGCGGCGACGTTCTCGGTCGGCGTGCGGTTGAGATCGATCACGCCCTCGGGATAGCCGGGACCGACCGCCAGCTTCTCCATGTAGACGTCCGGCGCGTTGAGCAGGCAGCCTTCCTCGGCCGCGGCCAGCACGGCCAGCGCGTTGGGGCCCGCCTTGGCGGTGATCGTCGTGCCTTCGAGCGGATCGAGCGCGATGTCGATCTTGGGGCCGCTGCCCGGCGCCCCGCCGACCTTCTCGCCGATGAACAGCATCGGCGCCTCGTCCCGCTCGCCTTCGCCGATCACGACGGTGCCGTCCATGTAAAGCGTGTCAAAAGCCTTGCGCATCGCTTCAACTGCGGCATGGTCTGCAGCCTTCTCGTCACCGCGCCCCACCAGGCGCGATGCGGCGATGGCCGCAGCCTCGGTAACCCTAACCATTTCAAGTACAAGGACCCGGTCGAGAACTTTACTTGCAGGCGTCTTGTTTTCAGGCATGTTCACTCTGGATTAATCCGAGGAGGAAAGGTTCTGGGAGCGGCTTAGACAGAGGATTTTCAATTGTCGAGAAGATGGCGGATATTGTTCGCAATGGCCTTATTTGCGCCGGTTCCGGCGATGGCCCAGGCGAATTCCTCTGCGACGGCTGCAGGCAGTACTGTTTCCGATGAAGACCGCGCGATCGCCCAGCGCATGATGTCCGGCGCGGGCCGTCTTACGCCGGAAACCGCCCGCCAGAAATGCCTGAGCGAAACCCGCGCCGCGCGGCCGGGCGAGATCGTCGTCTGCGCACCGGACGAGGAAAAGTACCGCGCCCAGTCCACCTCGCAGGAAGACCCGCTTTCGGACCAGGCCCTGAACGACGGGAGGCTGACCCCGCCCGACGTCGCGGGCAAGGGCATCTTCAAGGGCAAGGCCACCGCCACTTTCGGCAAAGTTGAGCAGCCCTATATCATCGATCTGTCAGCGATCCCCGAAGCCCCCGCGGGCTCGGACGCGGACAAGGTCGCCAAGGGCGAAATGCGCGCGCATTGATTTGAAAATCCGCTGAAGGCGGATTTTGGCGGCACCGGCCCACACCCCCACCCACCACCCAACGGTCGTATCCTGTGGGTGGGGGCGTGGGCCGGTGCCGCTCAAAAATGCCCTTCAGGCATTTTTCAAATGGCGCCCTTACCCCTCGATGATCTGCATCACCAACGGACGCGCCGCCAGGCTGTCCGATCCGTCGAGGATGCGCAGCGCTTCGGTCACCGCCGATTCCGGGCCCTCGTGCGTGACGATGGCCAGGATCACCTCGCCCGTCTGCGCGTCTTCGCCCTTCTGGATCATGCTGGCGATCGAGACGCCCGCATCGCGCATGGCCGCCGTGATGTCGGCCAGCACGCCCGGACGATCCGGCACGGTGAAGCGGATATAGCTGCGCCCGCGGCGATGGCCGGTCTCGGCCGGTTCCATGGCCTCCAGTTCCTGCGCAGGCATCGAGAAGGCAGCGCCCTTTTCGCCGCGCGCGATGTCGATGATGTCGGCCACCACCGCGCTTGCGGTCGGTCCGTCACCGGCCCCGGCGCCCTGGAACAGCAGGCGGCCCATGAAGTTGCCTTCCGCGACGACCGCGTTGGTCGCGCCGTCGACATGGGCAAGCGGATGATCGAAGGGCACGAGATGCGGATGGACCCGCTGGAACAGGCGCGGCGTGCCACCCGTCCGGTCGATCTCGCCCATGCCCAGCAGGCGGATGACGTAGCCGAGCGAGCGGGCCTGCTCGATGTCCGCCGCCTTCACGCGGGAAATGCCGGTGGTCTCGACCGCGTCGAAACGCAGGCGCGAACCGAAGGCGATCGCCGCGAGGATCGAGAGCTTGTGCCCGGCATCGATGCCCTCGACGTCGAACGTCGGATCGGCTTCGGCATAACCCAGGCGCTGCGCTTCGGCGAGGACATCGCCGAAATCGCGGCCGGTATCCTCCATGGTGGAGAGGATGTAATTGCAGGTGCCGTTGAGGATGCCGTAGACCCGCTCGATGGCATTGGCGGCCGCGCCTTCGCTCAGCCCCTTGATCACCGGGATGCCGCCCGCCACCGCCGCCTCGAACTTCAGCGCCACGCCCGCCTTCTCGGCGGCCGAAGCCAGTTCCAGGCCGTGATGCGCGATCATCGCCTTGTTGGCGGTGACCAGCCCCTTGCCCTGCCCGATGGCCCCGCGAGCCAGCGCCAGCGCCGGACCGTCCGAACCGCCGACCATTTCCACCACGACATCCACGTCGCTGCGGGCCGCCAGGGCCGCGGGATCGTCCTCCCAGTCGTAGCGGGACAAGTCCACGCCGCGATCCTTGGTCCGGTCCCGCGCGCTGACGGCGGCGATGCGAATGGGGCGCCGCGCGCGGCGGGCAATGAGTTCGGCATTGGTCTCGATGAGACGGACGACGCCCGTTCCGACAGTGCCGAGACCGGCCAGCGCAATATTCAGCGGTTCAACCATGGACTACCCTTTCGGGTTCGGGCCCTAGGGGAGCCCACGGCGAAATTCCAGTACCTTCGAGAGGTGATGAGGGGAAACGTCAGTGCCGGGGAATTAACCCCGAGGAATCAGCCCTGCGTCCTGGCGCCCTGCCCCAGCGTGCGGCGGCACTCGCCCAGCTCGCCCAGGACCATGCGATAGTCTGCCGCCGCCTGACGGCGCTCCTCAATGCCCTCGGCCACATTGGTGCCCTGCGGCGGGTTGTTCGGCAGGAAGCAGGCGAGGCGGTACCACTCGACCGTCTCCGGGCGCGGCGGGTTGCCGATATCCGCCACGAGTTCCGAGAACGAGACGCCCCAGGCCGGCGCCGCGCCGGGTTCGTGATGCACGGTGATCGAGGCGGCCGAGCCGTCCTTGGTGTTGAGGAAGATCTGGGTCTCGCCCTGCCCCGCCAGATTGCCGGGAACGTACATCAGTTCGCGCACGCCGGTGATCTTGACCGGGGCATTGCCCGAAAGCAGCGACTGGAGAATGCCGCGCACCCGCGCTTCGGCCTGCTCGCTCCACAGCTGCTGCGCGGTCGGGGTCACCAGCTGGAGTTCACCGGGACGGCCGGGCACCGCGCGGGCGAAGAGCAGCACGTCCTGCTTCTTCAGCTTGGGCACCTTGCCCTTGGCGTCGAGCGGCAGGTCCACCAGATAGACGAACGATTCGCCGATCGGCGCCTTGCCCGCGATCAGGGCCTGCGTCTGCGCGGTCATGTAGAAGCGCGCCATGCCCTGAGCGAGACCGGGCGCCCGCTCGTCCTCCACGCGCACCATCTTGCGAATCTGCGCCTTGACCACCAGCCCGGCCGATTCGGACAGATCTGCAATATCGGCGAAGGTCGGCCCGCCCGCGCTGGTCAGGTCGCGGCTGCCTGCTGCCCCTGCGCCAGAGCCTATCCCCGGCCCCGAATTGCCACCGGTTACCCCCTGGGCGACAACCGGAACTGCCTGCACGGCCAGCGCAACCCCCGCCAGATTCGCGACAAGTCGGTGCAGTTTCGATGACATGGGGGATACTCTCCGTGGAAAAAGGCCAGCCTATAGCGGCTTTGGGGGCCAGCCACAAAATCCCCCTTTTGCGATTGGAACTTATCCGCCCTGAATTGACCGTTAACGGTTGACGTACCGATAAGGCGTTGCACACATGCAACTGTCGGGCTAAGGAAACTCGCAAATTGGGGCCAAAAAACGATAAAGCCCCGCGGTTCGCCTCCCGTCAAAAGTTTACGGATGGGCTGATCGTCAGCCGTCAGGGTGGGTAATTTGGAGTTTCGTCATGGACCTTGCCTTCGGGGAAGGGCCATGGACGCCCTTGGACTTGTCCGGTTTCGGTCCGGTCCGGGGCTTGGTAATGGAGTGATGCGTTTGAATGGCTTACGCTGACCAGCAAATGAGCGGTAACAAGATTACCGCGCTTGTCATTGTTGCGCTGATCCACGTCTTTGTAGGCTATGCGCTCGTCACGGGCCTGGCCTACCAGGCTGCGCAACAGGTCATCAAGAAGGTGACCACAGTCGACATCAAGGAAGAGAAACCGAAGGAGGAAGAGCCGCCGCCGCCGCCGCCGAAGCAGGAAGAAGCTCCGCCGCCGCCGATCGTCGCGCCTCCGCCGCCGATCAACATTGCCCCGGCCCCGCCGCCGGTGCAGACCGTCATCACCCCTCCCCCGGCTCCGCCGGTGGTGATCACGACGGCGGCTCCGCCGGCGCCCCCGGCTCCGGCTCCGGCTCCTCCGGGTCCCTCCAAGGCTCGCGGCGCTTCGCCGAAGGGCCAGGGAAGCTGGGCAGCCCGCATCCAGGCGAACTATCCGACCCGCGCCGCTCGTGAAGAGCGTGAAGGCCGCGTCGGCGTGCGCGTCGGGATCGGACCGGACGGCAAGGTCACCGCATGCTCGGTCACCGCGTCGAGCGGCAGCCCTGACCTGGACGAGGCAGCCTGCGACGGCATGACCCGCTACGCGCGGTTCAATCCGGCGCTGGACGATGCCGGCAATCCGACGAGCGGCCAGTTCTCGACGGCCATCGTCTACAAGCTGAACTAACTCCTTTTAAGACTGGTCCGGCCCCACACCCCGGCCGGAATCGGTCCCTGCATTCTTCTTGAGAGGTAAATCGCATGCTTATTGATATCCTTGCCGCCGCGGGCGAAGCTGCGCCGCAGAACAAGTTCGGTTTCATGGAAGCCCTCGAGGCCGGTGGCTTCATCTCGTACGCAACCGTGATCATCATGGGCGTGATGTCGTTCGGCTCGTTCTACATCCTGTTCACCAAGTGGTTCGAACAGTCGAAGATCATGCGCCAGTACAACGTCGTCCGCACGACGTTCTGGAAGGCCCCGACCCTGCGCGAAGGCGCCGCCAAGCTCGAGAAGAACAGCGCATGGCGCCAGCTCGTCGACGACGGCATCGCTGCTGAAGACCAGCACGCCAAGATGACCGACTCGCTCGAAGCCCACGACTGGATGCACGCTTCGCTTGCCCGCTCGGAAGCCTCGATCAACGCCCGCCTCGCTTCGGGCCTGCCGTTCCTCGCCACCGTCGGCGCGACCGCACCGTTCATCGGTCTGTTCGGTACCGTCGTCGGCATCTACCGCGCCCTGATCGCCATCGGCATCGCCGGTTCGGCTTCGATCGACAAGGTTGCCGGCCCCGTCGGTGAATCGCTGATCATGACCGCGCTCGGTCTGATCGTCGCCGTTCCCGCCGTTCTCGCCTACAACTACCTCCAGAGCCGCAACAAGCGCATCGCTGAAAACCTGACCGGTTTCTCGGCTGACGTTCTCGCGAACATCAACTCGAAGGGCGCCGTGAAGCCCGTCGTTGCCGCTGCCCCCGCCAAGCCTGCTGCCGCTCCGGCGAAGCCGGCTGCTGCTCCGGCCAAGCCGTAAGCAGTACGGGCGCGCCGGTCGCAAGGCGGCCAGGCGCGTCCAGGGAACCAGGCGGCGGTGCGTTGCATGCGCGTCCGCCGCCTGCCCAGGGCAACGCAAGGATTAGGATAAGACTATGGCGATATCCTCGGGCGGAGGCGGTGCCGAGACACCGATGTCCGACATCAACACGACGCCGCTCGTCGACGTCATGCTGGTGCTTCTGATCATCTTCCTGATCGCGGTTCCGGTCGCGATCCAGACGATCGAAAAGCTGAAGATCCCTGTCATCGAAGCCGTCGAATCGAAGGACAAGGTTGAAAACCTTCTCCTCACCGTCTCGACCACCGACGATGGCGGCAAGGCAGCGGGTGAACCCGGTTACGCTGGCGCTTCGCGCAACGGCGAATGCCGCGTCTACTTCAACAACATCACGCCGGTGACCTCGCAGGAACTGCGTGACATGGCCTTCAAGCGCCTCGACAACATCGTGAAGCGCGAAGGCGGTCCGCAGGCCCTTCAGGCTAACCCCGATCTCGTGCCGCAGGTCCACATCCGTGGTGACGTCAACGCCCCGTGGCGCTGCGTTGCCGGTGCGATCTACAACGTTCAGATCTCGGGCTACCCGACGGTTGGTTTCATCACCAACCCGGTCGACCCGAACGGCTGACGTTCGGCAGGAACAGGAGTAACTTTCCATGGCAATGTCAGGCGGCAAGGATGATGGCGCGCCGATGATGGAAATGAACACGACGCCGTTGATCGACGTCATGCTCGTTCTCCTCATCATGTTCATCATTACCATCCCGGTTGCGACCCACTCGATCGACATCGATCTGCCGGTTGCAACCCCTCCGACGAACAACCCTCCTCCGGTCGATCCGATCCGCAACAAGGTGGTTCTCACCGCGGACGACAAGATCCTCTGGAACGGCACGCCGGTCGACGGCCCGGGTCTCACCAATCTGCTCAAGCAGTCGATGAACTACCCGGTCGAACCCGAGCTGCAGTACCAGCCGGAGCCAAACGCCAGCTACGATCTCTCGGCCGGTGTGCTGCAGCTGATCAAGGCGGCGGAAGTCACGAAGTTCGGCTTCGTCGGCAACGAACAGTTCCGCGACTTCGGCAAGTAAGCCGGATTGCGAAACGGTCTCTCAAGGACCAACGAAGGGGCGGAGCGATCCGCCCCTTTTTTGTTGGCCGGAGCTGTCGCATTTTCCGAGTCATCAGGAAATTCCACCTGATTAGAAAATGCTTTCAATCGCCTTCCGTTTCCACGGGATCGACCCTCATCGCCATCGAGGACAGGCTTTCCGCCTCCACCAGCAGGTCGTCGTCGGCCGAGCCGGAGGGCAGAGATTCCCGGCCGATCATCGAGATCGCCGGAACCGAAAGCGGGCTGATCCGCTCCAGCCGGACATGGTCCACTTCGCGCGCGGCGCGGTCGAGCACATCGGCCACGCGGGCAACGTCGGTCATGCGCGTGCGGGCATCGGCCCAGGCGGCATCCATCAGCAGGTGATCCGGCTCGTACTTGCGCAGCACGTCGTAGATCAGGTCGGTCGAGAACGTGACCTGCCGCCCGGACTTGCGTTTTCCCGGCTGCTGCCGCTCGACGAGGCCGGAAATCACCGCCACCTCGCGGAAGGCCCGCCGCAGCAGGTAGGACTGCTGCACCCAGTCCACGAATTCATGCGTGAGGATATCGGGCGAGAGCAGCGCGGCCGGATCCTCCACCGCCTTCAGCCCCCAGACCACCAGCGCATAGTCGGTCGCCACGAAGCCCAGCGGCCCCAGCCCCCGGTCTTCCATGCGCCGCGTGACCAGCATGCCAAGCGACTGGTTCGCGGGCCAGCCCTCGAACGTGTAGTAGGTCGTATAGGCATGGCCCCGGTGCGGAAAGCTTTCCACCAGCAGGCGCCCCGGCGCGGGCAGGTGCGATCGCCAGTCCTGCACTTCCAGCCATACGCGCACATCGTCGGGAAATCTCGCCCAGCCCGCGCGGTCGAACAGCATCGCCCGCACCCGGTCGGCCAGATGGGTGGAGATCGGCATGCGCTGGCCCATGTAGCTGGGTATGGTCGCCGAACGCTTCGCGGCCCGCACCACCAGTTCCAGTTCGCGCATGGCCTCGACTTCCAGATCCATCCCGGCGAAGCGGAACGTGTCGCCCGGCTTTAGGCTGGCGCCGAACCCCTCCTCGACTTTCCCCAGCGAACGCCCGTTGCGAAAGCGCACGTCGAGCATCTCGGCATCGACGATGATCCCGGCATTGAGCCGGTGGCGCGCAGCATGTTCGGGATGGGTCAGCCGCCAGGTGCCGTCCTTCTCCCGCACGATCCGGCGGAAGCGATCGTAGGAGCGCAGCGCGTAACCCCCGGTCGCCACGAAATCGAGCACCCGGGCGAAGATCGTCTCGTCCACCCAGGCATAGGCCAGCGACGAACGCACTTCGGAGAGCAGCGCCTCTTCCCGGAACGGCCCGCTACAGGCCATGGCCATGACATGCTGGGCAAGGACGTCCAGCCCGCCCGGCCGGAACGGCTCGCCGTCGCGCTGGCCGTCCTCCACCGCCTGCTGCGCCGCGAAGGCTTCGAGAAACTCGAAACGGTTGCCCGGCACCAGCAGCGCCTTGCTGGGCTGGTCGAGCCGGTGATTGGCGCGGCCGATCCGCTGGAGCAGGCGCGATGAGCCCTTCGGCGCGCCCATCTGCACGACAAGGTCGATATCGCCCCAGTCCACGCCCAGATCGAGGCTGGCGGTGCAGACCAGCGCGCGCAGCCGCCCTTCCGCCATGGCCCCTTCCACCTTGCGCCGCGCCTCCTTGGAAAGCGACCCGTGGTGGATGCCGATCGGCAGGTTCTGCTCGTTGGCGTTCCAGAGTTCCTGGAAGATATATTCCGCCAGAAACCGCGTGTTGGTGAAGATCAGCGTGGTGCGGTGGGCGGCGATCTGCTCGATCAGCTGCGGGATCGCCCATGTAGCGGCGTGACCGCTCCAGGGGATGCGTTCTTCCTGGGGCAGGAGAATGGAGACTTCGGGCTGCGCCCCCGTCTCGCCCTCCACCAGCTCGACGGCATCGACCTCGCCCCAGGGGGCCAGCCAGCCGCGAAAGGCATCGGGGTCGGCGAGCGTGGCCGAGAGACCCGCCCGCTGGAGGCCGGGCGAGAGCGCCTGAAGACGCGAGAGCGCCAGGGCCAGCAGATCGCCGCGCTTTCCGGTGGCGAAAGCGTGGATCTCGTCGATGACCACACGCTTCAGCCCCGCGAACAGCGCCGGGGCCTCGGGATAGCTGAGCAGGAGCGAGAGCGATTCCGGCGTGGTCAGCAGGACATGCGGCGGCCTTGCGCGCTGCCGCGCCTTGCGGTCGGAGGGGGTGTCGCCGCTGCGGGTCTCGATGCGGATCGGCAGGCCCATTTCCTCGACCGGGGTGAGGAGGTTGCGCTGGACGTCATGCGCCAGCGCCTTGAGCGGCGAGACGTAGAGCGTGTGCAGCCCCTCCGGCAGCGCCGCCTCTCCCAGCCGCGAAGTACAGAAGGCGGCCAGAGTCGGCAGGAACCCCGCCAGCGTCTTGCCCGCGCCGGTATCGGCCACCAGCAGGGCATGGAGCCCGCGATCGGACGCGGCCAGCATTTCCGCCTGATGCCGCCGCACCCGCCATCCCCGCCCGGCGAACCAGGCGTCAATCTCGGCAGGAACGGCGCCGGCAGGCATCATCAGGTCGGTCTCGGCATGTGTTCGACAGGGACAGGGTTGAAGCACGGAGTTGAAGCACGGGCAGGCCCTTCAGGAAAGCCCGAGCAGCGGTCCGGGTTCCGCAATCTTCTTGCCTACTTGCGCCCCTTCGCGGATGGTCGGGCCACATCGCAGCAGCACCCCTGGGGACGATGCAGACGGATCTCGACTTCGGCCACCTGATCGCCCTTGCCGTCAGTCTCGCGCTAGGGCTGCTGGTCGGGCTGCAACGCGGCTGGGCCACGCGCGAGCGGGCCGAGGGCACCCGTTTCGCCGGGATACGCACGTTCGCGCTGATGGGCCTTGCGGGCGGGCTCTCCGGCATTCTCCTAGCGCCGGCCCCCGGCCCCGCGACCGTGCTGCTGGGCGCGGCCGGGCTGCTGGTGATCCTGGGCTACTGGCGCGACGCCCGGCTCAACCGCAGCGTCAGCGGGACATCCGGGGTAGTGGCGCTGCTGACGCTGGCCAGCGGCCTGCTGGTCGGCATGGGGGAGCGGCTGATCGGCACGGTGGTCGCCGTGGTCATGGTGCTGCTCCTGGCCATGCGCGAGCAGCTTCACGACTGGATCGAGCGCCTCAGCCAGCGCGAGGTGCTGTCGATCGCCCGCTTCGCCCTGATCGCGCTGGTGATCCTGCCCCTGCTGCCCAACCGGGATTTCGGCCCCTACGACGCATGGAACCCGAGGAAGCTCTGGCTGATCGTGGTGCTGGTCTCGGGCTTCTCCTTCGCGGGATATTTCGCGACGCGCATCGTCGGCGCCGCACGCGGGGTCATTGCCACGGCGGCGGCGGGCGCTCTGGTATCCTCGACCGCGGTGACCGCCTCGATCGCCAATCGCATGAAGGAAGACGCGATCCCCGCGCCCGTGCTGGCCTCGGCCGTCTCGGTATCCTCGGTGGTGATGTTCCTGCGCGTCATGGTGCTGACCGGGCTCTTGGCCCCGCCCGCCCTGCCGATGCTGGTCAGGCTGGTCGCCCCCGGCCTGGTGGTCAGCCTGGCCCTGGCCGCCTGGTATCTGCACCGCACGCGCCTGGTGGAAGTATCGGGCACCAGTCATGCCATGACCATCCGCAACCCTTTCGACATCGCCCCGGCCCTCATGCTGGCCGGGCTGGTCATGGTCCTCACCGTCGCCTCGCTCTGGGTGCTCCAGAACTTCGGGGACCGGGGCCTTGCGCTGGTACTGGCAATCTCGGGGACGGTGGACGTCGATTCGGCGATCATCACCATGGGCGGCCTTGCCGGCCAGGCGCTCGATCCCCGGACGGCGGGGCTGGTTCTGGCCGTGCCGGTGGCGCTCAATACCCTGTTCAAGGCAGGTGTCGTCGTCAGCGTCGCCGGATGGCAGAAGGGCCGGGACGGCGCGATCCCGCTGATCGCCAGCGCGCTGGCGGTCGGCCTCGCCTGGCTCGTGCTTCGTTAATGCCCGGTTTGCGGCCCCCGTCGCAGCCCTGAAAGCGCAAGCTGCGCGTCGACTTGCGCAATCAGCCGCTCCAGCCCTTCAGCCGTGCCGCTTTCCGCCCGTGCCACCAGAACGTCCTGCGTGTTCGAGGCGCGCAGCAGCCACCAGCCTTCGGGCGTTGTGACACGCACCCCGTCGATATCGACGAAATCGGCCCCCGCCGCCGCAAGCCGCGCCCGCACTTCGTCGATCGCCGCGAACTTGCGGCTTTCGTCCACCTGGAAGCGCAGTTCCGGCGTATTGAGCATCTCGGGCATGGCAGATCGCAGCGCGGTTACCGAGCGGCCGAGCCGCGCCGTCGCCGCCATCAGCCGCACGGCCGCGTAGAGCCCGTCGTCGAAACCGTAGAAATCGTCCGCAAAGAACAGGTGCGCGCTGGTCTCGCCCGCCAGTGGTGCGCCGGTTTCGCGCATTTTCGCTTTCATGTGCGAATGGCCGCTCTTCCACATGAGCGACTGCCCGCCGCACCGCCTGATCGTGTCGAACAGCGCGCCGGAAGCCTTCACGTCCCCGATCACGGTCGCCCCCGGCAGGCGCGCCAGCAGGTCCTCGGCAAAGATCCCCAGCAGCTGGTCGCCCCAGATCGCGCGCCCGAGACTGTCGACCACGCCGATCCGGTCGCCGTCCCCATCGAAAGCCACGCCGAAATCCAGCCCTTTCGCAGCGATGAGCGCCTTCAGGTCCGCAAGGTTCGTTTCCTCGGTCGGGTCCGGGTGATGGTTGGGAAAGCGGCCGTCGATCTCGGTGAAGAGCAGGTGATGCTCGCCCGGCAGACGCGCCGTCAGCCGCTCCACCGCGAGGCCCGCCGCGCCGTTCCCGGCATCCCAGCCGATGCGCAGATGCGCCAACCCGGCAATCCCGGCGATCCCCTGAGCGATCCGCTCGACATAGGCATCCAGCACGGGACGATCCTCGAGGCTGCCCGCGCCCGCGCCCTCATCCCAGTCGTCCCAGTCGCCCCGCTCCGCCATTTCGCCAAGCATCGCGATGTCCGGCCCGAAGAACGGTCGCCCGCCCAGCACCAGCTTGAAACCGTTGTGATCGACGGGATTGTGGCTGCCGGTGATCTGGATCGCCCCGTCCACATCCGCGCCGGACGCCTCGGCATAGTAGAGCATCGGCGTCGGCCCCAGGCCGATCCGCACGACATCCGCGCCGCTTGCCCTCAGTCCGTCGACAAGGGCCGCCTCCAGCATCGGCGAACTCAGCCGCCCGTCGTAGCCGACCGCCACCTTGCGCCCGCCCGCGCGGCGCAGGACGGTCGCGAAGCAGCGGCCTATGGCCCACGCGTCCTCAGCGGCCAGATCCCGGCCGACCACGCCGCGAATGTCGTATTCGCGCAGGATCGTGGGATCGAACCTGTGGCTCATGCCGCGGCTATGCGTCGTTCAGCCTGGAAAGCAGCAGGTCGCGCGCGGCATTGGCCTCGTGGACTTTCTCGTTCGACCCGCCGCGGTCAGGATGGACCTGCGCCACCACGCGGCGATGCGCGTCGAGGATCTCGCGCCGCCCGGCCCCCTCCGCCACGCCCAGCAGCGCCCGCGCCTGCGTATTGGCGTGGATTTCGGCAAAGGACGGGCCGGGCTTAGTCTGGCCGATGCCATATCCCATGCTTTGCCAGGGCCAGCGGCCCTTGATCAGCCGCCAGGCAATGCAGGCAAGCGCGATGAGCCAGAGGAATTTCATTCGTCGGCAGCGAGTTGCAGGTCGGCCTCGCCCTTCGCGGGCATCGGCAGGTTCAGGCCGGCGACGAGCTGGCGCAGTTCCTGGCGGGCGACGAGATGGCTGGTGCCAAGCTCGCCGAGGTGGCCCTTGTCGAGCAGGGTCAGGCCCGAGGGGAACAGCTCGCGAAAGATGACGCGCTCGGACAGGCCGTTGGAAATGCGGAAGCCCACGCGCTTGGACAGTTCCAGCAGCGCGCCTTCGAGGCGGCGCATGTTCTTCGCCTCGACGTGCTGGACGCGGTTGCGCACCACCACCCAGTCGAGTTCGCGGCGGCCTTCGTTGATGGTCTTGAGCCCGCGCTTCTTGCGGGTTTCCCACATGAGTTCGGCGTAGAACGAGAGCTTCTTCACCTTGAAGGTCTCGCTTTCCACCTGACCGATGAGGTCGAAATCGATGAAGCTGTCGTTCAGCGGGGTGACGAGCGTGTCGGCGGTCGCCGCGACGTGGCGGGCGAAAGCATCGTCACGGCCCGGCGTGTCGAAGATCAGGAAGTCGTAGCCCTCGGCAATGGCCTCGGCCAGATCGTCGAGTTCCCCGATATCGTCGCCGTCGTAGACCGCGAAACGGGCGCCCGGCAACGCGATCTCGCGGCGGCGCTCGGTTTCCACGCGGTTTTCGAGATAGCGGAACAGGGTGCGCTGGCGCGGATCGAGATCGATCGCGGCGACCTTGGCCCCCTGATAGGCGAGTGCGATGGCGACGTGAACGGCCGTCGTGGACTTGCCGGTGCCGCCTTTTTCGTTGGCGAAGACGATGCGATGCGCTGTCACGGACCCTGTTCGCTTTCCTGTTGCCCCCGGACCAAGCCCGGATTCCTTGCCCCCGGTTCTAGTCCCGGGAGCGAAATCAAACCGTTAACCGGCGAAACGGATCAAACCCGTTGCCCGCCCCCCATTGCCTTGATGGCTTGCCCCCCATTGCTCACTGGGGCGCGGTGCGGCTATGGGCAGGCCCGACCACCGGTCAAGTGCATCCTATCGGAGCAGGGACACCCAATGCAAACCCTCCACAGCCTTGATCCACTGCGCCGTGCCGTTGCCGGGCTGCGGGAATCGGGAAAGATCGCCCTCGTGCCGACCATGGGCGCGCTTCATGAAGGCCATCTGACACTCGTGCGGGCCGCACGCGAACAGGCCGATCACGTCGTCGTCTCGATCTTCGTCAACCCGCTCCAGTTCGGCGCCAACGAGGATCTCGACAAGTATCCGCGCCAGCTCGAACGCGACTGCGCGCTGCTGGAAGCCGAAGGCGTGGCGCTGGTGTGGGCACCGACGGTGGAGGCGATGTATCCGCAGGGCTTCGCCACCAACATCTCGGTTTCCGGCGTCAGCGAGGGCCTGTGCGGCGCCTCGCGGCCCGGCCATTTCGACGGCGTCGCCACCGTGGTCTGCAAGCTGTTCCACCAGGTGCTGCCCGATGTCGCGCTGTTCGGCGAAAAGGACTGGCAGCAACTCGCCGTGATCCGCCGCATGGCCCGCGACCTCGACCTGACGCAGCCGCACGTCGATGCGGTGCTGGGCGTGCCGACCGTGCGCGAGGAAGACGGGCTCGCGATGTCCTCGCGCAATGCCTATCTCACCAGCGAGCAGCGCGCGCAGGCGGTGACCCTGCCCATGGCGATGAAAGTCGCGATCGCGGGCATCGAGAGCGGCGAGCCAGTGGAAGCCTGCCTCTCGCGCCTGAACGCGGCGCTGCTGGGCGGGGGTTTCTCCTCGATCGACTATGCCGAACTGCGCGATGCCGAAAACCTCGCCCTGCTGCATGCGCCGGGCGACACGCCGATGCGGCTGCTGGTCGCGGCACGGATCGGCTCTACCCGCCTGATCGACAACATGGCGGTGGAACCGGCGTAACAAGAGTCCGTTTGAAAATCCGCCGCAGGCGGATTTTGGCGGCACCGGCCGGAGTCTTTGTTGAGTGCGCCTTCGACATCCGTCGAAGGCTTGCGGCACCGGCCCACGCCCCCACCCGACCTCCCACGAGTGTATCCTGATGGGAGGTCGGGTGGGGGAGAGGGCCGGTGCCGCATCAAAAATGCCCATCCGGGCATTTTTCAAACAAACCACAGCACATGCCTATTTTTCTGGAGGGAAATCTCACAGCAATAGTCATTTGCGCGGAAAGATTTCCGGCCTAATGTCGCGCGGGGTTGGGAAGGCCGGGTCGCATCGTGTCCGGCGCAACAGAGGGAATCACCATGAAGAAGATCGCCTGTGCGCTCGCCGCACTTGCCGTCATCGCAGGCGCGCCCTCGGCATTCGCCGAAGACAGGTCGTCCGCACGCAAGGTCCAGGACAAAGGCATCCAGGAAATCCCGGTTTGCCGCAAGAATCTGGGCTCCATCTCGATCGTCGAGCCCGACACCCAGTGGTGGCGCGAACTGAGCCTCGGCAGCCCCGAGGCGATCCTGCGCGTGTTCGTGCAGAAATCGCACTGCTTCACGCTCGTCAATCGCGGCCGCTCGCTCCAGAACAGCGCCATGGAACGCGCGCTGGCCGAACAGGGTGAGCTTCAGAAGGGCTCGAACATCGGCAAGGGCCAGATCAAGGCGGCGGACTATTTCCTCCAGCCTGATATCGTCTCGACCAACAACAATTCGGGCGGCGGCGGCATAGGCGGCGTGCTCGGCGGTGTCGGCGGCCTGTTCGGTCGCGGCGTCGGCGCGATCGCCGGCGGTCTCAACATCAAGAAGGGCGAGGCCAACGTCACGCTCTCCATCGTCAACTCGCGCACCACGGTCGAGGAAGCCCTGACCGAAGGCTATGCCCGCAAGTCCGACGTCAGCTTCGGCGGCGGTGGCGGCGGCTTCTTCGGCGGCACTTTCGGCGGTGCCGGTGGCGGCGGCTACCAGAACACCCAGATCGGCCAGATCATCGTGCTGGCCTATCTCGACGCCTATACCAAGCTGGTCACCGAGCTTGGCGGCATGCCCGAGAATCCCTCGGCAGCCGCCCCGCAGGCCACCAACGCCTCGGCGCACTGATCGCACTGCGTGAGACATCTCCGTTCCCGGCCGGGCATCGGCCGGGAACGGGAACGATCCGGCCATGACCACGCCCAAAACCCTCTACATCGAAGACGACGCGCGCGCCGCCTGTCAGGTCAGGGAACTGGCCGAGCAGACGGGGATCACGCTCGTCTGGGCCTCCAGCGGCCAGGACGGGCTGCGGCTGGCGGGCGTCGAGCACTTCGACGTCATCATTCTCGACCGCATGCTGCCCGATCTCGACGGACTGACGATCCTTTCGCGCCTGCGTGAAAGCGGGATCGGCACCCCGGTGCTGATGCTCTCCGCGCTCGGTCGCACCAGCGACCGCGCCGAAGGGCTCGACGCGGGCGCCGACGACTATCTGGCCAAGCCCTTCGAGGCACCCGAACTGCTGGCACGCCTGCGCGCCCTGCATCGACGCGCATCGGGGCGCGAGCACAGCGCGATGATCCTCTACGGCGCCTTCGAATGCCACGTGAAGGCGCGCACCGCCTTTCGCAGCAACCGCCACCTCGCGCTCAGCCCCAAGGAATTCGAGCTTTTCCGCTACTTCATGGAAAATGCCGGCGAGATTCTCACCCGCGAGATGCTGCTGCGCGACGTGTGGAAAATGAACTTCGATCCCCAGACCAACGTGGTGGACGTCAATATCGGCCGCCTGCGCCGCAAGCTGGAGGAAGGCTTCGATTCCCCGGCGCTGGAGACGATCTGGGGATCGGGCTACCGCCTGCTCGACGGGCGCTAGACGGTCATGGCGCGTCTGGTGGACATCCACAGGTCGATCTTCACCCAGATCGTAGCCTGGGCGATCCTGATCGCCGCGCTGATCACGTTCGGCCTCTGGCTGCTGACCGATACGACCATCCAGCGGACCAACCACATCGCGCTGGAACGCGCGGTCGACGTGGACTTGGCGGGGATGGTGGACATCTTCGCCAGCGGCGGCGCGGTGGAACTGTCCAATCGCATCAACGACCGTCTCGCCCTGCAACCGCGTGACGCCAACCCGGCCCATTATCTCCTGGCCGATGCCAAGGGCACGCCGCTGGCAGGTGACGTCCGCGCCTGGCCCGGTCTTCATGCGGGAGTCTCCGAAACCGGAGAGATCGTCCTGCCCGACGGGGAGCGCGCGCTGGCCCGCGCCACCCAGCTCGGCCCGGATCTGCGGCTCATGGTCGCGCACGAATATCGCGATCTGGGCCTCCTGCTGCGTCAGGTGGCGCTGGCGTTCCTCGCCGGCGGACTGCTCGCGGTAGGGGCCGTGGCGCTGGCGGGATGGCTCGCCGCGCAGCGGCTGGCGGGCCGCATCGAACGCATAAACGCCGCCTTTCGCCACCCGGACGATGCCGCGCTGGCCCAGCTCGCGAAAGGCTCCAAGGACCGCGACGAGATCGACGAACTGACGCGCCATTCCGGCGATGCCCTGGCGCGCCTGCGCCGCCTTGCCAGTGCCCAGCGCGAGACGACGGATCAGGTGGCGCACGAGATGCGCACCCCGCTCATGCACCTCGACAACCGGCTGGTGCGCGCACTCGCCACGCTTCCTGCCAATGGATCCGCCGATGATGCGGGCAGCGAGGCCGCCGCCCGCATCACCGATGCCCGGCTGGAAATCCGCAGCATCATCCGCATGCTCGAATCGCTGCTGGACATCGCCGCCAGCCAGGCCCGGCGCGGCGACCGCCACGGGCTTGCGCAAGTCGATCTCAGCGCCCTGGCCGAGCGTCTGGCCGAACTCTACGCGGACAGCGCCGAGGAATCGGGCCACGCCTTCGAACTGGCGATCGAACCGGGCGTCACCCTGGAGGGCGAGGAGATGCAGCTTACCCGCCTGATCACCAACCTGCTGGACAATGCCTTCAAGTTCGTGCCGCCGGGCGGAACCGTCCGGCTGGAGTTGGCCAAAGGCCCCAGGCTGACGGTGCGCGACGACGGCCCCGGCGTACCGGAACCCGACCGCCACCGGATCTTCGACAAGTTCAGCCGCGCGGGCAATCATGACGGGCACGGCGGCGCAGGCCTGGGTCTTGCGCTCTGCCGCGCCATTGCCGAACGCCATCATCTTGAAATCAAGCTCGTACCCTCCGAAAAGGGCGCCTGCTTCACGATCGCACCGGAGTCGAAATCATGACCGCGGCCAAATCCGCCCTGAACGCCGCCGCTGCGGCTGCGCTGCTGGCCGCCGCGCCTCTCGCCGCCGTGCCTCTGGCCGCATTGGCGCAGAACGACGGCGCAGCGGAGAAAGGCCGCGACGAACGCGTGGCCATGGCGCTGACCGCCGCGCAGGAAGCGGAGCAGGCATCCGATTCCGCCGCCCTCGCCAGCGCGCTGCGCGTGATCGCGCGTTCCGGCGCCCGGCCGATGGAAGGCTGGACCGGCGCGGACCCGGTTCCCGCCTGGCGCGCCATGGTTCCGGCCGCCGTGCTTCCGCCCCTGCGCGGCAGCCCGCTGGGGCCGGGATATCGCTCGGGCCAGATCGGCGCGGGCCAGAGCGATTCGTTCCAGCAGGTCTTCCTGTCGGGCCGCAAGGCCAGCATCGCCCTTTCGGCGGCAGGCACCCAGCCGCTGAGCCTGCGGGTGGTCGACGCCGCCCGCAAGCCGGTCTGCGTGGCCGATGTCCGGCAGCGCGCATGCCACTGGGTGCCGATCTTTACCCAGCGCTACCTGATCGAGGTCCGCAACGCCGGTCAGAGCGAGGCGAACTACTTCCTCGTGGTGGACTGATCGCCGCCGCGAAGGCGCTGGTCCCGACCGAACGAGGGACTTCGCTCCTGCGAATAATTGAACGGAGGTTCAGTCAATCCTTCTAGCAGCGCCCGATTGGAGCTAGCCCAACGGGAAATGCGCCGGACCGATCTTCGACACAGGCGCCGCAGCGGGAGAGTGCCAGTGTCAGATAACTCGGCGTCCTACAGGGTTGCCATCGTCACCGGCGCCGCCGCGGGCATAGGCGCGGCCTGTTCCCGGCGGCTGGCGAAGCAAGGCGTGGCCGTCGCCGTGCTCGACCTCGATGCAGAACGCTGCGCCGATACCGTCGCCGCCATTCGCGGCGCAGGCGGCACCGCGCTTGCCGTGGGCGCCGACGTGGCCGACCGCGCCTCGGTCAAGGCAGCGGTGGCACAGGTTCGCGAGACACTGGGAGCGATCTCGATCCTGGTGAACAATGCGGGTGTCACCGACTTCACCCCCTTCGAGGACGTGACCGACGCACGCTGGGACTTCATCTACGCCGTCAACGTCAGAGGGCCGTTCATCATGACCCAGGAGTGCCTGCCGGACATGAAGGCGGCCGGTTGGGGCCGGATTGTCAATATCTCGTCCTCCAGCGCCCAGACCGGCGCGACGAGCATGATTCCCTATTCGTCCTCCAAGGGCGCCGTGGTGACGATGACGCGGTCCATGGCGCAGGAGTTCGGACCCTACGGCATTACCGTCAACAATATCCCGCCCGGCTCGGTGATGGGCACGATCATGTCCGAGGCGAACCGCGACCGTTTCCAGATTCCCACCGAAGTGCTGCTCCAGTCGGTTCCCGTGCGGCGTCTGGGCGAGCCGGACGACATCGCCAATGCCTGCGCCTGGCTGTGCCACGAGGATTCGGGCTACGTCACCGGCCAGACGATCGGCGTCAACGGCGGGCGCGTGGTAAGCTGAGCACCAAACATGAAGGGCCGGCGGTTTTCACCGCCGGCCCTTCGTTCCACATGGGGGGTGGTGGAACTGTATAGGCTAAGTCAGGCCTCGACCTTCTTGCCTTCGGTCTCGTAGCGTTCGATCGCTTCGAGCACGATCTGGCGGGCTTCCTCGGCGCCGCCCCAGGTGCCGACGCGCACCCACTTCTCGGCCTCAAGGTCCTTGTAGTGCGTGAAGAAGTGCTCGATCTGGCTGAACACGATCGGCGGCAGATCGCCCTTTTCCTGCACGTCGGAATAGTAGGGGAAAGTCTTGTCGTCCGGCACGCAGACGAGCTTTTCGTCGCCGCCATGCTCGTCTTCCAGGTTCAGCACCGCGATCGGGCGAACGCGCACGACAGAGCCGGGCACGAAAGGCGAGCGCGCCACGACCAGCGCGTCAAGCGGGTCGCCGTCGGGCGAAAGCGTGTGCGGCACGAAACCGTAATTCGCAGGGTAGCGCATCGGCGTGTGCAGAATGCGATCGACGAACAGTGCGCCGGAGTCCTTGTCGAACTCGTACTTGACGGGCTCGCCACCGACGGGAACCTCGATGATGACGTTCAGGCTCTCCGGCGGGTTCTTGCCGACAGGAATCATGTCGATGCGCATGTTGGTCCTTCATTACTGGCACGGCTAAGGCGCGCCGGTTAGTCTTTGACCGCGGGGCTTAGCCTTGCAGGTAATGCATCGCAACTGCCTTATCGTGGTAGATACCTCCAGTTTGCGACACATACGCCGCTGCGATCGACGAAATTCCGCGAACCCATGGAAAAAGCCCGGAAACGGATCGAAATCCGGCTCCGGGCTATCTTTTTGATCTTCAAAAGAAGATCTGGCCGCCTGTTACTTAGCGCGCGGCGCCAGCAGGCGGTCCAGCCCGTTGACCTTCCCCGGCGTCGTGCTTTCCAGCCAGGGCCAGCGCAGCCCGCCGTGATAGTCCAGCGTCACGGTGCTGAAGGCATCGCCGCGCTTGACCAGCAGCGAGATCGGCGCCTTCGCGGTCTTGGCGGCAGTGATGGCGTCTTTGATCGCCTCGCCGCTATAGGCCGTGCCGTTCACCGCCATGACCTTCACGCCGCTGACGAGACCGGCATTGTAGCCCAGACCGTCGAACACCGCGCCCGTCACCGTGCCTTCGTTATCCAGCGACACGCCCAGCGAATAGGACAGATCCAGCGACTTGCGCGAATCCGCGATGCCCTTCTCATAGCCGTTCTGTGTGTCCTTCCAGACCAGCTTGTACCCGGCCATCTCCACGCCCTTGGTGGGGGCGGGCTGGTTGGTGTCGTAGATGCGGGTCTTGAGGAAAGCGGCCCAGTCGTAGGGATAGACGCCGTTCAGCGTCTTCACCACTTCGTCGAAATCGTAGGTCAGCTCGCCCCAGTCGCCGTCGCGCACGCCGAAGAAGGCCTTGGCGAAATCGTCGAGGCCCTTCTTGCCGCCGGTGCCCTGGCGGATGATCTGGTCCGCCTCCAGCCAGGTCAGCGCGCCTTCGACGTAGTAGTCCTCGGTACGGGTGACGGAGGTGTAGGGCAGCGGGCGGCGCATGTTGAGCACCGGCGCGAAGGTGGTGTCCTCCACCGAGCGCCAGCCGCGACCCGGCGTCGCTTCCGAATAGCGCGCAACCGCGCCCGCCAGCGTGTCGAGGATGGTCTGCTTGGTCTGCACGCCCGAACGCGCGGCCAGGATATAGCCCCAGAACTGGGTCTGGCCCTCGTAGACCCAGAGCAGCGTGTTCTGCATCGGCTGCTGGTAGTCCGGCGTCCAGAGGTCTGCCGGGCGGCGGTACTTGCCGTTCCAGCTATGGACGAATTCGTGCGGGATCACGTTGCGATCCCAGTCCATCTTGTCCCACTCGGTCCAGACCTTGGGCTCCATCTGGTTCTCGCTCGAACGGTGGTGTTCGAGGCCGATGCCGCCCATGCGGTCGGTCAGCGCCAGCAGGAAGTCGTAGTGATCGAAGTGCCGCGCGCCGAAGGTCAGCAGCGCTTCGGACACGAGGTTGCGATAAACCTTCATGTTCTCGGGCTTGATGCCCAGCAGCTTGGCCTCGTCCGCGACCACGGCCATGCCGACGTCATGCCCGAGATCCCAGCGCTGGGCATATTTACCCGCGAAGATCGGCTCGTCGACCAGGCGTTCGTAGTCGGTCGGCGTCCAGGTCACGGTGTCGCCCTGCTGCACCTTGCCGTCGAGCGAGGTATAGACGGTCCATCCTGCGGGGAACTTGACGGTCGGCTTCACGGTCACGCCGCGCGTGTAGTAGCCCGAAGGATAGAGGCTCATCTTCTCCCACTGCAGGTTGAGCATTTCCTGCGTCATCGTGATGCGGCCTTCCTTGGCCTGCACCGGGGACGTGTGGATGAACTTCGCGGTGACAAGCTGCGTTCCTGCCGGAAGGTCCAGATGGAAGGCGTTCACCGCCACGGTGTCGCGCTGCCACTTGATCTCCTTGCCGTCGGCAAAGAAGTGGATCTGCGCAAGCAGCGCGGCGGTGCCGGTGGGCGAATGGTTGCCGGGCAACCAGCTCGGCTGGACCAGGATCAGCTTGTCGGTCCCGGCGGCGACCGGAAACTGCTGGGTGACGCGGTAGACGCCGTGGACGACGTCGCTGGCATCGATGTCGAGCGCGATGGTGCCGGGATAGGCCTTATCCTGCGCGGCAGGCAGCGGCGCAGGCAGCGCGGGTGCCATCGGCTTGCTGCGCTGGGCGGAATCCTGCGCGAGCGCGGGGGTTGAAACCGAAAGAAGGGCGAGGAGCGTGACGACCGCGTTACGATATTTCATGTCGCCAGTCTTTGCGGCTGTTGCCGGATTTGGCAACCATCCAATTCGCTCCGCCGCGAAGGGACCACGCATCGCCGTTCGGAAGAAGACGTCCCCGGATTTTCGGCCCGGCCGCCTTTCCCCCGATCCACAGCCACTTTCCCCGCCGCCGCAATCGGGCTAAGCGCGCGCGTTATGAGCACGACATTGACCAAGACGCCTCAGGCGATCCGCGGAACCCAGGACATCTTCGGCACCGACGCCGAGGCTTTCGCGCATGTCGTCGAGACCTTCGAGCGGATCCGCAAGCTCTACCGCTTCCGCCGCGTGGAAATGCCGGTGTTCGAGAAGACCGAAGTTTTCTCGCGCTCGATCGGCGAAACCACCGACGTGGTCTCCAAGGAAATGTATTCGTTCGAGGATCGCGGCGGCGAATCGCTGACCCTGCGCCCCGAATTCACCGCCGGCCTTGCCCGCGCCTACCTCACCGACGGGTGGAAGCAGTTCGCCCCGCTCAAGGTCGCCACGCATGGCCCGCTGTTCCGCTACGAACGCCCGCAGAAGGGCCGCTACCGCCAGTTCCACCAGATCGACGCCGAGCTGATCGGTTCGCCCGAACCGCTCGCCGACGTGGAACTGCTGGTCATGGCCGACCAGCTGCTCAAGGAACTGGGCATCTCGGAAGGCGTGACGCTGCAGCTCAACACCCTGGGCGATACCGAAAGCCGCGACGCCTGGCGCGCCGCGCTGATCGAGTACTTCCGCGCCCACAAGGCCGAGCTTTCGGAAGATTCGCAGGACCGCCTGGAACGCAACCCGCTGCGCATCCTCGATTCCAAGGACCCGCGCGACAAGGTCTTCGTCGGCGATGCCCCGAAGATCGACACGTTCCTCTCGTCCGAGGCGCAGGACTTCTTCGCCGCGGTGACGGCTGGCCTCGACGCGGCAGGCGTCGCCTACGAGCGCGCGCCCTCGCTGGTGCGCGGGCTGGACTACTATCGCCACACCGCCTTCGAATTCGTCACCACCCGCCTCGGCGCGCAGGGCACCGTGCTCGGCGGCGGCCGCTATGACGGCCTGATGGAGAGCCTCGGCGGCCCGGCCACCCCGGCCGTGGGCTGGGCGGCCGGGATCGAGCGCCTGTCGATGCTCGTCGCCGACGCCGGCCTGCTGGCCGAAGCGCCGCTCACCGTGGTTCTCGCGGTCGAGGACGATGCCGCGCTGGCCTATGCCCAGAAGGTCATCACTGCCCTGCGCTTCCAGGGCCTCGATGCCGAGATGGTCGCCACCGGATCGGCGCGCAAGCGCTTCGACAAGGCGGTGAAGATGGGCGCCAAGGTCCTCGTCTCGTTCGGCGTGAAGGACGGCGCGCCCACGGCAAACCTGCGCGCGGCCGAGCCGACCGCCGAATATCTCGCGGTCGAGCAGGTTCTCCAGTCGGTCCATCCGTGAGCGTTTCCGACGCCCGTCTGGCGCAGATTGCCGCGCGTTTCGCGGAGCTTGAGGCGCGCCTGGCCTCGGGCACGCTGGAGGGCGACGCCTTCGTCACCGCCAGCCGCGACTATGCCGAGCTGGAACCGGTGGCGCGCGTCGCCGCCGAAGTCGTGTCGATGCGCGGGGAGCTGGAAGCGCTGCAGACGCTGGAAGACCCGGACCCCGACATGCGCGCCCTGGCGGAGGAGGAAGTGTTCCGCCTCAAGGCCGAATTGCCCGAGGCCGAACGCCAGCTCTCCATTGCCATGCTGCCGCGCGATGCGGCGGACGTACGCCCGGCCATGCTGGAAATCCGCGCCGGTACGGGGGGCGACGAAGCTGCCCTCTTCGCCGCCGATCTCTACCGGATGTACGAACGCTATGCCGCCGAACAGGGCTGGCGCGTGGAGATGATCAGCGCCAATGCCAACGATCTCGGCGGCTTCAAGGAAGTGGTCGCCAACGTCAACGGTGCTGGCGTCTTCGCCAAGCTGAAGTTCGAAAGCGGCGTTCACCGCGTGCAGCGCGTGCCCGTTACCGAATCGGGCGGACGCATCCATACTTCGGCGGCCACCGTCGCGGTTCTGCCGGAGCCCAGTGAAGTGGACGTGCAGATCGAGGACAAGGACCTCAAGATTGACATCTTCCGCGCCTCGGGCGCGGGCGGCCAGCACGTCAACACCACCGATTCGGCGGTGCGCATCACCCACCTGCCCAGCAATCTGGTGGTGATCTGCCAGGACGAGCGCAGCCAGCACAAGAACAAGGCCAAGGCCATGCAGGTCCTGCGCGCGCGCCTCTACGAGAAGATGCGCGACGAGGCTCACGGCGCCGAGGCCGAGGCCCGCAAGGCCATGGTCGGCTCGGGCGACCGTTCGGAGCGCATCCGCACCTACAATTTCCCGCAAGGCCGTGTGACCGATCACCGCATCAACCTCACCTTGCACCGCCTGCCCGAAGTGCTGGAAGGCCCCGGCCTTGCCGAACTGGTCGATGCCCTGATCGCCGAGGACGAGGCCAAGCGCCTCGCCGCCATGGATGCCTGACCCTTCGACACGCTCAGGGCGAGCTTGCTCCCTAAAGTCCGCTCATCCTGAGACTGTCTTCCCCGCGCATCCTGAGCCTGTCGAAGGATGATAGCCCACACCTCCACTGTCGGCGAGGCGATCCGCAAGGCGGCACAGCGCCTTGCGGAAACCAGCGACACGGCAAGGCTCGATGCCGAAGTGCTGATGGCCCATGCGCTGGGCTGCTCGCGCTCCTCGCTGCTGCTGGTGCACATGCGCGATGCCGCGCCGCCCGGCTTCGCGCCGCTGGTGAAGCGCCGCGCCGCGCACGAACCCGTAGCCTATATCACCGGCCATCAGGAATTCTTCGGCCTGCCTTTCGCGGTCGGCCCCGAAGTCCTGATCCCGCGCGGCGATTCCGAAGTCCTGGTCGAAGCCGCCCTCGCCGCCCGCCCCGATGCCCGCACCGTGCTCGATTGCGGTACCGGTTCCGGCGCGCTGCTGCTGGCAGTGCTGGCCAACTTGCCCGAAGCCCGCGGCACCGGCATCGACAGCTCGCCCAGCGCCCTCGCGAAAGCGGCGGAAAATGCCGCCTCGCTCGGCCTGACGGATCGCGCCCGCATGATCGCCGCCGACTGGCACGTTCCCGGCTGGGCCGATGCGCTGGGCGGGCCGTTCGACCTGATTCTCGCCAATCCGCCCTACGTGGAAACCACTATCGCGCTCGACCGCTCGGTGGCCGAGTACGAACCGGCCAGCGCGCTCTATTCCGGCGAACTGGGGCTGGACGACTACCGCGTGCTGGTGCCGCAATTGCCGCTTCTCCTGGCCCCAGGCGGCGCCGCGCTGGTGGAGATCGGCCACGAGCAGGCCGAAGCCGTCGCCGCGATCGGGGCGGGATCGGGCCTTTCCAGCCGACTCCACCGCGATCTCGGCAATCGGCCGCGCGTGCTGGAGTTTTCAACAGCCGAGTAAGTTTTCACTTGGAATTTCGCCCCGGAATGCGTAAGGATTACGGCGAACCGGCACATGGATGAAATTTCCCATGTGGGCGGCTCGCCTCCAACCTTAGCAGATCGTCGCGGCCTTTAGCGCCTCGGCACGGCAAACGGTGGAGTTCACGGCACTCGGGGGCGATCCGTGATCATGTGACGTGTGGCAGATCGGCCCGACGGGAACTGGCCGATGCCCTGGGTTTTGAGGAAATAATCCTTGAATAATAATCGTGGTAACAACCGTCGGCGCGGCCGCGGTAACAATCGCCAGCAGGGCGGTCAGCAAGTCAACAGAATCGACAGCAGGGCTCGCGGCAATGCGCCGCAGCTGCTGGAGAAGTACCGGAAGCTGGCCCATGACGCGCACCTCAACGGAGATCGCGTGCAGGAGGAATATTACCTCCAGTTCGCGGACCATTACTTCCGTGTGATTGCCGACCAGAAGCAGCGCCAGGAAGAATCGCGCCAGCCGCGCCGCGAAGACCGTGGGTCCGATTACGGCGACGACTACGCGGCCGACGAATATGGCGATTTCGATTCGCCCGCACCGGAACGCCAGGAGCGTCAGGAACGCCCCGAGCGGCAGGAGCGCAATTTCGACCGGCAGGACCGGCAGGAACAGCGCCAGCCTCGCCGTGAAGATTCGCGCCGTGACGATTCCCGACGTGAGGATTCGCGCCGCGAAGAACGCGCGCCCCGCAGCGCGCCCGTCGAGGAAGAAGCCGCGCTTCCCGCTCCCGGCAACGAAGCGGAACCCGAAGGCGAAGCGACCGTCTACGAACCGACCGAAAATCCCTTTGTGCGCGACAACCGCGCCTCGCGCGGGCTGAAGCAGCGCAAGCCGCGCCGCCGCCGCGACGAGGATGAAGCGGGCGAGAACGCCGATGTTGAAGCTCCGGCCGCCGCCGAAGCCGAGCCGGTCGCCAACCTCGATCCGGCCACCCTGCCCCCGGCCATCGCCGCAGCCCCGGCCAAGCGCACCCGCGCCGCCAAAACGGCTGAAAAGCCTGCCGAACCGGCCGCCGAGCAGGCCACCGGCGAAGCCGAGGCCGGCGAAGAAAAGCCCCGCCGTCGTCGCACCCGCAAGGCTGCCGCGGCAGACGAAGGCGGCGAAAGCCCGCTGGAAGCGGTAAACTCGTAAGATCCTGCCGGGGCGCACGGCCCCTCAAGGCATCGCGATACCAAAAACGACCCCAAAAACGACCCGCGTCTCGCCGCAAGGCAAGGCGTGGGTCGTTTTGGTTCGGGTCGCTGCGTTTCAGGCGGTTCTTTCGAGGTTGCCAAACCACACCTACGGACCTTCCGTTTTCCCACTGCAATTCGCTTGCCTCGCACGGGCTTGTCCCTCCATAGCGGCGGCCCTACACACCCTTCGGCACATACCCATCGGCACGAGGCCCGGCTCTGAAACCCGTATTGGACTTTCTCGAACGCCGCCCGCGCCTTGCGGCCGGTCTTGCCGCGATCCTGGCCGGAACCGCCGCCGCCTGCGGCTTCCAGCCGCTGACGCTCTGGCCGCTGACTCTGCTGGGCGTAGCGATCCTGGCCGAACTCGTGGCCCGTGCCCCCGGTTGGCGGCGCGCATTCCTGATCGGCTGGTGCTTCGGCCTCGGGCACTTCACGCTGGGCAACAATTGGATCGCCACCGCCTTCACTTATCAGGCCTCGATGCCTGCCTGGCTGGGCATGATCGCGGTGTTCCTGCTCTCCCTCTACCTTGCCATCTATCCCGGCCTCGCCGCGCTGGGCACCTGGCTGGTGCTCCGGCTCGACGGACGGATGGACCGCACTGACCGCCGGGGTCCGGGCAGGTTCCTCCTGCTCGCCCTGGCCTTCGCACCGGCCTGGATCGTCAGCGAATGGCTGCGCGCCTGGGTCTTCACCGGTTTTGCCTGGAACCCGCTCGGCATCGCCCTGCTCGGCGGCTACCAGAGCCGGGGCCTGGCGATGGCGGCGCCATGGGTGGGAACTTACGGCCTCTCCGGCCTGCTGGTCCTGATTGCCTGCCTTCCCGGACTGTTCTGGCGGTTTGCCTGCACTTCAACCGGTGCCCGCCGCTGGCTCTGGGCACTGCCCCCTACCGTCATTTTCGCCGCGCTGGCGGCACTGATGCTCCTGCCCGACCACTGGGCGCAGCGCACCGAAGGCGCGGTTCGCTACACGCTGGTCCAGCCCGACATCCGCCAGGAATTCATCGACGATCCGCGCTATTACGAGGGCAACTTCGTGAAGCTGGCCCGACTCTCCCTGCCCCGCTCGCCGGGAGAGACCCGCGTGGTATTCTGGCCGGAATCCGGCCTTGGCGACTATATCCGCGACGGCTATCCGCCGTTCCTCTACCGCATGTACACTTACGCGGGCGATCCCGTGCTCGCCCGCGAGCGGATCGGCCGGGTGATCGGCCCCTATTCCCTGCTGATGACCGGCGCGGTCGATCTGGTACTGAAAGACGGCGAGGGCGTCGCGGCGCGCAATTCGGTCTCGATGGTCGATGGGAACGGCAACCTTCTGGCCAGCTATTCCAAGGCCCATCTCGTGCCCTACGGCGAATATCTCGCCTTGCGCTGGCTGCTGGAGCCGCTGGGCGCCACCCGTCTCGTGCCCGGCGCGATGGACTTCTGGCCCGGCCCCGGCCCGCGCAGTTTCGATCTTGGCCGCTGGGGCAAGGCGGGGATCCAGATCTGCTACGAGATCGTCTTCAGCGGCGAGGTGGCCGACCCCCGCGTCAGGCCGGACTACATCTTCAACCCCTCCAACGACGGCTGGTTCGGACGCTGGGGGCCGCCTCAGCACCTCGCCCAGGCGCGCCTGCGGGCGATCGAGGAAGGTCTGCCGGTCATGCGCTCCACCACTACCGGCATCAGCGCCGTGATCGACGCCGACGGCCTGGTACGGGCGCACGTCCCCTGGCACCGCGCCGGAAGGCTCGACGGGCGCATTCCCCCGCCCCGCGAGCCAACGCCTTTCGCAATATTCGGAAACCTGCTGCCGCTGGCACTTGCCACGGCTTTCTGGATCATTGCGCTTTCCGTTATTGCGCTTCGCCGTCGCGGTCGCTAGACCATGACCCACATAAAGATTTCTTTATATGTGGTGTCACGATGCGAAATGACTATGTCTTTACCTCCGAGAGCGTCTCGGAAGGCCATCCCGACAAGGTTTCGGACCAGATTTCCGACGCCATCGTCGATCTCTTCCTCTCCAAGGACCCGGAAGCTCGCGTCGCCTGCGAGACCCTGACCACCACCCAGCGCGTCGTCCTGGCGGGCGAAGTGCGCGGCAAGGGCATGATCGACAAGGACGGTCACTGGGAAGACGGCGCGCAGGAGGAAATCCAGCACATCGTCCGTGAAACCGTGAAGCGCATCGGCTACGAACAGGCCGGTTTCCACTGGCAGGACCTGCTGTTCGAAAACCACCTGCACCCGCAGAGCGCGGACATCGCGCAGGGCGTGGACTCGGCCGGCAACAAGGACGAAGGCGCGGGCGACCAGGGCATCATGTTCGGTTTCGCCTGCGACGAGACGCCGGACCTCATGCCCGCCACGCTCGACTACAGCCACAAGATCCTCGAACGCCTCGCCGCCGACCGTCACTCGGGCGCGGCCCCGTTCCTGGAGCCCGACGCCAAGAGCCAGGTGACCCTGCGCTTCAAGGACGGCGTGCCGGTGGAAGCCACGGCCGTGGTTGTCTCCACCCAGCACAAGCCCGGCTACCATGAGGGCGCACAGGACGCGGAACTCAAGGCCTATGTGAAGAAGGCCGTGGGAGAAGTGCTGCCCGAGGGCTTCGTCACCGCGAACACCAAGTTCCACATCAACCCCACCGGCAAGTTCGAGATCGGCGGCCCTGACGGCGACGCCGGCCTGACCGGCCGCAAGATCATCGTCGACACTTACGGCGGCGCGGCTCCCCACGGCGGCGGCGCATTCTCGGGCAAGGACCCCACCAAGGTCGACCGCTCGGCTGCCTACGTCACCCGCTACCTCGCCAAGAACGTCGTCGCGGCGGGCCTTGCCAAGCGCTGCACGATCCAGATCGCCTATGCCATCGGCGTGTCCGAGCCGCTCTCGCTCTATGTCGACACCCACGGCACCGGCGCGGCCAGCGATGCCGATCTCGAAGTGGCGATCACCAAGGTTGCAGCCGACAAGCTCGGCGGCCTGACCCCGCGCGGCATCCGCACCGGCCTTGGCCTCAACAAGCCGATCTACGGCCCGAGCGCCGCTTACGGCCACTTCGGCCGCAAGCCGGAAGGCGACCTGTTCCCCTGGGAACGCACCGACCTTGCCGACGCGCTGAAGGCCGCTATCGCCTGATGTGAAAGCAGGGCCTTCCGGTCACACGGAAAGTCATGAGACGGGCCGGGTTTTCCTATCGGGAAACCCGGCCCGTTCGCATTTCCGCAGCGGCAGGCGTCGACAGCAGGCCCTTCTCCTCCTAATTCCACCGCGCAATCCACCGCGCGATCCACTGGGGCAGGTTCCATGGCTTACGACACGCTGATTTCCGTCACAGATCTGCACGAGATTCTCGCAGCGGGCAGCGACGTCCTGATTCTCGACTGCGATTTCGAGCTGGGCCAGCCGGACAAGGGCCGCGAATCCTATCGCGCCGGGCACCTTCCGGGCGCGCGCTATGCCCATCTCGATGACGATCTGGCCGGGCCGCCCGACGGCACCAACGGCCGCCATCCGCTGCCCGCGCGGGTCGCTTTCGCGGCATGGCTGCGCGCGCAGGGGCTTAAGCGCGGCGGGCAGGTCGTCGCCTGCGATTCCAGCGGCGGCGCCTGGGCCGCCCGTGCCTGGTGGCTGCTGCGCTGGATCGGCCATGCCGAAGTCGCCGTGCTCGACGGCGGCAAGCAGGCCTGGGCCGCGGCGGGACTGCCGATGGAGACGGGCGAGGCCCCGCCCGTCGTCCCCGGCGATTTCACCGCCGACGAACCGCTCGTCCCGGCACCGCTTACCGCCCGTCAGGTCCTTGCCAATATCGGGACGGGCGAAGCGCAAGTGCTGGACGCGCGCGATCCCTCGCGCTTCCGGGGCGATCCCAATCCGATCGACCCGGTGGCGGGACATATCCCCGGCGCCCGCAACCGCTTCTTCAAGGACAATCTCGGCGAGGACGGATCCTTCCGCCCGGCCGAGGAACTGTCGCAGGCGTTTCGCGCGCTGCTGGGCGGCAAGCCTGCGGTGCTTTCCTGCGGCTCGGGCGTGACGGCCTGCCACAACGCCCTGGCCATGGCGGCGGCGGGTCTGCCGCAGCCCCAGCTCTATCCCGGATCGTGGAGCGAATGGATCGCCGATCCTGCCCGCCCGGTCGCGACCGGAGACGCGTGAGCGGGCGACAAAGCCGGATTTAACCCGCGAAAACAATTGCCGACTTGCTCAAGCGCAAGAATCCTGCGCTTGAGAGGCGGTGCTGGAAACGATTGAATGGGGATTCGCCCCGTCCATCGGCTCCGGCAGGGGGCGCAGATGAGCAAGCGGGTGTGGGCCTGCCTGGGGGCGGGCCTTCTGGCGGGAATGACGGCGGGTAACGCAGGCGCAGCAGCGGCTGCGAGCATCGACGCTGCACCGCCTACGGCCACGATCGCTCGCGAAATCCGGGCGCTGGCAGACTACGATACGTCCGGCGATCCCCAGGCGGCGCTGCGCCGCATCGATGCCGCCCTCACCCGCGCCCGCAAGGCGGGAACCGTCGATGCCGCCGACCTGCTCCTGGCAGAGGCGACGCGCGGCGAGGCGCTGTTCTGGCTCGGCCGTTACGAGGAAGCGCTCGGCGCCTTTCGCGATTTCGATGCCCGGATGACCGCGCTCGGCGGACCGATGACGCCGCGCCGGGCCGATATCGTCAACAACATCGGTTCCGCCCTCTCCAGCCTCGGCAGACTGGACGAAGCCCGGATCTACAAGCTGCGCGCCCTGGAACTGAGCGAAAGCCTGGCCGGTCCCGACAGCAACGAATATGCCGCCGCCCTCTATGGGCTTGCCCTGATCGACTATCGCCGGGGCCTGCCGCTGGAAGCCATCCCCAAAGTGCAGCAGGCCGTGGACATTGCCGTGGCCGCCAGCACCCGCAGCGGCCGGAACAGCGAATATCCCACGCTCTACGGGATCACCCTAAGTACCCTGCAGATACAGGCGGGTGATTCGACTTCGGCGGTCGCCGCGGCCCGCGCTGCCGCGAACTGGGCGGACGGCCATCTCGGCAAGGATCACCGGCTGACGCTGGCCGCGCTCAATGCGCTGGGCGCGGCGCTCAACGACGCGGGAATCTACGGTCAGGCCACGCCGATCCTGCGCCGCGCGCTGGACCTGCGCATGGCGAAAAGCGAGCCGGACGACCGCGACGTGGGCTATTCGCTCAACGCCGTCGCCTACTCGCTGGACCTTGCCGGTTTCTCGGACGAGGCCCTGGCCTTCTACGAGCGCTCCGCGAAGATCTTCGAGGCCCTGCCGCCCTCGTCGCAGCCGATGTCCGGGGCCAATGTCTTCGGCCAGATCGCCCGCATCGTCCGCGACGACGGCCAGCCCGAGCGCGCGCTGGCGCTCAACCGCAAGGCCCTGGGCATGGCCCGCCGCATCGCCTCCTCCCCCGACGATCCCGAAGTGCTGCGCGCCGAACTCAGCCTTGCCAAGATGCTGATCTCGCTGGGCGATGCGGCAGAAGGCAATCTCGATGCGGCGCAGGCGCTGCTGGACCATGTCAACGCCGCCTATGCCCGGCGCGCCCTGCCCACCAATCTCGACCGCGTGGCCGCACTGACCCTGCGCGGCGCCGTGGATCTGCGCCGGGGCGATCCGGCAGGCGCCCTCGCCCGCGCCAGGCCCGCCGTGGCCGCCTTGCGCGCCCATCTGCTCGACCGCACCAGTGCCGCCACCAGCGCGGTGCGGCTACGCGATCAGGCTGCGGGCACGTTCGTCCTCGAAGCGCGCATGGCCCTAGCCGCCGGCGCCCCGGAAACCGCTTTCGACGCCTTGCAGATGGCCGGAATGGGCGACCTGCAAACCGCCTTCACATCCGTGGATGCGATCCGCGACCGCTTCGGCCCAGAGGCCGACACGGCCATCCGCGCCTATCTGTCCGCCGCCGCACGGCTGCGCGAACTGCACAAGCAGCAGGACCGCGAGATCGGCCTCAGCGGCGGGGACGATACGGGTCGCCGTGACACTGCCGCCCGTATTGCCGAGGCTGAAGAGGAATTGCGCGCGCTGGACCGGCGGATCGCTGGGCTCGTCCCCGGCTATGCCTCGCTGACCGGCTTCGAACCGGCCACCCTCGCCGAAGCCCGCGCGAAGCTGGCGAAAGGGCAGGCACTGGTGCTCTACGGCCAGGATGCCGACGGGCTGGTGATCATGGCGATCACCCGCGACGGCGTAGCTTCGGCGCAGACCTCGATCGCCTCGCGCGCCCTGCGCGATCTGCAACGCGGCCTGCGCGCCTCGATCGAGGAAGGGCTGCTGACCGACGGCACTTCGGCTTTCGACCGGCAAACCGCCTACCGCCTCTATCAGCAACTGTTTCCCGCCCCAATCGCCGAAGCCCTGCGCGGCAGCCGCGAACTGGCCATTCTCGCCCCCGGCATGCTCGCCTCGCTTCCGTTCGATACGCTGGTGACCGCAGAGCCGAGCGGCAATGACGCCGACCCCGAAGCACTGCGCAAAACCGCCTGGCTGGTCCGCCGCCACGCGGTGCGCACGCTGGTCAGCGCCGCCTCTCTCGGCAAGGGCGGAAAGCGGGCCAGTCCGCCCAGCGGCTTTGCCGGGATCGGCGCGCCGCTCTTGCCGGTCACGGGAGCGCAAGGCTGGTCCGATGCGGTCGAGCCTGCCCTCGCCCAACTTCCCGAACTGCCGGGGGCGGCGCGCGAATTGCAGGTCATGGCCCGTAACGTCCCCGGAGAGCGCCGGATCCTGATCGGCGCCCAGGCCACGGAGCAGGCGGTCAAGTCCGCTTCTTTCGGCAAGGCGGGGGTGATCGCCTTCGCCACCCATGGTCTGGTCGGCGGCGCCTATCGCAATCTCGTGGAACCGGCGCTGGTGCTGACGCCGCCTTCCGGTTCGGCTTCCGGCAGCGATGACGGCCTGCTCACCGCCTCGGAGATTGCCGGACTGAGCCTCGATGCCGACTGGGTGATCCTGTCCGCCTGCGATACTAGCGCGGGCGAAAGCGAAAACGCGCCGACTTACTCCGGCCTGGCCCGCGCTTTCGTTTCGGCGGGTGCCCGCTCGCTGCTGCTGTCGCACTGGCCGGTGCGCGACGATGTCGCCAGTCGCCTCACCTTGCGCACGGTCATGGCCGCACGTGGCAGGACCAGCCGCGCCGAAGCCCTGCGCCGGGCGCAGCTAGACGTGCTGGGCGATGCCGCGATCGCCGGAAGCGCCCATCCTGCGACCTGGGCGCCCTTCGTGCTCGTCGGGAATTGAGGGATACCGCCGTGGCGGCGCATCGCGCCACCACGGCGTTTCAGCCCCTTACTTGGCCAGCTCGCCTTCGATCGCTTCCACCAGCAGCGGATCCTGCGGCGCGGTGCCGGGCGCGAAGCGGCCCACGACCGAACCGTCGCGCGAAACCAGGAACTTCTCGAAGTTCCACAGCACTTCGGGATCTTCGTTCGGCGTCATGCCGTAGCCCCGGAAACGCTCCTTCATGCCCTCGACATCCCCCTGCTTGGTCGGGATCGCCTCGGTAAGCGCGGCATAGAGCGGCTGCTTGTCGCCGCCGGTCACGTCGGCCTTGGTGAAGAGGGGGAAGGAAACGCCGTAATTGAGCTGGCAGAATTCGACGATCTCCTCATCGCTGCCCGGCTCCTGGGCGCCGAAGTCGTTGGCCGGGAAGCCCAGCACCTCGAAGCCCTGCGCCTTGTAGTCGCCATAGAGCTTCTCGAGCCCCTCGTACTGCGGCGTCAGCCCGCACTTGGAAGCGACATTGACGACGAGCAGAACCTTGCCTTCGTGATTGGCGAGGCTGTCGGCGCTGCCGTCGATACGGGTCAGCGGAATTGCGGTAATGTCGGCGGCCATTGCGTTATCTCCCGGGATTGTCGGCCGGGAACATGGCGCAAGGTCATGACCGCCGCAAGACGCCAGGAACCCGTGAAGACCCCGTGCGCGATCACTCCGCGATGCGGTAGTCGGCAATCACTTCTCCGGCCTCGGCCAGTTCGGCCTCATGGCCTTCCTCGCGCCATGTCTCGGCCAGCGCCTCGGCTTCCCACTGCTTCATGGCCGGGTGATCGAGGACGGTGTCCACCCAGGTCTGGCAGGTGCCGACGTCCAACCCATAGGTGCGGATGCGGAAGGCGACCGGCGCGAAGAAGGCATCGATGGCGGTAAAGCTCTCGCCCGCCAGCCAGGGGCCGCCGAAGCGCGACAGTCCCTCGCCGAAGATCTCGCGCAGGCGGGCGACATCGCGCACCAGTTCGGCGCGCATCGCCCGGGGGCGGACGCGGACGCCGACGTTCATCGTGCAATCGCTGCGCAAGGCGGAGAACCCGCCGTGCATTTCCGCCACGGCGCACTGGGCAAAGGCGCGGGCGGCCTCGTCGGCAGGCCAGAGGCCGGGGTGGCGCTCGGCCAGATAGAGCGTGATTCCCAGCGAATCCCAGACCGTCCGCTCGCCGTCGATCAGCGCCGGCACTTGCCCGGTGGGCGAAAAGCTGCGGAAGGCGTCGTAATTGGTCGGTGCCAGGAAAGGCTCGACCCGATCGGTAAAATCGATGCCGAGCGCCTTCATCAGCACCCAGGGGCGTAGTGACCAGCTGGAGTAGTTCCGATTGGCGGTGATCAGGGTGTAGGCCATCGGAACTCTCCCAAGTGGATATCAGGTTACGTAATGCGCCGTGGTCTTAGCGGCGACTTCGTCGGTCGTCACGCCCGGCGCCAGTTCTATCAACTTGAACGGGCTGTCATGATCGACCCGCTGGAACACGGCCAGGTCGGTGACGATCATGTCGACCACGTTCTTGCCCGTCAGCGGCAGGGTGCAGGCCGGGATGAACTTGGGATCGCCGTTCTTGGCATTGTGCTCCATGACGACGATGATCTTCTTCACACCGGCGACAAGATCCATCGCCCCGCCCATGCCCTTGATCATCTTGCCGGGGATCATCCAGTTGGCGATGTCGCCGTTCTCGGCAATCTCCATCGCGCCCAGCACGGCCAGGTCGATATGGCCGCCGCGGATCATGCCGAAGCTGGTGGCGCTGTCGAAATAGGCCGATTGCGGCAGTTCGCTGACGGTCTGCTTGCCCGCATTGATGAGGTCGGCATCGACTTCGTCGGCATAAGGGAACGGCCCAATGCCGAGCATGCCGTTTTCCGACTGGAGCGTCACCGTCATGCCGCTGGGCACATGGTTCGCGACCAGGGTGGGAATGCCGATGCCGAGGTTCACGTAGAACCCGTCCTGAAGCTCCTTCGCCGCGCGCGCGGCCATTTCGTCACGAGTCCAGCTCATCAGGCAGTCTCCCTCTCGCGGGTCGTCGTGAATTCGATCTTCTTGTCGTAAGGCGCGCCCAGTACCAGCCGCTGGACGAAGACGCCTGGCAAGTGGATGCCGTCGGGATCGAGCGAGCCGGTGGGGACGATCTCCTCCACTTCGACCACGCAGACCTTGCCGCAAGTGGCGGCGGGCACGTTGAAATTGCGCGCGGTCTTGCGGAACACGACATTGCCGGTCTCGTCCGCCTTCCACGCCTTCACCAGGCTGAGGTCGGCGAAGATGCCTTCCTCCAGGATATATTCCTCGCCCCGGAACATTTTCACTTCCTTGCCTTCGGCCACCTGGGTGCCGACGCCGGTCTTGGTGTAGAAGCCCGGAATCCCGGCGCCGCCCGCGCGCATGCGCTCGGCCAGGGTGCCTTGCGGGCAGAATTCGACTTCGAGTTCGCCCGAAAGGAACTGGCGTTCGAACTCCTTGTTCTCGCCCACATAGGACGAGATCATCTTGCGCACCTGCTTGGTGCGCAGCAGCTTGCCGATGCCTTCGTTGTCGATACCGGCATTGTTCGAGGCGAAGACGAGGTCCTTCACGCCCGAATCGCGTACCGCATCCAGCAGCCGCTCAGGGATGCCGCATAGGCCGAAACCGCCCGCGGCGATCAGCAGGCCATCCTTCAGCAGTCCGTCCAGCGCGTCAGCGGCGCTGGGGTAGATCTTGTTCATGCATATCTCCCGTTCTGGGCGCGAACCTAGACAGCCAATTTCATGACGAACAGCGATTGTTTTCCATCGGCTGTCTTCGATCGGCTGTTTTCGATCGGCAGGGATAAGTCTGTGCCGCGGCACGCTATCACTTCCCGAATCGAAACCGGAAGCGAAGTTTGATCTTCGTCATGGCAATTCCATGACCTTGCGGTAGGTTACCTGCGGTCAACGGGAGAATTACCATGCGCTCGATACTCGTGAATGCCGACCGCAAGCCCGACAGCGAAGCCCGCGTCGATGCCGCGCTCGAACTGGCCCGTCATCTCGACGGGCACCTTACCGTGCTCGTCGATACGCCGGTCTCGCGCTATATCGCCATGGACCCGATGGGCGGCAGCTATGTGATTTCCGAAGCGCTCGACAAGGCCCGCGGCGAGGACGATGCCGCCGCCGAGGCGATCGAGGGGCGGCTGACGCGCGGCGACATCGCCTTCGAGGTGATCCGCAGCGAGGAAGATCCCGTTCCGGCACTGGCCGGCGCGGCGCGGCTTTCCGATCTGGTCGTGGTCTCGCGCTCCAGCGGCATTGCCGGGCAACTGGCGATGGTGGCCCGCGCGCCGGTGCTTACCCTGCCGGAAGGGCGCAGGCTTTCCCTGCCGATCCGCCGCGCCGTGATCGCCTGGGACGGCGGCGAACAGGCGGCCAGCGCGCTCAAGGCGGCCGTGCCGCTGCTGCAAAGCTGCCAGGTGGTGAAGCTGGTGACGGTCATCGAAAAGTCCGGCGGCTTCCCCGCCACCGATGCCTTGCGCTACTTGTCCCGCAACGGCGTCCACGCCGAATACGAGGAATACGAAAGGCGCGGGTCCACCGAGGAAACCCTGGCGCTTGCCGTGAACCAGAACCATGCCGAACTGCTGGTCATGGGCGCCTATGGCAAGAGTCGCCTGCGCGAATTCCTGTTCGGCGGCGTTACCGCCCATTTCCTGTCAGAGGCCAGTGCGCCTGCGGTCCTGTTCTGTCACTGAGCCGATACGAAACAAACGAAAGACGGCAGAAAGAGGCGCCGGTGCCCGTCACCGGCGCCTCTTGTCGTCAAGGTCAGAGTA
>NZ_MSQB01000017.1:0-92821 GCF_002149965.1 Novosphingobium panipatense | reverse complement strand
CGGCCCACGCCCCCACCCTACCACCCGCAGGATACTACCGTTGGGTGGTAGGGTGGGGGCGTGGGCCGGTGCCGCAAAATTCGCCTGCGGCGAATTTTCAAACGGCCTCTCAGGCTCCGGCGCAGCCTTGCAGCTCAGATACTTAGCAGGGTGAGTAAATTTCGCGGCGCAACAGTCAACGATTGCACCCCGTCGCCAAGGCCGATCGCCATGACGATTACGTCAAGCCGAAGCTGACGCCGCATTCAACTTGCAAGTCATTGTTTTATATAAATCCAACTATCATTACGCAGGGTAGTTACAAGCCGCGCAACATTGCTTGCATGTTTCGCAATCACGATCCTGCGTTTTCGCACTTGCACAAAAACCGAGTCGGGGTCATAAAGACAGTGCCTTTCAGGCATCCTCTCCCAAAACTTTCACGGCCCGGTTGGAAACTTCCGGGCCTTCTTTTTGCCTGTTTGAGAACATCGTTCTCAAACAGTTCCATCGGAAACATCCAGAGCGGTCGCGGGTTGGTTTGAAATCCGGGGGAGCCGTACCTAGTTCCAGTCCACATCCCGGACGACCCGCGCGAACCGGCGCGGCGTCGGAATCGGGAGGATGGAAAGGACACCCATGGCGGACGCCCCAACCCAAGCCGACGAACGGACGGTGAAGCTGCAGGTCGCAGCCGCGCGTCAGGAAGAAAGCGGCCAGGGAATTGCCCGTCTCTCGCGCGCCTCGCTCTCGGAAATCGGCGCGATGGAAGGCGATGTGCTCGAAATCACCGGCAAGGCGGCCACCGTCGCCCGCGCCGTGCTTGCCTATGACGAGGACGAAGGCCTCCAGGTCATCCGCCTCGACGGCCTTCAGCGCGGTAATGCCGAAGTCGGCTCGGGCGATCACGTCGTGGTGCGCAAGGCCGAATCGCGCCCGGCGCAGCGCGTGGTCTTCGCGCCCGCGCAGAAGGACATGCGCCTGCAAGGCCCCTCGGCGGCGTTGAAGCGCAACTTCTTCCAGCGCCCGATGGTGCAGGGCGATCTCGTCGCCACCACCGGCCAGCAGCAGGTCGCGGACATTCCGCCGCAGCTGCGCCGCATGTTCAATGCCCCGGCCTATGCGCTGACGCAGATCCGCCTCAACGTCGTCTCCACCACCCCGCGCGGCATCGTCCACATCGACGAGAACACCGAAGTGGAACTGCGCGAGGTCTTCGAGGAAGCGCACGATGCGCGCGGCGACGTCAACTACGACGACGTCGGCGGCATGAGCGATACCATCCGCCAGCTGCGCGAGATGGTGGAACTGCCGCTGCGCTATCCCGAACTCTTCACCCGCCTTGGCGTCGCGCCGCCGAAGGGTGTGCTGCTGCACGGCCCGCCGGGCACCGGCAAGACCCGCTTGGCCCAGGCGGTCGCCAACGAGAGCGAGGCCAACTTCTTCACCATCAACGGGCCCGAGATCATGGGCTCCGGCTATGGCGAGAGCGAGAAGGCCCTGCGCGAAGTCTTCGAGGAAGCCACCAAGGCCGCGCCTGCCATCGTCTTCATCGACGAGATCGATTCGATCGCCCCCAAGCGCAGCCAGGTTCACGGCGAGGCGGAAAAGCGCCTGGTCGCGCAGCTGCTCACCCTGATGGACGGCATCGACAGCCGCGCCCATGTCGTCGTGATCGCCGCCACCAACCGGCCCGACGCCATCGACGAGGCACTGCGCCGCCCCGGGCGCTTCGACCGCGAGATCGTGATCGGCGTGCCGGACGAGGCCGGTCGCCGCGAGATCCTGGGCATCCACACGCGCGGCATGCCGCTCGGCAGCAAGGTGGATCTCACCGAACTCGCCCGCACCACCCACGGCTTCGTCGGCGCCGACCTTGCCGCCCTCACCCGCGAAGCGGCGATCGAGGCCGTGCGCCGGATCATGCCCCGGCTCGACCTCGAAGCCCGCACGATCCCGCCCGAAGTGCTGGAGGAACTGCAGGTCCTGCGCGAGGATTTCGTGGCCGCCCTCAAGCGCGTCCAGCCTTCGGCTATGCGCGAGGTCATGGTGCAGGTGCCGAATATCGGCTGGGCCGACATCGGCGGCCTCGACGAGGCGCAGCTCAAGCTGAAGGAAGGCGTGGAACTGCCGCTGAAGAACCCGGAAGCCTTCCACAAGCTGGGCATTCGCCCGGCCAAGGGCTTCCTGCTTTACGGCCCGCCCGGCACCGGCAAGACCCTGCTGGCCAAGGCCGTGGCCAAGGAGGCCGAGGCGAACTTCATCTCGATCAAGTCCTCCGACCTCCTGTCGAAGTGGTACGGTGAAAGCGAGCAGCAGATCGCCCGCCTCTTCGCCCGCGCCCGCCAGGTCGCGCCTTGCGTGATCTTCATCGACGAGATCGACAGCCTCGTGCCCGCGCGCGGCATGGGGGGCGGTGGCGGCGAGCCGCAAGTGACGGGCCGCGTGGTCAACACGATCCTCGCCGAAATGGACGGGATGGAGGAGCTGCAGTCGGTCGTGCTGATCGGTGCGACCAACCGCCCTGCCCTGGTCGATCCCGCGCTGCTGCGTCCCGGCCGCTTTGACGAACTGGTCTATGTCGGCACCCCCGACGAGGCCGGACGCGCGCACATCCTGGGCATCCATACCGGCAAGATGCCGCTGGCCGACGACGTTTCCCTGCGCAACATCGCTGCCCGCACCGAGCGCTTCACCGGCGCCGACCTGGAGGACGTGGTGCGCCGCGCCGGCCTGATCGCCATCCGCAAGCGCGGCGCCGAAGTGGAACAGGTCCGCCGCGAGGACTTCGAGGACGCTCTCGAAGACAGCCGCGCCACCGTGACCGAAGAGATGGAAGCGGAGTACGAACGCATGAAGGGCGAACTCAAGAAGCGCGCCATGGAAGTGATCCCGATCGGCTTCATCGCCCCCGGCATGGTGGAATCCACCCGCGAGCGGAAGCACGGGGACTGATCCAGACACGTCGTCCCGGGCTCGCCCCGGGGCCGCTGGCCGAGCCGCGCCTAGCTCGATAGGAGCGCCTCAGGTATTGCCAGCGGTCCCGGATCAAGTCCGGGACGACGTAGTTCCCATGCGATCGTCCGAACGGGATCGCTCACTCGCCCCGAAAGACCGACGAAGCGAACCTCGTTCTGAAACTGCTGCGGTGCAGCATAGTTAGATCACCATGATCCGGCTCATCGAAAACCTGCTCGGCGGCCTGCCCGACTGGGCGGAGCGACCGCTGGTGGCGGTGCTTGCGGCCTTGCTGGGGGTGGCGATCGCGCTTCTGGCCCATGCCGTGCTGTTCCGCATCCTCCACCGCGTGACCCATCGCAGCGCGAGCGAGGCGGACGATCTCGTCGTCAATCGCCTGTTCCGGCCCACGCGCTGGGCTTTCGTGGCCATGGGGGTCGTTCTCGCGGCACGGGAAACCCCTGCGCTCGAAGCGGTCTGGGAACGGTTCGCGCCTTTCGTCATGCCGCTGCTGACCGGCTGGGTGGCGGTGGCGGTGCTGCGTGCTTTCGTCGAGGCGATGATCGTGCGCGCCGATATCTCGGTGGAGAACAACCGCAATGCCCGGCGGCGGCGCACCCGCCTGGCCATCTTCAGCCGCATCGGCACGTTCCTGATCGTGTTCCTGACCGTTTCGGGCATGCTGGCCTCGATCCCGGGCGTGCGCGAGATCGGCGTGACCCTGATGGCATCGGCGGGCCTCGCGGCGCTGGCCGTGGGCGCGGCGGCGCAGCCCGCGCTCAAGGCACTGATCGCGGGCTTCCAGATGGCGATGACCGAGCCGATCTCCATCGACGACGTCGTGATCCTCGACGGCGAGTGGGGCCGGATCGAGGATATTCGCACCACCTACGTTGTCGTGCGGCTGTGGGACGACCGCCGCCTCGTCGTGCCGTCCAACCGTTTCCTGGAAGACACTTTCCAGAACTGGACCAAGACGACCTCGCAGCTGCTCGGCACCGTGTTCCTTTATCTCGACCAGGGCACCGACATCGGCCCGATCCGGGAGGAATATTCCCGCCAGATCGCCGCCCACCGCCTCTGGGACAAGCGGGCGCAAGTCCTTCAGGTGACGGACTGCAAGGACGACGCCATCGAGGTCCGCCTGCTGATGAGCGCCCGCGACGGCCCGACGCTGTTCGACCTGCGCTGCGAGCTGCGCGAGAGCATGATGGACTGGATCCGTCGCAACCAGCCCGAAGCTCTCGTGCGGCGACGGACCCTGCCGGTGGCACCGGTCGAACTCGGCGCGAGTGCCGGGCTGGCGGAACTGGTCGCGGGGTCGGTAAACGGCGACGCGCGCAAAGCCAATTGAACTGAGCCTATCCCAGCGCGATCGCCTCTTCCAGGCCCAGCGCCTCTCGAAAGGCCCTATCGTGGCTAACGCAGACCACCGCGCCGTCGTAGCCGCGCAGAGCCTGTTCCAGCATTTCCGCCGATGCGAGATCGAGGTGGTTGGTCGGTTCGTCTAGGATCAGCAGCCAGGGCACTTCGCGCCGCGTGAAAAGGCAGGCCAGCGCCAGCCGCATCCGCTCGCCGCCGGAAAGACCGCCGATCTCGCGTTCCGCCCAGGCGTTGCGAAAGCCGAAACGGGCCAGCGCGGCATGGGCGGCGTGGCGGTCGGTCCCGGGGTCGAGGCGCAAGTAGGCGTCCAGCACGGTGCCGCCGTCGCCCAGCAGCGAGACGTGCTGGTCGAGCAGCGCGCTGCGTGATCTTTCGGCGCGAATCTCGCCTTCGTCCGGCCGGTCCAGCCCGGCGAGAATACGGATCAGGCTGGTCTTGCCCGAACCGTTGGCGCCGGTGACGGCGATTCTCCGGGGGCCGCGGATCACGAGGTCGAGCGGGCCGAACAAGTGCCTTCCGCCGCGCGTGCAGGTAATGCCGCGCGCCTCGATCAGGACATGGCCGGAGGGCAGGCCGCTGGGCGGCAGTTCGATATGGATCGGGGCCAGCACTTCCACCTCGCGGCGCGCCGCGTCGAGGTCCTGCTGCGCGCGGCCCACGCGTTCGTCGCCGAGCTTGCCCTGACGTCCGCCGGTTTCCTCGGCGCGCTGCCTGCGGGCGCCGAGCAGGATCTTCGGTGCGCCGCCCCTGGCGGCGTCCTGACGGCCCCGGCTGTCGCGCCGGGCCTGCTTTTCGACCTCTTCCTGACGTTCGCGGCGTGAACGGCGCAGCGCGTCCTCGCTTCTTTCCAGCACTTCGGCAGCGCGGGCACGCTCCCGGCTGCGTTGCTCGTCGAAAGCGTCCCAGCCGCCGCCGACCATGTGAACGCCCGTGCCGGTCAGCTCGACGATGCGATCCGCGCGGCGCAGCAGTTCGCGGTCGTGGCTGGCGACAAGGGCGCCGCCAGGCCAGCCGTCGAGCAGGTCCGCCACCACCTTGCGCCCTGCCTCATCGAGATTGTTGGTCGGCTCGTCCAGCAGGAGCACGTCCGGCTCGCCCATGAGGAGGCCGGTCAGCATCAGCCGGGTGCGCTGACCGCCGCTGAAGGCACAGAGCGGCCGCTGCGGATCGAGATCGGCGAAGCCGGCCAGTGCGGCGGCCTTTTCGAAGCGTTCGGGCAAGGTCCAGTCGGCCAGATCGAAGTCGTCGTCCTCGAAGCGGCCCTCAGTGATGCGATCGAGGCGGGCGAATGGGGCGGCGAGACCCAGTGCCTCGGCCACGCTGGCGCTCTCCTCGGGAGGAAGCTGATGCAGCAGGCCGACCCGGCCCTGCCGCGTGATCGTGCCTTCCAGAACCGGCGCTTCCCCGGCGATCGCGCGCAGCAGGGTGCTCTTGCCCGCACCGTTGCGACCGACGAGGCCAAGCGTCTCGCGGCCGAGCGAGAACGTGAGATCGGAGAAAAGCGGGGAACCGTCGGGGGCCGAGCAGGCCACGCGGTCGAGAGTCAGGAATGTCATGGGAACACCGGCAGATAGCGTTTGGGAAAAACGGGCTATGTGCTCAGGTGTTCATCGATCCATTCCTCTGCTTGCGGACCGCTTTCTATCGCAAACGGCCCGCCCGGACAAGTCATGCGCAAGTCAGGCGCCTTTGGTGCAGTCCGGGACGATCTGGAAGATCTGGTTCCAGTTCTTGCCGGTCACGAAAATGCGGTTTGCCGGGGCATCCCAGGCAATGCCGTTCAGCACGGCGTCCACACCGCGCCCGCCCGCCTGTTCGCGCAGGCCCGCAAGGTCCAGCCAGGACGTGACCTTGCCGGTCTTCGGATCGATCCGGGCGATGCGGTCGGTCATCCAGACATTGGCCCAGATCTCGCCGCCGATCCATTCCAGCTCGTTGAGGTTCGCCACCGGCTTGCCCTCGGCAGTGACGGCAAGGCTGCCGGTCTGGCGCATCGTCGCCGGATCGCGCAGGCGCAGCGTGGCGGAACCGTCGCTCTGGTAGATCGTCTCGCCGTGCCGGGTCATGGCCCAGCCTTCGCCCTCGTAGCGGAACGTGCCCAATAGCTTCAGCGTCGCGCGGTCCCAGCGATAGCCGATACCGTCACGCCAGGTGAGACTGATGAGTTGGTCCTTCCAATCGGCCAGCCCTTCGCCGAAAACGCTCGGGTCGACCTGGGCCTCCCGCACGGGATCGAGCGTCTCCAGCTTGCGCACGACGATGCGGGAATCGCCCTCGCGGCCAGTGCTTTCGTAAAGCAGCCCACGGTCGAACAGCAGGCCTTCGGTGAAGGCGGCGGTATCGTGGGGGTAGGCGTTGTCGATGCGGTAGGTGCAGACCGGCGGGCTCTTCGCCTGCGCCGTGGGCGCGGCGATGAAGCTGAGGGCACTGGCTATCAGGATACGGGCGGGAGAAAGCATGCGCGGGAGGTGCCGGAAGGCGGGGTTCTCCGCAAGGGGGTTGCCGGTCACCCGCGAGCGCAGCGAAGCAAACCGGAGACGGGCATGACCACGCCGGCTTGCTGCGCTACGTTGATGGATGACGACGGAGATCCCCCTCAGTGCGCCGCGCCCCAGCTGAGGCCGGAGCCGATTTCGACGCCCAGCGGCACGTCCAGCCTGACCGCGGGCTCGGCCGCGCCCGCCATGACGGCGCGGATCACGTCCGAAGCCGCTGCGACATCACCCTCGGGGAGTTCGAACACGAGTTCGTCGTGGACCTGCAGCAACATGCGCACATGGCCGAGGCCCGCCGCCTCCAGCGCAGGCATCATGCGCACCATGGCGCGCTTGATGATGTCGGCGCTGGTGCCCTGGATCGGGGCGTTGATGGCGGCACGCTCGCTGCCCTGGCGCTCGGCGCCGTTCTTCGAGGTGATGCGCGGGAACCAGGTCTTGCGGCCGAACAGGGTTTCCGAATAGCCCCGCTCGCGCACTTGCTCCAGCGTGTGGACGATATAGCGCTGGATGCCCGGAAAGCGCTCGAAATAGCGGTCGATCATGGCCTGCGCCTCGTCCGCCTCGGTGCCGAGACGGCCTGCGAGACCCCAGCGCGATATGCCGTAGAGGATGGCGAAGTTGATGGTCTTGGCCCGTCCGCGCGTGTCGCGGTCCACCGTGCCGAACATCTCCATCGCCGTGCGCGAGTGGATGTCCTCGCCCTGGGCGAAGGCTTCCTTCAGGCTCGGCACATCGGCCATGTGCGCGGCAAGGCGCAGCTCGATCTGCGAATAGTCCGCCGCGAGCAGGACATTGCCCGGCTCGGCCACGAAACAATCGCGGATCTGGCGGCCGATCTCGGTGCGGATCGGGATGTTCTGAAGGTTCGGCTCGGTCGAGGACAGACGCCCGGTCTGCGCCCCGACCAGGCTGTAGCTGGTGTGGACGCGCCCGGTCCGCGGGTTGATCGCCGCTTGCAGGGCTTCGGTATAAGTGGAGCGCAGCTTGGAGAGCTGGCGCCATTCGAGCACCTTGGTGGCGACTTCGGCGCCCTCGCCCGCCAGCTTTTCCAGCACCGACTGGTCGGTGGAATATTGCCCGCTCTTGCCCTTCTTGCCGCCCTTGTAGCCCAGCTTGTCGAACAGGATATCGCCGAGCTGCTTGGGGCTGCCGATGGTGAATTCCTGACCGACCTTGCCGTGGATCTCCGCCTCCAGCGCGCCGATGGCCTCGGCGAACTGGCTGGAAAGGCCCGCCAGCCTGTCTCGGTCCACTTTCACGCCGTGGCGCTCCATCTGCGCGACGACCGGGATCAGCGGCCGGTCCACCCGCTCGTAGATGCGCGTGCCGCCCTCGTCGGACAGGCGCGGCTTGAGGATATTGTGCAGGCGCCAGGTGACGTCGGCATCCTCGGCCGCATAGGGCGTGGCGCGGTCCAGCGGCACTTCGCCGAAGGGAATCGCCTTCTTGCCGGTGCCGCAGACATCCTTGAACGCCATCGTCTTGTGCGAAAGGTGGCGCTCCGACAGCTCGTCCATGCCGTGGCCGCCGCCGATGCCCTCGATCTGGCGGCCCGCGTCGAGGCAGAAGCTGACGATCATGGTATCGTCCACCGGCGCCACCAGAATGTCGTGCCGGGCCAGGACGTTGAGATCGTACTTGATGTTCTGGCCGACCTTGAGCACGGCATCGCTTTCCAGCAGCGGCTTCAGCAGCGCCAGCGCGGTCTGGAGCGGCACCTGCTGCGGCTTCTCCGCGAACATGTCGCTGCCGCCGTGGCCGAGCGGGATGTAGCAGGCGTCGTTCGGGCCCAGCGCCAGGCTGATTCCGGCAAGCTCCGCCTTCATCGCATCGAGCATCGAGGTCTCGGTATCGACGGCCACCATATGCGCCGCCTGCGCACGCGCCACCCAGCGCTCCAGCGCCTCCACGGTCTGCACGCATTCGTAGGCGGCATAGTCCACCGCCGGCCATTCCGGCAGCGACTGCCGCGAGGCACCTTCGCCGGGCCCGCCGGCCGCCGTGACAGGCTTGGCGGGATTGAGCTGGGTCGGACGGTCCGGGCTGCCATGGCCGCCGTCGAGCCGTTTGAGCAGGCTGGTGAAGCCGTGCTTGCCGAGGAACTCCGCGAGCGGCGCGGGCGGAATGGCATCGAGCTTGAAGGCGTCCAGCGCCATCGGCAGCGTGCAGTCTTCCTTCAGCGTCACCAGCACCTTGGACAGGCGGGCCTGCTCGGCCTGTTCGATCAGGCGCTCCTGAAGCTTCGACTTCTTCATCGCGGGCGCGGCGGCCAGGGCGGCTTCGAGGTCGCCGTAGTCCTGGATCAGCTTGGTCGCGGTCTTGGGGCCGACGCCGTAGACGCCCGGCACGTTGTCCACCGCGTCGCCCATCAGCGCCAGCACGTCGCCCACCTTTTCAGGGGGCACACCGAACTTTTCGACCACTTCGGGAATGTCGATGCGCTGGTTCTTCATCGTGTCCAGCATGTCGACGCAGCCGCCGCCGATACCGCATTTGCCGACCAGCTGCATGAGGTCCTTGTCCGAAGACACGATCGTCACGTCCCAGCCCTGCGCCGTGGCGGCGCGGGCATAGGAAGCAATGAGGTCGTCCGCCTCGAAGCCCGGTTCCTCGATGCAGGGCAGCGAGAAGGCCCGCGTGGCGTCGCGGATCAGCGGGAATTGCGGCACCAGGTCTTCGGGCGGCGGCGGGCGGTTGGCCTTGTAATCCTCGTAGATATCGTTGCGGAACGAATGGCTGCCCGCATCCAGGATCACCGCAAGGTGGGTGGGGCCATCGGCCTTGTTGAGGTCGTCCGCCAGCTTCCACAGCATCGTCGTATAACCGTAGACCGCGCCGACCGGCGTTCCTTCCGGGTTGGTGAGCGGCGGCAGGCGGTGATAGGCGCGGAAGATATATGCCGAGCCGTCGACGAGATAGAGATGCTGCTTGGAATCCATGGCAAGACCCCTAGCAGCGCCGGGGCTGGTCGTCAGCAGGTCAGTGAGGCGCGGCGGGTGAAATCGGCCCGGAGGATCGGGCGGAGGATCGGGCGGGAACCAATTCGCTCCACCGTCGTTTGCCCGCGACTGCTTGAATCGCGTTTGCGACCGGCCTAGTTTCCCTGCCCAAGGGGCGAAGCCGCCCGCATTCGCGGTTGGGCTCACGGGGTTTGTCTTTTCAGCAAACGCTTTTTAGCAAACGAGGGAATACCGAGAACATGCGCAAGATCGTTATCGCCGCCACTGCCGCCGTTGCGGCCCTGTCGCTCGCCGCCTGCTCGGAAAAGACGCAGGACGCGGCTTCGGACACCGCCACTTCGGCTGCCGGCGACATGTCGGAAGCCGCCGACGACGTGGGCGATGCCGTGAGCGATCTCGGCGCCAAGGCTTCGGATGCCGCCAATGACGCCGCCGACGGCGTCAAGGATGCCGCCGCCGATGCCGCCAAGAAGGCCGAAAAGACCACCGACGACATCGCCGCCGATGCCGAGAAGGCCGCTGCCGACGTCACCGACGCCGAAGGCACGCCCCACGACGGCACCCAGCAGCACTGATCACTTGCAAGCGCCGGGCTTCGCGGCCCGGCCCTTCAGGCCACAAAAAAGCGCTTCGGAGTGGCTCCGAAGCGCTTTTTTCATGCGTGCCGGACTTAATGAGCCTCAGCGCGCGGCGGTGCGGTAGGACGACCCTTCGGCCAGATAGCCGTCGTAGATGGTACGGGCGATGCTGGCGATCCGCGCCTCGCGATTGGGGCGGGTGCCCTGGCCGGTGACGTAGATCGCCACGGCATAGGCATGGCCGTCCGGCGTCTCGATAATGCCGATGTCGCTCGACGTGTTGTTGAGCGACCCGGTCTTGTGCGAAACCACGACTTCGGCAGGAAGCCCGGCACGGATGCGGCGCTTGCCGGTGACGGTGCGGCTCATGGCGCCGAGCAGCACGTCGCGGCCCTGCTTGCTCATCCACTTGCCGTTGTAGATGCCCGCCAGCAGCTCGACCACGGCAATCGGCGTGGCGCTGTCGCGCTTGTCCACGACCTTGGCGGGATCGATGGCGCCGTCATCGCGCACCAGCGTGGCGATGTCGCGGTCGATATGCCACTCGTCGATGCCGGTGCGGCGCACCCAGGCATTCACCGCCGAGGGGCCGCCGACGACCTTGAGCAGGGCATCGGTGGCATAGTTGTTGGAGCGGGTGATCATCAGCTCGATCAACTGGCGCGCGCTCATGTAGGTCCCGGCGCGGACCGGCGCGACCGCGCTGGAGAACGGCGCCGAAGGCACCGGCACCATCAGCGGGAATTCGCTGGAAAGCGTCCATTTGCCCTTGTCCACGCCTTCCAGGAACGTCGCGGCAATGGCGATCTTGCTGGTGCTGGCCATCGGGAAACGCTGGTTGCCGAGCACGTCGACCATGCGTCCGGTCGCAAGGTCCATGGCGGCAACGCCGATGCGCCCGCGCGAGGCTTCCGCAACGGTGGCGAGCTGCCTGCCGAAATCGCTGGAATAAGTGCGCGGCGCGCGCTGCTCGGTTCCGAAGACGGAATCGAAGGAATCCTGAACATCGCCGATAGCGCCAGCCTGGGCGCGGACTTGGGTACGCACTTGCGCCTGCGCCGGCAGGGCCGTCACCGCAGCGAGAGCGACGCCCCCCGCGAGAAGGCCCGCAGCGTTGAGAAAGCGCCGAGTGCCCTTGCGGCACCGCGCGATGAGTTCGTCTGCCCCGATCATGCAGATCCCACCCTAATCTTGTCCATGTTCCCGAACGGTTAACGACAATAAGGCAAAGCGCCAGTCCTGCGCGATGAAATGCATGATCCATGCGGGCAATTGCTTGGATTCGAACAATCCTGTCGCCCAGATGAACGAATCCGTCCAGTTTGAATCACGCAAACGAAAGGGCCGGAGAGATCGCTCTCTCCGGCCCCAATTCGCGTCGGTGACGTGAGCGCTTTAGAAGCCGCCCATACCGCCCATGCCGCCCATGTCGGGCATCGCCGGCATGGCGGGCTTGTCGTCGGCCTTTTCGCTGATCGCCGCTTCGGTGGTGATCAGGAGCCCTGCGACCGAAGCCGCATCCTGCAGCGCGGTGCGCACGACCTTGGTCGGGTCGATGACGCCGGCGGCGACGAGGTTTTCATAGACGTCGGTCGCGGCGTTGAAGCCCAGCGATTCGTCCGAACCGTCGAGCAGCTTGCCGGCGACGACGGCGCCGTCGTGGCCCGCGTTTTCAGCGATCTGCTTCAGCGGAGCGGTGATCGCCTTGCGGACGATGTCCACGCCGCGGGTCTGGTCGTCGTTGACGCCGGTCAGGCCTTCGAGGGCGCGCGTTGCGTAGAGCAGCGCGGTGCCGCCACCGGGGACGATGCCTTCTTCAACGGCAGCGCGGGTCGCGTGGAGAGCGTCGTCGACGCGGTCCTTGCGTTCCTTCACTTCGACTTCGGTCGCACCGCCGACCTTGATGACGGCCACGCCGCCAGCAAGCTTGGCCAGACGCTCCTGGAGCTTCTCGCGGTCGTAGTCGCTGGTGGTGACTTCGATCTGGGCACGGATCTGCTCGACGCGGCCCTTGATGTCGTCAGCCGCACCGGCGCCGTCGACGATGACGGTGTTGTCCTTGTCGATGGTGACCTTCTTGGCCTGGCCGAGCATGCCGAGCGTGACGCTCTCAAGCTTGATGCCAAGGTCTTCCGAGATCATCTCGCCGGCGGTCAGCGTGGCGATGTCGCCCAGCATGGCCTTGCGACGATCGCCGAAGCCCGGAGCCTTGACGGCAGCGATCTTCAGGCCGCCACGCAGCTTGTTGACGACGAGCGTGGCAAGGGCTTCACCCTCGATGTCCTCGGCGATGATGAGGAGCGGACGGCCCGACTGCACCACGGCTTCGAGGATCGGCAGCAGCGCCTGGAGCGACGACAGCTTCTTCTCGTGGATGAGGATGTACGGGTTTTCGAGTTCGACCGTCATCTTCTCGGGGTTGGTGACGAAGTAGGGCGACAGGTAGCCGCGGTCGAACTGCATGCCTTCGACGACGTCGAGTTCGAATTCGAGACCCTTGGCCTCTTCGACGGTGATGACGCCTTCCTTGCCGACCTTTTCCATGGCTTCGGCGATCTTTTCGCCGACTTCCACGTCACCGTTGGCGGAGATCACGCCGACCTGGGCGATTTCCGAAGAACCAGCAACGGCCTTCGAACGGCCCTTGATGTTCTCGATGACCTTGCCGACAGCGAGGTCGATGCCGCGCTTCAGGTCCATCGGGTTCATGCCGGCGGCAACCGACTTCATGCCTTCGCGCACGATCGCCTGGGCGAGAACGGTCGCGGTGGTGGTGCCGTCACCGGCTGCGTCGTTGGCCTTCGAGGCCACTTCGCGCAGCATCTGGGCGCCCATGTTCTCGAACTTGTCCTTGAGTTCGATTTCCTTGGCGACCGAGACACCGTCCTTGGTGATGCGGGGAGCGCCGAAGCTCTTCTCGATCACGACGTTGCGGCCCTTGGGGCCCAGGGTCACCTTGACGGCGTTGGCGAGGGTGTCGACGCCGGCGAGAATGCGTTCACGCGCGTCGCGGCCGAACTTTACGTCCTTGGCTGCCATTTTGAATTCCTTTTAGAAAATCTGGAAAATGCAGAAAATCAGGATGCTCAGCCGATAACGCCGAGGATGTCCGATTCCTTCATGATCAGCAAGTCTTCACCGCCGACCTTGACTTCGGTGCCCGACCACTTGCCGAACAGCACGCGGTCGCCAACCTTGACGTCGAGGGGGGTGATGGTGCCGTTTTCGGCGCGAGCGCCGGTGCCGACGGCGACGATTTCGCCTTCAGCCGGCTTTTCCTTGGCGCTGTCGGGGATGATGATGCCACCGGCCGTCTTTTCTTCGGCCTCGACGCGGCGCACGAGAACACGGTCGTGCAGCGGGCGGAAAGTCATGGGGATCTCCCTTATCCTACGAACTAAAAGGGCAAGAAACTGGAATTGGCACTCACACTCGAAGAGTGCCAACGGGCGTGGATATGGTTCGGCCCATGGGCGGCGTCAAGCGCGCGGCTTTCAAAAAATTCTCATCCGGTATGGGTGCGGGATGAGACGAGAGCATTACACCCGGTCGAGGTGGAACTCTTCGCGCCAGTGCCAGCGGGCGATCAGCATCAGCGCCGCCACGGTCAGGCCCACTGCCAGGCCGATCCACACACCCACGCCTTCCAGCGGGGTGAACAGCCCGAGGACGGCAGAGGTGGCGAACCCGGCGGCCCAGTAACCGAACAGGGCTATGGCCATCGGCACGCGGGTATCCTGTATCCCCCGCAGCGCGCCTGCCGCCACCGCCTGGAGGCCGTCTGTCAGCTGGAATATCGCCGCCACGAACAGGAATTGCAGCGCGAAACCGACGAGGACGGCGTTCCGGGGCGCGTCCACGTCGACGTAAGCCGAGAGAATGAAGCGCGGCGCCAGCAGCATCGTCGAGGCGGAGACGACCATGAAGATCATCGCCACCGTGATCGCCGCCCAGCCCGCCATGCCGACGCCGACCCGGTTGCCCGCCCCGTAGTGATAGCCGACCCGGATCGTCGCCGCCTGGCCGACGCCGAACGGCACCTGGAAGGCGAAAGCGGCGATCTGCAGGGCCACGGTATGGGCGGCAAGCTGCGCCTCGCCGAGGCGGCCCATCAGGAAGGCGGCGCCGCTGAACAGGCCGCCCTCGGCGATCAGCGTCGCCGCGATCGGCAGGCCGAGCGCCAGGATCTGGCGCAGGCGCAGCCATTCGGGCCGCCAGATGCGTCCGAACACATGATAGCGCCGCAGCCTGCGGTCGCTGCGGATGGCCAGGGCATAGGCGATGACCATCACGCTTGCGGTGGTGATGCTGGCCAGCGCCGAACCCATCAGGCCAAGCGCCGGAAAACCGAAGTGGCCGAAGACCAGCACATAGTTGCCCATGGCGTTCACCGCGATCGCGAGCGCAGTGATGACGGTAGCGAAGATCGGCCTGCCGAGCGCGGACACGAAAGTGCGCAACACATTGGCGATCGTCATCGGCAGCACCGCGATCGAGACGATCCTGAGGAAATGCGCGGCGAGGCCTGCGACTTCGGGCTCCTGCCCGGTCACTTCCATCAGCCAGTCGCCAAACTGCGAGATCGCGATGGCGCCCAGGCTGAACATCACCGCTACCCAGAGCGCCATGCGCGCGGAGCGGCGCACGTCGCGCACCGCGTTGTGGCGGCGCCCGATCTCGGCGGCGATCAGCGGCGCCACGGCGCCGGTCACGCCGTTGATGCCCATCATCATCAGGGCCACGATGGCGATCGCCAGGCTCGATGCCGCCAGGGCCTGTTGGCCGAGACGCGCCACGAAGATCACGTCGGTCGCAAAGACCGCCATCTGCAGGAGATTGGCGAGCGCAAGCGGCCCGGCAAGGCGCAGGGTGGCGCCGAGTTCGGCACGGAAAGTCGAGGGAAGGTGCTGTGTCGCCATTTCGGCAGGGTCGATAGGGGACGGGACCGGCAAGCGAAAGGAAATTCAGGGGGCTCTTTCGCGGGATTTGCGCGATGTCATGGTCTTCCCATCGGACGGGCGGTGGAATAGGGCACCGCCAGCGCCGGAGAAACCATGACGACTTCACGCCTGATTATCGCGTTTTCCCTGCTTCTCCTGACCGCTTGCGGCGGGTCGCAGGACAATTCCCAAACGCCTGATGCCGATAGGACCACATCCTCGAACCCCGCCGCGACGAGCGCCCGCCTCGCGGACGCCCCGCCCGGCTTCGCCACCTGCCGGTCCTGCCATTCGGTGGAACCCGGCCGGAACGGCATCGGCCCCTCGCTGTTCGGGATCGTCGGCACCCGGGCCGGCGAAGTGCCGGGCTTCAATTTCAGCCCCGCTCTCAAGGCATCCGGCGTGACCTGGGACCGCCAGTCGCTCGACACCTGGCTGCAAGGGCCGATGAAGATGGTTCCCGGCACCCGCATGGTGATCGGCGTACCCGACCCGCAGCGGCGCAAGGACGTGATAGACTACCTCGAAACCCTGAAGTGACGCGCAGGGCCCGGCCTGCCTCCTACAGGCCGGGCCCCGCATAGCGCATTGCCACGTCGCATCGTGCGTAGCGCGCGCCGTATCGCGCCATGATCTCGGCATCGTGGCGGAAGCCCAGCTTCTCATAGAGATGGATCGCCGCCTCGCAGTGCTTGTTGGTCAGCAAATAGAGCGGATCGGCGCCCATTTCCTGCGCCCGGCCGATCATCGCGGCCAAGAGGAACTCCCCCGCCTTGAGCCCGCGCGCCGATTGCCGCACGCCCATCTTCGTCAGTTCGAACGCACGCTCGCCCGTCTTCTGAAGCGCGCAGGCACCGACCACGCCCAGCCCCTGTGCTTCCACGAAAAGGATGGTACCGCCCGGCTCGACGATGCGGCGGCGCGGATTTTCGAGGACGTCGCGGTCAGTGGGTTCCAGCTGGAACATCGCCTCGATCCACTCGGCATTGATGTCATGGAAGTCCTGGGCAAGGTCATCGCTGAATTCGCGGATGCTCAGGACCGGAGGCTGGAGCCTTTCGCAGCGCGCCACCATCGACGATTCGTCCAGAGCGTTTTCGACGCGCTCCAGAAGCGCCAGCAGCGCCGCCGTCTCGCCGCCGCACATCTCGTCCACGGCAAGGCCGATACCCGGCCAGACCTGCATTTTCGTGCGCTTCATGACCGCCTGCCCCGCCGGAGTCAGGGAGACGAGGCGCTGGCGAAGATCGCTGCCCTGCTCCGCCTTCACCAGTTCCAGCGCGGTCAGCTGGCCGATCGCCCGTGTCACCCCCGGCTGGCTGGATCCGACCGCCTCGGCCAGCTGGCCCACCGTCATCGCGCCCGCATCCAGCGCCGTCAGCAGCGGCATATGGGCGGGCTGCGCCGGGATGCCGGCCGCCTGGATGATCTGCGCGGCATCGCCCTGGAGACGCTCGGCCAGTCGCTTGAGGCGGCTGCCAAGATAGACACCGCCAAGGCGCGCGATCACATCGGTCATTTCACGAACTCCATACCACGTTATATATCGAGTTATGGATGTTCGTTTCGCGCGTCAACTGGGCAAAGAGAAAGGGCGGCCCCGAAGAGCCGCCCTTCCCTGTCTGCTCGGAAAAACCGAGAAGATCGATAATCGGCGCGGGCCAGGGCCCGCAGCAGATTACTTGAGCTCGACGGTGCCGCCGGCTTCTTCGATCTTCTTCTTGATTTCTTCGGCTTCAGCCTTCGAAGCGCCTTCCTTGACGGCCTTCGGAGCGCCTTCGACGAGAGCCTTGGCTTCAGCCAGGCCCAGACCGGTGATGGCGCGGACTTCCTTGATGACGTTGATCTTCTTGCCACCGTCGCCGGTGAGGATCACGTCGAATTCAGTCTTTTCTTCGACGGCGGCGGCTTCACCGGCCGGGGCAGCAGCCACGGCAACGGCAGCAGCGGCGGAAACGCCCCATGCTTCTTCGAGAGCCTTGGCGAGGTCAGCGGCCTCGAGGACGGTCAGCTGCGACAGTTCTTCAACAAGCTTGGCGATATCGGCCATGATAATAACTCCTGATCTGTGGTCCACCGTGAGCCTCATGCCCAACGGCGGAATAAATCGTTAGAAAAGCGTTGCTTAAGCTTGAACTCAAGCAGCCTTGTCGGCGTAGGCAGCGAAGACGCGCGCCAGCTTGGCCGCCGGAGCGGTCTGAAGCTGGGCGATCTTGGTCGCCGGAGCCTGAACGAGGCCGATGAGCTTGGCGCGCAGTTCGTCGAGCGAGGGCATCGAGGCGAGAGCCTTGACACCCGTTGCGTCCAGAACCTGCGAACCCATCGCGCCGCCGACGATCTCGATCTTGTCGGTCGTCTTGGCGAAGTCCACGACAGCCTTTGCAGCAGCGACGGGGTCCACCGAAGTGGCGATGGCCGTCGGGCCGGTCAGGAAGTCGTCGATACCGGCATAGTCGGTATCCACGATGGCAAGCTTGGCAAGACTGTTCTTCGCAACCTTGTAGGTCGCGCCCGCGTCACGGATCTTGCCGCGCAGGGCGGTGGACTGAGCCACCGTCATGCCGAGGTTGCGGGTGATGACCACCACGCCGACCTCGTTGAAGACCGCGTTGAGCTGGGCGACCGAATCGGCTTTCTGCGAACGATCCATGCCTTACTCCTTCACATGTGACCGCGTGGGACTTGCGCCCCGCACGGCCGGCTACGTTTGTCCGAAGCGCTGATGCACTTCGGGCGAGTCCGTTGGCGATGGGGAAGGAGTTTTCGGGTCGAAACCCGAATGGACACCACGCTCATGAGCGAGGGCCGGAAAATTTCCTGTTCCCCGTCTAGGCTGGAAATTAAGCCCCCACAGATCGAGGGCACCAACTGTCTCGGACGGATGAACCATGGGCCGAAACCCAACGGTTCGGGCGCGCCTCTGAAGGAAAGCGCGCCCGAAGTCAAGCGATTCGCGGGTAATGCGGGAACTTCAAACCGCCGGCTCGTATCCCAGCAGGTCGCCCGGCTGGCAGTCCAGTTCCCGGCAGATCGCCTCCAGCGTGGAGAAGCGGATCGCCTTGGCCTTGCCGGTCTTGAGGATCGAGAGATTGGCGAGCGTGATGCCGATGCGCTCCGCCAGTTCGGTCAGCGTCATGCGGCGGGCATGGAGCAGGTCGTCCAGCTTCACCACGATACCCGCGCCTTCGGTGCCGTCTTCCCCCATCACACGGTCCCTTCCAGTTCGGCGCGCATTTCGGCGCCCTTGCGGAAGACCCGGGCCAGGATGAAGAGGATCAGCATCAGCAGCAGGCCGTTGCCGGAGATGCCGCCCATGGTCTCGATCCTGGTATGGCCCTCGCCGATATGGTTGATCCATGCGCCAAGCCCGGAAAGCGGCAGGCCCAGAAGCTGGACGACGAGGCTGAGCCAAGCCATCTGCGTCAGCCGCGCGGCATTGTCCGGCACGAAAGGATCGCCGTCAGCGACCGTACCGACGATCCGCTTGAGGAGCTGGAAGATGCGGAACAGGACGCCGCAAAGCACCGCTGCCACCACCAGGATCGCGCTGACCACCCAGTAGAACTGCGGCAGGAACAACGGCATTTCCTTGGCCATCTCGGCCGAAATATCGCTCTGGAACAGCAGAAGCAGCGGGATCGCCACAAGACAGGCGGCAATGCCGATGACCATGCTGGCCATCAGGAACCAGAGCAGACCCTTGGCAATGGCGAGCAGCGGATCGCGAGTGATCGATTGCATGGTGGAAGTCATCGTCCTTGCCCCTTTTCCCTAGCTTACATCAGTGCCGGTGCGACCGGGGCCGCGATGACGATGCGATTGCCGAAAGCCGCCTCGCTCTGGGGCGCCTCATGAACCGCTGCCTCGGCTGCGGGCGCCGCATGGGCGGGCGTCGAAATCGTCGGCAACCAGAATGCGGCCACGAAGGCCAGCGAGAGCATGGCTGCGGCGGGGCGAGAAGCGGCCTGTGCGGGCGAAAAGCGTGCGTTCGAGAAGGTCATTGTTCGTTCTCCGATATGCCTGATATCGAAATTCAATAAACCTGATTCGGCTTATCGTCAAACAATAATATTGAAAAACGATATGTGCCGCATCGCTTTTCGAAAAACCGTGCGGGAGAACCTCGGACGCACATAAGGAAACGGGACGATTCCCGAAGGAACCGCCCCGCTCCTTCCGGCCTGCCGCGCAAGGGGTGCAGCAGGCCAGAGTCACGCCATTTCGGCGTCAGGCAATTTCGGCATCAAACCTTCTCGGCATCCTCGCGCTCGGGCACGGGCTCTGTCGAAGTGGTCTGCATGGTCGGGCGATATGTGCGCCAGTCGAAGGGCTTGCCCTGCATCTGCATATGCTCGCGGTGCTGGAGAATCAGCCGCGCGCGGCGCATTCGGGCCTTGTGCGAGGTGAACGGGTTGGCAGCATTGGGCGCCGCCGCGACCATGGCGTCGAGCAGGGCCTGGCGGTCCTCCGCCAGCGGCACCGGCCCCTGCGACAGAGCCTCGGACGACGGGCCGCCGCGCGCAACGGGAACCCCGGCTTCGGCGGGGCGCGCCTCGGCCGCAGGTTCGAGCGGCTGAATCGACGTGAAGTCATCGACCGATGTCGATGCTGCGGGCCACGCATGGTCGGCGTGCTCGTCCACGACCTTGCGGCGGCGCATCAGCATGGCCGCTATGCCGGCACCCGCCACGCCAAGCGGGGCCAGGAGCCCAAGCACGCCCTGGGCTGGCAAGTCACCACTGCCGGACTCGCGTTGCGCGGGCGTCTGGACAGGCTGGGCGCTACGAGGTGCGGCAGCTGCGACGGGAGTAACCGCATCGCCCTGCGCGAGCGCACCGTCACGCGCCGTGCCAAGGTCGGCCTGGGTCGGAACCCGTGTCGCCTCAGGCGCAGACCGCGCGACCGCCTGCGCAGCATCGCGGTATGGCGCCGCGACAGGAGGCGCGGCTTCGGCGGGGTCCGCCGCTTCCGGCACGGCCTCCGGGGCTTCACCGATCTCGGGAAGCGTGACCATCGGGCGTTCTGGCGGCCGATCAGGCACCGAAGTCGTAGGAGGAGGCGCGGCAGAAGGCGGTATGGCGCTCGGCACGGACGGGACGATGACGGTCGGCGGCATCGGCGCGGACCCGGGCTGGGTCGGCAGGCTGGTGCCGGACGTCATATCCTGCGCGAGAGCAGGGATGGCAGTGAGCGCGAGAACGGCGGAAATCGCCGTTACCGCGCCATACGGGCGGGGGGCGTATTCTTTTTCCATGCAGATTGAATGCCTGAGCCACGATGGGGTTACAGAAATCCGCAACAGCAGGGACGAGCTGAAATAAAAATACCGACGAAATGCAGTCTTGTACGAACAACAGCACACAAGGAGACAAAAAACCTTCCTTGCCGAGACGCCATCAAGGACCGGCGTGTTCATTCACCGATCACGCCCAGAACACGCCTCGACTTTTTCGATTCTTGCATCGTGGCACCACCGACCGCCCGAACACCCTCTATCACCCCGGGCGCCGCACCGGACCGTTTGACATCGACCCTGCCCACTTCTATATGACGCCCTCGCTCGATCGCTTCGAGCAAGGTTCGTTCATGCGCGGGAACGAGCTCGGGAAGGAAGCGATACGGGTTTCATCTGACGCAGAAGGCTGCTGGCCGCAACTGTAAAACCCCAGGTTTTGCGCGCGTGCCGGGCGGCCTTTTGGCGTTTGGATGCCCTGCCTCCAGGCAGGGAAAACGTCACTCGCGACGACGAATTTTTACGGGCCGGTTCATGCGAATCGGCCTCAGAAGCGAAGAGGCAAAGACCAGCTCATGGCCACCAAGCCCGCAAGCGTCCGATCCGCGAAGAAGCGGATCCGCAAGATCTTCGGCGACATCCACGAAGTCGTCCAGATGCCCAACCTGATCGAGGTCCAGCGCGAGAGCTACGAACAGTTCCTGCGTTCGGATCCGGCCACCGGCTATGTCTCGGGCCTGGAAAAGACCCTGCGTTCGGTCTTCCCGATCCGCGACTTCGCGGGCACCAGCGAGCTGGACTTCGTCCACTACGAGCTGGAAGAGCCGAAGTACGACGTGACCGAGTGCCGCCAGCGCGGCATCACTTATGCGGCCCCGATGAAGGTCACGCTGCGCCTGATCGTGTTCGAAGTGGACGCCGAGACCGAGACCCGCTCGGTCCTCGATATCAAGGAGCAGGACGTCTACATGGGCGACATGCCGCTCATGACCGAGAACGGCACCTTCTTCATCAACGGCACCGAGCGCGTGATCGTCTCGCAGATGCACCGTTCGCCGGGCGTCCTGTTCGACCATGACCGCGGCAAGACCCACTCCTCGGGCAAGTTCCTCTTCGCTGCCCGCGTGATCCCCTACCGCGGTTCGTGGCTGGACTTCGAGTTCGACGCCAAGGACATCGTCAACGTCCGTATCGACCGCAAGCGCAAGCTGCCGGTCACGGCGCTGCTCTACAGCCTCGGCCTCGATTCCGAGCAGATCCTCGACTACTTCTACCAGACCGTGACCTGGAAGCGCGGCTCGGGCGGCTGGCAGCTGCCCTATCAGCCCGAAGCCTGGCGCGGCGCCAAGCCCGCCTTCGACATCGTCGACGCCAAGTCGGGCGAAGTCGTGTTCCCGGCCGGCCAGAAGATCAGCCCGCGTGCCGCCAACAAGGCGCAGAAGGACGGTCTCGAGGAACTGCTGATCCCGACCGAGGAAATCTTCGGCCGCTATTCGTCGAAGGACCTGATCGACGAGTCGACCGGTCGCATCTACATCGAGGCCGGCGACGAAGTTTCGCCGGAGAACCTCGAAGCGCTCGACCGCGCGGGCATCGACCAGATCGACCTGCTCGACATCGACGACATCAATACCGGCCCCTGGATCCGCAACACGATGAAGGCCGACAAGGCCGACAATCGCGACATGGGTCTGGAAGCGATCTACAAGGTCATGCGTCCGGGCGAACCGCCGACGAAGGAAACCGCCGAAGCCCTCTTCGCCGGCCTGTTCTTCGACGCCGACCGCTACGACCTCTCGGCCGTGGGCCGCGTCAAGCTGAACATGCGTCTCGGCCTCGACGTCGAGGATACCGTCACCACCCTGCGCACCGACGACATTCTCGCGGTCGTGAAGGAACTGGTCGGCCTCAAGGACGGCAAGGGCGAAATTGACGACATCGACAACCTCGGCAACCGCCGCGTGCGTTCGGTGGGCGAGCTGCTCGAGAACCAGTACCGCGTCGGCTTGCTTCGCATGGAGCGCGCCGTGAAGGAGCGCATGTCGTCGGTGGACGTGTCGACGGTCATGCCGAACGACCTCATCAACGCCAAGCCCGCCGTGGCCGCCGTGCGCGAGTTCTTCGGTTCCTCGCAGCTCTCGCAGTTCATGGACCAGACCAACCCGCTTTCGGAAGTCACCCACAAGCGCCGCGTTTCGGCACTTGGGCCGGGCGGTCTCACCCGTGAGCGTGCAGGCTTCGAAGTCCGCGACGTTCACCCGACCCACTATGGCCGCATCTGCCCGATCGAAACGCCGGAAGGCCCGAACATCGGTCTGATCAACTCGCTCTCGACCTTCGCCCGCGTCAACAAGTACGGCTTCATCGAAACCCCGTACCGCCGCGTCGTGGACGGTCACGTTTCGGGCGAGGTCGTCTACCTTTCGGCCATGGAAGAGCAGAAGCACACCGTCGCGCAGGCGTCGGCCGGGCTGAACACCGACGGTTCGTTCGTCGAGGAACTCGTCTCGGCGCGCCAGAACGGCGAATTCGTGATGAGCCCGCGCGACCAGATCACGCTGATGGACGTTTCGCCCAAGCAGCTCGTCTCGGTGGCCGCCTCGCTCATTCCGTTCCTGGAAAACGACGACGCCAACCGCGCGCTCATGGGATCGAACATGCAGCGTCAGGCCGTGCCGCTCGTGCAGGCGGACGCTCCGTTCGTCGGCACCGGCATGGAAGAAACGGTTGCGCGTGACTCGGGCGCCGCGATCTCGGCGCTGCGCGCCGGTATCGTCGACCAGGTGGACGCCACCCGTATCGTCATCCGCGCCTCGGGCGATATCGAACCCGGCAAGTCGGGCGTCGACATCTACCGTCTGCAGAAGTTCGAGCGTTCGAACCAGTCGACCTGCATCAACCAGCGTCCGCTGGTGAAGGTGGGCGAAGTGGTCCAGGCCGGCGACACCATCGCCGACGGTCCCTCCACCGAGCTGGGCGAACTGGCCCTGGGCCGCAACGTGCTCGTCGCGTTCATGCCCTGGAACGGCTACAACTACGAAGACTCCATCCTGATCTCCGAGCGGATCGTGAAGGAAGACGTCTTCACCTCGATCCACATCGACGAGTTCGAAGTGATGGCCCGCGACACCAAGCTGGGGCCGGAAGACATCACCCGCGACATCCCCAACGTCGGCGAGGAAGCCCTGCGCAACCTCGACGAAGCGGGCATCGTCTACATCGGCGCGGAAGTGCATCCGGGCGACATCCTGGTCGGCAAGATCACGCCGAAGGGCGAAAGCCCGATGACGCCGGAAGAAAAGCTCCTGCGCGCCATCTTCGGTGAAAAGGCTTCGGACGTCCGCGACACCTCGCTGCGTCTGCCGCCGGGCGTTTCGGGCACGATCGTCGACGTTCGCGTCTTCAACCGCCACGGTATCGAGGTCGACGACCGTACCCGCGCGATCCAGAACGAGGAAATCGAACGCCTCGCCAAGGACCGCGAGGACGAACGCGCCATCCTCAACCGCGCCACCTACAACCGTCTGAAGGACATGCTCCTCGGCCAGGTCGCCGCCTCGGCGCCCAAGGGCCTCAAGAAGGGCGTGGACATCACGGAAGAGGTGCTGGACGAGGTCGAGCGTCACGAGTGGTGGAAGTTCGCGGTTGCGGACGATCACATGCAGTCGCAGCTCGAAGCGGTGAAGACCCAGTACGATCTCACCGTCAAGGCGATCCAGGAGAAGTTCGAGGACCGCAAGGAAAAGCTGGAGCGCGGCGACGAGCTGGCCCCGGGCGTCCTGAAGATGGTCAAGGTCTTCGTGGCCGTGAAGCGCAAGCTTCAGCCGGGCGACAAGATGGCCGGCCGTCACGGCAACAAGGGTATCATCAGCCGCATCCTGCCGCTGGAGGACATGCCCTTCCTCGAAGACGGTACTCCGGTCGATTTCGTTCTGAACCCGCTCGGCGTGCCTTCGCGCATGAACGTCGGCCAGATCTTCGAAACGCACCTCGGCTGGGCCGCCCGCGGCCTGGGCGCGCGTATCGGCGCGGCTCTGGACGACTGGCGCGCAGCCAATCCGAACCCGGAAGCCGGTCAGCCGCCGGAAGCCGTTCGCGAACTGCTCAAGGAGATCTACGGCGAGAACTACACCGCCGATATCGAAGCGCGCAGCGACGAACAGATCGTCGAGTTCGCCCAGTCCGTCCGCAAGGGCGTGCCGATGGGCTCGCCGGTGTTCGACGGCGCGGTCGAGGCTGACGTCTCGGCCATGCTGAAGCTCGCCGGTCTCGACGAATCGGGTCAGGTCGATCTCTACGACGGCCGCACCGGCGACCGTTTCGACCGCAAGGTGACCGTCGGCTGCAAGTACGTGCTCAAGCTGCACCACCTTGTCGACGACAAGATCCACGCCCGTTCGATCGGCCCCTACTCGCTCGTCACCCAGCAGCCGCTGGGCGGTAAGGCGCAGTTCGGCGGCCAGCGCTTCGGTGAAATGGAGGTCTGGGCTCTCCAGGCCTACGGCGCGGCTTACACGCTCCAGGAAATGCTCACGGTGAAGTCGGACGACGTGGTCGGCCGCACCAAGGTCTACGAAGCGATCGTCAAGGGCGACGACACTTTCGAGGCCGGCATTCCCGAAAGCTTCAACGTGCTCGTCAAGGAAATGCGCTCGCTGGGCCTCAACGTCGAACTCTCCTCGCTCGACAACGACGAGGACGACGACGGCGTGGCGCTGGCGGCGGAATAACGGGATCGGGCGGGGTTCGCGCTCCGCCCTCCCACCTTCCGCCTAGAGAATTCACCCCCAGGGGACTGAAACTATGAACGACCTGTCCAAGTTCACCAACCAGATGGCGAAGCCCGAGACCTTCGATCAGATCCAGATCGGTCTCGCCTCGCCCGAGCGCATCCGCTCCTGGTCCTTCGGCGAGATCAAGAAGCCGGAAACCATCAACTACCGTACGTTCAAGCCTGAGCGTGACGGCCTCTTCTGCGCCCGCATCTTCGGTCCCGTGAAGGACTACGAATGCCTTTGCGGCAAGTACAAGCGCATGAAGTACAAGGGCGTCGTCTGCGAAAAGTGCGGCGTCGAAGTCACCGTCACCAAGGTGCGCCGCGAGCGCATGGGCCACATCGAGCTGGCCGCGCCTGTCGCGCACATCTGGTTCCTGAAGTCGCTGCCCTCGCGCATCGGCCTGCTGCTCGACATGCAACTCAAGCAGCTTGAGCGCGTCCTCTACTTCGAGAGCTACATCGTCATCGAGCCGGGCCTGACCCCGCTCGAGAAGTACCAGCTCCTCACCGAAGACGAGATGCTCGACGCCCAGGACGAGTACGGCGAAGACGCCTTCTCGGCCGGTATCGGCGCCGAGGCGGTGAAGCACATGCTCATCAACCTCGACCTCGAGCAGGAGCGTGGGGACCTTCTCCAGGAACTTGAGACGACCAAGTCGGAACTCAAGCCCAAGAAGATCATCAAGCGCCTCAAGGTCGTGGAATCGTTCATCGATTCGGGCAACCGCCCCGAGTGGATGATTCTTGACGTCGTGCCGGTCATTCCGCCCGAACTGCGCCCGCTGGTGCCCCTGGACGGCGGTCGCTTCGCGACCTCGGACCTCAACGACCTCTATCGCCGCGTCATCAACCGCAACAACCGCCTGAAGCGACTGATCGAGCTGCGCGCGCCGGACATCATCGTCCGCAACGAAAAGCGCATGTTGCAGGAAGCCGTCGACGCCCTGTTCGACAACGGCCGCCGCGGCCGCGTCATCACCGGCGCCAACAAGCGTCCGCTGAAGTCGCTGTCCGACATGCTCAAGGGCAAGCAGGGCCGCTTCCGTCAGAACCTTCTGGGTAAGCGCGTCGACTATTCGGGCCGTTCGGTCATCGTGACCGGTCCCGAACTCAAGCTGCACCAGTGCGGTCTTCCCAAGAAGATGGCGCTCGAGCTGTTCAAGCCGTTCATCTACGCCCGTCTGGACGCCAAGGGTCTCTCCATGACCCTGAAGCAGGCCAAGAAGTGGGTCGAGAAGGAGCGCAAGGAAGTCTGGGACATCCTCGACGAAGTCATTCGCGAGCACCCGGTCATGCTGAACCGCGCGCCGACGCTCCACCGTCTGGGCATCCAGGCGTTCGAGCCCGTGCTGATCGAAGGCAAGGCGATCCAGCTGCACCCGCTCGTCTGCTCGGCCTTCAACGCCGACTTCGACGGTGACCAGATGGCCGTCCACGTGCCGCTCTCGCTGGAAGCCCAGCTGGAAGCGCGCGTGCTGATGATGTCCACCAACAACATCCTCTCGCCCGCCAACGGCAAGCCGATCATCGTTCCTTCGCAGGACATGGTTCTCGGCCTCTACTACCTGTCGATGGACCGTACCGGCGAGCCTGGCGAAGGCATGAAGTTCGCGGACATGGCCGAAGTGCATCAGGCGCTTCACGTCGGTGCCGTGACGCTGCACTCGAAGATCGAGGCCCGCGTGCCGCAGACCGACGAGAACGGCGAGCAGTACATGAAGCGCTTCGAGACCACGCCGGGCCGCATGCTGCTGGGCGAATGCCTGCCCAAGTCGCACACCGTGCCCTTCGACGTCGTCAACCGCCTTCTCACCAAGAAGGAAATCGGTGACGTCATCGACCAGGTCTATCGCCACACCGGCCAGAAGGACACGGTGCTGTTCGCCGACGCGATCATGTCGCTCGGCTTCCGCAACGCGTTCAAGGCCGGCATCTCCTTCGGCAAGGATGACATGATCATCCCGGAATCGAAGGAAGCCCTGGTGAACGAGACCAAGGAACTGGTTGCCGACTACGAGCAGCAGTACCAGGACGGCCTCATCACCCAGCAGGAAAAGTACAACAAGGTGATCGACGCCTGGAGCCGTTGCGGCGACCAGGTGGCGAACGCCATGATGGAAGACCTGAAGGCGCAGCCGATCGATCCCGAGACCGGCCGCATGGCCCAGATCAACTCGATCTACATGATGAGCCACTCCGGTGCGCGTGGTTCCCCGGCGCAGATGAAGCAGCTGGGCGGTATGCGCGGCCTCATGGCCAAGCCGTCGGGCGAGATCATCGAAACGCCGATCATCTCGAACTTCAAGGAAGGTCTGACCGTTCTTGAATACTTCAACTCGACCCACGGCGCCCGTAAGGGCCTGGCGGATACGGCGCTCAAGACGGCGAACTCGGGTTACCTGACCCGCCGTCTGGTCGACGTGTCGCAGGACTGCGTCGTCGTGATCGAGGATTGCGGTACCGAGCGCGCGCTGGAAATGCGTTCGATCGTGCAGGGCGGTTCGACCATCGCCTCGCTCGCCGAGCGTATCCTGGGCCGTACCCTGGCCGAGGACATCGTCGACAAGGAAGGCAACGTGGTTGCCGCCAAGGGCCAGCTCCTCGACGAAGCCGCCGTGGCGGCTATCGAGGCGACCGGCCTGCAGGCTGCCCGCATCCGTTCGCCGCTGGTCTGCGAAGCCCAGCAGGGCGTCTGCGGCAAGTGCTACGGTCGTGACCTTGCCCGTGGTACCCCGGTCAACATCGGTGAAGCCGTCGGCGTCATCGCCGCACAGTCGATCGGTGAACCGGGCACGCAGCTCACCATGCGTACCTTCCACATCGGCGGTGCCGCGCAGCTCAACGAAACCAGCCACCTGGAATCGATCTGCGACGGTAAGGTCGAGTATCGCGACATCCCGACGATCGTCGACAAGCGCGGTCGCCGCCTGTCGCTCGCCCGCAACGGCGAGATCGTGGTGTTCGACAGCGAAGGCCGCGAGCGCGCCATGCACCGCGTGCCTTACGGTACGGTGCTGCTGCACACCAACGGTGCGGCGGTGAAGGAAGGCGAACGCCTGGCCGAGTGGGATCCGTTCTCGCTCCCGATCATCACCGAAACCTCGGGTACGGTGAAGTATCAGGACCTGATCGACACCCGCACGCTGACCGAGCAGGTCGACGATGCGACCGGCATGACCAGCCGCGTCGTCACCGAAGACCGTTCGTCGCGCAGCGCGAAGAAGAAGGAAGACCTGCGTCCGCGCATCACCCTTCTGGACGAGGGTTCGGGTGAAACCGCACGCTACATGATGGCGCCGGGCACCACGCTCTCGGTCGAGGACGGCCAGACCGTCGAAGCCGGCGACATCATCGCCCGTGCTTCGCGCGAAGCCGCCAAGACCCGCGACATCACCGGCGGTCTGCCGCGCGTTGCCGAACTGTTCGAGGCCCGCAAGCCGAAGGACAACTCGATCATCGCCAAGGTCTCCGGCCGCATCGAGTTCGTGCGTGACTACAAGGCCAAGCGCAAGATCGCGATCATCCCGGAAGAGGGTGATCCGGTTGAGTACCTGATCCCGAAGAGCCGCGTGATCGATGTGCAGGAAGGCGACTTCGTCAAGAAGGGCGACAACCTGATCTCGGGCTCGCCCGATCCGCACGACATTCTGGAAGTCCTCGGCGTCGAGGCTCTGGCAGAATACCTCGTCGCGGAAATCCAGGAAGTCTACCGCTTGCAGGGCGTGAAGATCAACGACAAGCACATCGAGACGATCGTTCGTCAGATGCTGCAGAAGGTCGAGATCACGGCCGGTGGCGACACCACCCTGCTGCCGGGCGAACAGGTCGACTACGAGGAAATGTTCGAGATCAACAGCAAGCTTCCCGAGGGCAAGCAGCCCGCGGAAGGCAAGCCGGTGCTTCTCGGCATCACCAAGGCGTCGCTCCAGACCCGCTCGTTCATCTCGGCGGCGTCGTTCCAGGAGACCACCCGCGTGCTCACGCAGGCGGCTGTCGAGGGCAAGAAGGACTCGCTCATCGGCCTCAAGGAAAACGTCATCGTCGGCCGCCTCATCCCGGCGGGTACCGGCGCCGGCATGAACCGCGTCCGCGTGGCGGCCACCAGCCGCGACGCTGCCCTGCGCGCGTCCTACCGCCGCATGCAGGAAGCCCTGATCGCCGCCAATTCGGCGGAAGAAGAGCATGCAGCCGAACTGGCCCAGGGCCCGGAAGCCGCGATCGGCAACGATCCGCTCGCCGCAGTCGAAGGTGAAACCCATGGTCTGGACGCCGATGCCGGCGATTACCTGATCAAGGGTGACGAACAGCCGGAAGGTGGCGACGAAGCGTAAGCTTCCCGCCTCCGCCTGACAGGCACACGAAAGGCCCCGCCGGAGCGATCCGGCGGGGCCTTTTGCATGAAGTTCGATGACAAACGCTTCGATGGGCGGCTTACCAAGCTCGACCGGCGACATGGCCTACCCGCCCCGTCACGGGCATAGAGGGGCTACCTTCCGTTCGCTCCGCAAGGCTGATTCCAGATGGGCAACCCCGAGTCCAAGTTCGTACCCGCAGCGATGGCCTCGGTCATCGCCATGGCCGCGTTCGCAGTCTGGTCCAGCCTTGCGGGGATCGGAGGGGTGGCCTGAGGACGGCCCCTGCCCCCTCGACCTGGCATCTCGATCGAGCGGCGCGCTACGCTCGCAATGACGAGCTAAGGAAGCGCCCGCCCCGATAGCCGTAGTAAAGCCCCGTCCCCACCATGGTCGCGATCAGGCCGACCAGCAGGGCATCCCAGGTCATCAATCCCCAGACCACCGCCAAGGGCTTGCCGAGCGCGAAGACGTGGTTGCCGTGATGGAGCTGCTGCAACAGCGCGAAGACCGGCCCGGTAAAGAGCGCCATGCGCAACGCCTGCCCCCAGCCGTTCCGATAGGCGTGCTTCAACCCGCTGGTCCGGTCTCCCAGCAGTCCGCCGATCATCAGCACCAGACCCGGCAGGCTGGCCACGAAGAGCGATCCCGAAAGTGCGAACTGCCCGGCAGGCGGCAGGCGAAAGTCGAAGAGGCCGGGGATCGAGCACAGCACCTGCACGGCAAAGCCCAGCAGCACCTGCTTCCAGCCGATCCCGGCAAGGCTCCAGAACCGCGCGCCTTCCGCCCGATTGGCCCAGAAGCGCGCGGCCAGCAGGATGGCGATAAGGAACCCCGCCATCTTGATCGCCCCCAGCGACATCCGCGCGGGCGCGGAACCGAACGCAGCGAAGGCATCGTGGCTGGCGAACATGCCCAGCCTTATCTCGACGACATGCTGCGCGAACTCCGGCAGCACGGCGAGCGCGGGGATGATCGGCGCCAGCTTCCACAGCCTGACGCCGTCACGCAGCGAGGCGAGGAAAGCGCGTACCTCCCCGCCCATGCGCTGGCTGAAACTCATTCGGCAGGAGTCATTCGGCTGCCTGGGCCGGGGCCTGGGCCTGTGCCTCGTTCGCCGCTTCGATCTCGGCGGCCTTGGCCTCTACCAGCTTGACGATATGGTCGAGCATGTCCTCGGACTGGACGACATGGTCGGTCACGCCCGAAAGGTAGACCATGTGCTTGCCGTTGCCGCCACCGGTCAGGCCGATGTCGGTCTCGCGCGCCTCGCCGGGGCCGTTCACGACGCAGCCGAGCACCGAGAGCGAGAGTGGGGTCTTGATGTGCTGGAGGCGGTCTTCCAGCGCCTCTACCGTGCGGATCACGTCGAAGCCCTGCCGCGCACAGCTGGGGCAGGACACCACGCGCACGCCGCGCGTCCGCAGGCCCAGCGCCTTGAGCATCTCGAAGCCGACGCGCACTTCCTCTTCCGGCTCAGCCGAAAGCGAGACGCGCAGGGTGTCGCCGATGCCGGACCAGAGCAGCATGCCCATGCCGATGGAGGACTTCACGGTGCCCCCGATCAGCCCGCCCGCCTCGGTAATGCCCAGGTGCAGCGGACAGTCCACCGCATCGGCAAGGCCCTGATAGGCGGCAACGGCCAGGAACACGTCGCTGGCCTTCACCGCCACCTTGTATTCGTGGAAGTCATGATCCTGGAGCAGCTTGATGTGATCCAGCGCCGATTCGACGAGCGCTTCGGGGCACGGCTCGCCGTACTTTTCCAGAAGGTCCTTTTCGAGACTGCCCGCATTGACGCCGATGCGGATCGCACAGCCGTTGGCCTTGGCGGCGCGCACCACTTCGGCAACGCGGTCGTCGGAGCCGATATTGCCGGGATTGATGCGCAGGCAGGCGGCACCGGCATCGGCGGCCTCAAGCGCCCGCTTGTAATGGAAATGGATGTCCGCGATCAGCGGCACACGGGCGGCGCGGACGATTTCCTTCATCGCCGCCGTGCTCTCCACGTCCGGGCAGGAAACGCGGATCAGGTCCGCCCCGGCATCCTCGCAGCGGCGGATCTGTTCGATCGTCGCCTTCGCGTCGGACGTGAGGGTATTGGTCATGGTCTGCACCGTGATCGGGGCATCGCCGCCGACGGGCACATTGCCGACCATGATCTGGCGGCTCTTGCGGCGCTCGATGTCGCGCCAGGGACGTACGGATGACATGCCGCCCCTATAGGCCTTTGCGGTGACGGTTTGAAGCACCATTGCGGCATTCGACGAAAGCCTGAAACCTGCCGTCGGGGGCATTTGTCGTTTTCCGGGGAATCGGGGCATTCTCCAAGGCAGAGAAGACACCCGAAAGTCCGCCATGAAGAGCATCGTTTCAGCCCTCGCCCTGCCCCTCTCGATCGCCTCTGCGCTGGCCTCGGGGACGGCGCTCGCCGCGCCGCCGCCTGTGTCGTCATCTCCCCCCTCACCCTGCCCTGCCGCAGCGCCCGAGAGCAACGATGCGGCTGCCTGCAAGCTGGCGGACCTGCTGGAACGCATGTTTATCTCCCCCGAGCAGGGCGCCCGCTATGCCGCCACCTTGCGCGGTGCCGTCGGCGCGGGTCGCTACGCCGCGCTGCCGAAGGACGAAGCCGCCAGGGCAATGACTGCGGATCTCCAATCGGCCGCACCGGACGGCCACTTGCGCGTCTGGGCCGCCGAGCCGGAAGCCTCGTCCCAGGCAGGCGCGGCAGCGACGGCGACACGCCCGCCCATCCCGCTCTACGAGCAGCCCGGCTGGATCGCGCCGGGCGTGGCCTATATCCGCATCAACGAATTTCCCGACGACGAGGCGACCACCCGCGCCATGGCGCAGTTCATGGCCGATCACGCCGCCGCCCGGGCCTTGATCTTCGACTTGCGCACCCATCACGGCGGCGGGGTCCAGCAGATGGACGTCATGCTGCCCTGGCTCTTCGCCATACCGACGCGGCTGGTGACGATGGAAAGCCCGCGCGCCGCCGAAGAGGAACTCGGCTCTCCCATCGCGGGCATCCCCTCGATGAAGCTGCTGCCTGACCCGCGCATGGTGCGCCGCGAGCATTGGGTCACGCCCAATGCCGATACCCGGCTGCGCAGCGCCAAAGTCTACCTGCTCACCGGCCCCCGCACGGCCTCTGCCGCCGAGCATTTCGCCCTTGCCATGAAGATCACCCATCGCGCGACCCTGGTGGGAGAGCCGACAGCCGGGGCGAACCATTTCGGCGGTCAGGTCGATCTGCCGGGCGGTCTCGCGGTTTTCCTGCCGGTGGGGCGTACTTACGATCCTACGACCGGCAAGGACTGGGAAGGAGACGGCGTCGCGCCGGATGAGGCCGTGCCCAAGGAGCAGGCGCTGGAACGGGCGCTCACCGACCTCGGCCTGCCCGCCGCCCAGGCCAGGGCGCTATCGGATTCGCACAAGCCCACGCTGCCCATGGAGCGCCGGCAGAGGCGGTAGAACACGCCTCACATCATCCGGGCGTAGAGAAACTCGTCGTCCCGCTGCTCGCCGACCATGAAGTAGATGTCGGCCACTTTCGCGAAACCGTAGCGCGCATAGAACCGCTGCGCGCCTTCGTTGCCGCTCCACACGGACAGCTGCACTTCGTCGGCAGCCTGTTCACGAGCGATTTCCAGTGCCCGGTCCATCAATACCGTGCCGATCCCGCGTCCGGTGGTCTGCGGATCGGTGTAGAGCTGCTTGAGCTCGATCACGCTCTGCCCGCGCGCATGGTCGGGCCAGCCGCAGGCGAGCACCAGCTTGCAGAACCCCAGCAGCCTGCCTTCTTCCTCGGCAAGGAACACCCGCATGGACGGATCGGCGATCTCCTTCGCGGCCTTCGCCTCGCTATGCGAATCGGCCAGGAAATCGGCGAGATCCTCCGGCGTATACATGTACCCGAACTTGGCGACGAAGCTGCGCGCCCCAAGGTCGGCCAGCGCGGCGGCATCGGCGGCGGCGGCGAGGCGCAGATTCATCACAGTTCCCTGGTCATGCACATGGAGAAAGGATCGGGCTCATAGCTGCCGAAGGGCGGGCACTCCACGAAACCGTGCGCGCGATAGAGCCCGTGCGCCGCATGGAACGGCTCGGGCCGCCCGGTTTCCAGACTGACCCGCGCATAGCCCCGCGCGCGGGCCTCCTCGATCAGGCGCACCAGGATCGCCTTGCCCACGCCCTTGCCGCGATAGTCGGGCGCGGCGCGCATCGACTTGAGTTCGCCGTGCTCCGCATCGAGGTGCTTGATCGCGCCGCAGCCGACCACGCGCTCCCCGTCCCACGCCGAAAAGAACGTCACGTCCGGCTGGCGCAGACGCTCCGCAGGCATGGCGTGGACGCTTTCGGGCGGCGACCAGCGGTGCATCTCGTCGAGATGAAACTGGAGCAGGTCCAGCACCCGGCGATCGGTGAGATCGTCCTGCACCAACGAAAATTTAAGCGTCATCCCTGGGTCCCGGAAAACTTGTCGGCCTTGCGGCGGCCCATGCGCATGCCCGCTTCCAGCCGGGCGCGCAACTGGGTGTAGTAGTCCTCCAAGAAGGTGCGCTCGTCGTTCCAGCCGTCGGTCCGCCCGATCTTGTGGGCGATTGTCTGATAGACGTTCTCCAACGAATGCGAGCGGTCGTCGCGCAGCACCCGTTCGAGGGCTTGAAGCTCGTATTCGCCGTAGACCGCCAGTTCCGCTTCCTCAAACCGGTAGTGGCGGCGCGTGTCTCCGGCGCGGGGCGCATCCGGTTGCTGCTCGGCAGGAACGGGGGCCGGTGAACCGACCGACATCGCCGCCTCCAGCTTCTGGCGCGGCCGCTCCAGCACCCAGGTTCCGGCGATCATGTCGCCCGCGCGCAACCCGTCGCGGTTGAACAGGGGCATCAGCAGGAAGATGGCCAGCCAGCCGGTGGCCGCGAGCCAGCCCATGCCGCTTTCCGCGCCCGCCTGCATGATGAAGACGATCGGCAGGAACAGCTCGATATCGCGCAGCAGGTTGCGCGCGATCACCATTTCCGCCGTAAGCCGCCCGCCGTCGCGCGCGGCGATGCGGATGCCGACGATCCGCTTGCCCGGCGTGGCGCCGCGCGGCCCCAGTTCGAAGAACAGGAAATAGGCGTTGCGGAACAGGAACATCGCCACGACCCAGAGGATCACCAGGAACTGCAGCGCATGGCCGAGCGCGTTCTTCTGATCGAGATTGCGATCGATGCCGCTGACGCCGCCCGCGATCTCGATCAGGCCCCAAGTGGTCAGGCCCATGAGCACCAGGATCACCACGAAATCGAGAATCAGCGCTCCGGCCCGCGCACCCCGGCTGGCGACGGTCACGGGCACCGAAATGCCCTCGGGCGTCACCAGCACGCGGTCCTGCCGGGTGCGGCGATAGCGGGTCGGGACCACGCTCATGCGCTGCGCACTTTGCCGCGATTGCCCCGGAAGGCGAAGAAATAGGCGCACCACAGGGTCAGCATGAAGCCGCCGATCGCGAAGCGGCCGAAGGTCTGGTCCACCAGCTGGCGCGCGAAACCTTCAAGCAGCGCGGCGACGATCAGCATCAGCACCACCCCGGTCATGACCAGCGCAGCGCGGCGGCCCGCCTCGGCCGTGGCCTGAAGCACGGGGCGATTGCCGGGAAAGGCCAGGGCACGGCCGATATGCAGCCCCGCCGCGCCCGCCAGCAGGATCGCGAAAAGCTCCGTCGTGCCGTGGACGGCCAGCCAGCCCGCGAAATCGACCAGCAGCCCCGCGCCGTTGTAGAGCCAGAGCATCGCCCCCAGCATCGCCATGTTGTGGATCAGCAGGAGCAGCGAAGGGATGCCGAACGCGAATCCCAACGCGAAGGCCAGGATCGAGACTTGCGAATTGTTGCTGAAAAGCTGGGTGGCGAACAGACTCATGCCGTTGCGGTCGGCTTCACCGAACAGGGTCCGGCGCAAGGCCTCCGGCGTCGCGCCGGGCACGCGCCCGCCCGCCATGTCGCCGCCGACCAGCGCGTGATACCAGTCCACGTCATGCGCCACGAGCAGCCAGCCGACCGCCGTACCTGCCACCATGACCGCCAACGCCACCAGGATGTCGAGCCAGATCGTTCGCACCGCCGCGCTCCAGCCGCCGCCCAGAAAGCCGCGCAGCCAGTCCCACAGCGAACTGCGCGGACCGTAGACGACGAACCAGGCGCGCTGCACCAGCCCTTCCAGATAGGCCAGCGTCGCGGCGTCCAGCGATGTCTCGCGGGCAATCGAAAGGCTGGAGGCCACCGTGCGGTAGAGGCCCGGCAGGGCCAGCAGATCTTCGTCGGAAAGGCGGCGCAGGCGCCCCTTTTCCATGCGGCTGACGATCGCTTCCAGCCTTTGCCAATCCGCCTCGCGCTCCAGCCGGAAACGGTCGGAACGCAGCGCGGCGCTTTCGATGGCGGCGACGGAATCGGGCAGACCCGAATTGGAGAACAGGCCGGCGAGGTTCATCCGATCGCTCCCGAGCGCTTGATTTCGAGATAGGCGTCGATCAGGCGCGTGCCGATCGTGTGATAGGGCGCCTCGATCACGTCGACGCCCAACTGTTGCAGCTTCTTCGTCACCAGCGCGCGCTGACGCAGCAGGGTATCGGCCGAAACCGCCATGGACAGCGTTTCCAGGTCTTCCGGCGCGGCCCCGGAGATCGCCTCCAGCTCATCATCCGCCATGGTGACGAACAGCACGACGTGGCGCGAGACGAGGCGGCCGATCGATTCGATCATGAGCTGGGCGCTGGTGGGATCGGTAAAGTCCGAGAAGACCACGATCAGCGAGCGGCGCTGAAGCCGCGCGGCCAGAGTCGCCAGGGCCAGGGTGAAGTTGGGCTCTTCCGAGCGATACTCCAGCCCGGCCGCCGCGCGCTGCAGGCGGTGGAAATCGCGCGAGGCGGTAACGAAGGGCGTCGCCACTTCGGGGCGCGCCGCGAAACCGAACAGCGAGACCCGGTCGCCGCCCTTCAGCGCGACATAGCCGGTGGCGAGCGCCGCCGAGACCGCGCGGTCGAGCCGGGGCATACCCTGGATCGGCTCGCACATCGTCTGCCCGCAATCGAAGGCGAAGACGATCTGGTTGTTGCGTTCGGTCTCGTATTCCTTGGCATAGAGATGGACGTGGCGCGCCGAACTTTTCCAGTCGATCCGGCGGCGGTCCATGCCCGGCTGATATTCGGCCAGCGATTCGAACTGGGTACCCTCGCCCCGGATGCGGCGGGCGATCAGGCCGAACTGCGCGTCCTTGAGGAACGTCTGCAAGGCAGGCGAGCGCACGGCGGCAATGTTCGGCCAGACCCGCACGTCCTTGTCCAGATCGCCGCGAAACTGCCGCGCGCCAAGGCCCATCGGCCCGGTCCAGCGCAGCCATGTCCGCGAGATCCGCCCGGTGCCGCGCCGGGAGGCCTGAAGCTTCAGGGTTCCACCCCAGTTTTCCGGCCCGCGCGTCAGGCTGAGGCCCGCCCTGCCGCCGCTTGCCAGCCGGGGATCGCATTCCAGCGCCAGTTCCACGCGGGCGGCGCGGGCGCCGGACAAGTCCAGCGTAACCGCCGCGTCGAACGGAACGCCGACCTCGACATCGCCCGGAACCGCGACGCGCAGATCCCCGAGCCGCCCGGCCAGCAGCGCATCCACGACGATGAGCGCCAGCACGACCAACCCGAAAAGGGGGGCCACGACCCAGGCCTCTGGCCGGGTGGCGCCGATCACCAGCGCCACCGGCGCGGCCAGCGCCAGTAGCCCGGCCGCGCGCGCGGTGGGAACCATGGGGGCGGAACCGAGGCTCATCGAATCACGCTCATCCGGTCAGCGCGGTGCCTCGGTCTGCTCGACAAGCTGGGCGACGAGCGCCTCCACCTGCTTGCCTTCGATCTCGGCGGCGGGGCTGAGCAGCAGGCGGTGGCGCAGCACCGATCCGGCCAGCGCCTTGACGTCATCCGGCACCACATAGTCGCGCCCGTCCAGCGCGGCGCGGGCGCGGGCAGCGCCTGCCAGCAACACGGCCGCGCGCGGGCTGGCCCCGCTGGCAAGGTCCGGGCTCTCCCGCGTGGCGCGCACCAGGCGCACGATGTAGTCGGTCACGCTCTCGGCCAGGGTCACTTGCGAGACCGCCTGCGAAGCGGCGGCGATCACGCCGTGATCGGCCACCGGTTCGACGCCGCAGGCCGCGGGACTGGGCGCGCCGCGATTCTCGCCGAAGCGGGCGACGATGCGCAGTTCTTCCTCGAAACTCGGATAATCGACGTTCAACTTGAACAGGAAGCGATCGAGCTGCGCCTCGGGCAGCGGGTAGACGCCCTGGCTTTCGATCGGGTTCTGCGTCGCCACGACCATGAACCGCTCGGGCAGGGCGTGGGCCGTGCCGTCCAGCGTGACGCGGCGCTCCTGCATGGCTTCGAGAAGCGCCGCCTGGGTCTTGGGCGGGGTGCGGTTGATCTCGTCCGCCAGCAGCAGGTCGCAGAAGATCGGGCCATGCGTGAGGGTGAACTGGCTGGTCTGGAAATTGAACAGGTTGGAACCCAGGATATCGCCCGGCATCAGGTCCGGTGTGAACTGGATGCGGCCGAAATCCAGCCCCAGCGTCGCCGCGAAGCACTGCGCGAGGAAGGTCTTGGCGGTTCCCGGAGGGCCTTCCAGCAGCACGTGCCCGCGGGCCAGCAGGGCGATCAGCAGGTGCTCCACCGTCTCGCTCTGGCCGACCACGGCCTTGGCGATCTGCTCGCGGATACGCCCGGCCAGCGCCGAAACACCGCCAAGGTCGATGGCGAGGTCAATGGCGAGGTCGATGGCGCGATCGGCCGTGAGATCGCCCCCGGGAACAGGAGATGGGAGATCGGTCATCGAGTCAGCATCCTTTCGAGCGCGTGGAGATCCCGCGCAGCCTTGACGAGATCATGCGGCTTGCGCGCGTGCCTGAGGCGCGCGGCAATCGCGGAAAAAGGTTCGACATCGCCCTTGCGCGAGGCCAGCGCCCGGTCGATCGCCGCATCGGCCTGTTCGGGCGCCAGCGTGCGCGGCAGGGCCAGGGCATGGACCAGCCGTTCGCGCGCCCGGTCGGCATAAGGCCCGCCGATCAGGTGCAGGCGGCGCGAACGGCGCACCAGCCCGGCGGAATTGGCCACGAGCGCGCGCTTGCCGAAGGCGATGGCCCGTTCGGCGGCGAGCGGCGGGCCGAAGCGCAGGAACGCCCGCCAGCCCAGCACGAGCGCGGCCAGCAGCAGGCACAGCGTGGCGGCCAGGAACGGCGGCGTGAAGGCCAGGGTCAGCAGGTTCTGCGCGCGGCCGAAGCCGTTCATGGTAAGATCGAAAGTGACCGTGCCGCCAGGCTCCAGTTCGCCCGCCGCGACCAGCGCCTCCAGCAACCCTGCGGCGCGGCGATCGGCCATGCCCCAGTTGTCCAGCAGATCGGGCTCGAACACGACGAGTAGCGGATAGAGGTCCTCGTCCTCGACATCTGCGTAGCGCGGGCCGAGCGCCGCCTTTTCCAGCGCCGGATAGCTGCCGCCGTCGTCGATGAACCCCGCCAGGGTGCGCCCGTCCTGCTCCCGCACCAGCGGCACCAGGGTCTCGCCGCGCGCCGATTGCAGGTGCTTGCGGCTCGGCAGAGTCCCCGCCAGCCCGAGCCCCTCCCAGCGCGCGGGCTGGCCATTGGCATCGACATCGCCCTGGACGAGCGACACGTCGTCCAGAAAGCCGCGCCATTCCAGGGGCCGCATGCCTTGCAGGTTGACCCAGCCGGTCCTGGCGTCCTTCTGCTGGCGGCCTGCGGGAAGCGCCATCCACTTGGGCAGGATCACCAGGGTCGGCCCGACATAGCGCCGCCCGGACACGATCTTCTCGATATCCTTGCCGTCCGCGCCGGCAGGCGGCGTCAGCACCAGCAGGCCGGCCTTGTCGAGCTGCCCGGCATTGCGCGCGCGGACGACGGGATGACCGCGCCGTTCGAGATAGCGCGCCATGGCGGCATAGCCATTGAGGCCGCGCCCGTCGGCATGGGCCTGCCCGTCGTTGGTAGTGCCGAAACCGGTGCCCGTGCCGATCATCCACAGCAGGGCAAGGAACAGCGCCGAACCGAGCAGGACCAGTGCCAGCACCGCCCAGCGCGAAAAGGGATTGGCGCCCACGGCAACGGCGGGATGGAGGTCCGGCCGAGGCGAAGCGCTCTTGGGCGCGCTGCTTGCGATATCGGTCATGCGCGCAGTTCCGTGCGGGCGAAACGGGCATAAGCCTCGCGCGCGGCGGCCCAGTCTCCGGCGTCGAGGTCCCGCAAGGCGAAGCGGCTGCGCTCCACGCGCGTGGCGATCGTGGCGAAGGCCTCGCGCCCGGTGTCCGGCAGCATCGGCAGCACGGAAATCTCGCGCGCGGTGCTGGCGGGGTGGAGCCAGTCCGGCCGCGCCTGCCGGATCTGGCCGACGCTGCGGCGCAGGAGCAGGTGCGTGGCTTCGGCAAAGCGGCCCTGCGCCGCCAGACGATCGGCATCTTCCAGCAGGGCCAGGGCTTCTGCTTCGGCGGGAACCCAGCCTTCCGGCGCTTCCTCGCGGCTGCGACCGCGCCAGGCCTCGATCGCCGGACCGAAGATGCGCCAGAGCACGAAGAGCGCCAAGACCACGGCCAGCACGATCAATATGTTCGAAAAGACCGGCCAGGACATGCCCAGCAGCCTGCCGACCGGCGCGAAGATCGCCTCCAGCAGGTGCCCCAGTGCCTGGAGCCACTCGGGGACCTGTGCCGGTTCGGGCGGCTTTACCGGCGCGAGCGGCGCATACTGGACATCGGCCGCGCCCCGCACGGCTTCCCAGTCGCTTGCGGCCTTCCCGGCCGCATTCGCACCTGACATCTGAGCCCCATCAGCCATACCGGCGCGATGATTGGCATGGGGGGATCGGCTGCGCAAGGCATTGCGGGAATTGGAGGAGTTTGTTTGGAAATCCGCGATGGGAGTCGTTGTTGGGAGCGGGAGTCTTTGTTGAGTGCGCTCGTCACATCCGTGACGAGCTTGCGGCACCGGCCCACGCCCCCACCCACCACCCGCAGGATACTACCGTTGGGTGGTGGGTGGGGGCGTGGGCCGGTGATTTTCAAACCTGGCCCGACCTCACCCGCGCGCGCGCGCCTGACGATACGTCCCCAGCGGACGCACGTACTTGCAATGGAACGCCAGTTCCTGAAGCGCCATGTCGATGCGCGGCTCGCCCGGCGCACCTTCGATATCCGCGTAGAACGTCGTCGCGGCGAAGCTGGCACCGATCTGGTAGCTTTCCAGCTTGGTCATGTTGACGCCGTTCGTGGCAAAGCCGCCCAGCGCCTTGTAGAGCGCGGCGGGGATGTTCTTCACCTCGAAGATGAACGTGGTCATCGCCTTCTCGCCCTTGATCTCGAACGGATCGAGCGGCTCGCGCGACAGCACCACGAAGCGCGTGGTATTGTCGGCGGCGTCCTCCACGTTGTCCTCGACGATCTTCAGACCGTAAAGCTCGGCGGCAAGCCGGGGCGCAATGGCGCAGGCCTCGGGATCGTCCTGCTCGCGCACGAAGGCGGCGGCACCGGCGGTGTCGGCATAGGCCATCGGCACGATGCCCCGCGCCCGCAGGTAGTGGCGCGACTGGCCGAGCGCCTGCGGATGGCTGTAGGCGGCGGAGAAAGGCCCCTCGCCCAGCGCCATCAGCGCATGCTCGATGCCCATGAAGTGTTCGCCCACGATCGACAGGCCGCTTTCCGGCAGGAGGAAGTGGATATCCGCCACGCGCCCGTGCTGCGAATTCTCGATCGGGATGATCGCCCGGTCGGCCCGCCCTTCCTTCACCGCGTCCAGCGCATCCTCGAACGAGAAGCAGGGAAGCGGCAGGCAATCGGGATCGTGCTCCAGCGCCGCGCGGTGCGAATTGCATCCGGGGGCGCCCTGGAAGGCTGCGGCGCGGGAAGGATCGCCCGCAGCGGCCTCCGTCATGCGGGCAACGAGATCGAGAGCGGGTTCGGGATAGGAATGCATAGCGACCGGGCGATTAAGCCGCAAAGGCGATGTCCGCAATGGCTCTTGCGCTAACTTGCTGGCAACTCTAGAGCCTGTGACCAAAGAGGATGATAAAAAACTCCACCCGTGGGGCAAGGGCAAACAAGAAATGGATGATCGTTTCAACACCATTGCCGGTTGGGCGCTGTTCGCCGGTATCGTCGGTCTTGGTCTGACCACCGTAAGCTCTCATTACTTCAGTGCCGACAAGCCGCATCGCCCCGAAACGATGGGATACGCCATCGAAGGCGTGGAACAGGAAGGCGAAGCAGGCGCGGAACCGCCGATCGCCACGCTCCTTGCCAGCGCGGATCCGGCCAAGGGCCAGGCGACCTTCGCCAAGTGCGCCTCCTGCCACACGATCAACCAGGGCGGCGCCAACGGCATCGGCCCCAACCTCCACGGCGTCGTCGGCGAAGCGATCGGCAAGGGCGTGGGCGGCTTTGCCTTCTCCGACGCGCTCAAGAAAGTCGGCGGCAACTGGGACTTCGACAAGCTGAACGACTGGCTGAAGAACCCCAAGGCTTTCGCCCCCGGAACCAAGATGACTTTCGCAGGCCTGCCCAAGGGTGAGGACCGCGCCAACGTGATCGCCTATCTCAACGCGCAGGGCTCCAACCTGCCGCTTCCCGCAGCGCCTGCCGCCGATGCGGCTGCTCCGGCGGCCGACACTGCCGCTGCCCCGCCGGAAGGCGCGGAAGCACCCGCAGGCGATGCACCCGCTGCCGAAGCCGGCGAAGCCGCCGCGCAGTAAGCCATTTCGGCTCGACAGAAAAACGGTCCGCAAGGCAGGCGCCTCGCGGACCGTTTTTCTTGGTCGATCGGATTTTCGATCAGCTTATTCGGACGCTTCCACCGGCCCCTTGAAGCCCTTGGCGATCACGTACCATTCCGATGAGCCCTTGCGGCTGGCCGGCGGCTTGGCGTGCTTCACGCTGGTGAAGCGCTTTTTCAGAATGCCGAGCAGTTCGGTATCGGTGCCGCCCGCGAAGACCTTGGCGACGAAGGTGCCGCCCGGCGCGAGATACTGGATCGCGAAGTCCGCCGCCGTTTCGACCAGGCCCATCGTGCGCAAGTGGTCGGTCTGCTTGTGGCCCACGGTATTGGCGGCCATGTCCGAAAGCACCAGGTCCGGCGCGCCTTCCAGCGCCCCTTCCAGCGCCGCAGGGGCTTCGTCGGCCATGAAGTCCATCTCGAAGATCGTCACGCCCTCGATGGGATCGGTGGGCAGCAGGTCGATGCCGACCACTTTGGCCTTGGGGCACTTCAGGCGCAGCACCTGGCTCCAGCCCCCCGGCGCGATGCCGAGGTCGACGGCGCGGGTGACGCCCTTGAACAAGTCGAATTTCTCGTCGAGTTCGATCAGCTTGTAGGCCGCGCGGCTGCGATAGCCGTCGGCCTTGGCCTGCTTCACGTAAGGATCGTTGAGCTGGCGGGTCAGCCAGCGCGCGGAACTGGTGGTCCGCTTCTTGGCGGTGCGAAGCCGCTCGTTGGGGTCGCGTCCTGAACGGCTCATGGCCGGTTCTCCAAATGATGGGCCAGGTGATCCGGCCTGCCGGTCATGGCGGGGTTCTTGCCGCTGGAATGCGAGGCGATGAGGCTGCGCAGGATGCCCTCGCGGATGCCGCGATCGGCCACGCCAAGACGCGCCGCGGGCCAGAGGTCGAGAATCGATTCAAGGATAGCGCAGCCCGCGACGACAAGGTCCGCCCGCTCGCGACCGATGCAGTTCACCTCGCGCCGCTCCTCGATCGACATCGACGAGAGCCGCGAACTGATCGACCGCATGGATTCGGCGGGCACGATCAGCCCATCGACCATGCGCCGGTCGTACTGGGGCAGTTCGAGATGGAGGCTGGCCAGCGTCGTCACCGTGCCGCTGGTGCCCAGCAGGCGTAGCGGCCCGGTCTGCGCGGCGCTTTCCCGCGCCGTGGCGACGCGCTTGGCGAAGTCCGCGAAGCTGTCCGACACCAGGCCGTGCATGATCCGGTAGCGTTCGAGGCGCTCTTCCAGCGTATTGCCTTCGGGGCCGCAGCTTTCGGTCAGCGAGACGACGCCCCAGGGCACCGATTGCCAGTCCAGGATGCGCGGCACCGTATCGGTGCTTTCGATCAGGACCAGCTCGGTCGAACCGCCGCCGATGTCGAAGATCATCGCCGGGCCGATCCCCTCTTCCAGCAGGACGTGACAGCCGAGCACGGCCAGCCGCGCTTCCTCGCGGGCGCTGATGATATCCAGCGCGATGCCGGTTTCCTCGCGCACGCGCTCGATGAATTCCGGCCCGTTTTCCGCACGGCGGCAGGCCTCGGTCGCCACCGAGCGCGCGAGATAGACATTGCGCCGCATCAGCTTGTCCGCGCAGACCCGCAGGGCGGCCAGCGTGCGCTCCATCGCCTCTTCGGAAAGCCTGCCCGATTGCGCCAGCCCCTCGCCCAGCCGCACGACGCGGCTGAAGGCATCGATCACCGTGAAGTTCTCGCCGGAGGGACGGGCGATGAGCAGGCGGCAGTTGTTGGTGCCGAGATCGATCGCCGCATAGGATTGCCGGTAGGGACGGGCACCGATCGGCCCCAGCACGCCGTTCTGGGGAAGCGATGCGGGCGCGGCGGAAGGCGCGGCGTTCTCCGCGACCTTGCTTTCAGCGGCCTTGGTCTGAACGCGCGGCTTCTTCGCGGAACGCGCACCGCTCTTGCGGGAGCCCCGCTTGCGGCTGCCGGTTCGGCGTGATTCCGACTGGCGGGGCGACGCCTGCGAACCGGATGTCTTCTCTTCGCGCGGCGCTCCGCCTGCCTCGGCGGCGCTGCCCGGCGGGCGCGCCTTGTCCTTGGCCGTGCCGGGTCCAGTTGAGCGTGACTTGCCCTTCCTCGCCTTGCGCCGCCTTCCCGTGCGGCCCGACACATCGACTCTTGCTGCCGGCGGATCTTGCTCCGCCATGATAAATAATCTCGTTCGAATAAATCTTACCGCCGTACGTGGCGGATACCTGAGGCGATGCTAACGCCCCCCGGCCCATGGAGCAACCCTGACTGCAAAAAGGGTGCTTGACGCGAATCAGAAGCCCTACTAGAGGGGCGCCTCCCGATGCCCCGTCGTCTAATGGTAAGACTACGGATTCTGATTCCGTCTATCGAGGTTCGAATCCTCGCGGGGCATCCAATTCTCCCTAAATCGCTGAAATTCGGGCACTCCCTGCCCTGACTGCGGCATTCGCATGCGCTGTGCCCATGACGGCGCGCAGCCCGCGAATCACTTCGCGGTGCAAATGCGAGACGGGACCCGGCACAGAAAAATGGGCGACCCACGAGGAGTCGCCCGAAGTTGGGGAGAAGCGGTTTCGCACCGCCCGCAAGGTTCGCCCTGGCGGTGCGCGACCGACGAGGCCCTTATCGCCGCCGAATCGCGAACCCGCATTGATCGCGGTCAAACCACTCGCTTGAAAATCCGGCCCATCGCTTAAAAATCCGCCGCGATGGTCGTTACGGTTTTCATGGACGCCCCCAGATTCCAGCCGACGCCGATCCCGCGCCCACGGCGGCGCAAGCGCTGCACGCATGTGACGCTGACCGATTCGGCGGGAAATGCCATCGACGTCATGGTCCGCAACCTCTCCTCACGCGGGCTCAGCGCCGCCTGCGCGGGAACTCCGCCCGCCTGCAACGCCGTCGTCCGCGCGGTCATGGGAGACGGCCGGGAACTCTGGGGACTGGTGCGCTGGGTGAAAGGCAACGTCATCGGCGTGGAATTCGACACCGGCTCCTAGGCTGCATGGGCACATTCGAGGACGCACGGCGGCGGTGGCTATCCGGGAAATTCTCCTGAAATCCGCTATTCAGGTCACGCTGACATTGCAGCCAATAGCTGCCTGTCCGCCCCCAACAAAGCTGACCTCCCCACCCGCTCAGGCTGAGCTTGTCGAAGCCCCCTGCGGCGAGGCGCTACGGGCCAGTTCGCTGACCAATATCCAATCCCCAGCCATCATCGCTTCCTTCTTGGCGCGGCTCCAGCCCTTGAGTTTGCGTTCTGCCGCAAAGGCTTCATCGCGGGTCTGAAAATCCTGAGCCCACAAGAGCACCGCCGGCAAACGCCGGGACGTGTATCCTTGGAATGCGGCGCTCTGGTGTTCGGCAATGCGGCGTTCGAGGTCATCGGTATGGCCGACGTAGTACGTGCCGTCCCGGCAACGCAGAATGTAAGTGTGGAACGCCATCGGGTGGGAAGTCTGGCGTTGCGGGCGGGCTTCGACAAGCTCAGCCTGAGCGGGGTGGGGTTAAATCCTGGCAAGCGTGAACATATCCGCTAACCCCGACTTCTCTGCCATTCACCCAGTTTGCGCACCTACTCGAAAGAGGAAGTTCATTCAGGTTGGATTTGTCCACGCGGCCTAGTGCCGTGCGCCCCTAGACCGCGGAACTGAAGCGCCGCAGCGAATCCTTGCGGTAGGGGTCGAAGTGCGCCGCGATCGAGCGAGCGTAAGGCAGGCCCTCCGGCAGGATCACAAGGTCGGCGCCGTCGCCGTCGCACAGGCCCGCGTCGAAATAGGGTAGGAGCAGCGGCCAGGCGTCGCACTGAAGGTCCGGGTCGATTCGTGCCCTGCCCCGGCATAGCAGCGCTTCGATCACCGCGCCGCGCCGCCGGTCTTCCGCGCTGCGCCGGATACCGCGATTGGCCGTCAACCGATCCTGCGACAGCATCATGCGGTAGCGCCCGCTGTTCTTCTCGTTCTGCACCAGCAGATCGGGAAATCCGCTGATGGAGGAGGCGCCGAGGCCCAGCAGCACCGGCGCCCTGTCCTCGGTAAAGCCCTGGAAGTTGCGGCGCAGCCTGCCGGAAAGCGTGGCCTGCGCCAGGGCGTCGCCCGGCCGGGCGAAATGGTCGAAGCCGATCGGCACATAGCCCGCGTCGACCAGCAGCGCATAACCCCGCGCGGCCATGGCGAAGCGCTGCTCGGCGCCGGGCAAGGCATGGGCATCGATCTTGCGCTGGCGCGCGATCAGGTGGGGGACATGGGCATAGCCGAACAGCGCGATCCGGTCCGCGCCGAGCGCGACGGTGCGGCGAAGCGAATCCTCCAGATGCGCCATGGTCTGTCCCGGCAATCCGTACATCAGGTCGAAATTGAGCGAATCGACGCCGGCCTGCCGCAGCATGGCCGTCGTCTCCTCGATCATCCGCGCCGGCTGCACGCGGCCGATCGCCTGCTGGAGGTCTTCGGAGAACGTCTGGACGCCCAAGCTGGCGCGGGTGATGCCCACCGCGCCGATCACCGCCGCCCATTCGGCGCGCATGGTGCGCGGGTCCAGTTCGATCGACAGGACCGGGTTCGAGGCGGAAAACTGCAGCGCCAGCGCATCCACCAGCCGCACGAAATCGACCGGCGCAATGCCGTTGGGGCTGCCCCCGCCGAACGCGATCCGCGTCACCCGTGCGTCTTGCGGAAGCCGCTCGGCAACGAGGCCGATCTCCCGGTGCAGGGCGTCGAGATAGCCGGAGACCCGGTCGGTGCGGTTGGCGACGCTGGTGTTGCAGCCGCAGTACCAGCAGATCTTTTCGCAGAACGGGATATGGACGTAGAGCGAAACCTCGCCCCCCGCCCCCGACAGCGCCTGCACGAAAGCATCGGCGCCGACGCTCTCGTCGAACTCCGCCGCCGTGGGAAAGCTGGTGTAGCGGGGCACCGGGATCGCCAGCAGCTCGGGATGATAGGTCCACATGCCCCGCAGCATCGCGCGCGCCGCCCCTGCCGTCATTGCGTTCGATCAACTTGCGCCGATCGGCGGAAATTCGCCGATTTTTGCGCGCGATCAATTCCCCGCACCGCCAATGGGACCAAAGCGTCCCTGCTGCCGCTCAAGAGGGGGGACCCGCACGGTGCGGCCCCGGCGGCGCAGGAAAGACCGAACATGCGCAAGACGACCCTGCTCGCGGCTACCGCTTTCGTTGCCGCCGCCACCGCGATCGCCGCCCCGGCCATGGCCGGAAGCCCGGACGGCAAGTGGCAGGTCAAGGTCCTCGGCACCGCCGTGCTGCCGGACGGCGGAATCGACAAGATCAAGTCGATCGACACCGACACCACCCTCGGCGGCACCCTGGCCACGCTCGACACCGTGGGCACCAAGGCCAACGACAACGTCGTGCCGACGCTGGCGGTGGAATACTTCTTCACTAAGGCCTTCTCGGTGGAGACGATCTGCTGTTTCACCCAGCACCATGTCAACGGAACCGGCGATATCGCGGGCGCGGGCCTCGTCGATCACGTGCTGATCCTGCCCGCCACGGTGACCGCCAAGGCGCACCTCGACACCGGCACCCCCTTCAAGCCCTATGTCGGCGCGGGCCCTGCCTGGTTCTTCGTGTTCGACGAAAAGCCCGGCGCGACCGCGCGTTCGCTGGGCGTGGACAAAGTGAAGATGTCGAACAAGCTGGGCTTCGCGCTGCAGGCGGGCATGGACATCGCCATCAACGACAAGGGCCTCGGCCTTTCGCTGGACGCCAAGAAGTACTGGGTGAAGCCCACCGCATCGTTCTACGAAGGCGACGACCTGGCGCTGAAGACGCGCCACGACCTCGATCCCTGGGTGCTCAGCGCGGGCGTATCCTACCGCTTCTGAACGGCGCCAAGATCCAAAAAGAAAAAGGGGAGCTTCTTGCTCCCCTTTCTTCGTCTACCCCGCCTCTGCCACCAGCGCCGCATGGTCGAGGATCGTCACGTCCCGGCGCGAGGGCAGGTCGATCACGCGGTCGTTCTTGAAACGGGTGAACTGGCGGCTCACCGTCTCGATGGTCAGGCCCAGCACGTCGGCGATCTGCTGGCGCGAGAACGGCAGGGTTATGCGGCGCGGCGCGGCATCCTCGAAATTCCACGTACAGCCCGGAGGCTGGAGCCGTTCGTCCATTTCCAGCAGGAAACTGGCCAGTTTTTCCGATGCCGACTTGCGGCCGAGCAGCAGCATCCAGCGGCGCGTGCGGTCAAGCTCGGCCAGGGTGCGTTCCAGCAGCTTGTGTTCCAGCGCCGGATGCTCGCGCGCGAAGGCATCGAAATCGCGGCGCGAGAAAACGCAGACCTTGGCCTCGGTCAGGGCCGTGGCGCCGTGGCCGGTCGTGCCGCCGAAGGGCCTGCCGATGAAGTCGGAAGGGTAGACCACGCCCACGATCTGTTCGCGCCCGTCCTCGGTATTGGTCGATAGCTTGAGCACGCCTTCGATCACATTGGCGACGAGAACCGAATCCTCGCCCTCCCAGATCAGCGATTCGCCGGGTTCGATCGTGCGAGTGCGCCCGATCGCGTTGAGCGCCTCCAGCTCTTTCGCATCGAGGGATGAACAGATCGCCCGGTTACGAACGACGCACAGGTCACAGTTGGACATGGGGCCTGCGATAACAGCCACTTCCGCATGGCTCAAGAGCGGGCCTGAGGTCTAGCTTGGCGTGCTCAGATCACGGCCGGTTCCAGCAGGCGCATGGTGCCGGCATCGGCGTCGATCTCCACCGGCAGCCCCACCGGCACGCTCAGCTGTGCGGCGACATGGCCGATCTGGAGCCCCTGGAACGCGGGCACCTTGAGCGCGGAGAACTGGCGGTCCAGCACTTCGTAGATCGTGAAGTTCGAATAGCCGCCGTCGGGGTTCCGGCAGCCGGTGCATTGGCCGAAGACGACGCCCGCGACCTTGTCGAACACCCCCGCCAGCGCAAGCTGGGTAAGCATCCGGTCGATCCGGTATTCGGATTCGTTGGTATCCTCGATGAACAGCACCGCGCCGGTAAAGTCGGGCAGATAGGGCGTGCCGACCAGCCCGGTGAGCACGGTGAGATTGCCGCCCAACAGGCGCCCTTGCGCCTTGCCGCCGCGAAAGGTGCGCAAGTCCTTGCCCCGCCCGGAAAGGTTCGCGCCTGCTCCTTCCGGCACGCGCCAGGTCGGCGTCGCCCCCTCGAAAGCGAGCGCATGGAACGAATCCCAGGCGGCAGGCGGCCAGGAGGCGGAGGCGTTGGGGCCATGGATGCTGGCCACTCCGGTGCGCGCCGCGAAAGCGAGGTGGAGCGCGGTATTGTCGCTGAAGCCGGTGAAGATCTTGGGATTCGCCGCGATCCGGTCGAAATCGAGCAGCGGCAGGATTCGCGCGCAGCCCCAACCGCCCGCCACCGACATAATCCCGCGCACTTTCGGATCGGTGAACATGGCCATGAGATCGGCCGCCCGCGCCGCGTCCGAACCGGCCAGATAGCCTTCGCGGTCCAGCAGATGCGGCGCCGCCTTCGGCTCCAGACCCATGGCGCGAACGGTGGCCATGATCGAATCCAGCCCGAACCGGTCCCCCACGAAACGCGCAGGCGCGACAAGGCCGAGCACATCACCCTCACGCAGACGCGGCGGCTTCACCAGCTTGCGCGAAGGCGCGGAAAGGGCCGGAATCGCAGGCAGCATGCTCGCCGCCAGGGCCATGCTCCCACCCGCGAGAACCGAGCGCCGCGTCAGTATCTGTTTCGACATGAAGGCAGGCTAGGGAAGCCCATACTTGCACGCAACAGTAAGGAATTTAGAGTTTGCTTGAAAAATGCCCACTTGGGCATTTTGGTGGTGGCACCGGCCCTCTCCCCCACCCGACCTCCCATCAGGATACACTCGTGGGAGGTCGGGTGGGGGAGAGGGCCGGTGCCGCCAAAATCCGCCTGCGGCGGATTTTCGAACGAAACCTTAAATCCTTACCCCTCGACGCCGCGCCTCCGAGCGGCCATGGAATGCAGATGACCGAAAAAGAAGACAAGAAAGTAACCAACCGCCGTTTCTACAAGGCGGAGCAGGAAGCCACCTTCGCCGATGCGCAGGAAGGCACCATCCAGACCCAGAACCCGGCCTATCGCCTCGCCTTCCAGGACACCGAATTCCTGCTGCGCGACGAACTGCGCCCGGTGCGTTTCCAGCTTGAGCTGCTCAAGACGGAAATGCTGCTGGAAGAGGCCAATATCGGCTCGACCATGGTGATGTACGGCTCGGCCCGCATCCCCGCGCCCGACCAGTGCGACGAACTGCTCGCCCGCGCCAAGACCGACGAAGAAAAGAAGGTTGCCGAACGCCTCGTCGCCAAGGCGAAATACTACGAGGAAGCCCGCAAGCTCGCCCGCCTCGCCAGCCAGTGCTCGGTAGTGGAAAAGGGCATGCGCCAGTTCGTGGTCTGCTCGGGCGGCGGGCCCTCGATCATGGAAGCGGCCAATCGCGGTGCGAGCGAAGTGGGCGCGGAATCGCTGGGCCTCAACATCGTGCTACCGCATGAGCAGGCGCCCAACCTCTTCGTCACGCCGCGGCTCTCGTTCCAGTTCCACTACTTCGCCCTGCGCAAGATGCACTTCCTGCTGCGCGCCCGCGCGGTGGCGGTGTTCCCCGGCGGCTTCGGCACGTTCGACGAATTCTTCGAACTGCTCACCCTGATCCAGACCGGCAAGATGAAGCCACTGCCGATCCTGCTCTACGGCAAGGAATTCTGGGAACGCGTGGTCAACTTCGAGGCCCTGGCCGAGGAAGGCGTGATCAACGCCGCCGACCTCAAGCTGTTCCACTGGTGCGAAACCGCCGAGGAAGGCTGGAAAGTGGTGCAGAAGTTCTACGATCTGGACTGCTGCTGAGGGTTTGGGGAGCGGGCTGCGGCCTGCTCCCTTCCTGCCCCCAAGCCATCACATGACACATCGTCATCCTGAACTTGTTTCAGGATCCATCGCGCAACCGAGACCATCGGTCTGATCGGCGAAATGGATCCTGAGCCGTAGGCCAGCGAAGCTAAACAAGTTCAGGATGACGTTTGTTTTTGACGAGAAATCTGAAACTACCCCCGGACGTGGTGCCCCAGCGGCCCATGCCCCGCGCCGAAGCCCGGTGCATTGAGGAGCGCCGCGCGCACATAATCGCGCGCGCCGACGATGGCCGCTTCCAGCCCGGCGCCCTGCCCCATGAAAGTCGCGATGGCGCTGGAAAACGTGCAGCCGGTGCCGTGGGTATGGCGCGTATCGATGCGCGGTGCCGTCCAGGACAGCGGCAGTTCGCCGGGCCGCAGCAACCGATCTTCCACGATCGGACCTTCGGCATCGCCGCCCTTGGCGATATAGGCGACACCGCGCGCCGCCATCGCTCCGTCCCCGCCCAGCGCCGCCAGCTCCGGCACGTTCGGCGTGGTCAGCGTGGCGACGGCCATCAAGCGCTCGAACGCCTCGACCGTCGCCGCGTCGGCCAGAACCGAGCCGCTGGTGGAAATCATCACCGGGTCGAACACCACCGGCACGCCCAGCCCGGCCAGCCGGTCCGCCACGACATGGGCGATCTCGGGACTGCCGAGCATGCCGATCTTCACCGCGTCCACGCCGATGTCGCCGAGGCAGGCATCGATCTGCGCCGCCACCATCTCCGGCGAGAGCGCCACCATGTCCGTCACGCCGCAGGTATTCTGCGCGGTGATCGCGGTGATCGCGGTCATGGCATAGCCGCCCAGCATCACGATGGTCTTGATATCAGCCTGAATACCGGCGCCGCCCGAACTGTCGGAACCGGCGATGGAGAGGATGCGGGGCGGTGTGATCATGGCGCTCCCTTGCCGCTTCGGGCCGATGGTGTCGAGGGAGGAGAAAAAGGAAGTCCTGGGGGATGATCCCCCAGACCCTCGGAATGTAAACGCTGCGCGCCGCCTGTCCGTCGTGCGCTCCCTGCAGCGCAGCCATTAAGTCTCCCGACGCCACCATGAGCGCACAACGGCGTTGGCGCGCGTGACCTAGACGGTATCGGGGGTGCAGGGGGGCGAAGTTTATCCTGAGCTTCGCCGAAGGGCTCCCCTGCTTTATTCTACCCCTTGAACCTGCGCTCTTTCGAAGGCGGCGCAGAATCGAAATGCCGCTTCGCCCGTGTCGGCCGGTCGAGCAGTTCGCCGCCGCAATTGGGGCAAAGCTCGTCGAGGTCGTCCGCGCATTCCGCGCAGTAGGTGCATTCGAAGCTGCAGATGAACGCGCCGGGGGCATCGGCCGGAAGGTCGGTGCCGCAGCGTTCGCAGTCGGGGCGCATTTCCAGGGCCATTATGCAGCGGCCTCTTCCACGGCGGCGCAGATCGAGGCGACGGCGGCCTCCACCTGACCGGCATCGTCGCCTTCCGCCATGACGCGGATCAGCGGCTCGGTGCCCGAGGCGCGGATGACCAGCCGTCCGCTGCCGTTGAGCGAGGCTTCCGCCGCGGCGATGGCCGTCTTGACGCCAGCCGCCTCCAGCGGCTTCCCGCCCGAGAAGCGCACGTTGCGCAGCAGCTGCGGCACGGGATCGAAGAGGTGGAGCAGTTCGCTCGCCCGCTTGCCTGACTGTACGAGCGCGGCCAGCACCTGGAGCGCGGCCACGGTGCCGTCTCCGGTCGTTGCGTGGTCGAGCAGGATCATGTGCCCGGACTGTTCGCCGCCGACGTTGAAGCCGCCCGCGCGCATGCGTTCGAGGACGTGGCGGTCTCCCACCTTGGTCCGTTCGAGCTTCAGCCCCTGTCCCTGCAGATAGCGTTCGAGGCCGAGGTTCGACATGACCGTGGCCACCACGCCGCCCCCGCGCAAGGCGCCGCGCGCGGCAAGCTGGGTGCCGATCAGCGCCATGATCTGGTCGCCGTCCACGGTCTTGCCCTTCTCGTCCACGACGATCAGGCGGTCGGCGTCGCCGTCGAGGGCGATGCCGATGTCGGCGCCCGAGGAGACCACGGTTTCCTGGAGCAGTTCGACATGGGTGGAGCCGCACTTGGCGTTGATGTTGCGGCCATTGGGCGAGACGCCCACCGCGACGATCTCCGCGCCGAGTTCCCACAGGGCGGAAGGCGCGACCTGATAGGCCGCGCCATTGGCGCAATCGAGCGCGATCTTGAGGCCGTCGAGGCGCACCGCCTCGGGCAGCGAGCGCTTGACGGCGTGGATATAGCGCCCCCCCGCGTCGTCGATGCGGCGGGCACGGCCGATGTCTTCGGATGCGGCGAGCGGGATATCCTGCGCCAGCATGGCCTCGATCGCCAGCTCATCCTCGTCGGAGAGCTTGAAGCCGTCGGGGCCGAACAGCTTGATGCCGTTGTCCTCGTAAGGGTTGTGGCTGGCCGAGATCATCACGCCCACGTCGGCGCGCAGTTCGCGGGTCAGCAGGGCGACCGCCGGGGTCGGCATCGGGCCGAGCAGCACCACGTCCATGCCCACGCTGGTGAAGCCCGCGACCATCGCGTTTTCCAGCATGTAGCCGGACAGGCGCGTGTCCTTGCCGATCACCACGCGGTGGCGGTGCGTGCCCCGCAGGAAGCGGGTGCCGGCCGCTTGGCCGACCTTCATGGCAATGGCGGCGGTCATCGCGCCCTGATTGGTACGGCCGCGAATGCCGTCGGTGCCGAAGAATTGCTTGCTCATGACCTCCCCTTGGAGACTGTCTCGTTAATGCCGGATGATCTTCCGCACCGCTTGCGCGGCTCCCTCGGGCGTTCTCTAGCGGCGCCGCTCGCGAAACGCCATCATGGAAGGAACCGAAAACGGATGCGATATGCCGGACGTCGGCCCGAATTCGCTACGTCAGAACGGATCGGTGCGAGCCTGCCTGCTTTCGCGCAAATGCCATCCACAGAACATGGCGCTCAGGACGGGCACGGCAAAGGCCTGCCAATAACCCGCGCTTCCCAGCAGTTGATGCCGGGCAAAGGTATAGCTGATAACGATCAGCGCAATTCCCGCGCAAAGAATGCCGATAATACTGGTGATCGTGTTTCGGCGCATCAGATGAAGCCCCACCGCGGCTGACAGGACGAACAGCACCGCCGCCATATGCACGGAACTTTCGCCTTGTTCGAACGCGGCGCCGAACGGCAGCACGACTGCCGCGACGAGGTACAAGCAACCCATCAAAAGCGGCGCCACAAGGGCGACGGTTTCCAACGCTCTTCGCGCGAGATCGCCAAGCGGGATTCGAAACGTCTGCATCCCGACCCTCAAGCCTCCAGTTCGATGTCCCAGTAGAGCCAGTCGCGCCAGGTTTCGTGGAGGTAGTTCGGGGGGAAGGCGCGGCCGCGTTCCTGGAGTTGCCAGCTGGTCGGCCGGATCGGGGCCACCAGGGGGGGCATGTTCGCCTGCTTGGGGGTGCGGCCGCCCTTCTTGAGGTTGCAGGGCGCGCAGGCGGTGAGGATGTTTTCCCAGCTCGTCCTGCCGCCGAGACGGCGCGGGACGACGTGGTCGAAGGTCAGCTGCTGGGGGGAACCGCAATACTGGCAACTGAACCGGTCGCGCAGGAAGAGGTTGAAGCGGGTGAAGGCGGGGAATTCGGAAGGCCGGACATATTGCCTGAGCGCGATCACCGAGGGGATCTGCATCGACCAGCTGGGCGAGTGGACCACCCGGTCGTAACTGGAAATGATGTCCACCCGTTCGAGACAGATCGCCTTGATCGCGGTCTGCCAGGGCCAGAGACTGAGCGGGTAATAGGAAAGCGGCGTGTAATCCGCGTTGAGCACTAGAGCAGGGCAGTCCGAAAGACTTCGGGAGGGATCATCCTCCGCGCTGCGGAACCGGGCCGCGCGCTCTATCAGCTCCGACTTGAGCATGGCCTCCTGTCGCAGGCCCTGATTGCGGTTTCATGGCAGCTCATGTGTTTCTTTGCAGCATTTGCGCGAGTCGCCGTCAAGCGGCGCCGGGGTGCGCTCCATACAACAATCCACAGGTTTGCCACAAGCACTCCACAAGTAGTGAACAGGAGGTTCACAGGGACTTCACAAGATATGCCGGGGTTGTCCACAAGCTGCCCGGCATGGCGGTAGAAGCGCAGCCGGACTTGCGGGCCCGGCCGCAGCGTTTAGGAGCGGGAAGGCCATGATCCGCACGCGCTTTGCCCCCAGCCCCAACGGCCCGCTCCACCTGGGCCATGCCTATGCGGCCATGGTCGCGCACGATCTCGCGCGCGCCAAGGGCGGCAAATTCCGGCTGCGGATCGAGGATATCGACGGCGAACGCAGCCGCCCCGAATTCGTCGAGGAATTCTTCCGCGACCTCGAATGGCTCGGCCTCGGCTGGGACGGGGACGTGCAGTTCCAATCCCGCCGCCTTGCGGATTATGCCGAGGCGGGCGAGCGCCTGAAGGCGATGGGCCTGCTCTACCCCTGCCGCTGCACCCGCGCCGAGATCGCCGCCGCGGCCACCGCGATGGGACCGGACGGCCCAGTCTATCCCGGCACCTGCCGCCACCGACCTGCCGGTTCCGACGGCGATATCCGGGGCGCCGCATGGCGGCTCGACGTCGCGCGGGCACTCGACCTGACCGGCCCGCTCGCATGGACCGATGAACGGGCCGGTCCGCAGCGCGCGCAGCCCGAGATATTCGGCGATGTCGTGCTGCTGCGGAAGGATCTGCCCGCGAGCTACCACCTTGCCGCCACGCTCGACGATGCGGCGGACGGGATCACGCTGGTGACGCGCGGAATGGACCTGTTTCCCGCCAGCCATGTCCACCGCCTGCTCCAGGCCCTGCTCGGCCTGCCGGTGCCAGCCTGGCACCATCATCCGCTGCTGGTGGAGCCGGACGGCCGCAAGCTCGCCAAGCGGCGCGGCGCGCCTTCACTGGGCGACCGGCGCCGCGCCGGAGAGGACGGCAAAGGGATCGTGGAGGCGCTCCGGCAGGGCCGCTTCCCCGCTGGCATTTCCCTTTCCGAGGGCCTAGACCAGATCCCATGAGCACCATTCTCATCCCGATCATCATCCTGTTGATGATCATGGTCGTCGTCAGCCTCGTGCGCGGCATCGTGGCCTTCATGCAGGGCACGAAGGAAGACCTGAACCGCGATCCCGCCTCCACCGAGCCGACCGCGAACCAGCTTCTCCAGAACAAGATGATGTTCAACCGCATCAAGTATCAGGCGGCGGCGGTGATCGTCTGCGCCATCCTCTTGGCCATGGCGCGTTAGGTTTTTTGCAGGTTTGACGGCACCGGCCCACGCCCCACCCGACCTCCCACGAGTGTATCCTGATGGGAGGTCGGGTGGGGCGCCTGAGAAACTTGGGGCCGGTGCCGTCAAAATCCGCCTGCGGCGGATTTTCAAAGGACTCCAACTTGGTAAAGCTCAACAAGATCTACACCCGCACGGGTGACGACGGCACCACGGGCCTCGTCGACGGTTCGCGCCTGCCCAAGCATGCGCCGCGCATGGAAGCGATAGGCGCGGTGGACGAGACCAATTGCGCGATCGGCCTTGCCGTCTGCGCGCTTGCCGAAACCCCGCATGGCGCCGTGCTGACCCGCATCCAGAACGACCTGTTCGACCTTGGCGCCGACCTCGCCACGCCCGGAGACGATTTCACCCCCGGCGAAATGACCCTGCGCATCGTCCCCGCGCAAGTGACTTGGCTGGAAGGCGAGATCGACGCGATCAACGCCCATCTCCAGCCGCTGCGCAGCTTCATCCTGCCCGGCGGCAGCGAGGCCGCCGCGCGCGTCCACATTGCCCGCGCCTCCGCCCGCAAGGCCGAGCGCGCCGCCGTCGCCATGGCTGCCGAAGTGCCTGCCAACCCGGCCGCGCTCGGCTATCTCAACCGGCTCAGCGACTATCTCTTCGTCCTCGCCCGGGCGGTGAATGCCAATGGCGCGAACGACGTTCTTTGGGTGCCCGGCCAGAACCGTTAATTTAATCGCTGGGTTAATCGTTAGGTTCCCTTTTCGCCGACCGATGATAATCATCCCGGAAAAATGGGATCATCAGAGGAGTTTGGCAGTGCGCAAAGTCGGAATCATCGGCGCGGGCATCATGGGTTCGGGCATCGCCCAGACCGTGGCCGCTAAGGGCATGGACGTGGTCCTGTCCGATATCTCGATCGAAAATGCCGAGAAGGGCAAGGCCGGAATCGCCAAGGGCCTCGCCCGGCTGGTGGCCAAGGAAAAGATCGCGCAGGCAGAGGTCGACGCGCTGCTCCCCCGCATCGCCACCGCAGGCGACTATGCCACGATGGGGGACTGCGATCTCATCGTCGAGGCCGCCACCGAGCGTGAGGATATCAAGCTCAAGATCTTCGCCGCCGTGGGCGAAGTTCTGGGTGCGAACGCGATCCTCGCCTCCAACACCAGTTCGATCCCGATCACCCGCATGGCCGCGGCCTCGCCCGATCCGGCGCGTTTCTGCGGGCTGCACTTCTTCAATCCGGTGCCAGTCATGGGCCTTGTCGAAGTGATCCCCGGCCTTGCGACCTCGGACGAGACGACCGCGCGGATGAAGGCCTTCGGCGAGGCGCTGGGCAAGACCGTGGTGCTCGCAGGCGACGCGCCGGGCTTCGTGGTCAACCGCATCCTCTGCCCGCTGCTCAACGAGGCGATCTTCGTTCTGGGCGAAGGGCTGGCCTCGGTCGAGGATATCGACGCGGGCATGCGGCTGGGCGCCAATCATCCGATGGGCCCGCTGACCCTGGCCGATTTCGTTGGGCTCGATACCCTCTACGAGATCATGAAGGTGTTCCAGGCCACCACCGGCGATCCCAAGTACCGGCCCGCGCCGCTGCTCCAGAAATACGTCGAGGCGGGCTGGTATGGCCGCAAGACGGGTCGGGGTTTCTACGACTACTCCGGCGAGGTTCCCGTTCCCTCCCGCTGAGCCCTCCTTTCGGAACGCTTCATACAAGACCGGAACCCGGCGCGCGGCCTAACCGTTAATGCGGCAAAGGAGACCTGCAATGAGCGAACGCCCCGACGACCGCGCCCCGGAAACGGTCAATCCCGAGCAGGAAGACGAAGACACCCAGGCTCAGACTTTCTCGGAAGAAGCGCAAGGCCGCGCCTCCAGCGGCTTCGGCCTCGAAGAGAGCGAGAAAGTGAAAGGCGGCATCGCCGACGAGGACGATATCGAGGATCTGGTCGATCACATGAACCAGATGGATTCGAGCGGCGTGATCGACATGTCGGCCTATCGCGGCGAGGAAACCATGGACGACCTCGAAGACCGCTACGGCAAGGAAAACGCGGCGGACGAGGATTTCGCCGACGACGACAGCTGACACTCAGTTCGCCGGCGAATCCTTCGCCCATGGATTCTTGTGCGAAGGTTTCGCGGCGACTTTGGCTGCACCATCTTCCTGCCCTGCATCATCCGATGCGGGCACCGAGCAATAGGCGGTCAGCAGCATGCTCGCCGACCAGAACAGCGCATGCCAGCGGCTCCTGAAGACATTCCTGATTCCCGGTCCGAACATGCGCCCGGCATAAGCGCGATCCGGTTAAGACTCCGTGCCCGCCTCGCGCTTTAGATCGTAGAGAATCTCCAGTGCATCGCGCGGTGACAGGGCGTCGATATCCATGTCGCGCAGCTTGTCTCGCAGGACGTCGCACTGTTCCTCCTGCGCTTCCTGCGCCGCCGCGAAGAGCGGCAGATCGCCCAGGCCCGCCGCGAGGCCGCCGGTTTCGGCGCGGCCCTTCTCCAGCTTTTCCAGGACCGACTTGGCCCGGCTGATGACCTTGGGCGGCACACCCGCAAGGCGGGCGACGGCAAGCCCGTAACTACGGTCTGCCGGACCTTCGGCCAGTTCGTGCAGCAGCACCAGATCGCCCTTCCACTCGCGCGCACGCACATGGTGGAGCGACAGCGCCTCGCAAGTTTCGCCCAGCCGCGCCATCTCGTGATAGTGCGTGGCGAACAGGCAGCGGCAGCGGTTTGTCTCGTGGACGGCTTCGGCCACGGCCCAGGCCAGCGCGAGGCCGTCATAGGTCGAAGTGCCGCGCCCCACTTCGTCGAGGATGACGAAGCTGCGCTCGGTCGCCTGCGAGAGGATCGCGGCAGTCTCCACCATCTCCACCATGAAGGTCGAACGCCCGCGCGCCAGGTTGTCGGACGCGCCGACGCGGCTGAACAGGCGGTCCACCATGCCGATCCGCGCCGACCGGGCGGGCACGAAACCGCCCGCCTGCGCCAGCAGCACGATCAGCGCGTTCTGGCGCAGGAAGGTCGATTTACCGCCCATGTTCGGCCCGCCGATGAGCCAGAGCCGGTCGTGGCTGGCAAGGCGGCAGTCGTTGGCGACGAAGCGCTCGCCCTGGACCTTCAGCGCCGCCTCGACCACCGGATGACGACCGCCCTCGATGTCGAGCGAAAGGCCGTCCACCACTTCGGGCCGCGTCCAGCCGCCTTCGGCCGCGCGCTCCGCCTGCCCGGCGGCCACGTCGAGACGCGCCAGCGCGGCGGCAGTGCCGGCAATGGCGTGGCGGGCGGCGACCGCCTCGGCCACCAGTTCCTCGAAATGCGCCTCCTCGGCGGCGAGGGCGTGGGCGCCCGCCTCGGTGATGCGGCTCGCTTCCTCATGCAGGGCGAGCGCGTTGAAGCGCATGGCCCCTGCCATCGTCTGGCGGTGCGAGAAGCCGCTGTCCGGCTCCAGCAACTTGTCGGCATGGCGCTGCGGCACTTCGATGAAGTAGCCGAGCACGTTGTTGTGCTTGATCTTCAGCGCCGCGACGCCGGTTTCCTCGCGGTACTTGGCCTCCAGCGCGGCGATCGCACGGCGAGCATTGCCCGACGTGACGCGCAGTTCGTCGAGCGCGGCATCGTAGCCCCCGGCGATGTAGCCGCCCTGCCCGCGCTCGGTCGGCGGGCTCTCCACCAGCGCCTGCGCGAAGTGATCGACGAGCTGCGCATGACCGCCCAGGTGAGGCATCAGACGGTCCAGCAGCACCGGCAGGCCGTCCATCTGGGCCAGCCGCTCACCGATCCGCCGCGCCCCGGAAAGACCGTCGCGAAGCTGGCCCAGGTCGCGCGGAGAACCGCGCCCCGCCACCACGCGGCCCAGCGCGCGGCCCACATCCGGTAGCGCCCGCAGCGCCGCGCGCATGTCTTCGCGCAGCAGGGCATCGTCATGGAGCCATTCGACCAGTTCCAGCCGCTCGGCAATGGCATGGCGGTCCATCAGCGGCGCGGAGAGGTCTTCCGCAAGCTGGCGCGCACCGGCGCCGGTGACGCAGCGGTCGATCGCCTCGACCAGACTGCCCTTGCGCCCGCCAGCTGACGATTCGAGAATTTCCAGGCTGGCGCGGGTCGCCTCGTCCATCGCCAGCGCCGCATCGCTGCTGCGCGCCTCGGGCGGCAGCAGCAGCGGCAGCTTGCCGCGCCCGACATGGTCGAGATAGGCGATGAGGCCGCCCGCCGCCGCCAGCATGGCGCGCGTGAACGTGCCGAAGCCGTCGAGCGTTGCAACGCCGTGGACCAGCTTCAATCGCTCATCTCCGCCGTCGGAGGAGAACTCGTGCGCGGAACGCGGGATCGCACCGTCGGGCGCCAGTTCCCAGCCTTCCGGCACAACCAGCTCGCTCGCGCCCAACCGCGCCAGCGCGGCGCCCAGCCGCTCGGGCGGGCATTCTTCCAGCACCATCCGCCCGGTGGAGATGTCGCAGGCGGCAATGCCGACCGTGCCGCGCAGATCGCAGGCCGCCGCCAGCACATTGGCGCGGCGCGGCTCCAGCAACGATTCCTCGGTGAGCGTGCCCGCCGTGACGAAGCGCACGATATCGCGCGCCACCAGCGCCTTGGACGCCCGGCCTTCCTTTCGGGCCCGCTCCTTGGCCTCGGCGGGCGTTTCGGTCTGCTCGGCTATGGCCACGCGGCAACCGGCCTTGATCAGGCGGGCGAGGTAGCCCTCCGCCGCATGGACCGGCACCCCGCACATCGGAATCGGCTGGCCGCCATGTTCGCCGCGCGTGGTGAGTGCAATATCGAGCACTTGGCTTGCGATTTTCGCATCCTCGAAGAACAGCTCGAAGAAGTCGCCCATCCGGTAGAACAGCAGGCAGTCCCCGGCCACCTCGCGCAAGGCAAGGTACTGGGCCATCATCGGGGTCACGCCCGCCTTGTCAGAATGTCCGCTCATGGCATCGAGCGTTAGCGCCGCCGCCCCCTTTTAGGGAAGCGCGGACACGGTGCCTTTCCCCTATCGCGTCGCGATAACATTCGTTAGGGCCACTCCCAAATCGGGAGAAATCGCTTGTCCGAAAAGTCCAAGGTCCAGTTCACCGAGCGCGAGGCGCTGTTCTATCACAACACGATCCGCCCCGGTAAGATCGAGATCATTGCGTCAAAGCCCATGGCCACGCAACGCGACCTCAGCCTTGCCTATTCGCCGGGCGTCGCCGTTCCGGTCCAGGCGATCGCCGACGATCCCGCCACGGCCTATGATTACACCGCCAAGGGCAACCTCGTTGCGGTGATCTCGAACGGCACCGCGATCCTGGGCATGGGCAACCTCGGCGCCCTCGCCTCGAAGCCGGTGATGGAAGGCAAGGCGGTGCTCTTCAAGCGCTTCGCCGACGTCGATTCCATCGACATCGAGCTGGCCAGCGAGGACACCGAGGCCCTGATCGAAGCCATCGCCATGATGGAGCCCAGCTTCGGCGGCATCAACCTCGAAGACATCAAGGCGCCCGAGTGCTTCATCATCGAGCAGGCGCTGCGCGAACGCATGAACATCCCGGTCATGCATGACGACCAGCACGGCACCGCGATCATCGCCGCTGCCGGTCTCATCAACGCCTGCCTCATCACCGGCCGCAAGCTGGACGAGATCAAGGTCGTGGTGAACGGCGCCGGTGCCTCGGCGCTGGCCTGCACCGCGCTGATCAAGTCGATGGGCGTGCGCCACGAGAACGTGCTGGTCTGCGACACCAAGGGCGTGATCTATCCGGGCCGCGAGCGGGTGGACCAGTTCAAGTCCGCCCATGCGGTCAAGACCGACAGGCGCACGCTGAGCGAGGCGCTGGTCGGCGCGGACGTCGTTCTCGGCCTCTCGGCCAAGGGCGCGATCACGCCCGAGATGGTCAAGTCCATGGCCCCCCAGCCGATCATCTTCGCCATGGCCAACCCGGACCCGGAAATCACCCCGCCCGAAGCCAAGGCCGTGCGCCCCGACGCCATCGTCGCCACCGGCCGTTCGGACTATCCGAACCAGGTCAACAACGTGCTGGGCTTCCCCTTCATCTTCCGCGGCGCGCTGGACGTTTCGGCCACCGCCATCAACGAAGAGATGAAGATCGCCGCCGCCAAGGCCATTGCCGAACTGGCGCGCGAGCAGGTCCATGAAGACGTCGCCGCCGCCTATGGCGAAACGCAGCAGTTCGGCCGCGACTACATCATCCCGGCCCCGTTCGATCCGCGCCTGATGGAAGTCGTCTCGATGGCCGTCGCCAAGGCGGCAATGGACTCGGGCGTCGCCACCCGCCCGATCGAGGACTTCGAGGCCTACCGCGACCAGCTCAAGGCCCGCCTCAACCCCACCACTTCGGTGCTCACCCGCGTCTACGAACAGGTCCGCGCCAATCCCAAGCGCATGATCTTCGCGGAAGCGGACAACGAAGTCGTCCTGCGCGCGGCGATCCAGTACCGCGACTTCGGCTACGGCGAACCGATCCTGGTCGGCCGCACCCAGGTCATCCTCGACAAGATGGCGGAACTCGGCGTCGCCGATCCCGAGAGCTATCATATCGAGAACTCGATGGTCTCCGATCACGTCGCGCCGATGGTGGAGATGCTCTACGAGCGCCTCAAGCGCCGCGGCTTCCTGCAGCGCGACGTGCAGCGCATGGTCAATACCGACCGCAACATCTTCGCCTCCGGCCTGCTCAAGCTGGGCGTGGGCGATGCGATGGTGACCGGCATGACCCGCCCCTTCGCACAGTCCATCAAGGAAGTGCGCCGCGTGCTCGACCCGGCCGAGGGCAAGCTCGCTTTCGGCATTCACCTGCTGGTCGGCAAGAACCACACGGTGTTCATGGCCGACACCACGATCAACGAGCGCCCCACCGCCGAGCAGCTCGTGGTGATCGCCAAGGAAACCGCCGCCGTCGCCCGCCGCCTGGGCCATGAGCCGCGCGTGGCCTTCCTCAGCTACTCGACCTTCGGCAACCCCTCGGGCAAGTGGCTGGAGCAGACCCGCGAGGCGATCCGCATCCTCGACGAGCAGCAGGTGGACTTCGAGTACGAGGGCGAGATGGCCCCCGACGCCGCGCTGAACCCGAAGATCATGAAGCTCTATCCGTTCAGCCGCCTGTCGGCTCCGGCGAACGTGCTGATCATGCCGGGGCTTCAGTCGGCCAACATCTCGGCCAAACTGCTCAAGGAGATCGGCGGCACCACCTCGATCGGGCCGATGCTGCTGGGCGCGGAGAAGCCGGTGCAGATCGTGCCGATGACCGCGCTGGCGCCGGACGTGCTGACGCTGGCCGTGCTGGCGGCGGCGGGGATCGCCGGGTAAGAGAAGGAAAAAGAAAGGGGAGAAATGCAGGGGTTAACACCCCTGCAGCCCGGACCTTTTTCGTCGTGCGTGCAGCTTTGTGGTATGCGCATTTCAACGTTTGAGATGTCTCCCGCCGAGCGCCGGCGCCAACCTCTCCCGGCACACCGCGTCATCCTGAACTTGTTTCAGGATCCATCTGTCGATCTTGCCCTGCCGCCAGATTGGCGAAATCCCGCGTGTTCCGGCAACGGGAAGCGCCATGGGACAGATGGATCCTGAAACAAGTTCAGGATGACAATGGGCTATTGGAAAAAGCGGGGCGAAAATCGCCCCGCCCCAATGTCACTTCCGCCGATAGCGGAAATACCAGACCTCATGCCCATAAACGGTGCGTGCCTTGGTTTCGTAGCGCGTTTCCGGCCAGCCGCCGGGACGGACCTGGAAGTCCTGCGGCTTGTCGCAGAGCCATTCGAACTGGTCGGTATGGCGCTGCATGACCATCAGTGCATGACGCAAGTAGATGTCGTGGTCGGTGCCGAAGCGGAACTCGCCGCCGGGCTTGAGCTTGGCCGCGAACATGTCCACCGGGCCGTCGTTCATCATGCGCCGCTTGGCGTGGCGCGCCTTGGGCCAGGGGTCCGGGTGCAGCAGGTAGAGGAACGAGAGCGATGCGTCGGGAATCCGCGCGAGCACTTCCAGCGCATCACCGTGATGGATGCGCACATTGGCGAGCGGCGGGCTGGCGCCGTTGTCGCCCGCCACATGGGTCAGCGCCTGGGCGACGCCGTTGATGAACGGCTCGGCACCGATGAAGCCGTGGCTCGGCAGCATGTCGGCCCGGCCCGCCATGTGCTCGCCGCCGCCGAAACCGATCTCGAAATGCATTGGGCGATCGTCGCCGAACAGCAGCGCGGACGTGACCGGGCCTTCGAGAGGAACCGCGATCTGCGGCAGCAGGTTGTCGACCAAAGCCTGCTGGCCCGCGCGCAGGGGCTTGCCCTTGGCGCGGCCGTAGAGGCGGTTGAGCGTGGTCGGATCGCCGGATTTGTGAGCCGTCATGGCGGCGGCCACTGACACCGATGCCCGGCAAGGTCAACGCCGCCCTTTATCCGTCACCAAAACGAAACGGCCCACCCCAAGGGGGCAGGCCGTTCCATGCAAGCTGCTTGTGCGCGGTTCAGGCGACTTCCTGAAGCTCGTCCGGGTCGCGCAGCACATAGCCGCGGCCCCATACGGTCTCGATGTAGTTGGCGCCGCCGCAGGCATGGGCCAGCTTCTTGCGCAGTTTGCAGATGAAGACGTCGATGATCTTCAGTTCCGGTTCGTCCATGCCGCCGTAGAGGTGGTTGAGGAACATTTCCTTGGTCAGCGTGGTGCCCTTGCGGAGCGAGAGCAGCTCCAGCATCGCATATTCCTTGCCGGTCAGGTGGACGCGGGCGCTGTCGACCTCGACGGTCTTGGCGTCGAGGTTCACCACCAGCTTGCCGGTGCGGATGACCGACTGCGAATGGCCCTTCGAACGGCGGACGACGGCGTGGATACGCGCGATCAGTTCCTCGCGGTGGAACGGCTTGGTCACATAGTCGTCGGCGCCGAAGCCGAACGAGCGGACCTTCGAATCCATTTCGGAGATACCCGAGAGAATCAGAACCGGCGTCTGCACCTTGGCGACGCGCAGCTTCTTCAGCACGTCGTACCCGTGCATGTCGGGCAGGTTGAGATCGAGCAGGATGATATCGTAATCGTAGAGCTTGCCGAGATCGAGGCCTTCTTCACCGAGGTCGGTGGAGTAGACGTTGAAGCCTTCGGCGGTCAGCATGAGTTCGATGGCCCGCGCAGTAGTCGGTTCATCCTCGATCAGCAGCACTCGCATCGGAAATTCCCTTTCGCCCCCCGTTCCGACGCTATCCCCAGCCGGAACGGATATTTCCCTGTATTAACCATAGGAGCAATGAAGGTTAAAGGTTAATTTGCCGTAAATTCGGGTGCATGGACGTTTTCGGGGGCACAGGAATCCTGCGGGCGTTAGGATTAAATCTTCTCAAGCGCCCTCTTCCCGCAACCTTCCCGGCGTCTTCATGCCGCCGATCCGCCGCGCACCCGCCCGTAACGCCCCCTCCCCGGAGGCCGTCTCGATTCGCTTGAGATAGCTCCACAACCCGCACTGAAGGCCGATCAGCATGAGAATGAAGGGCTGGAAGGCGATGCCCACGAAAAGCGAGCCGATCAGGTAGACCACTTGCGCCAGCTGCAGCGCGATCGCCAGCGGCGCCACCCAGCTCTCGTCCGGGCCGGTGCGCTTCCTCCAGCGGCGGCGGATCTGCTCCATCTGCAGCAGGCCGGTCAGTTGCAGCAGGATCCACAGCCCGAATCCGGGGAAGCCCTGCTCGCCCAGCATCTCGAAGTAGCTGGAATGGAAGGCACGGCCCTGCTCGACGATGTGCTCGCGGCTGATAACCGTGCTGCCGTCCACGGTCTTGCGCATGACGGTATCGTATTCGACGCGGCTGGACTGGTTGACCACGAAGCCGCCGCCGAGCGGATGCTCCTTCACATAGCCCCAGGTCCATTTCCACACACCCAGGCGCGTGCTGGCGGACTGGTCGGCCTCGTGATTCTCGATCGTGCCCATCCGCGCGAGGAAGGCGGGCGGCAGGAACGGCACCGCGACGATCACCGCCAGGGCCATGCCCCCCGCGATCAGCACCTTGTGCCGCGCGGTCCTCAGATAGAACAGGCACAGCACGCCCAGGCACACCAGCCCGGTGCGCGCCTGCGTGCCAACCGGGATCAGCGAACAGGCGAAGATCAGCGCGGCGGCAAACAGATAGACCCGCCAATCCGCGGGAAACACGGTGCCGTGCTTCACCAGCCAGAGCACGATGGGGATGATCGAGATGGCCACCGCCGAAAGGATCGAACCTTCGTAAAGGCCGGTATTGTTCTCCACGAAGATGCGCAGGGTCCCGTAGCCGCCGCCGCCGCCCGCGGTCTTGAGGCCGCCGTCGATGATCAGCGCGCTTGCGGCCAGCACCATGACCAGGGCCACCGCCTCGATCCGCAGGCGCGTGCGCAAGGTGAAGGGCAGGAAGATCGCGAAGACCAGCGCTTTCCAGACCCAGGCCCACTTCTCGGCCGCCTCCACCGGATAATCGGCCGTGAAAGTGGTGAACCCGCAATAGAGCAGCAGCGCCACCAGAATGCCCTGGCGCAGGGTGAAGCGCGAATCGCGCTTGTCGTCGAGGGCCGCCCAGCCAAGGAAAGCCGCCGCGAAGGCCATGAGCGAGATCGGCAGGCGGGACAGGATGCCCCAGGAAATGATCTGCGGGCTGACGATATCGACATAGAGATAGCAGAGAACCCAGAGGAACGGGCGCCGGAAGCCGATCAGCAGGAAGCACACGACGAATCCGGTCAGCGCAAGGTCAAGCATCGTTGCTGTCCCCCCCGCCGCTGCCCTTGCCCTCGCTGCCGCCCGGCCAGCGCATCTCGCGGCGGACGGCGCCTTTTCGGCCCAAAGCCTGCCGGGGCGTATCCGCGCGAGGCGCCTCGCGCGCCACTTCCTCATCCAGATCCGGGCGGAACAGCAGCCGCCAGGCGGCGAGTGCCAGCAAGCCATGGCTCAGGGCAAGAGCAAGGATGTCCACCATTGCCCGGGGCCTACCAGCGCGGAGTTGACGCGGCGTTAAGCCTTGCAGACATAGGAATTACCGCCATGACCCGCATCCTTCACGTTCTCGACCATTCGCTGCCGATGCACAGCGGCTATACCTTCCGCACCCGTGCGATCCTGAAGGCGCAGGAGGCCATGGGCTTCGAGATCAGGGGCATTACCGGCATACGCCACAAGGCGGAAGGGCCTGCCGTGGAGCAGGCCGACGGCCTTGTCTTCCACCGCACCGAAGGAACCGTGGGCGGCCCGCCGGGCCTTCGCGAATGGCGCGAGATCGCCCTTTTCGCCGAATCGATCGAGCGGCTGGTGCGGGAGTGGCGGCCCGACGTGCTCCACGCCCATTCCCCCTCGCTCTGCGGTGCCGCCGCCGCGCGCGTGGCCCGCCGCCATGCCATCCCGCTGGTCTACGAAATCCGCGCCTTCTGGGAAGACGCAGCGGTCGGCAACGGCACGGGCACCGAAGGCTCGCTCAAGTACCGGCTCACCCGCGCCCTGGAGAACCGCGTGATCGCGCGCGCCGATGCCGTGGTGACGATCTGCGAGGGCCTGCGCACCGACCTGATCGCGCGCGGGGTTCCCGCCGCGAAGATCTCGCAGATGCCCAACGGCGTCGACCTCGACCTTTTCGGCGCGCCGCCCGCCCGCGATCCCGTGCTGGCCCGCGAACTCGGCTTCGAGCGGGACGGCAGGCCCTGCCCGGTGATCGGCTTCATCGGCAGCTTCTACGATTACGAGGGGCTGGACGACCTGATCGCCGCCATGCCGCTGCTGCTGGAGCGCCAGCCCGACGCGCGCCTGCTGCTGGTCGGCGGCGGCCCGCGCGAGCAGGCGCTCCGCGCGCAGGCGCAGACTTCGCCCGCCGCCGCCGCGATCCGCTTCATCGGCCGGGTGCCCCATCATGAGGTGGAGCGCTACTACGCGCTGGCCGACGTGATGGCCTATCCGCGCAAGAAGAGCCGGTTGACCGACCTCGTCACCCCGCTCAAGCCGCTGGAAGCCATGGCCCAGGGCAAGCTGGTCGCCGCCAGCGACGTCGGCGGCCACCGCGAACTCGTGACTCACGGCCGGACCGGCGTGCTGTTCGCCCCCGACGATCCCGCCGCCTGCGCGGCTGCTCTTGCAGACTTGCTGGAAGCGCGCGAATCGTGGGAAAGCTACCGCGAAGCCGGGCGCCGTCATGTACGGGAACGGCACGATTGGGCCGCAAATGCCCGCCATTATCGAGACGTTTACCAAATGGTGGCACCTCTCGACGCACGAAAAGGGCTGGAAACCGCTGCGTGAGCTGGCAGGTTTCCTCCATCAGGATCTCAGAACGGGGTTAACGACGTGGCGAAACCAGAAAACAGGAAACCCCAACCGATCAGCCGGCACCCCCTGTTCCCGGCGATTGTCGCGCTGTGGTTCGCCGCCCTGTTCGGGCTGGGATCGCTCATCGTCAGCCCGGCACTGATCGAGCGGATCGTTTCCGCCGCCGGTATCGACAAGGTCCTGCCGATGGCCGCGCCGCCGCTCGGCACCACGGCACGCATCCTCTTCGCGCTGGCGCTGACGGGACTCGGCGGACTGGTCGGCCTCGTCGCAGGCCGCCGCGTCGCGCAGACCGCCGAGGAAGCGCCTGCCCGCATGCCCTTCGCCGGTCTCGAAGCCGGTGAGGTCACCGTCGAGCCGGAAGCCGAATCCGCCGAGGAACCCGCGCGTCCGGCGCTTCCCCGCCGCCGCCGCGCCTTCGCCCTGGTGGCCGAGGACGCCGTGCCGCTCGCCCCGGAAGAGGCCGAAGCCCCCGCTGAAACCGTCTCAGCCGAGCAACCACCGATTCTCAACCTCTCCGAACTGGACCTTCAGAGCATCGAGGCCGCCGCACTCACCATACCGGCACCCGCCCCGGAAGAGCGCGCGCTTGAAACAGAAGCCCCGGTAGATGCACCGATTCCCGCCGAATGGTCGCTGACCGAGGGCAAAAGCGAAAGCCCCCTCGCCGCCGAGTCCGAAGACGAAGCTGAAAGCGAAGAAGAGAAAGGTCCGTTCGGCCGAATCCCGGAATGGCTCGAACCGCGCCAGGATCCCCACCCCTTCTCCCCGGCACGCTGGGCCGCCGCGCGCGAAGACGCCGACGAGATTCCCGAGCCTGCCGTGCAGACGAAGCCGGAAGACCTGAGCAATCGCCTGTTCGAAGCCTATTCGCGGCCCCTGTCGGAAAACCGGCAGGCCACCGAGGTCCAGCCGCTCTTCGCGCAGGACACCACCGAATCGACCGGGACTCCCGCCGAGGACGAACGCCTCCCCGCGGCGGAGCGCATCGCCGGTGCCCATCTCGAAGATCTGTCGCAAGTGGAACTGCTGGAACGTCTGGCCCTGGCGATGGAACAGGAGCGTCGCCGCCGCGCCGGATCTCCCGGACCGGACTCGACGCCGCCCGCAGCCGCCCCGCAAAGCGTTTCGGAAAATGCGGTGGAGAGCGGCGGGACCATCGCCTTCCCCTCATCGGCGCCGATCGAATTCCCCGACAGCGATGCGCCGAAGAGCTTCACGCTCCCGCGTCTTGCCCCAGTCGCCGATACGCTCGCCGATACGGTAGCCCCTTTCGCTGCCCCCCTGCGCCCCGTGCCGGACAGCGAGCGGAACGAACCCGAAATCGCCCCTGCCGCGACGACCCGCATTCCCGCGGCGCTGCGGCCGGTCGGCTTCGACGCCTTCGGCCATGACGACGCGGACAACGCCCTGCCCGGCTATGTCCCGCCGCGCCATATCGGCCTTGCCCCCACGCATCAGGCTGTTGCAGCGGAACCGATCGCCGCTGAGGACGTGCAGGACGAAGCGGAGGACGCCGGAAAGTACGCGGCCTTCAACACGCTTTCGGCAGACTTCGATTACCGCGAGGCGCCCGAGGACGACGAGGAGGAAGCCGTGCTCGAACGGGGCTATTCCTCGCTGCTCAACCTCACCCGCCAGGCGCCGCGCCAGAACTTCGTGCGCTTCGACGAACCGGCCGCCGAGGTCCTCCAGTCAGACGAGCCGGAAGCATCGTCCGACGAAGAATCCGCCCACCGTCCCTTCGATCCTCCGGCCCGCCCGGATCCCACCGAAACCGAAAAGGCCCTGCGCGCGGCACTCGCTACCTTGCAGCGCATGAGCGGAGCCGCCTGACGGGGCTCCGTTTCCGGCGAAAGACGCGTCTCACGCAACTGAGACGCATCTTCGCATAACAAAATTCCCTTTTTTACCGCGCACACGCACCGAATTTTGCGCGAACCCCTGTCTTCGCCATTGCAAAAGCGTCCCGTAATCGTCATGGGGGCGCTTGGGACCACCATGACGCACCAAGGCGCCGCACGATTCGTGCGGGTCTGGAGCGACGCATGGTCCCCGGCAAAAAATGACAGGATGGGTTTTTATCGATGGGATTTCCTAAGCCCCAGGGCCTTTATGATGCGCGTAATGAACACGATGCTTGTGGTGTGGGTTTCGTAGCCCATATCAAAGGCCAGAAAACGCATGCAATCATTACTCAGGCGCTGGAAATCCTGAAAAATATTGACCACCGCGGTGCGGTGGGCGCCGATCCCCTGCTGGGTGACGGCGCAGGAATCCTGACGCAGCTTCCCGATACCCTGTTCCGCAGCTGGGCCGCCGCCACCGGCGTGACGCTGCCGCAGGCGGGCGACTATGCCGTCGCCATGTGCTTCCTGCCGCAGGACGAGGCCAGCCGCGACCTGATCACGCAGACTTTCGAGAAGTTCATCGCCAAGGAAGGCCAGCACCTGATCGGCTGGCGCGACGTGCCCGTCACGCTCGACGGCCTCGGCAAGACCGTGATCGATTCGATGCCGGTGATCCGCCAGTGCTTCGTCGGCCGCGGTGAAAACTGCGCCGATCAGGACGCTTTCGAGCGAAAGATCCTGGCGATCCGCAAGCAGACGCAGAACCCGCTCAAGGCCATGGCCGAAAAGCACGACCTGCCCGGCCTGACCGAGCTTTACATGCCGAGCTTCTCCAGCCGCACGATTGTCTACAAGGGCCTGCTGCTGGCGACCCAGGTCGGCTCGTTCTACGACGACCTGCGCAATCCCGAGTTCGTCTCGGCGCTCGGCCTGGTCCACCAGCGTTTCTCGACCAACACCTTCCCGAGCTGGAAGCTGGCGCACCCGTTCCGCTTCATGGCCCACAACGGCGAGATCAACACCGTTCGCGGCAACGTGAACTGGATGAACGCGCGCCGCCGCACCATGGAATCGGAGCTGCTCGGCGCCGATCTCGACAAGATGTGGCCGCTGATCCCGCACGGCCAGTCGGACACCGCCTGCCTCGACAATGCGCTCGAACTGCTGCTGGCCGGCGGCTATCCGCTGGTCCACGCGATGATGATGCTCATCCCGGAAGCCTGGGCGGGCAATGCGCTGATGACCCCGGAACGCCGCGCGTTCTACGAATATCACGCCGCCCTGATGGAGCCGTGGGACGGTCCGGCCGCCGTGGCCTTCACCGATGGCCGCCAGATCGGCGCCACGCTGGACCGCAATGGCCTGCGCCCCGCGCGCTTCCTCGTCACCGATGACGACATCTGCGTCATGGCTTCGGAATCGGGCGTGCTCCCGATCAAGGAAGACAACATCGTCCGCAAGTGGCGCCTCCAGCCCGGCAAGATGCTCCTGATCGACTTCGAACAGGGCCGCATCATCGAAGACGAAGAGATCAAGACCCAGCTCGCCAACGAAGAGCCCTACGAAAAGTGGCTTGAGCAGGCGCAGTACAAGCTGGCCGATCTCGACGTGATCGAGCCAGAACTGGCCGAACTGCCCCAGCCGACCGGCACCCTGCTCGATCGCCAGCAGGCCTTCGGCTACACCCAGGAAGACGTCAGCCGCTTCCTCGAACCGATGGCCGTCAATGCCGACGATCCGCTCGGCTCGATGGGCACCGACACGCCGATTCCGGTGCTGTCGAACAAGGCCCGCCTGCTCTACGACTACTTCAAGCAGAACTTCGCACAGGTCACCAACCCGCCGATCGACCCGATCCGCGAGGAACTGGTGATGAGCCTGGTCACCATGATCGGTCCGCGCCCGAACCTGCTCGGTCATGACGCGGGCAGCCACAAGCGCCTGGAAGTCAGCCAGCCGATCCTGACCGACCTTGGCCTTGCCAAGATCCGCTCGGTGGAAGCCGCGCTCGACGGCGCCTTCCGCACCGAGACCATCGACATGACCTGGGATGCCGCTTCCGGCGTCGAAGGGCTGGAGATGGCGATCAAGGAAATGTGCTGGGCCGCCACCGAAGCGGTGCTGGCGGACAAGAACATCCTCGTCCTGTCCGACCGCGCCCAGGGCCCGGACCGCATCCCGATGCCGGCACTGCTGGCGACGGCCGCCGTCCACCACCACCTCGTCCGCCAGGGCCTGCGCATGCAGACCGGCCTCGTCGTGGAAACCGGCGAAGCGCGCGAAGTGCATCACTTCTGCGCTCTGGCCGGCTACGGCGCGGAAGCGATCAACCCTTATCTGGCGCTCGAAACCATCGAAGCCGTGCGCGTTCGCAAGAACCTGCCGGTGACGGCGGAGCAGGCGGCGAAGAACTACGTCTACGCCATCGGCAAGGGCATCCGTAAGGTCATGTCCAAGATGGGCATCTCGACCTACCAGTCGTATTGCGGCGCGCAAATCTTCGACGCCGTCGGCCTCTCGACCGCTTTCGTGGACAAGTACTTCACCGGCACCGCCACCTCGATCGAGGGCGCGGGCCTGGCCGAGATCGCGGCGGAAACCGTGCAGCGCCACAACGCGGCCTACGGCGACAACCCGATCTACGCCAACATGCTCGACGTCGGCGGCATCTACGGCGCGCGCGTGCGCGGCGAGGAACATGCCTGGACGTCCGAGAACATCGGCGCGCTCCAGCATGCGGTTCGCGGCAATATCCCCGCCAAGTACGAGGAATTCGCCCGCACCATCAACGACCAGTCGACCCGGATGCTCACCATCCGCGGGCTGATGGAATTCGCCCCCAGCCAGGCGATCCACATCTCCGAGGTGGAACCCGCCAGCGAGATCGTGAAGCGCTTCGCCACCGGCGCGATGAGCTACGGCTCGATCTCGTGGGAGGCCCATACCACGCTGGCGCTGGCGATGAACCGCATCGGCGGCAAGTCGAACACCGGCGAAGGCGGCGAGGATCCCTCGCGCTTCAAGCCCCTGCCGAACGGCGACACCATGCGTTCGTCGATCAAGCAGGTCGCTTCGGGCCGCTTCGGCGTGACCACCGAATACCTCGTCAATGCCGACGACATCCAGATCAAGATGGCCCAGGGCGCCAAGCCCGGCGAAGGCGGCCAGCTGCCGGGCGACAAGGTGGACAAGACCATCGGCGCCACCCGTCACTCGACGCCGGGCGTCGGCCTGATCTCGCCGCCGCCGCACCACGACATCTACTCGATCGAAGACATCGCGCAGCTCATTCACGATCTCAAGAACGTGAACCCGACCAGCCGCGTCTCGGTGAAGCTGGTGTCCGAAGTGGGCGTGGGCACCGTGGCTGCGGGCGTTTCGAAGGCGCGCGCGGATCACATCACGATCTCGGGCTACGAAGGCGGCACCGGCGCTTCGCCGCTGACCTCGCTTACTCACGCGGGTTCGCCCTGGGAAATCGGCCTGGCCGAAACCCAGCAGACCCTGCTGCTCAATAACTTGCGCAGCCGCGTGGTGGTCCAGGCCGACGGCGGCCTGCGCACCGGCCGTGACGTCGCCGTGGCAGCGCTGCTCGGCGCGGAAGAGTTCGGCTTCGCCACCGCACCGCTGATCGCGGCGGGCTGCATCATGATGCGCAAGTGCCACCTCAACACCTGCCCGGTCGGCGTCGCCACCCAGGACCCCGTCCTGCGCGCCCGCTTCACCGGCCAGCCCGAGCACGTGGTCAACTACTTCTTTTTCGTCGCCGAGGAACTGCGCGCGATCATGGCGCAGCTGGGCTTCCGCACGATCGCCGAAATGGTCGGCCGCGTGGACAAGCTCGACATGAAGAAAGCGATCTCGCACTGGAAGGCCAAGGGCGTGGACCTCTCCAAGGTCCTCTACCAGGCCCCGCTGGGCGACAGCCCCTCGCTGGGCTGGAGCGAACTGCAGGACCACGGCCTCGAGAACGCACTCGACAACAGCCTGATCGCCGCCGCTGCCGATGCGCTGGATAACCGCCAGCCGGTGCGCATCGAAAAGAGCGTCATCAACGTCAACCGCACGGTCGGCGCGATGCTCTCGGGCGAAGTGGCCCGTCGCTACGGCCATGACGGCCTGCCCGACAACACCATCAACGTGAAGCTCACCGGCGTCGCCGGCCAGAGCTTCGCCGCCTGGCTCGCCCACGGCGTCACGCTCGACCTGACCGGCGATGCCAACGACTATGTCGGCAAGGGCCTTTCGGGTGGCCGCGTGATCGTGCGCCAGCCCGGCCACGTGAACCGCGATCCGCTCAAGAACATCATCGTCGGCAATACCGTGCTCTACGGCGCGATTTCCGGCGAGGCATTCTTCAACGGTGTCGGCGGCGAGCGCTTCGCGGTCCGCAACTCGGGCGCGATCGCGGTCGTCGAAGGCTGCGGCGACCACGGCTGCGAATACATGACCGGCGGCGTCGTGATGGTGCTCGGCAAGACCGGCCGCAACTTCGCGGCGGGCATGTCCGGCGGCATCGCCTACGTCTACGACGAGGACGGCGAGTTCGACAGGCTGGTCAACCCCGCAATGGTGGACCTGCTCAAGATCTCGGCCGAAGCCGACGAGGAAGAAGGCACCGGCCGTCCCCAGCAGCGCACCGTCTCGGTCCGCGACCTGGGCATGGGCGACATGCTGCGCCACGATGCGGAGCGCCTGCGCATCCTGCTCGAACGCCACCACCTGCACACCGGCTCGAAGCGGGCCCGCGCACTGCTCGACGACTGGTCGAACGCGCTGGGCAAGTTCGTCAAGGTGATGCCGCGCGACTACGCGAAGGCCCTGCGCCAGCAGGAGGCCGAACGCCTCGAAGCCGCCTCGGTCGCAGCAGAATAAGATTTAGGAACCTATCAAGATGGGCAAGGAAACCGGCTTCCTCGAACTGGACCGCCAGGATCGTACCTATGGCGATGCCAAGCAGCGCCTGAAGAACTACAACGAGTTCGTCGTCCCGCTGGCGCCGCAGGCGCTCAAGGACCAGGCCTCGCGCTGCATGAACTGCGGCGTGCCGCACTGCCACACCGGCTGTCCGGTCAACAACATCATCCCGGACTGGAACCACCTGGTCTACGAGGACGACTTCCGCAACGCGCTGGAAGTGCTCCATTCGACCAACAACTTCCCCGAGTTCACCGGCCGCATCTGCCCCGCACCCTGCGAGGCGGCCTGCACCCTGAACATCATCGACCAGCCCGTCACCATCAAGTCGATCGAATGCGCGATCGTCGACAAGGGCTGGCAGGAAGGCTGGATCACGCCCAAGCCCGCCGCGAAGAAGACCGGCAAGTCGGTGGCCGTGGTCGGTTCCGGCCCGGCCGGCATGGCCTGCGCCCAGCAGCTGGCCCGCGCCGGCCATTCGGTGACGGTGTTCGAGAAGAGCGACCGCGTCGGCGGCCTGCTTCGCTACGGCATCCCTGACTTCAAGATGGAAAAGCACCTCATCAACCGCCGTCTCGTGCAGATGATGGCGGAAGGTGTGGAGTTCAAAACCTCCACCGAAGTCGGCGTCAGCGTCTCGGTCGCCTCGCTCAAGGAAAACTTCGACACCGTCGTCTTCGCGGGCGGCGCCGAGGATCCCCGTCCGCTGAACATTCCGGGCTTCGAACTGCCCGGCGTGCGCTTCGCGATGGAATTCCTCACCCAGCAGAACAAGCGCAACGCGGGCGACGACGAACTTCGCGCCGCCCCGCGCGGCACGCTTTCGGCCACCGGCAAGCACGTCATCGTCATCGGCGGCGGCGACACCGGCTCGGACTGCGTGGGCACCTCGAACCGCCAGGGCGCCGCTTCGGTGACCCAGCTCGAAATCATGCCCAAGCCGCCGCTGCATGAAAACAAGGCGATGTCCTGGCCGAACTGGCCGCTCAAGCTGCGCACCTCGTCGAGCCACGAGGAAGGCGTCGAGCGCGACTGGGCCGTGCTGACCAAGCGCGTCATCGGCGACAACGACGTGCGTGCCCTCGAATGCGTCCGCGTCGAGTGGAAGGACGGCAAGATGCAGGAAGTGGAAGGCAGCGAGTTCACGCTCCAGGCCGACCTCATCCTCCTCGCAATGGGCTTCGTCGGCCCGCGCAAGGCTGGCATGCTCGACCAGTCGGGCGTCGATCTGGACGCACGCGGCAACGTCAAGGCCACCATGGCCGACTACCGCACCAGCGACCCTGCCATCTACGCCTGCGGCGACATGCGCCGCGGCCAGTCGCTGGTGGTCTGGGCCATCCGCGAAGGCCGCCAGTGCGCGCGCGCCGTGGACGAAGCGCTCATGGGCGTTTCCGAACTGCCGCGCTGAGCCCGGCAGACCTCGATTTCGGGAAGGGGCGCTCCGCAAGGGGCGCCCTTTTTCGTTCACCAATTGCCGACGCTCGGGCGATCACTCCTGCCCAGTGGTTGACCGCCGCGCCGCTCTCGCTGAGCCTGGGACGATAGGAGGCCGAATGCTGTTGGAAATCGCGGAAATCGAAGTGCGCGCCGGGGCGGAGGAAAGCTTTGCCGAAGCCATGCACCGGTCAGGCCTGTCCGATCTGGCCGCCTGTGAAGGCGTCGTCTCGGTCCGTTTCGGACGCGGGGTGGAGAATCCGTCGAAATTCACCTTCAACGTCGTCTGGACATCCATGGAAGCGCACGAAGCCGCGCGCGGGCTGGATGCCTTCGGTCGCTTCCGCGCGGCCTTCGGCGACATGGGCGTGGGCGGAGCGATGAGCCACTACGTCATGGACGAAGCCATCCCGGGCGCTTCAGCCTGAAGCTAAGGTAGCCTGGACAGCCACGTCGTCCCGGACTTGATCCGGGACCGCTGGCCGAGCCGCGCCTTGCTCGCAGGGAAGCGCCTAAAGAATTGCCAGCGGTCCCGGATCAAGTCCGGGACGACGACTTTTCTACCAGTCGATCGTCCCGCGACCATGCTCCGCCAGAAACGCATTGGCCTTGCTGAAATGACGGCACCCCAGGAAGCCGCGATGGGCCGACAGCGGGCTGGGGTGCGGGGCGGTCAGCACCAGGTGGTGGCTGGACGCCAGCCCCGGCACCCGCATCGCCTTTTTCTGAGCGTGACTGCCCCACAGCAGGAACACGCAAGGCTCCTCCTTGGCGGCGACCGCCGCGACGGCGGCATCGGTGATCGCTTCCCAACCCTTGTTCTGGTGCGAACCGGCCTGTGCTTCCTCGACCGTCAACGCATTGTTGAGCAGCAGCACGCCCTGCCGCGCCCAGTGTTCGAGATTGCCATGCCCCGGCGCGATCACGCCGCAGTCGCTCGCCAGTTCCTTGTAGATATTGACGAGCGAGGGCGGCACTTTCACCCCCTCCGGCACCGAGAACGACAGGCCATGCGCCTGCCCCGGCCCATGATAGGGATCCTGCCCCAGGATAACGACGCGCACGGAATCGAGCGGCGTCAGTTCCAGCGCCCGCAGACGACTGCCACGCGGCGGATAGATTCGCCTGCCCGCAGCCTCTTCGGCCTTGAGCCACCCGCCCAGTCGGCGCGATTCGGGGGAATCGAGCACCCCGCCGAGAGCCGGTTGCCAGGATGGCGGCACGCCCTGAAGCGATCCCGAGACGTCCATTCGCGCCGTACTCCCGCCTAAACCATTTGCGAAACCGAGGCCCAGTCCCTAAGCATTTTAGGACCATGGCTGTCTATCTCCACGAAGAAGATCTCCCCGAAGGCGTGCTTGCGCCGGGACCCGTTGCCGTCGACACCGAGACGATGGGCTTGATCACCCCGCGCGACCGCCTTTGCGTGGTCCAGATTTCCGACGGACAGGGCGACGAGCATCTCGTGCGCTTTGCTCCCGGCAGCGACTTCGCCGCGCCGAACCTGAAGGCGGTGCTGGCCGATCCGGCCCGGCTGAAGCTCTATCACTTCGCCCGGTTCGACCTGGCGGCGATCGAGCACTACCTGGGCGTCACCGCCGCGCCGGTGTTCTGCACCAAGATCGCCAGCAAGCTGACCCGCACTTATACCGACCGTCACGGCCTCAAGGACCTCGTGCGCGAACTGCTCGGCAAGGAAGTGTCGAAGCAGCAGCAGTCGAGCGACTGGGGCGCGGCCGAACTGACCGAGCCGCAGAAGGAATATGCGGCTTCGGACGTGCGTTACCTGCACGCCATGCACGAAATCCTGGTGGTCCGCCTCGCCCGCGAGAATCGCACCGAGATCGCGCAGGCCTGCTTCGATTTCCTGCCCGCCCGCGCCCGGCTCGACCTTGCAGGCTGGCCCGATCACGATATTTTCAGCCACGAAGCCGCCTGACCGGAGCCTGATCACGCATGTCGGTCGAAGCCAACCAGGTCCGCAACCGCCGCCGGCAATTCGCCGCGCCCGGCGGCTCGCACGATCGCATGGTGTCGATCTTGGCCAAGGCCCTGCCCGCAGGCATCGGCCTGGTCGCCGCCGTGATGATCCTGGTCCCGCTCTCCCCGCGCGGAGAGATCAGCTTCCTGCTGGACCGCAACAAGGTGGCGACCACCGGCGAGCGTATCGCCGTCTCGCGCGCCGCCTATCGCGGGCAGGACAACCAGGGCCGCGATTTCGTGGTCACGGCGGGCACGGCGGTGCAACGCTCGCCCGAAATTCCCATCGTCGAGATGGAAACGCTGGTCGCCCAGATGAACTTGCGTGACGGCCCGGCGGATATCGCCGCGCCGCGCGGCGCCTACAATTTCGACAACGACACCATGGCGGTGGACGGCCCGGTCAACTTCAAGTCGTCCGACGGCTACACCATGACCACCAGCAAGGTCGACGTCGACATCAAGCAGAAGTTGGCCGTCGCATCGGGCGGTGTGCAGGGCACCGTGCCCTCGGGCACCTTCAAGGCCGATACGATGCACGCCGATCTCGACACCCGCACCGTTACACTCGAAGGCAATGCCCGGATGCGCATCACGCCCGGCAAGCTGAGGATGCCGCAATGACCCGCCGCTTTTTTGAATCCCGCTCGGTTCGGATCGCTCTCGCCGTACCGGTGGCAGGCCTTGCCCTGTTCACGGCCGGCCAGCAGCTGGGCGCGCAGGCAATCTCGGGCCACAACTCGAACGCCCCCGTCGATTTCGGTGCCGACCGGATCGAGCTTCAGGACAAGCAGAACCGCGTGGTGCTGACCGGCAATGTCGACATTTCCCAGGCGGACCTGCGCCTGCGCGGCGCCCGCACGGTGATCGATTTCACCAAGGGCGACCAGACCCAGGTCCAGCGCATCACCGCCAGCGGCAATGTCGTCGTCACCCGGCAGGACCAGGTGGCCACGGGCGACACCGCCATCTACGATTTCAACCAGCGCATCATCACCATGGTCGGCAATGCCTCGCTCAAGCGTGGTACCGGCGATACCCTGCGCGGCGGCCGTTTCGTGATGGACCTGAAGAGCGGCGTCTCCTCGGCCTCGGGCGGCCGCGTGAAGGGCACCTTCAACGTTCCCAAGAAGAACAACTGAGAACCCGGCGCCGGCTCCACCGGCGGCCCCCAAAGCAAAAGGCCGGTCACGACATCGAAGTCGTGACCGGCCTTTTGCTTTGGGGGAAAGGACAAGCCCTCGGGAAGGCCGGTCCTCCTCGTTGAAGATCAGAACGCCCGGTCGTGAACCAGCACCCGCGCGGTCAGGAAGATGATGTGCAGGTCGCGCATGATCGTCCAGCCTTCGAGATATTCGAGGTCCGACTGGAGGCGGTTGATGAGATCCGATTCCTGGTCGGTGGCGCCGCGATAGCCGCGCACCTGGGCCAGACCGCTGAGACCCGGCTTCAGGCAGTGGCGCTGCCAGTAACGGCGGTCCACTTCCCAGAACAGCTTGTCGCCCGCCAGCGAGCCCGTGGCGTGGGGACGCGGCCCCACCAGGCTCATGTCGCCCAGCAGCACGTTGAAGAGCTGCGGCAGCTCGTCGATGCTGGTGCGGCGGATGAAGCGGCCCACGGCAGTGATGCGCTGGTCTTCCTTGGAAGCCGAGACATTGCCGTTGGTATCGCACAAGGCCTGCGTCATGCTGCGGAACTTGTACATGTTGAAGAAGGTATTGCCGCGGCCCATGCGCCGCTGAACGAAGAACACCGGCCCGCCGTCCTGCAACTTGACCGCCAGCGCCACCACCAGCAGCAACGGCGAGAGCGCAAGGATCGCGCCGCCGGAAAAGGCGACGTCGAAGATGCGCTTGATCGCACGTTCGCGCAGGCCTAACGGCCCTGCGGAGACGAGCAGCAGTCCGTGCTGCCCGGTCACCCGCGCACCCTGGGCGCCGAGACGCGCCACTTCGTCGTCCAGCACTTCGCCGTCGACATTGGCGCCCTTGAGCACCATCGCCCATTCGGCGCGGCGATCGGCAGGGCAGCTTACCACCACCCGGTCGATATTGCGCAGGACAAGGCCGACACGGTCAAGCGAGTCCGGGTCCTTGAGATTGGGACGCAGGCCCATGGCCGCCGCCGATACGCGGATCGCGCCCGCCATGCGCAGCTGCGGCCCGCCATCGTCGATGATCAGTTCGTTGATCACGTTGGCGCCGCAGCGCCAGCGCACGAAGCTGCGCAGCTGAAGCCGCGACCAGGCGATCAGCGCCATGGCGCAGATCACGCCGCCGCTGAAGGCGCCGCGAGACAGTTCCGCCGACGATTTCATCAGGAACTGCACGAAGACGACGACGACGACCGCCACCACCATGGAGACTTCGGCACGGAAGATCCCGCGCCAGCCGTCGCGCAGGGCGTCGGTGGAATAGGCCGCGTTGTACAGCGCCAGCGTGAGGAAGATCGGCAGCAGCACTTGTCCGTAGACGAGTGCCATCTGCAATCCCCGGCCCGTGTCATAGAGCCAGCCGGCAAGGGCGAAGCCTGCCAGCAGGGCCGCGAGGTCCCCAACCAGCAAGGCGAGATAACATTGAAGCCGTCGACGTTCGAGCGAAGGTGCGACGAGAAGTTCGTCTACTTCGGAGCGCTGAACGGCTTGGGTCGATACTGCAAATGGCGCATTCATGCGTTCAACACTCCCGATTGTCGAACTCATGCCCCCCGGATCCCCTCGTCCTGTCCTAAGGCTTGTACCACGGATTCCTTTCCGTGCTGCACTGCAATAGGCGAATGTCCTTATGAACATTCCATCGGCGTGGGAAAGCCGATTCAGTTAAGCTGTTCTTTTTATCCGTTGTTTGCCATCAATCGTAGCAATTCTGGCTATTTCGACTAACCCTTCCGCAAGCAGAAGGTCGGCGTCCTGGCTATTGCTCAAAAGCGATTGGTGCATCGCAATAAGACGGGCCACCAGGCGCTCCAAACGATTACCACGCCAGATACGCAATTGCACCCCGAGTGCTGGTTTGTCCTTCCAGAAAATTCGGCGCGCGGAAGCCTCGGCCTCGATCAGGGCGCCCGGATCGCCGGTCCTGCCGAGTCGCGAATTGAGGCCCGCCAGTTGCGCGGTGCGCCGCTCGAAGGCGAGCAGCAGGCCGACCGCGTTGATGCCCTGGTCGCGCATCCGCTTGAGTTCCGGGCCGATTGCCTCGCGCTTGCCGCCCAGAACGGCATCGACCAGCGGGCCGAAGTCGTCATCCTCGGTCGCGGCGCCCACCGCATCGAGGTCGGCGCCCGAAACCGGGCGCGGGGTTTCCGCGCTGGCATCGAGATAGAGCGCCAGCTTGGTCACTTCCGACCGTGCCAGCCGGGTATCGAGGCCGGAAGCCCGCGCGATTCGCTCGGCCAGGTCGCTGCCCATCTTCAGGCCCGCGCCATTGGCCATGGTCCGCACGGCGCCGGTCACCGCGGCCAGATCGGGCGGGTAGAACATGGCGACCAGTCCGTCCGGCCGGGGCGCCAGCAGCTTCGCCGTACGCGACTTGTCGGTCGCGCCGGTCGCCACGATCAGGACCGGGCAGGCATCGACCCCGTTTTCGAGCAGGATCTGCACCGCGTCATGCGCCTCATCGCCCTGGGCACGGACCCAGATATGGCGCGAAGTGCCGCCGAACAGCGAATTGGAGCGAGCCTCGTCGCCCAGCTTGACCGGATCCCGGCGCAGTTCCGAACCGGACATCTCCACCCGCTCGCCCGGTTCGGGCAGGAGCGAGACGATCCTGGCGGCGGCATCGCTGGCGCCGGCCTCGTCCGGGCCGCAAAAGAAGAAAACCCGCGCCTGCTGAGCGGCGCGGGCTGCAAGGCCGCCGAAATCCTTCTGGGTGGCTTTCACCGCGTCACGCCGTCTACTGCTTGGTATCGCCGCGCAGGCGCAGGGCCACGGCGGTGACGATGCGCGTCGCGATGTCCTTGGACATGTTCTCCAGCGCCGTCTGTTCGGCCGCGATCGTGGCATAGTCGGACGAAACCACGTCGATTCCCGCATCGGAACCGGCCGTGGCATCGAGCACGATTTCCTGATTGGACATATCGACGAGCTGATAGCGCGCACGCAAGGTGCGGCGTTCACGGCCGATGGTGTCGTCCGAGAGCAGCGCGAAGCCTTCGAGCTTGTCGTCAAGCCGGATGTCGAGCCGGTAGCGCGGCGCTTCGCCCGCCTTGTCAGCACCGAGCTGGTCGGTGATGGCGTTGCGGACCAGCCAGCCCGCGCGCCCCTCGATCGCGGCAACCTGCACGCCCTGAAGGCCGCGCGCCACCGCGCCGTTGCCGCCGCCGGCATACATCGGCTGGAGGCCGCACCCAGAAAGCAGGGCGGCCCCGACGAATGCCGGACCCAGGAGGCGCAGGAAACGCATCACGCGACGAGATTGACCAGGCGGTCGGGGACGACGATCACTTTCCTCACCTCGGCTCCATCCAGCGCACGCTGCACTTTCTCGCTGGCAAGGGCAAGGGCTTCAAGCTCTTCCTTCGACGTGCCCTTGGCGACGGTCAGGGTGTCGCGCAGCTTGCCCTTCACCTGGACGGCCACGGTCACTTCGTCCTCGACCAGCAGCGCCGGATCGACTTCCGGCCATGCCGCCTGCGAGACGAGGCCTTCCCCGAACTGGGCGAATGCCTCTTCGGCAAGGTGCGGCATCATCGGCGAGACGAGCAGCAGAACCGTGCGGATCGCGTTCGAGCGGCTGGCCGAAGGGGCCGCCTTCTCGACCGCGCCGGTCAGTTCGTAGATGCGTGCCACGGCCTTGTTGAAGCCCAGCGATTCGATGTCCGAAGCGACAGCGGCCACCGTCTGGTGGACCTTGCGGTCAATCGCCTTGTCCTCGCCGGTCGCCGCAGCGTCGTACTGGGCGAACAGACGCCACAGGCGCTGGACGAAGCGGCCGCAGCCTTCGATGCCGGCTTCCGACCACGGCAGGTCGCGCTCCGGCGGGCTGTCCGACAGCATGAACCAGCGGATCGCGTCGGCGCCGTAGGTGGCGACGATCTCGTCGGGATCGACCACGTTCTTCTTCGACTTCGACATCTTGATGACGCGGCCGATCTCGACCGGGGCGCCATCGGCCTTGAGCGTCGCGGTTTCCGCGCCGCGCTCGATCTCGCCGGGCGAGAAGTAGACCGGCTGGCCATTGGCATCGTTGATGCGGAAGTAGGTTTCGTGCGTGACCATGCCCTGCGTGAACAGGCTGGCGAAGGGCTCCTTCACCTCGACCTTGCCGATACGGGCCAGCGCGCGCGTCCAGAAGCGGGCGTAGAGCAAGTGCAGGATCGCATGCTCGATGCCGCCGATGTACTGTTCCACCGGCAGCCATTCGGCGATCTTGGCCGGATCGAACGGGCGATCCTCGGGCTGGCTGGCAAAGCGCAGGAAGTACCACGAACTGTCGACGAACGTATCGAGCGTGTCGGTCTCGCGGCGGGCGGCATGGCCGCATTGCGGGCAATCGACATGCTTCCAGGTCGGGTGACGGACCAGCGGGTTGCCCGGGGTCGAGAAATCGACGTCCTCGGGCAGCGTGACCGGCAGGTGCTTCTTGGGCACCGGCACCACGCCGCAGACCTCGCAGTGGATGAACGGGATCGGCGTGCCCCAATAGCGCTGGCGCGAAACGCCCCAGTCGCGCAGGCGCCACACGGTCTTGCCCTCGCCCCAGCCTTCAGCCTCGGCGCGCGCGATGACGGCGGCCTTGGCGTCCTTCACGGCCATGCCGTTGAGGAAGTCGGAATGGACGCAGACGCCGTCACCGGCCTCGGACTCGCCATCGAACGGCTTGTCGGCATCGGCCTCGCTCGCCGCGACGACGCGCAGGATCGGCAAGCCGTACTTGGTGGCGAATTCGAAGTCGCGCTGGTCGTGGCCGGGAACGGCCATGACCGCGCCGGTGCCGTAGTCCATCAGCACGAAGTTGGCGATGTAGACCGGCAGGTCGGCGCCCGTGAACGGGTGCCTGGCCTTGATGCCGGTGTCGAAGCCCAGCTTCTCCGCGGTTTCGAGTTCGGCCGCGGTCGTGCCGCCCTGCTTGCACAGCGCGATGAAGTCCTCGACTTCGGGGCGGCCGACGGCAGCCGCCTGCGCGATCGGGTGATCGGCGGCGACGGCCACGAAGCTGGCACCGAAGATCGTATCCGGGCGGGTCGAGTAGACTTCCACCGAGCCGATCCCGCCCACTTCGGCGGTCAGATCGAACTTGAACTGCAGGCCTTGGCTCTTGCCGATCCAGTTCTCCTGCATCGTGCGGACCTTTTCGGGCCACTTGTCGAGCGTGGAGAGGCCTTCCAGCAGTTCGTCCGCGAAGTCGGTGATCTTGAGGAACCACTGGGAGAGCTTGCGCTTCTCCACCAGCGCGCCCGAGCGCCAGCCGCGCCCGTCGATCACCTGCTCATTGGCAAGCACGGTCTGGTCGACCGGATCCCAGTTGACCGCCGATTCCTTGCGGTAGACCAGGCCGTTCTCATAGAGGTCGATGAACAGCGCCTGCTCGTGGCCGTAGTATTCCGGCTCACACGTGGCGATCTCACGGCTCCAGTCGAGCGCGAAGCCCAGGCGCTTCAGCTGTGCCTTCATGTTGGCGATGTTCTCGCGCGTCCAACCGCCGGGGTGGACGCCCTTTTCCATCGCCGCGTTCTCGGCGGGCATGCCGAAGGCGTCCCAGCCCATCGGATGGAGCACTTCGTGGCCGGTCATGCGCTTGTAGCGCGCCAGCACGTCGCCCATCGTGTAATTGCGGACGTGGCCGATATGGATGCGCCCCGAAGGATAGGGGAACATCTCAAGCACGAAGCTGCGCGGCTTCGACGAGGTATCGTCAGCCTTGAAGCACTGCGCGTCGTCCCACGCAGCCTGCCAGCGCGTGTCCGCCTGAGCCGGATCGAACCGCTCGGTCATCTCTATCAAGTCTCCTGCGAGCTTCTGCCGCCCGCGCAATTGGAACTGCGGGCCGGTTCAGCCCGCAGGGAAAATCAGCCGCCGATCGAATCGCGACGCAGGTCGCGGGCGCGGGTGAGGATGATGTCCTCAAGCTTCTGCACGGTGGCGGCCTGCACCGGCGCCGGAGCCCAGGCGCCGTTTGCCGAGACTTCGCGCTGCGCGGTAACGCGCAGGGCATCGGCGCGCAGGTCCTTGTCCAGGATCATGACGGTGACCTTGACGCGCTCACCCGGCTGCTTGGGGTTGACGTACCAGTCGGTGACGATGACGCCGCCCGCGCTGTCCGACTGGAGCAGCGGCATGAACGACAGCGAATCGAGGCTAGCGCGCCAGAGATAGCTGTTCACGCCGATCGTGGTCACCGCCGAAGGTGCGATCGAGGAATTCACCTGCTTGCGGCCACCGCCACAACCGGCCAGCGCAAGCGCGGCCACGGCGCAGAAGCCCGCGGTTGCCAGCGATCGAGCGGAGAGAAGGCCGGTATGGGTGCTGCCTGTCATCGTAATTCCCAGTTCCTGTCTTGGCGAAGGCGCCGGACTTCCCGCGCGCCAGCCGTGAAACGCCTCTATAGCCGCCGCTGCCCGGGCGGCAAGTGCGGCTTGATCAGCTTGCAGCCATAACCGTGCCATGGCTAAACACCGGCTGAACGGAGCAAACCGTGACGGAGCGTGACGGACCGTGACGGGCAGCCCTCCCTTTCGCGATCATCCTGTGTTAAGCTCGCGGATCGAGGATAAGGCCATCGATCCCGCTGCCAGATGATGGAACGGCGGAAACGACAGAAAGAAGATCGGCAGGAACGACTCTTGTGATGGATACGCAGCGCGCTCACTTGCAGAATGGGCATCCCCAGAACGGCGCCCTTTCGAAAGGCGGCATGAAGACCAGCCTGATGCTGGCCTGCTGCGTGACCGTGCTTGCGCTGCCCAGCGCCGTCCTGGCCTTCACCACCACGTTCAAGGCCGATCCTTCCGATCGCGCGATCGGCGCGCTCGACCCGGAAACCACGCCGGAGAACCTGTCGCGCGCGATTGCGATGCGCTCGCTGAGCGACGGCGAACGCTTTCCCTTCACGCCCGCCGGCCCCTCGGCCCGCCGCGACCGCGCGGTGACCGTGGCGGTGCGCGTCGACCCGGAAGCCGCCCAGGCCATCATCGTGCGTAACCGCAACCAGATCGCCCGCAGCGACGTGCCGCTGGTCGGCAACCTGAAGATCGCGCCGACCGCCTTCAACCTGGGCGTGGCGCGCGGCTACCAGAACTTCGCGCCGGACATCTCCGCCGCCGCTTCGGCCGCCACGGCGCCGCGCGGCATTTCCGATGCGCCCGAGCTCAAGAAGTTCAGCCTTCAGTCGGGCAGCGCCGAACCCAAGGAGCCGCGCTTCACCACCCGCCTCTCGATCGACGAGAAGCGCGCCCCCGGCCGTGCGCCCCACACTTTCGCGGGCGAGGCGGGCGAGGTCGATGTGGGCGGATCCTACCGCGTGACCAACAATCTCGATCTCACCGCAGGCCTGCGTTACTCGCAGGAGCGCGAGCGTCTGGTGCCGCTGACCGATGGACGGCAGGACAGCCAGGCGGTCTATGTCGGAACCCAGTTCAAGTTCTGATTTTTGCAAGTTTGCTTGCATTTCAATCAAGTCATTTCGGCGTAAATAAACCTTGCTGACCCCGGGCTTCCGCTTGCCCTGCCCTGTGCCTTTTCCTAGCCTGTCCTTGGTGGATGCTCACTAAGCGAAAGGCTTTATAATGGCGCGCGTTGCTATCGTTACCGGTGGAACCAGAGGTATCGGGGAGGCCGTTTCGCTGGCCCTCCAGGAAAGGGGCCACACTGTAGTTGCAAATTACGCAGGCAATGACGAAAAGGCTAAGGCCTTTACCGAAAAGACCGGAATCGCTGCCTACAAATGGGACGTGGGCGACCATGAAGCCACGCTGGACGGCGTGGCCCGCGTGACCGAGGAAGTGGGCCCGGTCGATATCGTCATCAACAACGCCGGCATCACGCGCGACGGCGTGCTTCACAAGATGACCTTCGACGACTGGAACGAGGTCATGCGGATCAACCTCGGCGGCTGCTTCAATATGGCCAAGGCAACGTTCCCCGGCATGCGTGAGCGGGGTTGGGGCCGGATCGTCAACATCGGCTCGATCAACGGCCAGGCCGGGCAGTACGGCCAGGTGAACTATGCCGCCGCCAAGTCCGGCATTCATGGCTTCACCAAGGCCCTGGCCCAGGAAGGCGCCAAGTACGGCGTCACCGTCAATGCCATCGCGCCGGGCTATATCGATACCGACATGGTCGCGGCCGTTCCCCCGCCGGTGCTGGAAAAGATCGTCGCCAAGATCCCGGTCGGCCGCCTCGGCAGCGCCTACGAGATCGCGCGCGGCTGCGCCTTCCTCTGCTCGGAGAACGCCGCATTCGTGACCGGCTCCACGCTGAGCATCAACGGCGGCCAGCACATGTACTGATCAGGGATGGGACCGGACTCTTCGGCTCGGTCCCTCCTTTTATCAGGCCCAGTTTTTACCTAAGCCCAGTTTGTTCTAGGCCCGGTGCGGGCCGAACAGGATCACCGCCGCGCCCGTCAGGCAGATCGCGGCGCCGCCAAGGTCCCAGCGGTCCGGGCGCACACCCTCGGCGATCCACAGCCACAGCAATGCCGACATGATATAGATGCCGCCGTAGGCCGCATAGGCCCTGCCCGCATTGCTGCTGTCCACCAGGGTGAGCAGCCAGGCGAACAGCACCAACGAGGCACAGCCCGGCACCAGCCAGAACGCCGGTTTTCCCATCCGCAGCCAGGCCCAGAACGCGAAGCAGCCGCCGATCTCGGCCAGCGCCGCGCCGATGTATATGATGATGCTTTGCATTTTCGCTGGATAGCGGCCGGAAGCGGCCCTGTCTGCCACCTTTGTCCGCCGCCTTTCCCTTTCGGCATTCTGGCTGTTAGACAGGCCGGATGACCTCGATCTATCACCCGCCGGTCAAGCGCTCGATCGAGATCGCCGGGCACAAGACGTCCATCAGCCTGGAGCCCCTGTTCTGGGACCTGCTGCGGCAATGCGCCTTGCGGGAAAATGTGCCGATCAATGCCCTGGTGGCGCGGATCGATGCGGAGCGGCTTGAGGCCGACACGCCGCCCGGCCTCGCCAGCGCGATCCGGGTCTGGCTGGTAGCCGCCCGCCCCTGAAACAGGCAAAAGGGGCGGAAACCTTGCGGTTTCCGCCCCTTTACTTCGGTGGCTCTCAGGCAATCAGTAGCTCGACGGCGGATCGCTGGCCGGAAAACTCTCGTCGATCGCCTCGTCGGTCTTGGACCAGCGCGGCGGCTTGTTGGTCATGTTTTCCGGTCCGGCATCGCGGACCCTGTAGTTGTCGGGCCCGCCCGCCGTGGCGGTCTGCTCGCCAGCGCGGTTGGCATATTTGTAGAGCGCGTAGCCGATGGCACCGGCTGCGGCCAACTTGATCAAGCCCATGATCGTTGCTCCTCTCGGGGTCACCCTTTCGGGATTCAGGTGGAGCAACGCGCCGCCGGGCCGATAGGTTGCCTTATTCGCCGCCGACCCGTTCGATCTGCGCGCCGACCAGAGCCAGCTTTTCCTCCAGCCGCTCATAGCCGCGATCGAGGTGATAGAGGCGGTGAACCTGCGTCTCGCCCTCGGCCGCAAGACCGGCGATGACCAGGCTCATCGAGGCGCGGAGGTCGGTCGCCATGACTTCGGCGCCGGTCAGCTTCTGCACGCCGTGAACCACGGCAGTACGGCCCTTGGTCTCGATATGCGCGCCCATGCGGTTGAGCTCGGGAACGTGCATGTAGCGGTTCTCGAAGATCGTCTCGGTCAGCACGCTGGAGCCTTCGGCGCGGCAAAGCAGTGCCATGAGCTGCGCCTGCATGTCGGTGGCGAAGCCGGGATAGGGCGCGGTCGACAGCGTGACCGGCTTCAGCGGGCCGTCCGCAGCGACGTGAAGACCGTCGGCAGTCTGCTCGACATGGACCCCGGCATCGCGCAGCGCCTGCACTGTGGCTTCCATGTCCTCGATCTTGGCGCCCTTCAGCGTGACTTCGCCGCCGGTGATCGCCGCCGCGCAGGCATAGGAACCTGCCTCGATGCGGTCGGGCATGACCATGTAGGTCGCGCCGTGCAGACGGCTGACGCCGTGGATGGTGAGGTCCGAAGTGCCGATGCCCTCGATCTGCGCGCCCATCGCGACCAGCAGGTTGCAGAGGTCGACGATCTCGGGCTCGCGCGCGGCGTTGTGCAGGGTGGACTTGCCCGTGCAGAGCACGGCCGCCATCAGCGCATTCTCGGTCGCGCCGACCGAGACGACCGGGAACGAATAGCGCCCGCCCGGCAGGCCGCCGTCGGGGGCAATGGCGCGGACGTAGCCCGCCGCCATCTCGATCTGCGCGCCCAGCGCTTCCAGCGCCTTCAGGTGCAGGTCGATCGGACGGTTGCCGATGGCGCAGCCGCCGGGCAGCGACACGGTGGCCTCGCCCATGCGCGCCAGCATCGGGCCGAGCACCAGGATCGAGGCACGCATCTTGCGAACGAGATCGTAGGGCGCCACCGAACTGGTGATTCGCGTCGCCTGAAGCGTCATCACGCGGCCGAAATCTTCCGGGCGGCTACCCGCGATCATCGTCGAGATGCCGAACTGGTTCATCAGATGCTGGAAACCGTCGATGTCCGCCAGGCGCGGCAAGTTCCGCAAAGTCAGCGGTTCTTCGGTCAACATAGCGCAAGGCAGCAGCGTCAGCGCCGCGTTCTTCGCGCCGGAAACGGGGATGGTGCCGGCAAGGCGCTTGCCGCCTTCGATGATGATCTTGTCCATGGCCGCTCTTTAACCGGATTTGGCCGTGCAGCAAGCACACCTCGGAGAAAGATGGATGGACTGTTGCGCTGCATCTGCGAAGCGGCTTTAATCGCACTGTAACCAAACGGAGTCAGACCCTTACCTATGTCTGCACCACAGTTCAAAAAGCCCGTCCGAAAAGCCGTATTCCCGGTAGCAGGACTTGGAACCCGCTTTCTTCCCGCAACAAAGGCTATCCCGAAGGAACTTCTTCCCGTCGTCGACCGGCCGCTGATCCAATACGCGGTGGATGAAGCGCGCGAGGCGGGAATCGAAGAGTTCGTCTTCGTGACCGGCCGCGGCAAGACCGCCATCGTCGAACATTTCGACACGGCCTATGAACTGGAAGCGACGATGTCCGCCCGCGGCAAGTCGCTCGATCCGCTAGAACCCACCCGTATCCAGCCCGGCAATCTCGTGACCGTGCGCCAGCAGGTGCCGCTCGGCCTCGGCCATGCCGTGTGGTGCGCCCGCGCCGTCATCGGCGACGAGCCTTTCGCGATCTTCCTGCCCGACGAACTGATGTACGGCTCGCCCGGCTGCATGAAGCAGATGGTCGATGCCTACAACGAAGTGGGCGGCAACCTCGTCTCGGTGCTGGAAGTGCCGATGGAGGAAGTCTCCAGCTACGGCGTGATCGCGCCGGGCGCCGTGAACGGCGCGCTGACCGAAGTGAAGGGCCTGGTCGAAAAGCCCAAGGTGGCCGAAGCGCCTTCGAACAAGATCGTCTCGGGCCGCTACATTCTCCAGCCGGAGATCATGGGCCTGCTCGCCAACCAGGGCAAGGGCGCGGGCGGCGAGATCCAGCTCACCGATTCGATGGCCAAGCTGATCGGCGAGCAGCCGTTCCACGCCGTGACCTTCGCGGGCCAGCGTTTCGACTGCGGCTCCAAGGTCGGCTTCGTGGAAGCGACTCTCGCCATCGCCCTCGACCGCCCGGACATGGGCGGCGAAGTGCGCACCATCGCGAAGAAGCTGCTGGGCTGAGGCTTTTGCAGAATTGGGTCTGGCGAAAGCGCGCTTCCTTTGGAGGCGCGCTTTTTTCTTGTGCCAGATGCATTCGACAGGCTCGGTATGACCCTTCGACAGGCTCAGGGTGAGCGGGTGTTGGTTGTATCCGCGAGCATGCCCATGCGGCCCAAAAAGCCTTCCTCCGCTCATCCTGAGCCTGTCGAAGGATCAGCCTGAGCTTGTCGAAGGCCCCTCAGTCAGGAACGAAGCCCCGAAAGCCTCAGCGCCGCACCGGGTCCGTCAGACGCGCCATGATCGCGGCGACATAGGCCTGGGTTTCGCGGATGCGGGGAATGCCGCCCGCCTTCTGCACGCGGCCGGGACCGGCATTGTAGGCCGCCAGCGCCTTTTCGATATCGCCCCCGAAAGCGTCGAGCTGCATGCGCAAGTAGCGCGCGCCGCCTTCGAGATTGGCCATGGGATCGCCGGGGTTCACGCCCATCTGCGCCGCCGTACCGGGCATGAGTTGGGCCAGTCCGCGCGCACCCACCGGCGAACGGGCCGCCTCGTTCCAGCGGCTCTCCTGCCACACCACGGCTTCGAACAGCGCCGGGCTGATGTCGTACTTGGCGGCCAGTTCCGCCACGCGTGCGCGCCAGCGGGTAGGTCCGGTCGCATCGAGGGCATCGGTGATCGACTGAGGATGAAGCTGCGCGGCTTCGAGCGCCGCAGGAACGGCCTCCACTGCTGCAACGTCCGTGCCCACGGTGTCACGCCCCTGCCCTGCCGGACCGCCCGCGACCCACTGATAGCCGTTAGAGCCGATCTCCAGCACGTCGGCCGAGGCGGCGCAGGGCAAGCCGGACGCGGCCATCACAGCCGCGCCCGCCAGGAGCTTAAGAGTCTGTCTGGAAATTCGCCGCAGGCGAATTTTGCGGCACCGGCCCGCGCCCCCACCCGGCCACCCAACGGTAGTATCCTGCGGGTGG
>NZ_MSQB01000016.1 GCF_002149965.1 Novosphingobium panipatense | reverse complement strand
CCAGACATGGGCGGACGGGTCGGCGGTGTAGATCTCGCTGACGAGCGGCTGCGAAAGGTACTTCTTGTCCGAAGCCGCTTCCGAGGATGCGGAATCTGCCGAAGCCGTGGCTTCGGGCGCGCCGCCCGTTCCGTTGCAGGCCGCCATCAGGCCGCAGAAAGCGGTAGCCGCAAGGGCCGCGTAAATTCGCCTCGACACATCAATCTCCCGGTCGGTTTAACCTTGTGGGATGGAAGATAGCGCTAACATACCCCCGGGGCAACCGGGATAATCGCTCACGCGAATTCGGGTTCGGGGCCAGCTTCAGGCAGAACGGGCTTCCTGCCGAACCCGACCATGAAGACCAGCGCGGCGGCCACCGCGAAGGCGCCTGCGACAAGGAAGGCGGGGGCGTAAGTGCCCGTCTGCTCGCGGATAACGCCCGCGCCGAAGGCGGCCAGCGCGGCGCCCATCTGGTGCGCCACCAGCACCCAGCCGAAAACGATCGGCGCGTCGCGTTCCCCGAAGGACTGGTTGGCCAGTTTTACCGTGGGCGGCACCGTGGCGATCCAGTCCAGCCCGTAGAACACCGCGAAGACGGTCAGGCTGACGGTGCCGAAATCGATGAAGGGCAGGGCCAGCAGCGACAGTCCGCGCAGGCCGTAATAGACCGCCAGCAGGCGGCGCGGATCGTGGCGGTCGGTCAGCCAGCCCGAGGCGGTCGTGCCGATGAGGTCGAAGAAGCCCATCAGCGAGAGGAGGCCCGCGGCGGCGACGGGCGCGATGCCGTGGTCGCCGCAGAAGGCGATCATGTGGGTGCCGACCAGCCCGTTGGTGGTGAGGCCGCAGACGAAGAAGCTGCCCGCCAGAAGCCAGAACACCGGGCGGCGGGAGGCGCGCACGAGAGCCTCGATGGCGAGCCAGGGCGTTGCCGCCTGCTTCATCGGCGGGGCGGGGGGCGTATGCGCCGCTTCGCCGAAACGCCGGACGCCGCGTGCCTGCGGATGTTCGGGCACGAAGAGCCAGACGACCGGGATCAGTGCCGCGCAGCCCAGGCTGACGGCCAGCGCCACCGGCCGCCAGGCGCCGCCTTCCGACAGCCAGGCCAGGAACGGCAGGAACACGAGCGCGCCGGTGGCGGTGCTGGCGCTCAGCAGGCCCATGACCAGGCCCTGCCGCGTCGCGAACCAGCGGTTGACCACGGCCGCGCCCAGTACCGAGGCGACCGCGCCGGAGCCGATGCCCGACAGCACGCCCCAGCTCAGCATGAAGTGCCAGGGCGCGGTCATCCAGCGGCTGGCGAAAGTCGATGCGGCCATCAGGGCCAGACCTGCCAGCATCGTGCGCTTGATGCCGAAGCTCATCATCAGCGCGGCGGCGAAGGGGCCGACCAGCCCGTAGAGCAGGATGCCGAGCGCGGCGGAGAACGAGATCGTCGCCCGGTCCCAGCCGAAGTGCAGTTCCAGCGGCAGCATCATCACGCCGGGCGCCGATCGCAGCCCTGCCGAGAACAGCAGGGCGAAGAAAGTCACGGCAACGACGATCCACGCGGGATGCGGGCGGCGAAGGGCAAGAGGCATGAACGGATTCCCGAAATGATCTAGGACGGCAGATAGCGATGCCCGGGCTATGATCCGAACGAGAAAGATTGGCGCAGGTTGTGAATTCCAGTAACAATCCTTGCCATGTACCGTCCGCCATCGCTCAATACCCTGCGCGCCATGGAAGCCGCCGCCCGCCACCGCAGCTTCACGCGCGCGGCCGAGGAACTGGGTGTGACGCACGGCGCGATCAGCCACCGGGTACGCGAAGTGGAGGAGCGGCTGGGCGCAGCCATGTTCGAGCGGCAGGGCAATTCCATGCAGCCGACCCTGGCGGCACTGCAGATCCTGCCGACCATCCGCCAGTCGCTGGAACTGATCGCCAGCGTCTTCCCGGAACCGCGCGCGGCCGGGCATGTCGTGCTGAAAGTGGCGGTGCTGCCCTCCTTCGCCGCGCATTGGCTGGTGCCGCGTCTGGCGGAATTTCACGAGGCTCATCCCGATATCGCCATCGCGCTCGATCCCCGGCTGGATCTCAGCCCGGTCGGTCCGCAGGGGCTGGACGCGGCGATCCGCTATGGCGGCGGACTCTGGCCGGGGCTGGTGGTGGAGCGGCTCATGCAGGACACGCTATTTCCGGCCTGCTCGCCCGCCTATCGGGAGCGCATGGGGATCGAAAGCGAAGCGGACCTCGCGCGGTGCCGCTTCCTGCGCAATGCCTGGCAGCCGTGGACGCCGTGGTTCCAGCGCGCCGGTCTGGCCTTGCCCGAACCCGGCGACTCGCTGCCCTACGACGATGCCGGTCTCCTGCTGGAAGCGACGGCGGCCGGTCACGGCGTTGCCCTGGTGCGCAAGGTTATTTCCCGCGATGCCTTGGCGTCCGGGCGGCTGGTGCGCCTTTCCGAAATCGAGACGCCTTTCGAGGGCGCCTATCACTTCGTGCGCGATCCGGGCGCGCCGCCCGCCAAGGCCGCGGCGGCGCTGGCCTTCGGGGCATGGCTGGCCCATCGCCTCCATGGTGAGTTTACCGAAGCGAAACCGTCCCTATCGTAATTGCCATTGCCGAGGACGCGCCAAGCTGGCACGGGCAGGACGAGGGCAATGCACATGACTATCCTGCAAGACATCGAGAAACTCGTCGCCCGGCTCGCGCCGGAGCCGGTCTGCGACGACTGCATCACGCAGAGGCTGGGCCTCAGCGTGCTTCACCACGCCGATGTCCAGACTCGCGAACTGGTGGGCACCAACGGTTTCGTACGCAGCAAGGACGAATGCAGCCTCTGCGGCGAGACCAAGCTGGTGATTCGCCGGCATTGAAGCGCGGGGGCTGAGTATTCCGTCCGGGTTTGAGGTTTAGGGTTTTCTTCCCACCCGTGCGTCCATCTCCAACGTCATCCTGAACTCGTTTCAGGATCCATTTCGCCTCGCACGAGATGGCATCGATGTTGAGCGATGGATCCTGAAACGCGTTCAGGATGACGGAACGGAACTTCGTAATCCGGTCAACAGCACCGGCCGCCGTTCTTGCCGCCGTACCGCGCCTCCTGACGGTCCCGGAAGAAGGCCTTGCGGTCCATGACCGGGCGCTCCGGGTGGTGCGCGGTCATGTGGCGGACATAGTCGTCGTAGTCGGGCAGGCCGACCATCAGGCGGGCCATGCGCCGCAAGGTTGCGACCATGCTCATGCCGCCACCGGGTGGGTGGGAATTTCATGCACGGTCGGTGCGGGGCTGCGGCGCGAGGCCATGCAGGTGCGCCAGGTGAAGACCATCAGCGAGACGACTACCGCCAGGAAAACCGCCACCAGCGCGGCATCGACCCGGTCGTTGAAGACGATGCGCTCCATCTGCTCCAGCGATTTGGCCGGGCCCAGGACCTCGCCCCGCTCCAGCGCGGCGGAGAACTTGGCGCCGTGGGCGAGGAAGCTGACGGCGGGGTCGGCGGAGAACAGCTTGAGCCAGCCTGCCGAGAGCGTGCAGACCAGCAGCCACGCGGTCGGCAGCAGGGTGACCCAGGCGTAGCGGTCGCGCTTCATGCGGAACAGCACTGCCGTCGCCAGCATCAGCGCGATGGCGGCGAGCATCTGGTTGGAGATGCCGAACACCGGCCAGAGCGTGTTCACCCCGCCCAGCGGATCGGTGACGCCCTGATGCAGGAAGAAGCCCCAGGCGGCGACGCAGAGCGCGGTGGCGATCACGCCGGGGATCTGGCTCTTGCTTTCGCCGAGGCGCGGCATGGCGAGCGCCATCAGGTCCTGCAGCATGAAGCGCCCGGCGCGCGTGCCGGCATCGACGGCGGTGAGGATGAACAGCGCCTCGAACAGGATGGCGAAGTGATACCAGAAGGCTTTCATCGCCGGGCCGCCGACGACGTGGGAGAAGATTTCCGCCATGGCCACCGCCAGCGTCGGGGCGCCGCCCGCGCGCGAGATGATGGTGTGCTCGCCCACGTCCCGCGCGGTCTGGGCGATGGCTTCGGGAGAGATCGCGAAGCCCATGGCCGTTACCGCATGGGCGGCGCTGGCGGCGTCCGTGCCGATCAGCGCGGCGGGGCTGTTCATCGTGAAGTAGATGCCCGGATCGAGGATCGCCGCGCCGACCAGCGCCATGATCGCCACGAAGGCTTCCATCAGCATCGCGCCGTAGCCGATCAGCGGGGCGTCGCTTTCGCTGGCGATCAGCTTGGGCGTGGTGCCGCTGGCGATCAGGGCATGGAAGCCCGAGACCGCCCCGCAGGCGATGGTGATGAACAGGAAGGGGAACAGTCCGCCCGAGAACACCGGCCCGCCGCCGCTCGCAAAGGCGGTCAGCGCGGGCATCCGCAGCGGCGGGGCCATGATGACGATGCCGATCGCCAGCGCGGCGATGGCGCCGATCTTGAGGAAGGTCGAAAGATAGTCGCGCGGGGCGAGCAGCAGCCAGACCGGCAGGACCGAGGCGACCGCGCCGTAGCCGATCAGGATCCAGCAGAGCTGCACCGGGGTGAAGGTGAACAGCGGTCCCCAGACCGGCGACTGGGCCACCACCTGTCCATAGACGATGGCGGCAAGCAGCCCGACGAGGCCGAGGATCGAAACCTCGCCGATCCGTCCCGGCCGGATCCAGCGGGTATAGGCGCCCATCAGCATGGCCAGCGGCACGGTGGCGGCCACGGTGAACATGCCCCAGGGGCTTTCGGCGAGCGCCTTGACCACGATCAGTGCCAAAACGGCGAGGATGATGACCATGATCATGAAGGCGCCGAACAGCGCGATGGTCCCGGCGGCCTGCCCCATTTCCATGCGGATCAGCTCGCCCAGCGATCGCCCGTCACGCCGCATCGAGATGAACAGCACCATGAAATCCTGCACCGCGCCTGCCAGCACCACGCCGCCGATGATCCACAGCGTGCCGGGCAGATAGCCCATCTGCGCCGCCAGCACCGGGCCGACGAGCGGCCCCGCGCCCGCGATGGCGGCGAAGTGATGGCCGAACAGCACGGTGCGGTCGGTCGCCACATAGTCCAGCCCGTCGGCCCGGCGGATTGCGGGGGTGGGCCGCGACGGGTCCAGCTTCATGACATGGCGGGCGATGAACAGCGCATAATAGCGATAGGCGACGAAGAAGCAGCAGACCGCCGCCACGACGATCCACAGCGCGTTCACCGTCTCTCCGCGCGAGACCGCGACGACGCCGAGCGAAACGGCGCCGACAAGGCCGGTGAGAAGCCAGGGAAGGTGGCGGATCATCTGTCTCTCCTGATCGCGCCCAATTCGCGCGCCGTTTGCCCGTGCATAAAGCCTTGGCCGCGCGAGGGAACCGGGAAAATCGTCATCCCGGATCAGGTCCGGGACGAGGGGGGGCCTGATATGTGACAGGCGCTCGGGATCGTTGGCGGATGCGCCCCGGCGTGGCACCAAGGTGCGCCTCATGCGTTTACGGCTCTAATGTGCTTTGTTCCTAATGGATTGACATGTCGCACACGGCACGGCGGAATAGTCTGCCGCTGCTTTTCCCGGGGGACCTGAAGCCTTGCGTGGCTGGATACTGTTTCATCGCGATCTCGACCCCGCGAACTCCGAAGTGCCCGAAGTCCTCCGTTTTCAGGAGGCCGCGAGCGCCATGGGGATCGAACTCCTGGTGCTCCATCCCCACAAGTTCGACCTGGTGGTCGGCGCGGAGGAAGGCTGGAGCACGACCTATCAGGGCCGACTGGTGGAGCGGCCGGACTTCGTGATCTGCCGCACCGGCGCGGAAACCGACTACTTCACGCTCGCCCTGCTGCGGCATCTGGAGCGGCGCGGGGTGCGGCTGGTCAACGGCCCGGCGACGATCGAGCAAGTGGCGGACAAGCTCCACACCCTGCAAAGCTTGAACAGGGCAGGGCTGCCGATCCCCCGCACGATCCTGGGCACCTTCCCGATCGATGTCGATCTGGTGGAGCGCGAACTGGGCTTTCCGGTGATCGTCAAGACGCTGAAGGGCACGCGCGGCGCCGGGGTGCTCAAGTGCGAGGACCGCAGCCAGTTCGAGGATCTGGCCGGGCTGCTCGAAAGCGCCGATGCCCAGGCCGACTTCATCCTCCAGCACTACGTTCGCGCCAGCCATGGCCGGGACGTGCGCGTGCTGGTGGTGGGCGGGCGCGTGATCGCGGCGATGGAGCGACGCTCGCTGACAGGCGGGTTCAAGTCCAACGTCTCGCTCGGCGGGGTGGGCATCGCCTACAATCCTCCCCCGGAAATGGCGGAGCTGGCGGTGCAGGCGGCGGACGTGCTGGAACTGGACGTGACCGGCATCGACATTCTCTTCGACGAGGAGGGCTATCGCATCTGCGAGGCGAACTCCGCGCCCGGCTTTCAGGGGCTGGAGCGCGCCACCGGATACGACGTGCCGCGCGCGATCCTGGAATGGGTGATCTCCACGCAGGCCGAGGCCGCTCCGGTGGTGGCGCCCGCGGCGGAGAGCAATGCCCTGGCGGAGCTGGCCTTCGGCGGCCGCGCGGGGCTGAGGGCGCTGAGCGATCGCAATCCCGAATATCGCCGTTTCGCCAGCGCGGTGGGCCTGCGCATGGTGGGGGCGGGGCTGAGCTGTCTTGCCCATGCAGGGCTGCCGCCCATGCTGGCGGACCGCAAGAGCCGGGTCGGCCGGGGGCTCCAGACCCTGTTCGACGGCAGGGTCAATGCCGATCTCTCGGCGCTGAACGATCAGGAGCAGGAACGCACGCTGATGATCGTGCTGGTCGCCGCGATCTGGGCGGCAGTGCTGCCCTGGCTGGCCGGGGCCGCCGTGGTGCCCGGCGTGGTCCTGTCGATGATCGCCCTGTGTTTTCCGCTGCTGTTCATGCTGACCGCCCCGGCGGGCCGCATCGGCCGTTCCGCTTCCTCGCTGCGCAGGAAGGCGGGCGGATGATCGATCTATCGGCTATCCCCTGGGGGGATCTCGCACCGTTCATCCTGGCCGGGTTCTTCGCGCAACTGGTGGACGGCGGCTTCGGCATGGGCTTCGGCGTCCTTGCCAATTCGCTGCTGGTGCTGCTGGGCCTTCCGCCCGGCGCCGCTTCCGCGGTGACGCACCGGGTCGAAGGCTTTACCAGCGGCGCTTCCGGCATAGCCCATGCCTTGCAGCGCAATGTCGACTGGCCGCTGTTCGCGCGGCTGGTCCTGCCGGGCATTGCCGGGGGGCTGCTGGGCGTCTGGGTGCTCACCAGCGTCAGCATGGCGATCCTGCGCCCGGCGGTGCTGGTCTACCTCGCGGCCGTGGGGCTCTACCTGATCTGGCGCGGGCCGCGGCGGCCGCAGGCCTATCGCCGCATGAAGCTGGTCGGTCCGCTCGGCCTGATCGCGGGCTTCCTCGATGCATCGGGGGGCGGCTGGGGGCCGATGGTGACGGGCAATCTCATGGCACAGGGCATGACCCCGCGCATGGCGGTGGGCACGGCGAACGCGGCCGAGTTCTTCGTCTCCGTCACCGTGCTCACGGCCTTCATCGGGCGGCTGGGTCTGCAATCCTTCACGATCGCCGCCTCCGGCCTGCTGATCGGCGGCGTGGTGGCTGCGCCTTTCGGCGCCTTGCTGACACGGCGGATATCGCCGCGCCGCCTGATGGAACTGACCGGGGCGATCCTGGTGGCGCTCAGTCTGGGCGGTCTCGTATCGCTGATGTTCTCCCCGATCCCCTTGTTTTCGCGCCTTTAACGAGCCGAGCCGACAGGCCCGCGCGCCTGTCGCACCCCCCGCAACTGGCCAACCGGCGCATCCTCGGCTATGGAGCCGCGATCGCCGGCTGGAATTTGCGTGTCGGCGACTGAGAGACTCGCGCGCTCCCGCATACAGGAGCCCGACGATGCCCCTCTGTAAAAACCTTTTGATTCAGCGCCCGCGCAAGTCCTGCGCGGGAAGCGGTCGGCGCCGTCCGGTGTTCGTGTCCGTGCTTTCCGGCACGCCTTCGAACACTTGCGGATCCGGCTCCAGAAATTCGAGATTCCCTGCATGACCGCCAAGACCAAAGCCCACCCCGCAGCGCCCACCCGCATTCAGGAAAACCTGCTGGCACGGCGAGAGCGGCAGCTTCTGCAGTGGCTCTGCGCCCGCATGCCCCGCTGGGTGACGCCCGACCTGCTGACCGTGACCGGCCTGGTCGGCGCCTTCATGACCTTCGGCGGTTATGCGGCCAGCAACCTTTCGGCCGATTGGCTCTGGCTCGCCATGGCCGGATATGTGGTGCAGTGGTTCGGCGATTCCATGGACGGCAGCCTCGCCCGTTTCCGCAAGATCGAGCGTCCTTCCTATGGCTACTTCATCGATCACAGCTGCGACGGGCTGACCACTGCGCTGATCGTCTGGGGCATCGGCACCAGCCCTTATGTCACCATGGACGTGGCGATGGTGGCTCTGGTCGGTTATCTGCTGCTGTCGATCCACGCCTATCTGGCCGCCCGCGTGCTGGGCGAGTTCAAGCTGTCCTACCTCCAGGCCGGCCCCACCGAACTGCGTTTCATGCTGATCGGCCTCACCGCGATGATGATGGTGCTGGGCAGCGGGAACGGGCTGTTCGGGATCGTCTCGGGCTTCGACGTCTTCGTGGGCTCGGTGGGCGCAATCCTGATGGTGCTGTTCGTGATCCAGACGCTGGTGACCGGAAAGCGCCTGGCCGCCGCCAGCTGACCCGTGCATTTTCTGCTCGTGTAATTTTATTACGCGAATTTGGACTGTAAAGTGGCTGCGATTGCCGTAAGGCGGGCCGCTTGAGTCCAGGCGAACGATTCTGGGCGGTTGGCAAGGGTCCAGAATCTTGATCGAGCGTGCATCATCTTCGGAGCGTCTGCGGTGAACGTCTATCGCAGCAATGCCCGCGTCCTGGCGGCCAGCCTGGTCGGCACGGCGGTCGAATTCTACGATTTCTACATCTACGCGACGGCGGCGGCGCTGGTGTTCGGCCCGCTGTTCTTCCCCGCCGAGTCCGCCTCCGTGCAGCGGCTTGCCGCTTATGCCAGCTTCGCGATCGCCTTCATCGCGCGGCCGGTGGGCGCCACCCTGTTCGGCCATTTCGGGGACCGGGTGGGGCGCAAGTCCACTTTGGTCGCCTCGTTGCTGCTGATGGGCGGGGCGACGGTGATCATCGGCCTTCTGCCGACATACGAGAGCATCGGCTGGCTGGCTCCGCTGCTGCTGTGCCTGATGCGATTCTCGCAGGGGCTGGGCCTCGGCGGCGAATGGGGCGGTGCGGCGCTGCTGGCGGTGGAGAATGCCCCGCCTGGCTGGCGCGCGCGCTTCGGCATGTTCCCGCAGCTTGGCGCGCCGGTGGGCTTTCTTGCCGCCAACGGCCTGTTCCTGATTTTCAGCCTGACGCTGACCGATGCCCAGTTCCTGGCCTGGGGCTGGCGCATTCCCTTCCTGCTGAGTTCGGTGCTGGTCGGCCTTGGCCTGTGGATCCGCCTGAAGCTGACGGAAACCCCGGCCTTCGAAGCGGTGCTGGAAGAAGCGCCCCCCAAGTCGATCCCGATCGTCGAACTGTTCCGCACCCACTTGCGCCAGACCCTGGCGGGCACTTTCGCGGTAATCGCCTGCTTCGCGCTCTATTATCTCACCACCACCTTCGCGCTCGGCTACGGCACCCAGACGCTGGGCTACGACCGTCAGAGCTTCCTCGGCGTCCAGCTTTTCGCGATCCTGTTCATGGCACTGGGCATCGTCATCGCCGGCTATGCCTCGGACCGCTGGACCTCGCGCGGGGTGCTGATCGCGGGCTGCGTGGCGGCGGTGATCGTGGGCCTGCTGATGGGGCCGATGTTCGCGGCCGGTTCGCTCCGGGCCATCGCCGCCTTCCTGTGCCTGGGCCTGTTCGTCATGGGTTTCGTCTACGGCCCGGTCGCCTCGCTCCTGCCGCAGCTTTTCGATGCGCGGGTGCGCTATACCGGTTCGTCGATCGCCTTCAACGTGGGCGGCATCTTCGGCGGCGGCTTCGCCCCGGCGATCGCGCAGACCCTGGCGGACGAGGGCGGCGTGCTCTACGTCGGCAGCTATATCTCGCTGGCGGCCGTGCTCAGCCTGATCGGCCTGCTTTCGATCCGGCGCGATACCGAGGCTGCCTTCGCCTGACCCTGGCTCCCGTTTCGCCGCCTGCCCTTTCCCCCCATTGACCGCCGCGCTCCAGGGTATAGAGCATGGTGGAACAATTGGAGTCTCGTCCCGCAAAGTGGACCTGACCGGGAAAGACAGGAACGATGACGGCACTTCGCGACGACAAGCCCGAAGTCGAGGTAAAGGGCACGCAGACCCTGATGCGCGCGCTCGATATCATGGACGAGGTGATCGGCGGCCCGATCCGCGCCGCCGATCTCGCCCGCAAGCTGGGGATGAGCAAGACCACCGCGCACCGCCTTGTCCAGGCGCTGAAGTCGCGCGGCTATCTTTCGGTGACGGCCGAGGGCTTCGGCCTCGGTCCCAAGCTGCTCGAACTGGGCGTCATGGCCACCGAGCAGATCGACTATGTGCGCGTGGCGCGCCCCTTCATGGAACGGCTGTCTGACCGGACGGGCTTCTGCGTTTTCGTCGGCAAGCGCGAGGGCGACTGGTCGCGCCACCTCGACCGGGTGACCGGCCGCCAGCGCCTGCGCGTGGCCACCGCGCCCGGAGACCGTCGCCCGATCGCCGAAACCGGCCTCGGCAAGGCGTTGCTGCTCGACGAGGACGAGACTGTCTGGGAGGAACTCTACCGCGACGCGAATGGCGGCAAGGTTTCGGCCAAGGCGGTGAAGGCCTATGTGGCGCTGATGCGGGAGCACAAGGCGCGCGGCTATGTCCTGCACGACAGCGAACTGGGTGACGGCGTCCGCTCGCTGGCCGTGCCGATCCGCGACGCGCGCCGCCAGATCTGCATCGCCATCTCGATCGCCAGCGCGGCGCACTACCTGACCGACGATATCGTCGACACCCTCGTCGCCGCAATCGTCGCCACCGCGGGCGAAATCAGCGAAGCCGTCGGCTACCGCGCCCCGCGCGGATGAGAGCGATGGGGGGCTGGGTGTCTGGGCCGGGTTTTGCTGTTCGGGCTAGTCGCTCTCTCCGCGCTGGTCGCGGCTTCGACGATACCGTGCAAATAGGCCAGCGCTTACGCGGCGGCGAATGCGGTAAAGCAGTTCCCTCGTTTAACCCCTCGTCATCCTGAACTTGTTTCAGGATCCATTTCGCCGCTCAGGCCGGTCCACCTGTAGAGCAAGCCGAGCCATCGTCTGTACCCCATAGTGACGGGATTTCGGCGGAATAGACCCTAAGCCGAAGGCCAGCGCAGCTAAACTACTTCAGGGTAATGGCGGGAAACTGCAGGTTAGTTGCCGCGAAGCGGCATTGATTCCCACCACGTTTGAGCAGTGATCGCTCCCGCGAAAGCTCCAAAAGGGCAAATCCAAAATCCCGAGGTCGCACCGATGATCAGCAAACCAATCAGAGGGAAGATCAGGCCTACTATGCCACCGATCATTCGATACGTCAGCGCAGTTTCGGCGTTACAGGACTTGAGTATCAAGCTGGTGGGAATGCCAATCAACAGGCTGACAATCGACACGAATCCAAATGAGATTAAGATCGGTAACGTAGCCAAGTATACTGACCCGAGGATGTCTGGATGTCCAGTTATAGGCGAGATAAGATTGATTATTGCAAGGGGCACCGTGAAGGCCAAGGGCAATGCACTCGCCGCTATGGTCCCCATCAATATCGACTTTATGAACCTCCACATGATCGAACTTTTCGCTGAACCAAACTGATCCTGCAAGGTCCGTTACGCCAGCGAAAGCGGACATAGCGCAAAAGAAGAAATAAGGAGGTTCGCGCGGAGGCGCGAAGGTGTTGCTTCTGGCGCCTGATCATTGCCTTCTTCTCGCGTGGCGGATGGCGCAACGTTGAAGGGAAGAGCGGCTTTGCCGCGAGAGCGACCTCTTTGCGCCTTTTCGCCTTTGCGCGCCCGATATCATCGCCCGGCGTTCACCGGCTCCCCGAAATCGCCGCCGGTCTGCCCCTCCGCGACGAGAGGATTGCGGCCCCAGAGCTGGTCGTAGCGCCAGCCGGAGAGGTCTTCGACGATGGCCTGCGCCTCGAGGCTGGTGGGGGTGCGGGCGCCGGTGCGCAAGTGTTCGATCTCGCGCATCAGCACGGCGTGGGTGGCGGGGGAGAGGCGGAAGCGGCTGGAGATGAAGACGCCGAAGATCAGCATGCCCACGGTGCCGATGCCCAGCAGCAGCGCGATGGTCAGGATCGCCCCGTGCGACTGCTGCGCCGCGCCGGAAACGAAGCCGCCTGCCTGCATGACGAAGCCCACCCCTGCCACGGCGGCGGCCTGGGTCGCCTTGCGCACGAAGGTCATGACGCCTGCGAAGCTGCCTTCGCGGCGGGTGCCGGTGACGATCTCGTCGACGTCGGCCATGTAGTTGTAGGTCGCCCAGGGAATGTAGTTGAGCGCGCCGCGGCCGAGGCCCGCCAGCACGATCGGCAGCCAGATCATGTGGCTGGCGGCAGTGATGCCCATGACCCAGAGCCCGATCAGCGCCAGGGCGCCCGCGCCGAAGCTGGCGGCGGCGACCTGGTAGGCGCGGCTGGGCGAGGCGCGCAGGGCCAGGTTGATGGCGATGATCACCGCCACGAACTGCACGATGTACATCGTGCCGAGCAGGCCCGATGCGACGGCGGTGGTGCCTGCCAGGGCGAAGATCACGAAGAAGGTGAAGGCCGCGTTGAACACGTCCTGGCTGATATAGCCGCCGAGATACATGCCAAGGTGCAGGCGGAAGGCCCGGATGCGCATGGTGGAAAAGAGGTTGCGATAGAGCGCCTTCAGCGCATCGAGCGGCCCGGCCGAGCGGTGTTGTCCGGCAGGCGGGGAAGCGGGCGCGCCCGGCCCGTGCCGTTCCCAGCTGAACAGGTAGAGCATGCCCGCCGTCACCATGAACAGCACGGCGAAGATCAGGCCCATGTAGAAGAACGTGTCCGCACTGTCGCGGCCCAGCGCCTCGATCAGCCAGAGCGGCAGGAAACCGGCGAGGATCGCCGAGGCCTGTCCGAACAGGATGCGCGATCCGGCGAACTTGGCCTTGGTGCGATAGTCGCTCGACATCTCGGCGGCGAGCGTTTCGAACGGGATGATCTCCATCGCGTAGACCAGTTCGAACAGCACGTAGCTGGCCAGATAGTACCAGAAGCTCTGCCCCGGCAGCCACATCAGGGCGAAGCTGGGCAGCAGCGGAATCGCCGCGAGGATGAAGAAGCGCCGCCGCCCGAAGCGGCGGCCCAGCGCGGTCGCGCCGAAGTGGTCGGAAATGTAGCCGATCATCGGCGAGGCGAAGGCGTCCAGCACGCGCGCCACCGCGAAGATCGTCGCCGCTTGTCCGGCGCTCAGTCCGCAGAACTGGGTATAGAAGATCAGCACCCAACCCGAGATGACCGCCATCGAACCGGCCCCGAGCACGTCGTTCGAGCCATAGGCGAGGTAGTTTCTCAGGCGCACGGGGCGCATGGCCAGTTGCTGGCTTTCGGGCACTACAGGATCCTTCACCGTATCGTCGCGAGCGATCCGCCTCTTCTTCGGGCGGATTCGCACTCGCTTTTTCGTTTTCAGGTCATCTTACGTCGCGATGGAAGTTCTGCCAGTATTTTGTCGGAGTAATTGCCGGAGCGGTTCGCCGCCCCGGCGTTTCGATTTCAGATATAGGTCCGCAGGAACTCGGCCAGCGCGCAGATGGCGAGGCTTTGTCCGTAAGGCATCGAGGTCAACGCGATGTCCTTGTAGAACTGCAGCGTGTCGCCCATGGCGGTGCCGAAGCTGACCTGCTGAAGTTCGCCGGTCTCGTCGATATTGGCCAGCACGCCGCGTACGGCGCGGATGCCCACGGCTTCGTATTTGCGCGGCAGGTAGCCCTTCCGAACGGCCTTGAGGATGCCGTAGGCGAAGCCCGCCGTGGCCGAGGCTTCGAGGTAGCTCGTCGGATCGTCGATCAGCGTGTGCCACAGGCCGGTTTCGGCGTCCTGCGTGGCAGCCAGGGTGCGGACCTGGGCTGCCAGCGTGTCGATCAGGAACGCGCGGAAGGCATCGCCCGGTTCGAGATCGAGCAGTTCGATGATCTCGGGAATGGCGATCGTCACCCAGCAGTTGCCGCGCGCCCAGAGCGCCTCGGCGAAGTTGTGGCGACCGGTGAAGTCCCAGCCGTGGAACCAGAGGCCGGTCTTGCGGTCGGCCAGATACTTGATGTGGACCAGGAACTGGCGCTTGGCTTCCTCGATATACTGCGGGCGGTCCAGCAGCAGGCCGATCTTGGCCAGCGGCAGCACGCTCATCATCAGCGTGTCGTCCCAGAGTTCGCCCGGATTCTCGTCGTTGTAGACGATGTGCTGGAAGCCGCCTTCCTCGGTTTTGGGCAAGCCGTCGGGCGCCATCAGCCATTCGGCCCAGGTGTCGAGATAGGGGATGTAGCTGGGATCGCCGTCCAGTTCGTAGAGGTAGGCCAGCGTGATGAAGGGGGCCACCGTGTTTATGTTCTTGGTGGGCGTGCCTTCGGCGAAGCGATCCTCGAACCACTGGCGGATGATTTCCAGCGGCTTTTCGTCGCCGGTCTGTTCGAAATAGCGCCACATGCCGAACAGGCCTATGCCGTGGGTCCATTCCCAGCCGGCCCAGCCCTTGGTGTCGATCACGCGGCCGTCTTCGAGGCGCAGCAGGAATTCGCCGGTCTCGTCCTTGATGTTGACGAGGTTGTGCATCAGCAGGTCGATCGCCGCGGTGACCTGCTGGCGGGGGATGTCATGGGTAAGAGCGGCCACTCAAGTTCTCCTGTGGGCGTAGCTGCGGCAGGGCGCGCGGTGGGTCATTTCAGGACTCCGTAATCGCGCGCCATCTGGCGATAGAGTTGCAGGAAGGCGGGATCGGCGTCGTACCGGCCGCCATGGTTTTCGGATTTCTGGGCAGGCTCCGCAGAAGGCGTCGCGCCCGGTGCTTCGGCTGCGTTCAGGCCTTGCGAAAGCAGGTCGGCGCGCGGGCCTTCGCCGGCGCTCTTGCCGTCTTTCAGGAAGATCGCTTCCTGATGCCGCGTCGGCTCCCAGATGAAGCTGCCCCAGCCGTTCGGATGGGCATGGACCAGATCGTTCAGGTAGCGCTTGCGAGAGGAATACTCGATCGCGAAGAAGCCCTTGTCCGGATAGCGGCGGCTGAATTCGGCGAACGTGCGCTGCCAGTCGCCTTGCGCGGCCTGCTGGTAGCAGGAGAAGCCCAGCGCATCGAACTGGACGTCGCGGGCGATCAGGCTGTCGGTCCAATGCTGCACGATCGGCCAGTGGCGGCCGAGGTGGTTGTGCAGCGCCACGGGCGTGTCCGGCAGGTGATCGCGGCTGGCGGCGATCCCTGCCTTCAGCAGCGCGGCGAACTTGTCATAGCCGCCTGCGTCCCGGACATGCATGTGTTCCTTGTCGGTCACCGGATTGCCGGTGGGAATGGTCAGCGGCACGCGGCCATCGGGCCAGAGCATGCCGAACGTCGTCTCGTTGCCAAGTATCGCCAGATCGGGCGCGACGCCCGCCGCTTTCATCGCCGCGAACGTCTCTGCCGTATGGCGATGGACGGCATCGACCAGCTTGGGGAAGGGCAGGTTCGCCCATGCTGCCGGCTTGTCCTGATGCTGCGGATCGGCCCAGGTGTCCGAATAGTGGAGCGTGAGCGAAAGGTGGAAGCCTGCCGCCTTGATCCGCCGCGCAAATTCGATCGTGCGGGGCAGGTCGCACCACGGGCCGCCGGACTTGCCCCGCGAATAGCCGTTCGCGGGATCGACGAAGAGGCGCAGCTTGACCGCGTTGAACCCGGCATTGCGGAAGATCGTGAGCACGTCCTTGCGCTCGCCGTCTTCGTAATAGGTGGCGCCCTGTGCTTCGTCTTCGGGCACCCATGAGACGTCGGCGCCGATCAGATAGGGCCACGGGCGCCCGCCCGACTTTGGGGCCGCGCTCGCGATGCCCGGCAGCCCGGCAAGGCAGAGCGCGCCGGCGCTGCCGATGCCGAACTGGCGGCGGGTGAGCGCGTCTCCGGTCATTTCAGCTGATCCGGGCGGGTGGGGGCGGGGACCATCTGCACGGGGAGGCCGCCCTTGACGTTGTGCAGGGTGACGAGCTTCACCGCCTCCAGCGCGTCACCGGGGGCGCCGTCGCTGGTCACGGCCAGCGCGACGTGGTTGGTGCCGCGGTGATTGAGGATGCCCTCGGGAATCGGGAACACCCGCTGCGGGCCCACATGGGCGATGAACTGGCCCATGTTCCAGCCGTTGACGAAGATCAGCACGCGGTACTTCGCGGCCGAGCGCGGGCTCTCGGTATCGCCGAAGGCCAGCGCGATGGTGGCGTCCTGGCCCTTGGGCAAGGCCAGATCGAACGCGGTGCGGAACCATGTGGTGCCGGGCGCGGCGCTGGTCGCGGGAACCTGGGTGGCAGACCACCGGCTGTCGTCGAACAGCGGCAGGTGCCAGCCCATGCGCTCGCCATGGAGGCCGCCACTGTTGGCGGGGCCGCGCACGGGGTCGGCAATGTCCTCGCCGCCGCGCTGGCCCTGGATCTTCCACGCGATCGGCACCGCGAAGCTGCGCCCGCCGGGCTGCGAGATCGATGCGGAGATCAGCCCGCGCGCTTCCTTGTGGAAGTCGTCGGAATCGAGGTCCCAGTTATGGCCGTTGTTGCGGACCATGACCGAAAGCACATGGCTTCCGTCCGCCTGCGCCTCGGCCGGAAGCTCCAGCGTGACGGTGCCGGTGGTAATCGGGCGGGGGAGGCCGCTCGGCGTCTCGGCCTGACCGATGAACTTGCCGTCCAGCCAGGCCTGCACGAGGCCCGAACCGCCAGCGCCGTAGAACAGCGAGACGGTTTTCGCGCCGGGAGCGCCCTCGAACTTGCCGCGATACCAGACGTCGCCCTCGTGGAAGCCATAGGCATCCATTGCCATGTTCGGCTGGCCGTCCGGGCGCTGGGTGATTGTGGCATTGGGGCGATTGCCGCCCACGGCCTGCCATGTGCCGTCGTCGAACTTCGGATCGGCCTCCGGCGAACCCTTGGCCATACGCCAGCCGGTGAGGGCGGGCAGCGTGACCGGGGCGGGACCGGGCAGGGGCGTTGTGGAGGCGAGACTGCCGACGGTGGATGCCTTGGCAGGGACACGCGCGCCGTTCCACGTAACCGCGCGGACGGTGCCGGGAGCCCAGACTTCGAGACCGCCCGCCTCGCCGGTGTCGCCGGTCAGCGCCAACGCGCCGGATTTGAGCGAAGCGTGACGGACCAGCTGCGGACCGCGCACCAGAACCGGGCCTGCGGAGGATTCGACGCGGGTGTAGCGGGTGCCTTCGGCCTCGTCGGCAAGGATCAGGATCAGGTCGCCGCGTCCGCCGCCGGTCAGGCGCAGCACGGTGCGGCCTCCATGCGTGTAGGTGACTTTCAGGTCGCCCTTGGTGTCGTTGAAGGCGGTTTGTGCCGTGCCTTCCAGAACCGTGACTTTCGGGGCCGAGGCATAGCGCAGAACGGTCTCGCCCGGCTCCCCGGCACGGCCATAAAGCAGCAGCAGATCGGCACTTCCAGCCTTGGACACGGATTGCAGTTCGGAGGTCGAATAGACCAGCCGCTGCCCACCAAGGTTCACCCCGGCGACCAGCCATTTGGCATCGAAGCCATTGAGCCGCATCGGGAAAGTATAGCGCCCGTCGGGCAGCGCGGCGGTGACCGTGAAGCTGTCGTCGGTCTGTCCGTTCGAAGGCTTGTGCGCCACCAGCAGGAAGCGCGCGTCGGTCTCCGGGCTCTTGTTGTGGTAGACCTGAATATTGGGCGAGGAGACCTCGGGCGCGCCCGCCGGGATCATCCCCGCAAGGTCCGGGACGGAGGCGATGAGCCCGCCGAGCTGCTTCATCTCCAGCGCCTTTTCGCGCAAGTTCCGGGCCTCGGAGATGGCGGCGCCATAGTCGTAGCTGGTGAACACCACCGGAGCCGGCAACCAGCCCCAGCTGGTGCCGCCATAGGTCATGTAGAAGCTCTGGATGCCGATGCCGTTGGCCAGATTGGTGCCGTAGAACACCCGCTGGAACCGCTTGCCGCGCTGGACCGCGTTGCACTCGTAGCCGCCGTTGGAGCCCCAGTAGTCGAACCAGCCACCGCCGAATTCGGCCAGGAATCCCGGCGTTTTCGGCGAGGCGGAAGCACCGCCTTTCGCGCCGCCGGGGCCGTAGAAGCCCCAGTCCGGCGCGGCCACGCTGCGCGTCGGCTTGCCTTCCACGGTGCAGGTGCCGCCGGGGTAACCGTCGAACGCATACATGTCGTTGGGGCCCTGGACGACCTTGTCGACGGGCGAACCTTCCGGCACCCAATAGCCGTTGCGGCCCTGATCGTTGTGGAAGATCGGCACGGTAATGCCGTCGGCGCGCGCCTTGGCGTAGAGATGGTCCATGTAGCGGCGCTGCGCGGGCGTGGTCAGCGCCAGTTCGTTCTCGATCTGGTGGAGGATCACCGATCCCTTATGACCCTTGCCGTCGCCGTTGATCTGGTGGCGCGCGATGATCGCGTTGATCTGCGTCAGCCACTCGTCGGCGGCCGCCATATATTCGGGATCGTCGGTGCGGGCGCGGGCCTTCTGGTTGACCAGCCAACCCGGAAATCCGCCGCGCGACAGTTCCGCGTTCACGTAAGGCCCGGCGCGGGTCATGACCCAGAGGCCTTCTTCTTCCGCCATCGTCAGCAGGCGGTCGAGGTCGCGAATGCCGCTGAAATCGTAGACGCCCTGCTTTGGCGAATGGTAGCCCCAGTCGAAATAGAGCGCGACGGTGTTGAACCCGCTGGCCTTCATCTTCTGCAGCACGTCGCGCCAGAGATCGGGGCTGGGCAGGCGGAACGGGTGGAACTCGCCCGACCAGATCACTTGCCGCTTGCCGTCGATCATCAGCGAACGCGCGTCGAAGGAGACGCGGCCGAAAGTCTGGACCGGGGCCGAGAGGTCAGCAGTCGGCTTCGCGTCCTGCGCCAAGGCAGGCAGCGGAATGGCCGTAAGCAGCAGGGCGGTGAGGAAAGCGCGCTTCATCGGATCAGTCCATGTGGAACAGCAGCGGCAGCGGCCATTCGACTGGCCGGTTGCCCGGCTCCACTTCCATCAGCGGGGCCATGTAGTCCCACCAGCGGCGCATCACCGGATGATCGGGCAGGCTGTAGCGGCTGTTCTGCGGCAGCAGGCGCAGTACCGCGAAAAGCGAGAGGCTGTCCTCGTCGAGGAAGATCGAATAGTCGCGGATGCCCGTTTGGGTCAGCAGGGTGGTGAGTTCGGGCCAGATCGCATCGTGGCGACGACGGTATTCCTCGACCGTGCCGGGCTTCAACTGCATCCTGAAGGCGTGGATCGACCCCGTCCCACTATCCGGCACTCTCGCTCTCCCATGTGTTCCATTATGTGGATGTTGATACCGATATTTGGTAACTCGTCCTCAGGCGGACGTCAATCTGGATTCTGGCCAGCTTGTCGCTTGCGGGGCGGTTCAGCTTCCTTCGGGTTTGTCCTGTGCCAGGGGCAGGCTCGGGGCGATCTGCAGGGCATCGGGCAGCGGTGGGTGCGTGGGGTCGAAGTCGGGTGCGGTGACGTAGGGGGCGAGTTCCGGGATATTCTCGCGGATCTGCCGGGCAACGGCGGCGGCAAAGAGCCAGGCGCCGTAGTTGTCGTTGTGGGTCTTGTCCCGGCCGTCCTCGGCAAAGGCGCGCGGCGAGACGTCCGGGCCGAGCGCCTGCATGATCGCGATACTGTCCCGGTTGAGGTCGATCAGCGGCACGTTCTCCTGCGCCGCGACCTGGCGGACGGCATCGGCATAGGCGCCCAGCGTATCCTTGATGCGACCCGCGCCATCGAAATTGCGCCGCTCGGGCGAAGTGACCAGCACGGGATGGACGCCCCGGCGCCGGGCCTCGGCAATGTAGCTGCGCAGCCATGCCGGATAAGTCTGCACCGGATCGAGATAGGTCATCGGCCATTCGGCCTTCTGGTCGTTGTGGCCGAACTGGATGAACAGCCAGTCGCCCTCGCGCGCCTGATTCAGCAGCTTGGAGAAACGCAGCTGCGCGATGAAGGACTTGAGCGTCGCGCCGGACTTGGCGTGATTGGCAACCGCCACATGATCGTCCAGCAGCGCGGGCAGCATCTGGCCCCAACTGGTGAAAGGCTCGCCATACTGGTCCGCAACTGTCGAATCGCCTGCCAGGAACAGGCGCGGCGCAGTCACGGCTTCGATGTGTATGGCCGAGACTTGCGGCTGGCCCAGGAATTCCAGCGTCAGCTTGTCGTCCCAGCTGAAGCTGGCGAGATCGCGCTCGTCCAGCAGCACCGTCTGCCCGAAGCGGGGCGCACCGGCGGGCTGCGCGGGGAGGCGGGCGTCGCGCACGTCGACCAGGAAGCTGCGACGAAGGGTCTGCCCGCCTTTCGTTGCCACATCGCGCAGGAACAGGCGGCGGCTTTCGGCCTTCACCGTCGTGAGTCCCTCCTGTTTGCCGCCCAGCGTCAGGGTGACGCGGTAGATGCCTTCGGGCAGCGCGACCGAATAGAGGAAGACGCCGGAAGCATCGCGCCGCTCGATTCCGTTGGCTCCAGTACGGTAGGGCTGCATTTCGGCAGGTGTTTTGCCCGAGAGATCGATGTCGATCGGCGGTACGGGCGCAGGAACGGCAGGAGCGGCAAGCGCAAGGGCAAGCGCCGTGGTCAGGGACATTTCGAAACGATCCTCTCTGAAGTGCTCGCCGACTATGTCCGGCTTATAAATCCCACATGACGGTTTATGATTGCATATATCGGGCGTGATAAGAGTCAATCGACCCGCCATGCCGACAGTCCGGTCGGGGGTGCGATGAAGCGGTGTGCAGCTGCGTGGAAATAAGGGGTAGCGATCGGGACTAGGCGATTTTGACTGGAATAGAGCGAAGATGTCATATAATGTAACACCCAATCCCACATAGTGGGCAAATGATAGGGGCCGATGTCAGGCCCGGAATAGAACGAAATTGGGAGTGAGGAACATGGGAAGGGCGTTCTCGAAATCCGTCATGCACAGCCGCGTCTCGGCACCGGCCATGGTCGTCGCCTTGCTGGTCGCGGCGCCGTTTCCTGCCCTGGCGCAGGACGCTCCGCCTGCCGAGGAACAGGCTGCCCCCGCGTCTCCCAGCCCTTCCGAGATCATCGTCACCGGCTTCCGCGCCTCGCTGAATGCGGCGCTGGCCGACAAGCGCGTGGAAACCGCCGCGATCGACACCATCAAGGCCGAAGACCTGGGCAAGTTTCCCGATTCCAACCTCGCGGAATCGATGCAGCGCATCCCCGGCGTGGCGCTTCAGCGCGGTGACGGCGGCGAAGGCAAGAACATCTCGGTGCGCGGCCTGGGCGCGGATTTCACCCGCGTGCGCATCAATGGCATGGAAGCCGCCGCGCAGACGGGCGGCTCGGATATCTACGGTGCGGGCAACAATGGCCGCAGCTTCGACTTCAACGTCTTCCCGACCGAGATCTTCTCCGCCCTGACCGTGCGCAAGACGCCGTCCGCCGATGTCGAGGAAGGCTCGCTCGGCGCGACGGTGGACCTCAGCGCCCCCAAGCCGATGGACCAGAACAAGGACTTCGTGTTCTCCGCCACGGGACGCGGCGTGTGGAACGAGCTGTCCAAGAAAGTCGATCCGCGTGCTTCGGCGCTGGTTTCCAAGCAGTTCGGCGACAGCGGCTTCGGCATTCTCGGCTCGTTGGCCTATCAGCGCCGCCACACCCGCGAAGTGGGCTATTCAGCGGTGGATATTCTGTCTGCCAACCAGAACGGCATGTTTTGCTCGCCGCTGGGCTTCACGCCGCAGAACCCGGCGAACAGTGCCGCAAGCGGTGCCAGCGCCGCGAACTGTTCGACCGGCAATCCGCGCACCAGCGATCCGGCCGCCTATCAGACCGTCTACGATGCCCGCCGCGACGATCTGCCGAATACCCCCGGCAGCGGCGCCTTCTTCCCGCGCATCCCGCGCTACCTGAATTCGCAGCAGACCCAGGAGCGCATCGGCGGCACGCTGACCCTGCAATACAAGCCCGACGACGATACCGACATCTCGCTCGACCTGCTCTATTCGCGCTTCAACGTCACGCGTGACGACAGCTATATCGAGGCGATCTCGTTCGGCCGCTCCGCGTCGAACCAGGGCTATCCGATGATGTCGCTGAAGGACGTGCAGCTTTCCGACCTCGGCTCGGTGGAATATGCCCTGCTGGATGGTGTCGACGTGCGCTCGGAAGGGCTTCATTCCAAGTATTCGACCACGTTCAAGCAGGCCAACCTGAACTTCATGCACCGGTTCAACGACCGGTTGACTGTCGACGCCAAGATCGGACTCAACGAGTCAGTGTGGAAAGACAAGATCCGCATGCAGTACTTCATGGATGCGCTGGATACCGACAACTTCTCGATCGATTATACCGGCGGCGGACGCACGCCGGTGCTGGGCTTCGGCTTCGACGTATCCGATCCGAACAATTTCCTCTACGGGCCGACGCCGGGCGCGGGCATCGTGACGGGCGGCTTCAGCCTTCAGGGCAAGCCCGCCAGCAACACCACCCGCGGCGTGCTGGGCGAGATGAACGCGCATTACGAGTTCTCCGACGCCTTCAAGCTGCACTTCGGCGGGCAGTTCCGTTCCAGCGAATTCCAGCAGCGCTTCACGACCTACTACACCGCCGATACGCTGGTTCAGCCCCTGCCTGCGGGAACCTCGCTGGCCAGCCTGACGAAGCAGATCACCGGGGTCGACAGCCTCTGGGGCAAGGGTGCGCCGGCAAGCTGGGCGAGCCTGGACTGGAAGAAGCTGGCCGATGCTTACGGCCTGTTCGATGCACGCACCTGCACCGGTTGCGGCGAGACCAATCCGGGCGTGCGCGAGGAACAGACCAGCGCCTTCGTGATGGGCACGTTCGACTTTTCCGACGCGGTGGGCTTCGGCCTGCGCGGCGACGTGGGCGTTCGCTATATCCACACCTGGCAGCGCTCCTCGGGCTTCATCAACTTGTCCGACCCGACCTCGCCCACCGGCCTCACCGGCCAGTACCGCGCCGTCGCGCGCAGCTACGACGACTGGCTGCCTTCCGCCAACGTGGTGATCGAGCCGGTGCAGAACCTGCTCCTGCGCCTTTCGGCCGCCAAGGTGCTGTCGCGCCCGGCACTGACGCAGCTGGTGCCGACCGTTGCGATCAATGCCGTGACCCGCTCCGGCTCGTTGGGCAATCCGCTGCTCGAACCGATCCGCGCCAATACTTTCGACGCGGCCGTGGAATGGTATTTCCGCCCCGGCTCGCTGCTGTCCGCTGCGTTCTTCTACAAGGACATCAAGACCTACGTGCAGAGCGTGAACGCGCTGGTGCCGTTCGATACGCTGGGACTGCCCAATGAACTGCTGATCGGCAGCAACACCACGCCCGATGAACTGTTCAACATCGCCACGCCCACCAATACGCCGGGCGGCCCGCTCAAGGGCATCGAGCTCAATGCGCAGATCCCGTTCAACTTCGCCTCGGGCTTCATCAGCCACTTCGGGGTGCTGGCGAACTACACGCACGTCATGTCGAAGATCAATTACTGCCTGTCCAGCTCGGGCGGCGTCTGCACCGTGACCGTGAAGGACGATCTGGTGGGACTGTCCAAGGACACTGCTTCCGGTACGCTCTACTGGGAGAACGACAAGTTCTCCATCCGCGGCACCATCAACTACCGCGGTCCGTTCATTCGCGGCATTCCGGCCTCGCCGGGCAGCGACCTGGTGGGCAACCATGCGACCACGTTCGTCGATGCCTCCGCCTCGTACAACCTGACGGACAATGTGAAGCTGATCGTCGAGGGCACCAACCTCACCGACGAGCAGAACAGCCTCTACACCGACAGCCAGCGCCAGGACACGCTGTTCCAGACCCGCGTCGGCCGCACGATCTCGGCAGGCGTCAACGTGAAGTTCTGATCTTGAAGAATACGGCGGGGCCCTCCCACGCCGGAACTGACGGCTCCCGGATCCTCCATCCGGGAGCCGCTTTTTCAGCGGTCCAGAAGGGCCATAAGCTTGCGGTCGATCCGCACGAGAGAGCCGTGGCGCGCGCCTTGCGGCATGACCAGCCGTTCACCCGCATCCTGCCATGTCACCATGTCGCGCGTGGTTTTCGCGCCCCAGCGGCCGTCGCGGTAGACGTCGTAGTAGCAGACGAGATCCGCGCCGATCCGCGTGGTCATCGGGCCTTCCACCCAAGGCGCGGTGAAGGGCTGGCCCAGCGGCGCGAAAGGCCCCAGCGGTCCCCGCGCGGAGGCGGCGCGCAGCCATTTGCGCGGCGGTTCGACCGTCTCGTCCTTCACCACCAGCCAGAGGCCGCCGTCCGGGGCATGGGCGAAGGTGCCGTCGATCACGCTGAAGCCGGCGTCGTAGAGCACTTGCGGCGGAGCGAAGCTCTCGAAATCGGCGGTGGTCGTATACCAGAGCCGGTGGTTGTAGCCGCTTTCGGAACTGCCTGCGGTTTCGGTGAAGCGGCCCTCGACCGTGCTGGACCAGAAGATCACCGTGCGGCGCATCACCGGATCGTAGATCGCCTCGGGCGCCCAGCAGTTGCGGGTGCGGGGGACCGAGGCCATGACCGGGATCGCGCGCTGGGGCGTCCAGTTCACGAAGTCGCGCGTGGTGGCATGGCCGATGGTCACGCCCTCCCATGCCGTGGTCCAGACGCAGTGCCAGGGTGCGTCCGGCCCCTCGCCGCGCCAGAGGAACGGATCGCGCAGCAGCTTTTTCTCGCCCGCTTCCGGCACGAGGAAGGGCTTGCCGCCACCAAGCGTGCGGAAGGCGTAGCCGTCCTCGCTCACCGCCAGCTTCAGTCCGTCCGCCTCGCCCTTGCCGGTGCTGAAATAGGCGAAGAGCAGGGGGCCTTCCGGCGCGGACGGGGCGATGCGGGTGGTGGCGCAGCCCGCCAGCGCCGTAGCGCCGAGGCAGAGCGCGCGGCGGTCCAGCAGCAGGCTCATCGCCGCGCCTGCTTCGGCGGGGTGAGCCGGACATGGGTGGGGCTGTCGCGGTCCACGGTGATCACGCCGTCCTTCTCCTTAAGTTCCGCGATCTGGAGCACGCTGCGGCGGTTCCAGTCGGGGTTTGCCTTCGCCTCGTCCTCGCCGCCCTGATGCACGAAGTAGACGATATAGGCGCGTGTCCCAGAAACGATCACGTCGGGATGCTGGCCCTTGGCGCGGTCGGTCGGCGCCTGTCCCGGCGTGGCCAGGATGTGGTCGGGCTGGGTGGTCCAGTGTTCTCCGTCATCCGAGCGCATGACGAGCAGGCCCTTCCACGCATCGGAGACCAGCCACCAGCGGCCTTTCCAGCGGAATGCCTTGGGGCCTTCACCCGGCGTGGTGGTGAGGCGGTCCTTCACCGTCCAGCGGATCAGATCGGCGCTGTCCGCCGTGCGGATCGCCTTGCCCATGCGCTCGTCATTGAAGAACAGCCGATAGCCGCCTTTCGGCAGCGCGATCACGCTGGCGTCGATCACGCGGTCGGATCCGAGGTCGAGCCGCTCGCCGCAGTTCCACGATTTCAGGTCGTCGCTGGTGAGGTGGACGATGAAGCGCGGCGCGTTCCAGTCGCGGAACACGCCGGGAACCACCGTCAGCCACATGTGCCACTGGCCATTGAAACGCTCGATATCCGGCGCCCAGAGCGTTTCGCCGGTGCAGTTTGCCGGGATCGTCGCAGTGCCGCCGTAGCGCCAGTGGACGCCGTCCTTCGAGCGCGCCGTGCCGATCGCGGTGCCGTGTACCCAGCGCACGTCCTTCTCGTCCTCCATCGGCAGGTCGGCGCGGCGATTGGTGTAGAACATCACCCATTCGCGCGCGGCCGGGTCGTAGATGGTGCTGGCATCGGCGGCGCCGTCATGCACTGGATCGCGGAACAGCGGCTTGGGCGCGACGTCCGCCGCCTGGGCGGTCGCGGCGGCGAGCAGCAGCAGCGAGGCGGCGATCATGCGGCGGTCCTTTCGCGGGCGAGAGTTCGAGTGATTTCCAACATGTTCCGATGCATAGAAAGACCTTCCAGGGAGAGTGCAATATGTCGAGTGATCGCCGTCAATTCTTGGGTTCGTTGAGCGCCCTTGCCGCCGCGCCGCTGCTGTCCGGCCGTGCGCTGGCTGCCGAAGGTGCAGACGCGGTGGCGAGCGCGCGCTTCCCGATCTGGCCGGGCTCGCCTCCGGGCCTTCCCACGGGCGGCGTTACGGAAGAGCGCGTGCTGCGCACCAACAAGGGCAACCCGGACGATTTCGCCTGGCCGCATGTCGCGGTGCCGATGCTGACGGTTTGCCCGGCGGCCAAGCCGACCGGCGCTGCCGTGCTGACATTTCCGGGCGGCGGCTATGCGCGCGTTGCCATGGGGACCAGGCCTTCCGCGACCTCGCGCTGGTTCGCAAGTCAGGGCGTGACCGCGTTCGAACTGCTCTACCGCCTGCCGCATGACGGCTGGACCGGCGGGCCGGACACCCCCTTGCAGGACGCCCAGCGCGCCATGCGCGTGATCCGTGCCAATGCCGCGAAGTGGGGCGTCGATCCGGCCAATGTGGCGACCATCGGCTTCTCCGCCGGCGGGCATCTGTGCGGCAGCATCGCCACGCGCTTCGCGGCGAAAGTCTACGATCCCCTCGACGCGGCCGATGCCCTGGATGCGCGCCCTCTGGTGGCGGGCATGTTCTTTCCGGTGGTGAGCATGGCGCCGCCGCTCGCCCATGCGCAATCGCGCCGGGAACTGCTGGGGCCGAACCCGGGCGAGGACCTGTCGCGGCGGTACTCGGTTAATCTCGACGTGTCCGGCAATGCGCCGCCGATCCTGCTCGGCCACGCCGCCGACGATGCCGTGGTGGACTGCGGCAACAGCCTTGCCATGTTCGAAGGGTGCCGGGCGGCGAAGATTCCCAGCGAACTCCATGTGATAGAGAAGGGCGGCCACGGCGCGCCGCTGTTCGAGCCGGACGGGCGCGCGGGCCTGTGGCTGACCCGCTTCGCCCGCTTCGCGGCGCGGCATGGCCTGCGGATTCCCTCCGACGGGGCGTGAACTGACGGCTGATCGGTTGTAGGGATGAAAGGGCGTGTAGAGAGGAGCCATCCTGTGGCTCCTCAGCGCCCCGACCCAAGCGGAACGATTCGAAAATTGCGGATCCGCAGATGGCTCTTGGTCGTGCGCAAGGCGAACCAGCCCCGGCGATAGGGCGCGGCATCGGTCATCGTGAAAAGCCGCTTGCCGCCGAAGTCTACGGTCACCGTCGCGCCATCGGCGGCGAGGCGCACCGGCACCCAGCGATTGGCCACGAGCAGTGCTGCCGGGTCCGCCCGGTCATGCTCGGGCAGCAGCGGGCGATTGCCCGGCTCACCGACGTAGCGGCGCATCCGCGTGGTGGTATTGCGATTGCCGCCGATGCCCACGTAGTAGGTCTTGAGCGTGTCGTAGGCTGCAAAAGCCCCGCTGCGGGGGTGGGCCAGCGGCGATCCGCCCGGCGCGGCGGGGTCGGTGGCCATCCAGAAGGCGTTGACGTCGCTCACGGCGTCGTTCGGTCCGCCTGCCGAGACGGCCATGACCTCGTATTCGATGGCGAGGGGTCCGATGAGTTCGTCGCCCCACCAGACCGAGATGCCTTCGGGCGCATCGATGTCCATCACGCCGCCCTCTACGGTGACGCGCGAGGGCGCTTCCGCCTCGACACGCCAGTGCGAGCGGCCGTGGCGGAAGTCGTCCGTTTGCGGCTTTGCCGCCGCCGACAGCAGCATGAGCGTGAGGGCGGCGGCGAGCTTCCTCATTCCAGCGCATCCCCGATCAGCGTCAGGTTTACGGTCGCGGCGATGCCCCACTGGGCGGCATCGTTGGTGGAGACTTCGCTGATCTCGTCCACCGGCTTGAGCACCGCAGCGCCGGTCACCTTGCGCGCGCCGCGCGACTGGTCCCGCCCCTCACGGTCGCCTGCGCCAAAGAATTCGCCCCAGGCGCGCTTGACGAGGTCCGGCTTGCCGAGTTGCACGCCTGCATAGGCGGTGTAGCGTGAATGCGCCTGCGTCAGCGCGCGGCCCTTGCCCGATGCGCCGGTGCGGGCGCGGAACTCCGCCTCGGGCGCGTTGTAGAGTTCGCAGTATTCGAGCCAGGTTTTGCGGAACGCTGGTTCGTCGACGAGTTCCAGCAGTTCGGCAGTGATCTCGAACACGCCGAACACGCCGTTGAGGTGGCTCATGTTCACTTCGTCATTGGCGCCCACGAAGCGGCCGCTGGCAAGGTCGAAGGCGCCGCCGCCCGCCAGCCAGCCCTTGGGCAAGGCGGCGATGGAGCGCATTCCGGCCACGATGCGATCGCGCCAGCGGGTGTCGCGCGTGCGTTCCCACTCGGTCAACCAGGCACCCAGCATGGATCCCCATACGGTCCCGAACTGCATGAACACCTGACCTTCCGGCAGCGGCTGTTCGGCCACCACCGCGCCGGTCCCGGCAGGCGGCTTGCTGGCATCGGCGCGGTGCATCACCTTGCGGCCGATATCGACCGTCTTCAGCGCCTGGTCGCTGTCCACCAGCGCGCGCATCAGGTCTCCGCAGCGCTCGTCGGTGGTGAGGTAGTAGTAGAAGCGTCGATAGGCGGCGTTGGACACGCGCTGCTGCTTCGAACTATCGGCCCAGTGCTGCACCCCGTGGCGAGTGCCGAGCCCCTTGAATCGGCCCGAATGATAGACGTCCACCTCGCCGGTGTGGCGCGTCATCGCCTCTGCCAGACGGAACACATCGGCCCGGCCGCTGCGCAGGAAACCGTACCACAGCCACATGTCGGTCGAGAGTTCGCTGTTGTCCCAGGCGAAGCCGCCGATGTCGTAGCGCCAGACGTGCCGGTCGTTGTCATAGCTGTGCATAACGTCGCCGTAGTTCCAGAAGCCGTACCAGCGGCGCTGGTCCACCTGCCCGATGTAGAAATCAAGTTCCTGCTTCGCCCGCGCCTCGATCTTTCCGCGCAGAGGCCCGCCGGAAGCGATGGGGCTCCACGGGCCGAACAGCCCGGCGGAATGGACCCGCGCGACATTGGCGACCAGACGCGGCGGCGTGGCAAGGCCTTTGCCCATCTCGGCCAGGCGTTCGCGCGGCGGTGTGGCGGGCAGGGCCCAGATGCGGAATTCGGTGGTGCGCGCGATCCCGGAGGCATCGCCCCAGCCCGGCTCGTAGTCCTCGTAAGTCACGTCGAGGCCAAGGTTCTGCGCCTCGAAGCTCTCCATGCCCATGACATCGTGATAGAAGCGCAGGTCCATCGCGGGCGCGTCGGGTGCGTGATACCAGACGGTGAAGCGCGCCGTGTCGCTGGCGGCATTGGTGATGTCGAGGCCGACCGGGCAGCGCTGCCAGAAGTCGTGCATGCCGAACGCCACGCCGCCCGACGGGCCGCCGATATAGCCAAGCCCCGGCGCGCGCCCGGCCGTATCGACATCGATCCAGCCGCAACCCGGCTTGGTGCGCTTGACGATGGAAAAGCCGTCCGAATTGGGCTGGCGCAGGCGGAAATCGCCCCACGCGGGAATGTATTCGATGTTCTGCCGCACCGCCGCGCCCATCTGGTCGAGCGGGGGCGTGGCCGCGCCCGCCACTTGGGCATCGCGGAACGCCTTGCCCGGATCGCGGCGCAGGCCGGTCAGCGGGCGCACGGCCTCGCCCCAGAGGCCGCCATTTTCGCCTGCGAAGCGGACGTGGCGGTCGTGCGACTTGTCGCGCATCGGCACTGCGCCTTCGAGGCCCAGCCCGCGAATGAAGCGCTTGGCGGGATCGCCATCGAAGATCATCGAATGGACCAGCCGCACGCTGTCCGACCCGGCGTGGAAGTAGAGCCGGACGGAAAAGGGCATCCAGTCGCCTTCCGTTCCACGATGGCGCCCATCGAGCTTGATGACTGCGCGGATCGGCCCGTTCTGTTCGACCGTCGCGCTTTCGATGGCGCTGGTCCAACGGGCCAGCGCGGGGGCGCCGTCCTCGTCATCGGGGCGGTCCTGCGCGCTAGCGAGCAGGCGCACCGATTGCAGCACTTCGGCCGAGCCGACTTTGGCAGAGCGGATCAGGGCCTCGCCGGATTTGCCCACGGTCCAGACGGTCTGGCCCACGGTGACGGTGATCGCATCGCCCACCTCGCGCACGAAGAGCGTCTGTGCCGATTTGACAGTGCCCGGAACGACGCGCAGCGAGCCGGTACGGGCGCCATTGGCGGCGGTGGCATGTCCGGTCCACTTGATCGAGCCGTCCGGCCACCAGGCCATCGGCCAGGTCTGCACTGCCTCCCGCGCACCGCCAGCGCCTTCGAGAACGTAGCCGCGCTTGTCGAACCGGGTGCCGCGCGGCCAGGGCTGGCCCCACGATTGGCCTTCGTGTGCGGAGGGGGCATTGCCGTCGAGCCAGGCCACGTCGTCGCCCGGCGCAATGCCCGATCCCAGCGGCTCCCGGCCCGCCACCGGCGCGGCGCTCGCGCGATCGGCGGTCAGCGCCATGGACCCGGCCACGGCGGACGTCGCCAGAGTTTGGGCCAGCATCTCGCGGCGGCTCCAGACCAGCTTGCTCATTCTCTCTCCCTTGGGTGCGGCGTTCTGCGAGCGCCTTATGTGGGATGATATTTCATCATGTGGATCGAATCGTCAACCGGGATGGAGCGTGATTTGCGTCGGAATTGGCCAATCGTTGCCTTGCCGAGTGCGGCGGTACTTCACTCACACCGTCATCCTGAACTTGTTTCAGGATCCATCGCGCCGAACAGACTGCCGCTGATGGTCAGGAATGGATCCTGAAACAAGTTCAGGATGACGGGGGAGCATAGCGCAACGTCCGCTCCTTACCGCTCCCCGTTCGGCCCGGCGCCGAGGTAAAACCCGGTATGCGGCGGCTGGTTATACGCGGTGTTTTGCCACGCGACGCCAAGGCGGTAGACCGGGTCCTGCATTAGCGTGACGAAACGGTGCGTGGTGGCGAAGGGCGTCGTGTAGATGCGCAGTTCGCGGTTGTCGGCCCGGCGCCAGATCACTTCCTCGCGCCAGTCGCCGATGAGATCGGCCTGAAGCGCGGGATTGGCCTTGGTGCCGTTGTTCGAGGCAAGGCCCTCCGGCGAGAGCAGCGTGTCGGAAGTGCCGCGCTCCCAGTTCCACTTGGAGATCGCGGTGCCGTCCAGCAGCTCGCGCAGCAGGTCTCCGTCCCACCAGATCGCGAAGTTCATCTGGCGCGGGCGGGGTCCGATCTCCCGCCCCTTGGTGTCGTAGAGCCGGTCGGAGTTGGAAGCCCAGAACTCGGCGCCGTAGTGGCGCGGATCGATGTCGGCGGCCACGCCGCGCCCGGTGTCCTGATCGGCGGGCGTGGTCCAGAGCACTTCGCCGCTGCGGGCATCGAGCAGGGCCGAGCCAAGGCCGCCGTTGCGGCGGATGTCCTCGAAAACGCCGAACTTTTCGAGGCCCGGACGCGCCGGATCGAGATCGCTGACGTGCATGGTGTCGCCGTGGAACAGCGGTTTCGTCCAGAGGCCCTTGCCGTCGTCATCGACCGCCATCGAGCCGTAGATCACCTCGTCACGCCCGTCGCCGTCCACGTCTGCCACCGAGAGCTGGTGGTTGCCGCGCCCCGCATAGTCGGCGTTTCCGGGCGCGGAACTGTCGAACAGCCAGCGCTGGGTGAGTTTGCCGCCGCGCCAGTCCCAGGCGGCCAGCGCGGTGCGGGCATAATAGCCGCGCCCGAACACCATGCTCGGCAAGTGGCCGTCGAGATAGGCGACGCCCGCGAGATAGCGGTCGGAACGGTTGGCATAGCCGTCGCCCCAGGATGCCGCGAGCTGCTCCGGCGTGGGATTGCCGCCCGGAAAGCGCGGCGGATCGTAGGGCGCGGTGGCCAGCGCCTTGCCGGTCAGGCCCTCGAACACGGTGAGATATTCGGGGCCCTTGACGATGCGGCCCTGCATCGGCGCGACCTTTGTACCGTCCGGCAGGACCTTGGCGCCGGTGCGGTCCTGCTGCGGCACTTCGCCGCCGCTGCTGCGCCAGTCGGCCTTTGCGTCGCCGATGACCTTGCCGGTGCCGTCCACCGTGCCGTCGCCGGTCTTCATCGCCACTTCAGCGCGGCCATCTCCGTCGAAGTCGAAAACCAGGAACTGCGTGTAATGCGCCCCGGCGCGAATGTTGCGGCCCAGATCGATGCGCCAGAGGCGTGTGCCGTCGAGGCGATAGGCATCCACGAAGACGCTGCCGGTATAGCCGGTGTGGGCGTTGTCGTGACTATTGGTGGGATCCCACTTGAGAACGATCTCATACAGGCCGTCACCGTCGAGATCGCCGATGCTGGCATCGTTTGCAGTATAGGCATAGGCCTCTCCCGCGGGAGTCACACCATCGACAGGCGGCACGAGCGGTATCGAGAGATATCCCTTGTCCCACATCATGGCACGCTGCGGACCGACGCGATCACCTACGCGCTGTACGGCATAGGTGCTGGCGGTGGTTCCCGATGTGTCGACGAAAGCCGTCGCCGCGCCCTGTCTGGTGACGGTCAGCGGCTTTCCATCGCGGAGCACGCGGAAGCGCGCATTCTTCGGATCGTCCGCCAGAAGCCGCCAAGTCACCAGAATCCCGCCGTCCTTCGCCGGCAGCGCCACGGCGCCGCGATTCAGCCGCTCCGGTGCCCCAAGTTGCGGCGCGGCAGTGGCCGCGACACAGGTCGATGAAACCAGCCCCCATATGAGCGGCAGCATAAGGGTACATGCACGAATTCCGGCCGCCATTTGCAACATCCTCCGGTTTTGGAACCACTGCGGTCCAAATTATGCCATTGCATCCCACATATCGGTTCAATAAGTGTCCGTCTAGAAACTGATTCGATCGGCGACCGGAAAACCGGACTGGCAAGTATCGACGGAACTAGAAGAGGGGATGGATATGCGAAAGCATGGCAATGAAAATAATCGATTTTCACCGGCATCGTCAGTTACTCGCCATGGTCTTAAAGGCGTTTCCGCGCTGGCGCTGGCAGGTGCCCTTGCCACATCTTTCCCCGCATATGCTCAGACTAATTCCGAAGCCGAACCGGAATCCGCCCAGGAAGAACAGCCGCCGCGCATAGACGACAAGACCGCCGAAAAGGTCATCACCACGGCCAACGACATCGTCGTCGTCGGCACCCGCGCCTCGCTGCAATCGGCCATCAACCGCAAGAAGCAGGCCAATACCGTCGTCGATTCCATCGTGGCCGACGATATCGCCAGTTTCCCCGACAAGAACATCGGCGACTCCTTGGCACGCATTACCGGCGTGCAGCTCAGCCGCGATTTCGGCGAGGGCGTGCAGGTTTCCATCCGCGGCGTCGAGCCGGACCTCAACCGTGTGGAAATCAACGGCGTCAGCCAGGTCAGCGCCCTGGGCGAGCGCGCGGGCGACTTCCGCGAACTGGCGACGGAACTGGTCAAGTCGATCGACGTCTACAAGGGCTATGCCGTCGACCTGACCGAAGGCGGCATCGGCGGCACCGTGCGCGTCGAAACGCGCAAGCCGCTCGATCTGCTGAAGCCGATCCTTTCCGCCACCGTTTCCGGCCAGCATCTCGACACCACCGAGACCTGGCGTCCGCGCGTGTCGTTCTTCGCGGGCACGCCGAAGTTCCTGATCGACGGCCTCGGCGTTCTGTTCAACGCCACCTATAGCGATGTGAACACGCGCCAGGACTATATCAGCAACACCAACTGGCGCCGGATCGCCGACTTCGACCATTCGACCGAAAAGACCGTCGAAGATCCGCTCTATTCCAACTTCAACAGCTATGAGAGCTGCGCGGGTGTTGGTGGACCGACGACGGCAAGGGCGACCGCCAATCGCCTGGCCTGCGAAACGCAGTTCTTCGACTGGGCGCCGCTGGCGCCGCGCTATCGCCATCTCGTGCGCAACGACAAACGCATCTCGGGCGATCTCACCCTGCAATACCAGGTCGCGCCGAACTTCCGTGCCTATGCCAATGTGCAGGTCAACAAGCGCAACCAGAACCTTCAGGACGTCAACTACTCCGTCGATCTCGGCGTATTCCAGCGTTTCAACCTTGATCCGCAGCTTGCAGCGGGTGCTGGTGGCGGCACATCGCGTCCGCAGGTCGCACTGGGCACTTCCACGGTGAACGAGAACCACGTCGTTACCGGAGTGACGACAGCGCTCAATGCCGTGAATATCGGCACGGCGGCCAATCCGAACTGGAACGGCGCCGCGAACATCGTAGGTGTGCAGCGTCGCGACTTCAGTTACGATCAGGAATCGAAGTACTTCTCGGGCGGGTTCCGTTGGGATCTGGACCGTCTGCAGATCGACTTCATGGGATCGCACGCGAAGGGTAATACCAAGTCGGAGAGTAACCTGATTTCGCTGGGCACCAGTGTTTCGGGTATCGTGATAGACCGTAACAATGCCCAGGGCATCCCGGTCTTCCAGTTCCCGTCCAACTTTGATCCGGCCAATCCCGCCGTCTATAACGACTTCACGCGAACCGGCGCGAATGGTCAAGTATTGCCGGTCTTCGGCCCGGCGCTGCAATATCGGCCGGCAGAATACAACAATACCGAAGACCAGCTAAAGTTCGACGCCGATCTCGAGATTGATCATCCGATCGTCAGCAAGTTCCAGTTCGGCGCTCAGGCGCGCCGCCAGAAGTTCTTGAACTACCTGGGCGGCGGATCGATGCTGATCGATCCCGCGACGATGACCTATCAGTCCAGCGCCAACGTCTCGTACACGACGACGATCCAGAACAATCCGGCCGTTCCTCGCAATGGCAACACCTGGTACATCACGCCCGCGCAATATAGCTCCCTCATTTCCTCGCTCGGTGGCGTTACCGGCGGCGCGCCGCTTTATACCGGGCTCAAGAACGCACCGGCGGGCATTCCCAGCCGTCTGGCGTTCCCGAACTTCAATTCCGAAGTGCTGTCCCAGATCTACGACTTGTCCGGCTTCGATCACGATCTCGTGCGCTTCGCGGACGGCTATCCGCAGATCCCCAGTGCCAAGATCACCGAGCAGATCCTTTCCGGCTATGCGATGCTGGACATCGATACCGAAGTCCTGGGCATGCGCCTGACCGGCAACGCCGGCCTGCGCGTGACGCATACCAAGGACACCGGCGTCGGCACCAACATCAGCCGGGTGACGCGCTTCAACGCCACCGGCGGCACCGAAACGGTGGTCATTGCCGCGCAGCAACTGTCGCTTTCGAACAGCTACACCGACTTCCTGCCGGCGTTCAACGCGAACCTCGAACTTCAGCCCAACCTCTATCTGCGCGCGAACTTCGCGAAAAACCTCGCGCGCCCGAGACCGCTGGACCTGGTGCCGAACATCAACTGCGTGGATGACCAGACGATTTCCGGAACCGACGACACCTGTACGGCCGGCAATCCGGCACTGAAGCCCTATCGCGCCGACCAGTGGGAACTGAACCTGGCCTGGTATCCCAATGCCGATACCATGCTCAGCCTCGGTTACTACAAGAAGTATGAATCGAGCTTCGTGATCCGCGACGTCGTCAACAACGGTGTGGACCTGTTCCAGGACGGCGTCACCTATACCGTTCGTCAGCCGGTCAACGGGCAAGGCGCCCTACTGGACGGCATCGAGGCGAGCGCGCAAACGGTGTTCACGTTCCTGCCCAAGCCGCTGGACGGATTCGGCGCCTCGGGCAACTTCACTTATGCGCGCGCCATCCGCACCAACCTGACCAATGCCGCCACGAACGAGCCGCTCAAGGAATATCCCGGCCTTTCGTCCTATACCTACAATGCCAGCATGTTCTACGACAAGGGCTGGCTCAACTTCCGCCTGAGCTACAACTACCGTTCGAAGTGGCTGGTGACGCCGCTGGATGCGAACAACGGCAACAACCCGGTCTATCGCAAGGGCGAGGGGTACCTCGACGGCAAGGTCACGCTGCGCTTCCCGAAGTACCACTTCGACGTCTTCTTCGAGATGCAGAACATCACCAAGGAATACTCGAAAACCTTCATCAACAAGGACATGCCGATCGAGCTGTTCTATCCCGGCCAGCGCATCTTCGTGGGCATGCAGGCCAAGCTCTGATTTGAGATCGGGGGAGAGCGGGAACTCTCCCTGGTCATCCCGCCGTTCCGTTCGCCAAGGGACCTGGCAAACGGGACGGCGGTTTCCTCATCAGAATGCGGTGCGCAGGCCGAACACGAAGTTGCGGCCACGCAGCGGCGAGGCATCCTTCACGAAGGAGGCGTGGTTGAGCGCGAAGGAGTTCGTCAGGTTGGTGCCGCGGGCGAAAAGTTCGGCCCAGCGGTCGGTGCCGAGGTCGAGCTTGTAGGACAGCGTCAGGTTCAGCATGTCGTAGCCCGGCGTTTCCGTCTCGAAATCGGCGATGCGGTCCTGGCGGAAGGTGCGGTAGTATTCCGCCTGTGCCGAGAACGGCCCCACCGCGCCGTCGATGCGCGTGCCGAGGCGGCCGGGGGGAATGCGAGGCAGGTTGCCGAGATCATTCTTCAGCTTGGCGCGCACATAGTCGCCGAAGATCGCGACGCCCAGTTCCGGGATCACCTGATGGCGCACTTCGCCGTCGACACCGGTGAAGGTGGCATCGGCCGCGACATAGTGGATCAGACGGAAGTCCTCGTACTGGTCCAGCGTCTGGCCGAAGATGTAGTTGTCCACCTTCTGGTGATAGGCGCCCACCGTGAAAGTGGTGGCGCCGCTGGTCTTGCGGAAGGTCAGGTTGACCGACTTGCCGGTTTCGAGGCGGTTCTCGGTGGAGGCCATGCCTTCGAAGGTGCGGCCGGTGACCATGCCGATCTCATAGGTGTTCGACGCGAAGTGCGGGCCGAAGGCGTAGAGTTCCTGCACGTTCGGCGCGCGCTGCGAGCGGGCCAGCGACAGGGCCAGCGAATAGCCCTCCGCCACCTTCCACAATGCCGAGGCGGAGACCGAGAAGGGATCGTGCGACTTGGCGGGCATGAAGGTGGTCAGCGCGGTCTGCGGGCGGATGTTCTGCCATTCCTTGCGCAGGGCGGCCTCGATGCGCACCGGGCCGAAGTCGCGGCTCTCGTGAAGGAACAGCGCGGTATTGTCGATGTCGAAGGGCGTGTACTGGGTCTGGCCGTTCTCGATCACCGAATGAATGCCGCTGAACGTGCTATCCGAATGCTGGACCCCCAGCACGCCCCGGAAACCGGCCAGCGGCTTGTGGGTCAGTTCGAAGCGCAAGTCGAAGGCCTTGTTGCGATAGGTCGTGGCGATCTCGTCGTGCTCGATCTCGTCATGGCGATAGGTCGTGTGGGCCATGCGGAAGCGGACCCGTTCGAAGCCGGGCAGGGGATCGCGATAGTCGCTGCGCACATCGAAGCGCTCGCTGCGCAGCTTCACGAAGAGGCTTTCGTCCTCATGCTCATGATCGTGATCGTGATCGTGATCGTGGCCCTCTTCCTCATGGTCGTGGTCGTCCTCGCCGTGATCGTGCGATCCGCAGTGGAGGCTGGGGCCATGGGTATGGCAATCCTCGTATTCGTGGCTGTGGCCGGGCAGCCCGTAATTGCTGCGCACGCGGGTATAGGCGAAGCCGAGGTAGCCGTCCGGGCCGACCCAGGATCCGCCCGCGCTGAAGGTGGAGCTTTCGCTCCAGGATCCGGGGACGTGCTTTTCTCCGAAGGCGCCGGGCACGCGGTAATCGTCGGTCTCGCGGTGTGCGCCTTCGACGCGCAGGGCCAGCGCGCCGGTGCCCAGCGTCACGCCGCCCACGGCAGAGCGTTCGTCATCCCCGGTGCCGAGCCTCGCTTCGGCACTGCCGCTGACGCCGCGTTCGGGCACGGCGGTCGGGATCTTGGTGTCGAGTAGGTTGACGGCGCCGCCGATCGCCCCGCCGCCGTAGAGCAGCGCGGAAGGGCCGCGCAGCACTTCGATGCCGCGCAGCAGCAGTGGCTCGCCGGTGATCGCGTGGTCGGCGGAAATGCCCGAGGCGTCCTGCACATTGGTGCTGTCCGAAAGGACCTGCACGCGCGGCGAGGTCTGGCCCCGGATCACCGGACGGCTGGCGCCGCCGCCGAAATTGTCGAAGTGGATGCCGGGCTGGCCTGACAGCGTCTCGCCCAGGGTGCCCTGGCGGCGGTGCGCGAGTTCGTCGCCGGAAAGGGTGATGACCGGCGTGACCGTCTCGTCGGCGGTTTCCTCAAGCGGGGCGGACGTGACGAGGATCTCCCTGCCTTGCGGGGCGGGCGCCTCGGCAAAGGCGGTGGCGGGGATCAGCGCGAGAAGGGAAACGGCGGATCGATGGGCAAGGCGGTGAAAAAGGCGAGCGGACAAGAAAACCCCCTGAATCTTTTAGGAGGTTTCGTTTAATGTGATGTAATAACATTACTCAAGCGCGAGTTTGCGTCGTTATCAATATGTTACAAATAGGAAATCTTGCCGCGTGGCAAGGTGCGCCTCAGCCCGCGCTTTTCGCGGATTCGTCATCCGCTGCATTCGCCAGCTGGGCCGGGGAGAGGTCGATGGCGGGCTGGTTTTCGCCGTAGATGAACCCGAAAGTCGGGTTCTCGCGTGAGCCGAGTGCGTGGCTGGGGCCGTACCAGACGCGTACGTTGCTCCAGTCCCCCGCTTCGGAAACATCTTCGGCCAGGGCGCTGCGCTCGATCAGGCCCGGGCCGGACCAGTTGGCATGGTCGAGCAGGACGTGCCGCGCATCGACCACTTCGCGGATCGTCGCGACGTGGCCGTAGGGCATGGCCGAAGTGGACTTGAACACCAGGACTGAGCCCGCCGCGGGCATATGGCCGCGCTTGTAGGTGCCTTTGGCCTGTTCCCACCAGGTCGCCGCATTGCCGTGGATGCCGATCCCGGACTGCGCGCGGGCATAAGGCACGCATTGCAGGTGCTGGGCCATGGCCGGAGCGGCGAAGGCCTGAAGTGCAAGGGAAAGCAGGGCGGCGGCGACCAGGGAGACCTTGTTCATGAGGGTACGTTATAACGTCTCTGATTTTCGAAGGTAGCCCGGCCCCGGCGTGATGATCGCACGGGGCGCACCGTTCGTCGCGCAGTGGGGAACCGAACCGGTGAAGAGGTATTTAGCGGCTCGCAGCGGAATCGATAACCAGCACAAGGCGGGTTTCGCCCGAATCTGCGATGGGCGGTGAGCGGTGCAGGATGGACGGTTCGCCGTGGGCAAGCCGTCCCTTGAACAGCCCCACCGTCCCGGCCGCCAGTTCGTGAACCTGGTCTTCGCCTCCACGCATCCATTGCGTGCCGCGGCCGAAGTGGTGATCGTGCGGACCGTCACGAAGTCGGCGTGGAACTTGCGGCAGGCGTCGGTCTCCACCACTTCCAGCCGGATCGTTACCCGCTGCTCGCCCAGCAGCCGGGCGTGCAGGGCCGCCAGCATCGCGACGTCCGCCACCAGCGCGGGGCAGGGGGGATAGCCGCTGTCCAGCAGGAGCGCGCGGAGCTGCTCCTCCACCTTTGCCGCTTCGCATGTCAGCAGCAGATCGTCGACCGTATCGAGATCGATGGCGGCGATTTCCTGCGCCACGCGCGGATCGAGATGCCGCTCCCAGAGTGCGAGATCGACATCGTCGGCGAGAATCCTGCCGAGGATAGCGCTCTCCTGTCCATGCACCGCGCCGTCCCGGTCTGCCTGGGCTGGCGGGCGAGGTGGTTCGATCACGGCAAGATTTTTCATGGGCGGCCCTTTTCAATGCGGATTGGATCGCCATGTAATGTTGTAACATAACTATATCAAGCAGGAGCCGAACCGAATGAGCGAGCATTGCGTCTCCCCGCACTGGGCGCCCGATGGGGCGCGGAAGCGCCTATTTGCAGATATCGTGGAATCGACCGCGATTTCCGCATCGACGCTCTGCATGTTGCATTGCCTCGCGCTGCCGGTGCTTTTGTTCCTGCTTCCCGGATTGCTCGGCACGTTCTTCCAGTCGGACCTGTTCCATCTTGCGGCACTGGGTCTGGTGGCGCCGGCTGCACTGGCGGCCTTCCTGCTGGGCTATCGCCGCCACGGCGCGGCGGGACCGGCCCTGCTGGGCGTAGCGGGGATCGCCTTCCTCGTGCTCGGCGTGCTCCACGCGCCGCTGCCGCTTGGCGAGACGGGGCTGACGGTGGCGGGCAGCCTGCTTCTGGTGGGTGGTCATGCGTGGAACTGGCGCAAGCGCAAGGCATGAACAGGTCAGGAGGTTCTACCAACAAAATGGGCCGGCCGACAAAATAGGCCCCGCCGGTCCTATACCCGCGGGGCCAAGTTTTGGGTCGCTAGTACAAGCACCGGACTGGCCAGATCCCCCGATCCCCGCAATCCCTTTCGGAAAATTGCGCCCCCTCGATGCTCGAGAGAAGTTTTACAACGAAACTTGTGATTCCCACGTGATGCAAATTGCTGCAAATTGCGGAAGATCACCGAAAACCGGCCGGAAAGTCAGGGGTATAGGCAAGCCGGGTCCGAGTGAGCGCTCACATCTGCACGCAGCGCAAAGTGAGGGTGTCGTCAACCGGACTCGCGTGCAGGCCTAGGGCAGCCGCACGTCCGGTACCGGGGGCATGAGCTGGTCCAGCAGCCGGTTCACTTCGCGGTCGTTTTTCCAGCTAGCCTGGATTCGGCGCGTGACCGGCCGCGAATACCAGCGCTCGCCGAGTACGACCGCTTCGCGCATCAGTTTCAGCAGCAAGTCGCGGTCGTGCATGGACGAGGCGTAGAAGGCCGGGGTCTGGCGGATGCGCCGTCCGCCTTCTGCTATCTCGCCCAGGGCATCGGCCACCATGATGCGGTGGGCATGGGCGGGATCGTCCGCGACGGCGCGGGCGAGCCTGCGGGAGAGCTGCTCGGTGCCGGGATCCTCGCGCAGGCGCGCGAAATCGGCGAATTCCCGCGCGAAACCGTGGATGTCGCCGCGGCCGAGATAGATCCAGTACAGGCAGCTGCTGACCGTGGCGTCCTGCGGGTAGGTCCGCTTGAGATCGAGCAAGGCTTTCATCGCCGCCGCGTCGCGACCGGCCTGCCACTGCGCCCAGGCCCGCTCCACGGCAATGGGCTGCGATCCCGGCAAAAGCTCCACGGCGCGCGCGTAATAGCGTTCCGCCTTGGCGCTTTCGCCGAGGTCCGAAAGGATGTTTGCCAGCCAGAAATAGGTCAGTCCGTCATGCGGCGCACGGTTCAGCGCCTTGCGGAAGGCCTCGAGCGCGGCTGCGGGATCGTTGTCCCACCAGTAATCGATGAAGGCCTTGGCCCGGTAGGCACTGGCCAGTCCCGGATCGAGTTCCAGCGCCTTGTCGGCGGCGATCCGGGCCCTGCCGTAAGCCTCCGCATCGCTGACTTCGCCATATTCGCGGTAGATCAGCCAGGCCTCGGCCAGCCCGGCGCGGGCGGGGGCATAGCCCGGCTCGCGGGCGATGACGGCGCCGTAGAGGCGGATCGAGGTGGCGAGGTCCTTTGGGGTGCGGTGCGCCCAGGCGTCACGGGCGGCGATATAGTCGCGGGCGGCAAGCGGGTCGGCGGGAAGCGTTGCCGAGCGGGGCTTGTGCCAGGTCATGAAGGCGGCGGCCATGGCCAGGCTCAGCGCGAGCGCAACGGCGAGGGCCAGGGGCCATTTGCGCCGCCGTTTCGGAAGATCGGCAAGAGGGGATGGAACGACGGGTTCCGGCTCCGGCGCGGGTTCCTCGGGCTTGGGATCCTCTCCGGGATTGCGGCTTTCCCATTCGGCCAGTTCGTGGCGATAGGCGAAGACGGTCTTCTGCTTGCCGCCGGGAAGCTGGTGGATCGGCAGCCCCCGCTCGCGTGCCCAGCGCGCGACGGTGGTGCGGTCCCTGCCGAAATAGGCTGCGATCGCCTTCCAGCCATCCAATCGGCGTTCGTCTGAATTCATGCGGATTCCGCGACTTTGCCCCTGCTGTCAGACTAGCTTTTCACCCGCTTCGGCTCAAGCGCACAACTGCACACATGGCGTGTTGCATGAGGCTATTTCGCAACGGGAAGGAGTCCCATTTCAGGACGGTGTTATCGTCCCGCTTCCGCCCTTGCGATCAGGGCGTCTAGCGCGGTGCGGCCGTGGCGCAGTTCCTCGATGATCTTGCGCAGTTCCGGGGCGGTGATCCGGGAGCCGCCTTCGCTGTCCACCGCCTGCGCCTCGACGATGCTGTGAAGCGCCTCGACGATGGCGAGCACCGGGTCCATCGGCAGGCGCGCGCTGGCCAGCGGCACGGCGCGGACATCGCCGAGCGCCAGGAAGGGGTCGATCGCGCCGGGGCCGAACTCCTGCTCGATTCGGGCCAGGATCAGGGGATCGAGGCTGGTGGCGCGGCCGCGCGCGTTGCGGATCGTCCCGGTGGAGCAGCCCAGTCGGGTAGCCAGCTGGGCGTCGGACAAATCCCCGCTCTTCTGTAGGTTACGGATGATCACGGCCACTGCGGCGCGGTAATCCTCACTCGAAAGTCTAGCGGAACGGCTTGCCGTCATGATGTATGGTCCTTTCTCGTCTTTCGAAGCGGGACAAGAGCTTGTGGCGGAGCGGGCAAATCTGGCCAAGACTTTGTCGACGGAATCGCTATATGGCAGCGAGGATATGAAATTCAGTCGTCGCAATCTGATCGTTGCAGCCACCGCGTTCGCAGCGTCATCGTCCTCTGCAGCCCGCGCCATCTCCTCCGCAGTGCCGGAGCGCAGCCGCGCGCCCTCGCTGGTGCTTCCCAAAATTGGCCCCACCGCCGGAACGATCGCGCCGGTAGCGCCTGCCGCCCTGCCGCCGGTTCCCGCGGCCTTCCGGCCGGAAGGCATTCGCCCCGAACTGTTCGACGCGGCCATGCAGGCGCTCGACCGGCATGACCGGCGCGTCCGGCGCGACCGGATCGGAGTGGTCGATTTCTCGGCCTCCTCGTCCGAGCCGCGTTTCCACCTTGTCGATCTGGAAAACCGCAAGACGACTTCGGTTCCGGTCGCGCACGGCAGTGGCTCCGATCCGGGCCATACCGGTTGGTTGCAGCGTTTTTCGAACCGTCCGGGTTCCAACGCCAGCAGCGAAGGCGCCTATCTTACCGGCGATTACTATTACGGCGGGCATGGCCGTTCGCAGCGGCTGATCGGCCTCGATTCGACCAACAGCAATGCGCTGGAGCGGGCCATCGTGATCCACGGGGCCTGGTATGCAGAGCCGAACATGATCGGTGCGCACGGCAAGCTAGGCCGCAGCCAGGGCTGCCTCGCGGTGGGCGACAGCCTGCTGAGCCGCGCTTTCGACCACCTTGGCCAGGGCCGCATGATCTACGCCGCCAAGATGGCGTAAGGGTTCGAAAATGCCCGCGTGAGGGCATTTCCGAATGAGCCTCTACATTCTCCTCAGATCGTCACCAGCGCGCTGACGCGGTGCGAAAAGGGGTGGTTCGGCGTCGCGCCCCGGCTGATCTGCGAGAACATGCCGTCGCCCAGCTCGGCGAGCTTGGCTTCCACCAGCGGCAGGTCCTCGCCGCGCTTCACGTCGAGATGGACGTGAAGCTTCCCCTTGAAATCCAGCGTCACGTCGTCGGCTTCGCCGATGCGGCCGCGCAAGTCGGCCAGGATGACGGACAGCTGGTCGTTCAACGGCGTGGTGGACCTTACAGTCCCGGCAGGGATGGAATCGAGCGAGTAAACCGTTGCATCCTTCGGCATTCAGTGGCCCCGTGCTGAGTGTTGCGCTGATTGCTGCAACTGCGAGCATAGCATTTCGGCGCCCATAAAGAACGGCCTAGCGAAGCTTTCTGTGCATTTCTTTCAAAAGGACCGGGCGATTTTCATCGCGCGCCGCCGGCAATGCAAAGCTTGTCCATTGAAAGCGCAAGGAATTACGGCTTGTTCCCGTTCAGCTAAGGCAACCGATTGTTTTTTTGCCCGGTGCGACCCTTGGGCTCAGTCACAAGGCGGCGGATTTCGCCTCGGCAGCGGCCACGAAAGGCGCGGGATCGTAATAGAACGGCTTGATCTCGCAGCATTTTCCGTCACGGAAGCGGAAGCGTTCGCATATTTCGGCCGGGGGCAGCGCCGGATCGGCGAAGCGCAGCGAGAGCAGGGTCACGGCATAGTCGGTTCCGGCGGTCGTCTCGATCCGGTCCAGCGCGGCGACATCGCACAGGCCCATGACTTTGGCATAGAGATCGCGCAGGCCCGTTCGTCCGCGATATTCCCCGGCCATCGGCAGTCCCTCCGCTTCGTGGGCGACGAAATCGTCCGTCAGCATGGCACTGGCCGTGTCCCAGTCTCCCGCGCCGGTGGCGGCATAGAGGCGGTCGACGAAGGCGATCATGTCGTCGCGGCTCATGGTCATGGCTTTGGCTCCTTCTCCCCGGCGAATGTGGCAAAGGCGCGAATTTCCCGAACCTAGCGTTTCGACTAGCAGTCCCCGCGCGGGCGACGGGGCTAAGCTGCCGGAATGGGAAAGGTCAGACAGATAGTTCTGGCGAGGCGACCTAAAGGGGTGCCGGTGCCGGAAGACTTCGCGCTGAGGGAGGCGGAACTGGCGCCGCCCGGTCCGGGGGAGTTCCTGGTGGCGATGCGGGTGGGTTCGGTCGATCCGGCGATCCGCGGCTTCCTCGACGACCGGCCGAGCTATGTCGAGCCGGTCGCCCTCGGTGCGCCGGTCAAGGGGATGTCGCTGGGCGAAGTGGTGGCATCCCGCCACGCCGACTATCCGGTCGGCACCCTGGTCCGCGCATTCGCGACATGGTCGGACCACTATGTGCTTTCGGGCGAGGCCTGGGGGCTGGAGACGGTGCGCAGGCGGCCGGACACGGAGCTTCACCATTACATGGGCGCGCTCGGCCCGGTGGGGCTGACGGCCTGGGTCGGCCTTTTCGCCGTGGGCGAGGCGAAGGCAGGGGAGACGGTGGTGATCAGCGCCGCGGCGGGGGCGACCGGCTCCACCGCCGGGCAGATCGCCAAGGCGCGGGGCTGCAAGGTCGTCGGTCTGGTAGGGTCGGCCGAGAAGGCGGCGGTGATCCGCGACCTCGGGTTCGACGCGGCCATCGATTACCGCGCGACGCCCGACATCGCGACAGAGATCGCGAAAGCGGCGCCCGAAGGCGTGGATGTCTACTTCGACAATGTCGGCGGCGAAGTGCTGGAAGCGGTCCTGCCGCTGATGCGCCTGCATGGCCGGGTCGCCGTCTGCGGCATGGTCGGCCAGTACAACGATGCCGACCACCCCCATGGGGTGCGCACGCTCTGGCAACTGGTGGTCAACCGCATCCGCATGCAGGGCTTCATCACTTACGACTATCCCGAAGTCCTGGCGCAGGCCCAGGCCGAACTCGACGCCTGGGTCGCCGAAGGCAAGCTGAAGCCGCTGGCCAATCTGCGCGATGGCTTCGACAAACTTCCCGAGGCCTTCATCGACCTGATGTCCGGCCGCACCATAGGAAAGACTCTTGTTACAGTTTGAAAATTCGCCGCAGGCGAATTTCGCGGCGCCGGCCCTCGCCCCCACCCTACCACCCAACGGTAGTATCCTGCGGGTGGTAGGGTGGGGGCGTGGGCCGGTGCCGCAAGAAAATGCCCTTTTCGGGCATTTTTCAAATGGGCTCTGAAACGATGAGCGACGTCTGGCATGGCTTGATCGCCGAGGCCGAGTTTCCCGAGGAAGGCAAGCTGGCCGCGCGGATTGCGGGCTGGAGCGTCCTGGTGGTGCGCACGGACGAGGGCTTCAGCGCCCTGAACGATCGCTGCACGCACCAGGCCGCGCTGCTTTCCGGCGGCAAGGTACGGCGCGGCGCGATCATGTGCCCGCTGCACGGCGCCCGCTTCGAGGCGGCGACGGGGCGCTGCATCGGCGGCACTTATGCCGACCTTCGCCGCTTCGCCTTGCGCATCGCCGAGGGGATAATCGAGGTCGCCGTGCCCGATACGCCGCCGGGGCCGCATGAACGCCCGGTCGAAACCTGACCTTCAGAACGGGAGAATGCCATGTTCTTTGCCGGACCTTTCGAGGATCGCCTGGCCATACGCGAACTGCTGGAAACTTATGCCGATGCGGTGACCCGCCGCGATGCGCAGGACTGGGGGGCGACCTGGGCCGAGGATGCGGAATGGTCGCTGCCGGACTACCCCGAACTTGGCACCACCAGAGGCCGTCCGGCGATCGTCGCCATGTGGCTGGAAGCGATGAAGGCCTATCCTGGCATCATGTTCGAAGCCTGGCCCGGCGCGATCGCGGTCTCGGGCGATAGCGCGACGATGCGCAGCTATACCTCGGAAGTCTACGACCAGGACGGCGTGACGATGCGCGACCGGGGGGTCTATGAGGATACTTGTGTCAAGATCGGCGGCCGCTGGCTGTTCAAGAGCCGCTCCTTCCGCAACATCCACCGGCAGCACGCGCCGAAAGGCTGCTGAGATTCTTTGAAAAATGCCCAGATGGGCATTTTTGAGCGGCACCAGCCCACGCCCCCACCCGACCTCCCACGAGTGTATCCTGATGGGAGGTCGGGTGGGGGCGTGGGCTGGTGCCGCAAGCCTTCGACGGATGTCGAAGGCGTACCAAACAAAGACTCTATCGGTGCCGCAGAACCTGCCGCCTCGTCATGCACCGAAAAGCCCGATCCGATCTCCTGACGACAAGTAGCGCGGAGTGAAAAAATCGGCGTCTGCAATCCATTTCGGCCGATTTCCTCCTACAATCAGATCATCCCCCTGCTCGCGCCGAAGCGTCTAACTCATCGGCGAAATCCATGAGGACGTGATGCGCCACCTAATGGCAGTTCCGCAGTCGGTGACGGTGCGTTCCGCTCGCCAATTCGCAAATAGTCTTTCCGATCAATTCGAAGCGGAAAGTAATATCGATCTCGATTTGTCGGATCTGACCGAAGTCGATCTGGCATTCGTGGAGATACTCTACGCGGCGCGCATGCAGTGGAAGCGCGCAGGGCGCGAACTGCGTCTGGCCCGGCCTGCGGAGGGCGCGCTTGTCGCCCTGCTCGAACGGGCAGGTTTCCTCACGGATCTCACCCCTCAGGACCTCGAATTCTGGTTCCACGGAGAACTGCCGCAATGACTGCCTCTATTCTTACCGTTGACGATTCCCCCAGCCTGCGCATGGCGATCCGCATCGCGCTGACCGGCGCGGGCTATGACGTCACCGAAGCGGGCGACGGCGTCGAGGGGCTGGCCGCGGCGGGCGCCAAGCGGTTCGACCTAATCATTACCGATCTCAACATGCCCAACATGGACGGGCTGACGATGATCCGCGAACTGCGCAAGGCGCCCGAGCAGGCCGGCGTGCCGATCATCTTCCTCACCACCGAGAGCGATGACGCGATGAAGCAGCAGGCCAAGGCGGCCGGGGCCACCGGCTGGCTGGTGAAGCCTTTCGTGCCCGAACAGCTGATCAAGGTCTCGCGCAAGGTCCTGGGCCGGTGAACACGCAGGATCCGGTCGCGGCGTTCCGCGTCGAGGCGGGCGACCTGCTCGACCAGATCGAGCAGGGGCTGCTCGATCTCGGCCACCGGCTGGAAGACCGCGCGCTGATCGACGAAGTGTTCCGGGGGCTGCATACGCTCAAGGGCTCTGGCGCGATGTTCGGCTTCGACGCGCTGGCCGAGTTCACCCACCACTGCGAAACCGCCTTCGACCGCGTGCGCAAGGGGCTGGCCCCGGCGACGCAGGAACTCGTGGCGGTGATCCTCTCGGCCCGCGATCACATGCGCGCGCTGATCGAGGGCGACGGTGCCGGTCTGGAAAGCGCCGGAGCCGCGATCCTGGCGCAGCTTCAGGCGGCGATCGACGCGGCAGGCGGGGCTGAAGCCGCTCCGGTTGCCGCGCCTGCTTCTTCCGGTTCGGCCGGTCCGGCAACCGCCGCTCGGGGCTGGCGTCTGTTCTTCCGCCTTCCCGCCGAGGCGATGGCCAACGGCACCAACCCGCTGATGCTGCTGGACGAGCTGCGCGACCTCGGCGCGTGCCGCATCACCGCGCGCACTGACACCATTCCCGCCCTGGCCGATCTGGTGCCGACCGAATGCCATATCGGCTGGGACATCGAACTGCGCGGCGACATCTCGCGCGACGATATCGACGACGTGTTCATCTTCGTGATGGACGACATGGAACTCACCGTCGAACCGTTGGAGGCCGAACCCTCCGAAGATGTCGGACAGGCCTTGCAATCGTCGGACACGATGTCCGACATTCCCGCTACCGTCCCGGAAGGCCCGGCAGTTGCGACTTCGGCCAAGCCCGGCCCCGCGACTGGCCCCGCCAGCGCCGCGAAATCCGGCGAGAGCGTGCGCGTGCCTGCCGAGCGGCTCGACGAACTGATGGACCGCGTGGGCGAACTGGTCATTGTCCAGAGCCGCCTTTCGCAGCTGGCCAGCGGTCACGGCTCCGCAGTCGGCAACGAACTGGCGCTGCGCTCGATTTCCGAGGAAATCGAGCGGCTTGCGGGTGAGCTACGCGATACCATGATGGTCCTGCGCATGGTGCCCGTCGCCAGCCTGTTCAGCCGCTTCCGCCGTCTCGTCCACGATCTCGCCCGCGAAACCGGCAAGACCATCACGCTTTCGACCGAAGGCGAGACCACCGAAGTCGACAAGACCATGATCGAGCGGCTGGCCGACCCCATGGTCCACCTGATCCGCAATGCATGCGATCACGGCCTCGAAACGCCCGAGGATCGCCGCGCTGCCGGCAAGCCCGAGGCCGGGCAGGTCCATCTCTCCGCCCATCAGGCGGGCGGCGAGGTGCTGATCACCATCCGCGACGACGGGCGCGGGATCGACCGCGAGCGGGTGCGCGCCAAGGCCGAGGCCCAGGGGCTGATCCAGCCGGGACAGCCGATTTCCGACCACGACCTGCTGCAGATGATCTTCCATCCGGGCTTCTCCACGGCGGCGCAAGTGACGAACCTGTCGGGGCGCGGCGTGGGCATGGACGTGGTGAAGCGCACGATCGAGAGCCTGCGCGGCGCCATCGACATCACTTCGGCACCGGGCGAAGGTTCCACCGTGGTGCTGCGCATCCCGCTGACCCTGGCGATCATCGACGGGCTGCTCGTCCGCGTGGGCGAGGGTCGCTACGTTATCCCGCTGGGCGCGGTGGAGGAATGCCTCGAACTCAGCCTTGAGGAAGACCTGCGCTCGCGCGGTCGCAGCTTCATCACCTTGCGCGACCGGCTGGTGCCGTTCCTGCGCCTGCGCGAGATCTTCGAGACCGGCACGCGGCCCGATCCGCACCAGAAGATCGTCGTCATCGCCACCGGCAGCGAGCGCGTGGGGCTGGTGGTGGACCAGATCATCGGCAGCCACCAGACCGTCATCAAGTCGATGTCCCCGCTGCACCGCGACGTCGCGACTTTCGCGGGCGCGACGATCCTGGGCGACGGCGGCGTCGCGCTGATCCTCGACGTCGCCCAGCTCGTCATGCTCGGCCAGAACCAGGAGGAGCGGCTGCGCGCCGCCGGATAAGCACAATGCCAGAATCCATTCCTGCATCGACTTCCACGCAGTGGGATGGCGAAGGCCGTCTCGAAGTGCTGACTTTCAACCTCGGCGAGGAGACTTTCGCGCTGGAGGCCACGCTGGTCCGCGAGATCCTGGACCTTCTGCCGGAAACCGGCGTGCCCGGCGCCGCGCCCCTGCTGGGCAGCGTCGTCAACTTTCGCGGCAAGATCATCCCGATCGCGGACCTGAGGTTGGCCTTCGCCATGCCCGCGGCCGAGGCGACGGTGGACAGCCGCATCGTCGTGATCGAGACCGAAGCGGAAGGCGAAGTGTTCCAGATCGGCATCCGCACCGACAAGGTCCATGAAGTGGCGACGCTCGACCGCGATGCCAGCGAGGAGCCGCCTGCCGTGGGCATGCGCTGGCGCCGCGATTTCGTGCGCGAGCTGGTGCGCCGCCGCGACGGCGTGGTCGTCTTGCCCGACCTTGCCGCGATCTTTCGTTCCTTGACCGGCGCAGGCGATTCCGCCGCCGGTCAGCCATCCACAGTACATTGAGGCGGGGGCCAACATGCGTGCAACGATCAAGCTGAAGCTGTGGGGGACCTTTGCGATCCTCCTTGTCATCATGACGGCGACCATTGCGGTCGGCATTTCCCGCCTCACCACGCTCAACGATGCCATCGGCGGCCTCGTGGCGGGTCCGGCCAAGCAGCTCGACCGCGCCCGCGCGATCGACAGCGGCGTGAGCATGATGGTGCGGTCCGAGAAGAACCTCGTCCTTACCGAGGATCCGGTGGAGCGGCGGGAGCTGGAAACCCGGATTTCCACCTGGCGCGACCGGGTCGAGCAGGAAGTGGAACAGGCCAATGCCGTCGCCTCCGTCGAAACCCGTGCATCGTGGGCGCAGCTGCGCGAACAGTGGAACGCCTTCAAGCCGGTGAACCAGCAGGTGAGCGAACTCAGCAGCCGCGACAAGGCCGCCGCGGCCGAACTGACCATGGGCGAATCGCGTGAGCGCGCGCAGGCCGTGACCAAGACCGTGGAAACGCTGGTCGATGCCCAGCAGCGGATGATGTCCAAGGCGGACGACGACACCGAAGTGACTTTCGGTTCGGCCCGTTCGCTGATGATCGGCATGGGCGTGGCCGCGGTGCTGATCACGCTGGCCGCCGCCGCCTATCTTTCGCTGGTCATCGCACGCGGCCTCAAGGCGGCTGGTGACGCGATGCGGCAGGTGGCCGAGGGCGACCTGACCCGCACGGTCGACGTCAGGTCCAACGACGAGATCGGCGACCTGCTGAACCATGCCAACATGATGATCGAGCGCCTGCGCGGCGTGGTGGGCGATGCCAATGTGGCGGCCGAGAACGTTTCGGCGGGCAGCCAGGAGCTTTCTGCCAATTCCGAGCAGGTCTCGCAGGGCGCGACCGAGCAGGCCGCCGCCGCCGAGCAGGCTTCGGCCTCGATGGAAGAGATGGCCGCCAACATCAAGCAGAACGCCGACAACGCGGCCCAGACCGAGAAGATCGCCCGCCAGTCCTCCAAGGATGCGGAATCGAGCGGCGTTGCCGTGGAGCGGGCCGTCGGCGCCATGCGCACGATTGCCGAGAAGATCGGCATCGTCCAGGAAATCGCCCGCCAGACCGACCTGCTGGCGCTGAACGCAGCCGTAGAAGCGGCGCGTGCGGGCGAGCATGGCCGTGGCTTCGCGGTCGTGGCCTCGGAAGTGCGCAAGCTGGCCGAACGCAGCCAGCACGCCGCCGCCGAGATCAGCGCCGTCTCCACCGAAACGGTGCAGGCCGCAGCCGAGGCGGGCGACATGCTCACCCGGCTGGTGCCCGATATCCGCCGCACCGCCGAACTGGTTTCCGAAATCAGCGTGGCCTGCCGCGAACAGGACATCGGCGCCGCCCAGATCAACGAGGCGATCCAGCAGCTCGATCAGGTGACCCAGCAGAACGCCGGGGCATCGGAGCAGATCTCGACCACGTCGGAAGAGCTGGCCGCGCAGGCGGAAGAGCTTCAGGCCTCGATCGCCTATTTCCGCACGTCGGAAAGCGGCCGTTCCCGCAAGCCCGCGACGGTCGCGGTCCGCCAGATGGCAGCTGCACCTGCGCCCCGCAGGTCGGCAGCGCCCGCGCGCGGCAGCCGGGGGCTCTCGGTGGCCGATCAGCAGGCCCGCGCTCGCGGTTTCGCGCTCGATCTCTCGACCGGCGGTCCCGACAGCGAGGACGAGGCGTTCAGCACCCACGCGGCCTGACGCCCCGCTTCCTCACGTTCCTTCCTTACCGACCTTCCCCCCAATCCCGTTTCCAGGGTTCCCATTGTCATGCGCGCAACGATAAAAATGAAGCTGGGCGTTACCTTCGCCATCATCCTGATCCTGCTTGCGGTGGTCGTCGGCGTCAGCCTGACCCGCCTCAGCACGCTCAACACCGCGATCACCGATCTCATCAACGGTCCGGCCGCCCGCCTCGACCGGGCGCAGCAGGTGCAGGTCGTGTTCGGCACGCTCTCGCGCAACGAGCGCTCCATGACGATGACCGACGACCCGGAACTGATGAAGGAATTCGACGACAAGGCCAGTCGTTCGATGACCGAATTCGACCGCCTGCTGGATGAGGGCGAAGCCAATTCGGCGCCCGAGGCCAAGCAGACCTGGCGCGAGATGCGGACCTCCTTCGAGAACTTCAAGCCGCTCGATACCCGCATCCGCACCCTGGCGAGAGGTGGGCAGAACGCGGAAGCCGCCGTGCTGGCGCTGGGTAGCGCCCGTGCCGTGCTCGACCGCGTCAGCAAGCAGACCGACGATCTGGTGGAGCGCGCCCGCGACGACATGCAGCAGGTCGACAAGCAGACCGACGCGCTCTACGCCTCGGCCCGCGCCACGCTGCTTACCGTGGCCGCCGTCGCCATCATCGGCGCGCTGGTGGGCGCGGTATGGATCTCGCTGATCGTCTCGCGCGGCCTCGGCCGGGTGGGCAATGCGATCAACGCGGTAGCCATCGGCGATCTCGACAACGACGTGGAAGTGACCTCGAACGACGAGATCAAGGACCTGGTCGATACCGTCAACCGGATGACCGCCAACTTGCGCGTCAGCGCGGGCCTGGCCGACAAGATCGCCGACGGCGACCTGACCGTCACCCACAAGCCGCTGTCCGACAAGGATACGCTGGGCCATGCGCTGGTCCGCATGATCGATCGCCTGCGCGGCGTGGTCGGCGATGCGACCGTGGCCGCCAACAATGTCGCCAGCGGCAGCCAGGAACTGTCCTCAACGTCCGAACAGGTCTCGCAGGGCGCGACCGAGCAGGCCGCCGCCGCCGAGCAGGCTTCGGCCTCGATGGAAGAGATGTCGGCCAACATCAAGCAGAACGCCGAGAACGCCGCCCAGACCGAGAAGATCGCCCGCCAGTCCGCACAGGACGCCGAAGCCAGCGGCGTGGCGGTGGACCGCGCCGTCGGCGCCATGCGCACGATCGCCGAGAAGATCGGCATCGTCCAGGAAATCGCCCGCCAGACCGACCTTCTGGCGCTGAACGCAGCCGTCGAGGCGGCGCGCGCGGGCGAACATGGCCGTGGCTTCGCGGTCGTCGCTTCGGAAGTGCGCAAGCTGGCCGAACGCAGCCAGGGCGCGGCGGCGGAGATCAGCGCGGTTTCGTCGAACACCGTCGATGCCGCCACCGAGGCGGGCGACATGCTCTCCAGGCTGGTGCCGGACATTCGCCGCACGGCCGAACTGATCTCGGAAATCAGCGCCGCCTGCCGTGAACAGGACATCGGTGCGGGCCAGATCAACCAGGCGATCCAGCAGCTCGACCAGGTGACCCAGCAGAACGCCGGGGCATCGGAGCAGATCTCCTCCACCTCGGAAGAACTCGCGGCCCAGGCCGAGGAGCTTCAGGCGAGCATCTCCTACTTCCGCGTCGACGATGCCGGAAAGCCCGTTCGCAGCGCGGGCGTGCGCAAGGCGGCCCCGATCAAGGCGGCCATCAAGGCGCCTGTGAAGCGCCCGGTGCCCGCGAACGGCCAGCCCAGGAGCAACGGCTTCGCTCTGGATCTCGCCATGGGCGGACCGGACGACCACGACGACGCCTTCGGGATGCACGCGGCATGACCGAGGCGTCCGAAATCCAGGCCGTCACGTTCGGCCTGGGGGCGGAGATCTTCGCGGTGCCGGTGGCACTGGTCCGCGAGATCCTCGACTACCGGGAAACCTTCCGCATTCCGGGCGGGCCGGACTATCTGCTCGGCCTGACCGACATGCGCGGCGAAGGCGTGACCACGATAGACCTGCGCCTGCGGCTGGGCCTGCCGCCGGTGGAGCCCACCCCGGCCACGCGCATCCTGGTGGCGGATATCCCGCTGGAGGACCGCGTGCTGGTGCTGGGGCTGGTGGTGGACCGGGTGATCGAGGTCACCAGCTTCCGTCTCGACCAGATCGGCGGGGCACCCGACGTGGGGGTGCGCTGGCCGTCCGAATATATCGGCGGCGTGGTGAAGCGCGACGAGGGCTTCACCGTGCTGGTGGACATGGCGCGCATCTTCTCGGCGGAGGAAGCCTCGCGCCTCTCCGCCGCCGCCGCCTGAACCTTCTTTACTCTATCCCGGAGCCGCGCAGATGACCGCCGCCGCTTTAGCCAGTCGCAGTTCCAGCTCCAGTTCCGGGGTAGCTTCCGCCGGAAGCACGATGGGCGGAAATCCCCATGCCGGAGACCCGATGAGCAAGCGCAACTTCGCGCGGCTGGCGGCCTATATCTACGAATATTCCGGCATCAAGATGCCCGAGAGCAAGAAGACCATGCTCGAAGGCCGCCTGCGCCGCCGCCAGCGGACGATCGGCGCACCCACGCTGGACGACTACTGCGACTATATCTTCGCCGCCGAGAATCTCGCGGCGGAAGGCCTGTCGCTGATCAACGCGGTGACGACCAACAAGACCGACTTCTTCCGCGAACCGGGCCATTTCGAGTACCTGAGCAAGGTGATCCTGCCGGACATGACCGCGCGCGGCGTCCGCACGATCCGGGCCTGGAGCGCCGCCTGCTCGACCGGGCCGGAACCCTATACCCTGGCCATGGTGCTGGACGATCATGCCGAGAACCGGGGCGGCCCCGCCTATGGCATCCTGGCCACCGATCTCGACACCGACGTGCTGGAGACCGCGCGCAGCGGCATCTATCCGGCGGAGCTGGTCGATCCCGTGCCCGAGGCGCTGCAGCGCAAATATGTGATGTTCCCGCGCGATCTGGCCCGGCGTGACGTGCGCATGGTGCCCGCCCTGCGCAGCGCGATCGGCTTCGCCCGGCTCAACCTGATGGACGAGCGCTATCCGGTGGGAGAGCCCATGCACCTGATCTTCTGCCGCAACGTGCTGATCTATTTCGACAAGCCGACACAGCGGCAGGTGGTCTCGCGGCTCGTCGATTGCCTGAAGCAGGGCGGCCACCTGTTCCTCGGACACTCGGAATCGATCACCGGGCACGACCTGCCGCTGACGCAAGTGGCCAATACCGTGTTTCGGAAGGACTGAGGCCATGCTTGCGAGCAGGAAGATCCGCGTCCTCGTGATCGACGATTCCGCCAGCGTGCGCCAGACGATGACCGCGATCCTCCAGGAGGATCCCGAGATCGAGGTGATCGGTTCGGCGCCCGACCCGTTCAGCGCCGCGCGCCGTATCCAGGAGGAAGTGCCCGACGTCATCACCCTCGACGTCGAGATGCCGCGCATGGACGGCATCACGTTCCTGCGCAAGCTGATGTCGCAGTGCCCGGTGCCGGTGGTCATGTGTTCGTCGCTGACCGAGGAAGGGTCGGAAACGCTGCTCCAGGCCATGGAAGCGGGCGCGGTGGACGTGATCCTGAAGCCGCGCATCGGCGTGGCCGACCATCTGGCCGAGCACAACCTCCAGATCCGCGACGTCGTGAAGGGCGCCTCCCGCGCAAGGGTTCGCGGACGTCCCGCCACGCGCGAGGCAAAGCCCGAAGGTCCGCAGAAGAAGCTCACCGCCGATGCCGTGCTGCCCCCCCCGAGCGGCCGGGCGATGAGCCGCACCACCGAGATGGTGGTCTGCCTGGGCGCCTCGACCGGGGGCACCGAGGCCCTTCGCGAAGTGCTGGAGGCCTTGCCCGCCAATGCGCCGGGCGTCGTCGTGGTGCAGCACATGCCGGAGAACTTCACCCGCGCCTTCGCCAAGCGCCTCAATGGCCTGTGCGAAGTGGACGTGAAGGAAGCGGTGGACGGCGATCCGGTGCTGCGCGGCCATGTCCTGATCGCGCCGGGCGGCAAGCACCTGATGCTGGAACGGCAGGGCGCGCGCTATCATGTCGCGGTCAAGGACGGCCCGCTGGTTTCGCGGCACCGTCCCTCGGTGGACGTGCTGTTCCGCTCGGCCGCGCGCTCAGCGGGCTCGAACGCGGTGGGCGTGATCATGACCGGCATGGGCGACGACGGGGCGCGGGGCCTGCTCGAAATGAAGCAGGCGGGCGCCCGCACTTTCGCGCAGGACGAGGCGACCTCGATCGTGTTCGGCATGCCGAAGGAAGCCATTGCGCGCGGCGCGGCGGACCGGGTGGTCCCGCTGGGCGCCATCGCCCGCGAACTGCTCGCTGCAACCAATCGATAAGAAACAAAAGACGGCCGGCCGATGACGACAACCGCTTACTGCCCCGAACAGATTCAGGAGGACACCTTGCAACGCGCCGCGATTCCGGGGGAAATGCCCGAACATGCCGCCGCGACCGGCCTTTCGCTGGCCGAACTGGGCGAGGCGCTGGCCGGGATCGCCGGAGGTCTCGACGCGCGCTTCGTGGCGGCGGGCACCGCGCTGGCGCGGGCCTACGAGATCGTCGAGGGCCTGATCGGGGCGCTGGAAAACGTGACGAACGCCTTCGAGCGTGACGCCGCCGATGCCGCGGTGGATTCCATGCGGCGTACGGCGGAGCGGCTGACCCGGCTGCCCGCGATCCAGGCCACGCGCAAGGAAGCGCTGGTGGCGATCGAGCAGGCCAGCGCCGCGCTTTCGCACCAGATCGATCAGGTCAACCGCACGCTCAGTTTCCTGCGCATCTGTGGGCTCAACATAAAGGTCGCGGCGGCGGGAACGGGCGATTTCTCCAGCTTTGCCGATACCATGTTCGTGAAGCTGGACCTGGGCGAGACCGAGATGGAAGCGCTGGCGCGGGAGATCGTCTGGCTGGCCGAAGCCGTGCCCGCGATGTTCGAGGTCGAACGCCAGCTGGCCGGGGAATGCGCCCTGGTCATCCCCCATATCCCGCGCAAGCTTTCCGGCGATGCCGTGGCCTTGCAGCAGCACCAGCTCGAACTCGCGGAGCGGGCCTTGCGGATCGCCGAAGTGGCGCGCCATATCCGTGCCCAGGTCGGCACCGCGCTTGGCGCGCTGCAGGTGGGCGACAGCACCCGCCAGCGGCTGGAGCATCTCGCGGACGGACTGCAGGACGTCGATGCCTTCCTCGCCGCGCCCGGCGCGCTTGCGGACGAAGTCGCGGGCCAGCTGGCGGATCACGCGGTCGCCTTGCTGGCGGCCCAGGCCGCCGACACGCTGGAGACGTTCCAGCGCGAATCCCGCCTGCTCGCCAGCAGCCTGCGCGGCATCGGACCGAGCGCGGCGAGCCTGCTCGACTTGCGCGAGGCCGAGAGCGAGGGAGAAGGTCCGTTTCTCCACCAGCTTGAGCAGAGCGTGGCGGAAGTGACGAGCGTGACCGAGAGCCTGCGCGAAGCCGATGCCCGCTCCGGCCGCCTCAGCAGCCTGGCCTCCACGACGGCCGAGAACCTGTCGCAGCGGCTGGCGACGGTCCATCGCATTACCAGCGATGTCCAGCAGATGGCCTGGAACACCGATCTGCGCTGCTATCGCATGGGTCCCGAGGGACGTGGGCTTGCCGTCGTCGCCTCCGAAATTCGCGGTTTCGCCGCCACGTTGGCGACGATCGCCTCGGGCATCGCGCGCTCCTTCGACGGACTGACCGTGGCGGCTACCGTCATTCGCGGTTCGGAAGAAGATGCGGGCGTCGATGCCGGTGCGGCTCTGGCGGAATCGCTCGGCTGCATCAGGGACGGGGGGCAGCGCATGCGCTCGGGCCTGTCCGAACTGGACGAAGGCGCTTCCTCGGTCGCGGAGATTCTGGAGGATACCACCGGCAAGATCGACTGCGAGGAGGATGTCGGCGGGCCGCTGGCGGCGATCACGGAACGCCTCTCGCAGTTCGGGCGCGAGATACCCGATCTGGCGGAACCCGCCATTTCCGGGGAAGCCCTGACGGCGCTGGGCGACCTGCTCGCTGCGATCGCGGCGCGCTACACCATGGCGCGCGAACGCGAGGTACACCGCGCATTCCAGCCCGGCGGCGAAACCGCCGCCGCGCCGGCTTCAGACCCGTTCGACCTTGACGACGACGATTTCGATGATGGATTGTTTTGAAAATCCGCCTGCGGCGGATTTTGCGGCACCGGCCCACGCCCCCACCCGACCTCCCACTCAGTGTATCCTAGATGGGAGGTCGGGTGGGGGCGTGGGCCGGTGCCGTTTAAAAATGCCCTCTTTCGGGCATTTTTCAAAACGACTTTCATCAGAACTTCTTGGTCACTTCCACCATGACCGTGCGGGGCAGGGTGCCGAAGCCGAGCTGGTCGGCCTTGATGCCCGCCGGGGTGCCGGTGCCGCTCCCGGTAGAGGGGCCGTCCACCACGCCGGTGACGTAGAACTGGTTGGTGAGGTTCTTGCCGATCACGGCCACCTGCCAGTTGTCGTCCTCGGCGCCGAAGCGCAAGCCGGCGTCGAGCGTCACGTATTCGCCCTGCCGCGACAGGGGATTGCCGAAGGCGGAGGCAAGGTAACTGCCCGAATACCGGGCGTCGACGTTCATGCCCAGCTTCATCGATGTGCCGACCGACATCTCGTAGTTGACGCCGAGATTGCCGGTCCAGCGCGGGGCGACGGAGAGCGACTGGCCGCCAAGGTCCTGCCGGGAGTTGCCCGCCAGGTTGCAGCCTTCGGCCGGGGTCTGTCCGGCATAGCAGGGGGCGAGCGGGAAGTCGGTATAGCGCGCCTTGTCGTAGTTCACCGAACCGTGAAGGTCGAGGCCCGGGACGCCGTTGGGGGCGAACTGGAACTCGGCTTCCACGCCCTTGGTCCGGGCATCGGCGGTGAGCGTCTGGAAGGCGAAGATAGGTGAGTTGAAGAAGTCGACCTGCAGGTTCCTGTACTTGTAGTTGAAGGCGGTGACGTTGAAGCGAAGCTGGCGGTCCAGCAGGGTGGACTTGAAGCCCAGTTCGAAGCCTTCCGCCTTCTCGGGATCGAATGTCAGGTCGGCCGTCGGATCGGTCGAGAACTTCGAATTGATGCCGCCGTTGGAGAACCCGCCCGACTTGTAGGCGGTCTTGTAGGCGCCGTAGACCATGAGGTCGTCGGTCGGTTTCCAGGTCAGCGTGGCTTCGGGGGACCAGTTGGTGAAATGCTGGCGCGCGGTCACTTCGCCCAGGCCGTCCGGGTCGAACTGGTCGCGGAAGATGCTGGTGACCAGCGGGTTGTTGTAGAACTGGGTGAAGTAGCTGTTCTTGGTCTCGTCGGAATAGCGCACGCCGCCTGCCAGTTCCAGCGTGGGGAGGATCTTGTAGGTCATCTGGCCGAAGACGGCCATGGTCTCGCCCTTGGTGAAGCTGGTCTTGGCCGTGGCGACATGCTCCAGCCCGGCCGGTGCGGCGGAATTGGAAACGCCGCCGGTGAGGACGTATTGCTCGAAATCGCGGCGGGTCTTCTGGTAGAGCATGCCCAGCATCATGTTGAACGGGCCGTCGAACTGGGTCAGCGCGCGAAACTCCTGGCTGAACGCTTTCCATGAGGAGTTTTCGGTCGCCCAGTTGCTGCCCGGCCCGCCCGCGCTGTTGCTCGACTGGAAGTCGCAGGCGCAGGCCCAGCGGTTGTTGTTCCACTGGTAGTTCGTGACCGAGGACAGCTGGAGCTGGTCGGCATCGTATGTCACGTTGAGGGTGCCGCCCGCCGAACGATAGCGGTTGTAGAGCGCGCCGTTCTGCTTGGCGAAGGGAAATCCGGCGGCGACGTCTACCGGCATGTTGTTCTGGTGGGTCACGAAATGCTTGCCGCAGGCATAGCCGTTGAGCTGCGAGGTATCTCCGTCGCCGCAGGCGAAGGCGACATAGTTCCACGAGGAATTGTTGACGGTGTTGAAGTCGACATTGCCCTTGAGGCTGACGGTGAGGCGGCTGGTCGGCTCCCATTTCAGCGTGGCGCGGGCCAGGAATTCCTCCTCGCCCGGCGCCTTGTGCGCGGCGGGTGCGGCAATGTGCGAGGTGGGATCGCCGTTTCCGCCCGCAAGGACGCTGACCGAGTCCACCTCGGTATAGACGATGTCGTCGGCGACGTTGCGGTAATAGCCGCCCTCCATCTTCGAATAGCGCGCGGCCAGTCGGAAGCCGAGGGTCTCGGTCAGCGGCAGCGAGGCATAACTCTCGACCCGCCATTGCTGGCTGCGGAATTCGTAGCCGCCCTTGATCTGGAACTCGGGCGTCGGGGTAGGATCGGCAGTGGTGATGGAGATGACCCCGGCCGTGGCGTTCTTGCCGAAGAACAGCGCCTGCGGGCCCTTGAGCACTTCCACCCGGGCGAGGTCGAAGAAACCCTCCTGGATCACGCGGCCCTGGCCGTAATAGGCGCCGTCCACGACGACCGCCACCGATTGCTCGATGCCGATCGAGGTGGAGGAGGAACCGATGCCGCGCAAGGTAAGCTGCGCGCCGGAACCGTTGGAGGCGCGGCCGACGTTGAACTGGGGCGCGATCGCGGCGATCTTCTCTACGCTGGTGATGTCGCGCGAGGTGATCTGCTCGGCGGAGATGGCGGTGACGGCCACCGGCACGTCCTGCGCGGTTTCCTGCCGCTTGCGGGCCGTGACGATGATGTCGTGGATGCCGCCTGCCTGTTGCTGCACCTGCTCTGGTGCAGGGGTAGCCGGGGCTTCCTGCGCGGTGGCGGGTTGGGCGCATAGGCCGATCGTCAGCGCCGTCGACGCGAACAGGACGGATTTCGAGAATCGCATCTCAGGACCTCCCGATATATTCTATTGTTGTCCCGCATTGGTAGGCCTGCGCGGTGCCCTCGGGGCCTGTGCAAACGGATAGCCCTAGCTGTTTGGTCAGGTGGCGCTTGGGGTTGGGCAGGTGACGGTGAAGTGAGCCCACTGGGAGATGAGACTTGACCGGCAACCGTTTCTGGCGGCTCGACCGCCACCCCCAAGGCAACAGCGATTTTGCCCGTTACCTGAGCCTTTGCGAGGAAGTGCCCACGCCTCTGGCCTCGGGCGAAGTGCGCATCGCGGCGGAATGGCTGTCGATGGATGCAGGCACCCGCATGTGGATGAGCCCGCGCACGGACGGTTATCAGCCGCCGCTGCCGCTGGGTGCGAAGATGGTGGGCCTTGTGCTCGGCCGGGTCAGCGAGACGCGTGATCCGGCCTTTCCGGTCGGCACCCTGGTGCGCGGTTTCGGGCAATGGGCGGAGCAGGCGGTGGTCATGCCCGCGCTGGCCGGGCTGGAAGCGGTGGACGAGAGCGTCGCGGATCCGCGCCAGCATTTCGGCGCGCTGGGGATGAATGCCTGGACGGCCTATGTCGGCGTTCGGGAGGTGGCGGCGGTGCGGCCGGGCGAGTGGCTGGCGGTTTCGGCGGCGGCGGGCGCTACGGGTAGCCTGGCCTGTCAGGTCGGGCGCAATCTCGGCGCCAGAGTGGTCGGCATCGCCGGGGGACCGGAAAAGTGCCGCTTCTTGCGCGAGGAACTCGGCTTGGACATGGCCATCGACTACCGCGGCGAGGATGTGGAGGCGCGGCTGGCGACGTGCGAAGGCGGGATCGGGGCGTTCTTCGACAATGTCGGCGGGGCGATCCTGGATGCGGTCCTGCCCAACATGGCGCATTATGGCCGCGTCGCGATCTGCGGCATGGTGGCGGGCTACGACGGTGACGTGCCGCTGCCCGGGCCTGCGCGCTTCGACCAGATCCTGATGCGGCGGCTGCGGGTGGAAGGGTTCTTCATCCCCGACTTCCTCGAACGCGGTGCCGAATTCCTGCCGCAATTGCGGGCATGGCTGGATGCGGGCAAGCTGACGATGCGCTTCGACGAGACGCAGGGGATCGAGAACGTGCTGATCGCTTATGAGCGCATGCTGACGGGCAGGAATATCGGCAAAGTGGTAGTGCGGATATAGGCGTCGTCCCGGACTTGCTCCGGGACCGCTGGCCGTGAACGGCCTCGCTGTCGGCGGGGCGTTTTTCTGCGCGGGTGTGCCTGAAGAACTGCCAGCGGTCCCGGAGCAAGTCCGGGACGACGCAATTCTTCGGGGCATTTCTTCGGCTTCGCCGGTCTCACATGGCCGTCACACCGCCGTCCACCACGAATTCTCCGCCGGTGATGTAGTTCGCCTCGTCGCTGGCGAGGAACAGGATCATGTTGGCGATGTCCAGCGGGCTGCCCATGCGCTTCATCGGGATCGAGGCGACGATCTCCTTGAAGCCTTGCGGATTGTCGCTGCGGGCGACGTCCTGCATGGCGGTCTCGATCATCCCGGGGTGGACGGAATTGCAGCGGATGCCTTCGGCCGCGCATTCCATCGCCACGACCTTGGAGAAGATCCGTACCCCGCCCTTGGCAGCGCCGTAGGCTCCGCACATCGGCACGCCGACGAGGCCGCCGATCGACGAGAGATTGACGATGGAACCGCCGCCGCCGGTCTTGCGCATCAGTTCCACCGCCCGGCGCGTGCCCAGGAACACGCTGTCGAGATTGACCTTGTTCTGCTTTTCCCAGTCGGCAAGGGAAAGTGCCGTCAGCGGCTTCAGCACGGCGATACCGGCATTGTTGACCAGTACGTCGATCCTGCCATGGCCCTTTTCGATCGCCTGGAATAGGTCCTCCCAGCCCGCCTCGCTGGTCACGTCCTGCGCCAGAGCTTCGGCCTGGCCACCGCTCTCCCGGATCGCGGCGGCAACACTCTCCGCGCCGCCCGTATCGAGGTCCGTCAGGTAGACGAAAGCGCCTTCCTCCGCGAACCGCCGCGCGGTGGCAGCGCCCAGCCCGCGTTCGTTTCCGGCGCCGGTAACCAGCGTGATCTTGCCTTCCAGACGGCCCATGCCTTGCAATCCTTCCTGATGCGATTTCAGAACTTTACGCCGATAGTGGCGCCGTAAGTGCGCGGCTCCAGCGCCATGCCGAACGAGAACAGCCCGGCGACGGTGAAGGCGTGCGTGGTGGTCTTCTCGTTGAGGAGATTGCGGCCGAACAGGCGGACGTAGGCCTCCTTGTCGCCGATATCGAAGTTCACGGTCAGGCTGGCATCGACCAGATCCTGCGTGGTGGTGCGCACGCGGGGGTCGTTGCCGTTGACGATTACCTCGGTGACCGTGCCGGAGGCGTCGGTCACGGGCGTCAGCGAGGCTTGCGAGATCTGTTCGTCGTAAGGGCTGATATGGCGCCAGCCTGCCGTCGCCACGACTTTGCCGAAGCTGGTGGGCACGGTGTAGTCCGCATTGAACGATCCGGTGAACTTCGGAGCATAGATCAGCCGGTTCGCGGAATAGTCGAACGGCACGATCAGGCCGTTATAGGCGCCGTCGGTCACGAAGTTGCGGAAGTGCGATTTCATGTAGGCGGAAGAGGCGGTGATCGTCAGGCGCGGGGTCACGCGCAGGGTGGCGTCCATCTCTATGCCCTTGATCAGCGCGCCGCCCGGTACGTTGCCGGTGATCGTCTGGTTGCCGAGCGGGCCGCCGGGCACAGTGAGGTTTTGCTGCATGTCCTTGTAGTCCGACACGTAGCCGGCAAGGTTGATTTCCAGCTTCTTGTCGAAGGCGGCCAGCTTGGCACCGATCTCGTAGGCGTCCACGGTTTCGGGTTGGAACGGGGTGCTGGCGGTGTCCGCCGTGGCGGCGCGGGGGCTGAACCCGCCCGAGCGGTAGCCGCGAGACCAGCTGGCATAGAGCATGACGTCGTTGCTGGGGCGATAGTCGATGCCGATCTTGGGCGTGAACTTGGTGAAGTTCGCGTCGCCCGAGCCGATCAACCCGTCCCGTGCGAAGCTGTTGGTCAGCTTCTTGTTGTCATGCGACCAGCGGCCGCCGAATGAAAGCCGCCACTTGTCGGCAAAGGCCCAGTTGAAGTCTCCGAAGAAGGCGTAGCTGGTAGTCTTGCCCAGGTTGGTCTGCGCGTTCTGGTCGAACTCCATGGGCGGGACCGAAGGATCGAAGTCGAAGAAGCGCGTCCACTGGGTAAGATCGTACTTGGAGTGGAAGTAATAGGCGCCCACGACATAGTCGAACCCGGTAAACAGGTTCCCGGCGGCGCGCAGCTCCTGGCTCCACTGCGTGTACTTCTGACGGCGGTCGACGTAGTAGAGATCGGTCGAGGACCCATCGAAGTCCTGCGTCTGCTTCTCCTTGCTGTGGCGCCATCCGGTGATCGAGCTGAGCTTTACCGCGCCCAGGTCGTAGTTCATCTGCAATGTGGCGTTCGGCGCACGGTACTTGCTCTTCGCCGGCAGGGTGAAGACGGTATAGAGATCGGTGGTATTGTTGCGGTTGCACTCGTTGGCGGGGATCAGTCCGCAGAACATCTCGGTGCTGTTGGTCAGGTTGCTGACGACCGGTTCGAAACTCTGGACCACGTTCTCGACGCTGAGCTGGGCATCGAAACCGCTGCCGGTCGGCTCGAACAGCAGGCTGGCGCCGTAGCTGTCGCCCTTGCTGCCGCCCGCGCGGGTATCGCGGATGGCGTTGTAGTAGAAGCCGTCGGATTCGTTGTGGAAGTACCAGCCCTTGATGCCCCAGGTCTCGCCGTCGCCATAGTTGACGATGGCCTTGCCCGCCCAGGTGTTCCAGCGGCCATAGGTAAACTCGGCCTTCACGCCGGGTTCCATGGTGGGCTTGGTACGGGTGATGTTGATGACGCCGCCGATCGTGTTGGCGCCGAACAGGGTGCCCTGCGGGCCGCGCAGGACCTCGATCTGGGCAATGTCGAAGGCGTCCTGAAGCTGGCCGGTATTGGTGCCGATCGTCACGCCGTCCACGACGACGCCCACCGTCGGCGTCTGGGACTTCTCGACGTCGGCATAAGTCAAACCGCGGATCGAGATATTGGCCGCCTGCGCGCCCGAATTCTGCTGGGTGATGAGCAGGCCGGGTGCGGTGCCTTGCAGGTCGCCGATATTCACGGCGGCCTTGTTTTCCAGCATCGCGGTGTTGATGGCCGTAATGGCGACCGGGGTCGATTGCAGCGTTTCCGAACGGCGCCGGGCGGTGACGATGATTTCGGTGGTATCGATCGCGGCCTGTTGCGGTGCCAATGCTGGTGCAGGCGCCTCGCTCTGTGCATTGGCCGGAGAAATGATGCAGGTGAGCGCGCTTGTCGAAAGTGCGACAAGCAACGCTCCGCGACGACGTGCGGATGCCATGTTTTCCTCCCTCTCCCCGACTATTCTTGTAGCCGACTTTACTTGATCACTATGCTACGAATTGGAGTGATACTCGAACTGACCATTTGCACAGGTGCAGTCACGGCCATGAATGTCGAGGCAGTAGGAGAATGGAGAGGAGATCCCGCGACATGACTGCCAACCGCCGCTTCCTGCTTGCACGCAGACCCCGGGGCGAACCCGTGGCCGAGGATTTCGCGCTGGTGGAAGAGGAAGTGCCGGTGCCGCCGCGCGGCGGGATCCTGGTGCGCAACCACTATGCCTCGCTCGATCCCGCGCAGCGCGGCTGGATGGACGATGCGGAAAGCTACATGCCGCCGATCCCGCTCGGCGCGCCGGTCCGCGCGACCACCGTGGGCGTGGTGCAGGCTTCGGACAATCCTGAGTTTCGCGTGGGGCAATGGGTCATGGGGCTGAATGCGCTGGAGGATTACTCGGTGGCGATGCCCGGCGGTTTCACCATGCCGATCGACATCGACGCGGTGGCATCGCCCTCCAACTATCTCTCGGCATTGGGGGCGGTGGGGCTGACGGCCTATTTCGGCCTGCTGGAAGTGGCGCAGCCGCGTGAGGGTGAAACCTTGCTCGTTTCAGGTGCGGCGGGTGCGGTGGGATCGGCGGTGGGCCAGTTCGGCAAGATCGCAGGGTGCCGCGTGATCGGCATCGCGGGCGGTGCGGAAAAGTGCCGCCGCCTGATCGAAGACTACGGCTTCGATGCCGCCATCGACTACAAGGGCAAGGACCACGCCGCGCTGGTCGCCGCGATTGCCGAGGCGGCGCCGGAGGGCGCGAACGTCGTCTTCGAGAATGTCGGCGGGCCGGTGCTGGAGGCGGAAGTGTTCAACCTGGCGCTCCATGCGCGGATCGTGCTCTGCGGGCTGATCAGCGAATACAATTCGGCGGAAAAGCAGGGCTTGCGCAGTCTCTGGCAAATTCTGACGCGGCGGGCGACGGTGCATGGCTTCTTGATCGCCGACTATGCCCACCGCTTCGCCGAGGGCGGCGCGCAGATGGCGAAGTGGCTTGCCGAAGGGCGGCTACGCGCCGACGAGGATGTGCAGGACGGGCTGGAGAACGCCTATGCTGCCTTCATGCGGCTGTTTTCGGGGGCGAATACCGGGAAGCTGGTGTTGCGGATCGCTTAGTCCCGAGTGTCAGGGATGATCCTTCGACAAGCTCAGGATGAGCGGGGGTAGGGTATTGGGGCAGGGAATCGGCAGACCCTCACGCCACCTCTCGCACGCCGCTCTCAACCCGCTCAGCCTGAGCTTGTCGAAGGCCCCGCAGCCCCACACTACGCCAAAAAAAAGGCGGCGAACCCGAAGGTCCGCCGCCAGCTCCGTGCCGGAGGGTGAGCCTTAGAACTGCACGCGCTTGGTATAGCCGCCGTCCACCACCACGTTGGTGCCGGTGGTGTAGGAAGAGGCTGTGCTGGCCAGGAATACGATGGTGCGGGCCACTTCCTCCGGCCCGCCCCAGCGGCCAAGCGCAAAGGCTGCCTCTGTCGCCTGATAAAGTTCGGGCATGGCTTCGCCGATCGCTTCCCAGTTGCCGCCGGGGAACTTGATCGGGCCGGGCGAAACGCAGTTCACGCGGATGCCCTGCGGGCCGACCATCTGGCTGAGCTGGCCCGAATAGGCGATCAGCGCCGCCTTCATGGCGTTGAAGGCCTGCGGCACGATGAAGGTTTCGGTTCCCGCAGTGGAGGCCATGATGACGATCGCGCCCGAGCCGGACTTTTCGAGATAAGGCTGCAAGGTCTCGCAGCCGAGCACGGTGCCCTTGATGTCGGCGGCGAAGCAGGCCTCCCAGTCGCCGGTGGCACCGGAGCCGGAGGCGCTGGCGCCGGGGACGAAAATGTCGCAGCCACCCAGCCTGTCGGCAGCGGATGTCAGCCATTCGACGTAAGCGCCATGGTCCAGCATGTCGAGCGCCTCGCCGATCACGATGCCGCCGTGGCGTGCCAGCGAGTCCACCGTTTCGGCCACTTGTTCGGCATTGCGCGAGAAGAATGCGATGTCGCAGCCTTCCGCGGCGAAGATCTCCAGCGCGGCGCGGCCGATGCCGCGGCTGCCGCCGGTGAGAATGACTTTCCTGCCCTTCAGTCCAAGATCCATGGCTGCCTGTTCCTCTGCCTTCGCGCGTTGTTTTCTGCGTCGGTTGTCGCCGCTCCAAGGCGTGGGGGCCACTCCTATTTTGGTCAGGAACGGTGCATCCCTCGTCGTGGTAGGGCCTACTGATAAACGGGAGACGATGATGGGACGACTGCAGGGCAAGCGCGCCGTGATTCTGGGCGCGAGCAGCGTAGGCAACATGGGCCAGCACATCGCCCGGCGCTTTCTGGCCGAAGGCGCGCGCGTGCTGGTCTCGGGGCGCAAGGAGGCCGTTCTGGCCGACTTCGCCGCAGAGCAGGGCTGCGAATGGGCCCCGTGCGACCTCACCGACGAAGGCAGCGTGGAAGCGCTGGCAGAGGCGGGCGCGGCGAAACTGGGCGGCATCGACATTGCCCTCAACGCCACCGGCTGGGGCCTGCTGAAGCCGTTCCTCGACACCACGCATGAAGATGTGATGGCGATGACGATGCTGCAATACGTCGGCCCGTTCCACTTCTTCCAGTCGATGCTGCGGCGCATGGCGCGCAGCCGGGGCGGGCGGGGCGGGTCGATCATCCAGATCAGTTCGGCCACCGCGACGATCATGCTGGACGATCACGCCGCCTACATGGGCACCAAGGCGGGGACGGACCACGTGATCCGCTGCGTCGCCAACGAATTCGGGCGCGAGGGGGTGCGGGCGAACTCGATCTCTCCGGGGCTGACCGATACGCCGATGACGGCGGATGTCAAGCAGGTGCCGGGGCTGTTCGATGCGTTTCTGGCCGGCTATCCGCTGGGCCGCATCGGCACCTCCGACGATATCGCCGCCGCCGCCGTCTGGCTGGCCAGCGACGAATGCTTCATGACCGGCGAGAACCTGCAAGTGAACGGCGGCCTGACCCTGCGGCGCAATCCGATGAAGAGCGAGATCGATGCGGCGGTGGCTGCGGCGGGGTAATGTGATGGGAGAGGCGATACGTCGTCCCGGACTTGATCCGGGACCGCTGGCAGTTCTTGAGGCGATAGCTTGCGTGAGAGCGCCCTGCCGCGAGGTGGGCCGTTCACGGCCAGCGGTCCCGGATCAGGTTCGGGACGACGTGATCGCCCGTACATCCTCGCGCAGCAGGTCTTTGCGCACTTTGCCGGAAGCGGTGCGGGGAAACTCCTCGCGGAACTCGAAGCGCTCCGGGACCTTCTGCTTGGCCAGCCCGCTGGTGGCGACATGGGCGGCGAGGTCGTCGCCTGACACCGCCCCAATCGCGATCACATAAGCGCAGACACCTTCGCCCAGGCGCGGATGGGGCATGGCGACCACGGCGGCCTCGCGCACCAGAGGATGGCCGTGAAGCACGTCCTCGATCTCCTTGGCGGAGATGTTTTCGCCGCCCCGGATGATCAGGTCCTTCTTGCGGCCGGTCACGGTGATCGCCCCTTCGGCCGAGCGCATGCCCAGATCTCCGGTACGGAAGAAACCGTCCGCCGTGATCGCCTCGCGCGTCTGGCCTTCGTCGGCATAGCCCAACAACATGCCCGGCCCGCGCGCGAGGATTTCACCCTCGGTGCCATCGGGCAAGTCGCGGTCCTCGCCGTCGACGATCCGCACTTCGTAATCGACCGGTTTGCCGTCGGTCACAGCGGCCAGCGCCTCGTCACGCGGCCAGCCGAAGGTCACCAGCGGCACTTCGGATGCGCCGAAGACGCGGAAGGCGCGGCACTGCGCGAAGGCGGCATTGGCGGCGGGGATCAGGTCCGGCGGCACTGCCGCGCCGCCGCAGGCGAAGAAGCGGAACGTGGGCAGCGGATTGCCCGCCGCACGCGCAGCCGCTGCCAGCTCCACCAGAAAGGGCGTGGCGGCGACCGTGCCGACCAGCGCGTGCCGGTCGATCAGGGCCAGCGCCTCGACCGCGTTCCAGCTTTCCATCAGCACGGTGCGGGTGCCGCAGACGAAGGGCGCCTCCAGCCCATTGGCATAACCCGAAACGTGGGTGACGGGGGAGGGCATCAGCGTCGCCTCGCCCGGAGCAAGGCCCCAATGCGCGGCGCTTGTCCGCAGGATGCGCGCGATGGAGACGTGGCTGTGCAGCACGCCCTTGGGCCTGCCGGTCGTGCCCGAGGTGTAGAGCACCATCTTCACGCCCAGCGGATCGACGGCGGGCCGCGCGAAAGCAAGGCCGCGTCCTTCCGCGACCAGCGCGGCGTAATCGTCGGCGCCTTCGCCGCGAACGGTGAAAGTGTGCCGCAGGTCGGGCAAGTCGGCAGCGATCCGCGCGGCCATCGCGGCGAAGTCGAACTTGCGGAACGTGGCGGGCACGAACAGCGCGGCGGCGCGGCAATCGGCCAGCATCTGCGCCACTTCCCGGTCGCGGTAGATCGGCACGATGGGATTGACGATTAGCCCGGACATCGCGGCGGCCAAATTGATGATCATCGCCTCCCGCCAGTTGGGCACCTGAAAGGCCAGCACATCGCCGGGCCGCAGCCCGCGCGCATGGAGCGCGGCCGAAAGCGCTTCCGCATCGGCCAGTGCCTCTGCGCGGGACATGGTGACGTCGCCGTCGATCAGCGCCACGAAATCGGGGTCCGCCTCGGCCAGCGCCTGTGCCTGCTGCGCGATCGTGCGTTCGTCCCACACGCCGGTCTCGGCATAGGCGGCCAGGTGCGGCGGCGGCGTTTTCAGCCAAGCCCAGGGGCTGTCATTCCTCTCCATCATCGCCGATGACTGCCCTTGCCGAAGATCGCGGCCAACTGGCCAAAGTGCCAAGCTACAGGATGCACCTATCACCTTGCGCAGGTTGCCGCCATCCGCGCACGGGCACAGGATCGCAGGGGATAACGATGCGGGAGAGGACCGAGTGGACCGCGTAAAGCACATTGGCGACGTCGCCGAGATCATGCTCGATTACGTCGAGAACAGGAAGACTTTCCAGACGGACCGGACATTCAAGGTCCCCACCGCAAGCTATACCGACAAGGACCAGTACAAGGCCGAGATGGAGCTGGTGTTCAAGCGCGTGCCGCTGATGCTGGCGTTCACCGCGGAAATGCCGAATCCCGGCGATTACAAGGCGATGGAGGCCGTGGGCCTGCCGGTGCTGATCACGCGTGACAAGGAAGGAAAGGTCCGCGCGTTCCTGAACGTCTGTTCGCATCGCGGCGCGCCGGTCGCGGCCGAAGGGCATGGCAATTGCGCCCGCTTCACTTGCAAGTATCACGCCTGGACTTACGCGGCGGACGGCCGCCTGCTGGGCATTTCGGAGGCGAGCACGTTCGGGCAGGTGGACAAGGCCGAGATGGGCCTGCGCCAGCTTCCGTGCGAGGAACGCGCCGGCATGATCTTCGTCTGCCTGACGCCCAATGCGCCGATGGACCTGGACAATCATTTTCGCGGTTATCTTGAGGATTTCGAGGCGCTGGACTTCGCCAACTGGACTTATCTGGGCAACCGCACGATCGAGGGTGCGAACTGGAAGATCGCCTTCGACGGTTATCTGGAAGGCTATCACTTCCAGTCGCTCCACCCGGAGACGATCTTCCCGCGCACACCGTCCAACTGCACGCACTACGAAGGCTTCGGCCCGAACATCCGCATCGGCTTCCCCCAGCACTCGATTGCCGAGCAGCTGAAGGACGTCCCGCGAGAGGAATGGGGCCTCAAGGAGAACTATGGCTACGATTTCGTGCGCATCTTCTTCCCTAATGTCTCGATCTTCATCGCGCCGGAAATCACCCAGGTCGCCCAGCTTTTCCCGGGGCCGACGCCGGACCGCAACCGCACCGTGCTGAACTACCTGCGGCGCGATCCCGTCCGTGACGAGGCGGACCGCGAGGGGGTGGAAGCGGCGATGAACTTCTTCCGCGACGTGACCTATCAGGAGGATTACGTCATCGGGCTGGAGATCCAGAAAGGCCTGGAATCAGGCGCACATGACGAGCTTACCTTCGGTCGCAACGAAAGGGGCAACCAGTACTTCCACGAATGGCTAAACTGGTATCTGCAGGACGACGCCTCGCTGCCCGAACCGCAGATGTAAGGCGGGCGGGACGGATGGCGCGCAAGCTCTCGCTGGCTTCGGGCGTGCTGCCCGAATTCGGCGCGGTGGACGTGGTGGAGGCGGGCGCGGAGGCGGGGTTCGACGCGGTCGGCCTCTGGATCGATCCGGCGCAGTGGACCGCGCAACATAGCCGCGATACCCGCGCGGCGCTGGTGCGCACCGGGATGCCGGTGCTCGATGTGGAAGTGGTGTGGATCAAGCCGGATTCCGCGCTCGACGATCATCGCAAGGTGATCGACGTGGGCGCGGACCTCGGCGCGGGGAATGTGCTCTGCGTGTCCTCCGACCCCGATCATGGCGCCGCGGCGGAGAAACTCGCCGCGCTCTGCCGCCATGCTGAGGGTTCGGGTCTGCGTGTGGCGCTAGAATTCGGCATTTTCACCGAGGTGAAGAACCTGGCGCAGGCGCTGGGCGTCATCCGGCAGGTGGATCATCCGCTGGCAGCGCTGCTGATCGATCCGATCCATGTCGACCGTTCGGGCACAAGCCTGGCGGAGATCGCCGCTCTCGACCCGGCGCTGCTGCCTTACGCCCAGTTCTGCGATGCGCGCGCCAAGCGGCCCGACCCTTCCGACTTCGCCGCCGTGATCGCGGATGCGGTGGACTTGCGCGAACAGTGCGGGGAAGGGGCGCTGCCGCTGGCAGACTTGCTGGCGGCGCTGCCCGCAGAAGTTCCGCTGTCCATCGAATTGCGCTCCGCCGCGCTGCGCGAGGCCTTCCCCGATCCGGTCCCGCGGGCGAGAACGGTGCTGGAAGCCACGCGCGGCTGGCTGCGCGAGATGGCGTAAGAGACTATTTGAAAATTCGCGGAATGCGGTGCCGCACAAAAATGCCCTTTTGGGCATTTTTCAAACGGGCTCTAAAGGCTCAGGAAGGAAAGGCGTCGAAGGCGGGAAGGCCGTCGCAGATCGTGTCCCAATCCGCTTTCGAACCGGCGAAGATATGCGCGCTCGGCCGGATCGTGGGACTGTCGAGCAGGGTGCCGAGCGTCACATGGACATAGCGTCCTTCGCGCACGAGCGAGAATAGCAGCGATCCGCACCGGGCGCAGTGACCGTCGTGACTGTCCCCGTCGCCATAGCGGAGCAGGCGTTCGGGCGCATGAAGGTGCAGAGCTTCGGCCGCTATGCCCGCGAAAGGTTTCGATGCCGCGCCGGTCGCGCGGCGGCACTGCGAGCAGTGGCAGATGAAGGCATAGGAAAACGCGTCCTCGACCGCATAAGTGCAATCTCCGCAGAGGCAGGAGCCTTGCAGAAGCCGCGCGCCACTGCTCATCGCGCTACCATGCGTGCGGTTCTCCGTTCCACTTGTAGAACCCGCCCGACATTTCCGGCGTAAGCCGGTCCGCCAGCGCGGCGATGCCTTCGGCGCTTTCCTGCGGCGTGAGATCGGCCTGAGGGCCGCCCATGGCGGTCCGCACCCAGCCCGGATGGACGCTCACCGCGATGATGCCGCGTTCCCTTGTCCCCAGCGCAATGGAATGCATCAGCCGGTGCAGCGCCGCTTTCGAGGCCGCATAAGCCTCATATCCCGGATAGGGCCAAGTCGAGGCGCCGACCTGGCTGCCCAGGCTGAGCACTTTCGCGCCCGCCTTCAGGCGCGGCAGGAAGGCCTGGAACACGCGCATCGGGCCGCTGACATTGATGTTGAAGACCTCCGCCCAATCCGTGAAATCGGCGCTCTCCAGCTCCGAGGTCACGCTGCCGGAAACGCCTGCGACATTGTAGAGTACGTCGATCGCGGCATCGCCGGTATCTGCCGCTCCGTCCCTGACCGAGGCATCGTCACCCACGTCCATGGCGTGAAGGGTGACGGACCCACCGGATCCGGCAGCAATCGCCTTCAACGCGGCGGCGCCTTCGGGGTCGCGGAGCAGGGCGAAGACCTGGTCCCCGCGTTCCACATGCAGCTTGACGAGTTCGAGCGCGATGCCGCGCCCTGCTCCGGTGATTGCCACATTCGCCATCGGGTATCCTTCTCTTTCGGCCGAACCTGAAGGTAATGCCTATCAAAGGCATTGAAAGCCCTGACCTCTCCAATCGGTCAGGGTGTCGTTTGGAGCCGGGTGACGGCGGCCATGCGGCCGAGCAGCGGGGGACAGAAACCGAGCAGACCCGCCGCCAACCGTGCAGTCAGCGGCAGACTTGCAAGCCGATGAAGCAGCATGGCCTTGCGCACCTGAGCGCCCACTTCGCGGCGCAGGCGGCGGGTGTAGTCGGCAGGTCCCATACCCGCGAGCAGGCTTTCCGCGGCCAGCGCGGCGCTGCGCAAGGCGATCGCCATGCCGTCTCCGGTGAGCGGCGCGGTCAGCGCGGCCTGGTCGCCTAGACGGAACAGGCCCGCGCGGTCGTCGGCGGGGCGCTGGACCTGGCCATAGGGCAGGCCCGCGACAGTGCAGGGGCGTGCGAACAGTTCGGTGGCACCGTCCAGGCGCCGGGCAATGTGGTCCTGCCGCGCCAGCTCCGCGAGCAGGGCAGGCCAGGACCCGGTGAACCCGTCGCGCCGGATCAATGCGCAGAAGTTCATCACGCGCGGCGCCACGCGCTGGAGGCCCAGATAGCCGTGGTCGCAGGCCACCAGTTCCACCGCATTGCCGAGCGCCGCCTCCTGCCCGGCCGATATCCGCCAGTGCATCTTGAAGCCGAGATAGTCGGCGCGGCGGCCGGGTCTCTCCGCCGAGGGACGTCTGGCGCCGCGCAAGTCGTGCTTGCCGGTGGCGAGGAGCAGCGTTTCGGCCTCGAACCGGCCTTTGGTGGTATGGACGGCGCAATCGTCGATGGAGAGCACTTTTTCGCCCCGCCGAAGGTGCGCTCCTGCGGCTTGCGCCGCTTCGAGCAGCGCTTCGTCCATGACGAGGCGGCTTACACCCAGCCCGGTTAAGGGCAGGCGCGCCTCGACTGTCGCACTACCGGAGACGATCCGCACCCGGTCGATGGCGACGGCGCCCAGCCGCAGCGGCTCGAAAGCCATGGCGCGCAGGTCCCGCTGGGCCTCGACGGACAGAAATTCGCCGCAGATCTTGTGATGCGGGCCTTCCTGCCGCTCGAAGAGATGCACGTCGCGCCCGGCGCGCGCCAGCAGCAGGGCGGCGGAGGCGCCTGCCGGGCCGCCGCCCAATACAGCTGCCGATCCTGCGGCAACCGAGCCTACCACCGGCGCCGCTCCACGCAGTAGCGGAACGGAAACCGCCAGCGCAGTTCGGTCTTGCCTTTCAGCCCTGCAGCGACGAGCAGGTCGCTCCAGTCCTCGCGGCGAAAGGCCCGCGCGATGGAGAGCGGGCCGTCGTGTCGCACGAAAGGATGCCATCGCATTACCGCAGCCAGCAGCGCGAAACCGTGATAGGCGAAGCGGTGGCGATGGAGGTCGTTGACGAACCAGCCGAGCGCGGCCTTGTGTTCCATCCATCGCAGGAACTGCACGATTTCCGCATCGGACATGTGATGCGTGACCAGCGAACTCACCACGAGGTCCACCGGCTCCTCCACCGCGAAGGCATCCCCGGTGCGGAAGTCGATGGTTAGGTCGGGTGGAGTCAGGCGCCGGGCGACCGGCTCGCTGCGGGGATTGATGTCGAACCCGATGAGCCGCACCTTGCGTCCGCGCCTGCGGGCATGTCGGGCCAGCGCCCGCAGCATGTCGCCCGCGCCGAAGCCCACATCGACCACCGTGAGCGCATGGTCGAGGGGCGTGGCGGCAAAGGCCCGGTCGAGAAAGGCCAGGGTGGGCGGCCTTGCCAGCGTGAGCGTGTTGACCTTGGCGAGGTCTTCTATGCAGGCGGCGAATACGTCTGGCGCCACGTCATCGCCGTCCATCCATTCCGGTTCATGGGAGCGGCGGCGAAAGTCGGGCATGGCTAAATCAGCGTGAACCGGAAGGTCTCGGCGGCCAGGCCGGGACCGAACGCCATGGCCATGCCGCGCTTGCCGGGAGATGAAGCGCCGGCATGGTCCGCCATCATCGCGGCGAGCACGAACATCAGCGTGGCCGAAGACATGTTGCCATAACGGCGCAGCACCTCCCGCGAGGGGCGCAGCGCGGCAGGATCGAGGTCCAGCGCCCGTTCCACGGCGTCCAGGATCGTGCGGCCACCGGCATGGACGGCCCAGAGATCGTAGTCTTCGGGCGCGGTGCCGCGAAACAGGCCGCCGCCGTCGTTGCGGCTGCGTTCGGCGCGCAAGGCATCGGCTATGAAGCCGGGCACTCTGCCGTCGAGCTGCATGTCGAAGCCCTGATCGCCGATCCGCCAGGTGATGGCCTCGGCCGATCCGGCAATGGCGGCGGCGCGGAAGTCGGCAAGGGCCACGCCTCGCGGCCGGGCCGTGACCAGCGCGGCGGCGGCACCGTCTCCGAACAGCAGCATGGAGAGCAGCTTCTCCAGATCCTGGGTGCGCTGGAAATGGATCGTGCAGAGTTCGAGATTGACCACCAGCACGCGTGCGTCCGGTTCGGAACGGACGATGTGATGGGCCAGGCGCAGGGCATTGACCGCCGCGTAGCAGCCCATGAAGCCCACCACGGTGCGCTCCACCGCCGGATCGATCCCGGTCGCCGCCACCAGCAGCTGGTCCAGCCCCGGCGCGACGAAGCCGGTGCAGGACGCCAGGACCAGATGGGTAATGCCTTCCGCCGCTATATCCGGGCTGAGCGCGCGCACGGCCTGAAGCGCCAGGGCGGGCGCATCGCGTTCGTAGCGGGCCATGCGCGCGGCAGTGGAGGGCCACTCGCCCAGCCCGTAGAAACGCTCCCGGTCGGTAATCCGGCCATCGGCCAGCACTTCCGGTTCGAGGAAGGAGAACCGCCGCTCTATCCCGGAGCGCGGCACCATCCGGTCGAACAGGCGCAAGTGCGCGGGATCTGCCAACGACGCGCGGACGAAGGCGACGAAGGCGTCGTGGACCTGATATGGCGGCACGGCCGTGCCGATGGCGTTGATGTGGGCGGTTATCGTCATGCCGAAAGCCTGCCGATCAGCACGGCATTCAGCCCGCCGAAGGCGAAGCTGTTCGAGACCAGCACGCGGTGGTCGATCGGCGTGGGGCCGAGCGCCAGCGGCAGGTCGCATTCCGGGTCGGTTCCGAGATGGCCCAGCACCGGCGGAGCGGCCCCGCGCGACAGGGCCTCCATCCCGATCACGAACTCCAGCGCTGCCGTCGCGCCGATCAGGTGGCCGTGAGCGGACTTGGTGGCGATGGCGGTATGGCGCGGGAGGGCCGATCCGTAGACGGCGCGGATGGCGGCGGCTTCTGCCGGGTCGTTGAGGCGGGTGCCGGTGCCGTGGGTGGAAATCAGCGCGGGCTCGTCGGGCAGGACGGCGGCATCCTCGTGGGCGGCGCGGATCGCCGTCTCTATGCCTGCGGAGTCCGGCGCGGTCATGTCGGCGGCATCGCTGGCGGCGCCGTAGCCCGCCAGTTCGCCCAGTATCCGGGCACCGCGCGCGGCGGCATGGGCCTCGCTTTCCAGCACCACCACCGCCGCGCCTTCGCCGAGCACCATGCCCTTGCGGTCTCGCGAAAAGGGGCGGCAGGTATCATCGGCCATGACCCCGACAGAATTCCAGGCGACCCACGAGCCGAGTGTCAGGCAGGCCTCGCTCCCTCCGGCCAAGGCAACATCGACACGCCCGGAGCGGATCATGTGCATGGCCTCTCCCAGGGCATGGGCGGACGAGGCGCAGGCGCTGGAGATCACGAAAGTGGGGCCATGCACGCCGAGCAGCATTGCCAGATGGCTGGCAGGGGCGGAAATCATCGAGGATGGGATGGTCTGCGGATGCACTTTCGGCAGGTCCCGTGCGTAGAGGCGCTCGAAAGCCTGGTCCATCGTGGCATTGCCGCCGCTGCCGCAGCCCATGACGATGGCGGTGCGGCGGTCCAGCGCGGGGTGGCCGCGCAGTCCCGCCCCGTTGACGGCCTCGACGCCCGCCGCCAGGGCATGGAGCGAGAGCGGATCGATCTGCCCCAGCGCGCGAAGATCCTCGCCTGCCAGCGCGGCCCGGCAGGCCTGCTGGTCGACCCAGGCGGCGGGGCCGTCCATGCGGCGGGCGGGATGCTCGGTGGGTGCTTCGCGCAAAAGCCTGCGGATCGCGCTTTCGCCTGCGGCGATGCTGCGCCATGTCTCCGCCAGACCGATTCCGAGGCCGCTGACGCAGCCGAAGCCGGTCAGGACGACCTTGCGGTTCACGCAGGTGCGCCCCTCATCACGCCAGCCGCATCACGAGGCCGACGAAATCGGAGATGGTGGCATTGCGGTCCAGCTTGTCGGGATCGATGACCACGCCCAGCTTGTCCTCGATGGCGAACAGCGTGCTGGCGACGTCGAGCGAACCGATGTCGAGCTGCTCGAACGTGGCGTCCGGCCGCAGGGCGGCGGGATCGAGCCCGGATTCCTCCGCGATGATGCCCAGGATCGCCTCAGTGGAGACCGTCATGCCGCTCCTTCCCCGATTTTCCGGCGACGATATCATGCGATATCGGCGAGGTACATGGAATTGCGGGCAAGTATTTGCAGCGGAGCCCGTGCTCAGTTCGTGAAGCGGTAGCGCAGCTGCGCCGCGCCGCCGGGGGGCAGGGTGGGGGACCAGGTGGCGATGCCGTCCACCCGCTCCAGCGCGGCATCGTCCGCCGTGATGTCCTGCCCGGCCGTGCCGATGGGAATATCGACCGGCACGGCGAAGGGGTTGGCATTGGTGACGGTCAGCACCGCTTCGCCCCCGGCGACGCCCTTCTCGGAAACCTGCCGGGAGACGCGCTGGGATATGGTGACCTGCCCGCTGGTCCCGGCGGCGATGCGAAAGGTTTCGCCGTCCGCGCGGTCCTTCATCGCGCCGAGGCCCAGCAGTTGCCGTCCGCCGTCCGCCCGGGCGGCATAGAGCGCGGTGCTGCCCGCGGGCAGCGCCAGGCCGAGCCCGGTATCGGCCTTGTTCCGCATGACCAGGACGATGGCGCTCGGAGCGGCGTCCAGCATCTGCGCGGGATAGACCGCGCGCCGGTAGCGCCGCTCGAAAGGCACTTGCGCGCGGGACAGCAGCGCCACCTGCTTCTGCCCTCTGGCGCTGACTGTGACGCGCTCAGGCACGCGGTAGAGCTTGAGATCGCCGAGGTCCTCGGGCGGTGGCGGGGGAGGAGGGGGCGGCGGCGCAGCAGGTGCCGGGGCTATGGCGAGCGGCGGCGGTGCGCCCCTGAAGCGCGCGGATGCGGTGACCACGATCTCCTCGCGCTCGGGCTGCCGTTCCCGCAAGTCCGACGTGGTGGTGCCCAGCGGATAGCAGGACAGCCGAAGCGCTTCCACGGCGGCGCGGAAGGCGGGGCTTTCCCTGCGGTTGAGCCTGCCTGCTACGGCACTGACTTCGGTATCGGCAAAGGACTGCCCGTTGCTGTTGGCCAGAGTCAGCCAGGCGAACAGTTCCAGTGCGCCCCCCGCAGCAGCCCCCGCAGGCGCCCCCGGGTCAGCCTGCGTGGCGACATAGCTGGCGCGCCAGTCGAACCCGGACGACAGGTAGCTCAGCCGCACGGTGACGCTGCGCGAACCCGCGCTTTGCGTCACCACGCTGAGCACCGGCTTGTCGGAGAGACCCGCCGGAACGCTATCGTAAACCAGCCTTTCGGGAAGCCCCGAGCAGCCAAGCGCCTCGAACCCCGTGCGCGTTTGCAGGACGACGCCCTGCTGCGGCCCGGCGATCACGGTCGCTTCCTCGCTGACGGTGCGGCCGGTGGCTTTGTCGCGGCGCGTCACCGTGACCAGACGGCCGAGCGTTCCGTCCACCAGCGAAGCGGGGGAGAGCAGGCGGGCGTCGCGGTTCTTCTCGATCGTGCCGCCCGGCAGTCCTTCGATCACGGCGCTGACCGGGACGATGCCTTCTGCCACGCCTTCGAAGCGCAAGGTCGAACGGCCGCGCGGCAGGCGGATCCTGCGCGTCTCCGTTACCAGCGCGAAGCCGCCGAGATAGCGCAAGTCGAGCGATCCCCGGCCGTAAGGCGCGCGGTACAAGGTCAGCGAGACCCTCTCGGGGCCGCGCGAGACGACGACGCGCTCGTTGCGGTCCGGTTCGGGTGCCTGCTGGTCAGCCTGCTCCGGCGCAGCAAGCGCGGGCGCCGCGACCGGCGCGGACAGCAGCAGGGCCAAGGCCAGGAAGGGCCGCCGGACCATCAGTAGCGCGTGTCGAACGTGGCGGTGACGACCGCCTCTCCATTGGCCGGAACCGGCACCTGCCAGACCGCCGAACCGGCATCGCGCCTCTCGCTCTTGCGGTTTTCCTCGGTTAGGCGCGTATCGCCCCAGTCGAGGCCGCCCTGCACCAGTTCAACCGTCACCGCCCGCGCCCGCGCATTGGTCAGGCGGTAGCGCATCTGGGTGCGCCAGCGGTCGGTGCCCTGGCGGGTGCGCGATACGACAGTGGGCTGCACTTTCACGTCGAAGGCATCGCCGGTCGGCAGGGCGATCGCGCTGCCTTGCGGGGTGTGTTCGATGCGGTTCTCGCCGGTGAACTGCGGCTGGCCCCGCGCGTCGCGCACATAGACGCGCACGGTTCCGGCGGGCAGCGCATCGCCCAGCCCGGCGGCCCCGGAGTTGGCGAAACGCAGCAGGCTTTGCGCGCTGCGGCTTTCGCTGGACGTGCCGAGCCAGCCGTTCTCGAAGCGGTAGCCGGAGCTGGCGGAGACGCCCTTGGCATCGAGGAAGCTGACCTGCTTGGTCTGCTTGTCGGCAATGGTGGTGCGCTCGGCCAGCGGATAGAGGTAGAAATCGCCCAATTGCTCGCGATTGGCGCTTTCCGTGCCGGGCTGGACTTGCGTGGTTCGGCGGGATCCAGGCCGGACGCGTGGCATAGGCATGTAGCTCTCGGAATCGCCGGTGCTGCCCACTTCGCCCGCGACCAGCAGGGTGCGGGCGTTGTTGAAGGTGGTGCCGCTGGTATTGCTCAGCGTGACCCAGCCCTGCACGTCCACCGTGCCGTTCCGGTCATCGAACAGGGCGACATAGTCCGCGCTCCAGCCCAGCCCGCCGCTGAGGTAGGACAGCGTGGCGGGCCGCCTGCCCGCGCGGGTGCTGGCCAGGCTTACCGAAAGGGTCGGGCGGGCGCGCAGCGATTCCGGCACCCGGTCGAAAATGGCGCGGACGGGCAGGCCGTCGTCGCGCAGCACTTCGACATGGCCGTTCACTTCCAGCACCACGCCGCCGTTCACGGCCAGCACCCGCGCGCGTTCGCGGGTTTCCGCGCCGGTGGCGGGATTGGTACGGACCAGCGTGATCGTCTCGCCCACCGCCTTTTCCATAAGGCTGGACGGGGTGAGCAGGTCGAAATCGAAATTCTGCTCGACGATGGCGGCGTCGGGAACCGTAAGCGAGACCGTCTCCGGGCGGATCCGGGCGCTGACGTCGGGAAAGCTCTGGCGCACCCGGCCATTGCCGAGATCGAGCTGGCGGACATCCTGCACCAGCGCCACGTCGTTGTTGTAGATCGTGACCGAGAGATCGCCTTGCGCCGAAGCGGAACCCTCCTGCGCGATGGCGGCGAATGGCGCCGCACAGAGCGGGGCCGCAAGGATAAGGCAGCCCACCAGAATCTTCCGCATCGCAATCCCCCTCTGCCAGGACCCGACCTTCATGCCGGTAACGCGGCCGTCATTCAATGAACACCTGCTGTAAGGTTTAGGACGGCTCGACATTCAGCCCATGCGGGCCTGCGAAGCGCGATGTCCTGTGCTTCGGTGCTCACGGACCAAAAGTCCGCTGCGCTCCGATGCTCGGAAATCACGCTTCTCGGCTCCACCTGAACTGAATGTCGAGCCGTCCTACGAAACGGCGCCTTTTCGGCGCTTTCGGCGGGCCTAGCCTTAGTGGCAGGTGAGCGCGGCGCCTCCGGCGGACCATAAAAACCGACAGACGAGTCGATAAGCGCGAGAGAGGAAGGCAGGGCATGGGCGAGGCGCCGGCGGCGAAGGACTTCGATATCGCGGCGCAGCTGCACGACCTGGCCGCACGGCGCGACATTGCCGAAGCCGCGCATCGCTACATGCGCGGGCTCGACCGGCTGGACGCGACTTTGCAGCGCCGCGCCTTTCACGACGATGCCGTGGTGGACTGCGGGCTGATGAAGGGCACGGCGGACGAATTCGTCGCCTTCTGTCAGAATTTCCTGGGCTCGATGGCGGCGACGCATCACCTGCTCGGCCAGCACCGCATAGAGATTTCGGGAGATACCGCGCGCGGAGAGGTCTACTTCCAGGCCTGGCACGGCCTGCGCGAGGAGGGCGGCGGCGTGCGGGACCTGTTCATCGCCGGGCGCTATCTCGACCGCTATGCCTGCCGGGACGGCGAATGGCGCATCACCGAACGCCTGCTCGTGACCGACTGGGTCAAGGACGATCCCGGCTCCCTCGATTTCTTCGCCGCCAATCCCGGCGTCGTGCGCGGCGGTCGTCGCGGTAGCGACCCCAGCGATACCCAGGCCCAACAGGCAGGAGCACGTTCATGAACGTCCAGAGCAAGGTTTCCCGCTACTCGCAGGAATTCGATCCGCCGGTGCGCGGCGATACGATCACGGCCGACCGCTACATCTCGCGGGAGTGGATGGCGGGCGAGATGAAGAACCTCTGGCCCAAGGTCTGGCATCTGGGCGGCGTACTGGCCGATCTGGAGGAGCCGGGCGACGTGATCCGGCACAACTTCGCCAAGGAATCGGTGATCATGGTGCGGCAGGAGGACGAGTCCATCCGCGCCTTCTACAACTCCTGCCCGCACCGGGGAAACCGGCTGATCCTGGCCGACGTCACCAGCGTGCCGCGCATCACCTGCGGTTATCATAACTGGACCTATGACCTCGACGGCACTCTGATCAAGGTGCAGGACCCGGACGATTTCGAGGGCGGCAGCCCTTGCGGCAAAGTCCACCTCTCCGAACTGCGCTGCGAGACCTGGGGACCCTTCGTGTTCTGGTGCATGGACGACGATGTCGCGCCGCTGCACGAATGGCTTGCGCCTTTCCCGGAGCGCCTGGCCGGCTACGGCATCGACAACTGGGTACGCGTGCTGAACCTCTCGGCCGACTGCGAATTCAACTGGAAGATCATCCGCGACAATTTCAACGAGAGCTACCACCTGCCCACCATCCACCCGGAACTGGCGACTTTCATCAATGACGGGCTGCCGGATACGCTGTTCGAGATGTATCCGTCGGGCCACAACTCGATGTGGATGAAAGGCCATCAGGCGACCACCCGCGTCGACTATCACACTACCGAAGTGCCTGCGCCGCTGAACCAGATCGCCCAGGCCTGGGGCATCGATCCGGCCGATTATGCCGGCCATACCGGAGACTTGCGCGCGGCGGTGATCGAGGCGAAGCGGCGGCTGGGGCCGGAGCGGGGCTTTGCCAATTATGCGCAGATGAGCGACCAGCAACTGGTCGATTACTTCCACTGCACCCTGTTCCCGAACCTGACGCTGACGATGAGCCCGGAACAGTTGCAGGTGCTGCGCACTGAGCCGCATCCCACCGATCCCGAGAAGTGCGTGTTCCAGCACTGGTGCCTCTATCCGCCGATTGCGGGCATGCGCGAGGTGGAAACGCCGCTCGGCACGGTGCCGCTGCGTCACGATGCCATTGCGCGCCACTCGGCCTATGGAGACGGCGTTTCGGTGGGCTTCGTGGCGGATCAGGATCTGTCCATCGGCACCAGCCAACAGCAGGGCCTCAATTCGCGCGGGTTCAAGGGCTGCATCCTCCCGGGTCAGGAAAAGCGCGTGCAGCGCTTCCACGAACTGCTGAACGACATGGTACAAGGGTGAATTTCTGCCCTGTCGAGGATCGGCTGGCGATCGAGGACCTGCTGGTGGCCTATGCCCACGGGCTGGACGGTCTTCACGACATCGAAGGGCTGCTGGCGCTTTTCGTGGAAGATGCCATGTTCGATCTTTCGGGCATCGGCTTTCCGAGCCTGCAAGGCCATGCGGCGATCCGCCGCTTCTTCGAGGACACTTTCGCGGCGATGGCGGCCCAGGCGCATTACCTCAGCAACTTCGCGATCACCGCCTATGCGGGCGGCCGGGCCTCGGTGCGTGCTTACGTTACCGGGATGGCGCGTTACAAGGCGGGGGGCGAGGTGACCGTTCACGGACGCTATTATTTCGACGTGGTGCGGGTGGGGGCAGGCTGGAAGGCCGCGCGCTATACGATGGACTTTCTCATCCCGCCGGAGGGGTGATGAGGCGATCGCGGGCCCCGCGAGCCCTACAACGTCACCCCGAAAATCTCCTTCCGGGGCCAGCCCTCTTCGTCATAGACCGGCTCGATCCCGGCGACGGAATAGATCTGCACCGCAAAGCCCGTCAGCTCGTATTCGCCCAGATGCGCGCGCATCGCCGCGTAGGAGGCATGGGCGAAGTGGCCCAGCAAGTCGCGCTCGCTGTCCCATTCCTCATAGACATGGATCACGCCGGGATCGATCGGATCGACCGCCCAGTTGTAGGCCGTGCAGCCTGGCTCCTCGCGGCTGGAGGCGATGTGCTGCGCGCCGCCCCGGATGATGGCGGCGCAGAGGGCGTCGTCGCCCGCAAAGCGGAGCGTTCCGGCCACGATGATGCGCATCTGGGGTCCTTTCAGGCAATCGGCCGGATCAGCGGCGTCTCGTGGATTTCCAGGATTTCGAAGACGTTGCCGAAGAAGTCCCGGCAATAAGTGCCCGAATAGCCGTGCTTGCTGCCGTCTGCGTCGGTGGTGATCGTCGCCAGTTCGGGCGGGGCGTGGACGGGCAGGCCCGCCGCCACGATCCGCTCGTGAACGGCGGCAAGGTCCTCTACCTGCAGGGCGATATGCGTATAGCCGTATTCGTTGACGCCCCGGCGCGGATCCTGCGGCTGGCTCTGCTTCGGGGCAGAGTATTCGAAGCATTCTATCTGCACATTGCCCAGACGGCAGAAGAACTGCTCCGCCGCGCTGCCTTCCAGGGCGACGATCTGGTCGATGAAGGGATTGTCCGCCCAGCGCAGCGGCTCCACTTCCTCCACCGCACCCAGGATATCGAGGTAGAAGTGCCGCGCCTTGGCCAGATCGGGCACCGAGACGCCGATGTGGTGGACGCCGATCACGCCGGGGAGAGGCTCGCTCATGCCGCTACCGTGCTTTCCGCGCCGACATTGCGCTGTGCGGCATGGCGGCCCGCAAGGTAGCCGAAGACCATGCCCGGCCCCAGCGTGCCGCCGCCGCCGCCGTAGGTCATGCCCATCATCGATCCCATGGCATTGCCCGCCGCATAGAGGCCCTCGATCGGCTTCAGGTCCACGTCGAGCACGCGGCCGAGCGTGTCCGTCTTCGGCCCGCCCTTCGTGCCCAGCGCGCCGGACTTGACCTCGGCGGCGTACTAGGGCCCGCCCTCGATCTTGCCGAGCGTCGCTTCCTTGCGGCCCTTGTTGTCGGGATCGCCCCAGTAGAGATCGTAATAGCTGTCACCCCGGCCGAAGTCCTCGTCCTTGCCGGTATCGACCATCTCGTTCCAGCGTTCGACCGTGGCTTCAAGTGCGCCTGCCGGAATGCCCAGCTTGTCCGCGAGCTGCGCCAGGGTTTCGCCGCGCGCGATCCAGTCGGCGGGTTCGCGCTTATGTTCGCCGTCGCCCACGCCGATCAGCTGCGTGTCGAGGAAGCCCCACTTGTCGTAGAACGTCTGGTTGAACAGGCACCAGGCCGGAAGATTGGCCCAGGAGCAGGAATTGAGGTCCTGCACATGGAACGCCGCGCCGAAGGCGTTGTAGTTCGCCGCCTCATTGGTGAAACGCTTGCCCGTCTTGTTGACCATGATGGTGCCGGGCAGCGTCCGCTCCCCGGTGAACAGCATCCGGCCCATTTCGTTGAGCGGGGCCTCCACCACCGGCATCCACCACGCTTCCCGCATGGAGGAGAGCATGGCGCCGGCCTTCATCGCCATGCGCAGCCCGTCGCCGGTATTGGTGCGGATCGAGACGGGAGAGGTCAGCGGGCCGCGCAGGAAGGCGGCCTTGAACGCCTCGTTATGTTCGAAGCCGCCGGTCGCCAGTAGGACGTTGGGCGCGTCGATCAGGGTGCCGTCGTCCAATTCCACGCCCTTGGTGACGCCTTGTTCGATGCGCAGTTCCTTGCCTCCGGTGCCCAGCAGGAATTCCACGCCCCGATCCAGACAGCCGCGCAGCAGGCGACCGACAAGGGCGTGGCCCAGCCCGCGCTCGTCATTGTCGGCACGGCGCTTGGCCTCGGCAGGGTCCAGCGGATCGGGCACGGCCTGCGCCAGCGAGGTTTCGCCCACGGTGAAATAGACGTGCGGCCAGTAATAGGGGGAGACTTCCACCCGATCCCGCCATTCGCCAAGGTCGCCATAGGGATAGACGGCGCATTCCAGCGTGCGCCCCCCGCGCGATGCGGCGCCGGGCTGTTCGGGGTGGTAGTCCGGGAAATCGGGCACCACCATGAACTTCACCGGCGTGCGGTCTTCCAGGAAGGCCACCATCTCGACCCCGCCGTCGATATAGGCCTCGGCCATCTGCGGCTCGATCAGCCCGTTGGACATGGAGGCGAGGTAGGTCAGCGCCTTTTCGCGGCTGTCCTCCTTGCCGAAGGCCTGCTGGTGCGGATTGCAGGGAATCCAGATCTGCCCGCCGGACCACGCCGAAGTGCCACCCAGCTTCTGCCCCTTTTCGACCACGAGAACTTTCGCGCCATGCTCGGCCGCCGTCAGCGCAGCCGTCAGCCCCGCCGCGCCCGAACCGAGCACGACGAGATCGTATGCCTTGTTGCTCATTGTCTCTCTCCCGATGGCCTCTTCAGGGCCTCATGAAATCAGACCTGACTAAAGCCTCCGTCCATCACCAGTTCGTCGCAGGTCATGAAACTGGATGCCTCGCTGGCAAGGAAGACCACGCCGCCCGCCATTTCCTCCGGCCGACCCAGGCGGCCGATGGGGTGGGTGGTGTTCATCGCCGCCAGCGAAGCCTCGCGCGAGGGCGAGGCCCCGAGTTCGACGTAGCGGTCCATGATCGATGCCAGCATCAGCGTCTCGATCCCGCCGGGGTGCACCGAATTGACGCGGATGTTGTACTTCAGCGCTGCGAATTCGGCGCCCAGGCACTTGGACAGCATCTTGATCGCCGCCTTGCTGACGCAATAGGCCGCATTGAAGGCCGCACCGCGCAGGCCGCCGACGCTGGAGAAGTTGATCACCGAAGCCCCGCCCTTGCGCGCCTTGCCCCCGGCTTTCAGCAGATCGAGCAGGATCTGCGTGCCGATGATGGCGGAATCGACGTTGATCGCGTTTATCCGGTGAAATTCGGAAAGCGGCGTATCCTCGAACTTGGTGACGATCGAGAAGCCGGCGTTGTTCACCAGCACGTCCAGCCTTCCGTAGTTTTCCCGCACCAGCGCCTCCACCGCGCGCCAGTCGCCCTCGCTGGTGACGTCGTGCTTCAGATAGTGGTCCGCGCCTTCGATCGCGGCGTCGTCCTTCAGGTCGGTGGCGATCACGGTGGCGCCGGCGGCCTTCATGGCCTTCACGATCTCGCGCCCGATGCCGCCTGCGGCTCCGGTGACGACGGCGATGGTGTCGGGGAGGGCGCCGGGTGAGGTGGGGGTCATTCTTGGTGTTCCTCTATGTTCGCGCCCTGTGCGCGGAGGGCCTCGACAAGCTCAGCATGAGCGGGACTGGGGGGATCGAACAAGGTCCGCTTGGGCGTATCTAGCAAGCGCCGCTCCCGCTGAACGGAACTGAGCGTATTAAACAAACCCCGCTCACCCTGAGCTTGTCGAAGGGTCAGGCCGGACCTTGGGCCTTCAGCAAACAGGGCGCCACGCATCGTCACTGCGCCGTCCAGCCGCCATCCACGACCAGCTCCGCGCCGGTCATGTAGGAACTGTCACTGGAAGCGAGGAAGAACACTGCGCTGGCCAGTTCGTACGGTTCGGCCAGCCGGCCCATCGGCGTCTTGCCGGACATCAGATCGACCAGATCCTGCGGCTTTTCCGCGACGCCCTTGTCCACCCAGCGCTGGAAGCCTTCCTTCAGCAGCGGCGTCATCACGAAGCCGGGATGCAGCGAATTGGCGCGGATCGGCATCTGCTTGCCCGCGAATTCCAGCGCGATGGACTTGGTGAACAGCCGCACCGCGCCCTTGCTGGCGTTGTACCCCGAAACCTCGCTCATGCCGACGAGGCCCATGATCGAACTGACGTTGATGATCGAGGCACCGCCCGGCACCTCCGCGCCGCTTGCGGCCATCAGCGGCACGAAAGTGCGCACGCCAAGGAACACGCCGTCGACATTGATGCTCATGATCCGCCGCCAGCCTTCCAGAGAGGTTTCGGCAACCGGGCCGGTCAGGTCTATGCCCGCGTTGTTGACCAGGATGTGCAGCTTTCCATGCCGCTGGGTCACGGCATCCAGCACTACCTGCCAGTCATCCTCGCTGGTGACGTTGGCCTGCACATAGCTGGCCGCCTGACCCAGCCGGCCGAGCGTCTCACCCACAAGCGCGCTATCCTGCGCCTCCAGATCGGTCAGCACCACTTCCGCGCCTTCGGCCAGAAAGCGTTCCACGCAGGCCAGGCCGATGCCGCGAAGGCCCCCCGAAACCAGCGCCACGCGGCCCTTCAGCCGCTGCGAACCCAGATCGCTCATACGCCCATCATCCCTGCCGTGGTTGCCCCGTCGATCACGTATTCGCTGCCGGAGACGAACTGCGATTCGTCCGATGCGAACCACGCCACCAGCCCGGCGATCTCGTCCACTTGCGCCATGCGGCCCAGCGGCGACATGCCTTCGTAGGCGGCGCGGGTGGCCGCCGGATCGCCGGAAGTTTCGATCAGGTTGCGGATCATCGCGGTCTCCACCACGCCGGGCAGGATTGCGTTGACGCGAATGCGGTACTTGCGGTTGCCCGCGTGGACCGCCGCCGATTTCACCAGCGCGACGACCGCCGCCTTCGACACCGAATAGGCCACGAAATTGCCCATCGCCCGGTGCGCGTTCATGGAGGAGTTGACGAGGATCGATCCCGCCGCGCCGTCGGGGTTGCGGGCCATCAGCCGCATCGCGTGCTGCACGGTGAGCATCGCGCCGGTCTGGTTGACGCCGATGACGTTTTCCCAGCCCTCCAGCGTGATATCCTCCACGCTGCCGTCGCCGTGCTCGGTGCCGGCATTGGCGAAGGCGAAGTCCAGGCGGCCATGGTCGGCGGCGATCCGGGCGGACAGCGCATCCCACGCGGCGCCGTCACGCACGTTGTGGCTGACGAATTCGGCCCCGGTCGCGGTGCAAACCTCATCCGCGGCGCTGCGGTTGGATCCGGTGAATATGACGCGCGCGCCTTCCGCGCAGAGCCGCCGCACCGCACCCGCGCCGATGCCGGACGTGCCTCCGGTGACCAGCGCCACCTTGCCTTCAAGCCGCTTCACGGCATTCTCCCGTCTTATGCGTTGTTTTCGAACATGGCCGATCTTCGCCGGGGGGCAACCTATGATTAGAGCAAGGTGACTTCGCCTTCCCTCCGGTCCAGACATGCCCCAAACAGGGAAAAACGAAACAGGTTGGGAGACCTAGGAGCCATGGCCGAACGAGACCCCGAATTGGGTTCCACGCTGGGAGAAGACCGCAGCGAGGGCATCAGCTGGGCCGAACTCATGGCGCAGGATTCGCGGGCGGCCCCCGCGATCCTGACGCAGGAAAGCTACACTTATCGCGGGTCCGACCCGATCCCCGCCGCCCGCTACACCAGCGCCGAATTCGCGAAGCTGGAGCGGGAGAGAATGTGGCCCTACGTCTGGCAGTTCGTGGCGCGGGAGGAAGACCTGCCAGAGTCCGGCGACTTCATCGTCTATGAGAACGCGGGCCGGTCCTACCTCGTCAGCCGGCAGGACGATGGATCGATCCGGGCCATGCACAACGTCTGCCTTCATCGCGGCCGCAAGCTGCGCACCGAGGAAGGCCATGCGGACAAGTTCGTCTGCCCGTTCCACGGCTTCGCCTGGAAGAAGGACGGCAGCTTCGATTCCATGCCATGCCAGTGGGACTTTCCGCACCTTGCCGAACAGAACCTCGACCTGCCGGAGGCCGAAGTTGGCCGCTGGGCGGGCTATGTCTTTATTCGCGAGGAGAAGGGCGGCCCTAGTCTGGAGGAATTCCTGGCCCCGCTGCCGGAGCATTTCAAGCGCTGGCGGCATGAGGAATGCGCCAGCGTCATGCGCGTGGCCAAGGAAGTGCCGGCTAACTGGAAAGTGGTGATGGAGGCCTTCATGGAGGCTTGGCACACTATCGTTACCCATCCGCAGCTGCTGCCGTTCACCGGCGATTCCAACGCTGCCTACTGGACCTGGGGGGACAACGTGAACGTCAACCTCGTCCCCTTCGGCGTGATGAGCCCGCATATCGAGCAGGGTCAGGGCGAACAGTGGATCGTCGACGAGTTTATCAAGTACAACGGCCGTTCCGGCGACAATTACGAGGGTGAGGCCTCGGCCAATCCCATGGCGATCCGGGTGCCCGAAGGCGTCACCGCCCGCGCCGCGCTGGGCGCGGCGATGCGTGCGGCCTATACCGAGAGCACCGGCTACGACCATGCCGAGGCGACCGACGCCGAACTGCTGGACGCGCTGGTCTACAACGTCTTCCCCAACGTCGCGCCCTGGGGCGGGTATATGCCCAACATTGTCTACAACTGGCTGCCGGGTAAGACGCCGGATACGTGCGTGATGGAAGTGCGCATTCTGGCGCGTATTCCCAAGGGCCAGCCGATGCCGCGCGGCGCCCCGCTGAAGATGCTGCGGCTGGACCAGAAATGGACCGAGGCGCCGGAACTGGGCATTCTGGGCGATGTGTTCGAACAGGATATGGACAACCTGCCCTTCGTTCAGGAGGGGCTCCACGCCTCGAAGACGGGCAAGGTGAATCTGGGCAACTATCAGGAAATCCGCATCCGCCAGTTCCAGGATACGCTGATGAAGTACATCGACGGCGAACTGGGCCAGACCACCCCCGAAGGCATGGCCTGACCGCATGAGCGAAACCGCTGAGAGCCGCCCGCCGCGCATCGACTGCGTGTTGATCTGCGGCGGGGTCTGGCACGACATGGACTTCGCCCGGCTGGAACTGCTGAAGCTGCTGGCCGAGGATCCTTCGGTACGCACCCGCGTGTTCGAGGATTACGAGAACCTCGACGCTATCCGCTCGGCCTCCGTGCTGATCACCTATACCTGCGACGTTACGCCATCGCTGGCGGGACAGGAGGTGCTGCGCGACTGGCTTTCAGCCGGGGGACGCTGGTACGCGCTTCACGGCACCAATTCGGTGCTGCGCCTGCTGGAAAACGGCCTCTGGGACGCGCCGCGCTGGGCGCCGCTGTTCATGGACCTGCTGGGTAGCCAGTTCGTCAGCCACCCGCCGATCGCGCCCTATACGGTGACGGTGGCGGATCCCGACCACCCGCTGGTGGCGGGGATCGAACCGTTCGAGACGACCGACGAACTCTACCACATGGAATGCCACGGCGCGTTGCACGTGCTGCTGGAAACCGAATGCACGGAGGAAGGCACCGGCTTCGTGGAGGCGGCCGAGGCCCCCGGCACGCATCCGGTGATGTACATCAAGCGTCACGGCAAGGGCGCGGTGCTCTACAACACGCTCGGCCATTGCCGGGGGCATTACGACTTGCAGCCCATGCTGGACTGGTGGCCGACGGTCGATCGCTGCGCCTGGGACTTGCCGGTGTTCTACGATCTGCTGCGCCGGGGCATCGACTGGATCAAGCAGCAGGAAGGCTGACGATAATCAGTGCCGCTCGATCGTGAGATGGCGCAGTTCGTGGACCGGGGCCAGACGGCGGCGCAGTTCGGCCGTGTCCACCTCGGAGCCTTGGGCGGCTACGCCGACGATCGCGGCATGGGCTTCGGGACCCAGGCGCCAGACGTGAAGGTCCGTGATCCGGGCGTCGCCCGGCCCTTCCACGGCCTCGCGCACTTCCTCTGCGATATGGGTGTCGGTGCGGTCGAGCAGGACGAAGGCGGTGTCCTTCATCAGCATCCAGGCCCAGCGCGCGATCACCACGCCGCCGACGATACCCATGACCGGATCGAGCCAGACCCAGCCGAGGTAGCGGCCCGCCAGCAGCGCGGCGATGGCCAGCACGGACGTCAGCGCGTCGGCGAGGACATGGACGTAGGCGGAGCGCAAGTTGTTGTCGCCATGACCATGATGATGACCGTGCCCATGATGATGGTCATGGTCATGATGGTGGCCATGGTGGTGATCACCTGACAGTAGCAGGGCACTTGCCACGTTGACCGCCAGCCCGACGACAGCGATCGCGGTCGCCTCTCCGAACGCCACGGCGGTCGGTTCGAACAGGCGCAGCGCCGATTCCACGCCGATCCCCAGCGCGATCAGCGCCAGCACCAGCGCCGAGGCGAACCCGGCGAGGTCGCCCACTTTGCCGGTGCCGAAGCTGAAGGCGGGGTTGCGGCTGTGGCGCCGGGCATAGCGGTAGGCCAGTGCCGCAACGCCCAGCGCTCCGGCATGGGTCGCCATGTGAAACCCGTCCGCCAGCAGCGCCATGGAGCCGGTGACGTAGCCCGCGACAATCTCGGCCACCATCATCGCGGCCGTCAGCAGCACGACCCACAAGGTCCGCCGCGCATTGGCGTCGTGCGCGGCGCCGAGAAAGTCATGCTCATGGGCGAATTCAGGAAGAGTAGCCATGTCCGTTCCTCAGGCCTGCATCATTTCGCGTAGCGGCGGATCGCCGCGATCAGGGCTTCGGCGCCTTCGTCCCGCTCGGCCTGGGTAAGGTCCGGCGCGGAGACGTGCGCCTTCACGTGATCGGCGATCAATTCGTCGATCAACCCGTTGATCGCGCCGCGCACGGCGGCGGCGAGATGCAAGGTCTTCGCGCAGTCCTCCCCGGAAACGAGCGCACGCTCCACCGCCTGCAATTGCCCCACGAGGCGGCGCACGCGCATTACCAGCGCTTCGTTGTTCTCGGTAAGATGACCCATAGGATACCCCCCTATGGTATAAGACACGGATTCGCAAGCAGCGCCGACGAAGCGATGAGCCTGATGGTTATATGCTATTGATAATCACTTGCAGTTCAATCGATGATCAGCGAGCCTGCCTGGCGCAATATCGGATGATGCCATGAACCAGATCGCTTCCCTGCCAGACCGGATGACCGGCCAAGACACGTCAACACTTAGCGGGGTGCCGGAAACCCTGCTCATCACCCTGGCCGCGCGGCTGACGGCGGCGCGGCAGAACCCGGATCTGCATTTCGTGGATCCCGCCGCCGAAGCGGTGGGCCGGGCGCTCGCCTTCGACCCGGAGCGCTTTGCCGGGGACAAGGCCAGCATGCGCGGCTCGGTGGTGCGCGGCCAGTGGCTGGACGGGGTCGTCGCCGAATTCATCCAGGAGCACCCGCACTGCCTGATCCTGTCGGTCGGGTCGGGTCTGGACACCCGCGCCAACCGGCTGTCTCCGCCGCCGGGGATCGACTGGATCGACCTCGATTTCCCGGAAGTCGTGGCCCTGCGCAATGCGCTCGTCCCGGCCTTGCCCAACGTGCGCGCGCTGGCGGCGGATGCCACCGATGTGGCGGCCTGGAGCGGCAGTGTCGGATGGGAGGAAGGCCGCCCCGTTCTGGTCGTGGCGGAGGGGGTTTCGATGTACCTCGATCCGATCCGCGCGCTTTCCTGGTTGCAGGCCCTGGCGGCCAAGGCGGTCGTGCGCGGATCGGCGCTCTGGCTGGCGCTGGATCTGGCCTCGCCGCTGATGGTCGCCCAGTCCCATCGGCATCCCAGCGTCTCGAAGACGGGCGCAAAATTCTCCTGGGGTGTCCGGCGGCCCGAGGAGGTGAGCCGCGCCGTACCCGAACTGCGGCTGGTGGAGACTTACGATGTGGCGCGCCACTGCGGCGCGGCGTCGGCTGCGATCGCCTTCCTCTACCGCGTGCTGACGCTGGGACGGCCGGTCTACAGCTGCGCGCTTTTCCGCAATTCCTGAGACTGGTGAAATGGATACCCCGATGGCTTCCAACGACAATACCGCGCGGCGCTCCGGCAACGCCTCTCAGCCGGGGGCCTTGCGCGAGGCGGAGCACGACCGTGAACTGCACGAGGTTTCGGTAATGGTCACGGATGTCACGCAGCCGCTCCTGTCCGTGCGGCGTATCGCGGCAAGGCTGGAGGAATGGGCGGACGACCCGAACTGGTCGCTGCCAAACGTGGCCTTCCGCATTCATCTGGGGCCTGATTTCGGCGGAATCTCGCGGATTTACACCGTGCGCGACTATCATGCGGAAAGCGGGATCTTCACTTTCGATGTGGTTCTTCATGACGATCCCAGCCCGATGATGCAGTGGAGCGCGGCCTTGCAGCAGGGCGATCGCTTCGCGCTGACCGGCCCGCGTCCCCATGTCGGTATTCCCGAGCCGCAGGACGAAAAGCGCAAGATCGCGCTTTTCCTCGATGAAACGGCGATCCCGGCGCTCTGGTCGATGCTGAAGTCCTGGCCGCATGGCATGGCGGGTACCGGCTGGGTGGTCGCCGCCGATCCCGCCGCCTTTGCGGAACTGCCCCGCGTGCCCGGCCTGACGCTGCACCGCATCGATCCCGCGCAGCCGGGCGAACCGCGCGAGCCGCTGCTGGCGCGCGCCCGGGCGCTGGAAGATCCGCAGGGCCATATCGTCTGGGGCGCGGGAGAGCGCAGCGAGATGCGCGCCATTCGGCAGCATTTCGTTACCACCATGGGAATGGCGCGGCAGGACGTGGCCATCGCCGGTTACTGGAAGCGCGGGGTCAGCAATACCCGCATCGATGCCCGGCGCCGCGAGGACTACGAGAAGCTGATCGCCGCGGGCGGCACCCTGGCCGATTTCGACGATCTGGCGGTGGAGGTGTGAACCTCTCGCCCTGACGAAGACACGCTGCTAGATCCGCCGCCCATGAAGCTATCGGATTCCCTTCAGGACGTTTCCGGGTTGGAAGAACCCGATTTCGTCGTCATCGACGTCGAGACGGCCTGCGCGCGTCAGCAGCATCTGCCAGATCGGCATCGTCGGTTTCCGGCAAGGCCGCGAGACGTTCGCCTATGAGACGTTGGTCGACCCGCGCGACGAATTCTCCACCTTCAACATCCGCATCCACGGCATTTCGCCGGAGCATGTCGCGGGCAAACCCACGTTCGGCGATATCCATGCGGTCGTCGCCGGTCACCTGAGCGGTCGCGTCACCGTCGCTCATTCCGGGTTCGACAAGGGGGCGCTGGCGGCGGCCTGCCGGATCGGCGACCTCGCTTCGATCGAGACGACCTGGCTGGACAGCGTGCGGGTGGCCAAGCGGGCCTGGCCGCAGCTTTCCAGCCACAGGCTGAACGTCCTGTCCCGCCACCTCGGCCTCAGGCACCGGCACCACGACGCGCTCAGCGATGCGCGGGCGGCGGGCATGGTGATCGTCAGGGCCATCGAGGAGACCGGGATCGACCTGCAGGGCTGGATGGCCAAGCCCGGAAAGGCGGGCAAGGCGCCGCCCGCTGCCGAAGTCGGTCCGCTGAAGGGGCAGCGCATCGCCATTCTGGGCGAGGCGCGCGACGGCACGCTCGCCCAGTTCCTGGCCGGGGCGGGCGCACGCATCGTCTCGGGCGTGGGCACCACCACGACCATGCTGGTGATCAGCGCGCGTCAGACTTACGGGCGCTGGGTGACCGCCGATGCCCAGCACCGCAAGGCCGAAGAGCTTCGCGGCGCGGGCGTGCGGATCGAGATCGTCACCGAGGCGGACTTGCGCGCCCGGCTGTCAGGCTGATCCCAACTCGCGGCGCACCGCATCCATCTCCGCGAAGAACCGGCTTCGCGCGCCTGCTGCATAAGGGTTGGTCTCTATGGCATGGCTGACGCCGGGTGCGTCGTGACGGACCATTTCCACGGCCTGGCGGATGAGGTCGAAACTGCGGGTGGTGATGCGGCCGGGCAAGTCGTCCATGCGCAGCAGGGCCTTGGCGATCAGGTGCGTAAGGCCCTGCGTGAAGGCGGCCTCGCGGTCGTGTTCCTCGGGGCTGGCGACAAGGATCGACAGGCCGAACCGTGCGCGCAGGAAGGCCGCGACGCGCTTCGCGCCGGTGGCACGCAGCGGACAGAGCACCATCTTCAGGCCTTTCGTGCCGGCGCCGATGCCGGCGCCGATGCTCTGCGGGCCGAACATCGGATGGGTCGCCAGAAGATCGACATGGGGCGGCAGTTGGCGCAGCAGGATCTCGGCGGGGAGGACCTTGGAGGAGCAGACGTCCATGACCAGCGTGCCCGGCCGCAGCAGGGGCGCCATCGCGCGGCAGGCCTGGACGAGCGCGGAGAGCGGGACCGCGATCACCACGATATCGCAGTGGCAGACGGCGGATAGATCGGCCATGGCAACCCCCTCGACCGGTGATTCCGTTACCTGGGGATCGTGCGCGAGGATGCGGAACCAGGGCCGGAGATAGCGCGCCGAAAGCTGCCCGAAGGCGCCGTACCCGACGATGCCCAGCGAAAGGGTTTTAGGGAGCCCTGTCACAGGCGATTTGTGCGATTGACTGCCTTCCACGAACTTCACGACCAGAGGCCTTTCCGAATGGGCTGGCGCAACCTTGGTCTATCCGGGGAGAGTTCAACCGCTGGTCACGCAGCGGTTGAGAACGACAAGATACCCACCGCCGATCAGCGGTAGTAATAGCTTCCTGCAAGGGTGGGCATGCTCGTCATGCCCACCGGCTAGGCGGCGCTCGCCGTGTTGTCAATGTTGTTGGGCTGCGTGGATGAACTCCACCCTGAATGAACTTCTGCTTTCGGGTGGACCCTTGGGCGGGCGGAATAGCAGAGAAGTTGGGGAAAGCGGACCTAAAGGATGCATCAAATGAACAGCACTCTATCGCCTGGCCGTGCCTGATTGGCGCGATCCAGAAAGCCACCCATATGGAAGGGGATGTTGTCGCCAACATCACCCATGAGCCGACCTCGCACCTTGTCCCATGTGGCAAGTGCGACATGAAAGTCAGGCTCACCAACGATGAGCACGGGCTGCCCCTTATCCGCAAACCAGTTATAGGTTCCACCCTTCGCTCGACGGACAGATTCGAGCAGGTAGCTACCTACGGAGCCGACCAGACCATCGATCTCTGGTGCACCGAGCTCCCCAACATATTGATGAGCCTCGGCAAGCATCTCCTCGACTAGCGGAAAGCTTGAAATCGAGTAATCCAATGTTCCACCAAGGCGCGATTGAGACATTGAAACAGCTCGCTCGGCCGCCGATTGAACGTCTTGCATTAGTTCGTCCACGAATACCTCCAGTATTCTGATGCACCGACTTTGCACTAACTGACCTGTCCGGAAACGCAGGTTTCAGATTAAATTCTTGAAAACCTGACCTTCCACTGAACGGCCGACCGCTCCTGGCGCCCTCAAAGCCGGAAAGGTTGGGGGATATCGTTGATATTTCAACACTGTGGTCTCGAGAATTTCTCTCGATCGATAAAGTTGAGGATCTCTAAATCCCGCCTTAATTCTGAAGCCTCATCGACAGGAATGTCCTTGAGTAGCTCATCGATTCCGTATTTTCTAAGATGACCCTCAATTTCCTGTTTAATCACTTTGCTTGGCTCTTCGTACCAATTCCCTGAAATGATATATAGTGCACAGAGCCACATTATGTCTTCAACAGGTTTCTCGAACCCATGTTCGTAACAATCTGAAACCATTCCGACCACTTGTATATGCGGTCTGCCTTTAACAACGCCCAAATCTCTGCTGAAATCGAAAAGAGCATCCAACGCCGCTCTTTTTATTTTGCTATAGGTAAACCTATCAGCCGTTTTGAATTTGGTCATTCAGACAATCCATTATTCCACCCATATAGTATTATTAATCATTTTAGATCAGAAGGTCTGTATGTTGGCAATGTCGACACTTTTAACAGCCAGCGTTCAGGTTGAAATCCTGAAAAGCCGCCATTCGACTGAACGACCGACCGCACTTGGCTCTCGACTTAGGCGCCCTCAAAGTCGGAAAGGTCGGGTAAGCTACCGTTCAACTTTGCGTTTACGAAGTTTTTGGCGAAACCGAAAATTGGTGCTTGTCGAATATTTCAACAATCGGCCAGCTATCTCCCTCGTTCCATATCGACACCCAATTGTCTGGGTGCACGTCAATGGAATGAGGGTGTCCATCGTCAAGGGTGACAACGGCTTCCCCACCGGGCGGGACTTCATATTGGTCGCAGATTGGTTCGATAAAAATCGTGAGTGACGTCTCAAGATAGTTTCGGATCGGCAAGCGCATCGGGTGGTATCTTCTTCAGTGTGAAACCCACCTTATCGTTCCGGGCTACCGTCTGCCATGTCGGCGTGACCGGAATGGCAGATTTCAGGAGAAATTCCAGATAGCCGCCGCTGCTGTCCGTCCGCCAATTTCCAAACGGACTCCCGGGTTCTAGATCGCGCGGGAGAGGACCAGCGTCACCGTGCTGCCGTCGCGCATGGTGCGGGCGTCGGTTCCGGTCAACGGGTTCGCGCGGCTGGGTCTGTAGAAGCTGCGCAGGCGGGTGCTGTCGATCCCGGCGCTGGCCTTGAGCGTGATCTTGACGCCGGCCAGCGCCGTCGTCTCGACATAGGCGCTCCACTCGTCGCCGCTGCGTTCCGTCAGGTGTTCGTCGACATAGTAGATGTCGTAGCGTTCGGAGAGCGTGTAGCTCACGCCCCATGAGGTGCGCAGGCGCGGCAGGTCGTGGCGGAATTCGCCGGTGAAGCTGCGCGGCGCCATGTCGTCGATGCGGCGGTTGCGGCCGGTAATGGGATCGCGCAGGCTTGTCTTGCGCAAGGTGCCGTCCAGGGTCAGGCGCGCGCCGGGCAGGAGGGCGGTTAGCGGCAGGCTGGCCTGCGCCGTGGCGCCCCATTGGACGGCATTGCCCACGGTCCCCAGCGCCTGGTCGCCGCTGGGCAGCAGGATATAGCCGAGCATGCCCTGATGGCGCTGGTGAAAGGCCTCCACGGCGATGGCGCCGCCCTGGCCCCAGCGGTGGTCCAGTCGCAGCAGGGCGCGGCTGATCCGTGCCGGACGCAGGCGGGCATTGCCGCCGAGCGGCCGCCCGTCCGCCTGATCGACCGAAGCGGCAAAATCGCTGAAGTCCAGCTGGTCTACCGTGCGCCGCCACCCGAGCCGGACCTGGGTGGATTTGCCGGGCGACCAGACCAGCGCGCCCGAGGGCTTGAGATAGGACAGGCTCTGGCTCTGCTGGCTGTCCCCGGTGACGCGAATGCGCGAGAATTCCACTGCCAGCCCGACCTCCGCGTCCAGCTTTCCGGCAAGGCGCAAGTTGGCATTGGCGAAACCTTCTCCGCGCAGTTCGGTCACGCGGGTATCGGCATTGGCGAGATCGATTGGCACCATGCCGCCGCCCAAACCGTCGTCCTCGCCATAGGCCAATCGGCTGCCGAGGCGGTTGTAGGCCAGTTCCCCGCCGAATTCGGGACGTAGGGCATGGTCCCCCTCGCGCGAGACGGTCGAGCGGGCCACCAGTTCCAGCGGCTTCTGGTCCTGCTGGGAAAGGCTGCGGAAGCCGTCCTGCCGGTAATCTTCGTACTGCGAGGCCCGCTCGCCCCGCGCGAGGCCGACGAGCTTGGTGGACCAGTCGTTGCCGAGCGGCCGGGACCAGTCGGCGCCGAATTCCGCGCTTGTCGATGTCTCGGTGTAGTCGATCAGGCGCTCGGCATCGGGAGCGCCTGCCGTGCTCTGCTCGCGGATGGCGATGCGGCGGCGGGACGAATATTCGTCATGGTTGAGCCGCAAGTTCAGCGTCAGCGTGCCGCCCGCGAAGGGGCGCGAGCCGGAGGCGGTCAGGCCATATTCGGGCGCCTTGGCGCGGATCGCCTCGGCGCGCGATTCCTGGAGCGCGCCGTCCGCGCCGCGCGTGAGATAGTCGGCATCGGTGACGTAGCGTTCGTTGACGGCCGAGAGTTCGAGGCTCGTCTGCCAGGCGCCGATGCGGCGGGCATGGCTGATCCGCGCGGTCGGGGAAATGCGCCCGTCCTCGGTGCGCGCGAGTTCCAGCACGGCATTGCCCGAACCGGCCGCGTCGGCCTTGCGGATCACGTTGGCCACCAGGGTCTGGCCTTGCGCCTCGGCGGCCTCGCTGCCGCGCAGCAGGACGATGCGGTCCACCTGCCGGGCGCCGATCCGGCGCAGGACTTCGGTGATGCCGCCTGCCTTAACGGTCGGGCGCTGGCCGTCGATCAGGACATTGCCCGCCGCGCCGCCGAAGCCGCGCACTGCGCTGCCTTCCGAAAGCAGGAATCCCGGTGTGCGCTCCAGCATGTCGAGCGCGGTCTGCGGCTGAAAGGCATCGTAGAAGCTGGCGGGATAGACCGGATCGGGGCCGGTCGGCACGACGGCTGCGGGCTTTTCGCCCTCGGGCCGGGGCAGGGCTTCTTGCGCTTCGGCAGGACCGGAGGCCACGGCCAGGCTTGCCAGCATCCATCGCATCGTGGTCATTCGTCGCTTTCAAAATACTAGAGGCGGATGCCCGGCATCCCGCAGCAATCTAGTGTTGATATTGCGACATATTAGCAACTTAAAACATGCTGCAAGGGATCGATTTCTCAGGAAAAATCCATAGCCTCGCCGTGGTTCGGGAAGATGACGGTAACCCGCAGGCCGGGCAGGGCATCCTCCAACAGGAGGCCCGCGCCCAGCCGTTCTGCCGAGGACTGCACGATGGCGAGGCCCAGCCCGCTGCCGGAAGGCCCGTTCTCGCCCTGAAGGCGGGTGAAGCGGGCCATGGCCTGCTCGCGCTGACCGGGGGGAATGCCGGGGCCGTCGTCGCTGACGATCAGGCGGGTGCCCCCGGCGTCCTTCCGCAGACCGATGGTGACCTTGCCGCCGGGCCGGTTGTAGCGGATCGCGTTGTCGACAAGGTTCGAGAGCATCTCGTAGACCAGCGAGCGATGGCCCTGCACCTGGAATGCGGCCTGTTCCGGGCTGTCCAGCAGCAGTTCCACTTCGGCCTCGATCGCCTGCCGGATCCTGCGGGAAATCGCCCTTCGGCTGACTTCCACGAGATCGACCTGTTCCAGCGGCGGCAGGGCTCCGGCCTCGTCGGCGCGGGCGAGGGTGAGCAGCTGGGTCAGCAGGCGCTCCAGCCGGTCGCTCGCTTCATCGATTTCCTGAAGCGCTTCCGCCGAACCGCGGCGGGCCAGCGCGACCTGAACTTTCAGCACCGAGAGGGGGGTGCGCATCTGGTGGGAGGCATCGGCGGTGAAGCGGCGCATGGCGCTGGTGGCGAGGTCCAGACGGCCCAGCAGCCGGTCGAACGAGCGCGAGAGCGGCAGCAGTTCGGCGGGCAGGGGGCCGGTGCGCAGCGGGGAGAGATCCGGCGCCGCACGGGTGTCGCGCGCTTCGATGGCGGTGCGCAGTTCGGAGAGCGGGCGCAGGCTCCAGCCCAGCGCCGGACGGATCAGCGCGAGCGCGGCGCCGACCAGCACGGCCTCTCCCAGCAGCAGCGCCGCCATCAGCCGCTGGCGCAGGGCGTTGCGGTTGTCGAGCGTCTCGGCCACCTGCACTACCACCGGCGCCGGGATGCGCGGCAGGTCGCGCCGCACTTCGCCGATGCGGATGCGCTGGCCGCGATAATCGGCATAGCGAAACTGCGGCGTCTCGGCGGAAAGGCGGGCAGGGTCGGGCGCGGGCAGGTCGGCATAGCCGGTCAGCAGCTCGCTGCCCACGGAGATACGGTAGTAGACGTTGTCGCGCTCGGAATTCTCCAGCATGCCGAAGGCGGCGGGCGGCAGGTCCAGCGTGACTTCGCCGCGCTCGACCTGCACCGTCTCGGCGATGGCGCCCAATGCGCCGCCCAGCACGCGGTCGTTGGTGCGGCGCACGACGTCGGAAATCAGTGCCCAGCCGATCAGACCCAACGCCAGCGCGGCGATCACCAGCGGCCCCAGCATGGCGATGCCGAGGCGGCGGCGCAGCGAAAGCGCTCGCTTCCTCCTGTCGTTTGCGGCTTTCACGAACGGTCGAGCATGTAGCCGACGCCGCGCACGGTGCGGATCGCCGGGCCGTCCGGCGCCAGCTTGCTGCGCAGGCGCGTGACGTTGACTTCGAGGGCGTTGGAGCCGACCGGATCGTCGAAGCCGAAGACTTCGGCCTGCAAGGTCTCGCGCGAGACGATCTGCCCGGCGCGCGCCGCCAGCGCTTCCAGCACGGCCCATTCGCGGCGGCGCAGTTCGACCAGCCGCTCGCCCACTTCGACGCGTCCGGTCGAGCGGTTGATGGTCATCGCTCCGATCCGCATCTCCGGCGCGGCATCGCCGCCCCGCCTTCGCCCCAGAGCGCGGACGCGGGCTTCCAGTTCCTCGACGTCGAAAGGCTTGCGCAAGTAATCGTCGGCCCCGAGGTCCAGCCCGCGCACTCGGTCGTCCAGCCCGTCGCGCGCGGTCAGCATCAGCACCTGCACCTGATCGCCGCGTGCGCGGAGGCGGGCGAGCACTTCGAATCCGTCGATATCGGGCAGGCCGACGTCGAGAATCACCAGCGAGTAGGGCTCGGTGGCGATGACGGAAAGCGCGTCCTCACCGCTGGCGACATGGTCGATCGCATGGCCCGCCGCACGCAGCAGGGAAACCACGCCGCGCGCGAGCTGCGCGTCATCCTCGACGATCAGAACGCGCATGGGCGAGACTCGACCTGCCGGTTTTCGTGAAAGGTGGATGACAGCTTCGGATCGTAGGGCATGTCTATCAGCTTATCCGACATGAGACGCGGAAAGCGAGAGGATACGGGAATGCGCAGCTTCATAACGGTTCTGACACTTGCAGCGATGATCGCCGTTCCGGCCGCGACCGCGCCTGCCGAAGCCCAGCGGCAACGGGTCGAGCGACCGGCTGGCTACCCGCGCTCCTACGATTCCCTGATCGCCGACGCCCGCGCCGAGGGCACCGTGCGGATCTACGCGAATGCCGACAAGGCGGAAATGGTGCCGGTGGTATCGGCCTTTCGCCGTGCCTTTCCCGGCATCCGGGTGCTCTATGCCGATCTCGGGTCGGCCGAACTCTATCGCCGTTTCACCTCCGAAACGCGCGCCAAACAGTATTCCGCGGACATCGTCTGGTCTTCGGCGATGGACCAGCAGGTCAAGCTGATCAACGACGGCTATGCCCAGCAATATGCCAGTCCCGAAAAGCCCGCGCTGCCGGAAGCGGCTGTGTGGAAGAACATGGGCTTCGGCGTTACCGCCGAGCCGATCGGCGTGGTCTACAACAAGAAGCTGGTGCCCGCCGCCCTGGTGCCGCAGAGCCATCAGCAGCTCGAGCAGCTCCTGCGCAAGCGCCGCGCGGCCTTCATGGGCAAAGTCGCGACGTTCGATCCTGCCCGTTCCAACGTGGGCTACCTCTACCTCTCGCAGGATTTCCAGATCACCCGCGACACGCGCGGACTGGTGGAAGCCATGGCGGCCACGCGGCCGGTGCTCATGACCCATACCGAGGAGATGCTGCAAGGCGTCGCCTCGGGCAAGCTGGCCATGGCCTACAACGTGATCGGTTCCTACGCGCTCGAACGGGCGCGGCGCGATCCGAACATCGGCGTCGTCTTTCCGCGCGACTATACCATCGTCACCTCGCGCATCGCCTTCATCTCGCGCGAGGCGCGCCATCCGGCGGCGGCGCGGCTGTTCCTCGATTTCCTTCTCTCCCGTGCCGGGCAGGCCCAGCTTGCCCGGCACAGCCTCTGGCCGGTGCGCCCCGACGTGCCCGCTTCTCATCGCCTTCCTGCCGGACAGGCGCGCCCGGTGCGCGTGGGTCCGCAGCTTCTCGTCAATCTCGATCGCCTGACCCGCGCCCGCTTCCTGCGCGACTGGAACGCGATCCTTGCCTCTGGACAGAATATCCGATGAAAATCCTTGCAGCGGGCACTGCCCTTGCCGCCCTGATCGCGGCGACGCCTGCCCTTGCCCAGGAACCGAGCAAGGAAGACCTTGCCGAACTGGTTCGCGCCCAGGCCGCCGAAATCGCCTCGCTGCGCCAGCGGGTGGAGAAGCTGGAGGCGGGCGTCACCTCCACTCAGGCTGCCCCCGCGCTGGCAGCCGCACCGCAGGCGCCTGCCGCGTCTGCGCCCGAACCCGCCCCGCAAGTCGTGGTGACGGAGCCTTACGCGCCGCAGCTTGTCCCCCCTGGACCGGCCGAGCGCGATATCGAGCGTGTGCGCGCCGCCGCCGTCTCGGCTTCGGGCGTCAGCACCGAATGGGGCGCGGGCCTGCCGGTGTTCCATTCGGCGGACGGCATGTTCAGTTTCAAGCCGCGCGGGCGCATCATTACCGATGTCAGCACCACCACGGGCTCGAAGTACAGCGGCCGCAACCTGACCACTACCGGCATGCGCGCGCTGCGCATGGGCCTCGAAGGCACGGTGGGCACGCACTTCTTCTACCAGTTCGAGAGCGACTTCTCCGAGAACGAGGTGGACGTCGTCACCGCCTTCATGGGCTGGCGCAACCGCATCGCGCCGGGCATGGACTATGACGTGCGCGTCGGCCACTTGTTCAACGACCGCAGCTTCGACGGTTCTACCGGGTCGGATTCCACGCCCTTTACCGAACGCTCGGTAGTGGCCACCGCGATCATCCCGCAGCGCGCCTTTTACGGCCTCGGCATCATGCCGCGCCTGTTCTGGAAGACCGGCCACGCCTCGCTGACCGTGACCGGCGACCGCATCGACGGCGACCAGAGCACGTCCGACAACCGCACCGTGCTGGCCCGCGCGCACTGGAACCCGGTGAAATCCGACCGTCAGGTGCTGCACCTCGGCGTGTGGGGCTTCGACGAGATGCTCCATCCCGGCAAGAACACGCTGACCCGCAACACCGTGATCGGCGGCCGCTTCAACGGTGCGCTCCGGCTTTCGACGGGCACGCTGATCGGCGGCACCGGCACCACCGGCTACGGCGTGGAAGTGGGCGGCTATTCCGGCCCGCTCTGGATCATGGGCGAGGCGGGCGAGCGCCATGCCCGGCTCGACGGCGGACGGCCCGATTTCGTCAGCCGCGCCTGGAGCGTTTCGGGCGGCTGGTTCCTCACCGGGGATCTGCCCCCTTACAATCCGCGCCTCGGCAGCTTCGGCCAGCCCAAGGTCCTGCGCCCCGTCTTCGAAGGCGGCCCCGGCGCGATCGAGTTGACCGCACGCTACGAGAACCTGGAGTTCGACGACATCGTCACCCCCGCGCAAGGTTGGGCGGCGACGCTGGGCGTGAACTGGTATCTCAACAGTTTCACCCGCTTCCAGGTCAACGCGATCCACTGGAACACGCAGAACACCGCCGGTGCCTATACCGGGAAAGACGATGGACAGACTTTGACCGCCCGCGTCGGCGTCACGTTCTGATCCGTCCCATCCATCCATGACAGACATTCGGGGACAATCATGAGTCTCGCCCTTATCGGCTTCCTGATGGTGGCCACTTTCATGACGCTCATCATGACCAAGCGGATGACCCCGCTGGTCGCGCTGGTCGTCGTGCCCACGCTGTTCGCCCTGCTCGCCGGTTTTCACGCCGGCCTTGGCGACATGATGATCGAGGGCCTGACCAAGCTTGCGCCCACTGGCGTCATGCTGCTCTTCGCGATCCTGTTCTTCAGCACGATGACCGACACCGGCCTGTTCGATCCGCTGGTGGGCCGCCTGATCCGGCTGGTCCACGGCGATCCGATGCTGATCCTGATCGGTTCGGTGGTGCTCTGCGCGCTCGTCAGCCTCGATGGCGACGGTTCGACCACCTACATCATCACGATGGCCGCCATGCTGCCGCTCTACAAGCGCTACGACATGAACCGGCTCTACCTCGTCTGCCTGCTGATGGTGACGAGCGGCGTGATGAACCTGACGCCCTGGGGCGGTCCGACCGCGCGCGCCGCCAGCGCGCTGAAGCTCGATCCCTCGACGCTGTTCGTGCCGCTGATCCCGGGCATGGTTGCGGGCCTGGCCTTCCTGATCCTGCTGGCGATCCACTTCGGCCGCAAGGAACGCCGCCGCATCGGCCGCGTCGAAGCCGCCACCCCGAAGGAACTGGCCGACTTCGCCGTCTCGCAGTGGCCCGAGGCGCGTCGTCCGAAGATGATCTGGTTCAACGCCGCGCTCGTCGTCGCGCTGTTGGTGCTGCTGGTCTGGGGCGTGCTGCCGCTGCCGATCCTGATGATGCTGGCCTTCGCGATCTCGATGATCGCCAACTATCCCCATGTGAAGGAACAGAAAGAGCGCATCGCCGCCCATGCGGGCAACGTGCTGGCGGTCGTCTCGCTGATCTTTGCGGCGGGCATCTTCACCGGCATCCTGTCGGGCACCGGCATGGTCGAGGCGATGAGCCGTGAGGTGGTGAGCTTCATCCCGCCGTTCCTCGGCCCCTACATGGCGCCGATCACCGCGCTGATCAGCCTGCCGGGCACGTTCTTCATCTCCAACGACGCCTTCTACTTCGGCATGCTGCCGATCCTGGCGGAGGCGGGGGCGCACTACGGCGTGGAGCCGATGGCCATCGCCCGCGCCTCACTGATGGGCCAGCCGGTCCACCTGCTCAGTCCGCTGGTGCCCTCTACCTACCTGCTGGTCAGCCTTGCGGGCGTGGACCTTGCCGACCACCAGCGCTTCACCCTGATCCCGGCGGCGCTGTGCTGTCTGGTGATGACGGTGGTGGGCATGCTGGTGCTGGCCTTCCCGTTCGTGGGGTGACGCGGTGACGTTCGCTCCCTTTGCTACCTTCGCTCTCCACCTCACGCCTCGTCACCCTGAACTTGTTTCAGGGTCCATCGGGCAGTCATGGCCGGAGTGTTGGACAGTAAACCGCGAATGCCGCAAGCGCTCGAAGCGTCCGGTTGAGGCTGAGGAATGGATCCTGAAACGAGTTCAGGATGACGGACTTCGGGCCTTGGATGACGAGTGACGTATGACGGGTACGCTGCGTATCTTCCCTGATCCCCGCATGATCCTGCGCTTCCTTGCCGCGCTTGCCCTCGGCGCGGCGGGAGGGGCCGCGTTCTGGGCTATCGGCGCGCCGCTGCCCTGGGTGCTTGGCGCGATGAGCGCCTGCGCGGCGGGCAGCATCGCGGGCTTGCCGATAGCCGCCTCGTCCGCCACCCGCCGCCCGATGTCGGCGGTGATCGGCGTCGTGCTGGGCAGTGCCTTCCATCCCGGCCTGATGACACAGGCGGCGGAGTGGATCGTGCCCATCGCCCTGCTGCCGCTGTTCCTCGCCAGCGCGGCGTTCCTCTGCGTGCTCTATTTCCGCCGCGTCGCCCGGTTCGACCCGCCCACCGCCTATTTCGCAGGCATGCCCGGCGGCATTGCCGAGATGGTGCTGATGGGCGCCGAGCGCGGCGCCGACGAGCGCATGGTGGGGCTGATCCACGGTGCGCGGATCTTCCTCGTGGTCTTCATCCTGCCGTTCCTGATCCGCGCCTTCGAGGCGGACGTTCATGCTCCGGTGCTTGCGCCGCCAATGCTCACTGAAGCGACCGGCTGGCCGCTGCTGTTCTGGGGGCTCGGCTGCGTCATCGTGGGCGGGGCAATCGGCCGCGCGCTGAGGCTGCCCGCCTGGCACCTGATGGGGCCGCTCTTCGCCAGCGCGCTAGTGCATCTGACCGGCCTGTCCGATTTCCATATCCCCGCCTGGGCCATCGCCGCCGCGCAAGTGGGCCTGGGCGCCACTATCGGCTGCCGCTTCGTCGGCCTTGACCTCAGGACATTGACCCGCACCCTGCTGCTGGCGGCAGGATCGACCGCGATCCTGCTGGTCATAACCTTCGGCTGGGCCTTTGCGATCGGTTGGGCTACGGGGCTCAACCCGGCGCTCGTCGCGCTGGCCTATTCGCCCGGCGGGGTGGCGGAAATGAGCATGGTCGCGCTGAGCCTCTCGCTGGAGGCGGGCTTCGTGATCGTTCACCATCTCGTCCGGGTGATGCTGGTCATCGTCGGCGCGCCGCTTTCGTTCCGCATCATGGGAGCCGCCCGATGACCCCGCCCGATCCTACCGAGCAGACTATCGCCATCCTCTATCAGGCGCTCGAGCCGCCGGTGATCGACGGTGCCCGCAAGGAAGCCAAGCCCGGCGGCTATTCCGACAGCGGCGCCGATATCGGCGTGGCCCTGCTGGCGGCGGGCTGCACCCTGGCGACGCCGGTGGCCGATCCCGACCCCACGCGCGTGTTCGACTGGGTCTGGCCCGATACCGAGCAGGGCATTGCCGCCGCGCTGGAAGCAGGCGCCACGCTGCTCTGGACCAACACCGTGGTCTTTGAAGGACACCCCATCGAGCAGGCAAGCCGGAAGGCCTGGATCGTCGGGCCGGACCCGCAGGCCATGCAGGCGATCGACGACAAGGCCGCCACCAATGCGCGCCTGCTCGCGGCAGGCCTGCCGGTCGCGCAATCCTGGCTGATCGACGGCGATGGTGATCTCGACGCGCAACTTGCGCCCTTTGCAAACAGGCTTCCGCTGGTGGTGAAGCCGCTGCGCGGGCGCGGCAGCCAAGGCGTGAGCGTCGCCCGGACCACGGAGCAATTGGCCGCGCAAGTCCGCGACCTGGCTGAGAGCCGCCGCTTCGGCGCGGCGACCATGCTGGAGCAGTTCCTGCCGGGTCAGGAAATCACCATTACCGTCATGCCCGCCGCCTGCAGGGAAGGGGCCGCTTCGCCTTTCGCCCTGCCGCCCGTGCGCCGGTTCGACCAGCACGGCGACATCGCCCCCTATAACGGAGACGTCCCGGTCAGCCGCAACAGCGCCGCGATGACGCCCGAGGAATGCGCCGATCCTGCCGTGACCGCCGTGACCGCGGCCTGCGAACAGGCCGCTGCCCTGCTCGAAATCCGCGGCACCATGCGGATCGACTGCCGCGCGGATGCCGAGGGGCGTTATTTCCTCTTCGACGTCAACGCGAAGCCCAACCTCACCGGCTCCGGCCGTCCGGGGCGCGAGGACGAAGACAGCCTTTCCACCATCGCCGCCGCCGCTTGCGGCTGGACTTATTCGGACTTCCTCCTTGCAGCCGCGCGCGGCGCCTGGAGAGAAACCCGAGATCAACAGGGATAATACCGCATGACCGACTTGTGGCAGCACATCGTTGCCGATTTCTCCAACCTCGGCTCGCCCGCCGCACTCGCCGCCTTCGGGCAGGTGGTGCTGATCGACGTGATGCTGGCGGCCGACAATGCCATCGTCGTCGGCGCGCTGGCGGCCGGGCTTCCCGCCGCCATGCGCCGCAAGGTCATCATGATCGGCGTGGTGGCCGCGCTCGTCCTGCGTATCGCCTTCGCGCTCGTCGTGACCCAGCTGATGCAGCTTGTCGGCCTGGTCTTTGCAGGCGGGTTGCTGCTGGTCTGGGTGGCGTGGAAGATGTGGCGCGAACTGCGCGAGGACGTCGGCGGCGAGGATGACCCCGTCGCCAAGGCCGCCCCGCGCAGCTTTGCCGCTGCCGCCTGGGCCGTGGCCGTGGCCGATATCAGCATGAGCCTCGACAACGTGCTGGCCGTGGCCGGCGCCGCGCGCGACCATCCCGGCATTCTCGCCATCGGCCTGATCCTCTCGGTCGCGCTGATGGGCCTTGCCGCCAATGTCCTCGCCCGCGTGATCGAGCGCTATCGCTGGATCGCCTATATCGGCCTGATGGTGATCCTCTACGTGGCGGGCAAGATGATCTGGGAAGGCTTGGTCGATCCCACGCGCGGCCTGCTCGTGCTGTTCTGAGACTTTGTTTGGGAAATGCCCGGAAGGGCATTTCCCGGCGGCACCGGCCCACGCCCCCACCCGACCTCCCACGAGTTTACCATAGATGGGCGGTCGGGTGGGGGCGCCTAAGTCCAATTGGGCCGCTGCCGCCAAAATCCGCCTGCGGCGGATTTTCAAAAAAACGCTGCCGTGATCCCGTGTTTCAATTCAGCTGCCCGGCAGAGGGCAGCGCATTGCCCGTCTGCATGTTCGTCACCACGGCGCGGGCCTGCGATACGCGGCTATGCGGCGGCACGCCGTGGGTTAGCCAGACATTGCCGCCGATCTCGGATCCCTTGCCGATCGTCACCCGGCCCAGGATCGTTGCCCCCGCGTAGATCACCACGTCGTCCTCCACCACCGGATGGCGCGGCAGCGACCGGACGAGCGCGCCGGAACTCTCCCTGGTGAAGTCCTTGGCGCCCAGCGTGACCCCCTGATAGAGACGCACATTGTCACCCACGACGGCGGTTTCGCCCACGACCACGCCGGTGCCATGGTCGATGAAGAAGCCGCGCCCGATCGCGGCGGCGGGGTGAATGTCGATCCCGGTGGCGCCGTGCGCGATCTCCGTCAGGATGCGCGCGACCAGCGGTGCGCCCAGGCCGTGCAGGGTGTGGGCGAGCCGGTAGTGAATGATCGCCAGCAGCCCGGGATAGCAGATCAGCACCTCGTCCAGACTGCGTGCGGCCGGGTCGCCGCGATAGGCCGCGTCGATGTCGAGGTCCAGCATGCGGCGGATCTCCGGCAGGTTTCGCGAAAAAGCCAGCACGATGGCATCGGCCTGCTGCTCTGCCTCGTCCGCGCCCTCTTCCGCATAGTTCAGTTCAAGCCGCACTTGCGCCTGCAAACGGCTGAGGGCGACCTGCAGGGACTGGGTGACGAAAGTTTCCTCGTTGTGGGGACGCACGAAGTCCGGGCCAAGCCGCAACGGAAAGAGCGCGCCGCACAGCTCCTCCGCCACTTTCGCCAGCCTCGTGCGCGAGGGAAAGCCCTGGGCGCCGTATTCGGCATGATGGCTGCTGGCCGCGCGGCGGCTGCGGCGGACCTGGGCGAGTTCGCCGACGATCCCCGCGACGTTCCAGAAGTCGTCTTCCTGTGCGGGATCGGCGTAAAGATCGCTGCTGTCGGGTAAGGTCGGGTTCGGCGGTGACATCGTTCTACCTCATCGATGAGGGATCACGAAGCCTGGCGTTGTCGCCCCAGCATCGCGCGCTTTAGCCGTTGGTAACGCGGAGCAAGCTGCATCCCGATCAAAAGCCGCGGGTCGACCGGATGAAAAGGCGGCACGTCGACCGGGTGCCGCCATCCCGGTTTATTCGGTCAGAGGCCCTGTCAGTCAAGGAACTGCGTCCGTTTCGGGAATAGAAATTCTGGCCGAGCCGAAACGGAAAATCGCGGGAGCCCCCGAAGCGGATGGCACCAGGCGCCTTGTGAGGCGTTTTGTTCATATCGTGTCCATCCACGGACGTTCATACCACGCCTAACCGGACGCCTCTGGAATGCGTCCCGTGGGAGGAAAGCATAGCCTGGAACCGAGCGCATGGCGGCATCGGAAAGCAAGCATGCGTTTTACAAGTTCCTGTAAAAACCAAGTATTATTCTGAGTCGCGAACAACTCGTTGGCCCTGTTTGGCGTATGCCAAGTATCGCCTATCTTCAATTCGACCGATGGAATGCACAGTCGGACAGAATCGGATTGTCGAAACCGCGATGCTGGGCTTGGGAAAATGGACTGATACTAACCAATTGGAGGAAATCCATGTCGCCGTCTATGACGAAACTTGCCCCCGCGGTCGTAATGCTGGTTGGCGCTCTGGGTCTGGGTGGCTGCGCCACCAAGGGTTTCGTGCGCGAACAGGTCGCGGCTGTTAACCAACGGGTCGACGGACTCGAAACCAAGCTGCAGGCTACCGACACCACGGCGCAGCAGGCTCTCTCCGAAGCGCAGGCCGCTTCCGGTCAGGCCCAGCAGAACGGCCAGCGTCTCGACCAGCTCAACGCGCGCGTCGATGGCGTGGAACAGCAGCTGCAGCAGGCCCAGCGCAAGCGCGCCCGCAACTGATCTTGCGGCCGGGGCCGAGATTGGGGCGGGTATCGCCTTGATCGCCTCGGCCTGATAGGAAGTCCCGAACTTTCCGCGTCGGCGTCCTTCTGACGCCGACCGTATCCCTGCCGTCTCTATCCCTGAGTTCATCGAACATATGATCAATGTCTTCCCGGCACTTGCCGGATTTGGCGCCGGATTTGCGCTTCTTGCCGCCGTGCCTGTCGGTGCGGCGGAAGCTGCGCGTGCTGCCGATACCAAGTCCGAAGTGCCCGCCGAAGCCGTCAAGGCCGAAGCCGTTGCCGTCGAGCGGTCCGAAGACGCCACGCGCGTCGCCAACTGGATCGCCTCTTCGGGAGACAATCGATCCTTGCCCTATGTCATCGTCGACAAGAAGGCGGCCAGAGCCTACCTGTTCAGCGCGAAGGGCAAGGCACTCAGCGATGCGCCGGTATTGATCGGGGTGGCGCTTGGAGACGATGCCACGCCCGGCATCGGATCCAAGTCCCTTTCGGAGATCGGCCCGGCGGAGCGCACCACGCCCGCCGGTCGCTTCCTGGCGAAGTTCGGGATCGCCGCCGGAAACAACAAGGTGCTGTGGGTCGATTATGCGACCTCCGTGGCGCTTCACACGATCCCCGTAGGCAACAAGGAAAAGCGCCGCGAAAGGATGCTGTCCAAGACTATCGAGGACAATCGCATCACTTTCGGATGCATCAACGTTCCCAAGGTCTTCTACAACAAGGGGGTCGTGCCGCTGTTCCAGAAGAAGGGCGGCTATGTCTACGTGACGCCCGATATCAAGCCGCTGGAGGAAGTGTTCCCCCGGCTGCGGGTCCAGCCTTTCCTGGATGCTGCTGCGGCGGCGAATTGAGGGCTCTAAGCCCCCGACAGATTCTCAACGAAAAGGGCCGCCTCGAAGCATCGAGGCGGCCCTTTTCGTTGCTTTGCTGTGATCAGCGGGATTATTCGCTTACGGGAGCAGCCTCCGCCTTCTTGCGGCCTGCGCCCTTCGCCTTGGCGGGAGCCTTTGCGGCAGGCTTTGCTTCGGCCGATCCCTGCGGCTTGCGGCCAAGGCCGATCTTGTGTGCCAGTTCCTTGCGGCGCTGCGCATATTCCGGTGCCACCAGCGGATAGTCGGCCGGCAGGTTCCAACGGGCGCGGTAATCCTCTGGCGTGAGACCGTGGTCGGTCATCAGGTGGCGCTTGAGCATCTTCAGCTTTTCGCCGCATTCCAGGCAAGTCACGGTATCCGGCTTAACCGAGGCACGCACCGATACGGCGGGCTTGCGCTGCTCCTCGACCGGCTCGGGCGCCTGGCCAAGCTTCGCCAGCGATCCGTAGACGGACTGGATCAGGCCGGGCAGGCGATCCGCCTCGACCTTGTTGTTGCTGACGTGCGCCGTGATGATGTCGGCAGCAAGTTCGAGAAGAGCTTCATTGACCATAGTATCGTGCATACCCGTTTTCATCGTTGCTTCCCCCGTCGTGTTCTTGAGCACTGTAAAACCCGTAGTGCAAGGTGTTTTTCTATTATTTGCGAAGGGTTTTTCGGGTCATGATACGTTTTGGGACGTACGCCCAATTTAGTATTCTTGTCATAAACCATGACCTAGCGCTGCGCCGGGTTGCGAATGGTTTTGACAGGGGATTTCCGGCGCGGCACCATCCGGTCAGACTGTGAAACAGGCGAAGGACCGAGCATGCGACGCTTCCTGGTACTTTCCACCATCATCGGCATGACCATCGCGGGCGGCGCCGTCGCCACCGCGCCGCTCTGGGCCCAGGGGCAGCCCTCCGCGCCTCCGGGCAAGCGCGACGCGGCTCTGGTAAAGAGCGGCACCTATGAAGCCGACCCTCATCATACGCTGGTGGAATGGCAGGTCGATCATATGGGCTTCTCGCCCTATTTCGGCCTGTTCGGGGACATTACGGGCACGCTGCAACTCGATCCCAAGGCGCCCGAAAATGCCAAGGTCTCGGTAACGATCCCGGTCGCCAAAGTGACCACCGCCAGTCCCGGCCTGACGGAACACCTTTTGCGCGGGCCGAAGGAAGCAGGCGGCAAGGCCGATTTCTTCGGGCCTTCACCGGCGGCGGCCACTTTCGTTTCCACCGAGGTCCGCCGCAAGGGCGCGGATGAAGCCGAGGTCACGGGCAATCTCACGCTGAACGGCGTGACGAAGCCGGTCACCCTGTCGGCGCGGTTCTATGGCGCCGGTCCGGTGCCTGCGCAGATGGGCGGCGGTGAAAACGTCGGTTTCGAGGCCACGACCAAGATCAGCCGCAGCGCTTTCGGTATCGGCTTCGGCGTGCCGATGGTTTCGGATGAAGTGCAGTTGAAGATCGCGGCGGCTTTCATCAAGAAATAGCCGCTTGGCGCGGCCTACCAAGTATTATGACAAATTGATGACGGTTTGCACTGGTTAATTATCTGACAGAATTAGAAATTGTTAGTGATTGAGCCTTAGCGGCACCTAGCGGGTGGTTTGCGAATCCGGTCGGATCGCGAAGAAACGTCGGGTGCATGATGTTCAGAATTTCCAGAAGCATGAATTGGGGCATGGGGCGTTTCTTCGCGTCTCTGGAAACCAGGCTGATCGGGGCGCTGTGCCTGATCGCGGCACTCAGCGTGCTGCTGCAGGTCGTGACCCAACGCGAGGCTTTCGCGCTTCGCAAGGAGAGCGAGGCGCTCATCCAGATGTCGGGGCTGGCGGAAAATGCCGAGCAGTTCTCCGAAGCCGTGGGCAAGCTGCGCATGGCGACCAATCGCGGATTGGTGGCCAGCAATGCCAGCAGCACCAGCGACGAACTCACCGACGCCGCGATCGCTATCGGCGACCAGCTTGCCAGGCTGCGCAGCAGCGGCACTTCGCTTTATGACCTTCCCGAAGCCTCCAACCCATTCGCGGACCTCGACCGACACGTCGCGGCGATCCTGGAGGTCCAGAGCGGCGCCGCCGGTGGACAGAAGCTGATCGCGCGGATCGAGAAGCGCAACAGTGCCATGGCCCGCTTCGCCGACGAACTGGTCGATCGCGCCCGCGCCAACCGGGAGGCCGCGCAAAAGCGGTTGATCGCCTCCATCGAGCGCTGGCAATTGCTGGTCTTCGGCACGGGACTGGTGACGATCCTGGTCGTGCTGCTGGTCCTCTTCGATATCCTGCGCAACATCCTGCCTGCGATCCGCCGCATGCACGGCCATCTCCAGGGGCTAGCCGAAGGCGATCTCGATCAGGAGATCGGCACGTTCCGGCTGAAGGAACTGAAGGCCTTGTCCGGCCCGCTGGAAACCTTCCGTCGCAATGCCAAGGCGGTGAAGAACCTTGCCTTCAGCGACGCGGCCACCGGCCTGCCTAATCGCCGCGCCTTCCAGGAAGACGTCGGCAGGTTGCTGGCGGCGGGCGCGGGGCGCCGGTTCGCCTGCATGGTGATTGATATCGACCGCTTCAAGCATATCAACGATGACTACGGCCATGCCGCGGGCGACGAACTGGTGCGCCTGATCGGAGAGCGGATGAAGACGATCCTCGGATCCGAAGGGATCATCGCCCGCGTCGGGGGAGACGAGTTCGCACTGTCCATGCCGCTTGCCGCGCGCGGAGATGCCGTGGATCTGGCCAACCGCCTGGTCGATGCGGCCTGCGCGCCCTTCAGTCTCGGCGCCTATTCCGTAGTCGTCACCGTCTCGCTGGGGGTGGTCGAACTGGACGGCGGTGAGCCGGTGGACATCGACGAGATCCTGCGCAACGCCGACATGGCGCTCTATGCCTCCAAGAAGAACGGCCGCAACTGCGCGACTCCCTTCTCGCCATCGATGGCGGAGGAGCGCGCGATCGACCGGGCGCTGGAAAAGGACCTGGAATCGGCTTTCGACAAGGACCAGCTGCGCATGGTCTACCAGCCGATCCATTCGGTGCAGGACAGTACGCGCGAGGTCGAGGCGCTGGTGCGCTGGAAACATCCCGAGCTTGGCGAAGTGCCGCCGTCCACGTTCATCCCGGCCGCCGAACGCAGCGGGCTGATGGTGCGGCTGGGCGAATGGATCATCCAGCGGGCACTGCGCGATTTCGCGCACTGGCCCGACATGGACATGAGCATCAACCTCTCGCCGCTGCAACTGCAGCACGACGGTTTCAGCACGTTCCTGCTCGACTGCTGCCGCCAATACGATATCGCGCCGCGTCGCCTGTTCCTGGAAGTGACGGAATCGCTCTCGATCGAACGCAATACGCGGGCGCTTCTGACGCTGAACATGCTGCGCAACATGGGCTTCCGCATTGCGCTGGACGATTTCGGAACGGGCTATTCCTCGCTCTCCATGGTGAAGAGCTTCAAGTTCGACCGCATGAAGCTCGATCGCAGCCTGGTCATGGACCTAGGGCAGGATCCCGCATCGGTAGCGGTGCTGGAAGCGGCAGTGACGATGGCGCGCCATGTCGGCGCGGAAGTGGTGGCGGAAGGTATCAGCGACGCCCACCTGATCGGCGCCACCAAGAGCGCGGGCTGCACCCATCTGCAAGGCTACTTCTACAGCCGCCCGATCGAGGCGGACGCCGTGCAGGACTATTTCTTGGACAGCGAGGCGCGCGCCTCCGCAATGGCGTGATCGGATTCTAAGCTCCTGGTTTTGCGCGCTTTCCCAAATTTTCGCCATCGGCAAATATTAAATCCGGTGCGGGGAATTTGTTCGAGGGCTTTAGTTCCCTTTGCGTACGCAAAAACCGAAATGCGTGCGCACGTTTGCCCGGATTGATTCTTAATTATTCTGTGCGAGCACTTTCGTCCCGGAACATGCTATATGGACGAGAGTGAAAATACTAGAAAGCCTTCGGGAGCCGGAGGGGCAGTCAGAAGCCCTGATAAGGGAGCAGTACCTGAGCCTGCGTCAGCAGATTCCGCTCATGTACCTGCTCATGACCGTCAATGCCGCGTTCCTGGCCGCCGTCGCCAGCCGCGATACGCCGCTGGTGCTGAGCGTGGGCGTACCGGCGGCGCTGGTTATGGTGACCAGCCTTCGCGCGGTAGTCTGGCTGGCGCGGCGGCGACAGGAACCGTCGATCGCCCGCATGCGCCGCCAACTTCGCGGCACCAAACTGGCCGCGGCGGTTCTCAGCCTGCTGTTCGGTGCCTGGGGACTCGTGCTCTTCGCGCAGGCCGATGCGCTGCGCGGAAGCTCCATCGCGCTCTACGTCTTCGTCGGCGCCATCGGCTGCTGCTACTGCCTCCAGGCACTGCCCTCGGCGGCGCGTCTGGTGCTGCTGTTCGGTGCGGCGCCGGTGACGGCGCGGCTGTTGCTGTCGGGGAACTGGTACTTCTTCGGCACCGGCGTAACCTTCCTGCTTGCCGCCGCCGTCATCCTGCGCACTCTGGCGACCAACCGCTCCGCCTTTTCCGAAGTTCTGCGCTCCCGCTCGGAGATGAGCGTGCTGCTCCATGCGCTCGAACAGAGCCAGGAACACTATCGCTACTCGGTGGATCTCAATCCCCAGATCCCCTGGATCAGCGACCCGGACGGTTCGATCTGCGAGATCAGCCCGCGTTGGACCTTGCTGACCGGCATGACGATCGAGGAAGGGCTCGATGCGGGCTGGACCCGCGCGGTCCACCCGGAGGACCTGCCCCATGTGCTGGAGCAATGGAACATCGCGCTCCATTCGGCCGATCAGCCGGTTGCCGATGTGCGCTATCGCCTGCGGCGGGCCGATGGCCACTATTGCTGGGTGCGTGCAAGGTCCTATCCGCGTCGCGACGCCGAAGGGCGGATCGTCAAGTGGTACGGCAACCTGGAAGACATTGACGATCAGGTCGCTGCCGAAACGGCGCTGCGCGACAGTGAGGAGCGCTACCGGCTCGCCTCGCGCGCGACCAACGACCTGATCTGGGACTGGTCGCACATTACCGACCGGATCGAATGGGCCGACAGTGTCGATTCGATCTACGGCCATGTCGAGGCGGCGGCGGGCGTCGACATGGAATGGTGGCGGGCCCATATCCATCCCGAGGACCTCGCCAGTGTAGACGCCACCTGGGCTGCCGTTCATGGGCGCCGCCGCGATAGCTGGAGCCACGAATTCCGCTTTCGTGCGGCGGATGGCACCTACGTTCACCTGCTGTCGCGGGGCTACGTCCTGCGTGACGAGCACGGCCGGGCGCGCCGCTCCATCGGTGCCTTGCAGGACGTCACCCAGGCACGGCGCGCCGAAGCTGAACTGCGCCGCGCCGCCTACCATGACGTCCTGACCGACCTGCCCAACCGCGCCCATTTCGCCGCCCGTCTCGAACAGGCGCTGGCGGCGGCACGGGCCGACGACACACGGGCCGACGACACACGGGTTGGTGTGGTCGTCTTCGATGTCGACAATTTCAAGGCGATCAACGACAGCCTCGGTCACGGCGCGGGCGACACCGTGCTGCGGGCGGTGGCGCAGCGGCTTTCCGCCGGACTTCCCCCGGACGCCTTTGCGGCGCGGCTCGGCGGCGATGAATTCGCGGTCATCCTGCCCGGTCTCGACGAAAGCGCATCGGCGCTGATCCGGCGCCTGCTCGAAGCCGTGGGGCGGCCGATGACCATCGACGAGAGCGTGGTGGAAGTCGGCGTCAGCGCAGGCGCGGCGGTCTGGCCTGCCGACGGCAATGATGCCGAGGCGATCCTCAAGAGCGCGGATCTGGCGCTCTACACCGCCAAGGCCCGCAGCGCCGGTGATGTGGAGAGCTTCCATCCCGAACTGCGCGATGCCGTGGAAACCCGCAATTCGATGCTGCGCGATGCGCGCGATGCCCTGGGCGAGGAGCGGATATTCCCGTTCTACCAGCCGAAGATCTCGCTCGCTTCCGGCGAGATCGTCGGCTTCGAGGCGCTGCTGCGCTGGCAGCACCGCGAGCGGGGCCTGCAACCGCCCGGCACCATCCACGCCGCCTTCGAGGACAGCGCCCTGTCCACCCAGCTGACCGACCGCATGCTGGAACGGGTCCTGCGGGATCTGGCGGACTGGCAGGAGCAGGGATACGAAACCGGCCGCATCGCCATCAACGGTTCACCGGTCGATTTCCGGCGCGACGATTTTGCCGAGCGCATCCTTTCGCGTCTCCATGCCCTGGGCCTGCCCGCCCGGCTGCTGGAACTGGAAGTCACGGAAAGCGTCTTCCTGGGGCGCACTGCGGAGACCGTGGAGCGGGCATTGCGCACGTTGGCCAAAGAAGGGGTGACGATCGCGCTCGACGATTTCGGCACCGGCTATGCCTCGCTGACCCATCTCCAGCAGTTTCCGGTGGACGTGCTCAAGATCGACCGTTCCTTCGTCTCGCGCCTCGGCAGCACGAACAGCGCGGACTTTGCGATCGTCCACGGGGTGATCGACATCGCCCAGCGGATGGACATCCAGACCGTGGCCGAGGGGGTCGAGAACGAGAACCAGCTGGACCGGCTCTGCGAACTGGGCTGCGACGTGGCGCAAGGCTTCCTGTTCGGCGGCGCGCTGGGCGCGGGGCGCATCGGCGCTTTCGTGCGCGGCTGGCCGCAGGCGCGGCAGGGCTATTGCTGGCAGGGCGCGTCGAACCGGCCGCGCTCGTTCGGGCAGGGGTGATAGAGGGTTCGCTAGCGCGCGAGACGGTTCGCCGCGTCGCCATAACGTGTCGTCGTGCTACGGGATTGTGCATATTTGAACAGTTGGTCTAGGGGCGCGCTGCGGCCCGGTTGCGCCCCAATGCAACTGGCCGCCCTCGAGGAAAGGACCGTCTCGGCCCCCCGGACGGTCCTTTTTACCTCTCCTCCCTTTTTCCTTTCTGTGTCGCAATTTAGCGAATACCTTGCCTCGGGTGACGCAACTTGAACGCATCGGTTTGCCGCTGGCGCGGCGCATCGCGCTGGGCGCGCAGGGATTCGGGACACGGCAACCCGATTCGTCGAAACCGGCCCATCTTCGCCGCGTTCTCGACCATGTGCAGCTGTTCCAGATAGACAGCGTCAACGTCCTGTCTCGCGCGCACTATCTGCCGGCTTTTTCGCGGCTGGGCGCTTACGAGCGCACCGATCTGGATCGGATGGCCTGGGGAACCGGCCGGGCGCGCAAGCTGTTCGAATACTGGGCGCATGAGGCCTCGCTGCTGCCGTTCGAGATGCAGCCGCTGCTGCGCTGGCGCATGGCTCAGGCCGATCGCGGCGAGGCGGGTTGGAGCGGCATGCGCGTCTACGCGCAGGAGCGCCGGGCCGAAGCCATGGCCTTGCTCGACCGCATCCGCATCGACGGCCCGCAGGCGACGTCGGACTTCGAAACGCAGAAGGGCCAGTCCGGCTGGTGGGAGTGGAGCGACACCAAGCGCGCGCTCGAATGGCTGTTCTGGGCGGGGCACATTACCACGGCCACGCGGCGCGGCAATTTCGAGCGGGTCTACGACCTGACCGAGCGCATCATTCCCGCAGAGGTACTGGCGATGCCGACCCCGAGCGAGGCGGATGCGCACCGCGCGCTCATTGCCCGTGCCGCCGCCGCACACGGCATCGCCACGGGCGGCGAACTGCGCGACTATTTCCGCCAGTCGCCCGAGCAGGCGCGCGCGGCGATCCATTCGCTGGCGGAGGAGGGCGTGCTGGTGCCGGTCGAGGTGCCGGGCTGGCGCCACGCCTGGCTCCATCGCGACGCCCGCCGTCCGCGCCGGATCGCGGCGCAGGCCCTGCTGGCGCCATTCGATCCGCTGATCTGGGAGCGCGACCGGACCGAACGCCTGTTCGGCTTCCACTACCGGATCGAGATCTACGTGCCCGCCGGGAAGCGGCGCCACGGCTACTACGTGCTGCCGTTCCTGTTCGGCGACCGGCTGGTCGCGCGGGTGGATCTCAAGGCGGATCGGCAGGCTTCGCGCCTGATCGTGCAGTCGGTCCATTTCGAACCGGACGCCCGGGAAGAGGCAGCGGGTGCGCTGGAGCAGGAACTCGCGCGGATGGCGGGCTGGCTGGGTCTCGAAAGCCCCTGACCCCAGGGATTACTCCGGCGGGTTACTCCGGCAGGTCAAGCCGATAGAAGCGGGTGTCCACGTTCATGCGGGGAAAGCTCTGGGGCAGGTCTGCGGGCGGGACGGGCATGAAGCCATGCTTTTCGTAGAAACGATGGGCGGCGAGAAACCTGTCGGTCGTTCCCAGAAAGATCCGGTGCAGGCCGTTCTCGCGGGCGAGATCCAGCACCGCGTGCAGGAGCCGCCCGGCAAGGCCGCTCCCGCTGCCCCGATGGTCTGCGGCAACGAACATCTTGCGCAGGGCGCCGCTTCGTGCGCTCCCGTTTCCCTGGCCCCCGTTTCCCTGGCCCCCGTTTCCCTGGCCCCCGTTTCCCTGGCCCCCGTTTCCCTCCCCAATGTCCTTCATGCCGATGGTGCCGACGATCCGGTTCCCACTCTCGGCAACCAGGAAGGCACCTCTGCCGGTCTGGTAGAAGGCCGGAACCGTGCGCAAATCGGGCTGGTCCGCAGCAGTGATGGCAAGCCCGAATTCCTCGCGCTGGATCGGCAGGATCAGGTCGATCACGCCTTGTTCGTCGCCCGGCCGGAAAGCTCTGATCCGCGCCTCATCCGGTACGGGCATCGCCGCCGTCATTGCCCGATTGGAGGCACTGCGTCCGACTGGCGGCGGCGCAGCTCGAACGGCAGGCGAAGATGCTCGGGATCTGCGGAAGCCTCGTCCTGCCCGTCGGGCCAGAGCCGCGTGCAGAGTATCGCCATGGCCTTGCGGCTCATTTCCTTGATCGGCTGGCGGATGGTGGTGAGGCGCGGCCAGATTGCGTCGGCCAGCGGGGTATCGTCGAAACCGCAGATCGACAATTCGCCGGGCACGCTGATCTTCATCTGGTGCGCGATGGTGACGGCGGCGGCGGCCATGTCGTCGTTGCAGGCGAAGATCGCGGTGGGGCGCTCGGCGCGGCCCAGCAGGCGTTCGGCGGCGATCAGGCCGGAGCGGTAGGAGAAATCGCCTGCCTCGATCAGGTCCTGCTCCAGCACCATGTCATGGTCGCGCAGGGCATCGACATAGCCGTGGCGGCGGCGGGTGCTGCTGCGGTGGCGGCTGGTCCCCTCGATCAGGGCGATGCGGCGATGGCCGAGTTCGATGAGATGCCGGGTCATCTCGTAAGCGGCGCCGCGATCGTCGGTGGAGACGGAGGCCAGGGCTTCGCTCTCCCGGTCGGGCGCGATCGCCACCACGGCGATCCCCGCGGCGGTGAGGCCCTCCACCAGTTCGGCGCGGTCGCACAGGGGCGGAGGCAGGATCACGCCCGCGACATGCGCCTCGACGATCTGCGCGACCAGTTCCGGCATGGTGGCGCGGTCCGGGCACTGTTCGACGGTGAGGTGGACGTTGCGGGCCGGGGCTTCGTCCAGCGCGCCCAGCAGCAGTTCTCCGAGATAGGCCGAAGTGGTGGCGCCGCCATGGAGCAGGGCGATCCGCCGCACGGTCCTGCCCGCAAGCATTCGTGCGGAAGTGTTGGGCACATAGCCCAGTTCCGCCACGGCCGCGGCGACCGCCTCGCGCGTTTCGGCGCTGACACGCGGTTTCCCGTTCAGCGCGCGCGATGCGGTCATGGCGGAAACGCCTGCGCGCTGCGCTACATCGTGAAGGGTGGGAGGCTTGGGCCTGCTGGGATCGTGTCTGGACATCGGACACTGCCTTTAATGCATGTGTCCGGCAGGTAAACAAGGACTCTTGTGGTTCAGCGAACCTCCAGGCCGAGCTGGGAGAGGAGTTCCGCCGCCTGGATGCGGGAGATCACCGCGCCGCGGAACAGCCGCGCGTCGCGAAGTTCGATCCCGCCAAGGTCGGCGCCGCGAAGGTCCGCCTGCTCGAACCGGCAGCCGTCGAGCGTGGCGTTCCGCAGCGAGCAATCCTCGAAACTGGCCATGCGGAAGTCGCATTTGCGCAAGTCTGCGTCCGAAAAGTCGATGCGGTGCAACCTGGCCTTGCGGAAGGACATGCCGGGCAGCTTGGCGAAAGACAGCAGGACTTCGGCAAATGTCGCGCCCAGCAAGCCTGCATCGGTCAGGTCGGCGCCGGTCAGCTTGGTGCCTTCGAAGCGCGTTCCGGTCAGCCGGGCATGGCGGAACAGGCCGTTGCTGAAATCGCAGCCGATGATCGTCGCATCGCCGAGCTCCGCCCGGACGAACCCGGCTTCGGGACCTCGGCAGCGCAGGAAGCGCGCGCCGGAAAGGTCGGCGCCGTCAAAGCTGGCACGGGCCATGGTGCAGCGTTCGAAAGTCGTGCCGCCGAGGTCGAGGCCGGAAAAGTCGCCCTCGTCCAGATTGCAGCCGGTAAGGGTCCTTGGCCCCTCGGCGGCAGATTCCAGCAAGGCTTCGCGCGTGACGGTGCATTCGATCATGGACGCCTTATGCCCGAGCGCCGCGCCGCCGCAAGTTCCGGTCCGTTCAGGGCGGTCATCGAAGCGTCATCGAGCGCCCTTAACGGCATGCGCCGTGGAACCGCGCGATTCTTCGCAAGCCCAATGCAAGCCCGGCCGCCTCGGTCTGGCGCGGCTGGCCGTGTTCTCGCTTCCCGTGCTGCTGTTTCAGGCGGTCGAACTCGCTTGGCGTTCCTACCTGCCTGCGTTTCTGACGCAGACCGTCGGCGTGTCGCTCGCGCTGGTCGGAGGGCTGATGCTGGGCGTGCGCGTGTTCGATGCGGTGGCCGACGTCGTGCTCGGCTGGGTCAGCGATACCACCACGACGCCGCTCGGCCGCCGGGCGCCGTGGATGGCGCTGGGGGCGATCATGGTGCCCGTCGGCGCGCTTGCGCTGTTCCTCGCGCCGCCGGGATCGGGGGTCTTGCGGGTGATCGGCGCGGGTGTTCTGCTCCACATCGGCTATTCGTTCATCGTCACGCCGCACGGCGGCTGGGGGCTGGAACTGTCCGAGGACGAAGCGGAGCGCACGCGGATCATGGGCGCCAAAGTCTGGTTCGGCGTGATGGGCTCGATCGGGATGCTGGCCCTGATCGGCCTGCTGGAGCGGCGCTTCGGCTTCACCATCGCTTCGCTGGCGGCGATGCTGGGCATCGTCATCGCGGCGGCGGCGCCGCTGGCCGTCTTCGCCGTGCTGGCCACTTTCCGGGAGCCGCGCCCGAAAGCAGGGAACGTGCCTGCTGCGCCGTCGCTGGCCGAACTGCTCAGGGTCATGATCGGCGATCCCGACCTTCGCAGGATTCTTGTCCTCTACATGCTGTGCGGCATGGCGGACGCTTCGACCGCTGCGGTTTTCCTGTTCCTCGCCGAGCCGGTGCTGGGATTGAAGGGGCTGGGGGCGATGCTCCTGCTGATGCAGCCGGTCATGGTGCTTTTCACGCTTCCTCTTTGGGCGATCATGGCCGACCGGTTCGGGCGGCGGCGCGTCCTGGCGGTCGGTTTCGGGTGGCAGGCCCTGACGATGCCGCTGGTGCTGCTGGTGCCGACCGGCAATGCCGCGGCATTCGCGCTGTTCCTGGCGCTACGGGGCCTGACCTTTGGCATCGATTACATGCTGCTGCGCGCCATGGTGGCCGATATCGCCGAAAAAGGCTCCGGCAGCGGTCCCCGGATGTCGGGTAGCTACTATGCCCTGTCCAGCGTGACCCTCAAGCTGGCGCTGGGGCTGGGGGCGGGTTTCGGTCTCTGGCTGGTGAGCGCGTCCGGGTTTCAGGTGGGCACTGCTCCGGGGGCGACGGCAAGCCTGGCGATCCGTCTGGCCTATGCCCTGCCTTCCGCCTTTGCCGGGCTTTGCGCGCTTCTGGTTCTTGGCGGACGGGGGGCAGCTGCTCCGCAAGCGATGGTGCATGATTTGCAATTCAGCTGACGCTCGCCCGCGTCCATTGCGGACGGGCCTTTCAGGCATCCTCTCCCAAGACTTTCAAAAGCCGGCCCCTTCTTTGGTGGCCGGCTTTCTTTTTGCCTGCCGCACCGAGGACCTGCGTTCGAGGCCTGGAAACGGCAAAGGGGCGCAAGACCGTGAAGTCTTACGCCCCCTCCTGCATTCTCCCGAGGGAGAACTCCTGTTCGGGAAATCAGGCGCCCTGCGGCGTCGCGCTGCCGGAGAAGCGGCGGCCTGCCTTGGGAATGGACGAACCCGTCAGCGGACGGGGCGCACCGGGGCCGCGCGGCTCGCTGGGGCGGTCTATCCGGCCGGTTTCGAGGAGCTGGTTGATCTCGTCGCCGGACAGCGTCTCGTATTCCAGCAGGGCCTGGGCCAGCGCCTCAAGCTGCTCGTTGTACTCGTTGAGCAGCTGGGTGGCGCGGGCGTGGGCGGTATCCACCAGTACGCGGATCTCGCTGTCGATCACCTTGTTGGTCTCGTCCGAGGCCATGGTGCGGTGCGTCCCGCCCATGCCGAGGTAGCCTTCCTGGCTTTCCTCGTACTGGAGCGGGCCGAGCTTGTCGGACATGCCCCACTTGGTGACCATGTTGCGCGCCAGGCTGGTGGCGTACTGGATGTCGGACGAGGCGCCCGAGGAAACCTTGTCGTAGCCGAAGATGATCTCTTCCGCCACGCGGCCGCCCATGGCGACCGAGAGGTTCGCCAGCATCTTGTCGCGGTGGTACGAGTAGCTGTCGCGCTCCGGCAGGCGCATGACCATGCCCAGCGCGCGGCCGCGCGGGATGATCGTGGCCTTGTGGATCGGATCCGAAGCCGCCTCGTGCAGCGAGACGATGGCATGGCCAGCCTCGTGGTAGGCGGTCATCTTCTTCTCGTCGTCGGTCATGACCATGGAGCGGCGTTCCGCGCCCATCATGACCTTGTCCTTGGCGTCCTCGAATTCCTGCATGGCAACGAGGCGCTTGTTGCGGCGCGCGGCGAGCAGGGCAGCCTCGTTCACGAGGTTGGCGAGGTCGGCGCCCGAGAAGCCCGGCGTGCCGCGCGCAATCACGCGGGCATTGACGTCGGGTGCGAGCGGGACCTTCTTCATGTGGACGGCAAGGATCTTTTCGCGACCCTCGATGTCGGGCACGGGCACCACGACCTGGCGGTCGAAGCGGCCCGGACGCAGCAGCGCGGGGTCCAGCACGTCGGGGCGGTTGGTCGCCGCGATGATGATGATGCCTTCGTTGGCCTCGAAGCCGTCCATCTCGACCAGCAGCTGGTTCAGCGTCTGTTCGCGTTCGTCGTTCGAATTGCCGAGGCCGTGGCCGCGATGACGGCCGACCGCGTCGATTTCGTCGATGAAAACGATGCAGGGCGCGTTCTTCTTGGCCTGTTCGAACATGTCGCGCACGCGGCTTGCACCGACGCCCACGAACATCTCGACGAAGTCCGAGCCGGAGATCGTGAAGAACGGCACGCCCGCCTCACCGGCGATGGCGCGGGCGAGCAGGGTCTTGCCGGTGCCGGGCGAACCGACCAGCAGCGCGCCCTTGGGGATCTGACCGCCCAGCTTCGAGAAGCGGGTGGGATCGCGCAGGAACTCGACGATTTCCTCCAGTTCCTCGCGCGCTTCGTCGATGCCTGCGACATCGTCGAAAGTGACGCGGCCGGAACGTTCGGTCAGCATCTTGGCCTTGGACTTGCCGAAGCCCATCGCGCCCGAACCGCCGCCCTTCTGGACCTGGCGCAGCGCGAAGAAGGCGATGCCCACGATCAGCAGGAAGGGAAGGGTCTGCGCGAGGATGTAGACCAGCAGGCTGCCTTCCTCGGGCGTCTTGCCGGCATACTGCACGCCGCTCTGCTGAAGCAGCGGGGTCAGCGTGGTGTCGCCGGGGACGGGGACGGTGCGGAACGAATCGCCGTTCTTCATCTTGCCGTCGATGCTGTCCTCGCCCACTTCGACGCTCTGGACGCTGCCTTCGGCAACTTTGGCGCGGAAATCGGAATAGGCGATCATGGGCCCGCTCTCGCTGCGGGTATTGAACATGGATACCACCATGAGAAGCGCGAGAAAGATGCCGCCCCATACGAGCAGGCTCTTGACCCAGGGATTGCCGCTAGGCTGGTCGTCGTTCATCTTAGGAGAAACCGTCCTTTCGCCCGTCAATGTAGGGTCGGGCGCCTGAATCGCAAGTTAGCAGAGGCCGTCAGTGTAATCGTTTCGGCTCTTCGACGCGACATTGCTGACCGAATCGCCGGACGATTTGCGGTGCGGGCGGCGGATAGGCGCGGTTTTCGACGTGTTTTCGGGTGTTTCACAGGCGTGGAGAACTGCCGTTCGATCTTCGTCCGGCCATGGCGATGGACCCAGCGCGACGTTTTCCAGAGGAAATCGGAGCGAATCGGAACGAAATCAGCCGCATTTCAAAAGCTGATAATCGCCTGCGCTGTCGACCTGGGCGCGCCAGCCGGGATAGACGACGATGGTGGTAAAGGTTTCCTCGATGATCGCGGGCGAGCCGACCTCCATGCCGGGTGCGAGGTCGGCGCCGCGATAGACCGGGACTTCCTCGAAGCCAGCCCCCAGATTGGCGCGGCGGTGACGGATCGGTTGCGCCTGCGCACCGGTCGGGACCAGTTCTCCACCGGCTGGGGGAGAGGGCGTCTCGACGTGTGCGGCAAGGCGCAGGCCGGAAATCTCCGGCACTTCGTGCTCGCGGATGTGTCCGTATTCGGCAAGGTAGCGGGCATTGAACAGGGCGATGGCATGCGCAGCGAAAGTCTCGTCGATAAAGCCGAGATCGCCCAGTGGGGAGTCGGCGGCAAAGTCGAACGAGAGCGAGAAGTTCTGCCCCGGATAGCGCATGTTGAGCCGGTAATCGGCGCGGATGTCCTCCGCGCGGAACTGCGCGGCGGTGAAGTAGCGCGCGGCGCGGTCCGACAGCTCGGTCCAGAGCGTGCGGATGCGTGCCACATCCAGCGCCGAGGCGGAGGCGATGTAGGAGCGTTCCTCGTCGATGGTCGGGTTCGCGACCAGAGTGCCCAGCGCCGAGAAGGTCGGCGATGCCTTGGGCACCAGCACGCGGGTGATGCCAAGGTCTTCGGCCTGAATCGCCGCGAAAGCGGGGCCGTTGCCACCATAGGCCAGCATGACGAGGTCCTTGGGATCGATGCCCTTGCCCGCCGTGGTGCGGCGCACGCCCTGGCTCATATGGGCATTGACCACGCGCCAGCAGTCGAAGGCGGCGCGTTCCGCGTCGTTGTGGCCGAGTGCGTTGGCGATCTGGCGGAAGGCTTCCTCCACGCCGTCGCGGCTCAGGCGGAAGCTGCCGCCGGCGAAGCCCTGCTCGGTGGAGAGGATGCCCAGTATGACCAGCGCATCGGTCACGGTCGGCTCGGTGCCGCCGCGTCCATAGCAAATCGGGCCGGGCTCCGACCCCGCCGAGCGCGGGCCGACTTCCAGCGCGCCCTTGTTGACGTGGCAGATCGAGCCGCCGCCGGCGCCCAGTGTCTCCACTTTCACCATTGGCAGGCCGACGAGGTAGCGGTGGTGCATGTTCCAGCCCGCCTCGGCCGGGGCCTCTCCGTTCAGCACCAGCGCCATGTCATAGCTGGTGCCGCCCATGTCGACGCAGAGCAGGTCCGGGCAGCCCTTCGCGCGGCCCGCATGGGCCGACCCGACCACGCCGCCTGCCGGGCCGGAGGCGAGCACACGGATCGGCGCGCCGTCGATATAGTCCTTTGTCATCACCCCGCCGGAGGCCTGCATGACCATCAGCTGATTGCGGTATCCGCCTTCGCCAAGCCGCTGCACCAGCCGTTCGAGATAGCCGGTGACGCGCGGGCCGACATAAGCGTTGACCACCGTGGTCGAGGTGCGGTCGTACTCCGGCGCGCGGGGCAGCACTTCGTGGCTGGCGGAAACGTAGGCGTTCTGGATTTCCTGCCGCACGATCTCCTTGGCGCGGCGCTCATGCTCCGGATTGACGAAGGAGAACAGGAAAGAGATCGCCACCGCCTCCACGTTCTGCAGCCGCAGCTTGCGGCAGGCCTCGCGCAGCGCCGCTTCGTCCAGCTCCTTGTGGATCGATCCGTCGTGCAGCACGCGTTCGGGCACCGTCAGGCGGCGGCGGCGCGGGGTGATCTGCTGCGGCGCTTCGAGGCGGACGTCCCAGATATCCTCCTTGTAGCCGCGGCGATATTCGATCTCGTCGCGGAATCCCTCGGTGGTGATCAGGCCGGTGAGGGCGCCGTTCATCTCGATCAGGGTGTTGTCGGCCACGGTGGTGCCGTGGACGATCGCCTCGCAGTGGCGGAGGAATTCGGGGAGGGGCAGGCCTTCCTTCTCGGCCAGCTTGCCGAGGCCTTCCATCACCCCCAGTGAGCGGTCCTCCGGGGTGGAGAGGTTCTTGTGGAGCACCACTTCGTTTCCCTTCAGGAGCGCGAAGTCGGTGAAGGTGCCGCCGATGTCGATGCCGACCCTGTAATTCATGGAACGTCTTCTCCGAGCCCGACCCCTTTAGGGAGAGGTGGGGGCTTTCGATCGGGCGCCGCGTAGCCGGAGAGCCCCCACCCCCCGACCCCCTCCCCTGAAGGGTAGGGGGAGTGGCTCCGTGTTTTCGCTATTCCGCGGCCTCGGCCATGCTCGCCATTTCGGCCCTGAGCGCCTCGGTCGCGGCGTGGTCCACCGCCAGCGAGTAGTCGTCGAGGCTGCCGGTCAGCACCACGCCGTACTTCGCCTGCGCGGCCTCCGGGCTGACGTACTCGTCGAGCACGTCCTCCTTCACGGCCTCCGCATCGCGCTGGAGCGGACGGCCGAACCCGGCGCCGCCGCCGTGCTGGTAGGCGATCACCGCGCCCTCCGGCAGCAGGTCCTGCGCGGTGTGAAGAATGGCACGCTCGTTGGGGGAGCCTACCTCGAAGCGGTTGGTGTAGGGGATCGCATCGTCCCCGCCGCATAGGCCCCGCAAGGGGTGGTCGGCCGAGACCATCCGGGCCATCGCCGAAGTCGGCCGCAGGACCTGCTTGACGTTGAGCGAGCCCGGACAGCCGCGCCATTGGCCGGCGCCGCCGCCATCGGTGGTCATCTCGCGGCTGATATTGAGGATCGGGAAGCGGCTTTCGGCGTCCTCCGCCTCGGACAGGATCAGGCTGCCCAGCGCGGAAGGGCAGGAGCCCCAGCCATCGAGCCCTTCCACCGCCGAAACGTCCATCGATCGGCAATCGACGCCTTGATCCATCCACATCATGCCGGCCTCGTCGAAGCCGACGACCATGTTGGGCATGCCGATCTTGTAGAGCTGCGGCTGCGACCGTTCGGGCGCGACGTTGGACAGCGCGATGCAGACCGCCTCGGTAATCTCGCAAGCCGGGTGGAACGATCCCAGCGCGGCGGGCTTGTTCGGCGGCGGCTGGGCGATGCAGCCTTCGGGGATCAGGATATCGACGGCGTTGAAGAAGCCTTCGTTCTTCGCGATCGTCGGGTCCATCGCCGCAACCACCTGACACATCACGTAGCTGCGCGAATTGGCGAACGTGTTCCACACGCCGACAAGGTTCTGCCGATCGTCGGTGCCCTCAAGGTCGACGGTCAGCTGGTTTCCGGCGATAGTGCAGGCGACGTGGACCTTGATGTCCTTGGTCCCGGCCGTGTCGTGGTCGATCCAGACGGTCGCCTCGTGGCACCCATCGGGCCATTTCGCCACTTCCTCGCGCACGCGGCGTGTCGTGTGTTCGATCGAGTGGTTGATCGCCGCCTTGATCGTCTCCCCGCCCCACTTGGCAATAAGGTCGTCCAGCATCCGCACCGCGTGCTGCACGCCGCCGATCATCGCCGCGATGTCGCCCGCGAACGTGACGAAGCGGTTGTTGCGCACCACCGTGTCGAACACGTCGCGGCGCAGCTCACCCCGGTGGACCAGCTTGAGGCAGGGGTAGATCACGCCCTCGGTGAAGACGTCGGTGGCATCGAGCGAGAAGCCGCCCGGATCCTTGCCGCCGGTGTCGCCCTGATGCGCCTGCAAGGTCTGGATGCAGATAAGCTCGCCCTTGTCGTCATAGACCGGGCCGTAGATGCAGTAATCCGGCAGATGGCCGCCGCCGTGATCGGGATCGTTGCCCAGAAAGACGTCGCCCGGCCCCCAGTCGTAACGGTCCTGATTCATCAGCCCCCAGCGCGTTTCCATCTGGTTGACGAACGTCAGGTGCGGTGTGCCCACCGCGCCCATGGCAAGGCGGCCGTGGGCGTCGACGATGGCGGCATTGCGCTCGTTCGACTGATTGATGATCGGGCTGGAGGCGGCACGGCCGAGGTAAGTCGCCGCCTCGAAACAGACCGTTTCGAACGCGCCGCGAATGATGTCGCCCGTTACCGGGTCGATTTCCGCCGCGGTCGGCAGGGGCCCGCGCCGCTCGGCGAGCTTGCGGTTCAGCGCGTAGGACACGTCTTGCTCTCCCTTGTGGTTTGTCCGAGGTAGGAGCGGAGAGGGCGCGCTTCTCGACAGCGAGCGCATCGGCCCATGCAGATCACGAAACACCGGCGCCGGTCTTGTCCATGGCCGCATTGGAGCAGCACTGAGAATGAAGACAGCTGGCCGCATCCACCCGGTCTACGCGGAAATGGAGCGCACGGTGTTCGACCGCATGTCGGCACTGGCGCGCGAGCACGGCGCGATCAACCTGGGGCAGGGCTTCCCGGATGGCCCGCCGCCGCCCGCGCTGATCGAGGCGGCGAGCCGGGCCCTGTACGAAAGGTCCAGCCAGTACCCGCCCGGCGCGGGGCTTATGGAACTGCGCGAGGCGATCTGCGGCTATTATGCGCGGCGACAGGGGCTGGAGCTTGCACCCGAGCAGGTGACGGTCACGTCCGGCGCAACGGAAGCACTGGCCGCCGCCGTCTTCGCTTTCGTGAAGCCTGGGGACGAGGTGATCCTGTTCCAGCCCGCCTACGATGCCTATGCCCCGTTGGTGCGCCGGGCTGGCGGCATTCCGGTCTCGGTCCCGCTCCTGCCGCCCGATTTTCGCTACCCGGCCGAGGCGCTGGAGGCTGCCTTGCAGAAGCGGTCCACCCTGCTGGCGCGTTCTGGCCTGCCCGATCCGGCACCGGCGAAGCCGCGCGTGCTGATGCTGAACGATCCGCTCAATCCGGCGGGCACGGTCGCCAGCCACGAGGAATTGGCGATGATCGCCAAGGCCTGTGTGGAGCACGACCTGATCGCGATCTGCGACGAAGTCTGGGAGGACGTGCGCTTCGACGGGGTGCCCCACCGCTCGCTGTTGCGCTTTCCCGGCATGGCCGAACGGACGGTGAAGATCGGTTCGGCGGGCAAGATCTTCGGGCTTACCGGCTGGAAGATCGGCTGGATGATTGCGGCGGGTCCTCTCGCGACGGCGCTGGCCCGCGCGCACCAGTTCCTGACCTTTGCGACGGCCGTGCCGTTGCAATGGGCCGTGGCCGAGGGGCTTGCCCTGCCGGATGCGGTGCTGGACGGGCAGCGCGGGCAATGGGCGGCCGCGCGCGAAAGGCTGAAGGCAGGGCTGGCCGGGGCGGGCTACGCGGTTCTCCCCAATGCGGCGACATGGTTCCTGACTGTCGATCTTGCGGCTTCCGGGATCGGGCTGAAGGACCGCGTGTTCAGCGAGCGCGCGGTGATCGAGGCCGGGGTGGCGAGCGTGCCGGTCTCCGCGCTCTATCAGGGGGAAGAGGTGCCCGAGCATCTCGTCCGCTTCTGCTTCACAAAGCCGATGGACGTGCTGGACGAGGCCGCCGCGCGGCTGGCCCGGTTCAGGGCGGAAATCGCGGGCTGAAAACCGCGCCTACGCGTTGAGCCCGCCGTTCACGCTGATGACCTGCCCAGTGATCTTCGCCGCCCCGTCCGAACAGAGGAACAGCGCCAGCGGGGCTATGTCGTCCGCCGTGGGCAGGCCGAGCCCTGCCTTGCGCGCGGCGCGGGCCATGCGCTCGGCGCCCATGCGGACGGCGCTTTCGCTGCCTTCCACGAAGCTGGTGGAGAGCGCATGGGAGCGGATGCCGTCGCGGGCGGATTCGACGGCGAAATTGCGGATGAAGCCGATCGTGCCTGCCCGCGCCGCGCCGATCAGGCTCTGGCGCGGGGCGGCATAGATCCCGGCATCGGAAACGAGGGCGATGAACGTGCCGCCCTGCGTGGAGAGAAAGCCGTAGCTGGCCAGCGCCAGGCGCTCCACCCAGCCCACCGAGACATTGAGGAAATCCCCGAAGGTCTCGGGCGCCGTTTCCGGCAGGGGGCCGGTGATGCCGAGCGGGCCGGTGGCGACGCAATCGATCACCGCGTCGATCCGGCCATATTGCTCGCCGACTTCCGCGATCAGCGTTTCCGCGGCGTCCTCTTCCCAGACATCGGCGATGAAGCCGTCCACGGTGCCGAGATAGGACAGACCGGTGACGAGCGCGGCGACCTTTTCCGGCGTCCGTCCGTGGAGAGCGACCTTCCAGCCGTGGGCCAGGGCCTGCCTGGCCAGGGCACTGCCGATCGAACCGCTGCCGCCGGCGAGAAGCAGGACTTTCTGGTCGCTCATTCTGGTCCTTTTTCGGGGAAGATCAGTCGCTTTCGAAGGCCGATCGCATATCGTCGTGGGCGAGGTCGGAGAACTTGGTGATGCGGGCTTCGAAGCGCAGGCGCACTTTGCCGGTGGCGCCGTGACGCTGCTTGGCGATGATCAGTTCGGACAGGCCGGTGACTTCTTCCATCTTGGCGCGCCAGGATTCCCACTTGTCGCGCACGTCCGGGGAATCGGTGTCGCTGGGAAACTTCGGCTCGGTGGCCTTCACGTAGTAGTCTTCGCGGAACACGAACCAGACCATGTCCGCGTCCTGCTCGATCGAGCCCGATTCGCGAAGGTCGGACAGCATCGGGCGCTTGTCCTCGCGCGATTCCACCGCACGGGAGAGCTGCGAGAGCGCGATCACGGGAACGTGGAGTTCCTTGGCCAGCGTCTTGAGGCCGCGCGAGATTTCCGAGATTTCGTTCACGCGGTTGTCGGTGGCGCGGCCCGAGCCTTGCAGCAGCTGCAGGTAGTCGATGATGACCAGGCCGATGTCATGGCGGCGCTTGAGGCGGCGCGCGCGGGTGCGCAGGCCGGCGATGGTGAGGCCGGGCGTGTCGTCGATGAACAGCGGCAGTTCGGCCAGACGCTGGCTGGCGAAGGAGAGCTGCTGGAAGTCCTCGCGGCTGATCTTGCCCATTCGCAGGGCTTCCGAGCTGATGCCCGACTGTTCCGCCAGGATACGCGTGGCCAGCTGGTCCGCGCTCATTTCCAGGCTGAAGAAGGCCACGGCCGCGCCCACCGATTTCTCGGTGGCGATGCCGTCGGCATTGTCGCGCTGGAGGCGGTCGGCCGCATTGAAGGCGATATTGGTGACGAGCGAGGTCTTGCCCATGCCCGGACGACCGGCCAGGATGATAAGGTCGGAATCGTGCAGGCCGCCGATCTTGTCGTTGACCGAGGTAAGACCGGTGGTCTTGCCCGAGATGTGACCGCCCGAGTTGAACGCCTTTTCGATGGCGCCGATCGCAGTGCGGGTGGCGGCGGCGAAGCTTTTGGCCTCGTTCGCAGTGGAGGCGCCTTCGGCCACTTTGTAGAGCGCGGCCTCGGCGCGTTCCACCTGCTCCATCGGCTCCACCGATTCGGAGGTGTCCATGGCTTCGGCCACGAGATTGCGGCCCACCGAGATCAGTTCGCGCAGCAGGGCAAGGTCGTAGATCTGGTCCGCCAGCTCGCGCGGCGCGAGCAGGCCCTGGCCGTCTGCCGTCAGGCGCGCGAGGTAGGACACGCCGCCCAGCGCCTTCAGCGCCTCGTCCGATTCGAAATAGGGGCGCAGGGTCACCGGCGTCACCACGGCCTTGCGGTCCAGCAGCTGGAGAATGCGCTCGTAGATGCGGGCGTGGACGGGTTCGTAGAAGTGCGTCGGCGAAAGCTGCGTCTGCAATTCCTCGATCACGCGGTTGTCGATCAGGACGGCGCCCAGGAAAGCGGCCTCGGCCTCGACGTTGGCAGGCAGGGTGCGGGCTTCGGCCTCTGGGGCAAGCGCAATGGTGGCAGGTTGTGACATGAGGTTGCCGACAATGCCTCATCTCGCCCCCCGCCAGCAAGCGAGCAGGAAGAGGATATTAATCCACAGGCTGTTAATGGAGGGGGAATTGTTTGAAAATCCGCCATGGGCGGATTTTAGCGGCACCAGCCCACGCCCCCACCCGACCTCCCAACGATTGTACCCTAGTGGGAGGTCGGGTGGGGGCGTGGGCTGGTGCCGCAAGCCTTCGACGGATGTCGAAGGCGTACCAAACAAAGACTCGGGACGGTTTGAAAATCAGCCTCCAGCGAATTTTCAAACCGTCACTTGCGACCCCATGCTGCGAACGCGTAAAGGCCAAGGGAATATGTCCGATCCGCGCATCTCCCATATCGAACTGGACGACGCGACCATCCTGTGGCGCAATGCCGATATCGAGCAGGAGCGGCGTATCGCCATGTTCGATCTCATCGAGGACAACGTCTTCAAGCCGGTCCGCGCCTTCGAGGCGGGGCACGAGGGGCCTTATCGGCTGCGCCTTTCGGTGCGCGACGGGCGGCTCTCGCTGGAACTGTGCGACGACGCGGGCGAGCTGCTGGAGACGATGGTGCTGGGCCTTGCCCGCTTCCGCCGTCCGGTGCGCGAATACTTTGCCGTCTGCGAAAGCTACTACCAGGCGATTCGCAAGGCTTCCGCGCAGGAGATCGAGACGATCGACATGGCCCGGCGCGGCATTCACGATGCGGCTGCCGAACTGCTTCTGGAACGGCTCGACGGCAAGGTAGAAACCGACCACCCCACCGCGCGCAGGCTTTTCACGCTGATCTGCGTCCTGCATATTCGCGGCTGAAGGGGGCTTCACGATGATCAGGAAGGGTTCGGCCGCAAAGGCGCGCGCGCGCATCCTGTGGCGAATCGGCGCGGCATTGCTGTTGGTCGCGCTGATCGCCGGGGCGTGGGGCTGGTGGCATCTGCGCCACTGGACGCCGGAACGCGCGATCTATCCCGTGCAGGGCGTCGAGATCGGTGCGGCGGACGGCGAGGTGAACTGGAAGTCGCTGAAGGCCGTGGGCGTGGACTTCGCCTATATCGACGCAAGCGCAAGCGTCAGCGCCTTTGCCCGCGACCCGCGCTTTGTGGCCAATTTCGGCGCGGCCCGGTCGGCCGGGCTGCAGGTGGGGGCGGTCCACCGTTACGATCCCTGCCAGCCCGCCGAGATGCAGTCGGCCAATTTCGTGACGACCGTGCCGCGCGATTCGGCGCTCCTGCCGCCCGCGATCGATCTCGATATCCTGGCCGATCATTGCCCCACCCCGGTTTCCGACGCCAAAGTGGAAAGCGAGTTGATGACGTTCATCAACCAGATCGAGACTCACGCGGGCAAGCCGGTGATCCTCAAGGTCAGCAAGGCTTTCGAGGACCGCTATCGCATCGCCGCCAAGCTCGACCGCAACCTCTGGCTGGTGCGCGACCGGCTTCTGCCCGACTACGGCGGGCGCCCCTGGTCGCTGTGGACGGCGAACGGGTCGCTCGCCAGCGAGATTGCGCAAGGGGGCCTGCGCTGGGTAGTGGTGCAGCCATGACTTTCACCACCCAGCAGCGCGACGCGCTGATCTCCGCCGCGCGCGAGGCCGCCACGCGGGCCTATGCGCCTTATTCGAAGTTCCATGTCGGCGCCGCGCTGCTGATGGCGGACGGCTCGGTCGTCACCGGCGCCAATGTCGAGAACGCCAGCTACGGCCTGTCGCTCTGCGCCGAGACGGTGGCGGTCTCCGCGATTCTCTCGTCAGGCGACCGCAAGAAGCTGGAAGCCGTGGCGGTTACCGGCGGCGCACCCGGCGCGGCGGGGCGGGGCGACACCGTCACTCCCTGCGGGCGCTGTCGCCAGATCCTGAATGAAATCGCGCAGATCGGCGAGACCGATCCGGTGATCTGGTGCGACGGCGCCGAGGGCGTGCTGGAAACGCGCCTGTCGGAATTGCTGCCCCACGCCTTCGGACCGGCCAACCTGCTGTAAGAAAAAGCGGCTTTCGGCACCGTACCTGATCCGCCGCGTCAGTTCCGAAACGAAGCGACGTAGCAGATCGTCGCTTTGTCGGAATCCTATTGTCAACTTGATTGGTTGAGTTATGGTGCTGGCTGTCGGGACGTAGACAGAGTCGACCGGCGGTATCCCAACAGCGTTGGAGCACCTCCCTCATGACACACTATCGCTATCCCCGTGCGCAGGACCACGTTCCGCTCATTCTCCTGGTGCCCGGCGCGCCGCTTTCAGACGGCCACTGGATGAACCGCTGGGCCGGATGGAGCGAGCATTGCCGCGTGCTGGAACTCGGCCTCTGGGACGAGCCGCACCGCAATACCTGGGTCAACAAGCTGAACCTGGCCATCCGCCGGGCCGACCGGCCGGTGGTGATCGTCACCGATGACATCGCCGCGCTGGCCCTGGCCTGGTGGGTGGAGTTCGAGGCGGTGGCACAGGAAAACCCCGTGCTGGGCGCCATCGTCGTCAATCCGCCGAACATGGACCTGCCCGGAGCCGACCGGCGCCTTGCGCGCTTCGGCGCATGTCCGCGCCAGACGCTGCCGTTCACCGCCTTCATGGTCGGCGATCTCGATGCCTCGGCGGCGCAGCAGCGCTCGACGATCCGGCTTGCCAAGGACTGGGGCGCCTCGCCGGTCTGCGATCACGTTCGCGGAGACTGGTCGGCGGGCTGGATGATGCTTCAGGACCTGCTGGGCGAAGTACCCACGGCTTCGGTCGCGCCTGACTGGACGTATGACGAGAACCTCGCCGTGCGGCAGGCCCTGCGGCAATGGGCCGGAATCTGAGTTTCCAGGGCCATGCAGCGGACTAGCCCGCTGCATGGCCCGTGCAATTTACTTCTTTTCCTGTTCCACGAACCATTCGAGCAGGGCGCCCATGCAGTCCTTGCCGAGCTGGGCCGAGCGTTCCGGGCTCCAGCCCTGGCGCGGGTCGGCGGCGTCGTCGTGGTCCTTGAAAGGCATTTCCAGCGTCATCGAGACCGCGCCGTAGCGTTCGGCCAGCTGGTTGGTGGACATCGTCAGGTTGCCCTTGCCCGGCTGCGAGAGCGAATAGCCGAGCTTGCGCTGGAAGTCCGGCGTGCGGCGGTCGAGAATCGCGGCATAGCTGTCGTAGCCGGCCTTCTGTTCCGGCTTCAGCGAGGGGATGCCTTCGAAACCGGCCAGGAACACGGCGGGGATCGCCTCGTCGCCGTGGATGTCCATGGCAAAGTCCACGCCGGTTTCGTCCATCGCGTCCAGGATCGCCAGCACTTCGGGAGATTTCTCGGCGCTGGGCGCGGCCCATTCGCGGTTGAGATTCACGCCTGCCGCATTGGTGCGCAAGTGCCCGCGCGCCGAACCGTCGGGGTTCAGGTTGGGCACGACGTGGAAACGGCAGCGCTTGCGCAGTTCGCGGCCTACCGAATCGGCAGGGTCGGCCAGCACTTCCAGCGCGCCTTCCATCCACCATTCGGCCATCGATTCGCCGGGGTGCTGGCGGGCATAGAGCCAGACTTGCGCCTCGCCCTCGCCCATCGAGAGGCAATCGAGCGGGCGGCCGTCGAGCGTGTTGCCGAGCAGGCGGTATTCCACGTCCTCAACCCCGGATAGCGAGGAGATCAGGTCGTGATGGCGCTCCATCGAATAGGGGGCGAAATAGGCGAACCATGCCAGTTCGCCTTCGGGCCGGTGGCGGATGGTCAGCGTGCCGCCATCCTTGCCGCCGTCCCAGGTGGTCTCGGCGCGGCCCCAGAACTGGCGGTCTTCCGAGGCGCAGGCGCGGTAGCCGGGCCAGCCCATCGGATAGGCGGAGCCGTTGAGCCCGGTGATCTTCAGCGTCAGTTCCTCGCCCGCGATGCTCTGGCCCGGCGCGGCGCTGACGCGGAAATGGAACCACTGGAAGAAGTCGGAGCCGTGATCGCGCCTGATGGCAAGGCGGGCGGTGGTGCCGTCGATGGAGAGGACTTCGATGTTGCCGGAATCGAAAGCGGAGGAAATCTGGATGCTGGTCATTTTACCAGGATAGTTTCGCCCGACTTGCCCGGAAAGCCCCTGAACAGCGCTTCGGCCATTTTTGCGGCGCCCAGCGAGGTCTGGGCGACGGGAGACTTGGAGCCGACCGTGAAGGAGGCGCGGCCTTCCCAGATCGTGCGGCCGTCCGGGCGGTCCTTGATCATGACCTGCATGCGGGTATCCACCTGATCCTGCGGCTTGCCCGCGAGATTGATGCCGAGGCCGAGGCCCAACCCCGAACCGTAGCTTCCGGTGCTGCCGCCGACGCCGACGGAAACGGGATTGCGCTGCGGACCGGGCTGGTAGACCTGGCGCTCCACCGAAAGGACCGCCACCTGGGGATCGCGCACGGTTTCTCCGGGCAGGGCCTGCCGATAGCCGAGTTTTGCCAGTTCCTGCCCCACGGCGGCGGCATATGTGCGGAATTCCAGGCTGGCGGCATCCTGCGGATTGGCCGGATCGACGCGGATGACGCCCCGCCCGAGCATCGAGGCATCGGCGGCGCTGAAGCGCGTCACTTCCACCGGCCCGACTTGCGCCGCGCATCCCGCCAGCGCCAGCCCCGCGGCGAGGCAGAGAGCGATCGAGCGAGCGGCAGGAATGATGGTGAGGCGGGTCATGTCAGGCTCTTTCGAAGACAAGTATCTCAAGCATAAACGTTTAAGCCGACGCCCGCCATGTTTTGATTTACCCCTTGGGCGCGTCCGTGCCTACGGCATCGGCCTTGGGGAACCCGTCGAAGAGGGCGGCGGCAAGCTTTCCGGCGATGCGGTAGTCCGGCCAGTCGTCGTCGCCTTCGCGGGTGGCGATCGTGGCGTATCCCTCCCACAGCACCTTGCCGCTCGCCTTGTCGACGATTCGGGTGTCGAGCCGGGTGCCGATCAGGGCCGAGCGCGGCTTGGAGAGGTCCACGTTCACGGCCAGCCCATAAGCCGAGCCGCGATTGCTGACGCCCATTGCGGCGGTTCCGCTGACCGGATTGCGCTTTTCCTCGGCCGGGGTGAGGACCTGGCGGCTGATCTTCAGTTCGGCGACCTGTCCGCCGCCTTCGTCCTTGTGCTGGGTATCGTATCCGGCGCCGACGAGTGCCTCTACGATGGCGGCCTCATAGGCGGCGCGCTGCGCGCCGGGTACCCACTGGCCCTCTCCCGAATCGGACTGGACCGCAACCACGCCGTGGCCGAGATCGGCGGCTTCCGGCCCCTGCGCCACGAATCGGCTGACCTCGACGCGGCCTTCGCGCGAATCCTTGGAACGGCTCGAGGACATCGGCGGACCGGCGGGGCCGCCCATCAGCGGGTCGTTCCAGCCGCCGCCCCATCCCGAACCATATCCGCCCCAGGGCGAACCCCAGCCCGGACGCGCCTGAAGGGCAGGAGCGGCAAGGAGAGCTGCGACCATTCCGGTGGTGAAAATCGCGGTTTTGAGCGTCTGCATGATGGATATGGGTCCGAAAAGACGATTGGCGAAGAATCGGTTGGGTCGCACCCGAACCTGGGTTATCTGGGCTTCGCGATTGCCCAGTCATGAACGGCGTGATGAACGGTGTCATGAACGGCAAAACGAAGTTCCTGCAAGAGGGGGAATGGCTCCTCGGGCTTGACTTTGCAAGCCGCGCCCACTAACGGCGCCACTTCAAATTTTTGCGGCGGCCCCAGTTTGCTTGGTGCAACCGCCGGACCACGCAAGACGAGACTAGACATGAAGATTACGAACAGCCTGAAGTCGCTCAAGGGTCGTCACCGGGATAACCGCGTGATCCGCCGTCGCGGCCGTACTTACGTCATCAACAAGACGAACCGTCGCTTCAAGGCCCGCCAGGGCTGATTTCGTCTGCCTGTCCCCGCGCCTGGCGTGGGGATGTTTCAAGGCGGACGGGCGACAGCGTCGATGACATTGAGGCCCCCGCCATGCGCGGGGGTCTTGTCATGTCTGCCATCCACGAAAATCATCCTGTAGAAGCCGTCGTGTTCGACGTCGGGCGAGTCCTTGTCGAGTGGGACATGCGCCTGCTCTTCGCCAAGCTCATTCCCGAATCCGATCGCCTGGACTGGTTCTGCGCGAACGTAGTCACCGAGGAATGGCATTTCGAGCATGACGCGGGCCGCGACCTTGCGGAACTGGTCGCGGAACGGAAGGCCGCCTTTCCCGGCAACGATCACCTGATCGACGCTTACGCCACGCGCTTTCTCGAAACCATTCCCGGCAACGTCCCCGGCAGCCACGAGATCGTGCGCGAACTTTCGGCCCGCCGCATGCCGCTTTTCGCCATCACCAATTTCGCCAGTCCGTTCTGGCGCGAATACCGCGCCACCGAGCCGTTGTTTGACCTGTTTGGCGACATCGTCGTTTCGGGCGACGAGAAGCTGGTCAAGCCCGATGCCCGCATCTTCGACCTCGCTGCAAGCCGCTTCGGCCATGAACCGCAGGCGATGCTGTTCATCGACGACAATGCCGCGAACATCGCCTCGGCGCGCGACCTGGGTTGGCAGGTCCATCATTTTCAAGGCGCACCTGGGCTGCGGGCGGATCTGACGGCGCGAGGGCTGCTGAGCTGACACGCGCGGAAAAGCCGCTCCGTTCAGTCCATTAGCCAACGCGTTTTCGCCGTCGCAACATGCGCAGGCCACTCGAGGATTGCTGAGAACGCGTTGATCGTGACCAAATCAGTCCGATTTCCGCCACTGTAAGCAGGAATTTTTCTTTCGCACTTGCAGCGTAACCGCTTGGCAAGACCGTTTCCGTGTTGCATCACATGGACAAACGGGAGTCACAATGACGGCTGCTGGCAGAACCAACTACGACGAAATGCTCAACGAGGACGGGTCGGTGAGACCTGCCTACGCAGACTTCAGAAACTGGTACGACTCGCAGGACAAGGCCTGGCTCAAACGTCAGGACGCGGAAGCCGAACGCTTCTTTCGCCGTATCGGCATCACCTTCAACGTCTATGGCGACGATGCCGCAGAAGAGCGGCTGATCCCCTTCGACATGATCCCCCGCATCGTCACTGCCCGCGAATGGCGCAAGCTGACCCAGGGGATCGAGCAGAGGGTGCGGGCGATCAACGCCTTCCTCCAAGACCTTTACCACCGCCAGGAAATCATCCGCTCCGGCCGTCTGCCGGTCCACGCCTTACGCAACAACGAGGCGTTCCTTGCGCAGATGATCGGCATGACGCCGCCGGGCGGCGTCTATACCCATATCGTCGGCATCGACCTCGTGCGGACCGGGCCGGACGAGTTCATGGTGCTGGAAGACAATGCCCGCACCCCCTCCGGCGTCTCGTACATGCTCGAGAACCGCGAGACGATGATGGCGATGTTCCCGGAATTGTTCACGAAGATCCCGGTGCGTCCGGTTTCGGACTATCCGCGCCGCCTTGCCCGTTCGCTGCGGGCCTGCGCGCCGCCCGCGTTCAAGGGCTCCGGCCGCCCGACCGTGGCCGTGCTCACGCCGGGGATCTACAATTCCGCCTATTTCGAGCATGCCTTCCTGGCTGACCAGATGGGGGCCGAACTGGTGGAAGGCAGCGATCTTCGCGTGGTGGACGGGCGCGTGGCGATGCGCACCACCACCGGCTACAAGGCGATTGACGTGATCTATCGCCGGGTGGACGACGATTATCTCGATCCCCTGAGCTTCAACCCCGATTCGGTACTGGGCGTGGCGGGGATCATGGACGTCTACCGCGCGGGCGGCATCACCATCGCCAATGCGCCGGGCACCGGCATTGCCGACGACAAGGCGATCTACAGCTACATGCCCGAGATCGTCGAGTTCTACACCGGCGAGAAGCCGATCCTCTCCAACGTGCCGACCTGGCGCTGTTCGGAACCGGATGCGCTGGCCTATGTGCTCGACAATCTGGCCGAGCTGGTGGTGAAGGAAGTCCATGGCTCGGGCGGCTATGGCATGCTGATCGGGCCGACTTCGTCCAAGAAGGAACTGGCCGATTTCGAGGCCAAGCTGCGGGCGCGGCCGGACAATTACATCGCCCAGCCCACGCTTTCGCTCTCGACCGTGCCGATCTTCAGCAAGGAAGGCCTGGCCCCGCGCCATGTGGACCTCCGCCCCTTCGTGCTGGTTTCGCCCGAGGGCATCGACATCACGCCGGGCGGGCTGACCCGCGTGGCGCTGAAGAAGGGATCGCTGGTGGTCAATTCCTCGCAGGGTGGGGGCACCAAGGACTCGTGGGTACTGGACGAGTGAGAACGCACTGATGCTGGGACGGGCCGCCAACGGCGTCTACTGGATGAGCCGCTACCTCGAACGCGCGGAGAATACCGCGCGGCTGATCGACGTGGGCTTCCACCTCGCGCTGACGCGCGGGAACAAGCATTCGCAGGACGAGGAGTGGAAATCGGTCCTGACGACGACGGGCCTGCTGGAAGACTATTGCGCCCGGCATGCCGACATCACCGGGCCGCAAGTGTTCAACTACCTGCTGCGCGATCGCGACAATCCCGGCTCGGTCCTCGGCATGCTGGAGAATGCGCGCACCAATGCCCGGATGGTCCGCAACAGCCTGACCAATGCCGTCTGGGAAACCACCAACGAAGGCTGGATGCACCTCAGCGAACTGCTTTCGCGGCCGGTGCGCGAAACCAACCTGGGCGAGGTGCTGGGGCAGGTCCGCCGCACCGGTACCCTGGTGCGCGGGGCGCTGGAAGGCACGATGCTGCGCAACGAGGTGTTCAACTTCTCGCGCATCGGCACTTTCATCGAGCGGGCGGACAGTACGGCGCGCATTCTCGACGTGAAGTATTACGTCCTGCTGCCCTCGGCCGCCTGGGTCGGGTCCAGTCTCGACAATGTGCAGTGGGATACCTTGCTGCGTTCGGTGGCGGGCAACCGGGCCTATTCCTGGCTCAATGCGGGGGCGATGGACCCGCGCGGCATCGCCAGGTTCCTGATCCTCGACGGCCAGTTCCCCCGCTCGCTGGTGTTCTGCTACGAGAAGATCCGCAGCAATATGGCCGGGCTTGCCAAGGAATACGGGGAGGAGACCGGCGCGCACGAGATCCTCCGCGCCACCGGCACCGGCCTGCACCAGACCACGATCGAGGATATCTTCGAGATGGGCCTTCATGAATTCCTCCAGGATTTCATCGGCAAGACCCAGCATCTCGGCAATGCCATCGCCGCCGATTATCGCTTCATCGAATAGAGGGACGGCTTACCCATGCTGCTGACCGTCACGCATACCACCCGCTACGCCTTCGCCGATCCGGTCGCGCATGGATTGCAACGCCTGCGGCTGAAACCGAAGACCACGCATGGGCAGGAAGTGCTCGACTGGCGGATGGAACTGACCGGCGCGCGCCACGAGGCGCAGTATGACGACCATCACCAGAACCACACCGCGCTGGTTTCGATCGAGCCGGGCGCGCCGGAAGTTGTCGTCACCTGCACGGGCACGGTGCGCACCAGCGACAACAACGGCATCACCGGCGCCCACTCGGGGCATACGCCGCTCTGGTGTTTCCTGCGCCCGACGCCGCTGACCCGCGCGGGCAACCGGGTGCGCGCCCTGCTGGCCTCGGTGGATGCGCCGCGATCGGATACGCTGGGGTTCCTCCATGCCCTGTCGAGCGCGGTGGCCGCGCAGATCGACTATGTTCCCGGCGCCACCGATGCAGGCACCACGGCCGAGCAGGCGCTCGCGGCCGGAAAGGGCGTGTGCCAGGACCATGCCCATGTCTTCATCAGCGCCGGGCGGCTGCTGGACATTCCGATGCGCTATGTCGGCGGCTATCTGCGCATGAACGACCGGGTGGAGCAGGAGGCCGGGCATGGCTGGGCGGAAGCCCATGTGCAGGGGCTCGGCTGGGTAGGTTTCGACATCTCCAACGCGATCTGCCCGGACGAACGGTATATACGCGTAACCAGCGGCTCAGACTATGCTGAGGCCGCGCCGGTTACAGGTATTGCCATGGGAGCGGGGAAAACCCGGCTCGACGTGCATTTGTCGGTGGGCGAGAATCTGCTAGGTCAGCAGCAACAGCAGTCCGCCGGTGGCGGTGGACAACAACAAAGACGGCAGCAGACATAGGGCGGCTGAACGGGCCGCACCCCGCAAAGGTCGCGCGGGGCTTCAGAATTCAGGGGTTTTTGGTTCCATGACCTATTGCGTGGGCATGATGCTGGATCGCGGGCTCGTGCTGATGAGCGACACCCGCACCAATTCGGGCGTCGACAACATTTCCACCTTTCGGAAGATGTATCACTGGGAAATCCCGGGCGAGCGGATCATCACGCTGATGACGGCGGGCAATCTGGCCACCACGCAGGCGGTGATCAGCCAGCTTGAGGAACGCAACAAGGCCCCGGCCGAGCGGCACAATACCCTGCTGGAGGCGCCGACCATGTTCCAGGTGGCCACGGTGGTCGGCAACCTGCTTCAGGACATCATCAGCGAACGCGCCGCGGACAATGGCCAGAACGCGGCTTCCGGCACGTTCAGCGCATCGATGATCGTCGCGGGCCAGATCAAGGGCATGGAGCCGCGCCTGTTCCTGATCTATCCCGAAGGCAATTTCATCGAGGCCAGCTTCGATACGCCCTTCTTTCAGATCGGCGAGACCAAGTACGGCCGCCCGATCCTGATCCGCGGCTACGACCGCAAGATGACGTTCGAGGAAGCGGTGAAGCTGCTCTGCGTCTCGTTCGATTCGACGGTGAAGGCCAACCTTTCGGTGGGCCTGCCGCTCGATCTGCTGGTGCTGGAGCAGGACCGCTTCACGCCGCTGCACGAACGCCGTATCGAAGCCGGCGACCCCTATTTCCAGTCGATCTCGGAAGGCTGGGGCGAGGCCCTACGCGCGGCCTTCAATGCCCTGCCGGACTATCGGATGGAAACGAAGCTGGACACCTCGGTCTAGGGTCGATCAACCCCTTAGTCTTCCAGAGCCGTGAAGCGGAAGTCGCGGAATTTCGCCTCGCCGGGACCGGCGGCGTAGAGGCCGGGCCGCAGCATCAGGAAGCCGCCGCGTACATTGTGGTGGTAGCCTGACACTTCCATGCCCCTGTCGAAGCGTTTCCACGTCCTGCCGCCATCGCCAGAGGTGTGGAACGAGACGATGTGGCGGCGGTTGGTGAGGCGCATTCTCATGCGGCGGCCGTGCGGATTGGCCGGACGGCCGCGTTCCATGCCGTATTGGTGGGTGACGAAGCGGTTCTCGTCGAAACCCAGCCCGGCATAGAGCTTGTCGTCGTAGAACAGGACGAGGCCGGCCGTGCCGCCCGGCGCCAGTTCGATGTCGCACTCGAACCGGTAGCTGGTGTCGCCTGCGATCAGCAGCAGGGGCGATCCGCTGGACGGGGCAAGGCCCTTGCCTGCGAAGTGGAGTGCGCCGTCCGCCACGCGCAGGCGGGAGGCTTCATCCGGGGCGGGGCGGAAGAACGACCATTTTGATCCCAGCGCCAGCGGTGCGGAGAAGTCGTCCGACAACGGCATGCCGTGGGGCAGGGGGGTGGCCACTTGCGGCACCGGCAGGGGCTGGGACAGGTCGCCCCCGGTCATGCGGAACCAGCCGTCCTCGGTCCATTCGATGGTATCGAGCAGGCACTGGCGGCCAAGCGTCCAGTAGCCGTTCTCGAACCCGTGGTAGAGCGTGTACCAGCGCTTGTCCGGCCCCTCTACCAGCGAGGCATGGCCGCGCGACCACCAGGCTTCGGACTGGTCTTCCGTGCGGACCAGCGGGTTGCCGGGGTGCTGCTCCCACGGTCCGTGGATCGAGCGGGCGCGGGCGGCGATCACCATATGGCCGGTGGGCGGACCTGCCGTGCCGCCTACGGCAGTGAGCATGTAGAACCAGTCGCCATGGCGGTGGATCTTGGGGCCTTCGGGCGAAAAGCCCTCCACATCCCAGTCCTCGGGATAGTGCCAGGGATCGTAGACATGTTCGACCTTGCCTGCCAGCGAAAGGCCGTCGTCGGAGAGGCGCACGCGGTCTCCGCCCGAGAGGAACAGCCAGCGCGAACCGTCTTCGCCCACGGCGTGGCAGGGATCGATATGGTCGTGCAGGCCCAGCGGCTTCGGGTCACTCCAGGGGCCATCGATGTGATCGGCCCAGATCACGTAGATCTCGTTGGGCTCGGCCTTGACCGGGATGTAGAGGAAATAGCGGCCCTTGTGTTTTTCCAGGCTGACCGCCCAGACCGAGCCGATATTGCGGGTGAGCGCCGGTTTCCTCGGCTGCCAGTTCGTCAGGTCGCGGCTGTGCCAGATGGTGAGGCCGGGATAGGAATCGAAGCTGGAGAAGGTGAGGTAATAGTCCTTGCCGTCCTTGAGGATGGCGGGGTCGGGCCGGTCGCCGGAGAGAACGGGGTTGAGCATCGTCCCGTTGCCGAGATCGGAAATGCGCTGACCGTCGAAGCCGCGCCTCCAATTACGGGCGGGAGCCGGGGAGGGGACCGGAGGAGTGGTCCCCGTCCCCGGCTCCCTTGCGGCAGCGTCTCTCCCCGCGAGAGTCGGTGCCGCAAGGCCGATACCGCCGAGCAGGGCTGTCTTGAGTGCGTCGCGTCTGTCGAAAGTCATTCTGCCTCTCGTGTTCTTTCAGCCCTGTTCGATCAGGCCAGTCCGATCAGCCCAGCCCGACCGAGCGTGCCCAGGCGCGCCAGAGATCGGGCCATGCCTCCACGGGTTTGCCGATCGTGCCGCGCAGGCCGAAGCCGTGGCCGCCCTGCGCGAAGAGATGGGTTTCCACCGGCACGCCCTGCGCCTTCAGCGCGGCGCGCAGGCGCAGGCTGTTGTCCACCGGGACGGCCGGATCGTCCTCTGCGTGGAGCAGGAAATGCGGCGGCGCGTCCTTTGGTACGGCGCGGTCGGGCGAATGGGCAGCTTCCAGTTGCGCCGTGGGCGCGGGGTCAAGCAGCAGGTCGCGCGATCCCGCATGGGCGATCGCGGGGTCCATCGAGACCACCGGATAGATCGGCGCCGCACAGAATGGGCGGGCCGAGAGCTTGTCTGCCGCATCGACGGGATCGTAGACTTTCGCAGCGAAGCGGGTGGAAAGGCTGGCGCAGACGTGCCCGCCCGCCGAAAAGCCCATGGCGGCGACGCGTTCGGGCTGGACGGCGTAGTCCTTCGCGCGGTGCCGGATCAGGCGCATGGCGCGCTGCGCGTCGGCCAGCGGCACGTCCTGGCGTTTCGCCCAGCCTTCTCCGGGCAGGCGGTAGAACAGCACGAAGGCAGTGAAGCCGCGTGCCGCCAGCCAGCGGGCCACTTCGTAGCCTTCCTTGTCGATCACCACGAGGCGGTAGCCGCCGCCCGGCGTGATCAGCACCGCAGCGCCGTTCGGCCGGTCGGGCCGGAACACCACCATGCGCGGGCGGGTGGTGCCGGTGACGGAACGGTCGTTGACTTGTGTAGTGGTGGACCGCTCGGTGACGGTTTCGACCGGGGGGCTGGCGGGCATTCCCGGCGCGCCCTTCGGCCAGAGGTCGATGGTTTCCGCAGGTTCCGGCAGACCCGCAGGCGGCGCTTTCGCGGCGTCCGACGGGGGCGCGGTCTGCGCCAGCGCTCCTGTCGATACGAGCCCGGAAGCGAGAGAAGCCGCCATGAACGATCGGCGGTCGATGGTCATGGCGGCTTCCTCTTCGTTATTGCAGTTCAGGCTATTGCGCCGGTTTTTCCCGCCAGCGTCAATACTTGGCCCGCGCGCCGAACAGGATGGTGCGGCCGAAGTGGTTGTTCTCGTAGTTGCGCTGCGCGTAGATGTCGTTGGTGCGATAGCGATACTCGTCGGTCAGGTTGTTGCCGTCGATCGACAGTTCCAGCCATTCGGTGGCCTTGTAGCGGATCGCCGCATCGACGCTGGTGTAGGAGCCATAGCCCTCGAAGATATTGCCGGTGGCGCTGGTGGCGTCGCTGAAGGGGCCGCGATAGCTGACCGAGCCGCGAATGCTGAACTTGCCGTCGTCATAGTAGAGCGTGGCGTTCCAGGCCTTTTCCGACACGCCGAGGAGGGTGTTGTTGTAGATCGCGGAAACGCCGGTTAGGCCGCAGGCGTTGGTCGTGGGATTGCGGGTGCAGGCGGAGACCGCCGGGCCGGTGATCTGGTAATCGGCGCTGCTGTCGATGAAGGTGGCGTTGCCCTGGAAGCCGGTGTGGCTGAGCAGGCCCGGCAGGAACGTGAAGGGCAGTTGCAGCGCCACTTCCACGCCCTTGAGGGTCGCGCCTTCGCCGTTGACCTGCGAGGAGACGACGTATTCCTGGTTGGGATCGTAGTTGATGTAGGCGGGCGTGCTCTGGCCCAGCACGTCGCGGCCTAGGCCGAGCTGCGGCAGGGTGGCGACATAAGTGCCCGCCACCGGGAAGCTCTCGATCTTCTTGATGAAGCCCGCGACCGACAGCAGGGCCTGCGGGGCGAAGTACCATTCGACCGAAGCGTCGAAATTGGTGGCGCGGTAGGGATCGAGGAACGGGTTGCCGAAGGTGACGCGGTAGTTGAACCCGTCCACCGAGCCGCCGGGGTTGAGGTTGCCCAGCGAAGGACGGGTGATCACCTTGGCGATCGCGCCGCGCACGATCACGTCGTGGCGCGGATAGAACGCGATGTTCATGGCCGGGAGCCAGTCGTCGTAGCTGCGCTCCACCGTCGCGGCGACGCCTGCGGTGTAGCCGGTCGAGGTCTGCTTGGTATGGGCGTAACGCATGCCCGCGTTGCCTGCGAATTCCAGGCCGAAAATCTCGCCCTTGACGTCGAACTGGAGGTAGCCGCCCGAGGTTTCCTCACGCACGCGGCGGTTGTTGCCCAGATCCTCGATCGCGGTGCGGCCGTAGAGGTTGGTGTAGTCGGCTGCCTTGTCGATGTCGGCCACCAGCCAGGAACTGGTGGTGCCGTTCGGCTGCCCGGCATCGCCGAGGTCGACCAAACGCGAGAAGTCCGAGGTTACCGGGAGGCCATAGACGTTCGCCGAGCAGGTTACCTGTCCCAGGATCAGGTCGCGGGTGCCGTTGGCGCCGCAGGCGGCGGTGTCGCGCTGGAACAGCTGGGTGCGGAAGTCGTAGCGACGCCATACCGCGCCCGCCTTGACGGTGAAGCCGTCCGTCATGTCCCATTCGGTGCGCAGCTGCGCGGTCTTGAACTGGTTCTTGACGTAGGAGGGGCGGTCGCGGATCTCGGCGAGCTGGAAGTTCGCCGGGTTGGTCACGTCCAGGCCATAGTCGAGCACGGGCGACTTCATGTCCGAATAGTCGAAGTTGAAGCCGTTGGCGTTGCGGTTGTCGTAGGCGAAGGTCGTCTCGACCGGGATATCGGCATTGGACTGCGAGAAACCGCCGAGCGCGGTGAAGCGGAAGGTGTCGGTGACGTCCTGATCCCATGTAGCGCCGAACTGATAGAATTCGGTCTCGGACTTGCGCAGATAGCTTTCGGTGCGGACCCAGGTGTTGTCGTAAGTACCCGCAATCATCGTGCCCTTGTCGTCGTAGACCGGGTTCACGAGGTTGAAGCGGCGCTCGTTGGAGCGGGCCAGCACTTCCAGCCACTGTTCGGCGCGGTCTTCCTTGAACGAGGAATAGAGGCCGTCGATCGAGAGCTTGGTGCGGTCGGTCGGTTCGAACTGGATCGAGCCGGTCAGGCCCAGGCGGCGGCGGTCATGCTCGACCACGCCGTAGCGCGGGATGCGCGCGTGGAAGGAAAGGGCCGCCGCGTCGCAGGCTGCCGAGGGGCGGTAGCCGCCGCCCGAATTGACCGGATTGCCGCCGGTCGGGCCGACGTTCGAATAGAAGCAGGGGGTGCCGTTCACCGAATTGAAGTAGGCCTGCGCCCAGCGGACGGTGTTGTTGCCGGTTTCCAGCGTATCGGTGTGCGAATAGGCGGCCGAGAGATTGACGCCGAACGTGCCCGCATCGTTCTTCCAGGAAAGCAGCCCGGCCACGCGCGGCCCGACGTTGTCCGACAGGTCGTTGTAGGAACCCTGCACGTTGAGCACGGCCGAAAGGCCGGTCTTGCCTGCCAGCGGGTTGCCGGTGTTGAGATCGACCACGGCGCCCAGCGAGCCTTCGTCGAGGCTGGCTTCGGCGGTCTTGTGGACGACGAGGCTGCTGAACAGCTCGGAAGCGAAGACGTTGAAATCGAACGCGCGATCACGGTTGGCGCTGGCACCGTCGGAGCTGGTGGCGATCGTTTCCAGCCCGTTCACGCGCACGCGGGTGAACTGGGCGCCAAGCCCGCGCACGGTGATCGCGCGGCCTTCGCCGCCGTCGCGCTGGATCGAGATGCCGGGGATGCGCTGGAGCGATTCGGCGAGGTTCTGGTCCGGGAACTTGGCCATGTCCTCGGCAACGACCGCGTCCACGGCGCTGACGGATTCACGCTTCACGTTGAGCGCGGCCTCCAGCGATTTGCGGAAGCCGGTGACGATGATTTCCTGCGCGGTATTGTCAGTAGCGGTGGCTACGGAATCCTGAGCGCCAATGTTCTGAGCGCCAATGTTCTGAGCGGCAGTGTCCTGCGCGAACGCGGCCTGCGGCAGGGTCAGCGCGCTGCCTGCGACAAGAGCGGCCTTTACCAGCGAAATCCTCGTAACATGCCTTTGCATGATCACTCCCCCTGTTGCCGTTCGGCCTTTCGTGGCCGTATCGGTCAATTGATACCGGTGTCAGAAGCGGATGTAAGGAAAATCGGCGCATGGCCGCGCCTCACTTTCTTCGGCACCTGCTCCCGGCGTCTGTCGACGCCATCTTCCACGCCTTTCCGGCGCACTTTATCGAACTGGCAGTTCCATGGTCGAACTGCCGAAGCGCTGTCCTGTAATGACCGTCTTGTGATCTTCAGTTCGTTCTTGCCGGTATTGGTAACCGGTGTCATTAGTTATTGCCGCAGGGACGCCACCCTGTCAAGAACCCCTGTGACAAGCAGGGCAACGGGAGAGCAAAGTGAAAGCAAAGAGGCACTTCGGCCGTCTTACCCTTACGGTTTCCCTTACGATTTGTGGGGCGATCGTCGCGTTGGCGGGGGCTCCCGCAACGGCGGCCGCGGCAAGCTCGGTGGAGCCCACCAGGGGCGGCGACGGCGGGCGAATCATTCGCGTCACCACCCTGGCCAAGGACGGCCCCGGATCGCTCAAGGCCGCGGTCGAGGCGAAGGGCAAGCGCACGGTCGTGTTCGAGGTGGGCGGCGTGATCGACCTCGAACGCTCGGTGCTGGAGATCGACGAGCCCTACCTGACCATCGCCGGGCAGACCGCGCCTTCTCCGGGCGTGACGATCGTTCGCGGCGGGATCGACCTCAAGGGCCACGACGTAAAGATCAGCCATCTGCGCGTGATGACCGGCGTGGACGGCCAGCCCAAGCTTTCGGGCTGGGAAGCGGACGCTTTCTCCACCGTGGCCGCCTACAACGTGATCGTGGAGCATTGCAGCCTGTTCTGGGCGATCGACGAGAACATGTCCACGTCCGGCCCGCGCTTCAACGGCAAGACCGTGAAGGAATGGCGCGCGGCCACCAGCCATGACGTGCTGTTCCGCGAGAACCTTGCCGCCGAGGGGCTTGCCGATGCCAGCCATCCCAAAGGCGAGCACTCGAAGGGATCGCTGGTCCACGACAATGCCACCGGGATCGTCTTCTACCGCAACGTCTGGGCGCACAACATGGAACGCTCGCCGCTGGTGAAGGGCGGGGCGCAAGTGCTGATGGTCAACAACATGATCTACGATCCGGGCCACCGCGCGGTGCATTACAACCTGATGAACCTCGAATGGGAGGGGCATCCTTATGTGACCGGCGAGATCACGGCGGTGGGCAACGTCATGCGGGCGGGCAATTCCACCGCGCCGGGCCTGCCGTTCCTGACGCTTGGCGGCGACGGCGACCTGGCCTGGTTCGGCAAGGACAACATCAATGTCGATCGCTGGGGCAATCCGGCGCCGATGTTCGGCCGCTACGGCGTGACCAAGGCCAGGCTGATCGAATCGCAGACGCCGCTCGCCCGCTTCGATGGATACAGGGTCATGCCGGCCGCCGATCTGGAGACCGACCTGCTGGCCTCGGTCGGCGCCCGCCCCTGGGACAGGGCGGCGGACGACATCCGCGTGCTGTTCTTCGTGGCCGAAGGACGCGGCGAGATCATCGACGACGAGAAAGTGGTGGGCGGCTATCCGCATCCCGCCGCCACGCGCGCCGCCTTCGTGGAAAAAGACTGGAACCTCGACACGATGACGCCGAAATCCGGCCGCTATCCGGGCGAGAAGGCTGGTGCGCAGGAAAAGCTTTCCGAGCGTGACCGGGAAATGCGCGAAGGCGCCGGCGCTCAGGGAGCGCGGAAGTGATCGCCGGGCTGTTGCTGATGGCTCTTGCAGCGCCGCCGATGGCCGTGATCGACGAGAAGGACACCGTGCGCGAGGAGGCTCCGCCGCACGGTGCCATCGGCATGAGCACGGCCTATCGCATCTCCGATGCCGTGCCCGCGCCGCGGGCGATGGAGTTCCGCCGCCGGGTGCTGCACAAGGGCGCGGCGATCGGCGAACATCCCATCGCGCACGACGAGGTCTACTATGTGCTTTCCGGCGAGGGCGAGGTCGTGTCCGACGGCAAGCGCGCGCGGCTGGCACCGGGCATGACGGCCTATCTCTACAACGGCGCGGTCGTGGGAATCTGGCAGAGGGGCGAGGAACCCCTCTCGCTGATCATCGCCTATCCGAACCCGCCGGTGAAGTAGCGGGGACAATTGTTGCGGGTCAGTCCTGAGGCTTGACCCGCAGCAGGCCTTCCTGCGCGACGCTGGCCACCAGTTCGCCGGAGCGCGAATAGATCGCGCCGCGCGCGAAACCGCGGGCATGGCCGGACCAGGGGCTGTCCATCGTATAGAGCAGCCAGTCGTCGATCGGCGGATCCTGATGGAACCACATGGCATGATCGAGGCTGGCGCCCGAAACCCCCGGAGAGAAGAAACCGAGCCCCTGCGGCATGAGCGCGGTCGAGATGAGCGCGAAGTCGCTGGCATAGGCGAGGATCACGCGCTGCATCACCGGGTCCGCGCCCGATTGACCGGGGTTGAGCGTCCGGGCCAGCCGAAACCACTGGTGGCGCTGCGGCAGGTCGCCTGCGGGCACCGGCGGGCAGGGCCGGATGTCGAAGGGGGCAAGCCGGTCGATCAGGAAAGCCGGGAGCTTCTGTCCGGCAGCGGCGAGTGCCTCCTGGAAATGGGGGCACTGTTCGGGCGCGAGGACTTGCGGCATGGGTACGGCGTGGGAAAGGCCGTCTTCATGGCGATGGAACGAGGCGGCCAGGTTCAGGATCGGCTTGCCGCCCTGCATGGCCACGACGCGGCGGTTGGAAAAGCTGCCGCCGTCGAAATCGGGCAGGACGCGGTAGATGATCGGGCGCCCGGCATCGCCCGCGCGCAAGAAATAGGCGTGGAGCGAATGGGCCTGCCGGTCGGGATCGACGCCCCGCGCGGCCGCCGCCAGCGCCTGGGCCACCACCTGTCCGCCATAGACACGGCCGGGCTGCTCCGCCGAAGCGGCGCCCCTGAATATCCCGGTATCGATTTCCTCGACCGTGAGCAGGTCGCGCAGGCCGTCGACGGCAATTTGGGGGGCGTCAGTCATTTGTCGGGCCATCCGGCGATGTCATCGGCGTTTTCCTGAGCCAGGCGAGCGACTGGTTTTCGATCGAGAGCAGTTCCTCCAGGGTCTGCTCGATCGCGGTCTTCTGCTGGCGCAGTTCGTCGATGCGATCGGTGACCCGGGCCAGGAGCGCGCGCACCTGTTCGTGATGCTCGGGATCGACGTCGTAGAGATCGAGGAATTCCTTGATCTCCCGGATCGAGAAGCCGAGGCGCTTGCCGCGCAGGATCAGCTGCATCCGGCCCATCTCGCGCTTGGAATAGATGCGCATGGTGCCCACCCGCTGCGGCGCGATCAGGCCCTTGTCCTCGTAAAAGCGCAAGGTGCGCATCGTCACGCCGAGTTCGGTCGCGGCCTCCTGGATGCCGAGCATGTCGCCGCCCGGCGCCAGCGTCGGCGCGGCGGGTTCCGGGCTTGCCGCTCCGGCGTCGTTAGGCGTGAGGGCTGCTCCCGTGCCGCTCACGCAGACGGGTCCTGAGCCGATCCGGCGGCCCGGCGCGCGTTTTCCTCTTCGACGAGTTCCTTCTTGGAAAGCTTGCCGACCAGCGTCTTGGGCAGGCTGTCGCGGAATTCGATGGCGGCCGGCATCTCGATCTTGTTGAGCCGCTCCTTGAGGAAGGCCATCAAAGTATCCTGGTCCAAGACGTCCCCCGGGTGCAGCGCCACGAATGCCTTGGGGGCCTGGCCGCGATAGGCATCGGGAACGCCGATCACGATCGCCTCGTGAACCATCGGATGCTCGTAGAGCGCATCCTCGATCGTTCGCGGATAGACGTTGTACCCCCCGCACAGGATCATGTCCTTGATCCTGTCCACCAGGAACAGGTAGCCGTCTTCATCCAGATAGCCAACGTCCCCGGTGCGCAGGGCGCCGTAGATGAAGGTCTTTTCCGATTCCTCGGGCCGGTTCCAGTAGCCCGACATGACCTGGGGGCCGCGCGCGCAGACTTCGCCGCGTTCGCCCTGCGGCATGACGCGGTGCGGATTGTCGGGATCGCGGATTTCCAGCACGGTGCCGGGGAAGGCGGGGCCGCAGGAATTGTCCTTCACATCGCCTTCCAGCGGGTTGCAGGCGATGATCGGCGAGGCTTCCGACAGGCCGTAGCCCTCGACCACGCGCACGCCGGTGCGCTGTTCGAACTTCTGGCGCACTTCCAGCGGCAGCGGCGCGCCGCCCGAGATGCAGACGCGCACATTGTCGAACTCGCCGTGAAGCTCCTTGTTGTTAAGCGCGGTGTAGAGCGTGGGCACGCCGAAGAACTGCGTGGGCTTCGTGCGCTTGGCGGTGGCCAGGAACGACTTCATCTCGAAGCGCGGCAGCAGGATCATCTCGGCGGCGGTGTCCACCGAGTAGTTGAGCACCGTGGTCAGCGCGAAGACGTGGAACAGCGGCAGGACGCCCAGAGTGCGCTCCTGCTGTTCGGGCATGTGGCCGACATGGGCGATCATCTGCGCGGAATTCGCCGCGAGATTGGCATGGCTGAGCATGGCGCCCTTGGGCACGCCGGTAGTGCCGCCGGTATATTGCAGGACGGCAAGGTCCGAAGGCGCGCGTTCGACCGGATCGGGATCGGCATCGCGGGCGATCAGGTCGGCGAAGCGCAGGAAGCGCAAGTCGTGCGGCTCGTGCGCGATGTCCTTGCGCTTGAGCAGGCGATAGGCGCGGCCCTTGAGCTTGGGCAGGGCATCGGCGATCGGGCAGACGATCACCCGGCGCAGCGCGCCGTTCCTGGCACCGACCAGCGGCTCGATCTTGGGCAGCGACAGCGCAAGGTCGGAGGCGACGATGAATTCGGCCCCCGAATCCTCGACGAGGTGCGCCATTTCCCGCTCGGTGTAGAGCGGGTTGAAGTTCACCACGATCCCGCCGATGCGCAGGATCGCGAAGTAGCAGATCACGTAATAAGGCGTGTTGGGCAGGCACAGGCCCACCCGCGTGCCGTGCTTGACGCCCAGGTCCTGAAAGCCCCGCGCGGCGCGGCGGGACAGTTCGCCGATCTCCTTGTAGGTCCACTTGCGGCCCATGAAGTCGATCGCCGGCCAGTTACCGTGGGCTTCTACGGCATGGTCGAGCAGGTCGGTGAGCAACCGCGGCGCGATCGGCGGCATCTCTTCCGGGAGTTGGGAGAAAGAGGTTTCCGGGGCGGAGCCACCGCCGATCGTCGCCGCGGCACCCATCAGAAGGCCACCCGTGCGCCGAGCGAGAAGACCAGCGCCGAAGCGTCGGTCAGACGGCCGTTGGTGATGACCGGGGTCTGCGCGGCCGTGCCGGCATAGGCGGCCGTGAGACGGTCCACCGGAGCATCCTTGAAGGTGATGTACGAGGCCGCCGCGTCGATCGCGATCTTCTCGCTCATGTTGTAGGTGGTGCCTGCCGAGAAGTTCCAGCGGTTGCTGTCGGGCACGCGGGCGTCGCGGTTGCCGTTCGAGGTCGGGGTTTCGCCGTATTGGATACCGCTGCGCACCGTCCACTTCGGATTGACGTCATAGTCCACGCCGAAGGCGTAGGAGAAGCCGTCCTTGTAGTTCTCGGGAAGCGACTGGTTGATCGGCGCGCCGAGATCGATCGAATCGAACTTGCTCCAGCCATAGGCCACGACCTGGGCGTTGAGGGTGAGCTGCTTGGTCGCCTTGATGCGGCCCGACATGATCGCCTGCCACGGGGTGGAGAACTCGGCAGTGGCGTCGAGCGTCCGGTTCTGCGCGGCGAGCGGGCCGAGCAGGCCGTCGATGGTCAGCGTGCCCTTGAGCTTGTGCTTCACGGCAGACTTGTAGGCGACGCCGATCGAGGCCGGGCCGTTGTGATACTGCGCGCCGACCGACCAGCCCACATCCCAGCCGTTGCCCTTGAGGTTCTGGTGGCCGTCGGCAAGCGTCGGGGAGAGATTCGGCAGGTAGTTGCCGAGGGCGGCGTCCACATATTCCACGTTGGCGGCGGCGCCGACGTAGAAGCCTTCGAAGGGCTGGAAGGCCACGCTCGGCTGGATGTCGATGGTGCGCAGCTTGGTCTTGTCGGCGGAATAGCGTGCCCAGCTGTCGGAATCGTAGTCGGTGGTGAAGGAGTAGGGCGAGGTCACCGTCAGGCCGAAGGCGAACTTGCCGGTGCCGTAGGCGATCGAGCCGGAGGGCAGCACGCCGTTGTTGATCGGGTTCTTGGCCACGCCGTTGCCGCCTACGGGCGCGGGAGCCTGGCCGGGACGCACGATCACGGTGCCGTCGTCCACCACTTTGCCGCGGGGCAGGATGACGCTGGCGTGGACGGAAGCCTGGCCGCCTTCGAGCCCGCCGATCGCGGCCGGGTTCCACCAGAGCGAATCGACGCCGGTATCGGCGGCTTCACCCGAAAAGGCGCGTCCCTGCGCGCGCACTGACTGTTCCTGAAGATAGAAGGCCTGGGCATGAGCCGATCCGGCAAAGCCGAACACGATGGCCGATGCGGTGCCCGCCAGAAGAATGCGGCCCGAAGTGCGTTTCATATCCTTGAACTCCCTTAATTCTCTTATGCCCTGAACCTTTGTAGTCTTCCCGGCGCGCCTCAGGGGATGCGCGTCCAGGTCTGGGTCTTGCACAAGGGCCAGACGATGCAGCCCTTGAGCTTGAGGCTGTTGGCGCCCGAAGGCGTTATCGTCGCCTTGTAGGTGCCGCCGTCCTCAGGATTGTAGATCTGTCCTTCGACCCATTCGTTCCCCTTGGCCTTGAATCCGCCGACAATTTGCAGACCCTTGATCTTGCGGCCACGCTGCGCGGTGTCCTTGTTGTTCACGTCGCGAAGGTCGGGATTGGCCTTGATGCCGTCCGAATCGACGAGCCTGCCGCAGACCGATTCGCCGCAGCGGCTGAGTTCGACAACGCCGTGCTTGGAAGGCGTGCGCCACTTGCCCAGAACGGAATCGTTTCCGGCTGCGAATGACGGATTTGCCAAGGGAATGAGCGACAGGGCGCCGGCAACCATCGCCAGTCCCACGGGTTTCCAATTTCTCATGAGCGACCTCTCCATCGTCTCTCCAATCGGACATCTTCTCACCGCAAGGGCGGGGCCCTTACGCTGGGATGTTGATTTGTCGTAACCCAAAATTTGCTTGACGTATAGGGAAAGAATTGCACCCTTAGGGAAGAAGACGACGCAGCCTCTGGAAGAGCCTCTGGCGCGTCGGACCACGGAGAGAGTGCATGCAAAGTGTCGTGATCGCGGGTTATGCCCGCTCGCCCTTCCACTTGGCCAACAAGGGCGCGCTGGCGCGGGTCCGCCCCGACGATCTGGCCGCGCAAGTGATTCGCGGGCTCATCACCAAGACCGGCGTGGAAGCTGCCGATATCGAAGACGTCGTCGTCGGCTGCGCCTTCCCGGAAGGCGAGCAGGGCTTCAACATCGCTCGCCTCGTCGGCCTGCTGGCGGACCTGCCGATCTCGGTCGGCGGCATGACCGTGAACCGTTTCTGTGGCTCCTCGATGAGCTCGATCCACTATGCCATGGGCCAGATCGCCATCGGCGCGGGCGAAGTCTTCGTCTGCGCGGGCGTCGAATCGATGAGCCGGGTGCCGATGATGGGCTTCAACCCGCTGCCCAACCCGGCGCTGGCGGCGAAGAGCGCGGCCTACATGTCGATGGGCGAGACGGCCGAGAACGTCGCCACCAAGTACCAGATTTCGCGCGCCGATCAGGAAGCGCTCGCCGTCTCCAGCCAGCAGAAGGCCGCAGCCGCGCGTGACGCCGGCAAGCTCACCGACGAGATCGTGCCGATCCAGACCAAGACCGGCCTCGTCAGCGAAGACGGCACCATCCGCGGCGAAACCACCGCAGAGGGCCTTGCCGGCCTGAAGCCCGCGTTCGATGCCTCCGGTTCGGTGACCGCCGGTACGTCCTCGCCGCTGACCGATGGCGCCAGCGCCGTGCTCGTCACCACCGAGGACTATGCCCGCGCCCACGGCTTGCCGATCCTCGCCCGCATCAAGTCGGTGGCGATTTCGGGCTGTGCGCCGGAAACCATGGGCCTTGGCCCGATCCTTTCCAGCCAGAAGGCGCTTGAGCGTGCCGGTATCTCGGCGGGCGACCTCGACGTGGTCGAACTGAACGAAGCCTTCGCCAGCCAAGCGCTGGCCTGCATCAAGGATCTCGGCCTCGACACTGCCAAGGTGAACATCGACGGCGGCGCGATCGCCATCGGCCACCCGCTGGGCGCAACCGGTGCGCGCATAGTTGGCAAGGCGGCCTCGCTGCTGAAGCGTGAAGGCGGCAAGTATGCGCTCGCCAGCCAGTGCATCGGCGGCGGTCAGGGCATCGCCACGATCCTGGAGTCGGTGGAATGAGCGACAACACGATCAAAAAAGTCTGCGTGATCGGCGCCGGCACCATGGGTGCCGGGATCGCCGCTCAGGTCGCCAATGCCGGCGTGCCGGTGCTGCTGCTCGACATCGTTCCTAAGGAAGGTGCAAATCGCAACGCGGTTGCCGAGGGCGCCGTGGCGAAGATGCTCAAGACCGAGCCTGCGCCGTTCATGAGCAAGTCGGCCGCCAAGCTGGTCGAGACCGGCAATATCGAAGACCATCTCGACAAAATCGCCGAGTGCGACTGGGTGATCGAGGCGGTGATCGAGCGTCTGGACATCAAGCAGGGCCTCTACGCCAAGCTGGAAGCGGTGAAACGTGACGGCACGGCCGTCTCGTCCAACACTTCGACGATTCCACTCGCCAATCTGGTCGAAGGGCGTTCGGACGCGTTCAAGCGCGACTTCCTGATCACGCACTTCTTCAATCCGCCGCGCTACATGCGCCTGCTGGAGATCGTCACCGGTCCGGCGACCGACGCGGCCGTTGCCGGCAAGGTCGAGCAGTTTGCCGACATTTCGCTGGGCAAGACGGTGGTCAAGGCCAAGGATACGCCGGGCTTCATCGCCAACCGTATCGGCACTTACTGGATCCAGCTCGGCCTCAATGCTGCGTTCGACATGGGCATCACTGTCGAACTGGCCGACGCCATTGCCGGCAAGCCGATGGGCGTGCCCAAGACCGGCATCTTCGGCCTTGTCGATCTGGTCGGCATCGACCTGATGCCGCACTTGCAGGCCAGCCTCACCTCGACGCTGCCTGCAGGCGACCTCTATCACGGCATCGCCCGCGACATTCCGCTGATCAACAAGATGATCGGGGATGGCTACACCGGCCGCAAGGGCAAGGGCGGGTTCTACCGCCTCAACAAGGAAGCCGGTCGCCGCAAGGAAACCATCGACCTCCAGACCGGCGAATACCGTCCGACCGTGACCGCACAGGGCCCCCGCGGCGCGGCGGCCAAGGGCGACCTCAAGGCATTGGTCGAAAGCAAGGGCGACATCGGCGCCTACGCATGGGCCGTGCTGGGCGACACGCTGGCCTATGCCGCCAGCCTCGTGCCCTCGGCCGCCGATGACGTGGTTGCCGTCGATGATGCGATGAAGCTGGGCTACAACTGGAAGGCCGGCCCGTTCGAGATGATCGACAAGCTCGGCGCCAAGTACCTCGCCGAACGCCTCGCCGCCGAAGGCAAGGCCGTGCCGGAGATCCTGACCGTGGCGGGAGACCGCACGTTCTACCGGATCGAGAACGGCAAGCGCCAGTTCCTTGGCCTCGACGGCGAATACCGCGACATCGTTCGCCCCGAAGGCGTGATGCGCCTTGCGGACGTGAAGCTATCGTCCAAGCCGATCCTCAAGAACGCCTCCGCGGCGCTCTGGGACATTGGCGACGGCGTTGTCTGCCTTGAATTCACCGGCAAGATGAACGCGCTCGACGGCGAAGTCATGAAGCTGATCGGGCAGGCCATCCCGCTGGTGGCGGCGCAGTACAAGGCGCTTGTCGTCTACAACGATGCCGATACCTTCTCGGCAGGCGCCAACCTCGGCCTCGCGCTCTTCGCAGTGAACATCGCGGCTTGGGGTGAGATCGAGAAGCTCGTTGCCGGTGGTCAGCTCGCCTACAAGGGCCTGAAGTATGCTCCGTTCCCCGTCGTCGGCGCGCCTGCCGGCATGGCGCTGGGCGGTGGCTGCGAGATCCTGCTGCACTGCGACGCGATCCAGGCCTATGCCGAACTGTACTGCGGCCTTGTGGAATGCGGCGTCGGCCTCGTTCCGGGCTGGGGCGGCAATGGCGAGATGATCGATCGCTGGCGCAAGGCTCCGGGCATGCCCAAGGGTCCGATGCCGGCCGTGGCCAAGGTGTTCGAGATGGTCTCGACCGCGCAAGTCTCCAAGTCTGCCCAGCAGGCGCGCGAGATGATGATTCTGCGGGGGGATGACGGCATCTCGATGAACCGCGATCGTCTGCTCTACGACGCCAAGCAGAAGGCGCTGTCGCTGGTGGAAGGCTATACCCCGCCCGAAGCGCCCGAGTTCAAGCTGCCCGGCGCCGGTGGCCGCACCGCGCTTGGCCTTGCGGTCGAGGGCTTCCACAAGCGCGGCATGGCGACCGACTACGACGTGGTTGTCTCCGGCGTGCTGGCCGATGTGCTGACCGGCGGCGACGAGTTCGACCTCGTCGACACGGTGAGCGAGGGCGAACTGCTCAAGCTGGAACGCGATGCCTTCATGGGCCGCCTGCGCGATGGCCGCTCGGTCGCCCGCGTCGAGCACATGCTCGAAACCGGCAAGCCCCTGCGGAACTGATGTTGCGTAACTGATAAAGTATGAATGCGCGCCCGTCGGTGATCCGGCGGCGCGCGCGAGGAGAGTGACATGCAAGTCTACGAAGCGCCCCTGCGCGACATGAAGTTCGTGCTCCACGAACTCCACACCGATGACGGCTTCGGCAATCTCGAAGCCCTGGCCGAATTCACGCCCGATCTGGTGGACGCGGTGCTGGAAGAGGCCGCCAAGGTGGCGCAGGAAGTCCTGCTGCCCCTGAACCGTAGCGGCGACATCGAGGGCTGCACGCTGGAAAACGGCGTCGTCCGCACCCCCAAGGGCTTCAAGGAAGCCTACGACATGTTCCGCGAAGGCGGCTGGTGCGCACTGGCGTCCGATCCCGAATGGGGCGGGCAGGGTCTTCCCGAAGCGCTGAACAAGCTGACCGAGGAGATGATCTGCTCCTCCAACCTGTCGTTCAGCCTCTATCCCGGCCTCACCCACGGCGCGACCACCGCGATCGAGGGCTATGCCAGCGACGCGCTGAAGCAGGCCTACTTGCCCAAGATGGTAGAGGGCACCTGGTCGGGCACGATGTGCCTTACCGAGCCGCACTGCGGCACCGACCTTGGCATGCTGCGCACCAAGGCCGTCCCTCAGGGTGACGACAGCTACAAGATCTCCGGCGCGAAGATCTTCATTTCGGCGGGCGAGCACGACCTGACCGAGAACATCATCCACCTCGTCCTCGCGCGGCTTCCCGATGCGCCGGAAGGCGTGAAGGGGATCAGCCTGTTCCTGGTGCCGAAGTATTTGCCCAAGGAAGACGGTACGCCCGGCCCGTCCAACGGCGTTTCGGTGGCGGCGATCGAGCACAAGATGGGCCTCAAGGCCTCGGCCACGTGCCAGCTCAACTTCGACGATTCGGTCGGCTGGCTGGTCGGCACCGCGAACAAGGGCATGGAAGCCATGTTCAAGATGATGAACACCGAACGCGTTTCGGTGGGCATTCAGGGCCTTGGCGTGGGGGAAGCGGCCTATCAGTCGGCCGTGTGGTACGCCAAGGAGCGCGTGCAGGGCCGCTCGCTTTCGGGCGTGAAGAACCCCAAGGGGCCGGCCGATCCGATCATCGTCCACCCCGACGTGCGCCGCATGCTGATGACCGCGCGTGCCTACAACGAGGGCAGCCGCGCCGTCGGCGCCTGGGTCAGCCGCGCGCTCGATGCCGAAAAGCACGCGACCGATCCGGCCGTGAAGGCCCGCGCGGAAGACTTCATCGCGCTGATGACCCCGGTGGTGAAGGCGCTCTTCACCGACTGCGGTTATGAAAGCGCGAACTTGGCCGTGCAGGTCTACGGCGGCCACGGCTACATTGCCGAAAGCGGCGTGGAACAGTTCGTGCGCGATGCCCGCATCGCCATGATCTACGAAGGCACCAACGGCATCCAGGCGCTCGACCTTGTCGGTCGCAAGATGCCCGCGCATGCCGGCCGCTATCTGCGGTCGTTCTTCCACCCCGTCTCGGACTTCATCGAGGCGAACAAGGCGGACGAGACCTTCGGCAAGATGATCGAAGGGCTGGAAAAGGCCTTCGGCGCGCTCCAGCTTTCCACCGGCACGATTGCCCAGAAGGGCATGAAGGACCCCGAGGAAGCCGGCGCCGCGGCCACCGACTACCTGCGCTTGCTTGGCCTTGTCGCGATGGGCTACACCTTTGCCAAGGCGGCGCTGATCGCCAAGGCCAGGCTGGATGAAGGCACCGAGGACGCCGCGTTCTACACCGCCAAGATCGGGACCGCGCGGTTCTTCTTCGACCGTCTGCTGCCGCAGGCGACTGCCGCGTTCCTGGCGATCAAGTCGGGCAAGGCCTCGATGATGGCGCTGGACGTGGACATGTTCTGAAGCTCTGCTTCAGACGCGCGATGGACGGGGGTGGGCGCCGGCGCCTGCCCCCGTTCCCGTATCAGGCCGCTCCGACCCAAACTATCCAGCCGACCAGCCACGCCGCGACCACGCAGGCGATCAGCCGCCAGACCGGAGCCTTGACCATGCCGGTCGTACCGGCAGGCATCGCGCGCGAGCCAGTGAGCATCGGGGCGATCAGGTTTTCGCGCTTGATGACGCGGTAATAGAGGATCGCGCCCAGGTGCAGCACGATCATCACGAGGATCAGATAGAACACGATCCCGTGCAGGTCCGTCATCCGGCTGGCCGTGGACGAGGACACCAGGTGGTTGAGCGGCCCGGTGGTGCCGTCGTCGGGATCACCGGAGAAAAGACCCAGCAAAACCTGCAAGGCCATGAGGCCCAGCATCGCCAGCACGCTCCAGCCACCCGCCGGATTGTGCCCGGCCGTTGGTTCATGAGCGCCTGATTGCAGATGTTCCAGAACCGCGCCGGGGCCGCGCACGAAGCCTGAAAACCGCGCGGTAGAACTTCCCACGAAGCCCCAGAGCACGCGGATCACCAGCAGTTGCATCAGTACCGTGCCGATGCTGGTGTGCCAGCCCATTTCGCCGTTCTCGGCTGTCCACCAGAGCGCCGGGATCAGCGCCGCGAAGCTCCAGTGGATCACGCGGACCGGCCAGTCCCACAAAGGGGTGCGGACGGTCTCCGCACCCGGCCGGGAACTCACTGCTTCTTCTCGCGGAAGTTCTCGTGGCAACCCTTGCAGGCGCCGCCGATCTCACCCATCGCCAGCTTCGCGGCTGCCGCATCCTTGGCGTCGGCGGCGGTCTTGAGCTTGCCGGCGGCGGTGGCCAGCCTGTCTGCCGCGGTCTTGAATTCGGCGGGCTTGTCCCAGATCGCGGGGAGGGCCTCGGTCTTCTCGCCCGATTCCTTCCCGCTGCCCTTGGGGAACAGGTCGAGGATCTTGCCCGCATCGGTCTGGATGGAGGTGGCGGAAGCGCCCACGACCGCAAAGTCCGGCTGGTCGTCCTCCAGCGCTTCCTTGGCGGCCTTGTTGGCCTTGGCGATCGCCTTGAAATTGGCCTCGCGCGCCTCGATCGTCTCGGAAACCGAAACCGGTTCGCCCGAGGCGCCGGTGGTCGTCGCGGCCGGTTCGGAGCCCTTGCAGCCGGTCATGGCGGCGGCGAGGGCGATAGCGGTGAGAGTCGTCGTCAGGATGGTCTTCGATGCCATGTCGCTGCTCCTGGCAGTTGTCTTGCAAGCGGGAGGCCGTCCATTTTTGCCCGTCGGCCTTGTTCCCAAGCGCTTGATAACCGCTGTTGTTGCCATGCGGCGAATGGTTTTTGGAGATTCGCTCAATGTCGTTCCATCCGGGACTTTAGGGTAGCGGTCCGTGGCCGTAGCTGCTTTTAGGGCGCCGCTGGAAGCTAACGAGGATGTTTGATGATGAATGGGCGGAGCAATGGCTTTAGGGGGCGCGTACTGGCCCCGGCTCTGTTCATGGCATCCCTGTCCCTCGGTATCGGCACGGCCGCCGCGCAGGCGCCGCAGGCGAATGACGGCGCGGGAATGCTCAAATCCCTGCAGAACGACCCGGCTATGCCGAGCGTCGCGCCGGCCGGATATGATGTGACCATCGTCGTCTTTTCCGATTACCAATGTCCCTATTGCCGCAAGCTCCACGGCTCGCTGAAGCAGTTGATGCGGCAGGATCGCAAGGTTCGGATCGTCTACCGCGACTGGCCGATTTTTGGCGCGGCTTCCGTAGAGGCGGCGCGATCGGCGTTGGCAGCGCGCTATCAGGGAAAGCATGCGGCGTTCAATGAGGCGCTGATGGCGACCAGCGGCCGTCTCGATTCCCAGGCGATCCAGCTCGCCGCGCAGCGAGCCGGCGTCGACGTAAAGCGCCTCAAGTCCGATCTCGTTTCGCACAAGGGCGATATCGACGCCGCCCTGGCGCGAACCGCACGGTTTGCCGACCTGATGAATCTTTCCGGCACACCGGCTCTTGTGATCGGCTCCTATCTGCTGCCAGGTGCGGCCACGCCGGAGATGCTGGGAGACGCCGTGGCGATGGTCCGCAAGTCGTCCTGACGGGAATCAGCCCCTTGTCGCTCCGGGGCGGGTGACCTGCCTTGCCCACCCCTCGATTCCGAGCTGCGCGGGGACACCGTCGAGGATCGCGTCCAGTCGCTGACCTTTACCGACGCGGCAACCGCGATGGTGGGTGGCGACGGTCTGGCGGCCCGTGGGATCGCTCCAGGTGATCGTGTAGATGGAGGTGTCGCTGATGGCGGTATCGCAT
>NZ_MSQB01000015.1:131684-172442 GCF_002149965.1 Novosphingobium panipatense | reverse complement strand
CCACCCTACCACCCAACGGTAGTATCCTGCGGGTGGTAGGGTGGGGGCGCGGGCCGGTGCCGCAAGCCTTCGACGGATGTCGAAAGCGCACCCGACAAAGACTCTCTCAGTTGCCCACGGAAAGCATGTCGATCAGCCGACGGATCGGCGAGACGTCGTAACCGGCGGCGGCGGCTTTCGAGGCGATCACCGCGGGGTTGTCCCCTGCCTTGGCGCGGGCAAGGGCCCAGAGCAGGGTCGAGCGGGTGCCCGAACGACAATAGGCCAGGACCGGGCCGTCGGCGCTGCCGAGCGCTTCCGCCATGGCATCCACCTGGGCCTGGCTGAAGCCGCCGTGGCCGACGGGAATCGCCACATAGTCGATCCCGGCGGCGCGGGCTTCGGCCTCGATCACCTCGCCCGGGGTCTGGTCGTCGCTCTCGCCTTCGGGACGGTTGTTGACGATCCGCACGATTCCCATGGCTTTCGCCTCGGCAATGGCTTCGGTGCCGATCTGCGGGCTGGCAAAGACGGTATCGGTGATCTGGCGGAACATGAAAGCGAGTCTCCGGTATGAAACGGACCTTTGACGATCCGGTTCGGCCTGAAATTCGTTCACGTCAAGCGCGCTGTGCCCGCTAAAAGCAAGCCAGAACGTCGTGAAAATACGCTATTTCGTCGATCCGGCGGGAAATTGGCACGTAATTGTGTTCGCCATGTGGCAGAACCTCGTGTATGACTCGCGATTGCAGGCAGGTTCCGGCGCATTCCGGCTATCTGGTCTGCCGCCCGGCGCGGTTCGTCCACGTGTCCGGGTTCATGCTTTTTGGGGCGCAGCGAAGGTACGTTCGTAGACATGGGTTTTGACAGAGGTCGTCGCGGAAGGGGACGCGACAAGCGCGATGGTGGTTTTGGGGAGAACGAGTTCGATCCGTTCTTTGCCGGCCAGGATCGCTTCGGTGGCGGTGACCGTTTCGGCGGTGGCGGCGATCGCTTCGGCGGCGGCGGTGGTGATCGCGGTGGTTTCGGCGGTGGTGACCGCTTCGGCGGCGGCGGTGATCGCGGCGGCTTCGGCGGCCCGCGCGGCGGCGGCGGTGGCGGCTTCGGCGGACCCCGTGGCGGCGGCGGCATGCCGGCCCAGGTCGTTGGCCAGGGCAAGGGCGTCGTAAAGTTCTTCAACGGTGCAAAGGGCTTCGGCTTCATCCAGCGCGATGAAGGCGGCGAAGATGTGTTCGTTCACATCAGCGCGGTAGAGCGTGCCGGTCTCGAAGGTCTGGCCGAAGGTCAGCAGCTGGAATTCCAGCTCGTCGATCGCGGCGGCAAGATTTCGGCCAGCGAACTCGTCGTCGTCGGCGACGTGATCCCCGTCGCCAAGCGCGAGCCTGCTCCGCAGCGCCAGCTTACCGGCGAAAAGGCCAGCGGCACGGTCAAGTTCTTCAACTCCATGAAGGGCTTCGGCTTCATCACCCGTGATGACGGCCAGCCGGACGCATTCGTTCACATCAGCGCCGTCGAGCGTTCGGGCCTTGGCGCCCTGAACGAAGGCGACCGCGTGGAGTTCGACATCGAGGTCGATCGACGAGGCAAGTACTCGGCGGTCAACCTGGCGCCGCTCCAGGCCTGACCCCGATTGCAATGTTCCCGGTGATTTGACCGGGGGCCTGCAAACACCTAAAAGCGCGCAAATGGCGGTCCGAATAGGGCCGCCATTTGTCGTTTGCGATTCACGTTTTCACTTCACTGATTCGTTATCGAGGAATTCCGTCATGTCGATCACTCCGCTGATGCCCGTGTACCCCCGGTGCGGCGTTCGGCCCGTTCGCGGCGAACACTGCCACCTCATCAGTGAAGACGGTCGCCGATTCCTCGATTTCGCGAGCGGCATCGCCGTCAACCTGCTCGGCCACTCGCACCCCGGCCTGATCGGCGCGATCCAGAAGCAGGCTGAGACGCTGATGCACGTCTCCAACCTCTACGGTAGCCCGCAGGGCGAGGCGATCGCCCAGCGACTGATCGACCTGACTTTCGCCGATACGGTGTTCTTCACCAATTCCGGCGCCGAAGCGGTCGAATGCGCGATCAAGGCGGCGCGCGCCTATCACCAGCATGTCGGAAACGATCACAAGTACGAGCTGATCACCTTCAAGAACGCCTTCCACGGCCGCACGATGGCCACGATCAGCGCCTCCAACCAGGAGAAGATGCACAAGGGCTTCCAGCCCCTGCTGCCGGGCTTCAAGTACGTGGAGTTCAACGATCTTGAGGCCGCCAAGGCCGCGATCGGCCCGAACACCGCTGGCTTCCTGGTCGAGCCGATCCAGGGCGAGGGCGGTGTCCGCATCGCTTCCGACGAATTCCTCCAGGGCCTGCGCGCGCTCTGCGACGAGCATGACCTCATGCTCGTGCTGGACGAAGTGCAGAGCGGCGTCGCCCGCGCCGGGACGCTCTACGCCTACGAGCAGTTCGGCATCGTGCCGGACATCATGTCGACGGCCAAGGGCATCGGCGGCGGCTTCCCGGTCGGGGCCTGCCTCGCCACCGAGAAGGCGGCGCGCGGCATGGTGATCGGTGCGCACGGCTCGACCTATGGCGGCAACCCCTTCGCCATGGCGGCGATCGGTGCCGTGCTCGACGTCGTTTCCGACGAAGCATTCCTCGCCGAAGTGCGCGCCAAGGGCGAGCGCCTGCGCGCCCGGCTGGAGCAGTTCATCGGCAACTATCCCGAGCTGTTCGAATCGGTACACGGCCGCGGGCTGTTCATCGGCATCAAGCTGAAGAGCGAGCCGAGGGCGTTCGTCGCCCATATGCGCGACAATCATCAGGTGCTCACGGTTTCCGCCGGCGACAACGTGGTGCGCGTGCTGCCGCCGCTGGTCATCGACGACAGCCACATCGACGAGTTCATGGAACGCCTCTCCGCGGCTGCGGCGAGCTACCAGCCGGAAGAGGTCGCCTGATGAGCCGCGATTTCATCGACCTGACCGACGCAGGCGGTCCCGTCCTGGCGTCGATGATCAACGACGCCATCGACCGCAAGGCCGCGCGCAAGGGCTGGCCCAAGGGCAAGCCCGATGCGGATGCGCCGCTTGCGGGTCATGTCCTGGCCATGATCTTCGAGAAGAACTCCACCCGCACCCGCGTTTCCTTCGACATGGCGATGCGCCAGCTCGGCGGCAGCGCGCTGATTCTCGAATCGGGATCGACGCAGCTCGGCCGCGGCGAGACGGTGGCGGATACCGCGCGCGTTCTCAGCCGCATGGTCGATGCGATCATGATCCGTACCGACGATCATGCCAAGATCGAGGAACTGGCCCGTCATGCCGACGTGCCGGTGATCAATGGCCTCACCGACCTTTCGCATCCCTGCCAGATCGTCGCCGATCTGCTGACCATCGTCGAGCGCGGCTTCTCGCTGCCGGGTCTCCAGCTGGCATGGCTGGGCGACGGCAACAATGTCGCCAACTCGCTGATCGAGGCGGCAGGGCTGATGAAGTTCACGATCCGCATCGGCGGACCTGCCGGTTACGAGCCGGACGCCGGTTTCGTCGAGCGCGCGCGCGCGGCGGGCGGTGAGGTGATCTTCACCCAGGATCCGGTGGAAGCCGTGCGCGGCGCGCAGGTGGTGGTGACCGATACCTGGGTGTCGATGGGCCAGGCTGGCGGCGAGGTGCATGTCGCGGCGATGCAGCCCTATCAGGTCGACGCGGCGCTCATGGCCTCTGCGGCTGAGAACGCCATGTTCCTGCACTGCCTTCCCGCCCATCGCGGCGAGGAGGTGACCGACGAAGTGATCGACGGCCCGCAGTCCGGCGCCTGGGACGAGGCGGAAAACCGTATCCACGGGCAGAAGTCCGTGCTGCTCTGGGCACTGGGCAAGCTGTGAACGAGGACCTTCCGCGCAGCGACGACACCGGCTTCGACCGGGTCCTGGCCTTCACCGTTCCCGCGCGCAGTGCGCGCGGGCGCGTGGTGCGGCTGGGCCCGGTGCTGGAGACGGTGCTTTCCGCGCACAGCTATCCCAAGGTCGTGAAGCATGTCCTGGCCGAAGCGCTGGTGCTGACGGCATTGATGGGCTCGCTGCTCAAGGAACGGGGCGCGCAGCTTACCTTCCAGGCCCAGGCCGAAGGCGGCGCGGTGGACTTGCTGGTCTGCGACTACAGGAACGGCGAACTGCGCGGATACTTGCGGCACGATCCGGTTCTGGCGGAAAAGCTGGAAGAGGATTGCTCGCTGGAGACGATCTTCGGCACCGGATACCTCGCCATCACGTTCGACCTCGACGTGTCGAACGAGCGCTATCAGGGCGTGGTCCCCCTGGAAGGTGCCTCGCTGGCGGAAGCCTGCGAGAATTACTTCGCGCAGTCGGAACAGCTGCCCACCGTCATCCGCGTCGCGGTACGTTCCAACGATCCGCGCTGCGTGGCGGGCGGACTGCTGGTCCAGCACCTTCCCGACGGCGAGGAAGGCAAGGAGCGACTCCACGCCAAGGAAATGCACCCGGACTGGGAGCATGTTTCGATCATGACGCAGAGCATCCGCCCGGCGGAACTGGTGGATCCGGTGCTCAATCTGGAGCAGCTGGTGTGGCGCCTGTTCCACGAGGAAGACGAAGTGCGCGCCGAGCCGCTCGAACCTCTCCAGCGCGGCTGCCGCTGCTCCGTGGAATATTACCAGAGCATCCTCGCCGCCTTCCCGGAGGCCGAGCGCGTGGACATGCGGGACGAAACCGGCATGGTTCCAGTCGATTGTGCGTTCTGTTCCAGGATCTTGCATGTCCCGGTGTGATTGTCGCAATCCGCCGCTCGGGCGCCGACCGACTTGTCTTGTCGGCGGAGAGTGACGATATGGGGGCCATGACTTACTCCCGGCCCTCAGCGAACCTGTTTCCCGCCCCCAAGGAACCTGCCCAGCGGCGGCGAATTCGTGCGGTGCTTACGATCGTCGTGGGCGGCGCGGCTCTTGCGCTTGGCGCAGGTGCAATCGGCCAGGCCCGGTCCTTGAACATGCTCGACCAGTTGGAATCGGGTGCGTGGGAATTGCGTGACCGCGGCGCCGGCGCGGTCGCCAACAATGTCTGCATTCGCGGCGGGCGGGATCTGATCCAGCTTCACCACCCGGGAATGACCTGCAAGTCGGTGGTGGTAGAGGATACGCCTGCCGAAGTGGTCGTGCAGTACACTTGCGCCGGTCAGGGTTATGGGCGGACGCGGATTCGCCGTGAAACCAATGCCTTGATTCAGATCGATACGCAGGGCATCGCCAATGGCCAGCCCTACTCCTACGCGGGCGAGGGGCGGCGCACGGGGGGCTGCCGGAACTGAGGCCGGAACTGAGGTCCATGCGCGAGGTTGTCATCGTCCCGGCGAAGGCCTAGCGCAGGGGCATGCAGAATCCTCAAGATAACGAAGTCCGCAAGGCGGTCGTTCTTCTTTCCGGCGGCCTCGATTCCATGGTCTCGGCCGGTATCGCCCGTGAAGCGGGCTATGCCGTCAATGCGCTGACCATCGACTACAACCAGCGCCATCGCTGCGAAATCGATGCGGCGCGCACGATCGCCGAATTCGTCGGGGCAGAGCGCCATGTCGTGCTTCCCCTCGATTTGCGGCAGTTCGGCGGTTCGGCGCTGACCGACGATATCGACGTGCCGAAGGACGGCCTGGGCGATGGTGTGCCGGTGACTTACGTGCCCGCGCGCAATCTGGTGTTCCTGTCGCTGACTCTGGCATGGGCCGAAGCGATCGGCGCTTCCGATATCTTCATCGGCGTCAATGCGCTCGACTACTCCGGCTATCCCGACTGCCGCCCGGAATTCATCGCCGCCTTTCAGGACATCGCCCGCCTGGCGACCAAGGAGGGCGATCAGGGCACGCAGTTCCAGATTCACGCGCCGCTTCAGTTCATGGGCAAGGCCGATATCGCGCGGGAAGCGCACCGGCTGGGCATGGATGCGGGGATGAGCTGGTCCTGCTACGATCCGCAGCCGGGCGATCTGGCCTGCGGAGAATGCGACAGCTGCCGTCTGCGCAAGGCGGGCTTCGCGGATGCCGGGCTGATCGATCCCACGCCTTACGCGGCCTGATCTCCGCCCCGGCTCCAAACGATAGACGCCCCGCATTTGCGGGGCGTTTTTTTGCCCGAGCTTTTTGCGTACCGCGCGCGGACGGTAGGCAAAAGAAAAGGGGGCCGGATTGCTCCGACCCCCCAATCTGTAACCGTTGCCGGTTCGCTTACATGCCCGAACCCGGACCGTAAGTGATTTCGACGCGACGGTTCTGCAGCTCGCGGACGCCGTCAGCAGTCGGGACGCGCGGGTTGGCTTCACCGAAGGCCTGGCTCGAGATCGCACCATCCGGGATACCGTGGCTGGTGAGGTATGCACGAACCGAGTCGTTACGGCGTGCCGAAAGACCCATGTTGTACTTCGGCGAGCCCGAACGGTCGGTGTAACCGGCCAGCATGATCGGCACGCTGTTGCAGTTGCCATAGGCACTGACGGCGCTGTCGAGAATGGTGGCGGCTTCCGGCGTGATGTCCGACTTATCCCAGTCGAAGAACACGATGTACGGACCCTTGTTGCATTCCACGACCGGCGGCGGCGGCGGCGGCGGCGGCGGCGGGGGCGGCGGGGGCGGCGGCGGCGGCGGCGGCGGCGGAGCTGCCGGTTCGCCGAAGTTGTAGCCCAGGGTCGCCATCAGCGAGTGCGAGCGCCAGCGGGTGCTGATCTCGTTGCCGGCAACATCGACGAAGTCGAGGTTGTTGACGTTGCTGAAGCGGTACTTCAGGCCGACGTCCACGTGGCTGCTGATCGGCGCGCGGATACCCGCGATGGCCTGCCAGGCGAAGCCCGTGTCCGAATCGTCGAAGATGTCGTAGTGAACGCGGCCGACGCCGGCGCCACCACCGACATAGCCCTGAAGGCCGTCATCGGGACCGAAGTCGAGCAGACCGTTGACCATGAAGGTCAGGTTGCTGCCGTCCGGGCCGTTGCTGCCCATGAACGAAGCCTGGCGATAGCTGGCTTCGGTTTCAAGGCGGAACGGGCCGAAGTCGTAACCGAGAACAGCGCCGCCGTCGAAGCCGGTGCTGAATTCAGCGGTGTCGACGTTGCTGACGCCGTTGACGTCGAGATCGGCGTCTTCGACGATCATCGCGCCGGCGTCGAGCTCAAGATACCACGAGTTGTCGCGCGCAAGCGCGGGCGTGGCGATAGCTGTCGAAGCCAGCGCCAGGCCAATGACGAGTTTCCTCATATGTTTCCCCTACTAAGAGATTTGGAGCCACCGAGTGCCTCGAGTGTCTACCCCCTCAGCTATCCGTGTGCAAGCGCACATTGAACGTAACTGTTGCAGAAATGTCGCGTTTTCGGGGGGTTGGTGATGCCTCGTGACTCCTTTATTGAAATCGACAGCACCTTCACCCCTGCGCAATTCTGCCCCTCATGCTGATGGAACGATACCCAAGGCTTGCAGGACTGCGACCAGTTCACCGATCGCCGCCCGAGCCTGAACATCAACTGTCATTCCTCCAAGTGGTTCCACGGGAAGCGCTGCCTTTCTCCAAAAAATATTGAAAAGACGCTCCTGGCGCGTGGAAAGGTCGAAAATCCTAAGCCCTTCGCGCGGCTCGACAAACAGCCAGTTGCCGCCGTGGAAGCCTGCCAGCTGGCCGCCGCGCCCGGTCCAGGCACCGGTGGCGTCTTGCGCGACCAGCCAGGTCTCGCCCGCTTCGGGATGTTCGGGCGGATCGGCACGCTCGCCCGAGACGGCGCAGTGCAGCATGAGGTCGCAGCGGGAGAGGGCCTCGTTGACGAATTCTTCCTTCTGCGCCTGCCCCACATGGAGCAGCGGCAGCGCGAACCTGGGGCTGGTGCTTTCGAAAAGGATGGAATCGCTCATGAAAATTCTCCGGTCAGGACAGTTGAAGCAGGCGCAGGGCATCGGAGAGGGCATGGGTGCCCTGCTGGCGCACCCGGAACACCTCGCCCGGCGAAAGCGCGGAAAGCTGCGCCTGTTCGGCGGCGGGGAGGAGGATCACGGGGGAAGGTAGCGTCCAGGTCGCCACGGGGCGATCGGGCGGGCCGTAAGTAAGCAGGTAGCTTTCGGACTGTTCCACCAGCGGCACGTCGATGCCGTCTTGCCACACCCGTTCACCGCGTGCGCGCCGGGTCCATTGCAGTTTCAGGGTCCCGTCCGCCAGGAACGCCGCGCGGGGGTGAACGGGGGCGGGAGGACGCAGGGAAATCCCGTTCAAGGCGATCGGGGCGAGCACCGGGTCGCCGTCTCCCCGGCCCAGGGCCGCGACCTTTCGGGTTTCGGCGGAGCCGAGGGCCGCTGAATCCAGCGGAACGGCGGCCCTGTCCAGCAGGACGAAACTTGCGCCGGGACGATGGGATCCCGCTGGGGTGCTGCCGCGGCCGCGGAGGAAGCCTTCCAGCCGCCATGCGCCCCCACCGAGCGCGGTGGCGCGGGCGAACTGGACGATCTCCTCTCCGACGAGCGCGAGGTTCACGCCTTCCGCGAGTTCCCTGATCGTCCCGGAAGAAAGCTGCATCGCCGGATCGACGAGCATTACGTCCAGACTGGAGACGCGATCGAAGAGAAGCGGGCTCATCGACGCAAGGCCGGTCGTGGTCCTGCCCATCACGGCGCGGCGGCGGCCGCTCGGCCCGAGGGGATGGAGTTCCCCGTCGCCGCGATCGGCCAGAAGTGCCGCGCCGCTCCAGTGGGCGCCCGGCGAGGACACGGCCGCGAAGACATGCGCCGGATCGTGGGGCAGTTCGAAAGCGGCAAGCGTGGTCGGGGGCGGGGGGAGATCGCGCGGGGCATTGATGCGGCCGGGGTCCGCTCCGGCCGGTGCAGGCGCATCCGCTGCGGCGGGCGCCATGCGTTCTGCCGAGATCTCCACGCCGGTATCGCGCCATTCCCATTCGAGCACGCGCCATTCCCCGGGGATGCCGGGAAAGCGGACGATCGCGCCCGGCGTGACTGCGGGATTGAGCGCGCTCATGCGCCAGGACAGGCGTTCGCGGCTCCAGTCGATCCGGCGCCGCGTTCTCTCGATCAGCGACCTTGCCGTATCGGCTCCGAGCGCGGCGGGCAGTTCGATGGCGCGCGGGCTGCCGGGAGAGGCCCGGCCCGAGGCATGCTGGAGCCCGGGCAGATAGTCGCGGTCGCTGTCGAAATAGCGCAGGATCGAAACCGGCCGCTCTTCGGGGGCGGCGCGCTGGCGGGAAAAGCCGCTCCTGATTCCGAAATCGCCATCTTCGGCGCTAATGGTGGCCTCCGGCAGGGCGATCGGCTGCGACTGCCGCCGCTGCGGTGCGATGACCGGCCTTTCGCCTCCGGCGTCGATATCGAGCGGGATCACCTGATCGATGGTCTGGAGCAGGCCGGTGAGCGGGCCGTCGCAGGTAAGGCCGTGAAACCCGGCGAGGGGGACGGCGGCGTCGGCATCCGGGACGAGATCGCCCACCACGTCCGACAGGTCGAAGCCCTCATCGGCAAAGACCTCGAAGGTCAGTGCCGGAATGCGGTTGTAGAAGTCGGAAAGGTCGAGGTCCTCGAAAACCACATAGGCAAGATCGCGGTGGGCGGGGCAGAGATCGGCGCCCTCGGCGGCCAGCATCAGCGGATCGCAGGCTTGGTCGGCGTGGCCCTTGTGGACGCGCAACAGGCCGCCGGACTTGAGCAGGCCGTCGCTGCCGCGCAGCAGGCGGCCGTCCGCCCAGATCCGGCCGATATCGAGGATCGGACGGCTCGCCAGTGCGACCGCGAAACTGGCGCTGTAGCTGTAGGTCGTGATCGCGGCGCTGTTCTTGCCGCCGCCGAGGGTGTCGGTGCTCTCGATCAGTTCGGTCGCCCAGATCATCTGCCCGGCCACGCGCATGCGGCCGAAATGGCGGGGGATGGGCTGGCCGTAGCTGGATGTCGTGACTTCCAGTTCCTTGAGGCGCGCGCCTTCGCGGTGCGGCGAACCGAGGATTGCGGTGTCGAACTGTCTGCCGAACAGGGTTCCGATCGCGCCTCCGACCGGCCCGCCCAGAGCGGTGCCGACGGCGCTGAAGACAAGCGTGGCCATGACTATTCCTTCGATGGGAGGGCGTGCCAGTGGCCGGTGATAGGCCAGTCGGCGGGTATCGGGCCGAGGGCGACACGGCCCAGCCCGGCATGGGCGTGGACGATGCGGTGCGGGTCCAGTGCCACCGCGAGATGGTGATGGCAGGGTGCGGGCTCGAACATGAGCACGTCGCCGGGGGCGATGGCGGCCGTCTGCGAGGTCGGCACGAGGCCCAGGGCACAGGCGATGGCATCGGCCCGGTCCCGCCGCAGCGAGCGCGGGCTGCAGCGGGCGGGCACGTTCGCCGTGTTGTCGGTGGCGGCGGCCACCAGCCCGAGGCAGTCGAGCGCGATACGGGGATCGCGTCCGTGCAGCCGGAAGGGAACGCCGACCAGAGCGAGGGCCGCGTCTGCGATTTCCTCGCCGTTCATGATGTGGGGGGTCACGATGCCGGGGCGGGATAGCGCGTGAGCATGTCGTTTCCGGGCAGGAAAGGCTCACCTCGAAAGTTCGCCGCATTGCCGAAGCGGGTGCCGCAGGTGGCCAGGGTGTGGTCGCAGCCCTCGCGCAGCAAGGCCCGGGTTCCAGCCGGCGGGACACTGCCTTGCGGCATGCCCAGTATCAGCCGTTCCTGCGCGGCGCCGATCACGCCTGCGGTCATGCCCGTCTGCGGGCCTTCCAGCCAGCGCAGGGTTCCGCCGAAGTACAGGGCGGGATCGACCGGCGGGTCGAATGCCACGCTGCCTGCCGGGACTTCGGCATCGGCGATCCGCACTTCGCGGGTGAAGCGCTGTGGGTCGAGATTGCAGCCGGGGCCGCAGAACGGCGCGCGGCAGGACGGGCTGGTGCGGGGCACGGGATCGCGCGCGAATTCCTCCTTGCGCGAGGAGAGTTCGGCGGAGAACGCGCCGTCCTCCTGCGAAATCGCGCCGATCGTGCCGCTGTAGAGGCTGCCATGTTCGCGCGTCTCCCAGTCGACCAGGCCGATGGTAACGCGCGCGCCGTCGAAGCGGCCGGAGGCAAGGTCCTCGGCCGAGATTGTCTCGTGGGTCAGCGCGCCGCGCACTTCCGCGCTGTCGGGCTCGAAACCGGCCGACTTGCGGATCGAGGAGGGCACCATGCCCGGTGCGGCGCGGTGCAGCAGTCCGTCGAACCAGAGGTCGGCGTCGTGAGTGACGAAGCCCAGGGTCATGCCGTCCCTGCGGTCCAGGCGCCAGAACAGGGCGACGGTTTCCAGCGCGTTCGAGAACCAGATGCGGGTCATGACGCCTCCCGGATCTCGACGACGGGCACGCTCGGCGCCTCGCCCGCCGCGAAGGACGCGCCGGAGATTTCGAGCCGGTCTTCGGAAAAGCGCACGGGAACGTCGAACAGGAAGCCCGCCCTGACCGAGGCGCCCGCAGGCGGGGCCTGATCGAACACGACGAGGCCGAGCGGATCGAGCGTCCAGTTTCCGGCTTGCGCGGCGCCGTCGATGGAGATGGTCACGCTGCGGGGGCGGGTGATGCGCCGGACTTGCGCATCCTCTCCCTCCCCGTAGCGCTTCACCAGCGGGAAGGAGCTGCGCAGGCCGTCTCCGGCGCCGAGGTACTGGTCGCGCGGGCCGGGATCGGCGGTCATGCCGTTCGAGCTGAAATCGGCGGGATCGCGCAGCAGGAAGCCGCGCGCCGGGCCGCGCCGGGCGCGGTAGAAGGCGATCAGCGTGCCGAGTTCCGCTTCCGAACGGACACCGGGGCCAAGGTCGAAGCGCAGCCGGGCATTCGACCACAGGCTGTTGCGGCTCTCGAAGCCGGACGCGGTCACCGAGACGGTGGTGGAGAATTCGGCGACGACGGCGGTGTCGCGCCCGAGGGCGAGCGGATAGGGTACATTGTCGAAGGCCTGCATTTCTGCGGCTCCTTTGTCATTATCGTCTGGCCAGGGCGGCGGGAGGCGGACGAAACCGTCACGGGCGACTTGCGGCAGCGCCCAGACGACGACTTCGTGGTGGGACCGGGCCAGCGCTTCGTCGATACCCGCGTCGATGCGCCGCCACTGGTCGGACTGCGCGACATCGAGCACGAAGCCTGCGAGGTAGTCCTGTTCCTCGGGCGGATAGCCGAGGCGCCGGTTCACCGTGCGATAGGCTTGGCGGCGGGGCGCGTCGGCGCCTGCGGTGAGCCAGTCGTAGTCCTCCACCTGAAGCCGGTCGAAAGCGGGCCATGCCCAGCCGGTCGGCAAGTTGGCGCGCTGCATCTCGGGCATGGCCGGATCGAGCACCGTGGGGGTAAAGACCAGCGCCAGCGCCTCCACCGGAGTCGAGGTCGCTGCGGCGGCTGTGCGCACGGCGGCGACCAGATCGGCGGTCGACTGCGCGAGCACTTCGCCTGCCATGTCGAGCAGGGCCTTGCGCTCATCGTCCAGCGGCGCGCGCAAGTCGGGAATGATCGGGGGATTGCCGCCGAAGCGGGCTATGGCGGCCGGGTCGTAGAGGCAGATGCGCCCGTCCGCGAAGCACCACCACCAGGGCTCTCCGACCTGGAAGCGTACCGGGGCGCCCGCCGCGATCATGAGCCGGGCGAAAGCGGCACCTACCGATTGCAGCCAGCCCATCGCCGCCTCGTTCGCAGGCGAGAGCAGGGTGGAGGGCGGGTCCCATCCGGTCAGGGCGGGATTTCCGGCATGGTCGCGCTGGCGCCAGGCATCGGGGCAATGCTGGTCCAGCAATTCGTAGGAGAGCGAGGCGACCGGGCTCAGGCCGAGCCGCAGGCATTCCGCGAAGAAGGCACGGTGCCATGCCCGCGTCGGCGCGTTGAGCGGGTCACCGCCCTCATTTGAGCCTGTGTCGGATCCGGCCAGATAGGCGCCGTTCGCGAATGCGAGCCGGAAATAATGGCTCATGCCGACATAGTGGATGACCGAGCCCCGGTAGCCGAGCTGGCGAATGCTGCGCAGCAGACGCGCGGGGGTCTGCACGCCCTGATCGTCGAAGCCGGTGGCCATGGCGAGCCCGTTTGCGGGCATCATCACATCGCCGATCTCAAGCATGGCACGGGCGCCGTCCACGGCGATCTCGCTCAGTTCGATCCAGCCTTCGGCCTCGGCGGGGAGGGGATCGGCGCTGCCGTCGTAGCCGGGCGGGCAGAAGGAAATGAACATGCGCTCGATCGCATGGGGCCAGACGCGGTCGCCCGAAGGCAGCGTGAAACCGGCATCGAGCTGGGAAAAGCGCAAGGCGATCCGCGCGTCCTCACCAGTGCCTTCGGCGTAGTTCCAGAGGCGGACGTACCAGACGCGCGGCACGCCTGCCACGTCGCGGCCTTCGACGGTCAGGGTGGGCCCGATGCCGGAATCGAGCGGGATCACCCCGGAGGACCGCCAGCGGAAGCTCAGCGAAGTATGGGCATAGTCGCGGTCGGTCACATAGGCGAGCAGGGGATGGTCGAGCCGGTCCTCGCTTTCCCAGATCAGCCCGCCGAGATCGCCCTTGCGCAGGAATGAGGCATCGACGCGCAGGGAATCGGGGCCGGTCGAGACGACCGAGGCCATCATCGGGCGGGGGAAGTTGACGGTCCAGAAGCGCGGGTCGAAGCGCCGGATCCAGTCGCTGGTCTGTCCGCTACGCCGGGTTGCAAGCCAGAATGCCATTTCGGGGGGCTCCAGGTAGGAATCAGCGGGAGGAAAGGGCGCGGCGCACCGCGCTGGCGACCTGGCGGGACGAGCGCTGGAGCGACTGCGGGGCAGAGGCGCCGCGCGGGCCGGTAAGGTTGATCGAGACTTTCACGTCGCGGGCGGCGTCCCGGGAGAGCGGGCCGGTCTCGATCCGTCCGGCGGACGTGGGGACGAAGAGTTCGGGGCCGCGTTCTCCCACCAGATAGCCGCGTCCCGGCGAGACGTTGCCGCCCGTGGCCCGGCCCGGCAGGCCGAGCAGGCCGGAAAACAGGCCGGAGAGATCGAGCGCGCTCGCCGTGGCCGTACCAGCCGATCCGCCGCTGCCGGAGCCGATGAGGCCTTGCACCGATTGCGCCGCGATCTCGCCCAGCGTGGTCAGGGCCACGCGTTTCAGCTCGTCGAAGCCCAGGCTGCCGCGCCGGATCGCCCCGGTCAGGCCCTTTTCCAGCGCCTGGCCGGCCTGGGTGAAGCCGGATACGAGATCGCCGTCCACGCTGGCGCGCATCCGGGCGATGTCGCGCGCGAAGCCCTCGGTTCCGGCGCGCACTTCCACCAGGAGGCTGTCGATTTCATTGCTCATTGTCTTGCTCCATCAGCTTTTCGAGCAGGGCACGGTCGAGACCGGGGGCTTCGGCGGCGGATATTCCCGTCAGAGGCAGGCCGAGCGCGGCGGCGAGTTCGGCAGGGGTGGCGGCCCAGAACTCGTGCGGACGCCAGCCGAGCATCCGCGCGGCATGGGCGCAGAGCAGGAGCGCGGCCGGGGCGAATTCGCTCATCCGCTGCCTTTCAGGATCTGGCCCAGGAGCGTGCGCAGCGGCACCGCGCAGGCGGCAAGGCCTTGGGCGAGGACTGCGTCGCCCACCGCTTCGCGCGTGACGGCGGACCGCCGATCGAGGCAGTGCCAGAACAGCGCCGCCAGCTCGGAAAGGCGAAGTCCGCCCGCCCCTGCCCGCTCGACGAGCGCGAAGAGCGGCCCGAGTTCCTCCTCGGCGGCGACCAGCGCGGCGAAGCTGGGGCGCAGGACATGCGCCGTGTCGCCGATTTCCAGCAGGGCCTCTCCGCGCAGGGGATTGGCCCGATCGTCCGCGTCCCGGCTCATGTCGCGCTCACCGGGCCGGAGCTTTCCAGCTGCAGCGTGTAGTTGCGCTCGCCGTTGAAATCCCCGGCATAGTCGAGGCGCTGGACGAGGAACCTGCCATGCAGCTTCTCGCCGTCCTCGAAGCTGAGTTCGTAGTCGTCGAGCGTTCCGGCCATGGCATTGGCGCGGATCCGGGCTTCGGCGGCGCTGCCGAGGAAGATCCCCGCCGCGCTGACCGAGACCGCGCGCACACCCGCGCCCGACAGCAGTTCGCGCCAGCCGCCGCTGTCCTTGCTGGTGACGACCACGGCATCGCCGCTCACCGACATTTGCGTGGTGCGCAGCCCGGCGACGGTCTGGAAGGTGGCGGGCGAGCCGCCGCCCGAGATCTTGAGAAGGAAGGCGCTGCCTTTCTGTGCGGACATGACGGGGGTTCCTTGTTGGGGCGAGTGGGATGAGAAGAGTGTCAGGAGGAGAGCAGGCGAAAGCGGTATTCGAGCAGGATCGCGCGGCGGCTTTCGCCGCGCTGCTCGGTGCGGGCGCGCAGGAACTGGCTGGTGACGATCCGGCAGCCGGGCCGGTCGCGCGGCAGGTCCCCGATCCGGGCCTCGATGGCCGCGACGAGCGTCGCCGCCGTTTCCGGCGCATCGCCGCGGGAGTGGAGTTCCAGTGCCACGCGCACTTCGCGTCCGGGACCGGACTTGCTGCTCCAGTCGGTGCTGGCGCTGGCGGCGATGGCGAGCCAGGGCAGGGCGGTGCGGAGCGGCGCTTCCTCGGTCACGGCATTGAGTTCTTCCGCGAGCAGGGGATCGGCGGAGAGCCAGTCGATCAGGGCGGCACGCAAGGCGATTTCCATGGCTTATCCTTTCGCGAAGAGCGGCCAGACGAGCGCGGCGCGGCGCCAGCGGGTCTCGTTGCCTTGTGCCGCCAGCTTGCGGCTTTCGGCATGAGCCTCGGCGAGCGCCTCGGCGCGGCGGGTCAGGCGCTGGGCGAGATTGCCGAAGTCCACCCGGGCCTCGATCGGGCGGTTCACGTCAGACGCATCCGCCGCCAGGGGCGCCAGAGCGCCGCGACGGAGGCGGGGGGCAGCGGGGCCGCGCCGCTGCCGTCGCGCTCGCGGTGCTGGTGCGCGGCCAGGCGGACGAGGCCGTGGCGCAGGCCGTCCGGCAGGTCCTCCCATGCGTCGGCGATCCCGGCGGTGAAATGCACGGCGATCTTCCGCGCCGCGCCGGGTACGGGAACACGGACGCGGCCGGTGCCGTCGGCGTCGAGGTCGATTTCGTAGCTTGCAGGCGCCAGCGCGGCGCGCGTGCCGTCCGCCGCCACGCTTTCGACGCCGGTGATCGCCTGCACCGGACGCGCGGAGAGCGCATGCCATCCCGCCTGCGCCGGAACGATCTCCTCGCACGAGGTGAGCAGCGGCATGCGGGCGGTGAAAGCCTCGCAGGTTTCGAGGGCGACGGCGAGGAGCGCGGCAAGCGGCGCGTCGTCGCGCGTGGAGGTGATGCCGAGCCACTGCTTGAGCTCGGCCAGCGCCATCGGCGGCAGCACCGGAGGCGAGAGAATGACCCGGTTCATGAAGGCTCCGATCTGGAAGGGAAAGGCGGGTGGCCCGCGCCATTAGGGGGGGGAGGGAGGGAATGGCGCGGGCCGCTGCTCAAGGTTCGCGGGGGGCGAACGCACCCCGCGAAGGCCCGAAATCAGGCCGAGATCTTGAGCAGCTTGATCGCGTCGGAATCGAGCACCTGCCCGCCGATGCGCTTGGTCGCGTAGAAGTGGACGAAGGGCTTGTTGGTGAAGGGATCGCGCAGGATCGACGTCGCGCTGCGCTCGGCGATCAGGTAGCCGGCGCGGAAGTTGCCGAAGGCGATCGGCAGGGCATTCGCGGCGATATCGGGCATGTCCTCGGCTTCGATCACCGGGTAGCCGAGCAGGCGGTTCGGCTGGCCTTCCACGAGCCCCGGCTGCCACAGGAACGATCCGTCGGTAGCCTTGAGCTTGCGGACCACGGCCAGGGTCTTCGCATTCATCACCCAGCTCGCGCCCTGGCGGTGGCCGCTTTTCAGGGCATGGACGAGATCGATCAGCTTCAGTTCGGGCGCGGTATCGAAGCCGGTGGCATTGCCCGAGGCGAGGAACTGGAGCGTGCCGAAGGGCCGCGCGGCATCCGCCGTGGCGGCGTTGGGTGCGCCCAGGAAGCCCTTGGGCTGGTTGATGCCCGTGCCGTTCACGAAGGCGGCCCCTTCCGCGCGGGCGAACTCCATCGCGATCTCGTCCGCCAGCCAGGACTGGATGTCGAACTGGGCATCGTCGAGCATGGCCTGGCTCGCCGCCGGGTTGGCGTAGAGTTCGCCTGCGGGCGGGGCGATTTCCGCGAAGGCGGGCGTTGCGGTCTCGACGCGGGCGCCGGTTTCGCTGACCCAGCCCGAGGCCGTGCCGCCGGTGGTGACGAGCTTGCGATAGCCCGCCGAACCGGTCTGCACGACTTGCGCGATCGCACGGATCGGGCTGATCGCGCGGAGGCGGGCGGAGATCAGGGCATCGACTTCGCGCGGGACGGCATAGCCGCCGTCGGCGGGCGCGGTGCCGGAAAGCGACTTGATCTCGGCCTCGCGGCCCATGCGCAAGTAGCCGTCGACGAAGCCTTTCACTTCGATGCTGGCAGCGGAAGCGGCGGCGCCCTCGATCACCGGGCGGGCGGCGGCGCGGCTGACGCGGTCGAGCCGGGCCTTCACCTCGTCGACATCGCCGCGCAGCGCCTCGACGGCGGTTTCGGTGGCGTCCTGCCGGGCCACGAGGTCGAACGAGGCATCGAGCGCTTCGACGGGAGTGTTGGATTCCATCGCAGATAGACCTTTCGGTTGAAGCCGCCGGTTCGGGCGGCGGGAAAAACGGGAAGGGGGAAGGGGAAGCGTCAGGAGATCAGATGCACCCGGGCGCCGTGCTGCATCGGGTGGGTGACGAGGCTGACTTCGAACAGGTCGAGGTCGAGCAACTCGCGTCCTTCAGCACCGGTGCGGCTGGCGCGGGCGCGGTAGCCGAACGAGAGCCCTGTCACGGTGCCGCGTCGCAGCGCGAGACCGGCGGCGCCGTCCGGGTTGTCCACCGAGGCCACGACGCGCAGGCCGCGTCCGTCCTCGGCGGCGGTCTCCACCCAGCCGATCCTGAGGTCGCTGCGGTGCTGCTAGAACAGCGGCAGGGGATCGCGGCGTTCGGCCAGGGTCCGGGCGAAGGCGCCGGGGCGGATCAGGTCACGTCCGGCATCGCGCCTGCCGAACAGGGCGGCGTAGCCGGCGAAGCGGAGCGTCTGCGCGCAGGCCCGTTCCTGCGGGATCATCGTAGCAGCCCCCCGGCGCCGAGCCGCACCGCCAGACCGAGCAGCAGCAGCGCCAGCGTGGCGCGCACGATCCAGCCGATCGCGGCGGTCCGGGCGCTGGCCTTGGCATCGCGCCAGGCCTGGAGCAGTTCGCGCAGTTCGCAGATGTCATCCGGCGCCGTGGCATCGTCGAGGCCGATCCGCGCGAGCATGCGCCGCGCGCCGACCTCGCTGGCTTCCTCGACGATGGCGCGCAGGGTCACCAGTTCGCTGCCCTCTGTTGCGGCCTGGGCGAGAAGCCCCGCCAGCATGTCTTTCTGGTTCATGATTTGTTCCCTCCATGCTTTTGCGCGGGAGACAGCCCGAGCAGGGATCGCTTCTCGGCAGTGTCCAGGAAATCGGCGGCGCTGACCTGGGCCCAGAGCCGTTCGCGGTCCTCGGCGAGCGCGGGCACCCGGTCGAGATCGATGGCGAGGCCGCCTTGCGCGAACCACGGCGAGAGGCCTTCGCACAGTCCGGCGAGGATCTTGTTTGCCAGCGGCAGCAGGGTGAGCCGCCAGAGCGCGCGGTTGGCCTCGCGGTAATTGGCGTAAGTGGCATCGCCCGGCAGGCCCAGCAGCATCGGCGGCACGCCGAAGGCCAGCGCCACGTCGCGCGCGGCGGCAGCCTTGAGCGTGGCGAAGTCCATGTCGGCCGGGGTCATCGCCATGGCCTGCCACTTGAGGCCGCCTTCCAGCAGCATCGGCCGACCGGCATTGCCGGACCCGGCATAGGCACCTGCAAGCTCTGCCTTGAGCCGGTCGAACTGGTCGCCGGTCAGGCTCTGGCCGTCCGCCGCCTCGTAGACCAGCGCGCCGGAGGGGCGGGCGGCGTTTTCCAGAAGCTGGCGGTTCCACTGGGCGGCGGCATTGTGGGTGGCGATCGCCTCGTCGGCGGCGGCCAGGCATCCGGCGCCGTAATGATCGTCGGCGGGGTGGAAGTGCCGGATGTGGATCATGTTGGGCGAGGCGTCCTCGTCCAGCGCCGGGATCGTCAGCCGCCTTCCGGCCACGTCATAGGCGAAGGCGGTCGGCCAGCCGTCCTCGCCGGCCAGGATGGAGACCCGCTCGGGCCGCAGGGCGTAGAGTTCGACCGGCTTTCCGCGCGCGTCCTTGAGCACCTGGACATAGGCATTGCCGTGAAGCAGCAGGTGGCAGGCGAGCGTTTCCAGCAGCGATTGCCCGGCGCTGGTCTCGGTGACGAGCGCCATGAGGCGGTCATCGGCGGGACGCAGCGGCGCACCGCCGATGCCTTCGGCCACGAGCCGCACCGCGCGCTGGGCCACGGGGTTTTCCAGATAGGCGCGGCGCACGGCCGAGCCATATTCGAACGGTGCCCGCCCCCCGCCGCTATCGGCGAAGAACCAGGGCGAGGCCGGCCCGCGTGCCAGCGGAACGCGAGTGCTCTCGCCCTTGAAGGCGGCGAGAAGGGTATCGATGAAGGACACTGCCGGGGTTCCTTTCAATTTGGGAAGCGGCAGGCGCCGCCATGGAAGGGTTCACGCAAGGACGCGGAGCATGGTCACGCCAGACTGACCCGAGGCGCGCCGCCGGTGCCGAGCATCAGCTCGGTCAGGGCCCAGACCAGCGCATCGGCGCGGTCGGGCGAGCGGCCGGGTCCCTGGTAGGCGCCCCCGGCGATCAGTCCGCACATCTCGTCCTCCAGCCGGGGGAACATGCCCGCGTGGCGGACCCGTCCCGCTTCGTAGAGCGCGGCGACCGGTTCGGCGCGGGCGACTTTGCCCCGGCTGGCGTGGACCAGCCGTAGCGGCAGCGAGAGCCGGGCCGCGCGCAGGACCGAAGCGACCATGGCGCCGCCCTGGTTGGCTTCGGCGACCACGCGGTCGGCCTGCCAGGCCTCCGCCGTACCGGCGACCGTGCGGGCCCAGCGTTCGGGACCGGCCTTTTCCACCGAGGCATCGGCCATGACATGGGCCATGCCGTCCGTGCCCACGCCGACCACGACGATCCCGCAGGCGTCGCCCCCCGCCGAAGCGGGCGGATCGACGCCGACGACGACGCGCGCGCATGTGGGAGCGCCATGCTCGCGGCAGTCCTCCAGCAGGGTGCGGTTCCACAGCGCCCCCTCGATATCGGCGATCATTTCGCCGTCGATCTCCTGCCGCCCGAGCAGGCTGCGCGAGAACGTCGTGCGCATGGCGTCGAGAAAGCGGCGGGGCAGGTTGACGGCATTGTCGAAAGTGCTGCCGCGCGTCACGGCCACTTCGCCGTTTTCACTTTCGGAAAGCAGCCGCATGACCAGCGGCACGCTGCGCGGGGTGGTGGTGGCGACCACGCGGGGGTCGCGGCCCAGTCGCAGGCCCATCAAGAGGTTGTCCCATGCGGCCACGGCGCGGGCGGAGGCATTGTCCCACTTGGCGACCTCGTCGCACCAGGCGTGGCTGTGCTGGGGGCCGCGCAGCGATTCCGGCTCGGCGGCAGAATAGAGCATGGCCTGCGCGCCGTTCGGCCAGGTCAGGCGCCGCAGCGAAGGTTCGAAGACGGGCCGCCGCCAGGGCGCGCCGACCGACAGCAAGCCGCTCTCGCCTTCGACCATGACCGCGCGCGCCTCGCCGAGATGCGCGGCGACCAGCGCGATGCGGGCATCGGGGCGGCTCTCCGCGATCTCGTTGACCCATTCGGCGCCGCAGCGCGTCTTGCCGAAGCCGCGCCCCGCCATGACCAGCCAGACGCGCCAGTCTCCTTCGGGCGCGATCTGCGAAGGGCGCGCCCAGAGCCGCCAGTCCCAACGCCATTCGCGCTGCCCGGAAGGGCCGAGCCGGGCCATGAAATGCTCCAGTTCGCCGTCTTCGGCCTGGGTGAGCCATGTCAGGGGATCGGCCTCAGCCATGTTCGGCCTCCTCGTCGGTCTCTGGTCGGCTCTCGATCGCCGCCTGCGCTTCGCGGGCGCGCACGTGTTCGCGCAGCTGGTCCAGCTTGGCCCGGATCGAGGCGCGCACGGCGGCCAGGTCCTCGTTTTCCCGCGCGGCGCGTTCGCGGGCCACGGTTTCCCGGTGGAGGCCGAGCAGGCGCAGCGCCGTGGCATTGTCGAACTTGACCTCGCCGTCCTTGGGATCGCCGAAGCGCAGGCGGTAGAGCACTTCCATCTCTAGGTTTTCGTAACCCTCCAGCAGGGCGGCATGCCATTCGCGGGCGAAATCGGGTTCGCTGCGCCGCAGCCGGTAGGCCTTGGCGGGGGGAACGGCGGCGGCGGCACTGGCAGCGCTGACGTTGGAGGTTTCCGCCAGCACGGCGAGAAATTCCGCGCGCCAGGGCTCGATCTGCTTCTCGTCCCGGCGCGCGGAATCGCCGGGCGAGTCCTGTTCCGGCTCGACCATGGGGAAGGTCCCTGCTGTTGAAATGGGCTGCTGTTTTCGGGGTGAGCGAGGCGAATCATTCGCTCTCGATGTTCTTGTTTTGTACCAATTACAGGCTCTAAAGTCAAGCGAATATAACCAAATGGGTTATAGCTTCGTGACAGGGCATCGGCCTATGGCGGGGCGATCGCTTCGTGCCGAAACGGTTCAGCCTGTGTTTCTCTTTTGTTTGCCGCATTTTCCGGTGTGCCGGGTGTTTCCACCGCGCGCGAAAATGCTCTAAGCACGCGTCCGTCACTGCCCGGAGAATTCGATGCTGCGCCGCCTCTACGATTGGACCATGGCCAAGGCGGCGCACCGCCATGCCGAATGGTGGCTGGCGCTGTTCGCCTTCATGGAAGCCAGTTTCTTTCCGGTGCCGCCCCATCCGCTACTGGGGCTGATGTGCCTGGCCGAACCGAAGAAGGCGATTCGCTTTGCCGTGATCGCCACGCTGGCCTCGGTGGTCGGCGGTCTGCTCGGCTATGCGATCGGCCACTTCGCCTATGCCGCGTTCGGCGAAGCGCTGCTGCGCGCGCTGGGTCTGGCGGACAGCTTCCCGAAGGCGGCCTGCTATTTGCGCGAATATGGCGCCGAAATCATCGTGGTGAAGGGTGCCACCCCGATCCCGTTCAAGCTGCTGACGATTACCGCAGGCTTCATCGGCATGAACCTGGCGGTGTTCCTCGGCGCCTCGATCGTATCGCGTTCGATCAGCTTCATGATCGTGGGCGTGCTGTTCCGTCTGTTCGGCGCACCGATCAAGGCCGTGATCGACAAGCACCTCGGCAAAGTGACGGCGGCTTTCGCCGTGGCCGTGGTGGCCGGTTTCCTGGCAGTCGCCTTCCTCGGCGGCGGCGCCAAGGAAACCAACCAGAAATGCGATCTGGCCCCGGTTTCAGCCGCCGCTGCTCAGGCGGCTTGAGGCCCGTCCTGAGATCAGCCTTCGATGACTCGCGCGTGGGGATAGTGCTTGTCGATATGCTTGCGGACGATCCGCAAGTTGCGGCTGTTGGACCGGAATACGAAATCGAACAGGTCGCCCGCGAAGGGAATGGCGCCGAGCAGGGTGTCGATGCCGACATTCGCGGTCATCCGGGCCAGCTGCCATTTCGGCATGCCCAGGTTGCGCGCTTCCCACACGATATACATGCCGAGCGCGGCGGAGACGACGTCTCCCGCCACCGGCACCAAACCCACGACGGCATCAAGCCCCACCTTGCGGCGCAGGCCCGGCACGGTGAAGGCGCGTTCGAGCACTTTTTCCAGCATTTCCATGCGGCGGCTGATCGAAACCGGGTCGGAGCCGAGCGGCAGGTCCAAGTCCATGCGGCGGGCGGAAGTCTGTCCAGTCGCCAAAGTCGTACCTCTTCCTGAAAGGGTCAGGAGGATTATCTGGGGAGCCAGGCCAGCGGCATCAAGGGATGCCAGCCCCAGGTATTGGGTGCGAAGCCCGCCACGCTGCCGCGCACCAGCGACCAGCGGATCGGGGTTCCGAAGGGAATGAACACGTTGGCGGCCGTCAGTTCCGCCTCCGCCTCCGTCAGCAGTGCCGAGCGTTCCTCGGGCGTCACGGCCGAGGCGGCCTCGGCAACGCGGGCATCGGCATCGGTGGAGCACAGGCCTTTCCCGGCGCTGCAGGACAGGCGGTTGAGGAACCAGGCGGCGCGGGGATAGCGGGCGACATCGTCGATCAGGCGTAAGTCCGCGTCATCCGGTTCGTCGGTTCGTCGCAGGCGAACGCCGATGGCCGCGAAGTCGGCCGTGAGCCTGTCGAACAGGATATCCGCGCCGCTGCCGACCGGCAACCAAAGCGCAAGCTGCGGGCCGTTCGGGTCCGGGGCAGGGGCGGGATTGCGGCTGCCGCGCGCGGCGGCCGGGGCCTTGGGCACTTGCTCCTCCGCCTCGGCCTGGGGATTCGCACCGGCCGTCCACCTGCGCACCCGCGCCGAGGCGACCGCGCGGCGCTCGTCCATCGACTGTTCGCCCCAGCGTTCGCCGATGGTGCCGAGATCGCCGTCCAGGCTGGGCGTGACGAGGCGGGTGGTCGCGGACCATCCGCCCAGACTGAACGGCGCGATCAATCCTTCGCGATCGACAGCCATGGCCAATGCCTCGCGATTCGCCGGGTCCGCGAGAAAGCCCTTCTCGTTCATGACCCTGAGGCCGAACAGCCCGACCACCGGATCGACCTGGATGGTCCCGCGCAGGATGCCGACCGAGCGGGTCAGGGGAAAGTGCTGGATCTCGCCGCCCATGACGAGATCGACCTTGCCCGCGTTGAAGGCATCGACGGCGGCCGAACCGTCCAGCGCCTGGAGATCGATCCGGCGCGTGCGGCGGGGCCAGTTCTCCACGGCGGGAAGGCCCAGGCTGGCCGGATCGATCGGCACGAGCCGGGCCACGCCGCCGTTTCGCTCCAGCCGCATCGGACCGGCACCGCGCCGCTTGAACGTCAGGCCGAGTTCCGGCTGGGCCAGCAATTGCAGCAGATAGGGCATGGGCCGGGAGAGACGGATCTCGATGACGCGCCCGGCCATTGTGCGAATTTCCTCCAGCCCGGCAAGATCGTGCGCCAGCGGATTGTCGTCCAGCGTTTCGAGCGCCGCCTGAAGTGCGGCTTTCGCCGATTCGGCGGTCAGGGGATCGCCGGAGGCCCAGTCTCCGTCGCGCAGGCGGAAGATGTAGCTCTGCCCATCGTCGGTAACGATCCAGCGATCGGCAAGGGCGGGGATGACGCGGCCCTTCTCGTCGAACGAGACCAGCCCTTCGGCGGTGGAGGCGCGCACGAGCTGCCCCGCCAGGGTCATCTGCGCATCGGTATCGAACGGATCCTCGGCGCCGCCGATGACCGCGACGCTCAGGGCCGAATTGTCGGGCGATCCGCAGGCGGCAAGCGCCAGCGCGGCCAGAGGGACCAGAATCCGGGAAGCTTTACGCAGGGCAACATCACACCGGGCGAACATGATACCGGGCGTAGTCGATTTGCATCGCAGCGCAAATGGCTGGCGTTGGAGTTTGCTTGAAAATGCCCGGATGGGCATTTTTAAGCGGCACCGGCCCCAACTCTCGCAGGCGCCCCCACCCGACCTGCCATCTCGGATATACTGAATGGGAGGTCGGGTGGGGGCGTGGGCCGGTGCCGCAAGCTCGTCACGGATGTGACGAGCGCACCCAACAAAAACTCCGCCGGATGGGAATTTTTCAAAGCTTGCGCAGATTCTTCCGCTCGGTCGTTGCGGGCGAATATTGCGCTTCGTAATCGCGCACGAAGTTCGGCTTGTCGTCCGGCACCGGCGTCACGGCGGCGCGGGCGAGCTTGGGGTCGATCTCTTCGGAGAAGGCCACACCGAAGCGGTTTTCCTGAACCCAGGCCACAGTGCCGGAGATCCAGCCAATATTGCGGATGTTCACGGCGACCAAAGTGCCGCGCATGACCTGGATGCCACCTTCGCCCATCATCCCGCCGGCGGAGAGATTGCGGACCTTGATCCGAAACTCCCCGTCCAGCCCGTCGATGCGCAAGTCCGCCATGAGGAACAGGCTGTCGCGCGCGATCTGGCGATTTTCGGTCTGGGTCATGCGTTCTCGTCCGGGCATTCGATCGGGCAGATGATATCACGAACCGAAGGCCGCGATAGCCATGGCCTCGCGCACGAGGCGCGGTTCCTGTCGATAGCTAGGGGCGAGTGGCAAAGAAAGCCTTAACGCCCCGCTCGGTTCGCGGTCCGGCTCGCCCGCAAGCAGGACGAAAAGCCGCTCCGATCCGGCGGGGCGAAAGCAGGCAGCGGGGAATTATTCCTCGCGCGAGACCTTTTCGCGGCGCTCGTGCGCTTCCTGCGCTTCCACGGTCATGGTTGCGATCGGACGGGCTTCGAGACGGCCGAGGCCGATCGGTTCGCCGGTCACTTCGCAGTAGCCGTATTCGCCTTCCTCGATCCGGCGCAGTGCGGAATCGATCTTGGCGATCAGCTTGCGCTGACGGTCGCGGGTGCGCAGCTCGATTCCCCAATCGGTCTCGCTGGAAGCGCGGTCGTTGAGGTCGGGCTCCCGGATGGGGCCGTCCTGAAGCTGTGCCAGCGTACCGGCGGCGGCGTCGAGAATCGATTTCTTCCAGGCCAGCAGAAGCCGCCGGAAGTAGTCTTGCTGAGCCTCGCACATGTAGGCTTCGTTCTCTACGGGAACATAAGAACCGCCAAGCATACGCTTGGCCTTGGCGAGGACATCAATTTCGTCAGCTAGGGCCGTTGCCATCCAGAGAATCTCCGCACGAATCCCCCCGGCCTGCCTACGCCCTGCGACCCCGGATTTTTCCAGTGGCCTCCCGGCAAACCGCGGTGCCGCGGCCTATAGGGCCGCCTATTTGCCTGCACAAGGCTATAACCATGGCAGTCCACAAAAAACCTGATTGCCCGGTCGGGCCATGCACAAGTTTCTTTCGAGATCATGCTCCGTAAACTTACAGGGAATCCTTTGAGTTTATCCTTAACGTCTTGTTGACCACATTGGTGCCAGCTTCGGCGCATCGGGCCGCAAGGGCCGTAAACCGGGGGTTAGCTGACGATGGAACATGCCAGAATAATGACGGCCGACATGATGAAGGAACGCCCGTGCGTTCTCGTGCCGTTCGCGGCGGAGGAGGCTGATGTGCAGGCCGAAGCGCTGTTTCTTCCAGACCGCCTTGCTGCCGCCGCCGCAGGCGACTTTGCGGCCTGCTTCGATCTCGGCGTGGTGTTCTCCACCGGCAGCCACGGCGCGGCCTGCGACCTGATCGAGGCGCACAAGTGGTTCAACCTCGCCGCCGTCGCCGGGGACGCGGAAGCCGCCACCTGCCGCGCCGAAGTGGCCGAGGATATGACCGCGCGCGAGATCGCCGAAGCCCAGCGCCGCGCGCGGCAATGGCTTTCGGCCGAAGCGCGCAAGGCGGCTTGAGCTGGCGATGTCATGTCGGACGGGCAGGCGTGCGTAACGGGGCCTGACCCTCGGGCTTCAGCCCATGCGGGCCTGCGAAGCGCGATTTCCTGTGCTTCGGTACTCACGGACCGAAAGTCCGCTGCGCTCCGATGCTCGGAAATCACTCTTCTCGGCTCCACCTGAACTGAATGTCGATCCGCCCTAGGCCTTCCGAAACGGCGTGCGTCCGTCCAGAAGAAGCTGGTCGCCTGCGATTCCCGCGCGTTCCTGTTCAAGATAGTCGGCGATTGCAGCGCGCAGGCCTTCGTGGACGATGTAGTGCGCCGATATCGTGCGCACCGGCTCGTAGCCGCGCGCCAGCTTGTGGCCGCCCTGCGCGCCCGCTTCCACCCGCGACAGTCCGAGCGCGATGGCGGCGTCGATCGCCTGATAGTAGCACAGCTCGAAGTGCAGGAAGGGCTTGTCCACCACCGCGCCCCAGTAGCGGCCGTAAAGTGCCTCGCTGCCGATGAAGTTCAGGGCGCCCGCCACGGGGCGGCCGTCCATATAGGCCAGCACCAGCAGGATGCGATCCGCCATCGTCTGTCCCAGTAGCGAGAACGCCTCGCGCGTCAGATAGGGATGGCCCCACTTTCGCGCGCCGGTGTCCTGATAGAAGGCCCAGAAGGCGTCCCAATGCTCCTCGCGAAGCGCCTCGCCGGTCAGGGTGCGGATTTCGACGCCTTCCTGTGCTTTCTCGCGCTCCTTGCGGATATCCTTGCGCTTGCGTGAGGAGAGCGCCTCCAGAAATGCGTCGAAACTGGCGTAGTCCCGGTTTTCCCAGTGGAACTGGATATCCTCGCGCAGCAGCCAGCCCGCCTCTTCGAACAGATGCACTTGCGCCGGTTCGATGAAAGTCGCGTGGGCGGAGGACAGGCCATTGTCGCGGCAGATCGATTCGGAGGCGGCGATCAGGGCGGGGGCAAGCTCGGGATGGGGCGTCAGCAGGCGCGGGCCGGTGGCGGGCGTGAAGGGCACGGCGATCTGGAGCTTGGGATAATAAGCCCCGCCTGCGCGGTGCCAGGCATCGGCCCAGGCATGGTCGAAGACATATTCGCCCTGGCTGTGCTGCTTGAGATAGGCCGGGAGCGCTGCCGCCAGCCGTCCGTCCGGTCCGGTCACGGTGATCGGCACCGGGGTCCAGCCGCTGCCGTCCCCGACGCTGCCGGACTCCTCCATGGCGGCGAGAAAGGCGTGCGAGACGAAGGGGTTGCCGCCGTCCGTCAGCGCATCCCACTCTGCGGCGGGAAGGCCCCCCACCGCGCCGTGGAGCCGGGCGACGAAGGCGGCATCGCTCACGTCAATTCTTCCGAAGAACGCTCGAAAATGACGGCATCGGCGTGGATGCCCGCGCGTTCGTGATGGTCCGGGCGGCGCACGGTCCAGGTGGCGAGCGGCAGTCCGCGCTTGCGCTGCGCGGCGGCGAAGCGGCTGGGCAGGTCGCGGATGTCATAGGCCAGGAAGTCCGGCCCGGCCTGCCACAGCGCCAGGCGCCGCCGGATCTTGCCGGCAAGGGCGCGGTCCTCTCCTTCCGAGATGATGAGGCCGCGCACCGTGTGCGGCGAATGGCGGCGATACCAACGCGAGACGCGCGGATCGAAGCTCATCACCGCGTGAGGGCCGGTATAGCCTTCCAGCACCCGTCGCACCGCCAGGCAAAGCGCGGAGATCTTGGCCCCGCGTGAGGATTTCAGCTCGATCAGCACCGGTTTGCGGCCGCCAATCAGGGTCAGCGCCTGCCGCAGGCTGGGAATGCTTTCGGCTGTGCCGCCCAGCGTCACCGCGGCCAGCTGCGCCGTGCTGCGGCGGGAGATCGCCCCGGTCTCGCCGGTCAGGCGGTCCAGCACCGAATCGTGGAAGACCACCGGGGCGCCGTCCCCCGTGCGCTGCACATCCAGTTCGATCCCGTAGCCTTCCTCGATCGCCAGCCGGAAGGCCGCGAGCGAGTTTTCGGGAATGACCGCACCGTGCAGCCCGCGATGGGCATAGTCGTGTTCGCCGATCCAGGCGACCTTGCGCGGGTCAGGTGGCGGCGAACGCCAGCGGTCAAGCAGGGCGAACGGCAACGATGGCGTCCACTTCGACGGCGGCGCCCAGCGGCAGGACCGGCACGCCCACGGCGCTGCGGGCATGCTTGCCGGCCTCGCCGAACACGGCGACCATCAGTTCCGAAGCGCCGTTGGCGACTTTCGGCTGGTCGGTGAACTGGCCCGTGGAATTGACGAAGGCGCCCAGCTTGACCACGCGCTCGACGCGGTCAAGCGAACCGAGCGCGGACTTGAGCTGGGCCAGGATCATCACTGCGCAGGCCTGCGCCGCCTCGACACCGGCTTCCAGCGTCACGTCCTCGCCCAGACGGCCGGTCACCAGCTTGCCTTCGACGAAGGGCAACTGCCCCGAGACATGGGCGAGGCCGCCTGCGACGACGACCGGCACATAGGCAGCGACAGGGGCGGCGGGTTCGGGAAGCGTCAGGCCCAGTTCGGCCAGGCGGGATTCGATTGCACTCATCTTGGCGTCTTCCTTGTCAGGGGAGCGGAGGTCAGGATTCGGTCTTGGCAGCGTCGCTGCGGGTCAGCCAGTCGATCAGCCAGGGCGCGGCGTCCTGCCAGCGGTCGATCCGGGCATGGGCATGGCCCGCGACATGGGCGCAGGCGATATGCGGGGCCAGCAGCGGCTCGGCGCAGAGGTGCAGGCGCCCGATCTGCGGGGCCACCCCGGCGACCGAGCCGTGATGCTGGGCCAGATCGTCCACGAAGACGGCGCGGGAGGGATCATATTCGTCGAGAATCGCCTTCAGCGCGGGGCCTTTCGGTCCCTGATTGGTGAAGACGCGTACGTCGATGCCATGCTCTGCCAGTTGCAGGCGGCGGGCTTCCTGGCGGAAATCCATGAGATTGGTCAGCACCACCACGTCGGCATGGGCTGCGATCTCGCGAATCGCCTCCACGGCCCCGTCCACCGGGGTCTGGCGGTGCATCTGGCCGTCGAAGAACTTGTTCAGCAGCGACCACATTTCCGCCTGCTCCAGCAGGTCGCCGGTGTCGGTGCGCCGCATTGCGCCCGCGAACTCGCCGCAATCGAGCGCGAATGTGACGCCTTCGTCCTGGGCCAGCCAGTCCCGGAAATGCGAGACCATGTAGAGCAGCACTTCGTCGCAGTCGGTAATGAGCAGGGGACGGCCCGTGCGATTCGTCATGCGCCCAGCCTTTCGCGTGCGCGGGCCAGCGTTTCCGGCTGAACCTCCAGCGCCTCGGCCGCGGCGACGAGGTCCGGTTCGTGCGAGCAGAGGAATTCCAGCACCGCTGCCATCGTTGGCGCCATGGTTGTCGGCTCCCCCAGCGAGGCGCGCAGCACGTCCGGCGTCAGGCCGGTGAGCGCCAGGAAGCGCTCGGCGCGGTCCTGGTCGGTCAGCACCCAGCCGAGGGCGGCGAGCGCCAGAGCCTCAGGGTCCTGCGATGGGGATGGCGACTCTCGAAGAATTGTCAGTCTCGCTTGCGTGTCATAGAGCGGGTGTCCCCGCCCTAGATGGTGATCTCGCGTCGAATGGCAAAGCGTATCCTTGTTGTCGAGGACAACGACCTCAACCGGAAGCTCTTTTGTGACGTGCTCAGGAGCCAGGGCTTCGCCGTGGAGCCTGTGGCCGACGGTCTCGACGCGCTGGAACGCGCGCGGGACTTCGTGCCCAACCTCGTCATCATGGATATCCAGCTTCCCAACGTCTCAGGCCTGGACCTGATCGAGGCTGCCAAGAAGGACCCGGTCCTGCGCACCATCCCGGTGCTGGCCGTCACCGCCTATGCCGGAAAGGGCGACGAGGAACGCATCCGCGAAGCGGGGGCGGAAGGCTATCTGGCCAAGCCGGTCTCGATCGGCCCGTTCATGCAGGCCGTCCGGGCGCTTCTGTAAGAGAGGGGGGCGGCCTGGCCCTAGCCAGTTCCCGATCGTCACCCTGAACTTGTTTCAGGGTCTATCGTTCAGTCAGGCGTGGTGCCTGAATTCCTGAACCGACCGGGCCGCTAGTGACGCGACACGCCGGGGCCAGCTGCCCGATGGACCCTGAAACGAGTTCAGGGTGACGACAGTATGGGCCGAAGAGTATGTGCCGGTAACGTCATCCGCTCCTCCCCCGCGGGGAAGGATTGCGCTACAGGCTGCTTGACAGTTTATCCCGCCGCCGCTTTTGCGCCGCAATTATCGGCCAGAGCGCCGCCTGAAATTACCGGAGTTAGAAGAACCATGGACCGCGCAGAGACCTCGGCCCGCATCGCCGCGCTGATCGAGCCCTTCAACAAGAAGGGCGTCGAGATTACCGACGCGACCCGCTTCACCGACGATCTCGAATTCGACAGCCTGACCGTGATGGACTTCGTTGCCGAAATCGAAGACGGGTTCGACATCATCATCTCGATGAACCAGCAGGCCGAGATCGAGAACTACGGCCAGCTCGTCGACGCCGTGGTCAAGCTTCAGGGCTGAGGAATTCCGTCATGACCGACATGCTCAGCGAAAACGAAACGCAGGTACACACCGACCTGTTCAGCAAGTTCGATCCCCTGATCGAGATGCGCCGCGATCTGCTTTCCACCGGCGTCACCGATCCCTTCGGGCTCGTCATGGAAAAGGTCATCTCGCCCACCGTGGCGATGTGCAACGGGCGCGAAACGATCCTGCTCGGCACCTACAACTACATGGGCATGACCTTCGACGCGGACGTGATCGCGGCAGGCAAGCAGGCGCTGGACGACTTCGGTTCGGGCACCACCGGCAGCCGCGTGCTGAACGGCACCTATGCGGGCCACAAGGCAGTCGAGGAAGCGCTATGCGACTTCTACGACATGAAGCACGCCATGGTGTTCTCGACCGGATACCAGGCCAACCTCGGCATCATCTCGACGATCGCCGGCAAGGGTGACTACATTGTCCTCGACATCGACAGCCACGCTTCCATCTGGGACGGCTGCAAGATGGGCGACGCCGAAGTCGTGCCGTTCAAGCACAACGACATCGAAGCGATGGAAAAGCGCCTGAAGCGCATTCCCGAAGGCGCGGGCAAGCTGGTCGTGCTGGAAGGCGTCTACTCGATGCTGGGCGATATCGCCCCGCTCAAGGAGATGATCGCGGTCGCCAAGAAGTACGGCGCGATGGTGCTGGTGGACGAAGCGCATTCGATGGGCTTCATCGGCCCCAACGGTCGCGGCGTGGCCGAGGACCAGGGCTGCCTCGACGACGTGGACTTCGTGATCGGCACGTTCTCCAAGTCGGTCGGCACGGTCGGCGGTTTCTGCGTCTCGAACCACCCCAAGTTCGAGATCATGCGCCTGGTCTGCCGTCCCTACGTCTTTACCGCCAGCCTGCCGCCCAGCGTCGTCGCCACCGCGACCACCTCGATCCGCAAGCTGATGACGGCCGCCGAGAAGCGCGCGCACCTCTGGGAAAGCTCGCGCACCCTGCACAAGGGCCTCACCGACGCGGGCTTCCAGCTCGGCACCGAGGAACCGCAGAGCGCGATCATCGCGGTGATCATGCCCGACCTCGAACGTGGCGCGATGATGTGGGAAGCCCTGCTGCACGAAGGTCTCTACGTGAACCTCGCGCGCCCGCCCGCAACCCCTGCGAACATGACCCTGCTGCGCTGCTCGCTCTGCGCCGAACATTCGGCCGAGCAGGTCCAGCAGATCATCGGCATGTTCACCCGCGCGGGCAAGACGGCCGGTATCCTGGCCTGAGCCAACGGCATGAATGAATCACGGCCGACGGGCGAGCAATCGCCTGTCGGCCGTGACATTTGCGGTTATCCACGCGGATGACGCGCAGGCCCTCTTGTCCTTTGTTTCCGCCCGGATAGGGTCGGATCAGGGGAAATCAGGGGCGGCAAATTCACATGATGGCAGAATGGAATCGCGGTGTGGTCGGCCGCAGCAGGGGGCTTGCCTGCGCGGCGCTCCTGGCACTTGGCATGACGGGTTGCGGCGGCGGCAGCGATAGCGGCGGATCGCCGTCGCCCGCACAGCCGAACAGCGCGCCCACCTTTACATCCTCGGGTCAGGCCTCGGTCGCGGAAAACACCACCGATCCTGTCTACCGTCCTGCGGCTACCGACGCGCAGCACGATACCGTGACCTATTCCATTGCCGGCGGCGCCGATGCCGCCTTCTTCGCTTTTGGGGCAGGCGGCGAACTGTCGTTCAGGCAGCCGCCCAACTATGACCTCTATGCCGACGGCAATGGCGACAACGTCTACGAAGTGACGCTGAGCGCCAGCGACGGGAAGGCCAGCACCAACCAGACGGTATCGATCACGGTAACGAACGACCGCGAGGGCATTGCGGTCAAGCGCATCGCCACCGGACTAGGCGTTACCCGTGCCATTGCCAGCCTTGAAGACACCCATCAGCTCGTGGTCGCGGGCAATGGCAGTGTCGTCTACCGGATCAACGGCGCCACTGGCGAGCGTTCGACCTTCCACATGTTCACCGATGCGTCGGGACGTTCGGTCGATGGCATGACGGTCCTGGGTCTGGCCTGGGCCTATACGTTCGGACCGAACAAGAGCCTCTACGTGCTCAAGGAAAAGGGCGGCATGGCGTCCATCGCCTGCATCCGCTGCGGTGTCTCGCTCTACAACGACACGGTGGTCGAGGCCGACATCGCCTCCGTTGCCGATGGAACCGCCATTGCGATGGGCCTCTACAGCGGATCGGTTTTCGTGGCCGTCGGCGACAAGGCGGGCGCCCGCGCGCAGGATAGCGGCGCGGCGGCAGGTCCTTACGGCAAGCTCTACAACTATCCGCTCGATCCCGATCCCTTCAACAGCGCGCCGAACCGGGTGACGCCGCACTATTTCGATGTACGCCTCGTGGGCCTTGGGCTGCACGCGCCGGTGTCCTTCGGGACCCTCGACCAGAATGCTTTCATGATCGCAGACCAGGGCGAGGCCTTCGGCGAGCTGTCGGCCCGCGACTTGCGGTTCGACGGGATGAACTTCGGCTGGCCCTATTTCGACGGCACCCAGGAACGCAATGCGGGCGGTGCGGCGCTGGCCAACCTCGTCACGCCTTCCCTCGTCCTTCCTTCGGGTGCGAACCGGCGTGAAAGCCAGGGCATCGTCGGCGCGCTCGTCTACAGGGGGCGATTGACCGGGCTGGCCAGCAGCTATGTCCTTGCCGACAGGAACGGGCATGTCTGGACGGCCCCGTGGTCCATGCCGACGGGGCCGTCCAATGTGCGGATCGACGCGAGCAGGCTCGAAGTTCGCGACGCGGATTTCATCCCCGATGCGGGAACCATCGACAGCCCGGTCGGCATGGTTCTGGACGCAGCGGGCGACCTCTATATCCTCGATTCCGACGGCGAGCTTTTCCGCGTGGACGCGCCTGGGCCTTACACGATCTCTACCTGATTCAATCCTTGTGGCGGTCCACCAGCGCCAGGAACGCCTCCAGCCAGCCGCCGACGAAGCCTGCGGACTGTTCGCCCACGGTGCCGTCCGGCGTGATCAGCCCATCCTTCCACTGGATGAAGGCTTCCGGCGCGCCGAGGGTCGGCATGTCGAGATAGGCCAGCACGTTGCGCAAGTGCTGCTGCGACAGGGCGGTGCCGATCGCGCCGACCGAGACGCCGATCACTCCGGCCGGTTTGCCCGCCCAGGCGCTGTCGCCGTAAGGGCGCGAGGCATTGTCGATGGCGTTCTTGAGCACGCCGGGGATCGAGCGATTGTACTCGGGCGTCACGAAGATCACGCCGTCGCTGCTGCGCACCAGCGCCTTCAGATCCTTTACCGGTTGCGCCTGGTCGCCGTCGTCATCCTGGTCGTAGAGCGGCAGCGCGCCGATATCCGCAAAGACGAATTCATGGCCCGAAGCGGCGGGCAGGCGCGTCAGGGCTTCTGCGAACTGGCGGTTGTACGATTCGGCGCGAAGGCTTCCGACGACGACGACGATCTTCGACATGACGACTCCTCTTGGCAGGTTGCGGCCGCAGACAGGTATCGGTGCAAACCGTGTCAGTGGGAAGTCCGGGAAAAGCGAAAGGGTTGCGAGGGCGCGGGATATTCGGACATCCCGCTCCGTCATCCTGAACTCGTTTAGCTTCGCTGGCCTTCGGCTCAGGATCCATCTCGCCGAACATCCCGCCGCTGATGGTCAGAAATGGATCCTGAAACAAGTTCAGGATGACGTTCGTGGTGATCTCAGCCGTTTGAGATGGAAACATCGCTGCGCTATATAGCTGGCATGCGAATCCTTTGCCTCCTGATGGTGACCCTGACGCTGGGAGCTTGCGGCAAGTCCGATTCCGCGCCGGGGCCGGGCAGCGTCACGGTCGGCGAAGCGCGGGCGCTGGATGAAGCGTCGGAGATGCTCGATGCGCGACCGGAGCCGACGGCCTCGGCTGCGATGGAGCGTTAGGCACGGGTTCCGTACGCCCTAGTCGAAGCTGACCTTGCCGCGCCCGGCCTTGACCGACCCGCGCAGCTTCTTGCCCTTGAGCCGCTGTTCCTTGCCCACCCGGTTGAGGCGGCTCTTGGCCCGCTTTTCCGGCAGCTTGTGGGCATCACGCAGCATTTCCGCGAGGCGTTCGCGCGCATCGGCACGGTTGGCTTCCTGCGTGCGGAAGCGGCGGGCGGTGAACATCAGTTCCCCGCCCGAAGTCATGCGGCTGCCGGCCAGTTCCTTCAGCCGCGCAAAGACCGGCGGCGCCAGTCGCAGGACATAGACGTTGATCCGCAGCTGGACCGCCGTCGCCACCTTGTTGACGTTCTGCCCGCCCGGCCCGGAGGCGGCGATGAAGCTCTCGCTCGCCAGGGCCTGGGCGCGGTCTATCGTGGCTTCAATCTCGCTCATTCATCGCTGAAGCCGAGCGCAGCGAAATCGCGCGGCAGCGGCGCCACGGCAACGATCGGCTCCTTGTCGCCGCGCGGCACGGTCAGACCTGCCGCGTGCAGCATGGTACGCGGCGCGCCCTTGCTGGAGCCATAGACCGGATCGCCCAGCAGCGCGTGGCCGAGGCCGGAAGCGGCGTGGACGCGAATCTGGTGGGTGCGGCCGGTCTCGGGGCGGAATTCCACCAGGGTCATGCCGTTCTTCTCGTCCAGCTTGCGCCAGTGCGTGACGGCGGGCTTGCCCTTTTTCGCCGGGATCATGCGCCAGCCGTCCTTGACCGTGCTGACCTTGGAGAGGTTGAGCGCGATCGTGCCTTCCGCTTCCGTCAGCGTACCGGCGACGATGCCGAGGTAACGCTTCTGGACCTGCTTTTCCTCGAAAGCGGCGGAAAAGCGCTTCAGGGCCTTGGGATTGCGGGCCAGCAGCAGGCAGCCCGAAGTGTCGCGGTCGAGCCGGTGAACCGGCGCAGGCAGGCGCTGGAAGCCCAGTTTCAGCTCGTCCAGCCGGTCTTCGAGGCTCGGCCCGCCGGCACGCGGCGTATCGAGCGGAAGGCCGCCGGGCTTGTCGATGACCAGCGCTTCGCCGTCCTCGAAGAGGATTTCCAGTTCCATGTTACGTCAATGCTTTCTCTATGCGCCGCAGCGCTTCTTCGAGCCGCGCGTCATCCGCGGCGAAACTGATGCGGAAACCGTCATGCCCGCCAAAGGCCGAGGCCGGGACCAGCGCCACGCCGTGCTCCAGCAAGTGTAGCGTAAGCTTCACGTCGTCCCCGCCGAAGCGGTCCATCAGCGGCGCCGCGTCGATCATGCAGTAGAATGCGCCGTCGGGCGAGGGCGTGGACAGACCCGGAATCGCGTTGATCGCGGTTACGACCTTATCGCGTCGCTGGCGGAACCGCTCGCGCCATTCGCTCAGGAAGTCCTGCGGCCCTTCGAAAGCGGCCACCGCGGCGGCCTGGCTGATCGAGCAGGGATTGCCCGAGGAATGCGACTGGAGCTTTTCCATCGCCTTGATCAGCCACTGCGGTCCAGCGGCGACACCGATGCGGAAGCCGGTCATCGCGTGGCTCTTGGAGACGCCGGAAACCGTCAGGATGCGGTCGGCCAGGTCCGGGCAGAGGTTGGCCAGTGTCGCATGCGGACGGCCGGTATAGTTCAGCGGCGCGTAGATTTCGTCCGACAGCACCATCACGCGCGGATGACGGCGCAGGACATCGCCGATGCCGCGCAGCATGTCCTCGGGATAATAGGCACCCGTCGGGTTGCCGGGGCTGTTGAGCAGCACCCAGAGCGTGCGCGGCCCGATCTGCGCTTCGAGATCGGCGGGGGTGAAGCGGAAATTGTCCTTCGCGGCGGTGAGCAGGGGAACCACCTTGCCGCCCGCGAAGCGCACGATCTCGGGATAGCTGACCCACCAGGGCGAGGGCACGACCACCTCGTCGCCTTCGCCCAGCGTCGCCAGCATGGCGTGGAAGATCGCCTGCTTGCCGCCCGCGCTGACCGTTACCTGCGAGGCCGGAACTTCGATGCCCAGATCGCGCCGGAAGTGCAGCGCAGCAGCCTGCTTGAGCTGCGAGGTTCCGCCTACCGCCGTATACTTCGTCTGCCCGGCATCGAGCGCGGCCTTGGCGGCGGCGATGACGTGCGGGGGCGTGGCGAAGTCAGGTTCGCCCACCGAAAGCGAGATCACGTCGCGCCCGGATTCGCGCAGTTCGATCGCGCGGTCGGTCATGGCCGTCGTGCCCGAGGGGGCGATGCGCGCGAGGGCGGGGGAGGTCTGCATCAGTTCAGCAGCCGTGCCGGCATCAGCCCGCGCAGGGAATTGCCAATCAGGAAGCCCTCCGCGAGGTCGCCCAGCCCGAGCTCCGCTTCCACCGCGCGGCCTTCCTCGATCAGCGAACGGCGCAGGACGCCGGGCAGCAGGCCGAGCGCGGCGGGCGGGGTCAGCAGCTTGCCGCCGCGTTCCACGAAGAGGTTGGTGAAAGTGCCTTCGGTCAGCAGGCCGTCGTCGCGCAGGAACAGCACTTCCTGCGCTCCCGCGTTCTTCCCCACCGCGAGACCGGCCTCGTAGAAGCCGCGGTCGCTGGTCTTGTGGCGCAGGCGCCAGTCGCCGCTGTCGACCGGCAACGGCAGCACGCCGACCGTGACGGGGCCGGAGAACGTCTCGGGCAAGGCCGCCAGTTCGAGCGCATAGGCACCGCTGCGCGAGGCGACGAGGCGCAGCTTCGAAGGCGCCTCGGCATCGAAGCACAGGGCCTGGATCGCATTGCGCAGGGCATGGCGATCGAAGCTGAAGCCCAGCGTCTCGGCACTGGCGCGAATCCGCTCGAGATGAAGTTCGAGCAGCGGAATGCCCTTTTCGGGCGTGAAGCACATCGTTTCGATTAGGTCGAAACTGGCGGGCGAGGACGCCCCTGCCGACTCTCTCACGAAACCCCCTTTGACCAGGCATTCCCGCCATTCGGGAAGCGCTTGTGAATCGGCGACCACGGCCGAACCGACGCCGAGGACCGCACGGCCACCGCCGTTTTCGTCCCCGGTCAGACGCAGTGTGCGAATTGCCACATTGAACGTCGCATCGCCAGTAGGATCGATCCGGCCGATCGAACCGCAATAAGGCCCCCGCGTATGCGGTTCCACCGCGTCGATCAACTCCATGGCGCGGATCTTCGGGGCGCCGGTTATCGAACCGCAGGGGAAAAGCGCCCGCAGGATATCGACGGCGCCGAGGCCCGGCGAGAGGCGCGCGCGCACTGTCGAGACCATCTGGTGAACCGTGGGATAGGTCTCTATCGCAAAGGGATTTTCCGCCCTTACACTGCCCGCTTCGGCCACGCGCGACAGGTCGTTGCGCATGAGATCGAGGATCATCAGGTTCTCGGCCCGGTCCTTGGCCGAGGCGGAAAGCTCGGCGCGCAGAGCGGCATCCTCGGCGTCGTCGTGGCCGCGCGGGCGGGTGCCTTTCATGGGGCGGACGGTGATCCGGCCCTGTTCCAGCGCAAAGAAAAGTTCGGGCGAGAAACTGAGCAGCCACTGCGATCCGTCGCAGATCACGCCGCCGTGCCCAGCCGCCGCCGAGGGGCGAATCGCCGCATAGAGCGCCAGCGGGTCGCCGTGCCACGGTCCGGCGAGGGGGAAGGTCAGGTTGGCCTGGTAGATGTCACCCGCCTCGATGGCGCCGCGCAGGCGCCCGAACGCGCTTGCATAGTTGCCGGTCGAGATCTGCGGGTCGAGCGGGCCTATTCCAACCTGCGGCGACCGGACGCGCCCAGCCAGCCATTGCGGGACTTCGGGGGCGGGGATCGCCTCGTAGCCGGCGAAGGAGCCGAACCAGACCAGCGGCGCGGCGGCATCACTGCGGGCGGGCAGGAAATGCGCGAGCCTGGGTTCGAGGGCGAGGCCTGCCTCGTAGGCCATATGGCCCGCCAGATGCAGGCCCTGCGCGGCAAGACGTTCGATCCGCTCCAGCGCCGGGCCCACTTCGTGCGGCCGGCGCGCGACCACGACCTCGACCGGATTGCGGTAGGCGCGGGCATCGCAGGCGCCTTCGCGGCGGGCATCATCGAGGAGGACGAACGGTTCGGACATGGCAGAAGCTGCGCCTGTAGCGCTGAACCGGGCCCGTGGCAAAATCCCTCTCGCGCCTGGGCTTGTGCGCTATTATCACTTCGGTTGTTTGAAAAATGCCTGAAAGGCATTTTTGAGCGGCACCGGCCCACGCCCCCACCCGACCTCCCACAAGTGTATCCTGATGGGAGGTCGGGTGGGGGCGTGGGCCGGTGCCGCCAAAATCCGCCTGCGGCGGATTTTTAAACGTACTCTTACGGCTGGGTGCAAGGAGCGGCAGATGGATGAGATTTTCCTGGGACTCGGCGGCAATGGCGAACGGCAGGTGCTTCGGCTGGGCAGGGCCAACCGCCATGGGCTGATCGCGGGCGCCACCGGCACGGGCAAGACGGTGACGCTCCAGACGATCGCCGAACAGTTTTCCGCCGCCGGGGTGCCGGTGTTCATGGCCGACGTGAAGGGCGACCTTTCCGGCATCGCCATGGCCGGAAGCCCCCAGTTCAAGAACGCGGCCATCCTGGAAGCGCGGGCGAAGGAAATCGGCATCGCCGACTACGGTTATTCCGACAATCCCGCGGTTTTCTGGGATATTTACGGCGAGCAGGGGCATCCGGTCCGCACCACGATTTCCGAGATGGGGCCGCTGCTGCTCGCCCGGCTGATGGACCTCAACGATACGCAGGAAGGCGTGCTCAACGTCGTCTTCCGCTATGCCGACGAGCAGGGGCTGCTGCTGCTGGACTTGCCGGATCTTCAGGCCATGCTGGCCTACGCGGCGGAGAACGCCTCGGCGCTCTCGGCCAAATACGGCAATATCACCAAGGCCAGCGTCGGCACGATCCAGCGCCAGCTGCTCGCGCTGGACAGTCAGGGCGCTGCACAGTTCTTCGGCGAACCGGCGCTGGAAATCGTCGATTTCATTCGCAGCGACGACAAGGGGCGCGGCTATATCAACGTGCTGGCTGCCGACAGGCTGATGCGCAGCCCCAAGCTCTACGCCACGTTCCTGCTCTGGCTGCTCTCCGAGCTCTTCGAGGTGCTGCCCGAAGTCGGCGATCCCGAGAAACCGAAGCTGGTGTTCTTCTTCGACGAGGCGCACCTGCTGTTCGACGATGCGCCCAAGGCGCTCCAGGACAAAGTGGAGCAGGTGGTGCGGCTCGTCCGTTCGAAGGGCGTGGGCGTCTATTTCGTCACGCAGAATCCGATCGACATTCCCGAGGAGATCGCGGGCCAGCTGGGCAACCGCGTGCAGCATGCGCTGCGGGCCTTCACGCCGCGCGACAAGAAGGCGATCAAGGCGGCGGCGGATACGTTCCGCATCAACCCGGAGCTGGATGTCGAGGCGGCGATCACCGAGCTGAAAGTGGGCGAGGCGCTGGTCTCCACGCTCGACGACGAGGGCGCGCCCACGGTGGTCCAGCGCACGCTGATCGCGCCGCCGCGCTCGCGGCTGGGTCCGGTGGAGCCGAAGGAGCGGGCGATCGTGCAGTCGGTCAGCCCGTTCGAAGGCAAGTACGACACCCCGGTCAATCGCGAGAGTGCCGAGGAAGTGCTGGCCGCCAAGGCCGCCGATGCGGCGGCTACCGCGCAGGAAGTGGCGGAAAAGGGCAAGGCCGAAGTCGGCAGGCAGGAGCGCCGGAGCCCCAGCCTGTGGGACGGTCTGGGCGGAAAGGTCGCCAAGGCGGCGGCAGGGGCGGCGGCGGCCAGCGCGGGATCGATCCTCGCCCAGTCGGTTCAGGGCAAGAAGAGCCGCGCCGATCCCAAGGCCTCGGCCGCCAGTGCGGCGGCGGGCACGATCGGCGATACCCTGGGCAAGGCCATCGGTTTTCCGGGCCTCGGCCGTTTCGCGCGCAACCTGATCGGCGGCCTGATGCGCTGAGGGG
>NZ_MSQB01000015.1:50055-131674 GCF_002149965.1 Novosphingobium panipatense | reverse complement strand
GCCTCGCGCGCGGCGGTGGACGCAGGCTATGTGCCCAACGACTACCAGGTCGGTCAGACCGGCAAGATCGTGGCGCCGGAAGTCTATATCGCGGTCGGCATCTCGGGCGCGATCCAGCACCTCGCGGGCATGAAGGACTCCAAGACCATCATCGCCATCAACAAGGACGAGGACGCCCCGATCTTCCAGGTGGCGGACGTCGGCCTGGTGGCAGACCTGTTCACCGCCGTGCCGGAGCTTACCGGTAAGCTCTGAGCGGTTGAACATTTGAAAATCAAGGAAACCCCGGTCAGGAATGGCCGGGGTTTCTTGTGAGTGCTTCAGTCGTGCCGACCGTGACTTGCTCGGCAATGATGGCGCGGACATGGCCGACATGGCGCCGCCCTTCAGCCTCGGCCTGCTCCTGCCCCCCGTGGCGGACGGCTTCGATCATCGCCCGGTAGTCGGCGAGGCGGATGCCTCGTAGCCGCCTGCTGCGATACTGGGCATAGACGATGTGCATTCCGATCGCGGGGAAAAGCCGCTTCAATTCCCGATTGCCACCGATCTCGAGCAGGACCCGGTAGAATTGCCGCCGCGCCCGGCCGAAGTCGGCGATCTCATCCTCATCCGCCGCCGCTTCAATCTGTGCCTGGGCATCGTCCAGAGCGCTGCCATGTATCGTTGGAACGAAATGCAGGGCAGCGGCACCCAGGACCAAGGCAGTCATCGCCTCGGCCACTGTCAGCACTTCCATGGTCTCGGCCGCGTCCAGCTTGCGGATGGCGGGAGAGCGGTTGCGCGAAAGGTCGACCACGCCGCGGGCCGCCAGCCGCTGGATCGCTTCCCGCACGGCATTGCGGCCCGCGCCGAACCGCGCCGCCAGCTCGGTTTCAACCAGCCGCTGGCCCGGCACCATGCGGCCATGGTCGAGGTCGGCCAGCAGGCCCTGATAGACGCGGTGTACCGTTCCGGAAGAGATATCGTCCATCGCCTCTCTATCCGCGACAGATCCTGGAACGGCAAGTTCCATTTGATTGTTCCACAATAATGTAGGATCAAGATCGCATAAAGAGGAGAGAATCGTGACCGATCGCGCCGCAACTATCGCCGCCAGAGTGGAAACTTTCGTGCGGGAGGTCGTCATCCCCTACGAGCAGGACCCTCGCGCGAAGGGGCATCATGGTCCTTCCGACGAACTGGTCATGGAAATGCGCGAAAAGGCGCGCGCGGCCGGTGTCCTTACCCCGCATATCCTGCCGGATGGCAGCCATCTGACCCAGCGCGAGACAGCCATCGTGCTGATCCGCTCGGGTCTCAGCCCGCTGGGGCCGCTGGCGGTCAACACGATGGCGCCCGACGAGGGCAATATGTTCCTGCTTGGCCATGTCGGCACGGAGGCGCAGAAGGCGCATTTCCTGAAGCCGCTGGTGGAGGGACGCGCGCGCTCCGCCTTCCTGATGACCGAGCCGGCTTCGGATGGCGGGGCGGGTTCGGACCCCTCCATGATGAAGACCACCTGCCGTCTCGACGGCGATCACTGGGTGATCGACGGCCGCAAGCGCTTCATCACCGGCTATCAGGGCGCGAAAGTCGGCATCGTCATGGCCAAGTCCGAAGACGGCGCCTGCATGTTCCTGGTCGACCTGCCCGACCCGGCGATCACGATCGAGGTGGTGCCCGATACGATCGACAGTTCCATGCCCGGCGGTCACGCGACGCTGCGGATCGATAATCTGCGCGTCCCGGCGGGTCAGATGCTCGGGCAGAGCGGAGAGGGGTTCAAGTACGCCCAGGTCCGTCTCAGCCCGGCGCGGCTCTCGCACTGCATGCGCTGGCTGGGAAGCTGCCTGCGGGCGCAGGAAATCGCCACGGCTTATGTCTGCAAGCGCGAAGCCTTCGGCAAGCTGCTGATCGATCATGAAGGCGTCGGCTTCATGCTGGCCGAAAACGCGATTCTGTTGAAGCAGTGCGAGTTGATGATCGACTGGTGCGCGGGCGTGCTCGACGGCGGATCGCTCGGCACGGCGGAAAGCTCCATGGCCAAAGTCGCGGTCAGCGAAGCGCTGATGAAGATAGCCGACAATTGCGTGCAGGTGATGGGCGGTACCGGCGTTACCGGCGACACGATCGTCGAGCAGGTGTTCCGCGAAATCCGCGCCTTCCGCATCTATGACGGCCCGACCGAGGTTCACAAGTGGAGCCTCGCCAAGAAGATCAAGCGCGATTTTCTCAAGGCCCAGTTCCACTGACCAGGTCGTGCGCATGGCGCCTGCGCGTTATGCATCAAGCCGCCCGCAGAACTTTTGTCGCCAAGGCGTCGCAGAGGTGCTATCGTCGTTTGTCCTGCATCCTGAAACGGGTTCTGCGGCCTTGCGTGCTACGTTCACTCGCGAGGATAGGTTTCTTCGGACGTAGCTTAAGGTACTAAAAGATGACATTCGACAAGGGTAATCGCGGCTATGGTCGCGACCGTTTCGGCGGTGGTGATGATCGCTGGGGCGGCGGCAACGATCGCTTTGGTGGCGGTGACCGCTTCGGCGGTGGGGACCGCTTCGGTGGCGGCCAGCGTGGCGGTTTCGGCGGCTCGCGTGGCGGTGGTTTTGGCGGCGGCGGCTCGCGTGGCGGCCCGGGCCAGGTCGTGGGCCAGGGCCGTGGCACGGTCAAGTTCTTCAACCCCGACAAGGGCTTCGGCTTCATCCAGCTTGACGACGGCGGCGACGATGCATTCGTGCATATCAGTGCTGTGCAGTCCGCTGGCCTTGAAACGCTGGCGGAAGGCCAGCAGCTGGAATTCCAGCTGGTTGAGCGCAACGGCAAGGTTTCCGCGTCCGAACTGACCATCGTCGGCGAGGTCATCGTGGCCGAACGTCGCGAGCGTGCGCCTGTTCAGCGCCAGTCGACCGGCGAGAAGGCCACCGGCACCGTCAAGTTCTTCAACGGCACCAAGGGCTTCGGCTTCATCGTCCGCGATGACGGCCAGCCTGACGCATTCGTGCATATCAGCGCCGTCGAGCGTTCCGGTCTGCATGGCCTTTCGGAAGGCGATCAGCTGGAATTCGAGATCGAGATCGATCGCCGCGGCAAGGCGTCGGCCGTGAATCTGGTCCAGCGCTGAGTGATCTGGCCATGGTTGCCGCAGGTGGCCATGGCCCATTCGGGCTTTCCCGGATCGCATCACGATCGGGCCCAGCGGCGGGTGTTCCCGATTCGGGCGTATTGCGCTTGCGAATCGGCTTCCTCCTGGAACTGATGGCCGTCCACATTGCTTGAACCACCATACCAGCGGTGGTTCATTCCTGCTGTAGGCCACTCTTCACCGGCTTCATCAGGTTGATGATCTGAGAACCTGGCCTTGTCCTGGCGCAACCATCGCCATGAAAAAGGCCAATAAGACGACAACGGATTGCATGACTAACGACGATCGCAACGGCGACAACGACTCTCCTCTTCTCGATCTGGACAAGGGTTCTGTCCAGCGGTTCATCGCGCGCGCCAAAAAGCAGGGCGTCATCTCGGTCAAGGAGCTGAATGCCGCTCTGCCGCAGGACCAGATGACCACCGATCAGATCGAGGACATCATGGCCGCGATCTCGGAAATGGGCGTCAAGATCATCGAGAACGATGATGATGACGATGAAGAGAGCGAGCAGGAAGATGGCGTAGATGCCGTCGATGGTCGCGATGACGAGTCGGGATCCGATTCCGACTTCGAGGAGGGCAATTCCCGGCGCCGTCCCGCCGAGACCCGCAAGGCGGACTCGCTCGGCCGTTCCGACGACCCGGTCCGCATGTACCTGCAGGAAATGGGCACCGCCGAGATGCTCAGCCGCGAGGGTGAAGCGGCGATCGCCAAGCGTATCGAGGCCGGCCGCGACATGATGATCATGGGGCTTTGCGAAAGCCCGATGACGTTCCACGCGATCATCGGGTGGTCCGAAGCGCTCAATAACGGCGACATGCAGCTTCGCGAGATCCTCGATCTCGACGCGATGCTTTCCAAGGAGCCGCAGCCGGAAAATCTCGACGAGGACGGCGATAGCGACGGCGAGATTTCCGCTGCGACCGCTGGTCCTACCTTCAAGGAGGAAGACGATTCCGCCGAGGACAATTCGGAGGAAGTCGATGAGGACGGCAATCCGATTCCCAAGCGCCGGGGTGAGGATGACGAGGAAGAGGACAACACCCTGTCCCTCGGCCAGATGGAAGCCGCGCTTACGCCTGAAGCGCTGGAGAAGTTTGCGCTCATCACGGAACTGTTCCGCACTTTCGAACGCCTGCAGAGCGAGCGACTCGACGCTATGGCGCTGGGCATCGACTTCCCTGTCGCCAAGGAAGAGCAGTACCAGCAGCTTCGTGAAGACCTGACCGCCCAAGTGGAATCGGTGCAGTTCCACGCGACCAAGATCGAATATCTGGTCGACAACCTCTACGCCTTCAATCGCCGCCTCACCACGCTGGGCGGCCAGATGCTGCGCCTTGCGGAGCGTCACAAGGTGAAGCGCGCCGATTTCCTCGAAGCCTACACCGGCCGCGAACTGGACGACACCTGGGTCGCCGAAGTGGCCGGGATGGACAAGAAGTGGGCTGCCTTTGCCGCGAACGAGGCTGAGCCTGCCGAGCGCATCCGCCTGGAGGTATCGGACATCGCTGCCGCCACCGGCATGGCGCTGCCCGAGTTCCGCCGCATCGTGAACATGGTCCAGAAGGCGGAGCGCGAAGCGCGCATCGCCAAGAAGGAAATGGTCGAGGCGAACCTGCGCCTGGTGATCTCGATCGCCAAGAAATACACCAATCGCGGCCTGCAGTTCCTGGACCTTATCCAGGAAGGCAACATCGGCCTGATGAAGGCGGTCGACAAGTTCCAGTATCGCCGCGGCTACAAGTTCTCCACTTACGCGACCTGGTGGATCCGTCAGGCGATCACGCGCTCGATCGCCGATCAGGCCCGCACTATCCGTATCCCGGTCCACATGATCGAGACGATCAACAAGCTGGTGCGCACCAGCCGCCGGTTCCTCCATGACCAGGGCCGCGAGCCGACGCCGGAGGAAATGGCCGAGAAGCTGTCGATGCCGCTCGAGAAAGTGAAGCGGGTCCTGAAGATCGCCAAGGAGCCGGTTTCGCTCGAAACCCCGATCGGGGACGAGGAAGACAGCAGCCTTGGCAACTTCATCCAGGATGAGAACGCCGTCATCCCGGTGGACGCGGCGATCCAGGCCAACCTGAAGGAAATGATCACGCGCACGCTGGCATCGCTGACACCGCGTGAGGAGCGTGTGCTGCGCATGCGCTTCGGCATCGGCATGCCGACCGACCACACCCTTGAAGAGGTCGGCCAGCAGTTCTCGGTTACCCGCGAACGTATCCGTCAGATCGAAGCCAAGGCGCTCCGCAAGCTCAAGCATCCGAGCCGTTCACGGATCATGCGCGCGTTCCTGGACTAAGAGCCCGTTTGAAAAATGCCCGAAAGGGCATTTTCTTGCGGCACCGGCCCACGCCCCCACCCCCCACCCAACGGTAGTATCCTGCGGGTGGTGGGTGGGGGCGTGGGCCGGTGCCGCTAAATCCGCCGGCGGCGGATTTTCAAACGGACTCTAAGGAGGGTCAGGACGAAGGCCAAGAAGATCAGGGTTATAAGGTCAAGCGAGGGGCAGTTCCAGCCGGGCGGTCAGGCCTTCCACTTTGCCGTCTGCGGCGAGCCGGTTCGAAAGGATCAGCGCGCCGCCGTGCTGGTCGGCGATGGCGCGGGCGAGGGCGAGGCCGAGCCCGGCCCCCCCGGTGGCGCTGTTGCGCGAGGGGTCGCCGCGGGTGAAGGGGTTCATCATCGCGTCGATCGAATCTTCCGGGATACCCGGGCCGTCGTCGTCGATCAGGATCACCGCGCGGCCGTCTTCCCGCCTGAGCGAGACGCGGGCACGCTGGCCGTAGCGCAAGGCATTGCCGACGAGGTTGCGCAGGGCGCGGCGGATCCATGTGGGACGCAGTTCCAGCGCCATGCGTTCGGTATCGCCCACTTCCACCGGCTCGCCCATGTCCTCGTATTCCTCGATCACCGAGAACATGAGGGCGGAAAGCTCGGTGCGCTCCAGCGGGTCGCTCGGGCGACCGACGCGGGCGAGCGACAGGATATCGTCGAGGGTATGGACGATATCCTCGATCGTCGCGGCCATGCGGGCGCGCTCGGTATCGTCCGGCACCGATTCGATCCGTACCCGCAAGGCGGCAAGCGGGGTCTTGAGGTCGTGGCCGATCGCGCCGAGCATGACGTTCTTCTCGTCCAGCAGGGCGGCGATGCGCGATTCCATGGCGTTGTGGGCCACGATCAGCCGCTGCATGTCGTCGGGGCCGGAAGGGGCCAGCTGGCCTTCCACGTCCTGCGTTGCGGCGAAGCGTTCCAGTCTCAGCGTAAGCGCGGCCAGCGGCCGGGTTATCCGGCGCAGGATCAGCGCGACGGCGGCCATGACCACGATGTAGATGATCACGGTCTGGAACACGATCGGCGTGATCAGCACGTTTTCCGGGCGCGGCGCGCGGACGCGCGAGATGATCCAGCTGCCGTTCTCGTCGGTGCGGACGCCGACCACCAGCAGGTTGGAGCGCAGCAGCCGATCGGTGTCCTCCTGCGAGAGCGCATAGTCCGAGGCGCGGTCGAGCGCATTGCGCCGGGCGACGCGGTCGCGGCCGACGTCGCGGTGGACGACGACGACCTCGCGCACCGGGAATTCCTGGTCGGCGAGGATCTTGGCGAGGCCGGTCTCGGCCTCGCCATCGCGCTGCTCGCCGGGGGCGGCGGGCGAGCGGGTGCTATATTCGAGGTGGTAGCCCTTGGGTGGCGGGCCGGAGAGCGGCACGCGGGGGCCGTCGCGCTGGCCGTCGCGGTGGCGAGAGAGCGCGCGCGGGCCGCGCGTCTCCATGATCAGGCGGAAGGCCGAGGCATTGAGCATGCTCGCCTCGTAGCCTTCGCGCTGCGCGCGGTAGACGAGGAACGCGCCGATGCCCTGGACGAGCATGAGCGCGACCGCCACGGCGAGCAGCATCTGGCCCATCAGGCTGTGGGGGCGCGGCATCTTCAGGGCCGACATGGGGGAAGCCCCGCTCAATCCGCGTCCAGCGGCACGCGCCGGACATCGGTGGCGAGCATGTAGCCGCCGCCCCAGACGGTCTGGATCAGCTGCGGATTGCGCGAATCGACCTCGATCTTGCGGCGCAGGCGGCTGACCTGGTTGTCCACCGCGCGGTCGAACAGATGGGCTTCGCGGCCCTGGACCATGTCGAGCAGCCGGTCGCGGTTGAGCACCTGACGGGGATGTTCGAGGAAGGCCATGAGCAGGCGGAACTCGACCGAGGAGATCGCGACGGTGGCCCCTCCGGCATCGGTGAGGCGGCGCTTGAGCGGATCCAGCAGCCAGCCTTCGAAAGCGAACGCCTCGTTTTCCGGCGTGGGCGTAGGGATGCGGGCGGCACGGCGCAGCACCGAACGGATGCGGGCCACCAGTTCGCGCGGTTCGAAGGGCTTCACCACGTAGTCGTCCGCGCCGATCTCCAGCCCGACGATGCGGTCGGTAGCCTCGCCGCGCGCGGTAAGGAAGATCACGGGGATGTCCTGCGCTTCCACAAGGTGGCGGCAGAGCGAGAGGCCGTCCTCGCCGGGCATCATGATGTCGAGCAGGACGAGATCGGGCTTCTCGTCGCGCAGCCTGCTGCGGGCCTCAGCGGCGCTGGTGGCCGGGGTCACGGCAAAACCCTGGCGCGACAGGTAGTCGGCCAGGGGATCGCGCAAGGCAGCTTCGTCGTCGACCAGCAGGATGCGGGCGGGCGAGATCTCGTTCATTCCTATCCTTTTCCGGTCACGCCAGGGGCGCGGCCGTCAGTTCTTTGCAGGCGGGGCAGTCTCTTCACTGCCGCGCGCCTTGCGGTGATCGTCTTTCCGGGCTTTCCATTCGGCGCGCATCTTCTCATGCGCGGCGCGGCGTTCCTCGGGCGTGACCTTGCCGTCCTTGTTGGCATCCATCCTGTCGAAGCGCTGGAGCGCGGCGGCGACGAATTCGGCCTGGGTGACGCTGCGGTCGCCGTCGGCATCGGCCTTGTGGAAGCCCATCATCGGGCCTTTCATGCCCGGACGGCCGTGGCGGCCATGACGCTCGGGCCGGTCACCGGGTCGATCCATGTCGGGACCGCCCATATCGGGACCGGCCATTTCAGGACCGCCCATTTCAGGACCACCGGGAGGCGGGGGTGGCATGGCGCCTTCGGCGCCGGGCGGCGGCGGGGGCATGTCGCCCTCGGGACGTCCGCCTTCCGGCCTGTCACCTTCCGGCCTGCGGTCGGCCATGAATTCGGCCTTGGAGATCGAACCGTCCTTGTTGCTGTCCAGACGGTCGAACATCGCCTCGCGCATCTGCTGGCGGCGGGCTTCGCGATCGGCGCGGTCGAGCTTGCCGTCCTTGTTGACGTCGAGACGGGTGAACATGGCCTCGGCACGGGCCTGCGCCTCGGCGCGGGTCTCGGTGCGATCGCGCTCCGAGGGTTGCGCGGGGCTCTGGGCACAGGCCGCTCCGCCGATGACCAGCGCCACGGCGGAAAGGCCGACGGAGATCTTGCTGAAGCGATTCATGCTCATGGCTCTCTTTCTGCGACAAAACGGGTGAAAGCCGTGGGACGGGGAAGGGAGGGGGAAGAACTGCCCCGCGGCTTTCTGAAATCCCGTCTACGCACCGCTTGTCGCGCAGTTGTGCCGCCCGGTGGGTTTATTGTCGCCAATTGTCACAGGCTTGGCACTCTATTCAGCGGGAGGCAAGCCAGGGACCCGGTTCATTAGGGGGTTCATTAGGGAGTTCATCGGGGGCGATGCTGCGTTCCCGCGCCGGCGGTAATGAAAAGCGCGGTGGCGGGACCTTCGACATCGGCGGTATGCCAGGCGCCGGGCGGGTTGATCGCATATTCACCGGGGCCGATGGTGAGTTTGCGGGCGCTGCCGTCGGCCAGTTCCTGATGCAGCGTCATGGCACCGGACAGGCAGACCACCAGTTCGTCCCCCGCCGGGTGCATTTCCCAGCTGTCCCAGCTTTCCGTGAAATCGTACATCGAGACGAGGCGGCCCTCGGCCCCGTCGCCCGTCGTGCGCTCGGAATAGGCGGCGTACCATTCCATGCCGGTGAAAGGGGGCTGGGCCTGCGCGACCGCGCCCAGGCCCAGATGGACCGGATGGGTCCTGAGATCGTGTACTGCTTGCGTCATCGGCGCATCCTCCCGTCCCTCCAGCCGGAAGAATGCGCCCTCGGCGATCTCAGGTCAAAGCGGAAGGCATTGGGCTTCGAGCCAGGTCTTCACTTCGCCGTCGAGCTGCGTGCCTATCACGTCCAGCACACGGGCGTGATAGGCGTTCCACCAGGCGATTTCGTCCGGCGAAAGCAGCGAAAGGTCGACGAGGCGGCGGTCGATCGGCGCCAGGGTCAGCGTTTCGAAGCCGAAATATTCGCCGTCCGATCCTGCGAAGCTGCGCGGTTCGACCAGGATCAGGTTCTCGATGCGGATGCCGTATTCGCCGGCCTTGTAGTAGCCCGGCTCGTCGCTGAGGATCATGCCCGCAAGCAGTTCCTGCGAAGTGCCCGCCTGGCCTCCGGCAGGCTTGCCGATGCGCTGCGGGCCTTCGTGGACCGAAAGGAAGCTGCCGACGCCGTGGCCGGTGCCGTGGGCATAGTCGAGGCCGACGGACCAGAGGAACTGGCGGGCAAGCGCATCGAGTTGGCCGCCGTTGGTGCCCTTGGGGAAAGTCGCGCGGGCAATGGCGATCATGCCCTTGAGCACGCGGGTGAAGCGGTCCTTCACTTCGGCGAGCGGTGCGCCGTCTCCGATCCACACGGTGCGGGTGATGTCGGTGGTGCCGCAGGGGTACTGGCCGCCCGAATCAACGAGGTAGACGCTTTCGGGAACCAGCGTCAGGCTGGATTCCTCGGAAACGCGGTAGTGCGGGCTGGCCGCGTTGGGGCCGGCACCGGAGATCGTGTCGAACGAGAGATCGCGCAAGTCGCCGCATTCCTGGCGGAAGGCGTGGAGACGATCCGAGGCGCTCATCTCGGTCACTTCGCCCTTGGGGCCCTCGACAGATAGCCAGTGGAGGAAGCGGGTGACGGCCACGCCGTCGATGGCCTGGGCCTTGCGCTGGCCCGCCTGTTCGACGGGGTTCTTCACCGCCTTGGGCAGGATCGTGGGATCGCGTTCCTCGACGATGGTGGCGCCCGCCGCGCGCAGGGTTTCGAACACGGCGGCCACGGCATTGTCGGGATCCGCCGAGACGCGCTTGCCGGCCAGCTTGCCGAGACCCGAGACGAAAGCGCTGCGCGGCTGGATGCGCACCGCATTGCCCAGGTGCTGGCGCAGGTCCGGGGTGACTTTCTCGTCCGCGATGTAGAGGTCGGCGGTGCCGTCGGCATGGGCGACGACGTAGGACAGGGCCACGGGGGTGCGTTCCACGTCGGTGCCGCGCAGGTTGAGCAGCCAGGCGATCGAATCGAGCGCCGAGATCACCGTGGCGTCGAGGCCGCGCGCAGTCAGCCATTCGGAAACGGCGGCGCGCTTGGCCTTGCTCGATTCGCCCGCGAGGGCATCGTCATGGACGAGCGCCGGGGCGGGCGAGGGCACGGGCTGGTCCTGCCATACCGCGTCGATCGGGTTGCCTTCCACGGCGACGAGGGCTGCGCCCTTCGCGGCAAGCGCGGCCTGGGCGGCTTCCACCCACTTCGATCCGTGGAGCCAGGCGTCGTAGCCGATCTTCGCGCCCTTGGGGGCGTTCTCGCCCAGCCAGCGCGCGGCGCTCGTCTGCGGCACGCTTTCGTAAGCGTAGAACGTGCCGTCCACTTGCTCGCGCACCTGAAGCGTATAGCGCCCGTCCACGAACATGGCGGCGGCGGGGGAGAGCGTGGGATCGGTCAGCACCACGGCGGTTCCGGCCGAGCCGCCGAAGCCGGTCAGCCAGGCGAGGCGCTGGGCATAGGCGCCCACATATTCGCTCATGTGCTCGTCGGAAATGGGGATCACGAAGCCGTCGAGGCCGCGCGACTTGAGTTCCTGGCGCAGGGCATCGAGCCGCGCTTCGTGGGTATTCATCAACATGATTGGGGTATCCGGCTTGCGGGGGTCATGGGCGCAACATAGATGTTGCGCATGGCAGATTCCACCCAGACCCTTGCCCATGAACAGGCAAATCCTCCACAGGCGGCGAAGAAGCCGCATTCCTTCACCCGCCACGGCCTGACCGTCGAGGACGATTACGCCTGGCTACGCGACGCCGGTTATCCCGAAGTGACCGACAAGGCGGTGCTGGAGCACCTCGAAGCGGAAAACCGCTGGTTCGAACATCGCATGGCCGGTCAGCAGGACCGGATCGGCGCGCTGTTCAAGGAAATGCGCGCCCGCATCAAGGAAGCCGACAAGTCGGTGCCGCAGAAGGACGGCGACTGGCTCTACTGGATCGAGTTCGAAGAAGGCGCCGAATACAAGAAGTGGTGGCGCCGCCCGGTGGGCGCGCCCGACGACGGCAGCGCGGACGAACTGATTCTCGATGAAGTGGCGCTGGCCGAGGGCAAGGAATACTTCAACCTCGGCGCCATATCCACCAGCGCCAACGGCAGGCTGCTGGCCTATTCGGTGGACGACAACGGTTCCGAACGCTTCACCGCCCGCATCAAGGACCTGGCCACCGGCGAATTGTTGGCGGACGAGATTCCCGGCACCCTGTCCAGCCTCGTCTGGGTGGCGGGCGACAAGGGCCTCGTCTACTCGCTCGCCAACGAGCAGTGGCGCACCGACAATGCCCGCCTGCACTGGCTGGGCGCGCCGCTCGAAAAGGACGTCGAACTCTATCACGAGGACGACGAGGGCTTCCGCGTCGGATCCTCGCTTTCCTCGAACGAGAAGTGGCTGCTGATCGGCAGCAGCGATCACGAGACCGGCGAATGCCGCATGGTCCTTGCCGACGATCCACTGGGGCCGCAGATCCTGGTGAAGCCGCGCGTCAAGGGCGTGGAATACGATGTCGATGAGCGCGACGGCGTGCTCTACATCCACACCAACGACACCCATGAGAACTTCCGCCTCGCCACCGCGCCGCTGGAAAACCCGGGCGAATGGACCACGCTGATCGAGGGCACCGACGCCTTCTACCTGACCGGCGTGGACCTGTTCCGCGATTTCTACGTCGTGGAAGGCCGCAAGCTGGCGGGGCATGGCGCCGGGCTCGACCAGATCGAAATCCGCCATTACGACGATCCCACCCGCGTGGAGCCGATAGCCTTCCCGGAAGCCAGCTATTCCGCCGGGCTTTCCAACAATCCCGAATGGCACATGGACGTGCTGCGCCTCACTTACGAATCGATGGTCAGCCCTTCGTCGGTCTATGACTACGACGTGGCGGCGCAGCGGCTGGACCTGCTGAAGGTCCAGGAAATTCCCTCGGGCTACGATGCCTCGCTCTATGCCACCGAGCGGCTGGAAGTGACCGCGCGCGACGGCACGGCCATCCCGGTCTCGATCGTCTATCGCCGCGACAGGACGGGCGCGGGGCCGCTGCACCTCTATGGCTACGGCGCCTACGGCATCTCGATCGATCCCGGCTTTTCCACCGCACGGCTCAGCCTGGTCGATCGCGGTTTCGCTTATGCCATCGCCCATATCCGCGGCGGCGACGATCTCGGCCGGGCCTGGTACAAGGCGGGCAAGCTGGAGAAGCGCACCAATACCTTCAACGACTTCGTGGATGTGGCACGGGGCCTGATCGAACGCGGCTTTACCGAGGCGGGCAGGATCTCGATCTCGGGCGGCTCGGCGGGCGGCGAACTGATGGGCGCGGTCGTCAATTCCGATCCCGAACTGTTCGGCGCGGTGGTGGCGCATGTGCCCTTCGTGGACGTGCTGAGCACCATGCTCGACGACAGCCTGCCGCTGACGCCGGGCGAATGGCCGGAATGGGGCAATCCCATCGAGGACAAGGCCGCCTTCGAACTGATCCGCAGCTACAGCCCCTACGACCAGGTCAAGGCACAGGCCTATCCGCCGCTGATGGTGACGGCCGGGCTCAACGATCCGCGCGTTACCTATTGGGAACCCGCCAAGTGGGTGGCGAAGCTGCGCGAGTTGAAGACGGACGGCAACGAGCTGATCCTCAAGACCAACATGGGCGCAGGCCACGGCGGCAAGTCGGGCCGGTTCGAAAGCCTGAAGGAAACGGCCGAAGAATTCGCCTTCATCCTCTGGCAACTGGGCGTCGAACCTTCGGCGGCCTGATCCTTCGACAGGCTCAGGATGAGCGGGGTGGGTGCCATTCCCGAAGCCCGCTCAGGCTGAGCTTGTCGAAGCCCCCACGACCTGCGAACTATCGGCCATGACCTTCACACGCACTTTCACGGCGCGCCCCGAGCACATCGACGTCATGGGCCACGTCAACAACGCGGTCTGGGTGCAGTGGATGGAGGCCATGGCCACCGCGCATTGGGAAGCGGTGGCGCCGCCCGAGCACCAGGCGCAATATGCCTGGGTCGTGACCCGGCACGAGATCGACTATCGCGGCAATATCCGCGAGGGTGAGAGCGTGACCGGGGAGACGTACATTCCCGAAGGCCCCACCGGGGCGCGCTTCGTGCGGCGGGTGGATTTCCGCAACGCTGCGGGCAAGGTGCTGGTCTCGGCCCGGACGACCTGGGCGATGATCGAAATCGCCTCGCAGCGGCTGATGCGCGTACCGCCCGAGGTGGCCGCGCCGTTCTGGGACGGCGGCGAATGACCGCTTCCGGTCTCAAGGCAAAATCCAGCCTTGATGTAAAACAGGCCTCAGCATCAAAACCATCGTCACCCTGAACTCGTTTCAGGGTCCATTCTTCAGCGCGCGCTGCCGTAGATAGGGTGAACGCCGCTGCGTCCTCGTGGACATACAGACACCGGGCTTGCGGCACGATGGACCCTGAAACGAGTTCAGGGTGACGATGGTGTTTCGCTTGAAGGTTGTGCTGCCGTCGTCCCGGTGCGGGTCCGGGACGACGCACATTTAATCTCAGCCCAGCACTTCGCTGACCGGCACGTAATCGTAGCCAAGCTCGGTCGCGACGGCCTCGAACGTCACTTTGCCGGCATGGACGTTGAGCCCGTTCGCCAGGTGCGGATCGGCCTTGAGGGCCGCCTTCCAGCCCAGGTTGGCGATCGCCAGGGCATGGGGCAGGGTCACGTTGTTGAGCGCATAAGTGCTGGTGCGCGCGACGGCGCCCGGCATGTTGGCGACGCAGTAGTGGACGATGCCGTCGACCACGAACGTCGGCTCGGCATGGGTGGTGGCATGGCTGGTTTCGAAGCAGCCGCCCTGGTCGATGGCGACGTCCACCAGCACTGCCCCGGGCTTCATCGTGCCCAGCATCTCGCGCGTCACCAGCTTGGGTGCCGCCGCACCTGGGATCAGCACGGCGCCGATCACGAGGTCGGCCTCGGCCACGCTCTCGGCAAGGTTGGCGGTGCTGGAGAAGCGGGTCTTGGCCCGCGCCTCGAAGTGGATGCCCAGGCGTTCGAGCACGTCGGGGCTGCGGTCGAGGATGGTCACGTCGGCGCCGAGGCCGACGGCCATCTGCGCGGCGTTGAAGCCCACCACGCCGCCGCCGATCACCGCGACCTTGCCCGGCATCACGCCCGGCACGCCGCCCAGCAGGACGCCGCGCCCGCCATGCGCCTTTTCCAGTGCCGTGGCGCCGGCCTGGATCGACATGCGACCCGCCACCTGGCTCATCGGCTTGAGCAGCGGCAATTGCCCGCCGGGGCCGGTGACGGTTTCATAGGCGATGGCGGTGACGCCGGATTTCACGAGGTCTGCGGTCTGCTCGGGGTCGGGGGCGAGGTGGAGGTAGGTGTAGAGAATCTGGCCCTCGCGCAGCATGGCGCGTTCGCCCGCCTGCGGCTCCTTGACCTTCACGACCATCTCGCAGCCCTCGAAGACGTCCTTCGCGGTGGCGACGATCGTGGCGCCCTGCCGGACATAGTCCGCATCGCTGGCGCCGATGCCGAGACCCGCGCCGCTTTCCACCCAGACTTCATGCCCGTGCGCCGCGAGTTCGCGGGCGCTTTCCGGCGTCAGGCCGACGCGATATTCGTGGTTCTTGATTTCCCGGACGGTACCGACACGCATATTCTGGACTCCGACAAAATTCTCTCCTGCCGGTGAGATACACCCGTGGCCCCGCAAAGTTTCACCGAAATGGCCCTTGTCAGAATGCGGAACAGGAATATTTCCCACGCCTGAAACAAACGGCAAGAGAATTTTCCATGAACCGGGCGGACCGCGCACTTCTCGAAGCGTTGCAAGCTGATTCATCGCGCTCGATTGCCGAACTGGCGGCACTGGTGAATCTCTCGTCCTCGGCCTGCCACCGGCGCATCAGGGCGCTGGAGGAGCAGGGCCTGATCACCGGCTATGCCGCGCGGGTCGATCCCCGGCGGCTGGGGCTTTCGGTGGAAGTCTTCGTGGAGATCACACTCACCAGCCAGAGCCGCGACGCCATGGAGCGTTTCGAACGCGCGGTGGGCGATTTCGACGATATCCTCGAATGCCACCTGATGTCGGGCACGGCGGACTACCAGCTTCGCGTCGCTGCCGCGGACCTCGATCACTACGACCGCATCCACCGCGACTGCCTGGCCCGCCTGCCCGGCGTCTCGTCCATGCGCACCAGTTTCTCGCTGCGCCGGATCAAGCGGTTCGCGGGCTATTCGGTGCCCTGATTCCCATCTTTTCGTCGATACACATGGCGAAAGGTCAGTGCGCGTCGCGCAGGCTCTGGGTCAGGATACGGTCGCGGGCGGCGCGAAGGTCGCCGGTCTCGTACTGGATCGAGAGACGTTCCCTGTCGCTGGAACGGTAGGTTTCCTCGGCATTGTCGATCTGCTCCTCCGAGAGGCCGAGCACTTCCAGCGCCTCGCGGCCCATGACGACGGCCGATTCCATCACTTCGCGGACCATGAAGGTGACGGGGGCATCCTTGAGCCGGATCATCGCGCGGCGATCGTAGACGCGCGCGACGATGCGGGCATCGGGGAAGGCCTGGTGGACGTTCTGGAGGAAGCTGTCGGAAAGCTGGTCCCCGTCGATGCAGAACACGATCATCTGCGCATGACCCGCGCCTGCCTGGCGGAGGAGGTCGATGCGGGTACCGTCGCCGAACCAGACTTTCGCGCCGAAGCCGCTGGCCACGTCGATCATCTCGATGTCGGTGTCGATCAGCGTCACCTGGATCTCGGCGGCGATCAGCACTTGCGCCACGGTCTGGCCGAAGCGGCCATAGCCGACCACCAGCGCGCTGGCGCCGTCCTTGCGCGGGCCTTCGCGGGTTTCCTTGCTTACGGGCATCTCGCGGATGCGCGCGGTGGCCATCATCAGGAACGGGGTGGTGACCATCGACAGCGTGACGATGGCGCTGAACAGGCTGGCGGCCTGCGGCTCGATCAGCCATGCGCTCTGGGCCTGGGCGAAGAGCACGAAGCCGAATTCGCCGCCCTGGCTGAGCAGCAGGCCCAGCGCCAGCGCGCTGCGCCAGTTCATCCTGAACAGCAGGCCCAGGCCGAAGATCACCGAGGCCTTCACCGCGATCAGGGCCAGTGCCATGGCGGCGACGAACAGCGGCCGCTCGGCAATGGCGGAAAGGTCCAGCATCATGCCCACCGACATGAAGAACAGGCCGAGCAGGATCGAGCGGAACGGCTCGACATCGGCCTCCAACTCGTGGCGATAGGGGGTATCGGCCAGCATGACCCCGGCGATGAAGGCGCCAAGCGCGGTCGAGAGGCCCAGCGCCTGCATCAGCGCGGCCGAGGCGATGACCGTGAACAGCGCGGCGAAGACGAACATCTCGCGTTCGCCGAGATTGCCGATCAGGCGGAACAGCGGCCGGATCAGGAAGCGCCCGGCCATGATGAGGCCGAAGATCGCCGCCAGCGTTTCCAGCACCAGGATCCAGCCCGGAGGGCCTTCGGGCAGGTGCGGGTTGCGGTTCATCGCCGCGATGATCGTGATCAGCGGGATGATCGAAAGGTCCTGGAACAGCAGGATCGCGAAGGATCGCTCGCCGAACGGCGTGTTCAGGCGCCCCGCGCTCTGGAGCATCGGCAGGACCTGCGCGGTCGAGGACAGCCCCAGCGGAAGACCCAGCGCCAGCGAGGCGGCGACGCTGAAGCCGGTCGAATAGAAGATCACCGCCGAAACCGCGAGACCGCAGAGCGCAACCTGAAGGAAGCCCAGCCCGAAGATCTCGTTGCGCATCCGCCACAGCCGCCGCGGCGCCAGTTCCAGGCCGACGATGAATAGCAGCAGGGTGATCCCCAGCTCTGCGATCCCCAGCTTGTTCTCGGCATCGCCGACGAGACCGAACGCGTAAGGACCGAGAATCGCCCCCGCGAGCAGATAGCCCAGGGTCGCACCCAGGCCCAGGCGGCGGAACAGCAGCACGAAGGCCAGCGCCGTGCCCAGCAGCAGGAAGCCGTCCTTCAGCAGGAATGCCTGGGTATGATCTTCCATCGGGGTCTTTCGGGCCTTGAGCGATAATCGTGCGTGCGAACGGCCTTCTTAGGGCGTCGTGCTGCGGTGCGTAACCCTAGACGGAGGCATAGGGGTAGAAAAGGAGGCCGGATGGCACGCCGTCGTCCCGGACTTGATCCGGGACCGCTGTCCGGGCCGCGCCTTGCTCGCAGGATTGCGCCTCAAGTATTGCCAGCGGTCCCGGATCAAGTCCGGGACGACGCGTTTCCTAGCGCGGCAAGATACCCGTGCAGACGTATTTCAGCACCAGACCGTCCTCATCCGTCCACTGCACCGGGGAGAGGGCCGGGCTGGCGTCGCGCCAGTCGCGCAGCAAGGTGCCGTCCGGGCGGACGATCCGCCAGTGATGCGACAGCGCGCGGCTTCCGGCGCAGTCCACCGCGCGATCGGTGTAGAGCAGGGTCCCCTTGGGATATCCCGCATTGGCCCGCAGCAGGACCTGCATCTGCGTGAACTGCCGCCCGATCATGCCGCTGCGCAGGCTGGCGCGATCGATGTAGACGCGGCGGCCCAGCAGGTTCTCCACATTCGGCACGAAGAGACGCTGCCACTGCGCCGCCGTACTGGCCGCGACGGCAGGCCCCGCCAGAAGGCCTAGGAGCAAGCCCAGCAGCAGGAGGCAGCGTCCAAACCCGCGCATCAGAGCGGGCTGCCGTTCTCGTCGCGGTAGATGTCGCGGCGGCCGACATGGTTGGCGGGGCCGACGTAGCCGTCGTTCTCCATGCGCTCCACCCATTTGGCGGCGGTGTTGTAGCCCACGCCCATCTGGCGCTGGAGCCAGGAGACCGAGACCTTCTGGTTCTCGAACACCAGCTGGCAGACCTGCCGGTACTTGCGCTCTTCCGGTTGGTCCGAAGCGGTGGCGTCGAGGTCGTCGAAGCCGAACGAGCCTTCCTCCGGCTCGTTAGTAACGGCATCGACGTAGTCGGGCTTGCCCTGGCCGCGCCAGTGATCGGCGACCTGCTCCACTTCCTCGTCCGAAACGAAGGGGCCGTGGACGCGCTTCACCGGGTCGGAGCTGGGCTTGTAGAGCATGTCGCCCTTGCCCAGCAGCTGCTCGGCGCCCTGCTCGCCCAGAATGGTGCGGCTGTCGATGCGGCTGGTGACGGCGAAGGAAACGCGGGTCGGCAGGTTGGCCTTGATGACGCCGGTGATGACGTCCACCGAAGGGCGCTGCGTCGCCATGATCAGGTGGATGCCCGCCGCGCGGCTCTTCTGCGAGAGGCGCTGGATCAGCACTTCGATTTCCTTGCCGACGGTGACCATGAGATCGGCCAGTTCGTCGACGATGAGCACGATCTGCGGCAGCGTCTCGTAATCGAGCTGGCGGTCTTCGTAGAGTTCCTCGCCCGTCTCGGGGTCGAAACCGATCTGGATGCGGCGGCCGAGCGGCTTGCCCTTGGCGGCGGCGGCGCGGACCTTTTCGTTGAAGCTGGCGAGGTTGCGGACGCTGATCTCGCTCATCTGGCGATAGCGGCGCTCCATTTCCTCGACCGCCCACTTCAGCGCGCGCACGGCCTTGGGCGGTTCGGTGACGACCGGCGAGAGCAAGTGCGGGATATCGTCGTAGCTCTTGAGTTCCAGCACCTTGGGATCGACCAGGATCAGGCGGCACTGCGCCGGTGTCAGGCGATAGAGCAGCGAGAGCAGGATCGTGTTGAGGCCGACCGACTTACCGGAGCCCGTGGTACCGGCGACCAGCAAGTGCGGCATCGTCGCAAGGTCTGCCACCACCGGTTCGCCGGCGATATCCTTGCCCAGGATGATCGGCAGCATGCCCTTGTGGCTGGCGAAAGCCTCGGAGGCGACCATTTCCTTGAAAGAGACCATCTGGCGGTCGGCGTTGGGCAGTTCGATGCCCATGACGGTGCGCCCCGGGATCGAGGAGACGCGGGCCGAGATCGCCGACATGTTGCGGGCGATATCGTCGGCCAGGCCGATCACGCGGCTGGCCTTGATGCCGGGGGCCGGTTCCAGTTCGTACATGGTGACGACCGGGCCGGTGCGCACGGCGGTGATCTCGCCCTTGACGTTGAAGTCGTCCAGCACGGTTTCCAGCAGGCGCGCGTTGCGCTCCAGGCTGAGCTTGTCGATCTTGGGCTGCGAGTTCGGCGGCGGATCGTTCAGCAGGTCGAGCCCGGGCAGCGCGAACTTGTCGAACATGTCCTTCTGGCGATTGCCGATGTTGAGCTGCGCGGGGGCGGGGCTGGCCTTGGGATCGCTGATTTCCGGCGCCTTGCGGGGCTTTTCGGCCGGACCGCCGGCCATGGCCGGTGCATCGATGCGGGGGGCGGAGCGGGGCCTGTCCTCGGCTTCGTCCTCAGGCTTGGCGCGTTCCGCAGCGGCGGCGGCGAGCTTGCCGGAAGCGGGGCCGGAAATGAGGGCACCGGCGCCGTCCTTCTTGAGGCGGCCGATGCGGCCGGGCAGGGTCAGCAGCCGCAGCCAGTCCACCGCGAAGACCTGCCCCATCAGTGCAACGCCTGCCAGCGCGCAAAGCAGCGCCAGCACCAGCTTGATCCAGCCCTGGACCACTTCGGGTGCGAATGCGGCAAGCCCGGCAATGCCCTTGGCGCCGAGCAGGCCGGTGATGCCGCCCATCGAGGCGGGCAGCACGCCGCCGGGGGCGGTGAACACCATGGACATGACGGTGGCGATCAGCGTCATGGCGATGGCCAGCACCGCTACCGGGCGCCACCAGCGCTGGTTGGAATGCTCGATCTCGTTGTCGTCTTCCTCGACCAGCAGCCAGAGCTTGCGCGCGAAGACGTAGAGCAGCGGCACGAATAGCGCCGAAACCGGCCCGAACAGCACCAGCGCGCGTTCGGCCACCCAGGCGCCGACCGGCCCCATCCAGTTCTGCGCCGGGCCGCCCGCCGCCGTGGAGGCGGAAGGATCGGTCTGGTGATAGCTCACCAGCGACAGCGCCAGGAACGCCATGGCCGCGAACAGGGTCAGCGCCCCGCTCAATTCGGAGGCGCGGCGCAGCGAGCGCTTGAGAACGGCGCGCCAGTTCGGCTTGGTGATGCGCCGTCCGGGCGCGAGGGGCCGGGTGGCCATTGGAATTTCCCCTGAAGATCGGGCCGTTGATCAGGCCTCGGATAATGCGCCGTGGCGGGACTCGCCGTCAAGAATGGATCGGGAACAGGCTTGTGGGCTAACCGGCAAGCCCCTGGATTGCGGCCCATTTCCTAGACGGTAACGTTCGCGCCCGATGCACCGTCATGCCGCCCAGTGCAATCGCCGGGACGCCGGCACGTGCCGCGAGGAGGTGGAAACGCACCCTGCCGAGCGATGCGGCGCCGGGATGGGAGCGGGTCGGGAACACCGGCGATAGCAGCACGGCATCGGCGCGGCAGCGATGGGCGGCGGCCAGTTCGCGCAGGGAATGCACGGTGACGAGACGCAGGGTGGCGGGGCCGGAGGCCAGCTTTTCAGCTGCCCCATAGGCGCCGTCCGCTTTCCAGGCCCGTGCTTCCCGTGCCGATCCGGATAGCACCGCGCAGTGCCCGAAACGTCGCGCGATCCGGCGGAGAAGCTCGAACCGCGCGCGCCGATCGGCGGGGGGGAGATGATAGTGCCGATAGATCAGTCCCGACCCACGCGGCAGGCGGGCGAGGGTCCGCTCCAGCAGGTGGTCGTTGCGGGCATCGCTGATCAGCCAGATATGGGGAAGAGGCGGGTGGCGGTTCGGCACGAAGACGCTATAGCAGCGCGCCATGGATCAGCCAGCAACTCCTCTCGCAGACATTCGCGCCCGCATCGCCCAGTCCGCCCGCATTGCCGGACGCAAGGCGGATTCGGTCGAACTCGTCGCCGTTTCCAAGATGCATCCCGCCGAGGCCATCGCCCCCCTCATCGCGCAGGGCCAGCGCGTGTTCGGCGAGAACCGCGTGCAGGAGGCCGAGGCCAAGTGGCCCGCGCTGCGCGAGGAAAACCCCGATGTGCGCCTGCATCTGGTCGGCCAGCTTCAGTCGAACAAGGCCGAAGATGCGCTGGCGCTGTTCGACTGCATCCACTCGCTCGACCGCCCCTCGCTGGTCGCCGCGCTGGGCAAGGCCATGGACCGGACCGGCCGCCGCGTGCCCTGCTTCGTGCAGGTCAATATCGGCGCCGAGGAGCAGAAGGGCGGCTGCGCCATCGTCGAAGTGCCTGCCCTGCTGGCCGCCGCGCGCGATGTGCAGATCCCGGTGGAAGGCCTGATGTGCGTACCTCCCCAAGGCATCGAGGCCGCGCCGTTCTTCGCGCTGCTGGCGAAGATCGCGGCGGACAACGGGGTGTCGCAGCTGTCGATGGGCATGAGCGAGGACTTCGAGACAGCCGTGATGCTGGGCGCGACGCATGTGCGCGTCGGCAGTGCGCTGTTTGGGGCGCGAGGTTAAACCTCTGCAATGCCCGTCGTCCCGGACTTGATCCGGGACCGCTGGCCGAGCCACGCTAGGCCCGATGGGCGGCGTCAAGCCTCACGCCACGATCTAGGAAGCCATCGCCCGTGAAAAGCAGCTCAAGCGGCGGCGGCGGGAATGGAAACTTGAGCTGATCGAGAGCGCCAATCCGGTTTGGGAGGACTTGGCGGCTTACTTGTAGGCGGGTGGGCGCGGCCAGCGGTCCCGGATCAAGTCCGGGACGACGTATAGGCTATACGTTCACTCGGCCGCGCCCCCTATCTCAGTTCGGCGTATCCAGCTCGTTGCCGGTCAGCGTCACCACATGGAGCAGGTTCGTCGAACCCGGCACGCCGAAGGGTACGCCGGCCAGCGCCACCAAGCGTGTGCCGGCGGCGCCGAAGCCGTGGCGCAGGGCCATGCGCTTGCCCTTGGCGATCATCTCCTCGAAGCTGCCGATGTCCTTGGTGATGACATTGTGCGCGCCCCAGAGCAGGGCGAGGCGGCGCGCGGTCTTCTGCGAGGGCGTGAGCACCAGCATCGGTGCGGCCGGGCGTTCGCGGGCGACGCGCCGGGCCGAGCCGCCCGAGCCGGTGAAGACGATGATGCCCTCGATCGGCAGGGTATCGGCGATCGTCGCGCAGGACGCCGAAAGCGCGTCGGCGGTTGTGGCGTCGGGCGGGGTCTGGGTGAGGTGGATGCGCTCGCGGTAGGTGGAGTCGGTTTCCACTTTCACGGCGATGCGGTCCATGATGGTCACCGCTTCCACCGGCCACTGGCCTGCCGCCGTCTCGGCCGAGAGCATGACGGCATCGGCGCCGTCGTAGACCGCATTGGCGACGTCGGAGACTTCGGCGCGGGTGGGCGAGGGGCTGGTGATCATCGATTCCAGCATCTGCGTGGCCACCACCACCGGCTTGCCGATGGCGCGCGTCTTGGCGATGATGTGCTTCTGGATCGGCGGCACTTCCTCGGGCAGGAGCTCCACGCCGAGATCGCCGCGCGCGACCATGATGCCGTCGGACAGTTCGATGATCCCGTCGATGGCATCGACCGCGGCGGGCTTTTCGATCTTCGACATCAACGCGCAGGCCCCGCCGATCAGGCGGCGCGCCTCGGCCACGTCCTCGGGACGCTGGACGAAGGAAAGGCCGATCCAGTCAGCCCCCTGATCCACCGAGAAAGCGAGGTCGCGGCGGTCCTTGTCGGTGAGGGCGGGCACCGGGACGATGGCGTCCGGCACGTTCACGCCCTTGCGATCGGAGATGAAGCCGCCGACTTCGGCGGTGCAGAGGATCGAATCGGCTTCCGGCTTGATCACCACCAGGCGCAGCTTGCCGTCGTCGATCAGCAGGCGCTGGCCCTTTTCGAGGATGCCGAAGAGTTCGGGATGGGGCAGGCAGACGCGGTTCTCGTCACCCGGCGCGGGATCGCGGTCCAGCGTGAAGTGGGCGCCGTGGCGGATGAAGGCCTTGCCTTCCGCGAATGTGCCGACGCGCAGCTTGGGGCCCTGAAGATCGCAGAGGATCGCCACGGGCCGCATCAGGTCCTTTTCGACCGCGCGGATATTGGCGATGGTTTCGCGGTGGGTGTCGTGATCGCCGTGGCTCATGTTGACGCGAAAAGCGTCGGCGCCGGCTTTCAGCAGCTTGGCGATCGTCTCCTTGTCGCGGCTGGCCGGGCCGAGCGTGGCGAGGATCTTCACCTTGCGCTGGCGCTTGATCCCGCGATGGTGCGGCGAACGGCGAAACGGAGGGGTGGTTGCCAAAATCTGTCTGCCTCTCTTTCGATATTTCGCCGACATATGGCAAAGGCGGCATGACAAACCAAGGACGATTGGCAGAAATATGAACGGAAACGACCAGATCGATCAACTGGATGACGCCGTGGCGGCAGCGGCCTTTCGCCGCCTGGTGCGTCACCTGCAGAACCGCCACGATGCGCAGAACGTCGACCTCATGGGCCTGGCCGGATTCTGCCGTAACTGTCTGGCCGACTGGATCCGCGACGCCGGCTTCGAAGGCGACAAGGCCGCGGCGCGCGAAGTGATCCACGGCATGCCTTTCGGCGAATGGAAGGACGCCTATCAGACCGAGGCGACGCCGGCGCAGCTCGCGCGGATGGAAGAAAGCCTGAAGAAGAACGGCGGCGGGCACTGAGCCGGAAGGCTTCGCGCAGGGCCGTTCGCTTTCGTGGCTCAATGTCTGTTTGGAAAATGCCCGTATGGGGATTTTCAGAGCGGCACCGGCCCACGCCCCCACCCTACCACCCGCAGGATACTACCGTTGGGTGGTAGGGTGGGGGCGTGGGCCGGTGCCGCTCAAATTCGCTTTCAGCGAATTTCCGAACGAACTCTCAGGAACTCGCCAGCTTCATGATCACCAGTCCGGCAAGGATCAGGCCTGCCGCGGCTAGGCGCGCGGCGCTGACGGTTTCGCCCAGGAACACGATGCCGAAGATGAAGGCGCCCAGCGCGCCGATCCCGGTCCAGACCATGTAGGCGGTGCCCAGCGGCAGGACGCGCATCGACCAGGAGAGCAGGCCGAAGCTCGCAAGCATCGCCAGGATCGTGATCACGCTCGGCCAGAGCCGGGTAAAGCCGTGGGACTGCTTCATGGCGGAAGCCCAGACGACTTCGAACAGTCCGGCAATGACGAGAACGATCCAGGGCACGGCGCAACCTTCTTCAACGGGTTGCCGGGCCGTCCCGGTCTTGAGGCTCCGCAAGGGAGGCAGGAACGTGGTCGCTGCAGGCGTCCCTTAGGGGAAGGGGGTGCGGGAGGCAACTTCGGCACTTATTCCCTGTTTGCGCACAGGATTTCCACAGCCCCCCGCTTTGCCCGAATCCGTTGCAGCCGCTATCAGCCCGCGCCACACCGATTCACACGATATTATCCCGGAGCATTACCCGATGGCCGAAACCACCGACGATCGCCTGCGCCTGCTGATCGAGCGCGTCGAGCGCCTTGAAGAGGAAAAGAAGGGCATCTCGGACGACATCCGCGACGTCTACAACGAAGCCAAGGCAGTGGGCTACGACGTCAAGATCATGCGCCAGATCGTGCGCATCCGTAAGATGAAGCCGGATGACCGCCGCGAAATGGACATGCTGCTGGACACCTACAAGACCGCCCTCGGCATCGACTGAGAGTCCGTTTGAAAAATGCCCGAAAGGGCATTTTAGAACGGCACCGGCCCGGGCTCACACCCGGCAGGTTCCCTATCCGCCGAGTTGCACCAGCAGCAGGGTCGCCGCATTGGCCCCGGCATGCTGGAGCATCGCGGCGGGCAGGCCGATGCGCTGGCGCGTGAAGCCCAGCAGCAGGGCTGCCCAAAGCTGCGGCAGGACCAGCGGCAGCGAGGCTATCGACGCGCTCGGGTAGTTCGTCAGGTGAACGCCTGCGAAGACCAGCGCCGCGATCCAGAATACCGCCGGATAGGCTCTCGCATACCATCCCGGCGGCGAGCGGCGCCCGCGCAGGGCGAACCAGCCGCCGATCGCGGCCAGGGCCAGCGCCGCCAGTAGCGCGACCAGGACCAGCGGAGGCATGGCCGCCGCAAAGATCGCCGCCACCGCGAAAAGAACCGCGCAGCCCAGCAGCCAGAGCGCGCGCGGGCTTCCGGTCTGCCAGCCCCTGAAGACCAACTCTTCTCCGACCGGCGCGATCAGTACCGTGAAGGGAAGCAGCCAGCCGGGCGGCAGTTTGTCGAAGGCGCTGGGCGGCGACAGGTGCATGGCCTGCTGCCACAGCGAAATCAGCGGCAGCAGCACCAGGATCAGTCCGCCGACATGAAGCACCTCCAGCATGCCGAGCATCGACCAGCCCCGGCGCGAACCAAGGCCGATAGGCGTGAGGAGTGCGGGCCGTTTCAGGAAGCGCAACAGTTCCCGGGCCAGTTCCCGTAGCGGGGCGGGAGAGGCGGCATGGTCGGATCGGGTAGCCATGCCCCCAATCTAACCCGGTTTTTCTTTTCAAATCGTTGGGATCGCTCGTCTGGGCGGATTTGCTGCACGCTGCGGTCCATCGGCCTGCACGGAACGGGCGGTTGCCCTTGGGTGCCGCCCTGTTGTAAGGCGCGCTCCGCATTATTTAGCGCACATCATTCACCGGACCTCAATCTCCGGGCCTCGCGGACCTCTTCCGCAGGCAGGCAGACGAGCGAAGCAAGAGCGGACCCATGGCAGGCCATTCCAAATTCAAGAACATCATGCACCGCAAGGGCGCGCAGGATAAGAAGCGCTCGGCGCAGTTCAGCAAGCTCAGCCGCGAAATCACCGTCGCGGCCAAGATGGGCATGCCCGACCCGGACATGAACCCGCGCCTGCGCGCCGCCGTCAACGCGGCCAAGGCGCAGTCGATGCCCAAGGACAACATCCAGCGCGCCATCGACAAGGCCAGCAAGGGCGATGCCGAGAACTACGAGGAAGTGCGCTACGAGGGCTACGGCCCCGGCGGCGTCGCCCTCATCGTCGAGGCGCTGACCGACAACCGCAACCGCACCGCCACCAACGTGCGTACCGCTTTCTCCAAGAACGGCGGCAACCTGGGCGCGAGCGGCGCGGTTTCGCATGGCTTCGAACGTCTCGGCCTGATCGAGTACCCCGGCAGCGCGGGTGACGAGGACAAGGTTCTCGAAGCCGCCATCGAAGCCGGTGCGCAGGACGTCGAGAGCGACATGGGCGACGGTGACGAGAACCCCGGCAGCCACCAGATCTGGGTCTCGGTCGATTCGCTCCACGAAGTCGCCCGCGAGCTGGAAAAGGTCCTGGGCGAGGCCGAGGGCGTGAAGCTGGCGTGGAAGCCCAACCTCAGCGTCGATGTCGATGCCGACACCGCCGGTACGCTGATGAAGCTGGTCGACACGCTTGAGGACGACGACGACGTCCAGACCGTCTGGGGCAACTACGAGATCTCCGACGAAGTCATGGAAAAGCTCGGCTGATTTGACCCATACCGGGCTGCGAATGGGCGTTTTCTGCGCTTCCGGTGCTCACGTACGGAAGTACGCTGCGCGCCGGTTCTCGATAACGCCCATTCTCGCTCCGATCTGGGCCAAATCCTCTGCGAGGCGGATAGCATGATCATCATCGGGCTCGATCCGGGCCTGACCTGCACGGGCTGGGGAATCGTTGCCAAGAGCGGCAGCCGCCTCAGCCACGTCGCCAACGGACAGATCCGCACCGACGCCAAGGCCGGGATGGCCGAGCGGCTGGTCGAGCTGGACGCGGCACTGACCGACGTGATCCTCCACCATCGCCCCGATGCGGGCGCGGTGGAGGAAGTCTTCGTCAACGTGAATCCGCAGTCCACGCTCAAGCTGGGTCAGGCGCGCGGCGTCGCCATGCTGTCGATCGCGCGCGCAGGGCTGCCGGTGGCCGAATACTCCACCAAGGTCATCAAGAAGGCGCTGGTTGGCACCGGCGGGGCCGACAAGAAGCAGATCCAGCACATGCTGAAAGTCCTGCTGCCCGGCGTGAAGCTGGCGGGCGAGGATGCCTCCGACGCGCTGGCTGTGGCCATTACCCATGCCAATATGCTCGGCAGCCACCGCTGATCTCGCGGGCGTTTGCGAGGATCGACAGGCGATGGCCTGAGAGGGCTGGCGCGGTGCAATAGTTCCTGCCATAGGAACAAACCATGATCGCCAAGCTTACAGGTCTGCTCGACGACACCGGCCCCGACTGGGCGATCATCGACGTGAACGGCGTCGGTTATCTCGTCCATTGTTCGGCGCGCACGCTCGACCATCTCGGCATCCGGGGGGACAAGGTCGTCGTCCATACCGAGATGCAGGTTTCCGAAACCGACCAGCGCCTGATCGGCTTCACCAGCGGTGCGGAGCGCAACTGGTTCCGCCTGCTGACGGCGGTGCAGGGGGTCGGTTCGAAAGTCGCGCTGGCGATCCTCTCGGCGCTGACCACCGAGGAATTGCAGCGTGCCTGCGCGGGCGGCGATAGCGCCATGGTCGCGCGCGCCAACGGCGTCGGGCCGAAACTCGCCAGCCGTATCGTCAACGAACTCAAGGACAAGGCAGGCGGCATGCCCACCGCGCCCGGAGCGCCCGGTGTGGCCGCCGTCGCGGCGCCTGCCGGATTTTCCAGCGCCGATGCCGTCTCCGCGCTCCAGAACCTCGGCTTCAAGCCCGCGGTCGCCAGCATGGCGGTCGGCAAGGCGGTGGAGGAACTGGGCGAGGATGCAGGGCTGAACGACCTCGTCCGCGTGGCGCTGAAGAGGGCGGCGGGGTGAACGCTCCCTTTCGCCAAACACCACGTCATCCTGAACTCGTTTCAGGATCCATCCCTCGGTTTGCCCGGAACCATCGACGGCAAGCCCAGCGCCATCGCCAAATCCCGCCACTCCGGGTTCTCGGCATTGATAAGGTTGATCTTCCACTGGCGATGCCAGCGTTTCAACTGCTTCTCGCGCACAATGGCGCGTTCCATGTCACCGAACAGCTCGAAATGAACGAGGCGGTGGACGGCGTATCGCGCCGTGAAGCCGGGAAGGGCATCGTTCCGGTGCTGCCACAGACGGTGCATGAGATTCGATGTGACGCCGATGTAGAGAGTGCCGTAGCGCTCGCTCGCGAGGATGTAGACGCAAGGCTGGCGTTCGTCTCGCATGGGGCAGAATGTGCGGCCCGATGGATGCTGAAACAAGTTCAGCATGACGGGATTGCCAAGATTTCACCCACCATGTCCGCCAGATACTATCGTCACCCTGAACTTGTTTCAGGGTCCATTTCCCGTCACATGCCGATCTGATGACCGATAACCCCATCCTCACTTCCACCCGCCAGCCGGAAGACGCCGACGCGGCGCTGCGGCCGAAGACGCTGGCTGAATTCGTCGGACAGGCGGCGGCGAAGGACAATCTTCGGGTGTTCATCGAAAGCGCCAAGTCGCGGCGCGAGGCGATGGATCATACGCTGTTCTTCGGTCCTCCCGGCCTCGGCAAGACGACGCTGGCGCAGATCGTCGCCCGCGAGCTGGGTGTGGGGTTCCGCGCAACCAGCGGGCCGGTGATCGCCAAGGCGGGCGATCTGGCCGCGCTGCTGACCAATCTCGAACATGGCGACGTATTGTTCATCGACGAGATTCACCGCCTCAATCCGGTGGTCGAGGAAGTGCTCTACCCGGCGATGGAGGACCGCGCGCTGGACCTCATCATCGGCGAGGGGCCCTCGGCCCGTTCGGTGCGGATCGATCTGCCGCCCTTCACGCTGGTCGGCGCAACGACCCGGCAGGGGCTGCTCCAGACCCCGCTGCGCGACCGTTTCGGCATTCCGGTGCGGCTGCAGTTCTACACGGTGGAGGAACTGGAAAAGGTCGTCACGCGCGGCGCCGGGCTGCTCGGTATCGGCATGGACAAGGGCGGGGCGACCGAGATTGCCCGTCGTTCGCGCGGTACGCCGCGCGTGGCAGGGCGGCTGATGCGCCGCGTGCGCGACTTTGCCCATGTCGCCGGGTCGGACGTGATCAGCCGCGAGATCGCCGACGATGCGCTGACGCGGCTGGAAGTCGATTCCATCGGCCTCGATGCGCAGGATCGGCGCTATCTCAGGATGATCGCCGGGATCTACAAGGGCGGCCCGGTGGGCGTCGAGACGCTGGCGGCGGGCCTGTCCGAACCGCGCGACACCATCGAGGAAGTGATCGAGCCCTATCTGATCCAGCTCGGCCTGATCGCCCGCACGGCGCGGGGGCGCTGTCTCAACGATCACGGCTGGCAGCACCTCGGCATGACGCCGCCCAATGGCGGGCCGCAGGGCGGTCTCTTCGATTCGGGCGGGACGGACGGCGCGTGATTTTCGCGCAATAAACTGTCGGGCGCGTTTACAGATGGATGGGGTGATAGTCCCGCTTCGGTACAGCTTGCCAGTTACCTGCGAAAACTAACGCATTTTCTGCATCGCCCTTGTCGAATCTCGGTAAATCCCATTGTACCGTTAGCCGCTCTCTGCGTTTGTCAGTTCAGGCCGGTCCCGATCCTTGTCGGTGGGGCCGAGCAGAACGAAGAGAGAGACGATCATGTCGGTTCGGATGGCCCTCGCTAAACTGTCTGCCTGTGCGGCGGGCTGCGCTATCATTGGCGGCGGCGCGGTGCATGTGGCCGAAACGCAGAGCAAGACGGTCGAATATCGCAAGGTCAAGATGGCCAAGACCGCCAAGCCGGTGCGTCCGGCCAAGCGGCTGATCAAGAAGGACCCGCCGCGCGAAGTGAAGCGCGCGCGCCGCATCATCGAGCGTCCCGACGTGCCGCAGACCGCCTATGTCCCGCTGCCCCCGGCCTATGTGCCGCCTGCACCGGCGCCGGTCTATGCGGGCGGTGGCGGCGGTGCGCCTGCGGTGATCGGCGGCGGCGGCGGTGGTTTCGGCGGCTTTGGCGGCGGCTTCTTCGGAGGATTCTTCGGCGGCGGCGGTTCGGGCGGCGGCAACGTGATCATTTCCTCGACCTCCAGCGGCGGCTCCACGTCGAGTTCCTCCTCGACCGGCGGCCTGACGACCACCGGCGGTTCGACCTCCACCTCCAGCTCGACGGGCGGCCTGACCACGACGACGACCGGGGGCTCGACTTCGACGTCCAGTTCCACGGGCGGCGTCACCACTACCACGAGCACCGGGGGGATCACGTCCACCACGACCTCGTCCAGCTCGGGTGACGTTTCGACGAGCACGAGTTCCTCGACGTCCTCTTCCACGTCGTCCTCGACTTCGTCGAGCACCTCTTCTTCGAGTTCTTCCTCGACCTCGAGTTCCTCTTCGACCTCGACGTCCTCGGGCGGCGACAATCCGCCGCCGCCTCCGCCGCCTCCGCCACCGACCGATGTTCCCGCACCGCCGATGCTGATCCTGTTCGGCGCTGCGGCTGCGGCGGTGATCGGCCGCCAGCGCCTGGCACGCAAGAAGTCCGCCTGAGGGGGGCAGTCGGCCAGGGCCGCGCATGGCGGCCGGGCTGGAGAAAGGGGTGAGCACCGGGGGGCGCTCACCCCTTTTTCGTGTTCGGTCCATGCCCGGGGATGACGAGGGGAGCATGAGGCGGCGTCAGGTTCCCTCTCGTCCACTAGCCACCGCGCAAAGAAAAACCCCGCCCCGCGCGAACGCGGGACGGGGTTTTCTTTAGCCTTTGCGGCTGGCGGCTGTTCAGGCGGCCAGCTTGCGCAGCACGTACTGCAGGATGCCGCCGTTGTTGAAGTATTCCACTTCGTTGGCGGTATCGATGCGGCACAGCGCGGTGAAGGTGAAGGTCGAACCGTCGGGACGGGTCACTTCCACTTCCACGTCCTGGCGCGGCTTGAGGCCGGCGACGCCCTTGATGGTGAAGGCGTCGTCACCGGTCAGGCCCAGGGTCTGGCGGGTGTCGCCATCCTTGAACTGCAGCGGCAGCACGCCCATGCCGACCAGGTTCGAGCGGTGGATACGCTCGAAGCTCTCGACGATCACGGCGCGGACGCCGAGCAGGTTGGTGCCCTTGGCCGCCCAGTCGCGTGACGAGCCGGTGCCGTATTCCTTGCCGGCCACGACCACCATCGGGGTGCCCTGTGCCTTGTACTTCTCGGCCACGTCGTAGACCGGGAGGACTTCTTCGCCGAAGCGGCTCATGCCGCCTTCGATGCCGGCAACCATCTCGTTACGGATGCGGATGTTGGCGAAGGTGCCGCGCATCATGACTTCGTGGTGGCCACGGCGCGAACCGTAGGAGTTGAAGTCCGCCTTGGCGACCTGGTGCTCCATCAGCCACTTGCCCGCCGGGCTGTCGGCCTTGATCGAGCCGGCCGGGGAGATGTGGTCGGTGGTGATCGAATCGCCGAGGATCAGCAGGGGCTTGGCCTCGATAATGTCGCCCACCGGCGCCGGGGTCATTTCCATGCCCTCGAAGTACGGCGGGTTGGCGACGTAAGTCGAACCGGCGCGCCACGAGTAGGTTTCCGAACCGACGACGTTGATCGCCTGCCAGTGCTTGTCGCCCTTATAGACGTCTGCGTAGCGGGCCTGGAACATGCCGCGATCGACGCAGGCGTTCATGGTCGAGCTGACTTCGAGGTTGGTCGGCCAGATGTCCTTGAGGAACACGTCGTTGCCGTCCTTGCTCACGCCGATCGGGGTGGTGGTGAAGTCTTCCACCACGGTGCCCTTCAGAGCGTAGGCGACGACCAGCGGCGGCGAGGCCAGGAAGTTGGCGCGTACGTCGGGCGAGACGCGGCCTTCGAAGTTGCGGTTGCCCGAGATGACGGCGCTGGCGACCAGGCCGTTCTCGTTGATCGCCTTCGAGATCGGTTCCGCGAGCGGACCCGAGTTGCCGATGCAGGTGGTGCAGCCGTAACCGACCAGGTTGAAGCCGATGTTGTCGAGGTGCGACTGGAGCCCGGCCTTTTCGAGGTAGTCGGTGACGACCTGCGAACCCGGCGCCAGCGAGGTCTTGACCCAGGGCTTGGGCTTCAGGCCCAGTTCGTCGGCCTTCTTGGCGACGAGACCGGCGGCAACCAGCACGCCCGGGTTCGAGGTGTTGGTGCAGGAGGTGATGGCGGCGATCATGACGTCGCCGTCACCGATGTCGAAGTCCTTGCCTTCCACGGGAACGCGGGCGGCGGTCTTCTTGTAGGTTTCGGCCATGTCGTTGTTGAACACGTCGTCCACGTCGGGCAGCGAAACCCAGTCCTGCGGACGCTTCGGGCCGGCCAGCGAGGGCACGACGGTCGACATGTCGAGTTCGAGGGTCGAGGAGAAGACCGGGTCGGCGGCGGCCGGGTCGATCCAGAAGCCCTGCTCCTTGGCATAGGCTTCGACGAGGGCGATCTGCTCTTCCTCGCGGCCGGTGAGGCGCAGGTAGTCGAGAGTCTTGTCGTCGATGCCGAAGAAGCCGCAGGTGGCGCCGTATTCCGGGGCCATGTTGGCCAGCGTCGCGCGGTCGGCAAGGCTCAGCGAGGCGAGGCCGGGGCCGAAGTATTCGACGAAGCGGCCGACCACGCCGTGCTTGCGCAGCATCGCGGTGCAGGTGAGCACGAGGTCGGTGGCGGTGACGCCTTCCTGCAGCTCGCCGGTCAGCTTGAAGCCGACGACTTCGGGGATGAGCATCGAGACCGGCTGGCCAAGCATCGCGGCTTCCGCCTCGATGCCGCCGACGCCCCAGCCCAGCACGCCCAGGCCGTTGACCATGGTGGTGTGGCTGTCGGTGCCGACGCAAGTGTCGGGATAGGCGACCAGTTCACCGTTCTGGTCTTCGCTCGACCACACGGTCTTGGCGATATTTTCCAGATTGACCTGGTGGCAGATGCCGGTGCCCGGGGGAACGGCGTAGAAGTTCGCAAGCGACTTGGAACCCCACTTGAGGAAGTCGTAGCGCTCCATGTTGCGCTCGTACTCGATCTCCATGTTCTCTTCGAAGGCCTTGGGGTGGCCGAACTCGTCAACCATGACCGAGTGGTCGATGACGAGGTTCACGGGGACCAGCGGGTTGATCTTGCTGGTGTCGCCGCCCAGGGTGGCGATGGCGTCGCGCATGGCGGCCAGGTCGACCACGCAGGGAACGCCGGTGAAGTCCTGGAGAAGGACGCGGGCCGGGCGGTACTGGATCTCTTCACCCGTGACCGGGTTCTTCTGCCAGTCGGAGATCGCCTGGATGTCCTTGGTCGAGACGGTGAAGCCGCCGTCCTCGAAGCGAAGCAGGTTCTCGAGAAGGACCTTCATCGAGAAGGGAAGGCGCGAAACGTCGCCGATCTTTTCGGCGGCCTTCTTGAGGGAGTAGTAGGCGATCTGCTTGCCGCCGACTGTCATGGTGCTGCGGGTGCCGAGCGTATCCTGTCCGACCTGGGTCATTTGGGTATTATCCCCTTCTGTATGGAGCGTGCCACGGAAGAAGCGCGGCTATCCCGAAACCCACTAGCCCAGGTTACGGAAATGATCGCCGTGCTGCATCGCGACAAGCGGATTCTTCGGCCCCGCCGATGCGCGCTCGCGGCCATAAGGTCAAGGGGGCGCGGCGTGGTGACTAGGACTCGACCTTTGCGTTTCTTGCACCTGTCCAGCAGCCGATAACGATCAGTATCGTACCGGCAACAGTCGGGATATCGAGGCGCTCTCCGAACATCAGCCAGCCGAGCAGGGCCGCCCAGAGAAAGCCGGTATATTCGATCGGCAGCAGCACCTGGGTCTCGGCGCGGGCATAGCCCCAGGACAGAAACAGCAGGGCGCTGGTGGCCAGCGCCGCCCCGGCCAGGATCAGCAGCAGGCTGTGCCGGTCCGGTATGACCGCCAGCCACGGCGAAAATGCAAGGAAAATCAAAGTCAAAAACAAGTTCTGGAACTGGGCGATCTCGACCGGCCGGGCCAGCAGCGCCTGCTTGCGTTGCAGGACAAGGTTGGCCGCATAGAACACGGCGGAGAGCAGGATGGCCGCCGTGCCTTCCGCCGCCTGCCCGGAATAGCTGCCCGATCCGAAGCGTCCGGCGCCGATCACCAGCACCCCCAGGATACCCAGGAGCGAGGCGACGACAGCCCGGCGGCGGATCGTTTCGCCGAGCAGCAGGGCGGCGAAATAAAGCGCGATGATGGGTGAAATGAAGGAAATCGCGATTCCCTCGGCCATAGGAATTCGTACCAGGCCATAGAAAAACAGTGCCGCCATGGCCGAAGTGATCGCCGCACGCAGGGCATGGACCTTGAGCGCGGCGCGCGACGGACGGGGGCGACCGGCAAAAAGCCAGAGCGGCAAGGTCAGGAGCGTGCCGAAGAGATTGCGCAGCAGCAGGGCGGTATAGACGCCGACGACCAGCGAGGCACCCTTGATCGTCGCATCCATGGCACTGAACGTGGCGATACCGGCAACGACGGCGAGCACCGGCATAACCGAATTGTGGGCCGAATTGTGGGCCGAATTGTGGACCGAACTGCGGTGATGATCTTGAGAGGCGGCGGCGCTGTCCATGAGCATGCCTCTCGCTCCCGCCGCCAGCGGGTGCAAGTGCCCGTGCATGCAATTCATCGCAGGGTCAGGCGAAATCCTTGATACAGGCGCCATATGGGGGCAAAGCGGGGCATCATCGGCAGCCGATTTTCATCGGCTGCGTTTCTCCTTGCATCCCGTTTGCAGCAAAAGGGCAGGTTCAGGTCACAATGGCGAGTTTCATGAAGTTCGGTTGCAGCGTAGTGGCCGTCATTGCGGCGACGGGTCTCGCGGCGCAGCCGGCGCTTGCCCAGAAGACGACCGGGCAGGCGGAAGCGAAAAAGGCCGAGACTGGCAAGAAAAAGGCCGTATCGACGCCGACCTCGATCCTGCCGACGACCCAGTCCGTCCCGACAGCTCAGCCGACCGGCCAACCCACCACCAAGCCTGCGACGAAATCCGCCGCAAAGACTGCTGTGCAGCCTGTAGTCCCGCCGGTCGCGGTCCCGACGGCCATTCCCATGGTCTCGCAGCCCGTGGTGCAGGACGCGATCCTGGCCGAACCGGTGATGGCGTGGTCGCTGGCGGACGCCAAGGCGCTGCTCGCCGCCGTCGAATATATCGGCAAGGAAGGCCTTGTTCCGGGCGACTACCAGCCTGCGGCCCTGCGCACGGCGATCGCCAAGGGCGAGGGCGACGAGCTTGACGCATTGGCCAGCCGCGTGTTCGGCTGGCTGATCGAGGATCTGCGCGACGGCCGCACCCCGATGAAGGCGCGCGTGCAGTGGTTCGCGGTCGATCCCGATCAGGACGTGATGCCCACCGCGCAGATCATGGCCCAGGCCCTGTCGGAGCATGACGTGGGCGGCGTGGTCGCCAAGCTGGCCCCCACCAACCCGGACTATGCCGCGCTCAAGGCCGATCTCAATGCCACGCCGATGGCCAACAAGGCGCGCCGCGCGCTGATCCAGGCCAATATGGACCGCTGGCGCTGGCTGGCCCGTGATCTGGGCGATGTCTACCTCATGACCAATATCCCGGAATTCCAGCTCCGGCTGGTGGTCAGGAATAAGATCATCCGCAGCTACAAGACCGTGGTCGGCAAGCCGGGCCGCACGGCGACGCCGCAGCTGGCCGAAACGGTCAGCGCGGTCGTGTTCAATCCCACCTGGACTGTGCCGCAGTCGATCGTGAAGGGCGAAGGTCTTGGTGCCAAGGTCCTGAACAATCCGGGCTGGGCACGCTCGGCGGGCTACAAGGCCACCAAGAACGGCGATGGTTCGATCACTGTGGTCCAGCAGCCGGGGGCGAACAATTCGCTGGGCCTGATGAAGATCGACATGCCCAACCCGCACGCGATCTACCTGCACGACACGCCCTCCAAGCAGTACTTCAACTCCGAAGTCCGTGCCTTCAGCCACGGCTGCATCCGCACCGAGCGCGCGGTGGAACTGGGCATGACGATGGCGATCCTGGGCGCGCAGAAGACGGCCACTGACGCCGCCGACATCTCGCGCTCGGGCAAGTACACCAAGGTCGAGATGACGCGGACTTTCCCGGTCTACCTCACCTATTTCACTTATGCCCGTTCGATCGACGGCCAGCTCAAGCCGTTCAACGACCTCTACGAACGCGACAAGCCGGTGCTCGACAGCTTCGCGGCACCCCGCCAGCTCAAGACCACCCAGCGCGCCAGCGAGGAAGAGATCATCAAGCTGGATAACCCGCTCTAGGTCTCGCCCTAGGACTGATCGACTTTCGAGGCCCCGGTTAACGCGAGAGCGATTGCCGGGGCCTTGCCTCATGAAGCGGGGGTGGCCACCTAGGGGCTGTGGCCATCGAGGAAACCTGATCATGAGCGAGAACACCGACCGTGTCGGCGCGGCGACCGCGCGGATCGTCGAACTCGAAGCCGAACTCGAAGCCTCCGGCACCACCACGCGCGCCGAAGCCGAACTGGCCCGCGCCAAGGCTCTGCTGCATGACTGGGTGGAAAGCGTTGTCGCCGTCGTGGCGACGCCGGGCGTCGGGCGTGCCGTCCTGATCCATGACAACGGCACGGAATCGCGCATAGCTTCCCCCGATCTGCCTTTCCGACTGGCCGTTCCCGTTTCCTTCGAGCGCGGCGAGGGCTAGGCCGATCGAATGGTCTGGGATCTGCGACGGGCGCTGCTGCGCAAGGAGGAGTTCGAATCGGGGCGGCTCATCGATTTCGAATTCCGCGAAACCGTCCGCACCCTCAAACTGATGGCGCGGGCTTTCGATGTCGATGAATCCGGTGTGCTCGGCGCGCTGGTGGAGCACGGTTTCGAGGCGGCGCTATCCGCTTTTCCCGAAATGCTGGGCGAGGAAACGCGCGAGGCGGTTTGCCTGCGCCTGCGCGGGGATGCACGGCAGATGCTGATCCGCGAGCGCGGCGATCCCACGCCCTATCGCTTGGGGTAGGGCGCGGCATCCCATCCCCGCTCAGGCTGAGCTTGTCGAAGCCCCGCAAAGCAGCGCCAGACCTCCTATCCTTCGACAAGCTCAGGATGAGCGGAAGTAGGGGCCGCGGCGTTTCCGATGAAGTCAGGAACCTGTCTGGAACCGGCGCCGCAATCGCACCAGCACTTCATCGAGGCTGGAGAGAAAGCGCGATCGGTCTGTTTTGCTGAACGGCGGCGGCCCGCCGATGACATCGCCGCCGGCCCTGAGGTCTGCCATGATCGCCCGCGTGGCGATGGCGCCGCCGATCGAGGCCGCGGTGAAGGGCTTGCCGTTCGGCGCGACGACTTCGGCGCCGAGCTTGAGGCAGCGGTCGGCCAGCAGGATGTCGGCCGTGATCACCACGGCGCCGGGCGCGGTATTCTCGGCGATCCAGTCGTCGGCGGCGTCGAAGGCGTCGCTCACCAGCTTGCGCGCGATCAGCGGCGATTGCGGCACCCGGATCGGGCTGTTGCTGACGACCACCACCGGCACCTTGTAGCGCGCGGCGACCTTGTAGGTTTCGTCCTTGACCGGGCAGGCGTCGGCATCGATCAGAATGCGGATCATGCGGCCTCTTAGCGCCTTCGCAGCAGGATGGCTTGAAAATATCGTCGTCCCGGACTTGATCCGGGACCGCTGCCAAATCTTTAGGCGCAGGCTTGCGACGAGCCGCCTCTGGGCAAACGGATTGCCCTGCCGCGAGTTGGGCGAGGCTCGGCCAGCGGTCCCGGATCAAGTCCGGGACGACGGAATATCAAAATTGCCGCAGCACGCCTAGAAACGCCTCGCCATAGGCTTCCAGCTTGCGGGTGCCGACGCCGCCGATCTCGCCGAGTTCCGCCAGCGAAGCGGGACGGGCAGCGGCCATTTCGCGCAAGGTGGCGTCGTGGAACACCACATAAGGCGGGACCCCCGCCTCTTGCGCCAGGTCGCGGCGCAGCGCGCGCAGGGCCTCGAACAGCGGATCGCCAACCGGGTTGGCGCCGCCGTCCGCTGCGCCCTTTCCGCCCCGGCGCTTCTTTTCGCGCTTGGGTGGCACGACGATCATGACCGAAGCCTCGCCCTTGAGGATCTCGCGCGCGTCTCCGCCCAGCGACAGGCCGCCGTGTTCGGTCGGCAGCAGGCTGCCGCGTGCCTGCAAGGCGCGGGCAAGCGGTTTCAACAGCGGCTGCTCGTCCGCGGTGAGAATGCCGAAGACCGAAAGCTGGTCATGCCCGCGCTGGAGCACGCGGTCGTCGCTGGCGCCGGTCAGGACCTTTTCGAGATGGCCGAGGCCGTAGCTCTGGCCGGTGCGATAGACGGCCGAGAGCAGCTTGCGGGCGAGTTCGGTAACGTCGATCACCCCTGCCGGTTCGAGGCAGTTGTCGCAATTGCCGCAAGTCTGCGCAGGCGTTTCGCCGAAGTGGCGCAGCAGGACGGCGCGGCGGCATTCGGCGGTTTCGACCAGACCGGCCAGCGAATCGAGGCGCTGGCGTTCGCTCTGCAGCCGGTGCGGTTCGATTTCGGACAGGCGCTGGCGGGCGCGGGCGAAATCGTCGGCGCCCCAGAACATCACCGCCACGGAAGGGTCGCCGTCGCGCCCGGCGCGGCCGGTTTCCTGGTAATAGGCCTCGATCGACTTGGGGATCCCGGCATGGGCGACGAAGCGCACGTCCGGCTTGTCGATCCCCATGCCGAATGCGACCGTGGCCACCATGACCATGTCTTCCGAGGCCACGAAGGCGGCCTGGTTGCGGGCGCGCACTTCGGGATCGAGCCCGGCGTGATAGGGCAATACGCGGCGGCCGGTGGCGGAGGCGAGCGTTTCGGCCAGCTGCTCGACGCGGGCGCGGGTGGGGGCGTAGACGATGCCGGGGCCCGGATTCTCGTCCATCACCGCCTTCAACTGCCGCATGGCATTGTCGCGGGGGCGGATGGCGTAGCGGATGTTCGGACGGTCGAATCCGGCAACGATCAGCCCTTCCTCGGCAATGCCGAGCTGGGCGAGGATATCCGTGCGGGTGTGATGGTCCGCCGTGGCGGTCAGCGCCAGGCGGGGCACTTCGGGAAAGGCATCGAGCAGCGGCTTCAGCAGCCGGTAGTCGGGCCGGAAATCGTGGCCCCATTCGGAAACGCAGTGCGCCTCGTCGATGGCGAAGAGGGCGACGCGGGACTGTTCCAGAAGTTCGCGGAAATGGGGCTGGCTGGCGCGTTCGGGGGCGATGTAGAGCAAGTCCAGCTCGCCCGCGCGGAAGCGGTCCATGGTCAGGCCGCGGTCGGCATCGGCGCTGGTCAGCGTGGCGGCGCGGATGCCGTTGGCGGTGGCCGAGCGCAGCTGGTCGTGCATCAGCGCGATCAGCGGGGAAACGACGACGCAAGTCCCCTCCAGCATGACGGCGGGAAGCTGATAGGTCAGCGACTTGCCGGCGCCGGTGGGCATGACGGCCAGCGTCGAACGGCCGGAGAGCGCCCGCATGACGACCTGCTCCTGCACGCCGCGAAAGGCGTTGAACCCGAATGTGGCGTGGAGCGCTTCGTGCGCATCAGGCAGGAGATCGGCGGAAAGCACGAGCGCGCTTATGGCAGAACGGGGACAGGTCTGAAAACCGCTGAACCGATGATTTCCTCCGTTTCCGCGCCAATAGCTTGCGGTTTGGCCGCGCGGGTAGTCGAAATGGCGCCAAGGACGAGAGAGGAGCGGCAGACATGGCATCGTTGGCAGGATCGGAGCGCGTGGCAATCGTGACCGGGGCAAGCTCGGGCATAGGGCTGGAAACGGCGCGCGCTCTGGCGGCGCAGGGCTTCCGGGTGATCGGCGTGGGCCGCGATCCGGGGCGCTGCGCGGCGGCGGAGGCCGATCTTGCCGCCGGCGTGGAGATGCTGCGCGCCGATCTTTCGCTGCTTTCGGAGGTCGATCGGCTTGCGGAGGAGATCGCCGGCAGAGTGGGGCGGATCGATGTCCTCATCAATAATGCCGGCGGCATGGCGCGCGAACGGGAGATGACGGCGGAGGGCTTCGAGGCCAATTACGCGGCCAATTTCCTGGGGCCTTTCGCGCTGACGGCCCGGCTTCTTCCCCTGCTTCGCAAGGCTGCTGCCGATGCGCCCGAAGGCAGCGTCAGGATCGTCAACACGGCTTCGGACGGCAGCGAGATGATACCCGGCATCGATCTCGCCGATCTGCAGAATCTCGGCAACTGGAGCCCAGGTGCAGCCTATTGCAGCGCCAAGCTGGCCAATGTGCTTCATGCACGGGGGCTCGCGGCGCGTCTGGGCAAGGACGGGATCGTCGCCCAGGCAGTCCATCCCGGCACGGTCGGTAGCAATTTCTTCTCGCATACCCCCGATAGCGTGCAGGCCGCTTATGGCGATGCGCCGAAACTCTCTCCGCAGCAGGGAGCGGACACCGTGATCTGGCTGGCGACTGCGGAAGAGCCCGGCAGGTCCAGCGGGGGCTATTGGTTCGAACGCGCACCACGAAAGCCCAATCCGGTGGTGGAAGACGGGGCTTTCGTGGAGGCGTTCTGGCAGGCGGCGGAAAGGCTTGTTGGACGCGCGGGCAGTTAGTCGATCAGCCTGGCAAGACGCGGCTTGACGATGGGCACGGTCAGCATCGTGCTCATCACCGCCATCAGCAGCAGGGCGGTGAAGGTCTCGGCGGTGACGATCTTCTTGTCGAGCAGGACGTTGACGAAGATGATCATGATGAGCGCCTTGGTCTGGAGCATCCAGCCGATTACCGTGGCATCGCCCTTTTTCCAGCCGAGCAGCTTTCCGGCAAGGTGAACGCCCGCCAGCTTGCCCGCTACCGAGGCGATCAGGAACAGGAATGCGGCGCCGATCACCATGGCTCCGCCCCCCGTTAAACTATCGGCGCCCCAATTGGTGCGCAGGCCGGTGCTGAGGAAGAATACCGGCATGACGGTGAGCAGCAGGAATTCGCGGAACAGGTCCAGCTTCTCGCGGCTGAACCAGCGCGCGTCGAGCACCACTCCGGCCAGGAAGGCGCCGACCATGAAGTGCAGGCCGGACCAGTCCGCCGCGAAGCCGACGAGTGCCAGCCAGATCAGGGCCACGTACCAGCGGTCCTGCTCGCCGAGCCGCTTGAACAGGGCGCGAATCACGAAAGAGGCCGCCGCGAAGGCGACGAGGAACAGGCCCTGGCGGCCGACGCGTTCCCAATCGACCAAGATCAGCGCCAGCACGCCCCAGATCGCGATATCGTCAAGGCTGGCATAGCGCAGCAGCCGCTGGCCGAGCGGCTCGCGGAAGATGCCGAGCTTTTCCATCAGCAGGACCAGGATCGGCAGGGCGGTGACCGCGCAGGCCATGCCCACGCCAAGCACGGCCTGCGGATAGCTGCCTTCCGGGCCGATCCATCCCGGCGTGCGCAGCAGCAGGGCCGCGGCGATCGCGCCGAAAGCGAGCGGTGTCAGCAGGGCACAGGCGGCAGTCAGCGTGGTTTCGGCGCGGTGCGTCCAGGCGTCGGAAAGGTCGAGTTCGACCCCCGCGACGAAGACGAACATCATCACCGCCCACCAGGCCACGCCGTTCAGCGCGGTCATGACTTGCGGGTTGAAGACGAAGGCATGGAAATCGGGCGCCAGGTGGCCCAGCACGCCGGGGCCGAGCAGGATGCCGCCGATGATCTGCACGACCACCAGCGGTGCCCAGTGCTCGGTGCGCAGCAGCCGCCACACCAGGTAGGGCGCCGCGAGAATGATCGTCAGCGCAATCAGGTAAATTTCGGTCGTCCCCATCGGGTGCCCCGTCCCCATTCGTTATCGTTGGGGCGCAGGAATGCCTCGGGGAAAGAAAACGGGCAATCCGGCCTTTCGGGGTTTGCGCAAGTTTTCCAGATTGTAATCGAAAGCAATGCCTCCTGCCGTCGTCATCGCTTTGCTACGCGCGCAATGACGACGGCAGGGAAATAGCTCAGTCGAGGTTGGGCCGCAGCCAGCGCTCCGCCACGGCAAGGTCCACGTCGCGGCGTTCGGCGTAGTCTTCCAGCTGGTCGCGGCCGATGCGGGCGACGCCGAAGTACTGGCTTTCCGGGTGGCCGAAGTAGAACCCCGAGACGGCGGCCGTGGGCAGCATGGCCTGGCTTTCGGTCAGGGTGATCCCGGCATTGTCCTGCGCTTTCAGGAGATCGAACAGGATCGGCTTCAGCGAGTGGTCCGGGCAGGCCGGATAGCCGGGGGCCGGGCGGATGCCGCGATATTCCTCGCGGATCAGCGCTTCGTTGGTGAACTGCTCGTCCGGGGCATAGCCCCAGAGCGTGGTGCGGACATGGCTGTGCAGGCGCTCGGCGAAAGCTTCGGCGAAGCGGTCGGCCAGGGCTTTCAGCAGGATGTCCGAATAGTCGTCGTGCGCGGCCTGGAAGCGTTCGAGATGCGGCTCGATCCCGTGGATGCCCACTGCGAAACCGCCCAGCCAGTCGCCCGCCGGATCGACGAAGTCGGAAAGGCAGAAGTTGGCCCGGCCACGGCTCTTCTTGAACTGCTGGCGCAGGAACGGCAGCTGGATGAAGTCCGGGCCTTCGTGGACGCCCTGTTGGACGGCGTCGTAGACGACTTGCGGCTCCAGCGTGCCGGTGCCCAGGATCACGTCGTCGCCATGCGCGGCGGCGGGCCAGAAGGCGCAGACGCCCTTGGCGGTCAGCCACTTTTCCTCGACGATCCTGGCGAGCATCGCCTTGGCATCGGCAAAGAGGTTGCGGGCGCTTTCGCCCACTACCGCGTCATCGAGGATCGCGGGGTAGGTTCCGGCCAGTTCCCAGGCGCGGAAGAAGGGCGTCCAGTCGAAAGTCTCGACCAGTTCCTCAAGGTCCCAGTCCGCGAAGACGTGCAGGCCGGGCTGCACCGGTGCGCCGGGCTTCTGCGTGAAGTCCGGCGCGAAGCCATTGGCGCGGGCATCGGCGATGCCGAGCAGCTCGCTCTGTCCCTTGCCCGCGCGGGCCACGCGGACCTTCTCGTATTCGTCGGCCACCGAGGCGACGAAGGGCACCGATTGCGTGTCGGACAGCAGCTGCGAGGCGACGCCGACCGCGCGGCTGGCGTCGAGCACATGGACCACCGGGCCCTTGTAAGCGGGGTCGATGCGCAGCGCGGTATGGACCTTGGACGTCGTCGCACCGCCGATCAGCAGCGGGATGTTCATCTCGGCGCGCTGCATTTCCTCGGCCACGGTCACCATCTCGTCGAGCGAGGGGGTGATGAGGCCGGAAAGACCGATGATGTCGGCCTCGTTCTCGTTGGCGGATTCGAGGATCTTGCTCCAGGGCACCATGACGCCGAGGTCGATCACCTCGTAGCCGTTGCACTGGAGCACGACGCCGACGATGTTCTTGCCGATGTCATGGACGTCGCCCTTGACGGTGGCCATGACGATGCGGCCCTTGGCCTTGCTCTTGGCGTCCTTCTCCGCCTCGATGAAGGGGATGAGGTGGGCCACGGCCTTCTTCATCACGCGGGCCGACTTCACGACCTGCGGCAGGAACATCTTGCCCGATCCGAACAGGTCGCCCACCACGTTCATGCCGCCCATCAGCGGACCTTCGATCACTTCGATCGGACGGCCGCCCGCCGCCGCGATGGCGGCGCGCGCTTCTTCGGTATCCTCGACCACATAGGCGTCGATGCCGCGCACGAGAGCGTGCTCGATGCGCTTGGCCACGTCCCAGCCGCGCCATTCCTCGGCGGCCTTTTCGGCAACCTTGTCCTTGCCCTTGTAGCTTTCGGCCAAGTCGATCAGGCGTTCGGTGGAGGTCTTGCCGTCCTCGCCCACGCCCGGACGGCGCATCATGATGACGTCTTCGCAGGCCTCGCGCAGGGCGGGGTCGATCTGGTCGTAGACGTCGAGCTGGCCGGCGTTGACGATCGACATGTCGAGCCCGGCGGGGATCGCGTGGTAGAGGAACACCGAGTGCATCGCGCGGCGCACCGTCTCGTTGCCGCGGAAGCTGAACGAGAGGTTGGAAAGGCCGCCCGAGAAGTGGACGTGCGGGCAGGCCTTGCGGATTTCGACCACCGCCTCGATGAAGTCCAGGCCGTAGCGGTCGTGCTCCTCGATGCCGGTGGCCACCGCGAAGACGTTGGGATCGAAGATGATGTCCTCGGGCGGGAAGCCGATCCCGGTCAGCAGTTTGTAGGCGCGGGTGCAGATCTCGATCTTGCGCTCGCGCGTGTCGGCCTGGCCGGTCTCGTCGAAGGCCATGACCACCACGGCGGCGCCGTAGTCCATGCACTTGCGCGCCTGGGCCAGGAACGGCTCAACGCCTTCCTTCATCGAGATCGAATTGACGATCGGCTTGCCCGATACGCACTTGAGGCCCGCCTCGATCACGTCCCACTTGGAGCTGTCGATCATCACCGGTACGCGGGCGATGTCCGGCTCGGCGGCGATCAGCTTGAGGAAGGTGGTCATGGCCTCGACCGCGTCGAGCAGGCCTTCGTCCATGTTGACGTCGATCACTTGCGCGCCGTTGTCCACCTGCTGGCGGGCGACGTCCACGGCCTTGGCATAATCGCCCGCCATGATGAGCTTCTTGAACGCGGCCGAGCCGGTGACGTTGGTGCGCTCGCCGATGTTGACGAAACGGGCGCCGGAATGAATCGAGGTCATGGTCTGTCGTTCTCGTTGAATCAGTTCGCAGGCGATGCGTTCGCCAACTCCAGGGCGAGCACATAGTCGTCATAGGTCTTGCCGCCGACGTCGAAAGTCCGGGTGCCGATCGGCGCGAAGCCGTGCTTGGCATAGAAGGCGAGGGCGCGGTGATTGTCGTTCTTCACGCCCAGCAGCAGGCGCTGCCAGCCCGCGGCCACGGCGGCATCGCGGACGATGCGCATCATCGTGCCCGCCATCATCGAACCCTGGAAGCGCGAGAACAGGTAGATGCGCTTCAGTTCGAGATCGCCCTCCTGCGCCAGTTCCAGTTCGGGATCGCAGATCAGGGCGTAGCCGACGGGCGCGTGGCCCGGCTCGACTTCCGCCAGCCATGCCTTCGCGCCCCTGCCGAGGTACTTGCGATAGTTTTCCGCAGAGTGCTGCTTCAGGCAGTGGGCGACGATACCGCCGCCATCGACCAGCCCCGCGAAGTTTTCGAGGAAAGTCGCGCTCGCCACCAGGGAAAGCGCGTCGGCATCGTCGGCCGTGGCGGGGCGGATGCGCCAGATCGGGAAATCGGTCATGGCGTCACCCGGCCATGGTGAAGGGTTCGAGCCCGGCGAGGCGCGTCACCGGATCGAGTTCGGGCAGGCGGCGCGGCGCGAGGCCTGCGACCTTGCGCGCCATGGCGGCGATATGGTCGGGGGTCGAACCGCAGCAGCCGCCCAGCACGTTGACTTGTCCCGCGATCGCCCATTCGCCCACGAAGCCCGCCGTGGTCTCGGGCATCTCGTCGTACTGGCCCAGTTCGTTGGGCAGGCCGGCATTGGGATAGATCATGATCAGGGTGTCCGCGAGTTCGGACAGGGTCTTCACATGCGGGCGCAGCTGGGTGGCGCCAAACGAGCAGTTGAGCCCGATCGTCACCGGCTTCGCGTGGCGCACGGCATGCCAGAAGGCTTCCACGGTGTGGCCCGAAAGGTTGCGCCCGGAAAGGTCGGTCAGCGTCATCGACATCATGATCGGCACTTCGCGGCCCAGCTCGGCCTCGAGCTTGCGCACCGCCATGACCCCGGCCTTGGCGTTGAGCGTGTCGAACACCGTCTCGATCAGGATGAAATCGGCCCCGCCTTCGACGAGGGCTGCGGCCTGTTCCTTGTAGACGTCGACCAGTTCGTCCCAGTCGATCTCGCGGTAGCCGGGATCGTTGACGTCCGGGCTGAGCGAGAGCGTCTTGTTGGTCGGCCCGATCGCGCCCGCCACGAAGCGCGGGCGCCCGTCCTTGGCCTGGTATTCGTTGGCGAGACGGCGGGCCAGCTTTGCCGATTCGACGTTGATCTCGCGCACGAGGTGCTCGGCGCCGTAGTCGGCCTGGCTGATGCGGTTGGCCGAGAAGGTATTGGTCTCGGCAATGTCGGCTCCGGCCTCGAAATAGGCGCGGTGGATCGATTCGGGCACTTCGGGCTTGGTCAGCGCGAGAATGTCGTTGTTGCCCTTCTGGTCGTGGGAGAGGCCGAGGTTGCCCGCATAGTCCTCTTCGCTGAGCTTCCAGCGCTGGATTTCGGTGCCGAACGCGCCGTCCGTGATCAGGATGCGCTTGGCCGCTTCGGCGAGGAACTGTTCTCTGGCACTCATTATCGTAATCCCCGATCAGCCCGGAAGGGGCTAAAGGTCATCTTTGGCGGACCGTTCGCGCGCGCCTTGCGTCACGAACGGTCCTTGGGCAAGTCCGCTCAGGATTCCGCTTTGGGGCGCAGGCCCAGAAGCTGGCAGATCGCATAGGCCTGCTCGGCGCGGTTGAGTGTATAGAAGTGGAAATCGCGCACGCCGCCCTGGTAGAGCCTGCGGCACAAGTCGGCCGCGGCAACCGCGGCCACCAGCGCGCGCGGGCCGGGGCGATCGTCGAGCCCTTCGAACATCCGCTCCAGCCAGCCCGGAATCTCGGTATTGCCCGACATGCGGCGGATCGCGGCGAAGCTGGTCACCGGCATGATGCCCGGCAGGATCGGCGCGGTGATGCCTGCGGCCAGCGCCTTGTCGAGGAAGCGGAAATAGGCGTCGGTCGAGAAGAAGAACTGCGTGATCGCGCGGTTGGCACCGGCGTCCAGCTTGCGCTTCAGGTTGTCGAGGTCGGCATTGGCGCTGAGGGCCTCGGGATGGATCTCGGGATAGGCCGCCACCGAAATGTCGAAATCGTGCCGCGCCTTAAGGCCGGAAACGAGATCGGCGGCGCCGGTGTAGCCTTCGGGGTGCGGGGTGAAGATGCCGCCGTGCGCCGGCGGCGGATCGCCGCGCAGGGCGACGATATGGCGCACGCCGGCTTCCCAGTACTGGTCGGCGATCTCGGCGATCTCGTCCTTGCTCGCGCCCACGCAAGTGAGATGGGCGGCGGGCACCAGATCGGTTTCGCGCACGAGGCGCGAGACGGTGGAATGGGTGCGCTCACGGGTGGAGCCACCGGCGCCGTAAGTCACCGAAACGAAGCTGGGGGCCAGCGGAGCAAGCTGGGTGATCGCATCCCAGAGCTGTTCCTCCATCTTCTCCGTCTTGGGCGGGAAGAATTCGAAGGAAACGGAAATGTCGCCCGGCAGGTCCTCGAAAAGCGGCGCGGAGACCGGTCGTTCGGCAGAAGTCATGGCAGTTCGGTCTTTCTGTCTTGAATCTCGGAAATGGTGTCGGGGGCGGCGTGCGGCAGGCGGCGCGCCGTCCAGATCTTCACGGTAAGCGGATCGCCGGGCAGGATCGTCGGCAGCTCGGGCGCGAATCCGGCTTCCGCCAACAGGGCTTCCATCTGTTCGTCGGAAAAGCCGAGGCGGGCGTGGGCATGGCGCTCGCGCAGTTCCTCGCGGTCATGCGCGGCAAGATCGACCACGGCCACGCGGCCGCCCTCCACGGTGACGCGCGCGGCTTCGGCCAGGACCACGCCGGGATCCTGCGCATAGTGCAGTACCTGATGGAACAGCACGGTATCGAATGTAGCGGCGGCGAAGGGCAGGGCGGTGAAGTCGCCCTGGACCAGCGAGAGCTTGTCCGGCGGCAAAGACTGCAACCGGGCGCGGGCAATTCGCAACATGTCCGGGCTCTTGTCGAGCGCGGTGACATGCCCGGCCCGGCCTGAAAGCAGTTCCGCCATGCGTCCCGTGCCGGTGCCGACATCGAGCAGCGCGCCCAGCTTCTGGCGGCCGAACGCGGCCATCAGGGCGGTTTCCACAGGGCCGTCGGCGCCGTGAAGCTGGCGCAGGGTGTCCCATTCCTCCGCGTGGAGGGCGAAATAGGCCTGGGCGCTGGATTCGCGTGCCTCGCGAATCGCCGCAAGCTGACGGCGATCTTCGGCGCAGCGCGCGGAAAAGGCCGGATCGTCGCGCTCGGCAATGGTCAGGAGCTGCGCGGCGGCGGCGCCCATCGGCGGCTCGCTCTTTTCCTTCACGGCCGTGCGCAGGAAAACCCAGCTACCTTCCTTGCGGCGCTGCGCCAGGCCTGCGTCGCAGAGAATCTTCACATGGCGAGAGACTCGCGGCTGGCTCTGCCCGAGCACCTGGGCAAGCTCTCCCACGGCCAGTTCCATATGCGCGAGCAGACGCATGATGCGCAGTCGCGTCGGCTCCGAAAGGGCCCTCAAGAGGGGGTCGATTTTCATGCGATGGCATATAAAGATATCTTTATATGTGTGCAAGCCCTAGGATTTCTGCGGATTTCCGCCCCCTTACTTCCCATTTGCGTTGCACCATTGTCTCGTCTAAAGAATGGCACCGCAGGCTTGCCTGCAAGCGTTGGCCTATGCGCCAAACAATGCAAGGGGATTCGCATGAAGAAGATTGCTTTTGCCGCGTTCGCGTCGGCTGCCGCTCTGTCGCTCGCTGCTTGCGGTGGCGAAAAGCCCACCGAAGCTGCTACCGAGTCGGTTGAGACCCTGCCCGAGGAAACTCTGGCTGCTACCACCGAAGCGGCTACCGAAGAAGCCACCGCGGCTGCCGAGTAATCGGTTCGGGGGCTGCGCACCGATCCGTTCGGTTTGCCGGCCCCCAGATGCTTTCCGCCCCTTCGGGGGAATCACGGAAAGTCCGTCCGAGACGGAAAAAGCCCTCCCCTCCGGGAGGGTTTTTTATTGCCCGGACTCTTTATGGCACGTCTTTTGGCACCCCCGGCTTCGCGCGATTCGGGAGCCCGGCGCGCCGAACCCCCGAAATCGTCATATTATCCAGGGCATTGGGTAAACTGGCCCTTCTTGGGCCCCGAAGTGAAGCGGCACTTGCCGTCCTTTCCTTTCGCCATGGTGGTCGTGACCTTGGTGGTGGTCTTTTTCGTGGTCACGGTCTGGCAGGGCACGAACTTGCCCTTGGCATCCCGGCACGAATTGGCGGCCATGGACGGCGTGGCGGCCAGCATTCCGGGTAGGGCGGCGACGGTCAGGGCGGCGACGGTCAGCAGATTTCGAATCATGATCGCTCTCCCATTCGCACCCTCGCCCTGCTTTTTTCGGACGCTATCCTGAGTAACTTTTCAATCTTGTGAAGGTTTCTCTTGTCAGATCGAAAAAGGCGATCTAGAGGGCTGCCTCCGCCGCCGCAGCGTGGTGGACCGGATTGCCCGCCCAGGCGCGATCCGCTGAAATGGACGGGGCCTTAGCTCAGCTGGGAGAGCGCCTGCATGGCATGCAGGAGGTCAGCGGTTCGATCCCGCTAGGCTCCACCATTTCCCCCTTCTTCCAGACAGTTGTGACAGATGAAGTGACCGCGTAGAAGCCGGTGCGCCGTCTTCGCAAAGCCTTCCCTTCGCCGGAAAACCTGCCCATAGCGCGGCGATGCTTTCCCGACTTCCGCCGCTCGCCTCCTGGACTTCCGCGCTCATCGCCGCCCTCATCGGATTCGGGGGGACGGTCGCGCTGGTCGTCCAGGCGATGCAGGCGCTCGGCGCCGGGACCGGACAAGTCGGCTCCGCCGTGACCGCGCTCTGCCTTGGCATTGCCGTGGCCGGTGCGATTCTCTCGCTGTGGATGCGCATGCCGGTGGTGCTGGCATGGTCCACCCCCGGCGCGGCACTGCTGGCGGCGAGTGCGGGCGCGGTGGCATGGCCCATCGCCGTCGGCGCCTTCGTCGCGGCGGCGGGCCTCATGTGCCTGCTGGGGCTGGTTCCCGCGCTGGGAAGACTGGCGGCGCGGATTCCCGCTTCGGTCGCCTCGGCCATGCTGGCGGGCGTGCTGCTGCCGTTCTGCCTCCAGCTCTTTCGCACGCTGGAAACCGATGCCCTGCTGGTGGTCGTGCTGCTGCTGGTCTTCGTGATCGCCCGTCAGCGTTTTCCGCTCTATGCGCTGCTGCTGGTGCTCGTTTCGGGCGTGGCGGTTGTCCTGCTGCGCGGCGACGTGGCTGGATTCGCGCCGACTTCCCTGCTCGGGAGGCTGGAGCCTGTCACGCCGATCTTCGATCTCAAGGCGATGGCCAGCATCGGCGTGCCGTTGTTTCTCGTCACCCTGGTCTCGCAGAACCTGCCGGGGCTCGTCGTGCTGCGCAGCGCCGGTTACGAGCCGAGGCCGCAGCCGCTGCTGCTGGGAACCGGCCTGGCGACGATGGTGCTCGCGCCCTTCGGTGCGCACGGGGTCAACCTTGCGGCGATCACCGCGGCGATCTGCACCAGCAGCGACGCGCATCCCGATCAGGGCCGCCGCTGGATGGTTGGGCTGATCTATGCCGCCTTCTACCTTGCGCTGGCGCTGTTTTCCGCGCCGCTCGTGCAGTTCTTCCTGACGATGCCCAAGGCCTCGATCGCGGCCTTCACGGGAATCGCCCTGATCGCCCCGCTTTCCGGCGCGGTGGAAAGCATGCTTGCGGAAAAGACCGAGCGCGACGCCGCGATCCTGACTTTCGCGGCCACAGCCTCCGGGGTCTCGCTGCTGGGTATCGGTTCGGCGTTCTGGGGGCTGGTGGCGGGCTTTGCCGCCCTGGCGGCCAAGGCGGTTTTCGCGCGGCGAAATTGACCTCTCGCCCGCCCCGCCGTAACGCGCGAGGCATGACCGTAACGCGCTTCGCTCCTTCGCCCACCGGGCATCTCCACGTCGGCAATATCCGCACGGCGCTGCACAACTGGCTGCTGGCCCAGAAGGCCGGCGGCACGTTCCTGCTGCGCATCGACGATACCGACGCGGCGCGATCGAAGGAGGAATATGTCGAGGGCATCCATGCCGACCTCGCCTGGCTCGGCATCGCATGGAGCGGGGAGGAGCGGCAGTCCGCCCGTTTCGCGCTCTACGAACGCGAATTCGAGCGCCTGAAAGCGGCGGGGCGCGTCTATCCCTGCTGGGAAACCCCGCAGGAACTGGAACTCAAGCGCAAGGTCCTGCTCGGGCGCGGGCTGCCGCCGATCTACGATCGCGGCGCGCTGAAGCTGACCGAAGCGGAAAAGGCCGCGAAGATCGCCGCCGGAGACCTCCCGCACTGGCGCTTCCTGCTCGATCATGACGAGCCGATCACCTGGGAAGACGGCATTCGCGGTCCCCAGAAGTTCGACCCGGCCCAGATCAGCGACCCGGTGATTCGCCGTGCCGACGGTTCGTGGCTCTACATGCTGCCCTCGGCCATCGACGACGTGGACATGGGCGTCACGCAGATCCTGCGCGGAGAAGACCACGTTTCCAACACCGCCGCCCAGGTGCAAATGTTCACCGCGCTTGGCGCGCAGGTGCCTGCTTTCGCGCACGAGGCGCTGCTGGTCGGCACCGAGGGCAAGCTCTCCAAGCGTCTCGGCTCGCTGGGCGTCGCGCATTTCCGCGAGATCGGCATAGAGCCGCAGGCCGTGGTCGCGCTGCTTGGGCGTCTCGGCACCAGCGATCCGGTCGATCCCGCGCTCGATGCCGAAGCGCTGGCGGCGGCCTTCGATCTCTCCCGCTTCGGCCGCGCGCCCGCCCGCTTCGACGAGGCGGAACTGGAACGCGTCAATGCCGCCGTGGTCCACGCCCTGCCGTTCGAGGCGGTCTCCGGCCGCCTGCCCGATGAAATGGACGCGGGTGCCTGGGAGACGATCCGCCCCAACCTCTCGCACGTCCACGAAGCGCACGACTGGTGGCGCGTGGTCATCGGTCCGATCGAGGCACCGGCTCAGGCCGATGAAGACGGGACCTATCTGGCGCAGGCGGCCGACGTTCTGGCTGCGCTCGAATGGCACCCGGACGTGTGGAAGGCGCTGACTGGCGCGCTCAAGGAAGCGACCGGCCGCAAGGGCAAGGCCCTGTTCCTGCCGCTGCGTCTGGCGCTGACGGGAATGGAGCACGGGCCGGACATGGGCGCTTTGTTGCCGCTGATCGGGCGGGATGAGGCTCTGGCGCGGTTGCGTTCGGCGGTTTGAGGTTGGTGGCCTGCGCCAGTCTGGCGCAGTTCGACCAACGCACCCTGATTTTCGTCATTGCGAGCGTAGCGAAGCAATCCAGGGCGCCGTAAACCGCCCTGGATTGCCTGGCATCTGATTACTCCATGAACCACCCGTGGCTCGCGATCAGTGACTGCCCGGTCAGCGCATTGGTCTCGAAGCCCCCGAAGAACAGCGCCACTTCTGCGATGTCGTCGACGGTGGTGAATTCGCCGTCCACGGTCTGGCCCAGCATCACCCGGCTCACCACTTCATCCTCGGAAATGCCCAGTTCCTTGGCCTGTTCGGGGATCTGCTTGTCCACCAGCGGGGTGCGCACGAAGCCGGGGCAGATGACGTTGCTGCGCACGCCCTTCTTGCCGCCTTCCTTGGCGATCACGCGGCTGAGGCCGAGCAGGCCGTGCTTGGCGGTGACATAGGCCGACTTGAGCGGGCTGGCCTCCTTCGAATGGACCGAGCCCATGAAGATGATCGAGCCGGACTTCTGCGCATACATGTGCGGCAGCACGGCCTTGGAGGTGAGGAAAGCGCCGTCGAGGTGGATGGCGAGCATCTTCTTCCAGTCGGAATAGGCGAAATTCTCGACCGGGTTGACGATCTGGATACCGGCGTTGGAGACGAGCACGTCCACGGTGCCCCAGGCCTCGACCACGGCCGCGACGCCCGCGTTCACCTGATCCTCGCTGGTTACGTCCATGGCCACGGCCAGGGCTTCGGTGCCGTACTTGGACTTGATGTCGTCGGCGGCCTTCTGCGCGGCTTCGAGGTTGAGGTCGGCAATCGCCACCTTGCCGCCTGCCGATGCGTATTTGTGAGCGATGGCATTGCCGATACCGCTGGCAGCGCCGGTGACGATGCAGGACTTGTCCTTGAGCTTCATGGATCGTCTCTCCTCGGAAATTCTCTTCAGTGTCCGTTGCGGGGGCGGTCGGCCGAAAGGTCGAACGTCATGATCTCGTCGGGTTGCAGGCTGCGTCCGGCCCAGTCCGGCTTTTCCAGCGACCAGCAGGCATCGGCCTTGCCCGCCGCCCAGTGCTCGGTCACCGTCATCCGCGAGAATTCGTAATCTTTCGACATGGTTTCATAGCCGCGCGGGCGGTTGATGAGGTGCATCACCGCGACCGCGCCGGCCGGGCGGCAGCCCAGCAGATGGTGCAGGTCGGGATCGTCCCGGAGTTCCGGCGGCAGCTTATGGGCAAGCCGCTGGGCGGCGGCGCGCATCTTCTGGAGCTGCTTCGAAAGGTCGGTGTTCATGCGCGTGCGGCTGGAGAAGCGGATGTCCTTCTCGCGCTGGGCGATATCGGCCATGGTGCGGGGAACGGCGCCGCGAGAGGGGAACAGGTCCACCTGGAACACGGTCATCTCGCAGGGGGACCGGTTGTCGAGTACATATTGCAGCGGCGTGTTGGAAACGAGGCCGCCGTCCCAGTACCACTCGCCGTCGATCGCCACGGGCGGGAAGCCGGGGGGCAAGGCGCCGCTGGCCATGACATGCTCGGGGCCGATCCTGCGCTCGCTCCTGTTGTCGAAGTAGGCGAAGTTGCCGGTCATCATGTTGACCGCGCCGACCGAGAAGCGGGTTTCGCCGTGGTTGATCCGGTCGAAATCGATGAGATCGAGCAGCGTCTGCCGCAGCGGCGTGGTGTCGTAGAAGCTCAGGCGCTCGATCTCGCTCGGCCATTCGGGCAGCGGCGTCGGCAGGCGCGGGGTGAAGAAGCCGGGAATGCCGAAAGTGGCGGCCCATGCGGCGGACGTCTCGTTGAAGGCGCGGCGAGCGAAGCCGTTGCCGACGTCGAGGCGATAGAGCAGTTCCTGGCTCACGCCGTCCCAGAACTTGCGAAGGTGCTTCACCCGCTCGCCCGGCGCATTTCCGGCGATGATCGCGGCATTGATGGCTCCGATCGAGATGCCCGCCACCCAGTCCGGCACATGGCCCGCCTCGCTCAGGGCCTCGTAGACGCCGGCCTGATAGGCGCCTAGCGCGCCGCCACCCTGCAGCACCAGCACCGACTGGTGACAGCCGAGTCGGTCGGAAGAAACATCGAGAGAAGCGGCGGTCTTGCTGTCATTCATGGGCAGGGTCCTGCGCATGGGGATGTTGCGATGCAACAAGTGGGCCTCTTGGCGCGCGCTTTCAACACCTTGTCGGGCAAGATTTTGCCGAGGCTGCCCTCGTGCTCTCTCCCGGCGTCATCCTGAACTTGGTTCAGGATCCATTTCTGACCATCGACGGCGGCCTGTTCGGCAAGATGGATCCTGAGCCGAAGGCCAGCGAAGCTAAACAAGTTCAGGATGACGGGGTGGGAGGGCGCGAGGTTTGCGTGGAGGGTCTGGCTGCCAATCCCTGTCACGCCGCCACTTCGGTCAGGCTTCCCTCGCTGGCCGCTTCCAGCAGGCGGCGTTCCAGCGCCTTGATGCGGCTGGCGGACGTCAGCTTTTCGCCCAGAAGGTCGGTGACGTAGAAAGTGTCGGCCGCGCGCTCGCCGTAAGTGGCGATATGGGCGGAGTGGACCATGAGCTTCGATTCGAACAGGGCATGGGCCAGCCTGTTGAGCAGGGCTGGACGGTCGCGGGCATTGACTTCGACCACGGTGAGGCGGTTCGAGGCCTTGTTGTCCACCAGCACGCGCGGGCGCACGTCGAAGGCGTCGGCGCGGGGCCGGGCGTCCGGGCGGGCGACGAGCTGCGGCAGTATCTTGATGCGGTTGGCCAGCGCGTTCTCGATCGAGGAGCGCAGGCGCGCGAGCTGGGTTTCCTCCATGAAGGGGCGCCCGAGCGGGTCCTGCACCAGGAAATTGTCCACTGCGCGCCCGGTGCGGGTAGTGTGGATGCGCGCGTCGATGATGTTGCCGCCCGCCAGATGGATGCCGCCCGCGATGCGGTAGAACAGGCCGGGATGGTCCGAGGCGATGACGGTGACCAGCGTGGCCCCGCGCGCCGGGTAGTATTCGGTCGCGATCGACAGCGGATCGTTCTCGGAGCCGCGGAACTGCGCGAGGTTCTTGGCGATCACGTCTTCCGGTTCGGCGATCCAGTAGGCGTCTGCGAACTGGCCGCCGATGGCCTCCACCAGTTCGGCGTTCTCGGGGGCATCGGCCTCGACCCGGGCCTTCTTCGCGGCGACGCGCTTCTCGCGGCCGAATTCGACGTGGCCCAGGCGCAGGCGCTCTTCGGTGGCGCCGTAGAGTTCGCCGATAAGCTGGCGCTTCCACGAATTCCAGGTGCCGGGGCCGACCGCGCGGATATCGACGATGGTTAGCAGGGTCAGCTGGCGCAGACGGTCCACCGATTGCACGAGTTCGACGAAATCGGTGATCGTCTTGGCGTCGGACAAGTCGCGCTTGAAGGCGGTGGCCGAGAGCACGAGGTGGTGCAGCACCAGCCAGGAGACCAGTTCCGTCTCCTCCTCGTCCAGGCCGAAACGCGGGCAGAGCTTGAGGGCGATCTCGGCGCCGATCTCGGAATGGTCGCCGCCGCGGCCCTTGGCGATGTCGTGGAGCAGAACGGCGGCGTAGAGCGCGCGGCGCGAGCGGACCTTGTGGATGATCTCGTGGCTGAGCGGATGGTCCTGCTTCAGCTCGCCTTTCTCGATGCGGGAAAGCAGGCCGATGGCGCGGATGGTGTGTTCGTCCACCGTGTAGTGGTGGTACATGTCGAACTGCATCTGCGCGTTGACGCGTCCGAATTCTGTGACGAAGCGGCCGAACACGCCCGCCTCGTTGAACGAACGCAGCGCCACTTCGGGGTTGTTGCGGCTGGTGAGCAGTTCCATGAACAGCTCGTTGGCGCGCGGATCGCGGCGCACCTCCTCGCGGATCAGCGCGGCATCGCGCGAGACCAGGCGCATGGTCTCGGGGTGGATTTCCAGCCCTTCGCGGTCGGCGATGACGAAGATCTCGATCAGGCGCACCGGATCGGCCTCGAACCAGGTCTCGCCGGGGGCCATGATGCGGCCGCCGAAGACCTTGTAGCCCCGGACCGAGCGTGGCCGGGCACGGAAGCCTGCCAGCAGCCCGCGCGGCTGGCGCTTCGCGAACTGGTCGTCGAGCTGGGCGAGGAACACGCCGGTAAGCGTGCCGACCATCTTCGCCTGGAGGAAGAACATCTGCATGAACCGCTCGACCGCGCTCTTTCCGGGGCGGTCGGAATAGTTCATCCGCGCCGCCACTTCGCGCTGGAGGTCGAAAGTCAGGCGGTCCTCGGCGCGGCGGGTGATGGTGTGGAGGTGGCAGCGCACCGCCCAGAAGAAGTTCTCGGCCCGGCGGAAGGCACGGTATTCCTTGTGGGTGAGCAGGCCCACGTCCACCAGTTCGCTGGGATCGCGCACCTTGTGGATATATTTGCCGATCCAGTAGAGCGTGTGGAGGTCGCGCAGGCCGCCCTTGCCTTCCTTCACATTGGGTTCGACCACATAGCGGCTGTCGCCCATGCGCTTGTGGCGTTCCTCGCGCTCGGCCAGCTTCTCGACCACGAACTGGCGCTCGGTTCCGGCGACGACGTCCTTCCAGAAGCGGGCGCGCACTTCCTCGTAGAGATCCTGATCGCCCCAGACGTAGCGGCCTTCCAGCATGGCGGTGCGGATCGTCAGGTCCGATCGGCTCATGCGGACCATGTCATCCACCGAGCGGCTGGAATGGCCGATCTTGAGGCCCAGGTCCCAGAGGAAATAGAGCATCGCCTCGATCACCTGCTCGCACCAGGCGGTCTGCTTGATCGGCGTGAGAAAGGCGAGATCGACGTCGGAATGGGGCGCCATCTCGCCCCGGCCGTAGCCGCCCACGGCGATGATCGAGAGGCGTTCGCCCTTCGAACGGTTCATCGCCGGATAGACGTGGGTGGAGACGTGATCGTGGATCACGCGCAGCAACTGGTCCACCAGATAGGCCTGCGCCTCGGCCACTTCGTGCCCGGCGGAAGGCTTTTCCACGAGGCGGCGGGCGATTTCGGCCCGGCCCTGTTCCAGCGCCTCGCGCAGGCGTTCGACCACCTGCTTGCGGCCCTTGGCATGGCCGGTTTCGGCAACGACGGCTTCGATGGCCTCGACCAGCGCGCGGCGGTCGATCACGGAACGGGGCGAAGGGATGCGGATCACGCTCATGTCCGCCGATATCTAGACATTCAACGGCTTGAGGGAAACAGCAACCGAGCGCGGCGCGCGCGATTTTGGCGACCTGCCGGAAAATCCGGCCTACCATCGCCCCGCAGGCTATGCCAGAAGGCCGCAAACCACCGCTGAAAAGCATTCGTCGCGCCGTCCGGCCCGGCGACCTTACGAGATTTACGAGGTCGAGCACTTGTCCCTGACAGCACTTGCCGCAGCCGCCGCCGCCGAGGCGCATCAGCCGATCTATTGGGTCGACCTCGGCCTCAAGAACTACCTGTTCCGCATCGGCAGCTTCGAGCTGCGCTGGTATTCGCTGGCTTATCTGGCGGGCATCATGCTCGGCTACTGGCATCTGACGCGCATGATCAAGGCGCCCGGCGCGCCGCTCGCGCAGCGTCATGCCGACGACCTGTTCTTCTACTGCACGATCGGCATCATCCTGGGCGGCCGCCTTGGCTATGCGACCTTCTATACGGGCGGCGATACCGGCATTCCCAGCCTCTGGACCGATCCGGCCGCGCTGCTTTCGCTCTGGCACGGCGGCATGAGCTTCCACGGCGGGCTGATCGGCGTGCTGCTGGCGATGGCCTGGGTTTCCTGGCGCGGCAATCTCGATTTCCTGCGCGTGGCCGACTACATTTCGGTCTGCGTTCCCTTCGGCATGCTGTTCGGCCGCCTTGCCAACTTCGTGAACGGCGAACTCTGGGGCCGGGTGGTCACCAACCCGAACCTGCCCTGGGCCATGGTCTTCCCCGATGCCGGGCCCTTGCCGCGCCATCCCAGCCAGCTCTACGAAGCGGGTCTGGAAGGCCTGCTGATGATCGTGGTGATGCTCACGCTGTTCTGGAAGACCCGCGCGCGCTTCCGTCCGGGCCTGCTGGTCGGCGTCTTCACCGCCGGCATCGCCTGCGCGCGCTTTACGGTGGAGTTCTTCCGCGAGCCCGACGCCCAGCTTCAGGACTTCGCCGCGCGCACCGGCCTGTCGATGGGGCAGTGGCTGACGATCCCGCTGATCATGCTCGGCCTGCTGCTGGTCGCCCGCGCATTGACCAAGCCCGCGCTCGCCACCGTGCGTCCGATCACGGCCTGAGACGATGTCCGATGCCGAGCCGCTCTCGGCCGTGTTCCAGCGGTTGATCGCCAATTACGGCCCGATTTCGCTGCTGCACTACATGGGGGAATCGAACGCCCGCTACTATGCGGACAAGGACCCGCTGGGATCGGCGGGCGATTTCATCACGGCGCCGGAAATCAGCCAGATCTTCGGCGAACTGCTGGGGCTCTGGCTGGCCGACATCTGGATGCGGGCGGGCAGTCCGGCGCCTGTCCACTATGTCGAGATGGGGCCGGGGCGCGGCACGCTGGCCCGCGACGCCTTGCGCACGATGAAGCGGGTCGGGCTCGATCCGCAAGTTCATTTCGTCGAGGGCTCGCAGGCGCTCAGGGCGCTCCAGGCCCAGGCCGTGCCGCAGGCGCAGTGGCATCACGATCTCGGCAGCGTTCCCACCGATGCGCCGCTGCTGGTGGTGGGCAATGAGTTCCTCGATGCGCTGCCGGTGCGGCAGCTGGTGAAGACCCCGGGCGGCTGGCGCGAACGCATGGTGGACTGGGCGGGGGACCGTTTTCGCCCCGTGGCCGGGGACAAGCCGATGGATGCGGCGGTGCCGGATGCGCTGAAGCAGGCCGAGGAAGGCACCCTGCTGGAAACCTGCCCCGGCGCGGCGGCGGTCATGCACGAGCTTGCCGCAAGGCTGGCGGCACAGGGCGGCGCGGCGCTGCTGATCGACTATGGCTATGCCGCGCCGCAGACCGGCTCCACTCTGCAGGCGCTGCGGGCGCATACCAAGGTCGATCCTTTCGCCATGCCGGGCGAGGCGGACCTCACCTGCCTCGTCGACTTCGCGATCCTGGCCGAGATCGCCGCGAGCGAAGGCGCGAAATGGCAAGGCACGGTGACGCAGGGCAATTTCCTGCGGGCGCTGGGCATAGACATGCGCGCGGCCAGACTGGCCGAAGCGGCGCCGCATCATGCCGATACTATCCGGCGGGCAAAGGATCGGCTTATCAACGACGATCAGATGGGAACCCTGTTCAAGGTCATGGGCGTGACCGGGCCGGATTGGCCGCAAGGCGCGGGGTTCTGACGCGTTAACAGGGGGTAGAATGAGCGAAGCAGCGGTAGCGCCGCCGGGGGGCGGGGCGACGAGAGGTTTGACGGCGCAGGACCTTCGCGGGCCGGACCGGCTGGAGCGCGTGCTCGGGCTGCTGGCGCTGGTCATGCTCGGTTTCATCCTGGTGGCCCTGGTGCGGGGCATGGACGAATGGGCGCGCGTGCCGCGGGTCGTCTGGATCCACCTTGCCACCATTCTCGTGGCCCTGGTGCTGACGCCGGTGCTGCTCTGGCGCCGACGCGGCGACAGGCGCCACCGGGTCTACGGCTATGCCTGGAGTGCGGCGATGATGCTGACCGCGCTGGACAGTCTCTTCGTCCACATGGGCGGACCGGGAAAGTTCAGCCTGATCCATGTCCTCTCGCTGTTCACGCTGGTCATGGTGCCGGTGCTGGTGCTGGCGGCGCGGCGGCACAATGCCGCCCGGCACCGCCGCACCGTGCGGGGGCTCATCATCGGCGCGCTGCTGATCGCCGGTTTCTTCACGTTCCCGTTCAACCGCCTGCTCGGGCACTGGCTGTTCGGCTGATCAGCGCGTTTCGGGCGTTCGGTCTTCCTGCGGCACCTGGCGTACCGGCACGGCGCCGAGCCAGTCTTCCATCGCGTCGAGGTCGATGGCGCCGTGGACGCGGTCGGTTCCCTGGATGAAACCGCTGAAGCCGTCGCCGCCTTCGGCCAGGAAGTTCACCACGCTGACGCGGTAGGTCCTGGCCGGGTCGAGCGGTTTGCCGCCCAGCGTGATCGCGGTGATCCGTGCGCCCGAGGGGCGGCGCATGTCGAAAGCCACGCGCATGCCCTCGCTCGGCGCCAGCATCTGCTTGTCGCCGCTGTCGTCCAGCCCCTGCTCCAGGGTGGTGCGGATCTGCGCGCCGGTCAGCGACATCGTGATGATCTCGTTGTTGAACGGCTCGACCGCGTAGATCTGCCCGAACGTCACGGTGCCGTCCGCTGCCGGGATCAGCGAGGTGCGGATGCCGTAGGGATTGAGGAAGGCGATCTCGGCCCCTGCCTTGCGGCTGGCGGCAAGCTGCGAATCCGCGATCAGGTTGCCGAGTTCGCCGCCCTTGCCGACGCCCTTTTCCTCCACTTTGCCCGCCGGGCCGGAGAGCTTGCCCACCGGGCGGGCGACGAGATGCAGCGAGGCGTCCTTGTAGCGCTGGACATAGGCGGCCACGTCCGCGCGCGGCTGGAACTGCGGGAAGGCGGGCTGGTTCGGCACTTCGCCCTTGGCCGACCTGTAGGCGGGCGACTGGACGATCAGGTTGCTGGCCTGCTTGCCCAGCAGCTTGTGCGTCGCCGGATCGAACCTGAGCGTGATGTCGGTGACGAGCTTGCCATAGACGCCCGCGCTGGTCAGCAGGATCGGGCCTGCCTGCGGATTTTCGGTATAGTTGCAGACATAGGCCCAGTGGGTGTGGCCCGAGACCACCACGTCGACGCCGGGGTTCAGGCGGGCGAGGATCGGCTGGATGTCGCCCACCGCCTGGTCGCAGCCGTTGGGATCGGCGGCACCGTTGGTGCGCAGGCCCTGGTGGATCAGCACGACCACGGCATCGGCGCCCGCGGCTTTCAGCTGCGGCACGGCGCGGTTGATCGTCTCCGCCTCGTCCGCGAACTTCAGGCCCGCAACCCGGTCGGGCGCCACGAGGGTGGGCACGCTGCTCAGCGAAAGGCCGACGAAGCCGATCGTGATCCGGTCCTTGCCGCTGCCGAAGGTCTTGAGGCCGGTGCCGGGGAACAGCGGCGTACCGTCGGCCAGCGTGGTGCTGGCGGCGAGATACTTGTAGCGGGCGCCCTTGAACGCTTCGAGCTGGCAGGGCTGACCGCGCGTGTTCTTCTCGCAGCCGCCGTTCTGGAGACGGCGCAGTTCCTGCCAGCCCCGGTCGAACTCGTGGTTGCCTACCGCGTTGAACTCCACGCCGACGCGGTTCATCACGCCCACCGCCGGTTCGTCGAGATAGAGCGAGGAGGCAAGCTGCGAGGCGCTCGTCAGGTCGCCCGCCGCCACCACGACATTGTTGGCATGCCGCGCCTTCAGCGAGTCCACCGCCGAAGCCAGCCAGGCCCCGCCGCCCGCCGGAACCGCGACTTCGCCGCCGTGCCCGTCCGGCGTCTCCACCGACTGGCTGGGCGGTTCGAGCGCGCCGTGGAAGTCGTTGATCGCGATCACGCCGACTTCGATGGGCGCGCTTGCCTGCTGGGAGATCGGCGTCGTCGCACAGCCCGCGAGGAGGGCAGCCAGAAGCGAGGTGGAAAGCAGCGGCAGACCGCGATGGAGAGGGAGAGTCATGGCCCGCGTCCTATCGGATCATTGCGCGGCGCGGCAACGATTTTTCGCGGGGTGGGACGCGTAAGGTGACACTTTGCTTGACACGGTTGACACGGTCCAAGGGAGAAAAAAGCTGTCGCCTTGTGGCGGGTGCATCATGCTACGGGCGGGTGAGGGCGTGGCTGGCGCAGGGCATGGGGAAGAGGATATCGCGCGGCAGTGCTTGTAGGAAAGCGGACTTTCCCGGCCGTCATCGAGAATGTTTCGCGCAAAGGCGCAACGAGATCGTACTCGAGTCTCAGCCAACACCTCCACCCGCTCAGGCTGAGCCTGTCGAAGCCCCTCGCGGCGTGGCGCTGCAAGCCAGTTGGCTGACCAATACCCAATCGCCAGCCATCATCGCTTCCTTCTTGGCACGGCTCCACCCCTTTAGCTTGCGCTCCACCGCGAAGGCATCATCGCGGGTCTGGAAGTCCTGTGCCCAGAGGAAGGTCACAGGCAGGCGCCGGGACGTGTAGCCCTGGATCATGCCGCTCCCGTGCTCGGCAATGCGACGTTCGAGGTCATCGGTATGGCCGACGTAGTAGGTGCCGTCCCGGCAGCGCAGGATGTAAGTGTGGAACGCCATCGGGCTGATGGTCTGGCGTAGCGGGCGGGCTTCGACAAGCTCAGCCTGAGCGGGGTGGGGTTAAAACCCGGCAAGGGTGGGCTGGCCCGGCGAGGGGGCATGTTCCGCGCTTACGCAATTCGAGCTGCGGGAATGTCGGGGGAATGCATGGATCTGCAGGTAGCCTTTCAGTGGTTTCATCCACCAGCGGACCGACAGCAGGCGCCGACATTGCGGTCACTCCGGTTGGACGGCATAATGCGCGCGTGAGGTGGCAATTCAAATTGATGGGGCCGTTGACCCTCTGGCCGCTAGCAGCTTGTAGTCCGACGACTAGTTTGCGCAACGATAGCAAGGCGACGGTCTACGTCGATATTATCGGGAGCGGGGTGGCACGCCCGCCATCGGCGCAAAAGCTTACCCCTGGCAATGTAATGACCGCTCCTTGGCCTCCCCAAGAAGCCAGCATACTCTATGTCGGCGACGATTCGGGGAAGCTGCAACGCTTTGCCATCGATAGCCTCTGCGACATGAGCAGGCGGAATTGCGATCTCCGGGTTTCACAACTCCCCGTGTCAAAAATTAATGGCAACTAGCCCGCAATTTGAACCGCAAGGCCCTACCAAGCCGCTCGCTGGAAGCTGACCTCACCACCCGCTCAGGCTGAGCCTGTCGAAGCCCCCCGAGACCCAGCGCAAGGCCCGGTATCCTTCGGCAAACTCACGAAAAGCGGGGATAGAGAACCACCCCACCCCCATCAATCCGCGTCGTCCTCCAGCGCATGCATGTCGTCGTCGGACAGGCCGAAGTGGTGGCCGACCTCGTGGACCACGACGTGGGTGACGAGATCCTCCAGCGTCACGTCCGTCTCGCACCACTCGGCGAGGAGGGGCTGGCGGTAGAGGGTGATGCGCGGCCGGAATTCGCCTGCGACCCAGACCGATTCCTCGTCGAGCGGGCGGCCGTGGTAGAGGCCGGTCAGTTCCCAGGCGTCTTCCAGGCCGACCGCGCGCAGGGTTTCCGCGTCGGCGAATTCCTCGACGTGGACGGTCACGCCGACGAGGTGCTGCGCGAAAGGTTCGGGAATGCGCGCGAAGGCGGCGTGGGCGAGGGCCTCGAACACGTCCGGGCCGGGGGCATTGCCGAAACGGGTCATATCGGGGTTACTCCTGCGGTGCGTCCGGGGCGACGATGCGCGCGATCCCGGCGGCGGTGGAGGGGTGGTAGGTGGGCTTGGCTTCCGCGAAGAAGTCCCGCGCCTTGCTGGTGCCCCAGTCGCCCTGCCTCATCAGGCCCTTGTAGAGCGGATAGACCAGCAGCCCGCGCCCGATCCGCGAGAGATAGGCGCGCAAGTAGGGCACCGCCGGATCGTAGTGGTTGGCGATGGCGAGTTCGAACCAGGCCGACTGGATATAGGCATTGCCCGAGGCCGAGAGGCCCAGCGCCGCGTCCAGTTCCTTCAGGCGCGCGGGCGTCTGCTGCCGGTCGATGCCGTTCAGGAAGCGCAGCCATTCCTGCGTGGTCCAGCCTTGCGGCTGCACCGCGCCGGCCGGGCCGCCCGCGTTGAAGGCGGTGAGCTTCGCATCGACTTTCGCCAGGGTCGCGCTGTGAACGCGAACGGCATTGTCCGGCAGGCCCGCGCCGTAGGACCAGCGGTCCAGCTGGAGTTTGAGTTCCAGGTCCGGCTGACCTTTCAGCAGGCGTTCGCGCAAGTCGGCAAGGAAACCGGCGGTGGTCTGCGGCTGGAAGGCGTGGCGATCGAAGTAGGAGGTGAGGTAGGCGTCCCACTTCGCGCGGCCCACGGTATATTCGATCATGCGCAGGAAGTTGGAGCCCTTGGTATAGTCCACCTCGCCCGCGCCGGGTTCGCCGTTCAGGCGCGTGGCGGCGCCGGTCTGGCCGCCGCCCGCGGCGATCTCGCGCTGGAGCACGTCCCAGTCGAGATCGGCATAAGTCGCGGCCTGCTCCTTGCCGTAGAGCGACTCCATGATGCGGTTCTCGAAGTAAGTGGTGAAGCCCTCGTTCAGCCAGGTGTCCGACCAGGTGGCATTGGTGACGAGGTTGCCCGACCAGGAATGCGCCAGTTCATGCGCGACGACATCGGTGTTCGAACGGTCGCCGGTGACGATGGTCGGCGTCAGGAAGGTCAGCATCGGGTTTTCCATGCCGCCGTAAGGGAAGGCGGGCGGCAGCACGAGCATGTCGTAGCGGCCCCAGCGATAGGGGCCGTAGAGCTTGCTGGCGGCGTCGATCATCTTTTCGACATCGACGAATTCCTTCGCCGCCTTGTCCAGCATCGGCGCCTCGGTCCAGACGCCCGAGCGAGGGCCGAGCGACTTGAACTTCAGGTCGCCCACCGCAAAGGCGATCAGGTAGGGCGGCACCGGCTTGTCCATGCGGAAGCGGAATTGGCGGCGGCCGTCGGGCAGGGCCTCGCCCTTGTCGCCGGAGAGCTTTTCGGCGCTCATCACCGCGACCATGTCCCCGGGCACGCGCAGGGTCGCTTCCCAGGTCTGGCGGATGCCGGGGCTGTCCTGCGTGGGGACCCAGGAACGGTTGAGGATCGCCTGGCCCTGGCTGAACAGGAAGGGCTTCTTCTTGCCGAAGGTCATTTCCGGCGGCAGCCACTGCAGCGCGGTGGCGCCGGGCTTGGAGCGGTAGGCGATCCTGATCTTCACCGCACCGGCCAGCTCGACGGTGAGGGCCGAGCCGATATCGGCATTGGCGCTATCCTTCGGGCCGATCGACCACTTCAGCGGCTTGCCCGAGGCGTCGGTGACGGCGGAGACGTCCATGTCGTTGACGTCGAGCACGACTTCCTTCGCGCCCGGTGCCGCAAGGATGTCCAGCACGGCACTGCCGCCCAGCGTCTTCGCCGCGAAATCGACGTCGAGATCGAGCGCGACATGGGTGACGCGGGCCACTTGCGGCTGGGCATGGGTCCAGACGTCCCGCGCATCGGGCGTGGTCAGGATCGGTGCGGGCGTTCCGGTGCCGGTCTGGGCAAGTGCGGGGGCGGCGGTACCGGCAAGCAGCGCGGCGGCAAGGAGTATACGCATGGGCGCGGGTTATGGTCACGCCCAAGGCGCCGCGCAAGCATGAGGTTATAGCCTTGTTTGGAAATCCGCCGCAGGCCGGTGCCGCATTTGAAAATGCCTTCAGGCATTTTCCAGACATTCGTTCAAAGCTTCTTGAGCACGCCTGTCACGGGAATGGCGATGCTCGATCCGCCAGTCACGGGATTGCCGTCGAAGCTGGCCTGGGTGCCGTCCTCGGCTGCGACGCTCACGGTCCCGCCTGCGGCCGTGAAGGTCAGGGTGCCGCCGCCGAGCGTGGGGATTTCGACTTTGCCGTCCTTGCTCGCCTTGATGGCGGCGGCGATGTCCTGCGGTGTCATGTAGCCGGTCAGCATGTGGTCCTTGATCAGCGCGGCCAGTGCGGCGTGATCGTCGGCCTCGGTGAGCGCCTTGGCGGGATCGCCGAGCCTGGCGAAGGCATCGTCTTCGGGGGCGATCAGGGTATAGGCGGCCTTCTCGCGAAAGACCCCCTCGATCCCGGTTTCCTTGAGCGCTTCGGCCACGGTCTGGAGGCCGGCGGTATTGTCCAGCGCCTGGGGCAGGGTCTCGATCGTGGTGGCGGCGGTCGTCGTCGAGCCCTTATCGCTGCCGTCAGGGGGGCTGTCCTGCGCCGAGCAGGCGGCCAGACAGCAGGCCAGCAGGCCGATGACGAGACGTTCCTTGCGCATCAATTCCCTCCTTCGGCGCCGTTCAGGCGAGCAGTTCGATCGCCGCCCGGACGAGGCGGGTGGCGGGATCGAGCTGGTAGATATAGCCGTCGCTGTAGCGGTAGAGCGCATCCGGCCCGTCCCGGTACTCGTCGCGGTAGGCGGTCGGCAGGTTGTAAACGTCGTAGCCCGCGGGCATGGTCCGGCCGATCGCGATGTCGTTGCCCAGCAGCAGCGCGGCGATGCCGGTGATCGCCGCGTCGGCGGCATTCACGCGGTAGATCGCATTGTCGTAGAAGCGATAGGTGCCGTCCCCGCCGAGGCCGTAGTAGCCCGTGTAGTAACCGGGCAGGGCGACCGGCCGGTACGTCCCCGGCCAGGCCCGGCCGACGGAGAGCGCGCCGCCGAGCAGGGGAATATAGCCGATGACGCCGTTGCCGACATCTCCGCCGCCATCGGCGTGACTTTCGGCGCCGAGGCGCAGCAGGTAGCCGTCGGCGTAGCGGTAGCGGGTATCGTCGGCGAAATCACGGGCGAACCAGCCCGGATCGTGCCAGGCCTTCTCGGGCGGATGCGTGCGGGCCGGGATCGTGCAGCCCTGGTACTTGTCCGCGATTCCTGCCGGGCAGCCGGTGAGTGCGGCGCCGGTAAGCGAGGGGGTGCGCGCGGCAGGCGCATGGGCCTGGGTGATCACGCGCACGCGATCGCTGGTGGGGACGCGGAAATCCTTGCCGCGCGAGTCCCTGTATTCGCTCTCACGGGGGCCTTCGGCGGGCTTGGGCGCGGGTGGGGGCCGGTTGCGCTGTGCTTCGGGGGACGGGCGGGGCCGATCACCTTCGCGTTCGCCTTCGGGAGACTTGCGCCCCTCATCCCGTGTCCGGCGCGCGGCGTCCTGCTGGTTCTGCTCGCGCTGCGCGGTCACGCGGTTCTGGGTCTCAGGGTGCGGGGCGACGGCGTCTCGCTCTCGTTCGGCACCGGACGGGGAAGGCCCTTCGCGCCGCGCCTGTTCGGCATGCTGGCGCTCGGCGGAAGGCGGTGACGTTCGCGCTTCGGGATGGTCCCTGGGTGGCCCCTGCTCGGGAGGCGCGGCGGCGAGCGGGAGGGCGTGGAGCGAAGCGAGCATGGCCAGAGCGGCGCCCGTCAGCAAGGGCCGACTCCCGAAGAGGCAGCGCTGGCCGAAAAGGCAGGGCTGGCCGAAAGGCAGGGCTGGAATGGTGCGGTCGCTCGGCATCGCTGCTTCTCCTTTTGGGGGCGCAACGCGGCGGGATGATAGCTGTTCCGTGGGGGATTGTCGCCAATGGTCGCGGCGGATGGTCGCGGTCCCGGAGCGAACCGGCTGAAACGTGTCACGAAAACAGGGCGGCAACGAAAAGGGCGCCCGGATCGCTCCGGGCGCCCCACTCGGCGAACTGATGCTCCTTCCGCGCCATTCCCGAAGGAAGGGGGAAGGAAGCGCGGATCAGGCGCTGTAGTACATGTCGAACTCGACGGCCGACGGCGTGGTTTCCCAGCGCAGCACTTCGGGCCACTTCAGTTCGAGATAGGCTTCGATCTGGTCTTCGGTGAACACGCCGCCTTCGAGAAGGAAGGCATGGTCGGCCTGGAGCGAATCGAGCGCTTCACGCAGCGAACCGCAGACGGTCGGCACTTCGGCGAGTTCGGCCGGGGGCAGATCGTAGAGGTTCTTGTCCATGGCTTCGCCCGGATGGATCTTGTTCTTGATGCCATCGAGGCCGGCCATGAGCAGCGCGGCGTAGCAGAGGTAGGGGTTGGCCATCGCGTCGGGGAAGCGGAATTCCACGCGCTTCGCCTTGTCGCCCGCACCGTAGGGGATGCGGCACGAGGCCGAGCGGTTGCGGGCCGAGTAGGCCAGCAGGACCGGGGCTTCGTAGCCCGGCACCAGGCGCTTGTAGCTGTTGGTGGTCGGGTTGGTGAAGGCGTTCAGGGCCTTGGCATGCTTGATGACGCCGCCGATGAAGTAGAGGCAGGTGTCCGACAGGCCGGCATATCCGTTACCGGCGAAGAGGGGCTTGCCCGCTTCCCAGATCGAGATGTGCGTGTGCATGCCCGAGCCGTTGTCCTTCATGATCGGCTTCGGCATGAACGTGGCGGTCTTGCCGTAAGCCTGTGCGACCATGTGGACGACGTACTTGTAGATCTGCATGCGGTCGGCGGTGGTGACCAGCGTGCCGAAAGTCAGGCCGAGTTCGTGCTGGGCAGCGGCCACTTCGTGGTGGTGCTTGTCGCAGGGCAGGCCCATTTCGAGCATGGTGGTGACCATCTCGCCGCGGATGTCCACGGCCGAGTCGACCGGAGCGACCGGGAAGTAGCCGCCCTTGGCGCGGGGACGGTGGGCAAGGTTGCCGGTGTCGTATTCGCGGTTCGAGTTGCCGGGCAGCTCGATGTCGTCGATCTTGAAGCCGTTGCCTTCATAGCCGTCGTAGAACTTCACGTCGTCGAACATGAAGAATTCGGCTTCGGGGCCGACGTAGACGGTGTCGCCGAAACCGGCCGACTTGACGAAGGCCTCGGCGCGCTTCGCGGTCGAGCGCGGGTCGCGGGCGTAGAGGTCGCCGGTCGAGGGTTCCACGATGTCGCAGAACAGGATGAGCATCGGGGTGGCCGAGAACGGATCGACGTAGACGGCGTCGAGATCCGGCTTCAGGATCATGTCCGACTCGTTGATGGCCTTCCAGCCTTCGATCGACGAACCGTCGAACATCAGGCCGTCTTCCAGCTCGTCCTCGCCGAGGATCGAAGCGACCATGGTGAGGTGCTGCCACTTGCCCTTCGGGTCGGTGAAACGCAGGTCAACCCACTCGATCTCTTCGTCCTTGATGCGCTTGAGGACGTCCTTTGCACTCGCCATTAGAGTAGTCTCCAGTGATGCTCTTCCGATCCCGAAAGAGGCTTTGATGTTTCTTTGTTCGGGAAATCCGGCCCCCCGCCAGTCCTTCCCGCTCCGGCTTTCCGGGGGATGGTAACCCCGTTGCCCTACCCCCAGGGATATTACCGCTTCGATATTACAGGGCGTCGTCGTCCCGCTCGCCGGTGCGGATGCGCACGGCGGTTTCCACGGGAACCACGAAGATCTTGCCGTCACCGATGCGTCCGGTCTGGGCGGCGTCGGCGATGGCTTCCACCACGCGTTCGGCCAGGGCGTCGGGAACGACGACTTCCAGCTTCACCTTGGGCAGGAAATCCACGACGTATTCGGCGCCGCGATAGAGCTCGGTATGGCCCTTCTGGCGCCCGAAACCCTTGGCCTCGGTCACGGTGATGCCCGAGACGCCAACTTCGTGCAGTGCTTCCTTCACTTCGTCGAGCTTGAACGGCTTGATGATAGCTTCGATCTTTTTCACGCCTGTGTTGACCCCTGCATGGTCCCGGATCTTTTTCCGAAGACAGTTCCGGTCCGGGAACCAGATGCCTCGCGCGCGACTCCCATCAAGAATCGTGCCAATGCGGATGGCCCTCTCGTAGGCCAAGTGTGCAGCGGCGAAAAGACCGTATTCTTAGCTTTCGACACCCCGAATGCACTGAGTCATGCAGGTGATGCCCCGGTTGGCGACATTATGTGTTCAAGATTCGAGCACGCCCTGCCTTAAAATTGTGCATGGGGGTGTTTGGGGCGGAGGGCTCACCCGTCCTCCATACCCTGACCTCGTCATTGCGAGCGTAGCGAAGCAATCCAGGGCGGCTCTGCGCGACTCTGGATTTCTTCGCACCGGTTGCGCTTGGGCGCGCAATGACGAAGGAGGGTGCGCCGGGGATGCGACGCGCCGTAAGCCGACGCAAGAAGGCGCCGGAAACCGCTTGGTCTCCGGCGCCTTCTTGCATTGGCGAAATGTGGATGCGGTTACAGTCTCAGCCCGGCAGTCTCGGGAAGACCGGCCATGAGATTGAGGTTCTGCACCGCAGCGCCGCTGGCGCCCTTGCCCAGGTTGTCGAGCATGGCGACGAGGCGGGCCTGCGAACCGTCTTCGGCGCCGAGCACGCGCAAGGTGAGCGTGTCGACCGGGTCCATCGACGCGCGCAGCAGCAGTTCGTCGGGCCGGTCATCCACGACCGTGACGATCTCGCTGCCCGCGTAGAATGCGGCCAGCGCGGCGCGCAGCGCAGCCGGGTCGCCCGCTTTCGGCATCATCGAAAGGTGCAGCGGCACTTCCACCAGCATGCCGCGATGGGCAGGCACCACGGCCGGGGCGAAGATCGGTGCATGGGCAAGGCCGACATGCGCGGTCATTTCCGGCACATGCTTGTGGCCGAGCGCCAGGCCATAGGCGCGGAAGGCGATGTCCCGGTCTTCCTCGAAGCGGCCGATCAGCGCCTTGCCGCCGCCCGAATAGCCGGAGACGGCGTGGCAGACGTAAGGCCAGTCGGCAGGCAGCAGGCCTGCCCTGACCAGCGGCGCGACAAGGGCGATGAAGCCGGTGGGATAGCAGCCGGGATTGCTGACGAAGCGCGCGGCGGCGATTGTCTCGCGGCCCACCACTTCGGGGAAGCCGTAGGCCCATTCCGGCGCCACGCGGTGCGCGGAGGAGGCATCGATCACGCGGGTGGTATCGTTGCGGATCATGCCCACGGCAGCCTTCGCGGCGTCGTCCGGCAGGCAGAGGATCACGAAATCGGCCGCGTTCAGGGCTTCGGCGCGGGCGCCGTCGTCCTTGCGGCGGGCATCGTCGAGGACGATCAGCTCGAATTCGGCGCGTCCGGCGAGCCGTTCGGCGATTTCCAGGCCGGTGGTGCCGGCGGCGCCGTCGATGAAGACCGTCTTCGTCATCAGTCCTGTGCCTCCAGAGCGTCTAGCGCGACATAGCCGACATGGCCGTCTTCGCCCAGCTGGCCCCAGGCCCAGTTGCCCGCGATATCCAGCACGTTGAAGATCTCGCCGGCGGGAAGTTCGCGAATCGGGTCGGCATCGGCCCGGCTCATCACCCGCAGTACGGCGCCCGGCGCGATCCGGCGCGGCATCGGCACGGCATAGTGCGGCACGAAGTAGAGACCGGCCAGCTTGATGTGCGCCAGGTCGCCGCGCACGGGAAGGCATCCGGGATCCGCGGTCACGCTCGGCCCGGTCATGGCAAGCAGTCCATCGATCCGGGGAGGGCGGGTATAGGAATCCTCAGTGGCCAACGCGGGTGCTACTCCAAATGCAAAGATGCGCGCGCTTAGCGGGGGCATGGCCAAGACGCAAGTTCAGGCATCGCTGCGGGTGTAGCGCCGCTGCAACATGTGCCAGGCCGCGCGCAGGCCCAGAGCGTCGCCGCCCTTGGGCCTGCCGGGCTTGGCGGCGGGGCGCCAGGCGAAAGTATCGAAGTGTGCCCAGTCGAGGCCCTTGGGCACGAAGCGGTCCATGAACAGCGCCGCCGTGCTCGCGCCTGCAAAGCCGCTGGACCCGGCATTGTTGATGTCGGCAATGTCCGACTTCAGGTATTCGCGGTAGCCGTCGTAGAGCGGCAGGCGCCAGCAGGGATCGTCCACCGCGAGGCCTGCCTCCAGGATGTCCTGCGCGGTCCGGTCCTCACGGGTGAAGAGAGCGGGCAGGTCCGGGCCGACCGCGACGCGCGCCGCGCCGGTGAGTGTGGCGAAGTCGATCAGCAGCTCGGGCTCCTTCTCGCCCGCGCGGGTGAGCGCGTCGCCCAGGATCAGGCGGCCTTCGGCATCGGTATTGCCGATCTCCACGGTGATGCCCGCGCGGCTGCGCAGCACGTCTCCGGGGCGGAAGGCATTGCCGGAGATCGCATTCTCCACCGCCGGGATCACGAGATGGAGGCGCACCGGCAGCTTCGCGCCCATAATCAGGCGGGCGAGGGCCAGCGCATGGGCGGCGCCGCCCATGTCCTTCTTCATCAGCAACATGCCCGCGCCCGGCTTGATGTCGAGCCCGCCCGAATCGAAGCAGACGCCCTTGCCGACGACGGCGATCTTCGGATGCTTGGGGTCGCCCCATTCCAGCTCGATCAGGCGCGGCGCATGGGCGCGGCCCGCCGCGCGGCCGACGGCATGGACCATCGGATATTCGCGTTCGAGCATCTCGCCGCGGGTGATCTTCACGTCCGCGCGGAACGCCTTGGCCAAAGCTTCCGCCTCGCTTTCGAGCTGGCCCGGGCCCATGTCCTCGGCCGGAGTGTTGACGAGGTCGCGCACCAGTTCGATCGCCTCGGCCTCGGCGATCATGGTGTCGATCGCCTTGACTTCGCCGGTCAGGAGAATGCGCGGGCCTTCCTCTGAGGGTTCGGAAAGGTAACGGTCGAAGCGGTACTGTCCGGCGATCCAGCCCAGCGCCGCCTTGCCGGGTTCACCCGAGGCGCGGCGATAGGTTCCGGCGGGGAGCACGTCGGCCAGCTTCGCGAGGCACCAGGTGGAAAGCGCGGCGGGATCGACCACGCCCGCGACGACGAACCAGCCGTCGCCATCGGGCAGGATCGCGTGACTGCCCGCGCTGCCGGTGAACTTCTGGGCTTCGAGCGCGGCACGCTGGGGGACCGACAGGCCCTTGATGAACTGTTCCAGCCCGTCCCCGGTCCCATCTTTCGTGACGAGGTGGATGGCGACGGCCTTCTGGCCGCGATCGGGCTGAATCAATGCGTTCTTGTCGGTCATGGTTCCATTCTCTAGCCTTGCCGCGAGCATGAGCCGAGAGGGAAAATGATGCGATCTGGTGCCTGGTATCTTGCCTCCATTGCAACGACGCTGACCGCGGCGGCACTGCTGGTGAGCGGCTGCAAGAGCGAAAAGCCCGCGCCCGCGCCGTCGGAAACCGCGTCCGCCGAAGTGGAGGCGGCCAGCGAAGCCGCCACGGAGCCTGCCGCCGAGACGAGCGAGGTTCCAGTAGGGGGCGGACGCGCGGAAAAGACCGAGAACGATCTTTACGAGTTCAGCTATTCCTATCCCGATGCGGCAGGCGCGATTCCGGGCCTGAAGGCGAATCTCGACAAGCAGTTCGACGCATCGCGCGCGGACCTCGTTAGCAGCGCGAAGGAAGGCCAGTCCGAAGCGAAGCAGAACGACTTTCCCTATCACGCCTACAGCTACGGCGAGGAATGGAAGGTCGTCACCGATCTGCCCGGCTGGCTTTCGCTCTCCTCGGAAATCTACACTTACTCGGGCGGCGCGCACGGCATGACCACGTTCGACGCCCTGCTGTGGGATCGCCATGCAGAGACGGCGCGCAAACCCATCGACCTCTTCATCAGCAAGGAAGCGCTGTCGAAAGCGATCCGCACCTCCTTCTGCGCCGCGCTCGACAAGGCGCGGGTCAGGAAGCGCGGCGGCCCGATCGACCGGAGTGACGAGATGTTCTCGGAATGCATCGATCCGGTCGAGCAGGTGGTGATCCTGGGATCGACCAACAAGCAGACGTTCGACCGCATCGGCCTGCTGGTTCCGCCCTACAATGCCGGGCCTTATGCCGAGGGCAGCTACGAAGTGACGGTGCCGGTGACGGGCGCGGTCATGGCGGCGCTCAAGCCGCAGTACCGGTCGAGTTTCTCGGTAGGGAAGTAAGAGGTAGTGAGAAGCAATTACGCGAGGTCACGCGCGACCTCGCATTTTGTGCGCGCAATCGTTATGTAGGCCCCATGACCGAATACCAGATCGTCGAACCCGGAAGCGAAACCGTCCTGCGTGACGGCACCATCAAGCTGCACGGCCCGGAAGGGTTCGAGGGCATGCGCAAGGCCGGACGCCTTGCCGCCATGATCCTCGACGAGATCGCGCCGATGGTGCAGCCCGGCGTCACCACTGCCGCCATCGACGACAAGGTGCGCGAACTGACGCTGGACGGCGGCGCCGTGCCTGCGACGCTCGGCTACCGGGGCTATGCGCATTCCTGCTGCATCTCGATCAACCATGTCGTCTGCCATGGCATCCCGTCGGAAAAGACGATCAAGGACGGCGATATCGTCAATATCGACGTTACCCCGCTGCTGGACGGCTGGCACGGTGACACCAGCCGCATGTACCTGGCCGGAGACGTCTCGCTGAAGGCCCGCCGCCTGGTGGACGTGACGTACGAATGCCTGATGATCGGCATCGAGCAGGCCAAGCCGGGCAATCGCGTGGGCGACATCGGCGCGGCCATCCAGGCCTATGCCGAATCGTTCCGCTACGGCGTGGTCCGCGAATTCTGCGGCCATGGCCTCGGCCGCCTGTTCCATGACGCGCCCGAAGTGGTCCATGCCGGTCGCCCCGGCACCGGCCCGCTGCTCAAGCCCGGCATGTTCATGACCATCGAACCGATGATCAACCTCGGCAAGCCCCCGGTGAAGCTGCTGGCGGACGGCTGGACGGCAGTGACGCGCGACAAGTCGCTCTCGGCGCAGTTCGAACACTCGATCGGCATCACCGAGACCGGCTGCGAGATCTTCACGACCAGCCTCAAGGGCCTGCACAAGCCGCCTTACGCCTGATTTCTCGTCGTCCCGGACTTGATCCGGGACGACGGGATCGATTCCTCGCGTCCAATCCCCTCCCGCAAATCATCGCCCCGGCGCACGTCCGGGTCGTGACCTGACACCCACACCATGACAGCCTCCTGCCCACAAAGGCGAGAGGGAGAGCCATGGCGACCGCAGCATTCGACCTGACCGGCGGCGTTCCGAAGGAGCGCGAATTCGTCGTGGCCGAAAAACCCGACGATGGCCTGCGCGATGCCGTGAACGTCTGGATCGAGGAAGAAAACGGCCTCTTCGCCATGCGGATCGGCGTCGAGGCGGTCGGCAATGCCTGGGACCGGCACGAGTTCTGGCTCGACGTGGCTTTCGCAGACGGCCGCGTACTTTCGAAGCGCGGCGATGGCGAGACGCATTCGCCTTATGGCGAGGATGGACGGGCAACGGTGCGGGGCACCGGGCCCGTGCGCTTCGAATGCGTCGAGCCATTCCGCCGCTGGCTCGTCAGCTACAAGGGGCAGGCGGCCGAGACGTCTGCGCAGCAGCTAATCGAGGATCCCGAATTTGCGGAGACGCGCTGGACCGATCTGGACATCGCGGTCGAGATGGACATGGCGGCACCGCCTTGGGTGCCTGGTTCGCTCCTGCCCGAAGCGGCCGAGGCCCTGGGCGGTGAGCAGGGCAGTTTCATGAGCCCGCGCTACGAACAGTTGTTCCGGTGCAGCGGAACCCTGCGCGTCGATGGCGAGATGAGAGCCTTCAAGGCCAACGGGCTGCGCATCCGCCGCACGGGCTTCCGCGCTTTCGCCGGGTTCTGGGGGCATTGCTGGCAATCGGCGGTCTTCCCGGACGGCCGCGCCTTCGGCCTGAACATCTATCCCCCGCGCGAGGATGGCGGGCCGAACTATGCCGAGGGCTGGATCATCGACCGCGACGGCCAGCGGGTGCCCGCGCGTCCGGTCCAGGTGCCGTGGCTGCGGCGTTTCGTCACCGGCGGAGAGGACGTTTCGCTGGTACTGGAAACGATCGACGGCCGCCGCGTGGCGATAGCCGGCACCACTTTCGTCAATGTCCGCTCGCGCGGCGGCTTCGCCAAGCCGGTGGACTGGCCGGCGGACTTCCCGCTCGTGCAGCAGAGCCACGCCTTCTACACTTGGGACGGCCAGCGCACGACCGGCATGATCGAACGCTCCAGCAAGCCGAGCGTGATGGACCTTTAGCGGCGTGATTGGCGGTCCGGTTTGAGAAGGATGACGAAGCTATCGGGGCGGGTCTGCTTGCCGCCTCAAAGCTGACCTCTCCAACCGCTCAGCCTGAGCCTGTCGAAGGCCCCCGAGGCGTGGCGCTACGGGCCGGTTGGCTGATGCTCTGGCGTTGCGGGAGGGCTTCGACAAGCTCAGCCTGAGCGGGATTTGGTTTGAGGCCCAGTGGGACGTTAATCCGCAATCTACCCAACCCCGTCACCCTGAAACAAATTCAGATAGCCGAAATGGGCCTGCTCACGAGGGGTGCGGAGCAGGCCCATCTCCCACCGGCTCCTCCGGTTCGGGGAGCCGTGAAATTCATCAGCCGGAGCGGCACGCAATGTGCGGAAGCAGTGCCGCTCCGGGCGGGCGACCTCTGGGGGTTGTCGAGGTCAGTCCCGCGGGATGATCCAGCGGATCGTCCCCAGGTAGCTGCCGGCGACCGCCTGGCCGTCGGCATCGGTGGCCGGTTCGAACCGGGCGCGCCTGCTGACGTATTTGCAGGTGGCCTCGTCGAGACCGGTATAGCCGCTCGACATGGCGATGGAGCACTGGCTGACGCGCCCGCGCGCATCGATGTCGAGCCGGAAACGCACGCTGCCCTGGTGTTCCGCGCGCAAGTCCGCCGTGGGATAGTCCTGCGTCGTCACCCAGCCGGAGGCCGCGTTGCGGGGCAGGGCGCCGCGCGGCTGGAACCGGGCTGGGGTTTCGGTGGGCGTCGGCAGCGCGACCGCCACTTTCTCGCCCACCTCGTAGGATGTCGGGCTGGCGGTGGGTATCGTGGTGGTGGTGGGAATGGGGTCGACGGAGGGGATCGGAATGCGCGGCGCCGGAGCCGTGATCAGGGGCTGCTCGGTCTGGTGCTCCGGCTGAACCTTGGGTTCGGGCGATGGCACCGGGATCGGGTCGAGCCGGATCTGGGTTGCCTCCGGGTTCCGGGGCGGTTCGCTTCTGAATAGGGTGACGGCGAAACCGTTGACGAGGGCGATGACGAGCCCGCCCTGGATCAGGGCGACGATGCCGCCGGTCAGGGCTTTCTGATTACCGTTGGAATTCCGATCGACGTAGGACATCGGCAATCCTTTCCATGGGTACCCCGCGCGTTCTTGCGACGTCATCAAGCTTGCGATTGGTCGCAAGTCCGGGGCACTTCATGGTCTGGAGGCTAACACGAATCCTGCCGATTCAAATATAATTCTGCTTGCGGCGACAAGTATTTAACGGCCGATACTCAATATCACCATGCTTAGTTCTTATTGCATCGCAGCAATGGCCTTCTGGCGGCGGCGCTGGACCGAACTGCCGAGGCCGATCGCCTTCCGGTACTTGGCCACGGTGCGCCGGGCCAGTTCGAAGCCTTTCTGCTTCAGCAGGTCCACCAGGGTATCGTCGGAGAGGATCGCCTTGGGATCCTCGGCATCGATGAGCTGGCGGATCGCCGCTTTCACCGCTTCGGCAGAGGCGCCTTCGCCGCTGGTGGCGGCAACGCCCGAAGTGAAGAAGAACTTCAGCTCGTAAGTGCCGCGCGGACAGCTCAGGTACTTGTTCGAGGTGACGCGGCTGACGGTCGATTCGTGCATGCCGATCGCCTCGGCCACGGCGCGCAGGGTCAGCGGGCGAAGCTGCGAGACGCCGTGCCGGAAGAACGCGTCCTGCTGCTTCACCAGTTCGCCGGCGACCTTGAGGATCGTCTTCTGCCGCTGGTCCAGCGCCTTGATCAGCCAGTTGGCGTCCGCGAGCTTTTCGGAAAGCCAGGCGCGCGAACCCTTGTCGGCGCAGTTGCTCTTCATCTCGACATAGTAGCTGCGGTTGACGATCAGGCGCGGCAGGCTGGCCTGGTTGATCGCCACGCTCCAGCCCGCATCGATCGGCGAGACGAGAATGTCCGGCGTCACCGCCGCGCTCGGTTCGCCGCCGAAGCGCAGGCCCGGCTTGGGATCGTAGCCGCGCAGTTCGGAGAGCATGTCGGCGAAATCCTCGTCGTCCACGCCGCAAATCCGTTTCAGCCGCGCGATGTCGCCGCGCGCCAGCAGGTCGAGGTTTTCGATCAGCCGCGCCATGCAGGGATCGAGGCGGTCTGCCTCCCGCGCCTGGAGGGCGATGCATTCGGACAGGCTGCGCGCGCCCACGCCGGTCGGGTCGAGCGACTGCACCACGGCCAGCGCCGCTTCGGCCTCGGCGGTTTCGACGCCGAGGTCTTCGGCGATCTCGACGAGCATGGCGGGGAGGTAGCCCGCCTCGTCGAGTTGGCCGATCAGGTAGCGCGCGATTCCGGCGATCAGGGGGTCGGCGGTGGCGGCGCCCACTTGCGCCTCCAGGTGCTGGGCCAGGGTGGTCTCGGCGCTGCCGCGCTCCTCGAAACCGGGCAGGTCCTCACCGGGCGCCAGGCGCAAATCCGCCGACCATTCGCCGGTGTCGCGGTCCCGGTCGAGCGCGGATGCATCGATATCGAGCGGGCGGTCGTCATTGCCCCGGCCTTCGCCGATAAGCCGGTCCACCGCCGAAGTTTCGAGCGTGGTCTGCCGCGTGTCCGGCGGCGTCTCCACCGTGTCCGAAGCAGGGGAAGGCGGCTCTCCGCCCAGGTCGAGCAGGGGATTGGCTTCCAGCGATTCGCCGATGAAGGTTTCGATCTCGAGATTGGACAGCGCCAGCAGCTTGATCGCCTGCTGGAGCTGCGGCGTCATGACCAGCGACTGGCCCAGAGTCTGCCGATGTGTCTGCCTGTGCCTGAGATCCAGGCGGGGGCCCAGCGACATGCCCTAGCGGACCTGCGGTAAAAGGCCTTTCGACAGGCATGAGCCTGCCGCCAGCGTCACAGCGTGAAGCCTTCGCCGAGGTAGAGCCTGCGCACGTTCTCATCGGCGACGAGCGCTTCCGGGCTGCCCGCGAAGAGCACCTGGCCGCCGTAGATGATGCAGGCGCGGTCGACGATGTCGAGCGTTTCGCGCACGTTGTGGTCGGTGATGAGCACGCCGATGCCGCGCGTCTTGAGGTCCTTCACCAGATCGCGGATGTCGGAGATCGAAAGCGGATCGATGCCGGCGAAAGGTTCGTCCAGCAGCATGATCGAGGGCTTGGCGGCCAGCGCGCGGGCGATTTCGCAGCGGCGGCGTTCACCGCCGGAGAGGGCCATGGCCGGGCTGGAGCGCAGGCGGGTGAGGCCGAATTCGTCGAGCAGGCGTTCCAGTTCGCTGGCGCGCACATGCTTGTCCGGCTCGTTGAGTTCGAGCACGGTGCTGATGTTCTGTTCCACCGTGAGGCCGCGGAAGATCGAGGTTTCCTGCGGCAGATAGCCGAGGCCGAGGATCGCGCGGCGGTACATCGGCAGGCGCGTCACATCGACGCCGTCCATCAGGATGCGGCCGGAATCCGGGCGGACGAGGCCCATGATCGAATAGAAGCAGGTGGTCTTGCCCGCGCCGTTGGGGCCGAGCAGGCCAAGCACTTCGCCCTTGGCGACCGACAGCGAGATGTCGGTCAGCACCGCGCGCTTGTCGTAGCTCTTGGCGATCGAGATCACCTCCAGCCCGCCGGCTTCGGCCACGGTCGGTACGTGATGGGCCGGTTCCATCGGGGCCGGCTGCGGGGGAAGTTCGGTAGTTCCGGTCATCTTCAGAGCGGTTTACGCAGGTGCCGGTTTCTCGGCAAGTCGGCAATTCGACCGATATCGAGGCGATTGGCAGGTTTCGTGCATGGTCCGTCGCAAGATCGAGCGCTGCGGGCGCTTTTGGGGCTCCCTTGGAGCCGGCATTTGGAACCGGGCAATATTCTTGCGGGTTGATGGGGTGAACTTGAAATTTGAAGGTTCAAGTGATCTAGTGGATTCCAGAAAGGGCGCCGAAACGAGACGCCCCGCAAATGCGAGAAAACCCGAAGCACAATTAGAGTCGCAGCAAAGACGGGAAACAACGATGGACAGGTTCGGCAAGCATGACGTGATGCCAGACTACCGGGGCCTCCCCGACAGGCCAGCACCTGACAGGCCCGTGGCCCCTGGCGGCGGGCCGATGAAGGACTGGATCAAGGCCGACTGGCGCCGCAAGATGAGCGACAACATCGCCTATGCCCTGCTGGTCTATACCGCCCTGCAGATTTTCGTGACGGTGGGCGCGCTCAAGAATCATGGCGAATCGCTGCTTCCCTATCTGGCGCTGATCATCCTGGTGGTTGCGATCATCCCCGCCTGCCGCCGCTTCGAGGCGCGCTGGAACCGGCTGGACGACCGCCAGGCCCACGATCCCGCGCTGGCGGCACCTTACCGGCGCGACCGGCTGCTGCTGTGGCTGCTGGCGATCGGATTGCCTTTTGCCATTACCGGCCTGTTCAAGGGGCTATCGCTGCTGGCTGGATAGAGCGCCTTTCGCAGCGTGCATTTTTCCCGGGCTGTCCCACGCGAGATTTGCGCACGCCAGATTTGCGCTCCGGCGCCGCGAAGTTTAGGGCTGCGCTCCCCGCGCCGCGATGGCGGGGAAGAGTGGAGACCCGAAGATGCTCAGCCCCCAGGAAGCGCTCGACCGCGCCCAGGACCTCGTCGATCGTGCCCGCAAGGCCGGTGCGGACGCCGCAGACGCGGTGTTCGGCGCCAGTTCTTCCGAGGGGATCCAGGTGCGGTTGGGCAAGCTGGAAGACGTGGAGCGTTCCGAAAGCGAGCATATCTCTTTGCGGGTCTTCCTGGGCAAGCGTTCGGCCAGCATCGGTTCCTCCGACCTTTCCCCGCAGGCGCTGGACGAACTGGCGGCCCGCTCCCTCTCCATGGCAGGCGCGGCGCCGGACGACGCCTTCGCCGGTCTGGCGCCTCAGGAACTGCTGACGCGCGGCCCCTGGCCCGATCTCGACATGCTCGATCCCGCCGAGCCGAGCCCGCAGGATCTGCGCGCCGCCGCGCTGGAGGCGGAGGACGCCGCTCGAGCGGAGGCCCGGGTCAGCAATTCCGACGGCGCCACGGCCAGTGCCGGAACCGGCGTCTTCGCGCTGGTGACCAGCCACGGGTTTGCCGGGGGCTATGGATCGACCAGCCATTCGCTGAGCGTCTCGATCGTCGCCGGCGAAGGCGCGGCCAAGCAGCGCGACTATGCCTGGCGCTCGGCCCATCACCGCGCCGACCTGCCGCCCCCTGCCGAGATCGGCGCGCTGGCGGCGCGCCGCGCGGTGGCCCGGCTCGAACCGGGCCGCATGGCGAGCGGGCCGATGCCGGTGGTTTTCGATCCGCGCGTGGGCGGTTCGCTGATCGGCCATTTCACCGGCGCCATTTCCGGCAGCGCCATCGCCCGACGCTCCAGCTTCCTGCTCGACAAGCTGGAAGACCAGGTCTTCGCGCCGGGAATCGTGCTGGTCGAGGATCCGCACACGCCGCGCGGCCTGCGCTCCCGCCCGTTCGACGGAGAGGGCTTGCCGACGCTGCCGCGCAATCTGGTCGAGGACGGCCGCCTTACCGGATGGCTGATGGACAGCGCTTCGGCCCGCCAGCTCGGCCTGGCGCCGACCGGCCATGCCGCGCGCGGCGGCGGCGGCGCGCCGGGGGTCTCGGCGGGCAACCTGCATCTCCAGCCCGGCACGGCGAGCCCGGCCGAACTGATCGCGGACATCCGTGACGGCGTCTATATCACCGAACTGATCGGCCACGGCGTCAACGGCGTCACCGGTGACTACAGTCGCGGCGCTTCGGGCTTCCGCATCGTGAATGGCGAGATTGCCGGGCCGGTCGCGGAGTTCACGGTGGCCGGAAACCTCCTGTCGATGTTCGCGAACCTCTCCGCCGCCAATGATCTCGAATGGCACCGGGCGATCAACGTGCCGACCTTGCGCGTGGACGGGATGACTGTCGCTGGGGATTGAAAATCCGCCATAGGCGGATTTTGGCGGCACCGGCCCGAGTCTTTGTTGAGTG
>NZ_MSQB01000015.1:0-49929 GCF_002149965.1 Novosphingobium panipatense | reverse complement strand
CGGCACCAGCCCACGCCCCCACCCGACCTCCCATCAGGATACACTCGTGGGAGGTCGGGTGGGGGCGTGGGCTGGTGCCGCTAAAATCCGCCTTCAGCGGATTTTCAAACAGCGCCTCAATCCTTCAGAATACGGATCTCGCGCTGGGGGAAGGGCATCTGGATGCCTTCCTCGGCAAAGCGCGCGGCGATGGTGAAGCGGATCTGCGAGGCTATCGTCGCCCCGTCCGTGGCATCGGGCACGAACAGCAGCAGGCGCAAGTTTATGGCGCTGTCGGCAAAGGTGTCCAGCGTCACCGCCGGGGCGGGCGAGGGCAGCACTCCGGCATGGGCGCCCGCGATCTCCAGCAGCACCTTGCGCACGTTCTCCAGATCGGAGCCATAGGCCACGCCCACCGGCACCACCACGCGGGCAAGGGCCGCGCCGAGGCTGAGGTTCTTCACGCTGCCGGTGATGAGCTGCGAATTGGGAATGATGATCTGGTGCCGGTCGAAGCTTTCGAGATGGGTCGAGCGCACCGAGACCTTGCGCACGATCCCCGAGAATTCGCCCACCTCGATCCAGTCCCCTTCGCGGATCGGCCGTTCGACCAGCAGGATGACGCCGCTGGTGAAGTTCTCCACGGTGGACTGCAGGCCGAAGCCGAGCCCGACGGAGAGCGCGCCCGCCACGAACGTCAGGCTGGACAGGTCCAGCCCGGTGCTGGCGATGGCGAGGACGGCGGCCAGCACGATGCCGAGATAGCCGATCATCGTCACGATCGAGGCCTGCGACCCCTTGTCCAGCCCGAACTGCGGCAGGACGGTGATGGTGAGGATGCGCTTGAGCCAGCGGGTGATCGCATAGCCGCCCAGGAACACGAGGCCGAACGTCAGCACGTCGCCCGCCGAGAGGTTCACGCGGCCGATGGTGACGCCGCTGCGCAGGGCGACCAGGGCATCGCCGATCTCGCGGCTGTTGTAGCCCCAGGTGATCGCCAGCAGCGGCAGGGTGCCGAGCGTCAGCAGCAGCCCGGTCACCATCGGCACGATATGCAGGACGCGGCGGTATCGCCTGAACCGGTTCTGCGCGAGCAGGTCCAGAATGGTCGCGATCAGGCGGTGCAGGAAGATGGCGATGGCGATGATCGCGATCGTGGCGACCACGTCCGAGAAGATTTCCCGCGCCAGCACGATATAGCCGACGATCGCGGCGCAGACGCTGCCGATCACCAGCAGCTTCAGGATGCGGCTGAAAGGCGCGGCGAAATCCAGCCTTTCGTGGCGATGCCGTTCGTGCTCCTCCTCTTCCTTTACACGGCCGCGCTGGAGGAGATTGGCCAGCGTCCAAATCAGCCAGCCGCCCCAGATCAGCAGCAGCGCCGATGTCAGGTCGATCACCGTGGCCGAAGCGAAGCCGCCCTGTTCCAGCCCCTCGACCACGGCCTCCAGCGCCATGACGATGCCGATCCAGCGTACCGTCGATACGCCCTTGTCCACCAGCTCGGGCCGCAGTTCCACCAGCCTCAGTTCGGGGAAGGGCGAGCGCAGCGTGCTGCGGCCCAGCCACTGCGCAATGGCGACGCTGAGGGCGGAGAAGACCAGCAATACGCTGAGCGTTATCAGCGCATTGAGGGCGAGGAACGGCTTCATCACCAGCAGGAAGGCGCCGATGGTGCAGCCTATGCCGAAGAACAGCACGATCGCGCCGGTCACGTCTTCCAGAATGGCGATGGAGAGGCGGCTGGAAAGCGGCCGGGTGGCGGGAATGCGCTGTTCGATCTTGCGGCTGGCGGCGCGCAAGGCCCAGGTGCAGGCGATCGGGCCGAGCAGGACCAGCGCGGCCGCGCCCAGCAGCCGGCCGATCAGGCCGCCGAATCCTTCCTTCGCAAAAGCAGCGGAAACGCTGTGGGCCACCGTGGCCATGCCTTTCGCGGCATCGGCGGCGAAGTCTATCCAGAGGCGGGGATCGAGGACGGATCGCGCCCGCTCCCCCTTGCGCAGCCGATCGATGGCCGAGATCCGGGCGTCGAGATCGGTCACCAGCGTCGCCGCGCGGGCCTGTGCCTCGCGCGCGCGCAGGACGGGGGCGAGCGCCAGGGAGAGTTTCGCGTCGAGCGCCTTGCGCTGCTCGGTAATGGCCGAAGCCTCGGTCTTGCCGGTTTCGGGCAGCGGGCCCAGCGCATTGATCTGCGCCTGGATGATGCGCGCTTCGAGGTTGCTGCGATCCGCCTTCTCGCGCGAAAGATCGCGGTCGGCGGCCAGGCGGTCGCGCAGGCGGTTGAGTTCCTGGACTTCGTTGTAGTCGAAGCGGCTGGGCGCCTTGCGCAGCACGCTTGCGGCTTCGGCGGCGTCCTTTTCGAACTGCGCGGCGGGATTTGCGGCCTGCGGGCTTGAGGCCGGGGCAGGCCTGACGCCCGGCACGGCGGACGCGATCGCTTCGGGCACGGTGGGGGCCTGCGCCCCGGCAGGCGTCAAAAGGCAGAGCGCCGCCGCCAAGGCGACGAGCCATGCCCATGCGCGCATTCCTGCCGCGCCGAGGCTGTATCTGCCGCCCGAAGTCATGGCCGGTCGATCAGAGCGGTGCGAATTCGAGTATGCCGCCGTCCATCTTCAGGGCTAGGAACAGGTGCCAATCGCGCAGGGTATAGCTGGCGACATCGGGCAGGCGGGCGGCCAGCGTCTGGCCGATGTCCGGCTGCGGGCAGAGCGCGCGGGTAGAGGCGACCGGGCCGATCGTCAGCGCATTACTTGCACCGGCCGCGTAAGTCGCGCGGCCGCGATTGCAGTCCAGCTGCATCGCCAGGGCGCCGTCGGCGCCGAACTCCAGGGTGTAGCTGCGGCCTTCGCCGGGGGTGGCCGTGCCTTGCGCATCGTCCGAGGACTGGAAGTTCACGAGCTTCCAGGAGGTGCCGGAAAGCCCGGAAGCCGCGGGCGGCGGCACTTCGGCGGGGGGGCGGGTGGCGGTGTCGCCGGTGCAGCCTGCCAGTGCGAGGAAGGCTGCGGTCAGCGCGGCGGCGGAAAATGCGGTACACTTTTTCATGCCAAACTCCCGGTGCGTCGGCGTCTGCCGTGATGAATCAGTCGGTCAGGCCGATGTTCCAGCGAATGCCCATGCGGCCGACGAAGCCCTTGTAGTCGCGGGTCGGCACGTTGGAATCGTTGCTGGTATAGCCTGCCTCTCCGTAAAGCGAGAAGCGCTTGTCGAGCGCATATTCCAGCCCGCCGGTCAGCCGGAACTGGGTGTCCTTGCGGGGGTAGGGGAACACGCGCGAGAAATCGTCCTTGTAGTCGCGGTGGACGAGGTAGAGGCGGCCGTAGCCGGTCAGCCGCTGCGCCAGCGGCGTGCGGGCGATGATCTGGGTGCCGTAGCCGTCATACGTGAAACGGTCGTCCTCGGCATTGTTGTGCAGCCCCAGCAGCGAGGCCTGGATGCGGGTGCGGGCATTGCCCGGGCGCCAGACATGGCGCAGCTCGCCCATCCATTCCGACTGGTCGTAGCCGGTGAAGCGCCGCTCGGTCTGGTTGCGGTAGCCGTAGCGCAGGCGCAGCGTGGAGACGTGCTCGGGGTTGTGCCGGTGGATCAGCTGGCCGTCCAGCCGCACCCGGTCGAACACCCGGCCGTCGTTGGCGAAGACATAGTCGAAGCCGGGGATCAGGCGCAGCCGCGTGCGCCCTTTCGCCGCGAGGGGAATGTCGACTTGTGCCTCGGCGCCCAGGCGATAGCGGTTGTAGTCCGATTCGGCGGGAAACACCTGAACCCCGCCGAGGCCACGCAGGATGACCGGGCCGGTATCGTAATTGATGCTGGCCTGGGTGCCGAGGTCGGTGAAGATGCGGTCCTGGTTGACCGTGGAATCGATGACGTCCGGCGGCACGACATCGCGCCCGACCCAGGTTTCTCCGGCGATCCACGCATCTCCCGCCTTGGCGACGACCGGCGCGGGAAGCAGGCAGGCGGCGATGGCCGCGGTCCTGCTCAGGCGGCTCAGGGCGCACTTGGGGGCACGGCCAAGGGCGGGGCGTGTCGCGCTCATGAAGTCTCCTGATGCTCGGAAAGGGGGGGGATGTCGGAACTGGGAGGAATGGCTGTTTCCGGCAGGCGGATCGTGTGCGGGCGGGTGTTGATCGGGATCGTCAGTGCCGATTCCAGCGTGTACCAGGCGCGCAGGCCCCGGAAGAAGGCGTAGGAGGGCAGCGAGAGCAGGGCGCGGGGCTCGCGGGCGAGGGCAATGGCGATCACCGCCACCAGCATCGGCGATCCGAACACCACCGCCGCCACCGCCTGCCAGGAAAGCTGGGTATTGGTGGCGCGGGTCAGCAGCAGTTCGAACAGGCCGAAGATCAGGATCGGCACGGTCATGGCGCGCCGGGCATTGTTCATCAGCATATAGGGCAAGATCAGCTTGCCGCGAATGGTGACGCGCGGCGAGAGGATCAGCGTGCGCGCCCGCGAACTGACGTGGTAGATGGAACGGAACCAGCGCAGGCGCTGTTCGCGCAAGTGCGCGAAGCTGGTCGGCACTTCCGAGACGTAGCGCACGCGTTCGTCCACCAGGGTGCGGAACCCCAGTTCGGCGATGCGCAGGGAAATGTCGGTATCCTCGCCGTTCATGCCCGCCGCGAAAGCCCCGGCGCGGCGGAGAGCCTCGGCGCGGTAGATCACGAACATGCCGGGAATGCCGACGAGCCCGGTGATCGCGGTCAGCCCCGGCGAGTAGTAGCTGTGCTTCAGCAGCACTTCCACCAGCCTGCCGCCGTCGAACTGGGCGCCCCCCGGCGGGATCGGTACGCCGCCGACGGCACCGGTATTGGCATGGGCGAAGTTCTGCATCGTAAGGCGGAAGGATTCCGGGCCGATCTGGGTATCGGCATCGATCCGCACGATATAGTCGTGGCGGGCCGCGGCGACCCCTGTGTTCAGCGCATGGGCCTTTCCGGGCCTGGCGACGTGGACCACCCGCCCCTGCACGGTCTCGCATTCGGCCAGGGCCTTGCGGGCGATCTCCGCAGTGTCGTCGGTGGAGGCATTGTCGAGCACGATCAGTTCGACCGGCGCAGCATATTGCCGGGCGGCGCGCTCGATCTGGAGGATCGTCTCCTCGATCACGTAGGCTTCGTTGTGCGCGGGCACGATCACGCTCAACGGCGCGGCGAAGTCCTCCCGCGACAGCAGCTGGCGCTCGACCGTGGCGATGACGTAGAGCTGCACGAACAGCAGGAACAGGAACAGCACCACGCCCGGCCCGATCCCACCGAGCAGCGCGGCCTCGCGCAGGTTGTCCAGCGCCTCAAGGTCGTGAAAGCCCGCCCAGACCGACAGGATCGCCGCCACCAGCCCGGTCACGGCAAGCCTGATCAGCGACCGCATGGCGAATTGCCGGTCGATGCGGACGGGTACCGATTCCGGCATCGTTCCGCGTTCGAGAATGACGAAGGAGAAGATGCCGAAGCCCAGCAGTCCGGCAATCACCTGGAGGACGCCCAGTGGATAGGGCTCCCCGATCAGCCCGAACAGGGCGGTGCTGCACAAGTCGAGCAGGGCGCAGATCACCAGGAACCGCAGGACCAGATCCAGCCCGAATTCCACCCGTGCGCGCACCGTGCCGGCCGCGAAGGCCGAGAAGGCGATGTAGAACGAAAGGATGAATGTGCGGATCGAGATCGCGTGCCCGCCGTCATAAGGGCCGAACACATAGTCCCGCGCCGGGAACCAGTCATCGAGCCAGCCAAGCTCGAACACGGCGAGTTGGGCCACCGAAATGATCGTGAAAGTCAGCAGCAGGGCCGGCGCGCGCAGGATCGAGACCGGAACCGCCAGCCCGCCCGGCCGACTGTCGACCGAACGGAAGTTCGCGCTGCGCCGGGCGAGTTCCTTGGCGGCGTCCATCAGCTTTTCGGCTTTGGTTCCATCGGCTTTGGCGCTGCCGGATTCGGTTGGGGCGAAGGCGCGGTGACAGCGATGGCCGGCAGGTCCACCACGACCGCGACCCTTGCGGCGAGGCCCGCCGCCTGCCGCGAGAGCGGTTCCACGACCAGATCCTGCCGCCTGTCCTGTGGGTAGTGCAGGATCCACTGGCGTCCCTTCGGCCGCAGCTTGACGGCCGCTGCGGCGATATCGCCGGAGAGCACGTGGATGGCCGATCTTGCGTTTGCATCGCCGGTGCGCAGGCGGCCCGGCGTCAGTTCGGTGAGGATGCGCACTGCGGCCTGCGCATCGGGCGCGGTGAGCGGCGTGCTGGAAAGCGCGACGGGCGGATTGGCCTGGAGCGCCGCGCGAATCTGGAGGATCGGCAGGTCCAGTCGGGGGCCGCCGCCCTGGAGCACGGTCGATGGCAGCATTTCCGCAGCGATCAGGCGCATGGCGCCGCAGCGCATGTCGTCATGGTCGTAGGAGGTCAGCGTCACTTCCAGATCGTTGCGGGCCATCTGGAATTCTGGCGGCAGGGCAATCGACTGGTTGAGGCGATCGTCCTCCTCGCCAAGGTGCCGCGTCGCGAGGAGGCGGCCGTTCAGCGTGACCACCAGCGTGGTGCGGGTATCCTCGATCGGGCCGAGCAGCATGCGCAGGTCCAAGGCCTTGGGCAATTCGCGGCCCGGGAGGTCTGCCGCCGCATAGCTGTAGCGCCAAGTTGTCTCGCGGTCGAACCGGCGCGCGCCGGCGTTGGCGATGTCGGACAGCAGCGCAATGGGATAGGCCGAAAGGCCGGGGCGCGTGCGGTTGTCGGGCGCCAGCTTGAGCAGGTCCGCGAGTTCCTGGCCGGAGAGGCCCTTGTCGCCGAAGTAGACGGCATGGCCCTTTTCGGCCAGGCGGGCGGCGGTCATCAGGCGGGTCAGGTCGGCGGGCTGGTCCACGCCGTCCCATTTCACCGGCACCAGATTGCCCCAGAGGGCCAGCTTGTCACGCACGGTCGAGAGCGGCTTGTCAAGCCGGATATGGAGGCCGCTGGGCGGCTCGATCGCGACCACTGCGGACATCGCCTCGTTCGGGGTGCATTCCTGCAGAGGGCCGCGCCCGACCAGCGCCAGCTTCACTTCCAGTTCGCGGGACGCCAGCTCGGTGGGTGTCAGTTCCACCTGGGCTTTCTGTTCGCTGCGGCCCTCCGCCAGGATCACGTCGGCGCGCTTGATGCCGTTGATGGTGATGCGCAGCGCGCCTTGTGCGCCGCGCGCCGCATCGACGCGGAAGGCCACGTCGTAAGTGCCGCTGACCGGCCGGCTGTCCACCGGCATGCGAAAGGTCTTGGCGGCATAGGACGGCAGGCCGGACAGGATCAGCGGGGCGTCGGGATGGACTTGCGCCACGAAGACCGAGCGCCCGCTCGTATCGATGAAGTCGCTGGATCCGCGTTCGAAATCGTCGAAGAACGGCGGGCCCAGCCGGTTGCGATCGGTCAGGCCGTCGAACATTCCGGTGCGGCCTATGACGATGAGCAGGCCGACCAGAACCAGCGCCAGCAAACCGATACCCCAGAGCCTCATCGCCCGTACCCCCTCCTTGGATATTTCCGTTTTCAGGCCGCGTCGGTGCGCGGCGCCCCTCTGGTGAAGGGCACCACTTTGCCGTCAGGCTCGTCCAGCCTGGCCCGTTCTTCCCTGGACCAGGCGGTGCGCGCGGGAATGTGATCCGGGTCGACGCGGTCGGCGAAGCGGGTGGAGATCTCCAGCGTCTCCTGCAGCAATCCCTCGTGCAGCGTGATCGGATCGAGGCCGAGCGCGCGGAACGTGGCGTTGCTTACTTCCAGGTCGTTTTCCGCCGCTTCCTTGCGGGGATTGGGCCGGTATTCGACCCTGGCCCCGGTCACTTCCGAGACCAGCGCGGCAAGATCGCGCACGCGCAGGGTTTCGGCGATCTGGTTGAGGATCTTCACCCGCTCTCCGCGCCGGGGCGGATGGTCGACGGCCAGCGCGATGCAGCGCACGGTGTCCTGGATGTTGATGAAGGCGCGGGTCTGGCCGCCGGTGCCGTGGACCGTCAGCGGATGGCCCGTCGCCGCCTGGACCAGGAAACGGTTGAGCACGGTGCCGTATTCGCCGTCATAGTCGAAACGGTTGACGAGGTCGGGATGGCGGCGGGTTTCTGCGGTCTGGGTGCCCCAGACGATGCCCTGGTGCAGGTCGGTGATCCGCAGCGCATCGTTCTGGGCGTAGAACTGGAACATCAGCTGATCGATCGACTTGGTCATGTGATAGACGCTGCCGGGACGCGTGGGGTAGAGAATCTCCCATTCGTGGCGCTTGCCCTCCCGGTCGGTAATGTCGACGTTGAGGTAGCCTTCCGGGATCTCGAAACCCGCGCCGCCATAGCCGTAGACCCCCATGGTGCCGAGGTGGACGAGGTGGCAGTCCAGATCGCTTTCGACCAGCGCGTTGAGCACATTGTGCGTCCCGCCGACATTGTTGCCGACCGTATAGCGCTTTTCGGCGGCGCCGCGCATGGAATAGGGGGCTGCGCGCTGTTCGGCGAAATGGACGATGGTGTCCGGCCGCTCCGTTTCCAGTAAATGGACGAGCTGGGCATAGTCTTCTGCCACATCCAGGTAATGGAATTTAAGAACCGATCCGCTCACGTCCTGCCAGGCATCGATCCGCTGCTCCATCGATACGATGGGCGTAAGGCTGCGCACGCCCAGTTCGGCATCGATCCGCCGACGGGAGAAATTGTCGATAATGGTGACTTCGTGGCCGAGACTGGAAAGATGAAGCGAAGTCGGCCAACCGCAGAATCCGTCGCCGCCGAGAACGAAAATCTTCTTGGATGCTGCCATCAGGACTGGACCCTCAATGGATTGCAGGCACCACAAGCATATCAGAAATAAATCAGGTTTGAACCAATAATTGCAATTAGTTCAGTCCGCTAGGTAAACGGTGGGCAAATTCGCGGCACGACTTCGGTGGCGTGGGGGCGGTAGAGTGTTGGACAGGCTGTTCGAAAAAGGGCGGAGGACATTTTAGAGCCCGTTTGAAAAATGCCCGTTCGGGCATTTTCTTGCGGCTGGTGCCGCAAAATTCGCTTCTCGCGAATTTCCAAACAGCCTCTTACAGCCGGGTGCCTGTGAGAGGAAAGCTGCCGAACGGGCCATTGGCATTTTCGCCGCTGAGCTTGCCGTTTCTTACGGTGACGTCGTATTTGACGGTGATCGGCATCGGCATCGATGCCTTGCCTTCGAACTTCGCGCGGCCGTCTCTCACGCCTCCGGCAACCTCCACCGTACCCTGATCCGCGCTGACCCGGCCGGTGACAACGTTGCCTGTGACCTTGAGGTCCATCACTGCCTCTTGCGGCCCTACCGGGGTCTGGATCACCACGTTCCATTTGCCCGCGAAGTCCTGCGGTTTGGCATTGCTGGCCCGATCTGCGCTGGCTTTTTCCAGCAACGCCTTGTGTTCGGCGGGGGCGGCCTTGGCCCTGGCGCGCAAGTAGAAGCGCATGGTTTCCAGTTCCGCGTCCGTGAAGGCAGGGAACGGCGGCATGCCGTTCATCTTGAGCGCGCCATCCTTCACCACCTGCCGGAACGTCGCGGCGTCGGTGATCATGGGCGAATAGCGCAGGTCCGGCGCCGCACCGCCGCCCACGGCGTTCCAGCCGTGGCAGACCAGGCAGGCGCGGGTGCCGAAAAGCACGGCGCCGGCCTGGGCACGGGCAAGGTCCGGGGCGAAATCGGGGTCGGGCGGGGGCGCGAGTTCCGGCATGGCAAAGGGCGGGATCGTGTCCTTGCCGTCCAGGGCGAAAGTCAGCACGCGGCGCGGCAGGTGATAGTCGGTGCGAAAGGCCGCATTGCCCGGCGAGTTGATCCCGGCGCCGTTGCCGCCGCTGCCGGTGATCACGGTAACGTATTGCCGCCCGCCCGCGCGGTAGGTGATCGGCGCGCCCACGATCGGGCTTTCGGTCTTGAACGACCAGAGCTGCTTGCCGGTCCCGGCGTCGCGCGCCACGAAGCGGCCGTCGATCTGGCCCTGGAACACCAGCCCGCCCGCGCTGGCCATGACGCCCCCCGGCCAGTTGCCGGGCAGTTCGACTTCCCAGGCAAGCGACTGCGTGACCGGATTCCAGGCCCGCAGGAAGCTCTTGTGGCTGCCGGGCAATTCCACTTCGGGGATCAGGGTTACGCCCATGCCCGCGGTGATTTCGCCCCCGCCTTTCTGGCCGTCTCCGATGAGTGCGCCTTGCTCGATGACCGGCAGGTAGACGAGCCCGGTCAGCGGGCTGTAGGCCTGGGGCATCCATGAATGGGCGCCGGTGGGGCCGGGCCACAGTTCGAAGAGGCCGGGTTTTCCGGCATAGCGGATGCCGGGGTTTTCCACCGGGCGGCCGGTCCTGCCGTCGATACGGTCGGCCCAAGTGACTTTCGCGATCTTCTCGGCGGAGATGAAGGCGCCGGTCGCCCTGTCTATCACATAGAAGAACCCGTTCTTCGGCGCCTGCATCAGGACCTTGCGGTCGCGGCCGTCGATCCTGAGCGTGGCCAGGGTCATGTCGGTGGTCGCGGTGCAGTCCCACTGCTCTCCGGGGCAGACCTGATAGTGCCATTTGTAGGCGCCGGTGTTCACGTCGACCGCGACGATCGAGGCGAGGAACAGATTGTCTCCGCCGCCGGGGCTGCGCTTCGACTGGTTGTAGGGAAAGCCGTTGCCCACGCCGATATAGACGAGCTTCAGGTCGGGATCGTAGCTGAAGGCGTTCCAGGCCGTGCCGCCGCCGCCGCGCCGCGTGCCGTCGGGATTGGTCCAGCCGCTTGGCCAGGTCTTGCGCATGACCGCTTCGGCCCGTTCATTGCCGGGGGTCACCGGGTCGCCGGGCGCCGTGTAGAAGCGCCAGGCGAGCTTGCCGGTCCTGGCGTCATAGGCGGAGACGAAGCCGCGCGCCGGGCTGATGTCCGCGCCGCCGAAGCCGACGATCACCTTGCCGCCGAACACGCGCGGAGCGCCGTTGGAATTGCGCGGGGAAGCATCGGGGTAGTCGTAAGTCTTCCAGATTTCCCTGCCGGTCTTCGCGTCCAGCGAGATCACGTAACCGTCGGTGGTGACAAGGAAGACCCGCCCGCCGTCATAGGCGATGCCCTTGTTGCCCCAGGACATCTGCAGCGCCGAAGTCGCGCGCTCCCGGGTGCCGCCGTCGTATTCCCAGATCTGCTTGCCGGTCACCGCATCCAGTGCGCGGATATGCGAATGGCCGGTCGTCAGGAAAACTTTGCCTTCCGCCATCAGCGGCGTGCTGGCGCTGTAGCCGGGTTCGAGATCGAAATGCCACGCCAGGCCAAGCTTGCCGACATTGCCCGCATCGATGGCGTCGAGAGGGGAATAATGGGCTTCGCTGCCGGTCCTGCCCCAGCCGGGCCATTCATCGGCATCGACCACCAGGGCCTGTTCGATCGGCTGTGCGGGCTTGTCGCAGGCCGTGAGGGCAAGCGGGAACAGAACCGCGATGAACAGGCGCAAGGCAGCGTTGCTTCGGCGTGCGGTCACGGTGTCTCTCCCCAGCCCTGATTATCTGCATCCGGGCTATCAGCAGCAGGGCGGCTTGGGAAGATTTACTATACTGTGTGTATCATAACTCCGAATGGCATCGCCGTAGCGAACGAAGAACCCCGGCCTGCCGGGGGCAGGAGGCCGGGGTTCCGTGGACGGGCTGCGACTGGCGCCCGTCCGGTAGCGCGTTGAAGTCAGTTGGCGGGAGTCAGTTGGCCCCTGCGCCCATCGGCACCGGGGTGCCCTGCTTGAGGTAGACGCGGTTGTCCTCGATGCGATCGACATTGTCGAAGGCGATGAAGTGGTGGGCGCCGTCCGAACTGTCCGAACGGGTCAGCTTGATCTGGTCGTCCTTGACCTCGTCGACCGTGCCGACATGCTGGCCGTTATGGTCGGTGACTTCCATGTGCTCACGGATGCGCAGCTTCTCGAACATGAGAATTTCTCCTTGGAGATGGGAGTAGATGCCAATGTAACGGCGCGCTCGCGCGCTTCGTTCCGGCATTTGTCTCACCCCGGAAACGGCTCATGGAAGCCGGTCCTGAAACCTCTTTAAGGCTCCGCGCCCAGTCCGAAAGTCGCATCGCCGCGCGGGGAGAGCAGCACCCTGTCGCCATCGACGCCGTCGATCTCGGAGATGGTGACGAAAGGCGATCCCTCGCCTTCCAGCACGACTTCCTGGCCGTCCACGTGATCGACTTTGCCCAGGACTTCGCCTTCCGCCCCGATCACGGTCATGCCCTTTTTGACCACGCCCGATTCGGTCGGCCAGGATGTTTCGACGGGATCGAAGGGAGACGGTGAAGGGGGCATCGCGGGTTCCTTCCTGAAAGGCAAAAATCGCCACAGACAAGGACAGGAATACCCGGCAAACCGGCCCGGTTCCACGATTCGCGTCAATTCGCCCGCCGCTCGCCCTCCGCCGGGCTGGCCCACAAGCCCTAGCGTCCCTATATTGGGTGGAGCCCCATATATACTGTCTAAGCTGTGGGAAGTTTGCCCAAGCCGCTCCAAATGCGATCGAATTTGGGTATCGTGGCAGGCATCGGCCTCGGGGTTTCCCGGCGCCTCACAGATCATGCGCCGGGAATGGCGCGGAAGGCCGCGCTTTGCGCCTTTCGAATCGCCCGGCATGTCACCCGAATCGAACACCCGGAGTCGTCCGCCCATGTCCCTTCTCGAAGCCCGCAAGACCTACAAGCCCTTCGAATATCCCTGGGCCTACGACTTCTGGAAGACGCAGCAGCAGATCCACTGGCTGCCCGAGGAAGTGCCGCTGGGCGAGGATTGCCGCGACTGGGCGCAGAACATCTCGGAGCATGAGCGCAACCTGCTCACCCAGATCTTCCGCTTCTTCACCCAGGCCGACGTGGAAGTGCAGGATTGCTACCACGAGAAGTACGCGCGCGTCTTCAAGCCGACCGAAGTGAAGATGATGCTCACCGCCTTCTCCAACATGGAGACGGTGCATATCGCCGCCTATTCGCACCTGCTCGACACCATCGGCATGCCCGAAAGCGAATACGGCATGTTCCTCGAATACGAGGAACTGAAGGCCAAGCACGACTATCTCCAGAAGTTCGGCGTCGACAACGACGAGGACATCGCCCGCACGCTCGCCATGTTCGGCGGCTTCACCGAAGGCGTGCAGCTCTTCGCCAGCTTCGCGATGCTGATGAACTTCCCGCGCTTCAACAAGATGAAGGGCATGGGCCAGATCGTCTCGTGGTCGGTGCGCGACGAATCGCTGCACTGCGAAGGCATCACCCGTCTGTTCCACGCTTTCGTGCAGGAGCGCGGCTGCCTGACCAAGGCGGTGAAGGACGACATCGCCGATCAGTGCCAGACCACGGTTCGCCTGGAAGACGCCTTCATCGATCTCGCCTTCGAGATGGGTCCCGTCCCCGGCATGACCGCCAAGGACATCAAGAAGTACATCCGCTACATCGCCGACTGGCGCATGGGCCAGCTTGGCCTCAATCCGATCTACCTGATCGAGGATCACCCGCTGCCCTGGCTCCAGCCGCTGCTCAACGGCGTGGAGCACGCCAACTTCTTCGAAACCCGCGCCACCGAATATTCGAAGGGCGCGACGCGCGGCAACTGGAACGACGTGTGGACGAACTTCGATTCGCGCCGCAAGGCCAAGGCCAACGACGAAGTTCTCGTGGTCGAAGGCAGCGAGCCGGACATGTTCGGAGCGACCGAGGCCGCCGAGTAAGCGCTCTCAAATCACCATGAAAAAGCCCCGGGAAAGCAGTGCTTTTCCGGGGCTTTTTCATATCAACACCAGCTTCCGCGGCGGCCCTGCCACTGTTCTGCCAGTCCTTCGTCGACCAGCGCGGCGCCCAGGCTGTGGCCCTGGCGGGTGACGATGCGCAGGGCGCGGCCGTAGCGGTCCCGGTCGCGGCCGTCGCCGCCCGGCTGGAGCGTGAAGGGGCCGTCGTTCAGGAGAGCGATCAGCCGGTCGGTGGCGCGCGCGCCGAGCTGCGCTTCCTCGCGGCATTCGGGCTGGCCGGTTTCGGGTGTGTTGATGTCGGCGATGCGGATCTTGGTGCCCTGATACCAGAAGGTGTCGCCGTCCACGACGCAGGTCTTGCGGACGGGGCCGGAGCACTTGGCGAAGCGGGCAGTCTCGACATCCGGTGCGGCGGGGAAGACCGTGCCTTCCAGGCCGGGCGCCGCGCGCCGGTCATGCCACCAGTAGAGCCCGGCAATCAGGACGAGGGGCAGCAGGATCCAGATCGACGCGGGAATTCCGCGCCGCGAGGTGGAGTTTGGCATTGGGGGAGAGGCGTCCTCAGGTTCCGTAGTCGCGTGCCTCTGGCGCGTCGAATTCTCCCCTGCAAGTGCGAATCAGCCGGTCGAGTTCATGATGGTGGAACGCCTGGACCAGCCGGAAGCCGAGCGTGCCGTTGCCGCTCCAGCGTACGCGCGCTTCGAAAGGTTCGGCGCCTTCGGGCGCGATCACCAGCACTTCGCCGTTCTCGATCCTGTCCGGCATCGCGGCGGCGGGCATGACGCAGCCGATCCGGCAGCCTTCCTGCGAGATCTCCACCAGCAGGCCGGTGCCGACGCGGCAGGTTCCGCGCAGGATCACGGCCTCCCGGCGAACGGCATAGCGTTGGTGTGCGCGTATTCTCAGCATGTTCACAGGCAGTAGGCCCCCCGGCGTCCGTCCCTTTGCAACAATATTATAGAGCCGATCTTATCATCCGGTCACCGGGAATCCTGTCGGCCTTCAGGCGATCAGGGTGCCCGGGTTGGGCATCGGCGCGTGTTTCTGCGCGTTGAGGAGGCTCATCACGCTGCGCACGATCACCAGCACGGCCACGGCCGCGAGCACCAGGAAGCCGATCGCCACGATGATCAGCAGCGCGCCGACCACAGTGCCGACAAGCCCGATCCAGAACGTGTTGATCAGGTACTGGTAATGGGATCGTTCCCAGTCCTCGGTCGCTTCGCCGCGCCAGACGAAGGCGAGAACGACGCCGACGATCGCGGTGATCCCCGTGAAGTAGGAGGCCAGGTAGAGCAGGCTGATGATCGTCGGGTGATTGAACTCGAAGCCGGAAGTCGCACCGGAACCCGCATTGGAGCCATTCTCGGGGCGGTTCGGGGAGCGGTTCAGGTCGTCCATGGTCGTTCTCCATGCTTTTCCCGGAACGGGATGCTGCCCAATTTATGACAAATGTGCAAGCATGGGATTTCCGGGCCTTAGAGCCCGTTTGAAAATCCGCTGAAGGCGGATTTTAGCGGCACCAGCCCACGCCCCCACCCGACCTCCCATCCAGGATACACTGTTGTGGGAGGTCGGGTGGGGGCGTGGGCTGGTGCCGCAAGCTCGTCACGGACGTGACGAGCGCAACCAACAAAGACTCGGCCGGTGCCGCAAGCCTTCGACGGATGTCGAAGGCGCACTAAACCAAAAAACTTGAGATCAGGCTGCCTGCTGGTCGGCCGGACCGCCCTTGAGGACGAAGCGGCGGTCGCAATAGCCGCAATCGACGTAGCCTTTCTCGTCGATCTCCAGCCAGACGCGCGGATGGCCGAGCGCGGCAGCCTGATAGGTGCCGTTGGAGCGGATTTCGGTGGCCCCGTCGCAGGAAACGCGGTGGGAATCGGTGAAGACGGTTTCGGGCTGCGTGCTCATGGATCGGCCGATTACCAAGCCTTCGCGGGAATTTCCAGCGGACAAATGGTCCCGGCCGCAGGTAAGTGCGCCGGGACCATGATTATTCTGCCTCAGGCCGGAACGGCGAGGCTGCCTGCAGCGGCGAGCGCTTCGGCCAGGGCCTTTTCGCGGACTTCGGGGCCAATGGCGATGCCTTCCGCCAGCACGAAGACCGGATCGGTGATGCCCACGAAGCCGAGCACGGCGCGAAGGTAGCTTTCCGCATGTTCCACGGCAGCGGCGGGCTGGCCTTCGCCGTAGTAGCCGCCGCGCGAGAGCGCGATGTAGACCTTCTTGCCGCCCGCCAGGCCCTGCGGACCTTCGGCGGTGTAGCGGAAGGTCTTGCCCGCCACGAGAACGCGGTCGAACCAGGCCTTGAGCTGGCTCGGGATGGTGAAGTTGTACATGCCCGCGCCGATCACGACGACGTCGGCAGCCAGGAATTCGGCCAGTTCGGGCGTGCCGTCGGGATTGCCGAGCACGTCGAGCGTGAGGTGCGGCAGGGCCTCTGCGGCAAGGTCGTGGTAGCTCACCTCAAGCGAGGGATCGGCCTTGGTCAGGGTATCGACGATGGCGGCCGAAACGGCGCGGCTCACCGAGTTTTCGCCGAGAATGCTGGAATCGAGATGAAGAAGCTTCATGGGAGAGAGCCTTCGATAAGGTGGTATGGAAAAATGACTGCCCCCTAACTATGTTGCGCCGCGACAGACGCCAAGAGCGCATTTTTTCAGGACCAGGTACCATGAAGCTGACCACCTTCGACGAAGCCGACCTGCCGGCCCCGGTTGTCCACGATCCGAACGGCAAGGATTGCCGCCTTGTCGGCGATATCCTGGCGCGGGTGGGGGACAAGTGGTCGATGCTGATCATCATGACGCTGCTGGAAACGCCGCTGCGCTTCAACGAACTGAAGCGCGCCATCCGGGGCGTGTCGCAGCAGATGCTTTCCCGCAACTTGCGGGCGCTGGAGCGCGACGGGCTGCTCACGCGCACGGTCCATGCGGACGTGCCGGTGCGCGTGGAATATGCGCTCAGCGATCTCGGGCGGTCGCTGGCCGTCCCCGTGCAGGCGCTGGGCGCCTGGGCCGCGGAGGCCCGCCCGGCGATAGAGACGAGCCGCCAGGCCTTCGACCGGGCGCATGACCCGCAGTGAGGCGGGGCGGGATTTTCGTTTTTCAAGGGAAATTGAGTATTATCTCGAAATTTCTGTCTGTCTCGATGAAGTAAATACACCGCCTGATTGCAGATGTTATCAGTCAAGACTCCCTCTCTAAGTCCCCTGTTTTTGAATATTGTTTCGGTTATCGATGAAAACGTGTTAGACGCGCTCCATCGCTGGGAGTTCGTTTGAATTCGAAAAAGGCGGATATACGGTTTGCGGGATGGCTCTTGTCTGTTCCTTGTCGATAAGGCGGGGGAATCGATAGGGCTGCGGAGCCGCGACGCAATGCTCGCCTGAGACATTTTCCAGACAGGCTCCGGTTCAGCGGTGTCGACAGTCAGGAGATTGCGATGACCGAAGATTGGGCAGCAGATGTCAGGAAGTTCGCGCCGAACGCCGATGAGGGTGTCATTGCGGGGATCGTTTCCTATTGCGGGATAGCGCTCAGGAACCAGGATTCCTCGCTCGTTTCCTTCAGCGACCCGGCCGAGACCGGCCGGGTGCGCGAAAACTTCCTCAGGAAGAAGCTGGGCCTCACGCAGCCGGATGACGTTCTGGACGGCGCGATCGCCACTGTCGGCGAGCGCATGCGGGCAGGCGGGTCCCGGAACCGAGTGACGGCCTATTACCTGCTGCTGGAGCATTTCGGCCTTACGCACTTGTTTGCGAGGCCGGGGTTTGCAGAGACCGCGCCCGCCGAACCCGTCGCCGCGCCGGCCTATCTGGGCAGTCGCCACGAACCCGAGGAAGTACGGGGCGGTATTCCCTGGTGGGTTTGGGCCCTGCTGGGGCTTCTCGCGCTGCTGCTGATCTGGTGGCTGTTCCTGCGCACGCCGGTGGGTACGCCGGTCACCCCGGGCAGCATGGTCACGACCGAAGCCGTGCCGACTTTCGAGGACGAGACGGTCATGCCCGATGAGACCGCATCGATGGCGACGCCGCCTGTGGAAGGCACCGTGGCCATTCCCGAAGGCGCCGGCGTGCTGACGGAAACCCGCGACGGCAAGCCGGTGGTGAAAGTCTACTTCGAAACCGCCAAGACCGAAGTGGCCCCGGCCTTCGGCGCGGCGGCGGCGGCGCTCAAGACCTACCTCGGCGCTCATCCCGACGCGGCGCTGGCGGTATCGGGCTTCAATGACGAAACCGGCAATGCCGCAGCCAATGCCGAACTGGCCAAGAACCGCGCCAAGGCGGTGCAGGCGGCGCTGGTGGCCTCGGGCATTCCCGAGGCGAAGATCGTGCTCGCCAAGCCGCAGGATTCGACGGACACGACGACCACCGACTCCGCCGCCCGGCGCGTGGAAGTGGTGGTGCAATAAGGCTCTCCCGGCCAGGGGTTCCGGGCGCAATCCCGGAACCCCTGTTCTTGCGGTCTTTACGCGGCGCCGTTCATGGCCCACATGCACCCATCATGAGCACCCCGACGACCACCGCCACGCCCGCAATCGCCATCCGTGATCTCGTCAAGCGCTATGCCCCGGCCGGGAAGGGCGAAGGCAAGCTGGCGCTCAAGGGCGTTTCCTTCGACGTGCCCGAAGGCGGTATCTTCGGCCTGCTCGGCCCGAACGGCGCGGGCAAGTCCACCCTGATCAACATCATGGCCGGGCTCGTGCGCAAAACCTCGGGCTCGATCGATATCTGGGGCTTCGATATCGACCGCAACCAGCGCAATGCCAAGCGCTCGATCGGCATCGTCCCGCAGGAAATCGTGTTCGATCCCTTCTTCACGCCCTTCGAGGTGCTGGAGAACCAGGCCGGGCTCTACGGCATCGCCAAGACCCTGCGCCGCTCCGAAGACCTGCTGCGCGCGGTCCACCTTTCAGACAAGCGCGATGCCTATGCCCGCACCCTGTCGGGCGGGATGAAGCGCCGCCTGCTGATCGCCAAGGCGCTGGTCCACCAGCCGCCGGTGCTGGTGCTCGACGAGCCGACGGCGGGCGTCGACGTGGAACTGCGCCGCCAGCTCTGGGAACTCGTGTCCGAACTGAACCGCGAAGGCGCGACGATCGTGCTGACCACGCACTACCTCGAGGAAGCCGAGGAACTCTGCGACCGCATCGCCATCATCAACCACGGCGAACTGATCGCCAACAAGCCCACCCGTGAACTGGTCGGCATGGCGCGCGAGAAGATCCTCGTCCTCACGCTGGACCGCGACGTGACGGCGCTGCCCGGCCACCCCGGTTTCCTCAAGTGCGAGAAGACCGGCGAGCGCGTGCTCCAGATCACTTACGACAAGGACCGCAGCAATGCGGGCGAGATCCTCTCGGCCGTGCAGGCGCAGGGCTTTGCCGTGGTGGACGTGACCACGCGCGAGGCGGACCTCGAGGATGTCTTCGTCAGCCTGACGAGTTCCATCGCGGCGTGAACTATCTCTACCTCGCCGTCGCCATCGTTGCCGAGGTCATCGCCACGTCCTTCCTGAAGCAGTCGGAAGGATTTGCCCGGCCCGTTCCGACGGCGATCATGGCCACGGGCTATATCGTGGCCTTCTACTGCCTCTCGCTGGCGCTGCGCGGCATTCCCACGGGTGTCGCCTATGCAATCTGGTCAGGCGTGGGGATCGTCCTGATCGCCGCGATCGCCTGGCTGTTCCAGGGACAGAAGCTCGACCTGCCCGCCCTGGCCGGCATCGCGCTGATCATGGCGGGGGTGCTGGTGATGAACCTGTTTTCGGGGACGACGGGGCACTAGAACTCATCTGGCCCGAGGCGTCTTTCCACACCTTGTGCGCATGGCGGCGGATGGGCCGCCCGCAGGCGCGGCACGTGGCGGCGTAGTGGGTGCCGTCCCAGTACAGGCTGGTCCGGTCGGGATCGTGCCGGTCGAACAGGCAGTGCAGCGGTTGCAGGGACCGTCTGGCAAAGGCGGAAAACACGGCACGCTCCCCCTGAGAGTTCAATCGGAAGACAGTTGGCTCTGCTTTCCTGCGTGCGACCGCGAATGCCCGGCAACTTTACCGAGTGTAACGCTGCACTGCAACATGATTGCAGGGCAAGTCCCGGTGCAAAGCTAATTATTGCGTCATCGCCTTAGTCCCGGCATGGAGCCGCACATGGCTACCCCACGCGATCCCGTTTCCGCATCTGCCGTTCCAGAGTGCGACCTTCCCGAGCACGACGTCATCGTCGTCGGCTCCGGGGCGGCCGGTCTCACCGCTGCCCTGGCGCTGGCGGAAAAGCTGAAGGTCCTGGTGCTGGCCAAGGGCACCCTGACGGGCGGCTCCACGGCCTGGGCGCAGGGCGGGATCGCGGCCGTGCTCGACGCGGGCGATACTTTCGAGGAGCATATCGAGGACACCATGGTCGCCGGGGCCGGTCTCAACCGGCGCGACACCGTGGAGTTCGTGATCGAGCGCGCGCCGCACGCGATCGAACGGCTGGTGGAACTGGGCGTTCCGTTCAACACCGAGGGCAGCGAACTGCACCTCACCCGCGAGGGGGGCCATTCGCACCGCCGCATCGTACATGTGGCGGACGCCACCGGCTGGGCGGTGCAGAGCGCGCTGCTCAAGGCGGCGGAAGAGCATCCCAACGTCACCCTGCTGCCGGGGCAGTCGTGCATCGATCTCATCACCGGGCGGCACGAACTGCGCTATTCCGGTTCGGGCCGGGTCTGGGGCGTCTATGCGCTTGACGAGAACACCGGCCGGGTGGCGGCCCATACCGCCCGGGCCACGATCCTCGCCACCGGCGGGGCGGGGCGCGTCTACCAGTTCTCCACCGCGCCGCGCGGCGCCACGGGCGACGGCATCGCCATGGCCTGGCGTGCGGGCGCGCGCGTCTCCAACATGGAGATGATGCAGTTCCACCCGACCTGTCTATACAACCTGGAGGTGAAGAACTTCCTGATCACCGAGGCGGTGCGGGGCGAGGGCGGGCGCCTGGTCAATCCGCGCACCGGCAAGCGCTTCATGGAATACTACGATCCCGAGCGGTTGGAACTGGCCCCGCGCGATATCGTGGCGCGCGCCATCGATTCCGAGATCAAGCGCTTCGGCCTGGACTTCGTCCACCTCGACATCAGCCACCAGCCCGAAGCCTTCGTGCGGGAGCATTTCCCGAACATCCACGAGAAGCTGCTGGGCCTCGGCATCGACATGACGAAGGAGCCGATCCCGGTCGTGCCCGCGCAGCACTATACCTGCGGCGGCATCCTCATCGACCTTGACGGCAAGACCGATCTGCCCGGCCTCTATGCTGCCGGGGAGTGTACCGAGAGCGGCCTCCACGGCGCCAATCGCCTGGCCTCGAACTCGCTGCTGGAATGCTTCGTCTTCGGCGAATCCTGTGCGGCGCATATCCTCGATCACTGGGACGCCTTCGACGCACCGCCCCCGGTGCGCCCGTGGGACGAAAGCCGCGTGACCGATTCCGACGAGGAAGTGGTGATCAAGCAGAACTGGACCGAGATCCGGCGGTTCATGTGGAATTACGTCGGCATCGTGCGCACCACCAAGCGGCTGGAACGCGCCATGCACCGCATCCAGATGCTGAACGGCGAAGTCGAGGAATACTACCGCCATTTCCGCGTCTCGACCGACCTGATCGAACTGCGCAACCTGCTCCAGACCGCGGAGCTGATCGTCCGCTCGGCGCTCCACCGGCACGAGAGCCGGGGGCTTCACTTCACGCTGGACTACCCTGCAACAGAGGCGCAGCCGCAGGACACCGTGCTGGTGCCGTGAGAGCGCGTCTTTTCTCGTCATCCTGAACTTGGTTCAGGATCCATCTTGCCGAACAGGCTGCCGTCGATGGTCAGAAATGGATCCTGAACCAAGTTCAGGATGACGGTGGAATTTCACGCACAAATGAGATCCTGAGATACGGATCAGGATAACGCGTCTCTCACCCCTCGACGGGCGCCGTCGTGACCCCGAGGTCCGGCAGGCCGACCGAGCGCTTGCCCGAGAAGTCCGTGCGGACCACGATCAGCCCGTCCTTCTCCAGATAGTCCAGCAGGCGCTGCACGCGGCGCGGGCTGCTGGTGCCGTAGATGCGGGCGAGCACCATGTCGTCCGGGCAGGGCTGCCCGTCCATGGCGGCGCGGGCGATCAGGTAGAAGGGGGCCAGCGCGTCGTCGGGAACGTGCTTGGCAAGGTTGACCAGGTCCACCCAGCGTTCCTCGTCGGGATCCTCGATCCCGGCCATGGCGGCGGCGAAACCGCGCCGGAACATCGTGGCGTCTACGCCGCGCACGGAAATGCCCTTCATGCGGCAGCGGATCGTGAAATCCTGGAACAGCGTGGTCGCGGACTGGAAAGTGCATTCCGGGTCCTGCGCCATGGCATTGAGGATTTCGAGCATGGCCGCGCGGTTTTCCTCGGGCTCCGGCTCGGGCCGTTCGGGGCGCGGCGGCGGTGCGGCGGAGGACGAGGCGCCATGGGCGATCGATTCGCTCAGTTCCTCCACGTCCACGGCAGGGCGCGGTGCCGGGCGCGGGAATTCGGGGCGTTCCGGCTCGACATGGAGATTGTCGTGCAGCAGTTCGCGCAGCTCGTCGGTGGAGGCGGTGGGCAGCGGCATCAGGCCGGGGGTGACCGACTTGGCGCCGGTGCGCACGCTGCCGATGTTGACCGCTACCGGGCGGCGGCTGATCGCCGGGCCGAGGCCGAGGAACTGGCCGCGCGCCAGGTCGCGGATAGATTCCGCCTGGCGCCGCTCCATGCCGAGCAGGTCGGCGGCGCGCACCATGTCGATATCTAGGAAAGTGCGGCCCATCAGGAAGTTGCTGGCTTCCGCCGCCACGTTCTTGGCCAGCTTCGCCAGGCGCTGGGTGGCGATCACGCCCGCAAGGCCGCGCTTGCGTCCGCGGCACATGAGGTTGGTCATCGCCGCCAGGCTGACGCGGCGGGCCTCTTCCGAGACTTCGCCCGCCGCGGCGGGGGCGAACATCTGCGCCTCGTCCACCACTACCAGTGCGGGATACCACTGCTCGCGCGGGGCATCGAACATGGCGTTGAGGAACTGCGCGGCGCACTTCATCTGCTGGTCGATTTCCAGCTCGTCCAGCGCCAGGACCACCGAGGCGCGGTGCTGGCGGATGCGGGCGCCGAGGCGGACGATCTCGGATTCGGCATAAGCGGCGCCGTCGATGACGACGTGGCCGAATTCCTCGGCCAGGCTGACGAAGTCGCCTTCGGGGTCGATCACCACCTGCTGGACGATCGGTGCGCTCTCTTCGAGCAGGCGGCGCAGCAGGTGCGACTTGCCGGACCCGGAATTGCCCTGCACCAGCAGGCGGGTCGCGAGAAGTTCCTTGATGTCGATTTCGATCGCCTCGCCCTTCGGGGTCTGGCCGATCACGATACTGGCGCTCACGGACCCTGCCTTGGGCAAGGCGGCGGCCGGAGGCAAGCGGAGCATGCCGCTTTATCCATAACTTGGATCGCCGTGATGCCGATCCTCATGCGGGAATCGCGGATTTCCGCGCCAGTCACGGCGCTGTCACAAGCAGGCGGCATAGCGTCGGGGATCATGACTCTTCCGGTTTCTCCCGATATCGACGACACTGCGCAGCCGCCGCTGAGGCTGGTCGTGCTGGCGGGCCATGGGCTCGGGCCGGCAGGCGTCGATCCGCTTGCCGAGCGCTTCGGAGAGAAGCACCGCTGCCTCATTCCGCTGGCGGGGCGCCCGCTGATCGCCCACGTGCTGCAGACCGCCGCGCAGCATCCGCGTGTCGCCAGCCTGGCGGTCTGCGTGGAGCGGGAGGCGTTCGATCCGATCTGGGACGTGCTCACCCGCCTGCCGGGGCGCGGCACCATCGCGCTTGTGGAAGCGCGGGAGGACATTGCCGCCAGCGTGCGCAAGGCGGCGGAAGACTGGGAAGGGCCGCTGCTGGTCACAACGGCGGACCATGCGCTGCTCAGTGCGGAATCGATCGACGCCATGGCCCGCATGCTGGAGACCTGCGACGTCACTTTTGCTCTCGCCCGGCGCGATGCGGTGGAGGCGGCGCACCCGAGCGCGCTGCGCAGCTACATAGGCCTGCGCGACGGGGACTTCGCCACATGCGATCTCTACGGCATGGCCTCCGCGCGGTTCGTCGATGCCGTGGAGGTCTTCCGGGGCGCCCGTATCGGCGGGCGGGAAAGCGCGCGGATCCTGCGTGCACTGGGCCTTGTCGGGCTGATGAAGATAAAGCTGGGGCTGGAAACGCTCTCCGGCGCCGTGGTGCGCGCGTCGCGCCGCATGGGCCTGCGCGTGCGCGCGGTGATCATGGCCGACGGCACCCAGGCGATCGACGTCGATAACGACCGCACTTATGCGATCGTGCGCGACCTGCTGGGAGACGTCTCGCCGATGTCGCCGGATGAAAGCAAAAAGAGTATCGCGCGCGCGGTTGCGTGAGAGGCTTTTTTTTGAAAAATGCCCGAGGGGCATTTTTGAGCGGCACCAGCCCACGCCCCCACCCGACTTCCCATCTAGGATACACTGAGTGGGAGGTCGGGTGGGGGCGTGGGCTGGTGCCGCAAGCCATTCGCGGATGCGAATGGCGCACCCAGCAAAAGACTCCGCATTAAAACTGCCCCTCGGGCATTTTTCAAAACCCCAAACGACTTTCGGGCCCCCTCTCGGGGGCCCGAAGGCATTGTCCAGTCTTGAATTTCAAGAGTGATGGTGCGGTCAAGAAGACTCGAACTTCCACGGGCTTTCGCCCACAACGACCTCAACGTTGCGCGTCTACCAATTCCGCCATGACCGCTAAATCACCGGGGAGCTTCGAAGCCGCCCCGTGGCAGGAGCGCGCCACTAGCAAAGGGTTTCCGACCCGGCAAGTGGCTTCCTTCAATTATTTTCGAAAAGAGCGATTTTTTTCCTTCGATGCTGAATTTTCGGCGGAATTGCGTGGGTCGGCCGCCAAGCCAACAAAAACGCGCCCAGGCCGAGGGGCCGGGCGCGTCATGTCGGGGCGGATGCTTCCGCCGAATCCGGGACGAATTATTCGGGCTTCCAGCCGATTTCGGCGGCGGAGGCGGCCTTGGGGATGTCCGTCAGGGCTTCGTTGACGGTGATCGCCTCGCCGGGGGCCAGCTTGCGCTTGGAAGGGACCACTTCCTTTTCGTAGACGATGCGGTCCCGCTTGTCGCGCAGCACCACCAGGAGCGAAGGCACCTTGCGCGCCTCGCTGCCGATATTGCTGATCGTGCCGCTGACCGAAAAGAACTCGGTGCCGTCCGGGAGGGGCTTGCGGTCCTGCCGCTTGCGCGGGAAGTCGAGCTGGAGGTCCGGCTGGGCCTGGGAGAACGTCTGGTGCGGGATCGGCAGCCAGTCGGGCAGGCCGCCCCAGGCGACGGCGCCGGTAAGGCCCAGCGTCACCACGGCAAAGAGCGCCGAGCCGAAAGTGGCGATGCGCGTCCAGTTGCGGCGGGGGCGGAACGGCGGTGCGAAATCGAAGCTGGAATGGCTTTCGTCCGCGTAGTGTACGGCCGTGGTGTCGTCATAGACGGCGGCCGGCTTGCCACGCGGCGGTGCAATGGGGGCGGTGTCGCCGGGAGTGGCTGCTTCCGGTGCCGGGGTTGCTGCGGCCGGAGCCTTGCCGGGAACGCGGATCGCCTCGCGCACCGGCTGCGGAGCAGGCGCGGCGGGCCGGACGGGTTCCGGCTCGGGCTCGGCGGCGACTTCGGCGGGAGGTGCTTCAACCGGGACAGGGGGCGGCGGAACAGGCGCGGCCGGAGCCGGAACCTCTGCCAAAGGCGCCTCGGGCGCCGCATCTTCCGGCAGGACCGCCGTTTCGGGGCCTTCCTGGAACCAGCTGTGGCGGCACTTGGCGCAGCGAACGGTGCGACCGTCCATGCCGATGGCGCTGTCCGGCACGGCATATCGTGTAGAGCAAGCTGGGCACGCGATGATCATGATCGCAAGCTAAAGCACGAGTGACTCCGCCGCGACAAGGCATGGACCTGTGGGCACAGGCCGGAACGCCCTTTTTTCCACATTCAATGCTCGCTATAGCCGCTGACGTCGCCCGTTCGGACCAGACGCAGCACAGATATACGAGCATGATCGCCGACGGGGAAATCGTCCATTTCGACAATGTGGGCCTGCGCTACGGAACCGAGCGCGAGGTTCTGTCCGATCTGACCTTCTCGCTGTTCGCGGGCCGCTTCTACTTTCTCACCGGTGCCAGCGGCGCGGGCAAGACCTCGCTGTTGCGGCTGCTCTATCTGGCGCAGCGTCCCTCGCGCGGGGCAATCCGCATGTTCGGCACCGATGCCATCACCCTGCCGCGCGGCCGCCTGCCCAACCTGCGTCGGCGGATCGGCGTGGTGTTCCAGGACTTCCGCCTGATCCCGCACCTCTCCGCCTTCGACAATGTGGCCCTGCCGCTGCGCGTGGCGGGACATCAGGAACGGGATATCGGCGGCCCGGTGCGCGACATCCTCGAATGGGTGGGCCTGTCGGACAAGATCGACGCGCGCCCCGCGACGCTTTCGGGCGGCGAGCAGCAGCGCGTGGCCATCGCCCGCGCCGTGATCGCGCGCCCGGCCATGCTGGTGGCGGACGAGCCGACCGGCAACGTCGATGCCGAAATGGCGCTCAAGCTGCTGCGCCTGTTCGAGATGCTCAATCGCCAGGGCACCACCGTGGTCGTCGCCACGCACGATCTCGACCTGCTGCGCAAGGTGCCCGACAGCCTGATCATGCGGCTAGACCGGGGGCGGCTGGCCGATCCCACCGGCGCGCTGCGCTATCCTCCGCGCAGGCCGGCATGAGCGAGCGAGACGACACCGCGCCTGCGCGGCCTCGATTCTCCTGGCTCCGTTTTGGCTGGAGGCGCCTCGGCGTGCGCGGGGCCGAACTGATTCCGCAGACGCGCATGTCCGGGCCGATGCCCTGGGTAATCGCGATCATGGTGGCGATGACCGCAATCGCGCTTGCCGCCGGTCTGGCGCTGGGTAATGCCATTTCCTCGGCGCGGGCGGAGATCGAGGGCGGCGTGACCGTGCAGGTCATCGAGCCGCGCGACGACGTGCGCAACCGCGAGACGAAGGCCGCCGTGGAGGCGATCAAGCGCCTGCCGGATATTGCCGGCCTTCGCGAAGTTCCGCAGTCCGAACTGGACGCCCTGATCGAACCCTGGCTCGGTATCGGCATCTCCGATGCAGGTGCAAACGGGGCGGGAAGCGGCGCGGTCATTCCGGTCCCCTCGCTGATCGACGTCCGGCTGAAGGGCCCGGCCACGGCGCCCCGGCTCGTCGCGATCGAGAAGGCCCTCGCCAAAGCGGCGCCGTCGGCCAAAGTCGATGCCCAGTCCACTTGGCTGCGGCCGGTGTTCGATGCCATGGTTTCGCTTCAGGTGCTGTCGATCTCGCTGGTCGTGCTGCTGGCGGCGGCGCTGGCGGCGGCGGTGCTGCTGGCGGCGCGCTCGGCGCTGGGCGCCAATCGCGACGTTATCGAAATCGTCCACTTGCTCGGCGGCACGGATACGCAAGTCGCGCAGGTGTTCCAGCGTTCGATCGGCTACGATGCCGCGGGCGGCGGAACCGTGGGGCTGGCACTGGCGATGGTGGTGATCCTCTCGCTCGGGCGGCGCTTCGCGGATCTCGGCGCGGGGCTGGTGGACAGCGGCGCGCTGGTCTGGACCGACTGGTTCCTGCTGGCGCTGGTGCCGCTGCTTTCGACGCTGCTTGCCATGCTGACGGCACGCCTGACGGTGCTGCATGCGCTGCGCAAGATGCTATAGTACCCACAAGTCGCTATAGATCGCTCATGTTTCGCCGCACCGCCGCCTTTGTCCTGCTGATCTGGCTTTTCGGGTTCCTCTGGTTCGCGGTCACGCTGCCGGGGCCGCTGGACGACGGGGTGCGGACCGACGCCGTGATCGTGCTGACCGGAAGCAAGGGCCGCATCGAGCGCGCGCTGGCGGTGCTCGATGCCGGAAAGGCGCCGCGCCTGCTCATCTCCGGCGTCGACCGCGAGGTCAAGCCCGGCGAGCTGGCGGCGGAGTTCCGCATTCCCGGCCGCCTCATGAAGTGCTGCATCACCCTGGGTTACGAGGCTTACGACACCCGCTCCAACGCGGTAGAGGCGGCGAACTGGCTGGCCCGGCGCAAGGCGCGTTCGGTGCGGCTGGTCACGGCCGACTGGCACATGCGCCGCGCCGCGTACGAACTGGCACGCGAACTGCCGGACCATATCGACATTCTGGAGGACGGAGTGCCCTCGCGCCCCAGCCTCAGCACGCTGTTCCTCGAATATCACAAGTACTTCGGGCGCATGGCGCTCGATTTCTGGAACCGCCCTCCCTGGAAAAAGCACTGATGCGCGCCTCCCCGCTCGACGTCGTTCGCAGTCTTGCCTTCTATCTGGCGTTCTATCCCGGAACGCTGGTGTTCATCGCGGCCGTGGGCGTGACCTCGCTGTTCGGGCGTGAGCCGATGCGGCGCAGCGTGCGCGGCTGGGGCCGGTTCCATCGCTGGTGCTGCCGCTGGCTACTGGGCATCCGCCTGAAGATAGAGGGCACGATGCCCAATGACGGCGTGCTGGTGGCGATGAAGCACGAGAGCTTCTTCGAGGCGATCGACCTGCCGGTGCAGATGGACTTTCCCGCGCCCTTTCCCAAGGCGGAACTCGTCAACCTGCCCGGCTGGGGCTGGGCGGCGCGCACTTACGGCGTCGTCAAGGTGGAGCGGGAAGAGGGCGCCAAGGCCCTGCGCGCGATGGTGGCATCGGCGCGCGGCTTCGCGGCGCAAGGGCGGCCGCTGGCGATCTTCCCCGAAGGCACGCGCGTGCCGCATGGCAGCCGGGTGCCCCTGCAGTCGGGATTTGCCGGGCTCTACAAGCTGCTGGCCCTGCCGGTGGTGCCGGTCGCGGTGGACAGCGGGCGTCTCTATCACCGGCTCTGGAAGAAGTCGGGCACGATCACCCTGCGCGTCGGCGAGCGAATCGAGCCGGGCCTGCCGCGCGCGGAAGTGGAAGCGCTGGTGCTGGAACGGATCAACGTTCTGAACGATTGAGAGGTTGTCTTGAAAAATGCCTGAAGGGCATTTTTAGGCGGCACCGGGGAGTTTTTGTTTGGTACGCCTTCGACATCCGTCGAAGGCTAGCGGCACCGGCCCACGCCCCCACCCACCACCCGCAGGATACTACCGTTGGGTGGTGGGTGGGGGCGTGGGCCGGTGCCGCTCAAAAATGCCCTTCAGGCATTTTTCAAACAGTATCTTCCTCACGCACATCCACGCTCTGACGCTCCAGCGTGACCGGGCCGTAGCTGGTCAGGAACGAGACCCCGGCCGCATCCGGGCCGACGCCGATCTTGGCCATGGCTTCCGGGCGGGTCATGCCGGTGGCGTCGACGAGATGCCAGGTGTCGTCCAGGAAGACTTCGGCCACGGCGTGAAAGTCCTGCGGCTCCACGCCCAGCCCGTAGACGCTGGCGAAACGCGCAGGGATCGCGCTGGCGCGGCACAGGCTGATGACGAGGTGGGCATAGTCGCGGCACACCCCCTGGCCGGAGCGGAAGCTGTCCGCCGCCGTGGTCTGGGCATCGCTGGCGCCCGGTACATAGCGCATGTGGCCGCCCACCCAGTCGCGGATGGCGGCAACCCGATCTCCGCCCTGCAATACGCCGAACTGGTCGAGCACGAACTGCTGGAAAGTGTCGGAGGGGCAGAACCGCGAAGGCAGGAGATAGTCCACGGTCTCGCCCGGCAGCAGGTGCGGCGGCACGGCGGGCAGGCCCACGAGCGGCGTCACCAGCCTGTCCGGCTCCACGATCGCCTCGTAAGTAACGGTCAGCCGGTCTTCGAGATGGAGCCAGATGCGGTCGCCGATCTGGTCGTGTCCGGGCAGGCGGGCGAAGTGCCGGGCCGGGGGCAGCGCGATATGGGCGCTGTGGACCACCTGCTCGGGAAGGATCGCCGCCTCCAGTTGCAGGAGGATGTCGGTCGGCCCGGAGAGGGCATATTCGAGTTCGGTGCGGATCGCGAGCTTCATCGCAGCGGGCTGCTCCCTGGAGGCACGAACCTGAAACGGTTCCTGCCTTCAAAGCGCGGGCGCGGGCGCGGCTCCCGAGGAATATCTTTTATGCGTTTCCGTTCTCGTGATCCGCGCGGCCGAAGTCGGGGCGGGAATCGTCCTGTCCTTCCTCGATGATCGAGCGGCGGATCGCACGGGTGCGCGTGAACTGTTCGAACAGCGCATCCCCGTCGCCCACCCGGATCGCGCGCTGGAGCGCGGTAAGGTCCTCGGTGAAGCGCTGGAGCATGGTGAGCACGGCTTCCTTGTTGGACAGGAAAACGTCGCGCCACATGGTCGGGTCGGAAGCGGCGATGCGGGTGAAATCGCGGAAGCCGCCCGCCGAATACTTGATCACCTCGCTCTGGGTCACGTCCTCCAGATCGGAGGCGGTGCCGACGATGGTATAGGCGATGAGGTGCGGGACATGGCTGGTGACGGCGAGCACGAGATCGTGGTGCTTGGGCGTCATGATCTCGACATTGGCGCCGAGCGCTTCCCAGAAGCCGACCAGTTCGCTGAGCCTGACCAGATCGGTGCGGTCCGGCGGGGTGACGATGCACCAGCGATTGCGGAACAAATGCGCGAAGCCCGCGTCGGGGCCGGAATTCTCGGTGCCGGCCACCGGGTGGGCGGGGATCACCATGTGATCGGGCAGGGCCTCGCCCAGGGCCGTCGAGATCGCCTGCTTGCTGGAGCCGACGTCGCTGATCAGGGCATGGGCGGGCAGGGCGCCGCGCACTTGCTCGGCAGCCAATCCCATCACCCCCGGCGGCACGCAGAAGATCACGAGATCGGCCTGTTCGACCGCCTCTGCGGGGGTTTCGCAGACTTTGCCGACCAGGCCACGCTCGGCGGCGCGGGCGCGGTGGGCGGGGCTGAGGTCGTAGCCGGTGGTTTCCACCTGCGGCAGGTATTCGCGCACCGCAAGGCCGATGGAGCCGCCCTGCAGGCCGAGGCCGATGATCGCGACCTTGTCGATGCTCATTGTGCGGCTTCCGCCATGTCGCGAAGGGCGGCGGCGATCGTGTCCATGTCTTCGGGCTTGCCGATGGTGAAGCGCAGCGCCTGCGGCAGGCCCTGACCCGGCAGCCAGCGGACGATGTAGCCCCGCTCGGCCAGCCCTTCGAAGGCGGTCTCGGCGGTGAGGGCGCCTTCGAACAGCACCAGCACGAAGTTCGCCTGGCTCGGCAGCGGGCGCAGCCCGTGGTTGCCCAGCGCCTCCAGCGCCTTGACGAAGCGGGCGCGCTCGTCGCGGTTGTGGATGCGGCTCGCTTCCACGAAATCGGCATCGCCCAGCGCGGCGAGCGCCATGGCCTGCCCGGTGGCGGAGACGTTGAAGGGCCCGCGAATGCGGTTGAGCGTGGCGACGATGCCCGGCGCGCCGGTGGCCCAGCCGATGCGCTCCCCGGCAAGGCCGAAGATCTTCGAGAACGTGCGCGTCACCAGCACATTGGCGTGGGCCTGGGCAAGTGCCATGGCGCCGTCGTCGTCCTCGGGCGCGACATATTCGCCGTAGGCCTGGTCGAGCACCAGCAGCACGTCGGACGGCAGGCCCGCGTGGAGCCGCGCGATTTCGCCGCCGGGCAGGTAGGAGCCGGTGGGATTGTTGGGATTGGCGACGAAGACCACGCGGGTCCGGTCCGTCACCAGCGCCAGCAGCGCATCGACATCGGTGCCGTAGTCGGCATCGGGAGCGATCACCGGGGTTGCCCCGCAGCGGCGCGCGGCGATGTCGTAGACCGAGAAGCCGTAGCGCACGTAGATCACTTCGTCGCCCGGCCCCGCATAGCCCTGCGCGGCAAGGTTGAGCAGTTCGTCCGAGCCGGTGCCCATGACCACGCGCGCGGCGTCGAGGCCGTGCTTTTGCGCGATGGCCGCGCGCAGTGCGGTGCTGTCGGGATCGGGATAGAGCGCGGGCGCCTGGGCGCGGGCATCGAGCGCGGCGCGGCTGGTGCCCAGCGGGTTCTCGTTGGCCGAAAGCTTGATCAGCGGCTTGCCGTCCTTGCCTTTCGACTTCCCCGGCACATAGGCATGGATCGCCTCGATCCAGGGCTTGGGCGTCGGGCCGCCATGAGAGGCAGCGGTCGGGCGGAGGGTCTGGCTATCGGTCATGACGCGCCGCCTTAACCCAGCGCGACCGGGATGGACAGGGGCGAATGGCGCGGATGATTGACAGGTCTGCGCCGCTCCCCCACCTCCATTTCCATATCATGTCCACCATGCCGATAACCGACGCCGCTCAGGTCTTGCACCTCGCCCAACCGCTGCCGCTCGACGGCGGGCAAAGCCTTGCCGATGTGCGCATTGCCTACGAGACGCACGGCACGCTGAATGCGGCGAAGGACAATGCGATCCTGATCTGCCACGCGCTGACCGGCGACCATCATGTCGTCTCCAACCATCCCAGGACCGGCAAGCCCGGTTGGTGGGTCCGCATGGTCGGCCCCGGCAAGCCGATCGACACGGACCGGTTCTTCGTGATCTGCGCGAACGTGATCGGGTCCTGCATGGGCTCCACCGGCCCGGCCAGCCCGGCGGCAGACGGCAGGCCCTGGGGCATGCGCTTTCCGGTGATCACCATCCGCGACATGGTGCGCGGCCATGTGGCCCTGCTCGATGCCTTGGGGATCGACAGTCTCCATGCCGTCGTCGGCGGATCGATGGGCGGCATGCAGGCCCTGAGCCTTGCCGCCAATTTTGCCGAACGCACCCGCGCCGCACTGGTGATCGCCTCCACCGCGCGCCATTCGGCGCAGAACATCGCCTTCCACGAAGTGGGCCGCCAAGCGATCATGGCCGATCCGCAGTGGCGCGATGGCGATTACTATGCGCATGGCAAAGGCCCCGAAAAGGGCCTCTCGGTGGCGCGCATGGCAGCGCATATCACGTACCTTTCGGAAGCGGGGCTGACCGAGAAGTTCGGCCGCCGCCTGCAGGACCGCGAGGAGAAGACTTTCGGGTTCGACGCCGATTTCCAGATCGAATCCTACCTGCGCTATCAGGGGCTGGCCTTTACCGACCGTTTCGACGCGAACTCGTACCTCTATATCACCCGCGCCATGGACTATTTCGATCTGGCCGAGGAGCATGGCGGTCTGCTGGCCAATGCCTTCGCCGGATCGCAGGCGCGCTTCTGCCTGGTCAGCTTCGATACCGACTGGCTCTACCCCACGGCGGATTCGCGGAACGTGGTCCATGCGCTCAATGCCGCGGGGCTGCCCGTGAGCTTCGTCGAGCTGTCCGCCCCGTTCGGGCACGATTCCTTCTTGCTGGACGTACCCGCGCTGGACCGCGTGGTGGAAGGTTTCCTTGGAGAAAGCGGCCAGAATGCCTGAGATTGACATGCCTGATATCGAACTTTCCGACGATCCCTCGCGGCTGGACGTAGCGCGCATCCACGGCTGGCTGGCGTCGAGCTATTGGACGCCCGGTGTCGCGCGCGCGCAAGTGGAGCGCCAGATCGCCGGTTCGCACTGCCTGGGCGCCTATCTGCCGGACGGCACCCAGGTCGGCTTCGCCCGCGTGATCTCGGACCGGGCCAGCTTCGCCTGGCTGGCCGATGTCTGGGTGGACGCGCCCGCGCGCGGACAGGGCCTTGGCCGCCGCATGGTCAGCTGGTTCCTCGACAACCCGGACTACGGCGACATTCGCCGCTTCATGCTGGCCACGCGCGATGCCCACGGCGTCTATGCCAGGCTGGGTTTCGATCCGTTGATGCGGCCGGACCGGTTGATGGAGCGGCTTTCCGGCCCATTCGCCGCCGTTCTGCAAAAGGATTCCTGATCGTGCTGCGCCCCGACCTTGCCGTGATCGCCGCCCATGTCGCGCCGGGATCGCGGGTGCTGGATGTCGGCTGCGGAGACGGCACCTTGATGCAGGCGCTGCGGGACAAGCGCTGCGACACGCGCGGCATGGAAATCGATGCGGAGAACGTCGGCATCTGCGTGGGCAAGGGCCTCTCGGTGATTCAGGGCGATGCCGACAGCGACCTGGCCTTCTATCCCGACCAGTCGGTGGACTATGCCATCCTCTCGCAGACCTTGCAGACGACGATGCGGCCGGACCTCGTGCTCGACGAACTGCTGCGCATCGGCCGCCGCGCTTTCGTGAGCTTCCCGAATTTCGCCCATTGGCGGGTGCGGCTCTCGCTGCTCTGGCGCGGGCGGATGCCGGTCACGCGCCTGCTGCCGGTGGCCTGGTACGAGACGCCCAATATCCACCACCTGACCGTGGGCGATTTCCGCGAGCTGGTGCGCAGCCGGGGGATCCGGGCGGAAGGCGCGTGGTTCCTGTCCGGCGACCGGCAATGCAGCGCCGCCGCCGCGAACTTCCGCGCCGAGCATGCGGTGTTCCTGCTCTCGCGCGAATAGGGGGCTATCCGATGGTGAGCCCGCAGTAGATCCCCAGCTTGTTGCCGTCGGGATCGCGCAAATAGGCCCCGAAAGCGCCGCGCGCCTGCGGTTTGGGTTCCGGCTGGCCTTCGCACGTTCCGCCATGGGCGAGACCGGCCGCATGCCAGGCACGCACTGCATCTTCGCTGGGCGCTTCGAAAATGATCGTGCCGCCATTGGCATGGGTGGCAGGCGCGCCGTCGCGGGCGGGGCCGAGCAGGAACTTGAACCCGGCAAGGTCCCAGAGGACGATGGGATATTCGGCAGGGACGGCACAAGGTGCGACGCCGAGCGCGGCGAAAGTCGCATCGTAGAAGGCGCGGGCCTTCTCGAGATCGTTGGTGCCGAGGCGCAGGCTTTTCAGGATCATCGTGCTTCCTTCCTCCGGGTGCTGGACGGGGATCGGCAGGACTTGCCCGATTCCCGCCCGTCAGTTCACGCCTGCCCGTCAGTTCACCCCTGAACGTGGTGCATTGCGCAGAGCTTGTTGTTCTGGGGATCGCGCAGGTAGGCGAGATAGAGCTTGCCGAAGGGGAACTCGCGCAGGCCCGGCGCATCCTCGCAGCTGCGGCCGCCAGCGGCGCAGCCCGCGGCATGCCAGGCATCGACCGCTTCGGTGCTGTCCATCGAGAAGCCGACCGTGCCGCCATTGGCGAAGGTCGCCTCGTTGCCGTCCACCGGGGTGACGACCATGAAATTGGAGCCATTGTGCCCATAGGCCAGCCGCCCGGCGGCCGGGTCCGCCATCAGCGGGGTGGCGCCCATCGTCGCGAAGACCGCATCGTAGAAGGTCTTGGCGGCGACGAGGTCGTTGCTGCCGACGCAGATGTGGCTGAACATTCGTATTCTCCAGAAACAAGGGACGGCGTGGTGTGGATCGGTGCAGGGGGCGGGTCAATCGCCGGGGCTGCGCCGCGACGATGAATGCCGGGGATGCGGTAGAGGCGTGACTTATCCACGCGTTTCGGCCCGGCTCCGAAACGCCCCTTTCCGCTTCGGGTGGACGCTTGCGGACAGGTTTGGCATTCGAAAACGCCATGTGGCACATCTTCCAGTTTCCGCTCTGCCCCTTCAGCCGCAAGGTCCGGCTGCTCATGGCCGAAAAGGGCATCGCCTACGAACTCCAGACCGCGCGCCCCTGGGAGGGCGAGGACCGCTTGTTCGAGATGAACCCGGCGGGACGCACGCCGGTGGTGCGGGAAACCGAGCGCGGCACGGTGATCGTCGACAGCCGCGCCATCTGCGAATATTTCGAGGAAACCGTCGATCGCAATCCGCAGATCAGCGGCACCGCCGTCCAGCGCGCCGAGATCCGCCGCCTGATCGCGATGTTCGACGAGAATTTCTTCCACGACGTGTCCGGCCCGCTGCTCCATGAGCGGATGAAGAAGCGCCTCGTCCTGCGCCAGTCGCCCGATGCCAAGATCCTGCGCGAATCGATGAAGCTGGCGCACGACTATCTCGACTACATCGACTATCTGATCGACAACCGCCCCTGGCTGGCCGGCGCGACGATGACCTTGGCGGACCTCGCCGCCGCCGCGCAGATCTCGGTGGCGGACTATCTCGGCGGGCTGGACTGGTCGAGCCACGAGCAGGCGCGCGGCTGGTATCTGGTGATGAAGTCGCGGCCGTCGTTCCGGCCGCTGCTGAGCGAGCGCATGGAAGTGATCCAGCCGCCCAGCCACTATGCGGAAGTGGATGCCTGAAGTGCTGCCGTCGTCCCGGACTTGATCCGGGACCGCTGGCAGATCTTGAGGCGATAGCTGGCAGTAGAGCGCCCTCGCGCAAGGTGGGCCGTTCACTGCCAGCGGTCCCGGGTCAAGCCCGGGACGACGGGCTACCTCGCCTCAGTTCGCCGCGCGGTAGCTTTCCAGGATGTCGCGGCGCAGGGCCGCGCCGCTGTCGGGGCGTGAGTAGAACATGTGGCCGCCCTCATACATGTGCAGCCGCACGCGGTCCGGGCGGCCGAACTGCGGCATCTGCGCCATGATCAGGCGCGAGCCGAAGTAGGGGCAGGACAGGTCGTCCCAGCCGTGCACGATGTCCACGGTCATCTTCGGGTCGATCGAGATCGCCTGGCGCAAGTCCTTGACCGGATTGTCGCTATTGTCGCGGGTCCAGGCCTCGTTCACCTCGTAGGACAGCGCATTGTAGCGCGCGTCCACCTTCCAGCCGACCTGGCGCGTGACGAAATCGACCATGGCCGAGGTGGTCGGCGCGATCAGGGTGGTCAGCAGCGGATCGCTGTACTGCGGGCGGGCGCTGGCCGGGAAGGGATCGTAGGCGGTGTAATTGGAATCGTAGACCGAGCCGACCAGACCCTGGTCACGGCGGATTTCGCGCAAGTAAGTGGCGATGTCGACGCGGCCGTCCATGCGGCGTACCAGCGCGGGATCGAGGCCGGTCAGTTCGGCGACTTTGGCCGAAAGGCGATCGGTGGCGGCTTTGTCCTGCGGTCCGGCTAGGAAGTCCTGCACATATTCGGTGCGGATATACTGTTCGACCGGGGCCATCGAGGCTTCGCTGAGGTTGCCCTTTCGCTCGAAGTGGCCGGCGACCATGGCGGGCAGGTTGATCATCCAGGGTAGCGGCGAAAGCGCATCGTCCTCGCCGATGGCGGGCGGGTCGAGGTAGGGGGAAACGAGCGTCATGCCCGAGATGCCCACACCCATCTGGGTCTGGAGGTAATAGGCCAGGCGCGGCACGCGGTAGCCGCCGTAGCTCTCGCCCGACAGGTACTTGCGGCTGGTGAGGCGGCCGTTCTGGTTCAGCCAGTCGTAGACCACGCGGCTGAGGTACTTGATGTCGTTCTCGGAGGTGTAGAACGCCTTCTTGGTTTCCTCGGCATCGACGCGGCTGCGCGAGAAGCCGGTGCCGATCGGGTCGATGAAGACGAGGTCGGTGAAGTCCAGCCAGGAGTTCGGATTGTCACGCAGCACGGCCGGGTCGGACGGGGCGTCTCCCTGCGCGCCGAACTGGACGCGCTTGGGGCCGATGGCGCCAAGGTTCAGGTAGACCGAGGCGGCGCCGGGGCCGCCGTTGAAGGCGAAGGTGACCGGGCGCGCGGTGGGGGCGCCGGGCACGGTATAGGCGGTATAGACCACCTCGCCGATGGTCTTGCCCTTTTCGTCCTTGATCGGCAGCGCACCGACGGTGGCCACGTAGTTCACCGTCTTGCCGCCGATCACCGCGCTCTGCTTGATCGACTTGGGGGCGGGCAGGAGGGGAACTTCGTCGTCCTTCTTCGCCTCGGCGCTGTCGGCGGGCTTGTCGGCCGCGAAAGCAGGGACGGAGGTGGCGGCGAGCACCATGGCCAGACAGGCCAGCGAAACTTTGCGCATGGAAGGAACGACCCCTTTTGTCGATGCGTCCGAACGGACGTCAGGGGCGATAGGTAGAACCCGAAGATAGTATACGACAAGAGTGCCAAGCATTTTCTAATCAGGTGGAATCACCTGATGACTCGGAAAATGCGGTAAACCAAAAAACTTGGGAAAAAATGCGCCTGGCCCGTCCTGCCTTCCGGGGATTGGCCATGGGTTGAGCCATTCGGAAGGCAGGGCAGGTCAGGCTTTCGAACGGCGCGGGGGTGCCGTCCGAAATCCGCGGGGGGCGGATTCTTTTCAGATCAGGGCAGCATCGAACCCGTTTCGATGAAGCGCTGGTGCCACGACAGCGCCTCGCCGGGCAGCGAGGGCGACTGGAGGCCATAGGAGCCCTTGAGCGCGCGGGCGTAGTAGTCTTCCAGCAGCGGGCGATAGTCCGGGTGCGCGCAGTTGGCGATGATCACCCTGGCGCGTTCCTTGGGGCTGAGGCCGCGAAGATCGGCCAGGCCCTGCTCGGTGACGATCACCTGCACGTCCTGGTTGATGTGATCGACGTGGCTCGCCTGCGGCACGATGGCCGAGATCTTGCCGCCCTTGGCGGTGGAGGGGGTCATGAAGATCGAGATATAGGCATTGCGCGCGAAGTCGCCCGAACCGCCGATGCCGTTCTGGATGCGCGAGCCCATGACGTGGGTGGAGTTCACCGCGCCGTAGATGTCGGCTTCGATGAGGCCGTTCATGGCGATGCAACCCAGGCGGCGGATCAGCTCGGGATGGTTGGAGATTTCCTGCGGGCGCAGCAGCATCTTGTCGCGGTAGCGGTGCATGTCGGCATTGACGCGCGCGGCGGCCTCGGGGCTGAGCGAGAAGGCGGTGGCCGAGGCCATGCGCAGCTTGCCCGAGTCGAGCAGGTCGAGCATACCGTCCTGGATCACTTCGGTATAGGACGTCAGGCTGTCGAACGGCGCGTCGACCAGGCCGGTCAGCACGGCATTGGCGATATTGCCCACGCCCGACTGGATCGGCAGCAGCGCCCTGGGAAGGCGGCCCAGCTTCACTTCGTGCTGAAGGAATTCGAGGATGTGACCGGCGATCGCCCGGGCCTTTTCGTCCGGCGGGCTGAACGGCGCGTTGCGGTCCGGCCGGTCGGTCTCGACGACGGCGACGACCTTGGCGGGATCGACTTTGAGATAGGGCTCGCCGATGCGGTCATCTGGCTTCACCAGCGGGATCGGAACGCGCGAAGGCGGCAGGGCGGTGCCGTAGTAGATGTCGTGCATGCCCTCCAGCGCCTCGTTCTGCCACGAGTTCACTTCGAGGATGACCTTGGAGGCGCGGTCGAGCCAGGTCTTGTTGTTGCCCACCGAGGAGGAGGGGATCAGGCTGCCGTCGGCGCGGATGCCGGAGATCTCGATCACCGCCGTGTCCAGCGGGCCGAGAAAGCCCTGCCATGCCATTGGCGCCACCTGGCTGAGGTGCATGTCGAAATAGTTCATCTCGCCCTTGTTGATGCGTTCGCGGGCGATGGGGTCGGAATTGTAGGGCAGGCGGAATTCGATGCCGTCGGCCTTGGCCAGCGCGCCGTCGAGTTCGGGGCCGGTTGAGGCGCCGGTCCACATGCGCACCTTGAACGCGCGTCCGGCGGCATGCTCGGCTTCGATCCGGGCGGCGAGGGCGAGAGGGACGGCCTTGGGATAGCCGGAACCGGTGAACCCGCTCATGCCCACGGCAGTGCCGCTCTCGATCAGGCGCGCGGCTTCTTCGGCGGGCATGACCTTTGAGCGAAGCTCATGATTCTCGATGCGCATGGCAACCTCTTCCTTTCTGACTGACCTTTGCAGCGCCAGTCGGCCTGCGGGAGCGACGAATCCAGTGCAAAGTCCAACCGGACGGTTGCGGCGGACGCATGGGGGAGGTTTGTTTGAAAATTCGCTGAAGGCGAATTTTAGCGGCACCGGCCTCTAAGTCTTTCAGGCGCCCCCACCCGACCTCCCATCCAGGATACACTGTTGTGGGAGGTCGGGTGGGGGGCCTGAGTCCAAATGGGGCCGGTGCCGCAAGCCTTCGACGGATGTCGAAGGCGCACCCAACAAAAGACTCCGCCGGTGCCGCTCTGAGAATGCTCATTCGGGCATCTTTCAAACGAACTCTCTCACCGACGTTTACCGCGACGCCATTTCGATCATCGTTCTTGCGATGGCGACGAGTTCGGCCTCCCGGTTGACGCCGCATTTCTGGAAGATCGTGCGGAGCTGGGCGACGACCGTCTGCACGCTGACACCGCGCAGCTGCGCGGTGGCCTGGCGGGAGTGGCCCTGGGCGAGGAGGGTGACGACTTCCGCTTCGGCCAGCGTCAGCCCGAGCGCTTCGGCCAGCCGCCGCGCCGGAAGTTGGTCCAGCGCGAGCGGGGCGCGCAGGGTGACGATCGCGCGGGGGGCGAAGCCGAATGTCCAGTCCTGCCGGGGCAGCGTGCGCGCGTCGATCAGTAGCAGCTCGTTGTCGCCGCGCAGCCAGAGGTCGGCGGGACCATCAGCGGTTCCGGCGAGAGCGGCGGCGATGCGCTTCTGCAGGATCTGGTCGAGGTCCGGGCGCGCGGCGAAGAGACCGCCGCCCCGCACTTGCAGCGTCCTCGGCCCGAGCAGTGCCTGCGCCGCCGAGGTCATGCCGCAGACCTTGCCAACCGCATCGAGCAGGATCGCGGCATTGCGCATCGATTCGAGCGAGCCTTTCAGCAGATCGGCGCCCTGATGCTCGATCGCGTCCTGGAGGCGGATGGCATCGAGCACGGCAGGGCCGACCTGCCTGAACACGTCGCGCTGCGCCTCGGTGGTCACGCCGTCTTTCGATCCATGCAGCGCAGCCAGCCCGAAGAGCACGCCCACGCGCTGGCTGAGCACCATCTGCACGCCGAACTCGGCATCGTGCCGGCGCACGTAATCGAGATAGGCCTCGTTGGTCGAAACGGCCCGCGCCTCGGCATAATGGGCTTCCCACGAAAGTTCGAGCGGCGCCCGCGTGGACGCCACGCGGTAATTTACGTCAGGACGGTATCCGCCGATCTTGTCGAATTCGGTCAGAAACGAAGGGTCGGCATCGGTGACCCAGTTGAACGCGGCATGGCGGTCGCCAAGGGCCAGAAGCTGCGCGCGGGAAGAGCCTGTAAGGCTGGCGAGGGTTTTCAGCGCACGGTCCCACCCGCCTTCCTCGAACGGCGCGCGCGCAAACAGCTCCGCCAAATCGCCCGCGCGCGCTTCGTATCCGTCCCTGCCCACGCCAGCATTCATGCAGCCCCGGGGCGGGCTTAACAAGTACTGTTATCGAACGGGACTTACGAATTATTACCATGAACGTGGTATGTTCTCGATCCGAAACGGAGGCACAACCAAGGCGCGACCCGAGGGATCGGCGACTAGCCATCCTGACACTTGCCCGAGGCCTGTTCCGGCAGGTCTCGGGCTTTTTTCTTTTGGCTGATCGCAAAAGGACCCGGTGTTCAGGTCGTCGCGTAAATAGCGGGACGATATCGGGGTGCGGGAATGGGCAGGTCCTTCTCCGCTGCAGCTTCCAACCAGCCCTCGATGGCGTCGTTGACATTGGCCAGCGCTTCGGCTCGGCTGCTGCCATGCGCGGAGCAGGGCTTGAGATCGGGGACGTCCGCGATCCAGCAAGCATCCTCATCGGACCAGAACAGGTTGATGTGGTAATGTGGTTCCATCACTCGATCACATATAGCGCGTGCTGCTCGACGAGTTCAAGGAACTCGCGAACCTGATAGGCTTTGGCGTCTTTCGCATTCGGTTGAACCGGGAAGGGGCGGTCAAGAGCGGGGTGAGTCCAGATTTGATGGCTTCCCTTGGTTCGAACATGCGTAAATCCAAATGCCTTTAGTAACCTCTCGAAATCACGAAACGGGATCGTACGACTTCGTGCTTCCAGAAGTTGCAAATGGAGCTTGGCAGGTTTGATCATCGACGCCTCGAGCGGTTTCAAGCGTCTTAACAATCAGAATGCCGATGTCGTCCATACATTCAATCAATGTTGAGCTATTTGGATATGATTGAAAATAGGTAACGAGAAACGTGGGCTATTTGCCCCATTTTCGCTGCATCTTCCCATAGCGCGTCTTGCGCGTGCCGGGCTTACCCTCGTTGCTGCGGCCGACGATCGGGGCTTTCTTGTGATCGTCGGGAATGCCGAGTTCGCTGGCTTCCAGGCGCCGGATCTCGTCGCGCAGGCGGCCGGCTTCCTCGAATTCGAGGTCGGCGGCGGCATTGCGCATCTTCTGTTCGAGTTCCTCGATATAGGCGCGCAAGTTGTGGCCGACGAGGTTGTTCTGGCCCTCGGCATCGATGTCCACCAGCACGCCGTCGCGGCTGGCGGTGTCGGCGACGATGTCGGCAATGCGGCGCTTGATCGTCTGCGGGGTGATGCCGTGTTCGGCGTTGTATTCTTCCTGCTTGGCCCGGCGCCGGTCGGTTTCGGCGATGGCGCGTTCCATGCTGCCGGTCATGCGGTCGGCGTAGAGGATCACGCGGCCGTCCACGTTGCGCGCGGCGCGGCCGATGGTCTGGATCAGCGAGGTTTCGCTGCGCAGGAAGCCTTCCTTGTCGGCATCGAGGATGCAGACGAGCCCGCATTCGGGAATGTCGAGCCCCTCGCGCAGCAGGTTGATGCCCACCAGCACGTCGTAAACGCCCATGCGAAGATCGCGGATCAGTTCGATGCGCTCCAGCGTCTCGACGTCGCTGTGCATGTAGCGCACGCGCACGCCGGCTTCGTGCATGAACTCGGTGAGGTCCTCGGCCATGCGCTTGGTGAGGGTGGTGACGAGCGTGCGATAGCCCTTTTCGGCCACCGCCTTGCACTCCATGATGCAGTCCTGCACCTGATCCTCGACCGGGCGGATTTCCACCGGCGGATCGATCAGTCCGGTGGGGCGGATCACCTGTTCGGCAAAGACGCCGCCCGATTCGTCCATCTCCCAGTGGCCGGGCGTGGCGGAGACGGCAATGGTCTGCGGGCGCATCGCGTCCCACTCATTGAAGCGCAGCGGGCGATTGTCGATGCAGCTCGGCAGGCGGAAGCCGTATTCGGCCAGGGTGATCTTGCGGCGGTGGTCGCCTTTCGACATCGCGCCGATCTGCGGCACGGTCTGGTGGCTTTCGTCCACGAACAGCAGGGCATTGTCCGGCAGGTATTCGAACAGGGTCGGCGGCGGCTCGCCCGGCAGGCGGCCGGTGAGGAAGCGCGAATAGTTCTCGATCCCCGCGCAGCTTCCGGTGGCGGCGATCATCTCCAGGTCGAAATTGGTGCGCTGTTCCAGGCGCTGGGCTTCGAGCAGGCGGCCTTCGGCTTCCAGTTCCTTCAACCGCTCGGTCAGTTCGAAGCGGATCGCCTCGCTCGCCTGCTTCATCGTCGGGCCGGGCGTGACATAGTGCGAGTTCGCATAGACCCGCACCTTTTCGAGCGCGGAGCCCTTCTTGCCGGTGAGCGGATCGAACTCGGCAATCTCCTCGATCTCGTCCCCGAAAAACGAGATGCGCCAGGCCGTGTCTTCAAGGTGGGAGGGGAACAGTTCCAGATTGTCCCCGCGCACGCGAAAGGTGCCGCGCGTGAAGGCGGCATCGTTGCGCTTGTACTGGAGGGCGACCAGCTTGCGGATGATCTCGCGCTGATCCTGGGTGTCCCCGGTCTTCAGGTCGAAGATCATCGCCGAGTACGTCTCGACCGAGCCGATGCCGTAGAGGCACGAGACCGAGGCGACGATGATCACGTCGTCCCGCTCCAGCAGCGCCCGCGTGGCCGAGTGGCGCATGCGGTCGATCGCCTCGTTCACCGAGCTTTCCTTCTCGATGTAGGTGTCCGAACGGGCGACATAGGCCTCGGGCTGGTAATAGTCGTAGTAGGAAACGAAGTATTCGACCGCGTTCTCGGGGAAGAAGTCCTTCATTTCCGCATAGAGCTGCGCGGCCAGGATCTTGTTCGGCGCCAGGATCAGGGCGGGGCGTTGCAGTTCCTCGATCACCTTGGCCATGGTGAAGGTCTTGCCCGATCCGGTGACGCCCAGCAGCACTTGCGTCTTTTCGCCTTCGCCCGCCGTGGAGACGAGGTCGGCGATGGCGGTCGGCTGGTCGCCGTTCGGCTCGTATTCGGAGACGACCTTGAAGGGCCTGCCCGGCATCGACTTGTCGGGACGTGCCGGCTTGTGGGGGACGAAAGTGCCCGAAGTGTCCGGTTCCTCAAGGCCCCGGCGGATGATCAGCTCTGCCATGGGAGAACATATGGGGTATATGGCATGGCCCCGCAATGACTCGTTGGCAGGCAGCGCGCGGCGGTGGTACGCGGCTGGTCTCTGGGGTCGATGAAGGACGAAGCTTCATGAAGCGATATGCGACCATTGCCGCGATCGCCCTGGCCGTACTGGTCGCGGGCTGCGGCGCGAAGGACGACAAGTCGAAGGATGCCGGCACCGCGGCAGGCTCTGCCGCCAGGTCCCAGGAAGAAATACGACAGGAAGCCGCCAAGCTCGACAAGCCCCGACCCGGCAAGTACAGGCAGGTCAGCGAAGTGAAGCAGATCGACGTTCCGGGGCTGCCCAGCCAGATGGCGGACCAGATGAAGTCGACGCTTCAGAAGTCGCAGGTCAACGAATTCTGCCTGACTTCCGCCGAAGCCGAAAAAGGCTACCGCGACATGTTCCACGACGTGGGGCAGAATCGCGAATGTACTTATTCGCGATTCGACGTTGATGGCGGAAAGCTCGATGCCCAGATGGAATGTACGTCGAAGGAAGGCGGCAAGGCCGTCCTGACGCTAGGCGGGACGGTGGCCGAGGACAATTCGGACATTACCGTGAAGATGGACATGACCGGCGACGCGCAAGTCGGCGGCCAGATGAAGATGACGGTGCACGTGAACACGAAGCGCATCGGGGATTGTCAGGGGTAAGGGGCCTTTTTGGAAAATGCCTGAAAGGCATTTTCGATGCGGCACCGGCCCCAATTGGACTCCGGCGCCCCCACCCTGCCACCCGCAGGATACTACCGTTGGGTGCCAGGGTGGGGGCGCCTGAATCCAAACGGGGCCGGTGCCGCAAAATTCGCTCTTCCGCGAATTTTCAAAGGATTTTAAGGCCTGTTTGGCCTGACAGTACAGGAGTTGAAGAGGTAAAGTGAACGGTCAGGCGCCACGCCAGTTGGACATGATGCGCAGCGCCATCGTGCGCCGCGCGGTACTGGCGCGCGAGCCGCATCCAGAGGGCGTGCGCAAGCCGTCGCTGCGGTTGTTCGTTGCTGAACTGGCGTCGCTGCGGCGGGGCGGGAAGAAGCTGCTGGGGATCGAGACGGCGCTTCATCCCCAGCCGGTCATGCTCCTTCCGGGCTTCGGCGCTCACCCCAACCGGATGCGGCCCATGGCGGAAGCGCTGGCGCAGGCCGGGCATGAAGTCCATGAATGGGGGCTGGGGTTCAACTTCGGCCCGAATCCGCACAATTTCGAATTCCTGATGCGCCGCGTGGGTTCGCTGGCGCGTCGGCACCGGGCGCCGGTCACGCTGGTCGGCTGGAGCCTCGGCGGTCTCTTCGCGCGCGAGATCGCCCGGCGGCAGCCCGGCAGTGTCGGCAAGGTGGTGACGATGGGCACGCCCTTTTCCGGCGATCCGCGCGCCAACAATGCCTGGCGGGCCTATCAGGTGGTGACCGGCCACTCGGTAGACGCACCGCCGATCGACTGCGACTTTTCCGAGAAACCGCCGGTGCCGACGATCGCGCTCTGGAGCCCGCGCGACGGGGTCATCCACCCCCGCTCTGCCTGCGGCTGGCCGCACGAACGCGACCGCGCTGTGCCGATCCGCTGCTCGCACCTGGGCTTCGCGAGCGATCCGCGGGTGATTGCGGAAGTCCTGCGGCAGCTCGATATCGAGGGCTGAGAATTCCAGAGTCTTTTTTGAAAATGCCCGGATGGGCATTTTTGAACGGCACCGGCCCACGCCCCCACCCGACCTCCCATCAGGATACACTCGTGGGAGGTCGGGTGGGGGCGTGGGCTGGTGCCGCAAAATTCGCCTTCAGCGAATTTTCAAACGACTCCTCAGGCCATTACGTCGTCGCGGGCCTTGGCCACCGGTGCCCTTGCGGCCAGCGAGCAGCCCGCGCTCGCGGCGATCATCATGGCCACGGCGAGCCATTGCAGCCCGGTCAGTCTTTCGCCCAGCACCAGAAAGCCCACGATGGCGCCGAGCGCCGGGGCCATGGAGCTGAGCAGGCCGACGATACGGCTGGAAAGCTGCCCCATCGCCCGCATCTCCAGCATGTAGGGCAGCGCGCTGGACAGCACCGCGACGACAAGGCCCAGGCCCAGCGCATGGAGCGACATTTGTGCCGGTGCCGAGGCCACGCCGAACGGCACGGTGACGAGGCAGGCCACGGTCATGCCGATGGAGACGGCCGTGGTGCTGCCCACTTCGCCGGCGCGCTTGCCGCAGAGGATATAGAGCGCCCAGCACAGGGCGGCGCCGAGCGCAAAGCCGATTCCGGCCAGGTCCAGCGGCTGGGCACGGCCCGGCCAGGGAATCAGCAGCGCCAGCCCGCCAAGGGCGAGCGCAAGCCAGAGAAAATCGCGCAGCGAGCGCGATGTGACGAGGACCACGCCGAGCGGGCCGCAGATCTCGATGGCGACGCCGATGCCGATGGGAATGCGGCGGAAGGCCCAGTAGATCATCAGGTTCATGCCGCCCAGAACCAGGCCGTAGACCAGCAGCCAGCGCCATTGCCGCCCGCTGATCCGGCTGCGCCATGGACGCGCGATGGCCAAGAGGATCAACGCGGAAATGCCGGTTCGCAGCGCCGCCACCCCTTCCGGCCCGATGAGCGGAAACAGGCTCTTGGCGAAAGCGGCGCCAAGGTTGATCGAGGCCTGCGCCACGACGATGGAAAGGCCTGCAAGAACGGCGGTACGGTCGGTGGACACGGTCATCAGCGCCCGGTGCCTTCCCCGGCGCCGCACGGCAAGCCCTTAGTGCGCGAATCAGCTACTCCGGCACTTGAGGCGGGGATCCGCTGATCGGGCCAAGCCAGAAGAACCCGTCGAAGCGGGCATCCCGATCTTCGCCCGGGAAGGCGCCGAGCTGCATGAAGGGCGCTCTGAACAGGTCGGCATCACCCTTTGCGCGATGATTGCCGCATTCGATCGCATCTTCGGGAATGGTCTGTCCGGGTTCGAACCGCATCCCCGGTTTCGGATTGCAGTCCCAACTGGTACCAGCCGCATAGCGCATTTTCAGGCTGGTGACGGTGCCGAAGGAAGCGAGGCGAACGGCCATCGGGTCGAAGCTATTCGCGCCTTCACCGTAGCGCGTCCTCTCCGCATGAAACGAACCGGCCAGGACTAGGACCTGATCGTAGCGGGCAAGGGCTGCAGCCTCTTTGATATTTTCCGCCTGTGCGGCTTCGTGCGGGCCTTGTCCCGCAAGATCAAGATCGGGGAAGCGCTTCTGCTGGGCTTCGTCGCGCGTGCCATTGAAGGCCGCCACACCGATGGGCAAGCCTGCCTCCTTGAGCGCGTGCAGGCGGACCAGCATCGCAAACATGGCTTCGCTGCCGACTCCGTCCTTTCGGCCCTGCCATCCCGCGGCGCCGAGCGCTTGCTTGAAGCGGGATACGGGTTGTTTCCATGCTTCCTGCAGTGCGCCGTCGATAGTCGAATCCAGTTCCACCGCAACAAGCACGCGCCGGTTCCGCGAAGCCAGCGCGCAGGCAAGATCGCCGACGAAGGCGGGGCTCTCATGTGTCCCGTGAAGTTCCCCGAAGACGACATAACGCGATCCCCGCCCGGCCACCTGAGACCAGCCCTCGGGCAAAGCACACTGCGAAGGGACGGGCATCTCGCTTGCGGCAGCTTGCCCGCCCGAGGGCAAAGTGGACAGCGCGAGCAGGATCGACGGTATCGAATGCATTTTCTTATCCTCACATCGCCACTGCGGGCAGAAAAGCATAATAATCTGAAGCTGTTTGGCTGAATTCATTTAACTGAACCGGTTTGGCGCTCTTTGATTTTTTCGCGTCAGCGGCACGGCGGGTCCGCTTGGTCAGGCGCTGGGAGGCCGCCGCCGGTAACTCAGCGCCTCTGCTATGTGTATACGCGTCATCTGATCCGCCCCGGCAAGGTCCGCTATCGTGCGCGCCACGCGCAGGATGCGGGTATAGCCGCGCGCGGAGAGGCGCATGGCCTCTGCGGCCTGCATCAGCAGCTTGCGGCCCGCATCGTCGGGGGCGGCGTGGGTTTCGAGAAGGTCGCCGTCGAGCTCGGCATTGGTGCGTTTTCCGGTTCCCTCCAGGCGGGCGGTCTGGATCATGCGGGCACGGGCGACCCGCGCGGCGACTTCGGCGCTGCCTTCCTTGGGTGGCGGCAGGGCAAGGTCCACGGCGCGCACCGGATCGACTTCGACATGAAGGTCGATCCGGTCGAGCAGGGGGCCGGAAACCTTGCTCTGGTAATCGGCGGCGCATTTGGGAACGCGCGAGCAGGCGAGCGCCGGATCGCCGAGATGGCCGCAGCGGCAGGGGTTCATGGCCGCGATCAATTGAACCCGGGCCGGATAAGTGACATGGGCATTGGCCCGCGCCACGGTGACTTCGCCCGCCTCCAGCGGCTGTCGCAGCGAATCGAGCGCGCCGCGCTGGAACTCGGGCAATTCGTCGAGGAACAGCACGCCGAGATGGGCCATCGAGACTTCACCGGGCCGCACTTTCAGGCCGCCGCCCGTCAGCGCCGCCATCGACGCGGAATGATGCGGGGCGCGGAACGGCCGCGCGCGGCTGATCCGGCCATCTTCCAGCGTGCCCGCGACGGAGGCGATCATCGAGACTTCCAGTGCCTCGGCGGCGGTGAGCTCGGGGAGGATGCCGGGCAGGCAGGAGGCAAGCAGCGACTTTCCGGCACCGGGCGGACCGCACATGAGCAGGTTGTGTGACCCTGCCGCAGCTATTTCCAGCGCGCGCCGGGCGACTTCCTGCCCCTTCACCTGCTTCAGGTCCGGCCCGCGCGGAGGCGGATCGGCGCGGCCCGGCTGGGGCGGCGGCAGGACCTGGGCGCCCTTCAGGTGATTGAGCAGGCTGATCAGGTTGGGCGTCGCGATGATGGGCACGCCGTCCGCCCAGCGGGCCTCGCTGCCCTGCGCGGCCGGACAGATCAGGCCGAGATCGCGTTCGCTGGCGTGAAGCGCCGCCAGCAGCACGCCGGGCGAGGGGATGATCCTGCCGTCCAGCGCGAGTTCGCCTACCGCGACGAAATCGGCCATCTGTTCGCTATCGACGATGCCCATGGCCGCCAGCAGCGAAAGCGCGATGGGCAGATCGTAATGCGAGCTATTCACGTATTGATGGAAACCTGCCACTTCAGATCCTGGAAGGGTTAGCCGGATCGGGGCAACGAGCCGCCCCAATCGGCGCCCGAGAAAGTTCGTGTTGAGGCGGTGGCCGTAAGGCTCACGAGCGTACCTGCTGATGAACAAAGCCGATGGCGAATCGGATTCAGCGGGGTGTCTTCCGGCAATCCTGCATGAGAGCGTAGTCACAAAAATTTTCTCTCCGCCCCCCTTTTTTGGACGTCCAATCGGTAATGCGCGACGTCCGATGATTACGCCTCCGTGAGCAGGCTATTTCTCTGAATTGCGGCAACCACAATCGGACATGACGTCCAATTGAATTGGACGTTAAATAATACGTAATTCGATTATTACTTCATTTATCTATGTCCTATTTCGCATTAACTATTATAGTTTTTATTTAGTGTTGATTTAATCCAGTACAATGTCTATCAATGCTCAGGTTTCGTAATGACGCGACGAAGCCGATCGTGCAGAAGCACTATGGCAGTCGCCGAATTGACTGGATAGAGTAGTGCCTTTTGAAAAGCTTACTAAGAAAGAATGTATGAGACGATGGTCGATGCTCAATGAGCAAACGACCGATCCGCATCAGACTGAGTCAGTTCCTGGACAATCCATTAGATTCGGCGGATCATTCTACGAATTCGGCCAACTAACACCGCTGTTTGGTTCTGATTTCGTATTTCCGCTGATAATTTATTTTGCCGAAGAATTTTATTCGAATGCCCCCTCAGGAAACGCCAAACGCAATCTCGGATTGCGTCTGTTTTTAACTTGGGTCGCAAGACAGGCTCTCGCTGCCCCGCTGAGCGCTGCGGGACGGGTACACGAGCAATTGTCGACTAGGGTCTGCCCCTCAGAAGTCGACATGACTGAAGTGGCTGAAACATATGGCGATATCATCCGCGATCTTGGCGATTTATCAATCCTGGATTCAGACGATGAGACTTACCGCTCCACACATTTAGATGCGGTGTCGGCCACATTACGGCGGCTAGTGGTTTCCGCCTGACATAAGAGTCCGGTTCGGGATTCCCTTTGTTGCGTTCGCATGCGAGTCTGGCGCATGCGCACAGGA
>NZ_MSQB01000014.1 GCF_002149965.1 Novosphingobium panipatense | reverse complement strand
CCGGACAACTAGCGCTCCCCGCTTTCTTGCGATGGGGGAACAAGCTGTCCGTCTCTGTTGGCGACCGTAGCAACCAGGTGGTCCGCCGCGGTGAGAGGCCCTCTAAGCGGGGCATATGATTCGGTCAACACGCTAATTTCAAAAAAATGACTTCTTTGAAAAAATGACCGTTTTCCAACGTGCGCCTCCTACCGCCCTGCCCTGACACACTCGCCGGGGCAGGGCGACTCTGTCAGCCTCTCAAACGCGCCTCGGAAAGATCGAGTTCGCGCGTGAGCTTGCGGATCGTTTCGCTGCCCACGTTGCGCTTGCGGATCAGCTCGCCCAAGGCGGCCCGCTCCGCCTTGAGGCCGACGAGACGGAAATCGCGGAACAGGCGTTCCTGCTCGCGCGCGGCGTCGCGCTCGTCCTCGCTCAGGCCCTCTATCCTCTCGCGGTAGAGATCCATCACCCTGCCGCCGGCTGCCGCGTAGCGATCCGCATCGCCATGGCTTTCCGCAAGGCGGTGCTGATGACGTTCGATCGCCTTGATCGCGGCTTCGGCGGTATTAACGCGCGCGGCATCTTCTTCAGCCTGCTTCGAAGGCTCGCCGGGCATGGTGAGGTCCTTAAGCAGCACTGGCAAGGCGATGCTTGCCAGGACCAGCGAGACGATGATCACGCCTGCCGCCAGGAAGATCGCGAGATCGCGCGCCGGGAACGGCGTGCCGTCGTTGAGCACCAGCGGCAGCGTAAGCACACCCGCCAGCGTGATCGCGCCGCGCACGCCCGCGAACGACATTGCCGCGACGAGCCTCCAGTTCGGGGTGCTTATCGCGGTGTCGCTAGCCTTCGCGCCGTTTGCGCGCTTGCGCAGGATGGTGAACTTCAGCGACACCCACACCCAGGCAAAGCGCAAGGCGGCAAGACCCAGTACGATCGCCACGACATAGAGCGCCAGCCAGCCCGGCTGCGTATGTCCGGTGAGCGCCACGGTCCGCTTCGCTTCGGCAAGGATGGCCGGAAGCTGCTCGCCAAGGAGCACGAAGATGATGCCGTTGAGGGTGAACTGGATCGTGTCCCATACCGAATTGCGACGCATGCGGGTGACGGCCATGGCTTCGCGCGAGATCTCGGCAAACGTCATGGTGACGCCGGCGCTGACTGCGGCGAGGATGCCCGATGCATGGAAGTGCTCGGCCAGCATGTAGGAACCGAAGGGGATCAGAAGGCTCACGAGGATCTGCGAGCCGGTATCCTCGCCCCAACGCCGCGTCACCCAGGCCTTGGCACGGGAGACGACGAGCGTGACGACCACGCCGATCACAAGACCTGCGCCCGCAACCCAGAGAAAATTCAGCGCCGCACCTCCGGCCGAGAACGTGCCCGTCAGCGCAGCCGCCACGGCAAAGCGCAGGCAGACCAGACCGGACGCGTCGTTCAGCAGGGACTCGCCCTCGAGAATATGCATCATGCGCTTCGGGATCGGTACACGGGCCGCGATGGCGGATACCGCGATCGGATCGGTAGGCGAAACGACTGCGGCGAGCGCGAAGGCCACCGCCAGGGGCATGGCCGGAATCATCCAGTTGATGAAGAGGCCCATGCCGATAACCGTGGTCAGCACCAGCCCAAGTGCGAGTTCCACGACCGTCGAGACGTCCTTGAACAGTTCGTCCTTGGGAATGCGCCAGCCGTCGAGGAACAGAAGCGGCGGCAGAAAGAGCAGCAGGAACAGTTCGGGGTTGAGCGATACGCTGTAGGAAGTCGACAGGCCGATCACGCAGCCCAGCAGGATCTGCACGAGTGGTGTCGGTACCGACCAGGGCAGCATGCGCGATACCGCGCCGCTCACCACGACCGCCAGCAAAAGGAAAAGTACGACCGAAACTGACTCCAAACCTGAGCTCCTTCTCTTTTTCGGGCTGATGCTTCTGCCGGGGACCATGGCGGCCCGGGGCGTAGATTGCAAATCCTGCACCCGGCGTTTCCGGCCGATCAGGCCGGGCGAAACCCTTTGATACAATTTCTATCAGGCTGCCGGGAGGACTTGCTGTCATGAATGATGGGGCGCCGCGCCTCGGGCCGGAGATACTCGAACGAAAGCGAGCAGTGACGAAGACCGCCCTGATCATCCGGCATGTTCCCTACGAGGGCGTCGCCGGTTACCGCATGCCGATCGAAGCCGCCGGATACGACGTCGACCGGATCGATGTGACCGACCCCGCGTTTTCCTCGCTCGATCTTTGCTGCCCGGACCTTCTGATCATGATGGGCGGCCCCATGGGCGTCTACGAACAGGACCGTCACCCCTGGATCCCCTGCCAGATGCGGCGACTGGCCCTGCGACTGGAAGCGGAGCGGCCAACGCTGGGCGTGTGCTTCGGCGCGCAGATGATCGCTGCCGCACTCGGGGCCGAAGTCTATGCCGGGCCGCACAAGGAAGTGGGGTTTCACAGCGTCTCGGTCCACGAGCATGCCCTTCAAGGTCCGCTGCGGCATATCGCGGAAGTCCCGGTGCTGCATTGGCACGGCGACACGTTCACTCTGCCCGAAAATGTCGAGTTGCTGGCGTCCAGCCATCTCTACGAGCATCAGGCCTTTCGCCGCGGGAGCAATATCCTGGCTTTGCAGTTCCACGCCGAGATGGGTCTGGACCCGCGCTTCGATGCCTGGATCGAGCAATGGCCCGAATCGGTGATCGAGGCAGGCGGCGACGAGGCTTCGCTGCGCGCGGCCCATGACAGGCTGGGGCCGTCCGCCGTTGCCGCGGGTCAGGCGATGATCGCGGAATGGCTGACGGGCCTGAGTATTTGTTAAGGGCGCTCACATCCGTGACGAGCTTGCGACGCAAATCTCAGACTTTCGTCGCTTTCCTTTCCAGCAACATCCGGCGCATCTCCCGGCCTCGCGCCGCCATGCCCCGTTGCTCGTAAAGGCTGAAGGGCGGGTCGATCAGCCATGACGACAGGGTAAATGCGGTTTCCCATCCCGGATGGCGCAATTGCCTGTCCCGCCTCCAGCCTTGGAGGCGTGTCCTCCAGCCCGATCTGCCCCCCGATCTGCCAATTGCTACCCGCACGCCCAGCCACTGCGCCAGACTATCCAGTTGAACTGCCAGCGCGCGGCGGGCGCGACCATCTGGAAACAGCGCGGCGAGTTCCGCACCGTCCAGGCCTTTCGCCTCGCGATCGATCGCCGCCATGTCGGCGAGATGGCGCAGATCGATCCGCCCGCGCCAGTAGTCGCCTTCCTGCAATTGATCGTGCAGCACGAAAAGTCCGGCAAGGGCGGCCGAGGACGGCATCGCGGCCTTTCCCGCGCCGATCGCGAAAGGGCGGCACCATTGCATCAGCCATCCGGCATCGCGTGCGGGGCCGACGCGTTTCAGGCGGTAGTGCAGATCCAGTCCCCCGGCATCGCATTCCCTGCCCAGATTGGCGCCCTGCTCGTCCTGATGCATCGAGAGAATGCGGCTGTAGCCCAGACCCTCCAGCACCTCCACCGCCAGAGCGTCGTCCTGCTCGCGCACCATCAGGTCGAGGTCGGTGAGCAGGCGGTTCGCGCAATCCGGCCCGCGCCGTGCCAGAAGCGCCGCGCCCTTGAGCAGGATCGGCGTGATTCCGCGTGCGTTCAGGGCAATGACGGCCTCGGCAAGTTGAGCATGCATCATGCCGTTGCGCGCCGCAGTGCGCTCGGCGATGACGCGGAGCAGGCTCGCGACCTCAGGCGGGATCGCCGGATCGAACCTTCGGCCTATTCCGAGCGCCTCGGCCAGCGCCGGGGTCACCAGAGTGCGGTTGGCGAGAGCCAGCACGGCTTCCCAGTCCACCGCAGGCGGCACGCCGCCTTGCAGGCACCGGCACAAGTCCGACAGCGCCTCAAGCTCGCTGGGGCGGTCCGGCATTCAGGTAAGGAATAGCCGGAGGCAGAGTAGCCAAGGGCGATCCGGCCTAACCAAGCAGGGCCTCGATCCACGGCAGGGCCTGCTCCGCCTCGGCGTATCGCAAGGCGCAGGCTTCGGCATTGTCCACCATCCGCGCCAGTCCGCGCATCTGCGCCGAGGTGCAGCGGCCGCCCTGCACGAAGCCTTCTTCCAGCAGGCGGCCGAGGCATTCTATGGGAGACTGCGGAATCGCTTCGGCCGCGACATCCTCCTGGCGCCGCAAGTCGACGATGACGGCAACCCGGTGCCAGCCCGGCCCCGCCGCGCTGGAAGCACGGGGCGGCAAAGGCGCGTAGCGCAGCCATTGCCCGTCCGCGCGCAGTATCGGCGGCTGTGCCGCAAGGTTCGGCAGCACGCCGTCGAGGCGGTCCCAACTGCCGCTCTTGACGGTGAGCGGCAAAGGCACGCCCATGACCAGCCCGGTGCGCGGATCGAACAGCACGATATCGTCCCCGGCAAGCCTCAGACCGCCACCAGCCACACCGGCCATGGCCGCAAGCGTGGATTTTCCCGCGCCCGGCGCGCCTATCAGCAGGATGGCGCCCGCTTCCGGGGCATCCGGGTCGACCAGACAGGCCGCGTGAAGCGCGACATATTCCGGCTGATCCAGCACGAGATCGACGATCGCGCCGCGCAGGATCGGCGCAGCGGCGGCGCGCGCGGTGAGGGTTCCCGCACGGGTATCGAAAATACCCGCAAGATCGTCCGGCCCCTCGCCCATCTCCTCCACCGTGACGCTCGTCATGGAGCGACCGTCAGCCGGCGCCATTGCCGAAAAAGTTGCAGGCAGATGGGCGTAAGGCGCGGCGAGTTCGGCGCCCCAGGCCCCGAGAGGAAAGCGGATGGCGATCTCGCGACCGCCGGCATGAAGGGAAAGCCCTCCCACGCCCTCGGCGCAGGGTGCGAAAGCGGCGGCCACGATCCGCTGCGTGCTCCAATCCGCCACCAGGGCATCTACCTCGGCGGGCGAAAGCCCCAGAGCGGCGTGCAATTCCCGGCGCAATTCGGCAAGGCCGATGCCGTCCGCCAGCAAGGCGACCAGCATCCCCGCCGAACCGTTGAGCGCATTCAGCCGCTGCGTCGCCTCGACGAACAGAACCGGCCGATCGGCAATGACAAGGGGCAGCACGCCTTCCGCCAGATGCAGGACCGGGCCCAGATCCACGACGTAGTGGGGCGCTGCCGCCTCATCCACCGCGACATCGCCGGCTGCCTTCGCCCCAGACGCCAAGCCGCCGTGCATCGCGGCTACCTCCCCCAGCCCGTTCCGGCGCGAAACCGATCGAACCCGACACTGTCAGGACAATGGTCTCGCTGCCGAAGAGATCAATGTTTGCCGCCGGTCCTGCCGCCATCCTTGCCTTTGGGCAGGCTGGCCTGCGGGCTCACGACCCCGCCCTTGCCGTCGCCCGTTCCGGGAATGCCGGTGTCCTTCGGACCCGAACCGGAACCGCCGCCGTCCTTGACGCTGCCGCCGTCGCCGGTGGCGCCGCCGCTACCCGAACCGCTGCCCGGCATGCCGCCCGAACCGCCGCCGCTGGAACCGCCGCCACCGCCGCCGCCTCCACCGCCACCACCCGACTTCGCGATCGCGGTCGAGGTGAGCGACGTGGACAGCAGCATCGTCATCGCCGGGGGCACGAGAAGCGAATACTTCCCGCAGGCGGCAAGAAAGGAACGACGGTCATTGTGGCCGAGCCCGGCCGATTCTTCCTCCGCTAGCTTCATGGATTCGTCTCCTCGCCAAGTCGATTGAAGCTACATGAAGAGAACAAGGCGCAAACGGGCTATTTGGGCTATTCGCGGGCACATATCCCAATGCCACGCCCCGCAATTCCAAATGGGACGATGCCGATACCTCCTACGGGACGCTTACAGGCTACCAAGGATGTAGAGGGCGGGGGTCATAGCAACGGGCTGACCAGCCTTGCGCCGTTTTCGGCAAGGCGCCGCATGCGCGAACGTGCCCGCCAGGTCGCCAGGTCCAGTTCGTCGCTGCCCGCCATGTACTCCCGCTGGATGCGCGCGAGATCGTCGATCGTCGGCCGGTCGAGCAGGAGCAGGCTCACTTCCTCGTTGAGCTGGAAAGAGCGGACGTCGACATTGCTGGAACCGACGATGCCCAGGCTTTCATCGATGCGCACGGCCTTGGCGTGAAGCAGGTAGCCGCGATAGCGGTGGATGCGTACGCCGTGCGAAAGCAGTTCGTCGTAGTAGGACGATTGGGCCAGGTTGACGAGCAGCTGGTCCACCACCTCAGAGACGATGATATGGACTTCCACGCCGCGCAGGACGGCTGTGATGAGTGCGCCCAGCAGCCCTTCGTCCGGGATGAAATAGGGGGTGACGAGCACGACTTCCCGCTCTGCCCGCGCCACTTGCCAGGTCAGCAGCGTCAGGAAACCTTCCAGCGGATAGTTGGCGCCGCTGGGCAGGACCTGAAGGGCCGAGAATCCGGCCGGATCCGGCAGGGGAACGGCCGCCTCCAGCAATTCCTCGGTTTCCATGAACCAGTCCGACACGAAGATCGCCGACATCGCCGCCACGGCGGGTCCGGTGACGCGGGCGACGAGTTCGCGGTTGGTCACGCCGGGCCGGAAATCCTTTGCGACGATGTTGAGCGATCCCGCATAGCCGATCCGCCCATCGATCAGGAACAGCTTGCGGTGATTGCGCATGTCGCGCCGCGTCCGCCCGCGGATCAGCCGGAACGGCAGCATGCGGCGCACCCGCACCCCCTGCCCCCGCAGCGCCTGGAGCGTGCCTTTCAGCCAGCGGTAGGAACCGACCGGATCGACCAGCACATGGCAGGGCACGCCGCGCTCCACCGCCCGGCCAAGTGCCGCGATCACCCGGCCCGCCGTGGCATCGTCCGCGAAGATGTAGGACAGCAGGCGGACATGCTCGCGCGCGGCGTCGATATCGGCCACCAGACGGGCGATCACGGCGTCGTAGTCGTCGAGCAGCTCGACCCGGTTGCCGCCCACCGCCGGAAGGTGGCCCAGACGATCGGCCAGCGCGACGACTTCCGCCGGTGCCTCCCCGACCTGCGGCGCCCCGCTGCGCATCAGCGCGGCGGCGGTGCCGAAGAAGCCGCGCAGGCTCTCGAACCGTTCGACCCGCCAAGCCGGAAAGCGCGGACTGCCGATCGCGGCGAACAGCAGAAGGCCCGGAACCGGCAGGAAGAAGATGAGCAGGAGCCAGCTTGCGGCCGCCGCAGGCGTGCGCCGCAAGGGCACGACCGCCAGCATCGTCAATCGGATGCCCCACTCGACGATGTAGAACGCCTCGCCGAGAGTAGGCAGCGTGATCATGCCGGGATTGTTGGGCAATCCGATCGACTTGGCAAGCCCGCATGCTCGTAGCCGCCCCGAGTTTCAGGATTTCTTCTGGAGCTTTACCCGGCGTGCGGGAGGCACGGGCGCGAGCGTCTCGATCACCTCCGCCAGTTCCGTGCCGGGCCGCACGAGGTGAACCGTTCCCGGCACGCTCGCCTGGACCACGCAGACCGCATTCTTCGGACATATGCCGAGGCAGGGCACCGGCACCAGCTTGTAGCGCCCCTTCTCCTTCAACGGCGCCTTCAGGGCCTTTTCCAGACGCTGCTCGCCGTTCTTCCCGAAGCCACCGTCGGCCTTCTTGCCGCACTTCCGGCAGATCAGCAGGACATCATCCCACTTGGCCGCGATATCGCGAATATCTCCCTGGCTTCGGGACATTGCCGGCTTCCTTGCAGTTCACTGGGCCATCTGCCCACCGGCATCCTTGCAGGGCCCCACCCAAACCGCGAGCGCGAAATCCCGCCTTCTGTCAGAGGCAGCGGCGATCAATCGCCGTCGCCAAGCCTGCATTCGCGATCGGCGTAAGCCCCTGTTCCGACTGTCTCGCGCGGCGCGCTCATTGCAGCACCCGCACCGGATCGCTGCCGTCCCAATCGCGCGCGGCGGCTTTCATCATCTCGAACAGGCCTTCCGATCCGGCCATGGGCTGCAGGTATTCGATCACGAAGCCGGGGCCCTGGCCGGGATCGACGTAGATCACCTCGCCATCGTCGCCCACTTTGCCCTCCACGATCACTTCGGCGCCCACTTCGGCGCAGGCGCGGCGTGCCTCGGCAATGTCCTTCACGAAGACGCAGACGTGGTGCAGCCGGTCGCGCACCGCATATTCGCCGGTGTAGAGCAACGGGGCCGTGCTCGCGGTGCGGATCAGCTCGATCTGGATATCGCCCCAGTAACCGATCGCCATCGAGAAGGTGGCATCGGTGGGCTCGCCCTTGTACTTCATCTCGCCCAGCCGCACGTCGTTCAGCACGAAGAACGGGCCGACGCCCACGGTTTCGATCCAGTACGTCAGCGCGGCATCGAAATCGCTGGGGAAGTAGGCCAGCTGGACCACTTCTCCCAGTGCTTTGAGCGGTCCCGGTTTGGCCGGACTTGTCATGGCTTGTCCTTATTCAAGCGAAGAGGCCTTGCGGCTCCTCGATGAGGGTCTTCAGTGTCTGGAGGAACTGCGCGCCGGCAGCCCCGTCGATGGCGCGGTGATCGACCGAGAGAGTCAGAGCGATCCGCGTTTCGAACGCCACGCCGCCAGCGGCCGTTTCCACCGGCTGGCGCTGTGCCGCACCGACGGCAAGGATCGCGCCCTGCGGCGGATTGATGATCGCATCGAAGTTCTCGACCCCGAACATACCGAGGTTGGAGACCGAGAACGTGCCGCCCTCCATGTCCTCCATGCCGAGGCCTTTTCCCTGCGCCTTGTCGATCAGGCGGCGGGTTTCGGCGGCAAGCTGATCGATCCGCATCCGGTCCGCCTGCCGCACCACCGGGGTGACGAGGCCCTTGGGGCCAGCCACCGCGATCGCAATGTCGGCATGGGGGAAGCGGTAGGTGTCGGTTCCGTGGACCTGCACGTTCACCTCCGGGTGGCGGACGAGCGCCATGGCGCAGGCCTTGACCACCCAGTCGTTCACCGAAGCCTTGCAGCCCAGCACCAGATTGGCGCTCCCCCGCAGATCGAGCAGCGCATCGGCGCGGGCGGAGAGACGCAAGTAGAAATGCGGGATTTCCTGCTTCGCCTGCGTCAACCGCTGGGCGACCACCTTGCGGATGCGGTCGAAGGGCACGATCTCCGGCTGGTTGGCGCCGGCGACGAAGGCAGGCGGTGCGAGTGTGTCAGAATTGGCCGGTTCCGGTACGAGCGCCAGCACATCGGCCTTGCAAATGCGCCCGCGCGGGCCGGTTCCGATCACCCCGGCCAGCACTATCCCGTGCAGCGCGGCAAGGCGGCGGGCGAGCGGGGAGGCGAAGACTTTCGCGTCGTCCTCCGGCAGCGCCAAAACGCCCTTCAGCACCGGACTGGCCGGTCCGCGCATGGCCTTGACCACGTCCTGATGGGTGATGCGGCCACCCCGCCCCGATCCCTCGATCGCAGCGATGTCGACGCTTTCCTCTTCGGCGAGCCGCAGTGCCTCCGGGCTGATCGGGCGATTGGTCTCTATCGGCACGCGCACGCGTTCGGGCGTTCCGGCGATGGCGCCGACCGGCTCCGCCACTTTCGTCTTCGACGCGCCCTGCGCCACGCCGCCCTCGGCGGGCGTGAAACCGGCAATGAAGGCGTCGATCTCGTCATCCGAGTGCGCCCCCTCGTCGAACACCGCCAGCAGCGCGCCCACCGGCTCGGCCTCGCTGCCGCCGGTGACCATGATGCGGCGCACGGTGGCGTCGTATTCGGCCTCCACCTCGTTGGTGATCTTGGCGGTCTCGATCAGGCACAGCGTCTGGCCGCGCGTGAAACTGTCGCCTTCCTTGACCATCCATTCGGCCACGGTCCCTTCCGTCATCTCAATGCCCCACTTGGGCATCGTGAAAGCGCGGATCCTGCTCATGACGGCGCTCCCTTCAACGGTATGCCAGCGTCTTGCGGACGGCAGCGGCGACTTTCGCGGGGCTGGGCAGATAGGCGCCCTCCAACTCGCGGGCGAAAGGCACCGGGGTATGCGGCGCGGTGACCATCTCGATGGGTGCCTTCAGGCTGGCGAAAGCCTTGTTCGCCACCAGCGCGGCAATGTCGGTGGCAAGGCTGCAGCGCGGCGGCGCCTCGTCCACGATCACCAGCCGCCCGGTCACCTCCACGGAATCGAGAATCGCTTCCTCATCGAGTGGAGACGTGGTGCGCAAGTCGATCACGTCGCACCCCACGCCGTCCTGCGCCAGATCGTCGGCGGCGGTCTCGGCATAGCCGACCATCATGCCGGAGGCGACGATCGTCACGTCCTCTCCAGCGCGCGCCAACCGGGCATGGCCGAAAGGGATCACGAAGTCCGGATCGTCCGGCACTTCGCCGGTCATCGCATAGAGGAACTTGTGCTCCAGAAAGACCACCGGATCGTCGTCGCGGATCGCCTGCCGCAGCAGTCCGCAGGCATCGGCGGGGGTTGCAGGCATGACGACCTTCAGGCCGGGCATCGACGTCACGAACTGGCTGATCATCTGGCTGTGCTGCGCGGCGGCGTTGTAGCCCGCGCCGCAGGGCATGCGGATCACCGCCGGGCAGACCGACTTGCCGCCGAACATGTAGCGGAACTTGGCGATCTGGTTCCAGAGCTGGTCCATGCAGACGCCGATGAAGTCCGCGAACATGATCTCCGCCACCGGCCGCTTGCCGGCCAGAGCAAGTCCGCCCGCGGCGCCCATGATCGCGCTTTCGCTGATCGGCGTATCGATTACCCGGTCCGGCCCGAACGCCTCGTAAAACCCGGTGGAAGTGGACCAGATGCCGCCGATCGCTTCCGGCCCGCCAGCCGTGCCCATGCCGCCTACCACGTCCTCGCCCAGCACGACGACACGCGGATCACGCTGCATTTCCTGGAATATCGTGCCGCGGATGGCGTCGCGATACATCATTTTAGCCATGTGTTTCGCTCCGCCAGTCAGTAGCTGATGTAAACGTTTTCGAGGACATTCTCGGGCTGCGGCCGGGCCGCCGCGCGAGAGTCTGCGACGGCCTGCTCGATGGTGCCAAGCGCATCGGTGTCCACCGCGTCCAGATCGGCGTCCGTCAGCAGTTTCGCCCCGGTTACCTTCTCGCGGAACTTGCGCAGGCAGTCGCGCGTGGCGCGCAGCCGGTCCAGCTCCCCCTCCCCGCGATAGCGCTGGGGATCGCCTTCGAAGTGGCCGAAGAAGCGTTCGGTATCGAATTCCACCGCTGCCGGGCCATTGCCGGGGGTGCGGACGAATTCCAGCACTTCGCCGAAAGTGTCGTAGACCGAAAAGAAGTCCGTCCCATCCGCCCGCCAGACTTTCATGCCGAAGGCCTCGGCGCGGCTGGCGATGTCCTGCGCGGTGCCCACGGCATAGGCATCGCCGGTATGTTCCGAATAGTGGTTGTTCTCGAAGACGAAGATCGCCGGGGCCTTGGTGACAACGGCCAGGTTCATCGCCTCGAACGTCGTGCCCTGATTGCACGCCCCGTCGCCCGAGAAGGCGATGGAAACGGCCAGCTTGCCATTCTCGTCCGGCCCGTCGATCTTGTTCGAAAGCGCCGCGCCCACTGCGATCGGTGCGCCCGCGCCGACGATGCCGTTGGCGCCCAACATGCCCTTGTCGATATCGGCGATGTGCATGGAACCGCCCTTGCCGTTGCACAGGCCTTCCTGGCTGCCCCAGATCTCCTTCATCATCCCGGTGACGTCGCAGCCCTTGGCCAGGCAGTGGCCATGGCCGCGATGGGTGGAGACGATCTTGTCCCTTTCCGAAAGGTGTTCGCACACGCCCACCGCCACGGCTTCCTGCCCGCAATAGAGGTGCGTGAAGCCGGCGATCTCCCCGGTCTGAATCTCCTCGTGAAGGCGTTCCTCGAATTCGCGGATCAGCTTCATCTGCCGATAGGCGCGCGTCAGCGCCTCGCGGTTCAGTTGCATCCCGGCTTCCTCTCCCATTGTGGTCCGCATCTTTTCACGGTTCCCTTCAAAGGCCCAAGACGGACTTGGCGATGATGGTGCTCTGCACCTCGTTTGTCCCCCCGAAAATCGTCCAGGCCCGGCTGTTGAGATAGCGGGCTGCGGCGACTTGCGCGGCGCGCGAGTGAACCGGCTCCGGCGCATTGTCGCCGTAGAGCGGGCGTGAGGTTTCCAGTTGGAGCCCGGCGATGCCGAACAGGTCCACCGCAAGCAGATCGATCTCCTGCCGCAGGTTCGATGCCAGCAGCTTGGTGAGGGAAGTCTGCGGCCCGGGTTTCCGGCCCTTGGCGATTTCGGAGATGATCTTCAGCTCGATCATCTCCAGCGCTTCCACGCCCAGCCGGGCCTTGGCCATGCGGCGACGCCATTCGATGCCCTCCGCCAGAGCCCCACCGCGCCCGTCGCTTTCCGCTTTCGCCGCCGCCTCGATCTGCGCGAGGTCGTAGCCCAGCTTTGGCGCATGGCACGATCCGCCGCGCTCGTTTTCGAGGAGGAACTTGGCGATGGTCCAGCCCTGTCCTTCCTCGCCCACAAGGTTTTCGGCCGGGACGCGCACGTCTTCCAGGAAGACCTGATTGACCTCATGGTCGCCCGCCGTCGTCAGGATCGGCCGCACCGAAACGCCGGGGCTGGCAAGGTCGATCAGCAGGAACGAGATGCCCGCCTGCTTCTTCACCTCCGGGTTGGTGCGCACCAGCGTGAACATGCCGTTGGCGTGGTGGGCATGGGTGGTCCAGATCTTCGATCCGTTGACCACGTAGTGGTCGCCCTCTCGCACCGCGCGGGTCTTCAGGCTGGCAAGGTCGGACCCCGCGCCCGGCTCCGAAAAGCCTTGGCACCAGTAATCCTCGCCGGAAAGGATGCGCGGCAAATAGCGGGCCTTCTGCGCCGCGCTGCCGAAGGTCCAGATCACCGGGGCCAGCAGCTTCAGGCCCAGCACGGTCAGGTTCGGGGCGCCGGCCGCAGCGCATTCCTTTTCGAAGAGGTAGCGTTGCAGCGGGGTCCAACCGGTGCCGCCATGTTCGACCGGCCACTGATAGCCGAGCCAGCCCTTGGCGGCGAGCACCGCGTTCCAGGCCTGCCCGATGTCCGGCTCCACGAAGACCGAAGGCGTGGCGGCGGCGCCGGCCTTCACCGCATCGGGCAGCTGATCGCGCAGGAAGGCGCGCACATCCTCGCGGAAAGCTTCGTCGGCGGGGGAGAGTTCGATATCCATCCGTTCTATCGTTCCAGAATCGTCACCGCGGATACGCCCGGCGCGCCGTAGACGTGGCTGTAGGCCGTCTTGGGGCCGCCCCGCCTGTGGCCGGGCACCTGACGGCCGCCGCCGTCCCCGCGCAGTTGCACCACGTTTTCATAGACCTGCCGCAGCCCCGAAGCGCCGATCGGCTCTCCGCAGGCAAGGCAGCCGCCATCGGTGTTGACCGGCAGGGTGCCGCCGATCTCGGTCCACCCTTCGGCCAGCCAGCCTTCCTGATCGCCGTCGGCGCAGAAGCCGTTCTCCGCCATGTGCATGATCTCCGCCCCTGCCTCGGTATCCTGAAGCTGGGCCACGTCGATGTCGCCCGGACCGATCCCGGCCAGACGGAAGGCATCGGCGGAGGCGATGCGCGTGGCGGTGCCGCGCGGCGCGCTGTCGTCCGCCACCACGTCCACGCTGGGCGCGAAAACCTCGAAACTGTGCGGCGGGCGCGTGCGCATGGTCGCGGCCTTCAGGCGCACCAGCGGCTTGCCCAGTTCGCGCGCCTTCTTCTCGCTGGCCAGCACGAGCGCCACGCCGCCCTCGGCCGGGGAGCAGAACATGTACTTGGTGTAGGGATCCGACACGAGCGGTGCGGCCAGGATCTCTTCGATCGGCACCGGCTGGCGCCGCCAGGCGTGCGGCGCATGGGCGCCGTTGCGAAAGGCCTTTTCCGCCACGCGGGCCAGCGTCTGGTGGGAGATACCGAACATGTGCATGTAGCGCATGATCTTCGCCGCGAAGAACTGGGTGGTGACCATGTAGCCCGCCTCCCCGTACCAGTCCGGCAGGTTGTATTCGCTGGGCAGCGCATTGAAGGCACCGCGCGGATGCTTGTCGAAGCCGACGGCAAGGCCAAGCTCGAACTCGCCCGATTTGATCGCCATCTGCGCCGAAAACAGCGCCGATCCGCCCGCCGCGCAGCCGTTGCGCACATTGATGAACTGCACGCCGGTCAGCCCCAGCCGGTCCACCATCGTATCCGGATTTCCGGCCGCGTCCGAACTGCCATAGGCGAACTGAACTTGCGGCCAGTCCACGCCCGCATCGGCCAGCGCCTGCCGTACGGCGAATACGCCCTGATCCACGCCGGACAAGCCATCGGTACGGCCGAGGGGATGGATGCCGATGCCGACAATGCAGACGTCGCTCATGCCCCCGCCCCCTTGATCGGCGCGAAGGCCGGAATGGCCAGCGGCTCGGCCGCATCGGGGTCGAGCGGCACTTGCACAAGGCGCAGCGGCATGCCGATCTCCACCGCATCGAACGCCACATCCACCAACCGCGCCTCCACGATCACCTCGCCCGGCAGCTCGACATAGGCGACGATCCACGGCGCAAAGGCCTCGGGCCCGGCATAGGGCGGCGTCTTGGGGCGATAGCGCTGCACGGTGTAGGACCAGAGGCGGCCCTCGCGCGCCAGCGGTACGGGGTCGCAGGCGTCGCCGGCAGGGCAGGGAAACACCACGCGCCCGGTGGTCCGCTCACGGCCGCCCAGCAGTCGGGGCGGCGTTTCGTCGGTGAACAGACCTTCGGCAATGGCGCGCATCGTTCTCCCCATCTCTCGGCTTTCGAGTCCGTTGATGTGAATGGTTTAAGCGCGCCCGCCCCGGCTTTGTGACTCACCAAAACGCTAGGGTAGCCAATGTGCCAGTTCGTGCGACGCATTGCGGCGGGAGAACGAACTTATGGCAAAAGCCTGGGACTACATCATCGTCGGCGCCGGTTCGGCCGGCTGCGTCATGGCGGAACGGTTGAGCGCAGACGGGCGCGCACAAGTGCTGCTGCTGGAGGCAGGCGGCGCCAACGACAGCTTCTGGGTCACCCTCCCCAAGGGCGTGGCGAAGCTGGTGAAGAAGCCCGAACACATGTGGGCCTATCCAGTCAGCCAACCGCGCGAGGAAGGCGCCAACGACGCGGGCGGTGAGGTCTGGATCCGGGGCAAGGGCCTTGGCGGCTCGTCCTCGATCAACGGCATGATTTGGAGCCGGGGCGAACCGGCGGATTACGACGCCTGGGAAAGCGACGCGGGCGCCACCGGCTGGAACGGCGCGAGCATGACCGCCGCCTTCCTCGAACTGGAAGACCACGCCGCGGGCGCCTCACCGATGCGCGGCAGCGGCGGCCTCGTTCATGTCGATCCCGCCTGCTACACTTACCCCTTGGCAGAGCGCATGATCGAATCCGGCGAAGCGCTGGGCCTGCGCCGCGTGGACGACCTCAACGCGGCGGCCGGCCCACGCGTCGGCTATTACAGCCACAACATCCGAAATGGCCGCCGCGAATCCTCGGCGCGGACCTATCTGGCGGCGGCGCGCGGACGGCCGAACCTGACGGTGGTGACCGGCGCTCTGGCGGAGCGGATCGTGTTCGACGGCACCCGCGCCACGGGGATCGATGCGGTGGTGAACGGCCAACCGCAGCACTTCGCCTGCTGCGGGGAGATCGTGGTGAGTGCGGGCGCGATGGAAAGCCCGCTGCTGCTCCAGCGCTCCGGCATCGGCGATTCCGAAAGGCTGAAGGCAGCGGGTATCGCCCCGCTCGTCCATTCGCCCGACGTGGGGGAGCGGATGATCGAGCATTTGTCGATCTCGATCCCCTACCGACTGGAGCACGGGCGCGGCACCAATCGCAGCTTCTTCGGCATGGGCGCGGCCATGGCCATGCTGCGCTATCTGCTGCGACATGACGGCGTGCTGGCAACCGGGCCTTTCGAGGTCGGCGCGTTCTGCAATGTCGCCCATCCCGACGGGCGCACGGACGCGCAGTTCTATCTGGGCGGCTACACTTTCAAGGTCGGCGACGACAAGGATCCGGTCCCGCTCGACAAGATCGATCCGCGCCCCGGCGTCACCATCTACGGCCAGTTGCTGCGCCTCACCAGCGAGAGCGCGGTACGGGCGACGGGTCCGAACAGCGGCGATCCCGCCGACATCCGCCACAATTTCCTGACGACCGAGCACGACCGCCGCTCCGCCATCGCCTTGGTGCGCAAGATGCGCGCCTTCATGGCCGAGGCGCCGCTGGGGCAAATGGTGGGCGCGGAATTGGTGCCCGGCGCGGAAATCGACAGCGACGCGGCCATTCTCTCCGCGTTCCGCCGCCTGTCCAGTTGCGGGCTCCACGCCATCCGCTCCTGCCGCATGGGCAGCGACCCCGCCGCCGTGGTCGATCCGCGCCTGCGGGTGAACGGCGTAACCGGCGTGCGGGTGGCGGACTGTTCGGTGATGCCGGGCCACGTGACCGGCAACACCAATGCCCCCGCCATGGCGCTGGGCCTGCGCGGCGCGAAGCTGATGCTTGAGGACCGGATTACCGTCTAACGCGGTCCCTTGCGAAGGAGGTAACCCAAGTCCGCTCGGGCTGAGCCTGTCGAAGCCCCACCGCAATGCCTTGCCGCAGGGGGCTTCGACAAGCTCAGCCTGAGCGGGTGGAGGGGCCGCCCTGAATCTTCTACGGACCGACGAAACCGCTCCAAGACTCACAATTGCGAGAAAGCGGTCTTATCGTTTCCCCACCTCGTCATCCTGAACTTGTTTCAGGATCCATTCCGCCGCTCAAGCCAAAGGCCTGTAGGATAAGCCACGCCCTCGCTTATCGATTAAAGCAACAGGATTGTGGCGGGATGGACCCTGAACCAAGTTCAGGGTGACGATGGAAATTGCGGGAACGTGGTCATTCGCGCATACTTGAAAAATGCGCGCGTTGCGCGGGGTTCAAGGATTCCTCAGGCCAATCGATTTCTCGTCCCGAAGCCGGAAAGTAATCTCGTCGATGGTCGCTATCATAGAACAGAGTACCGTGTATGCCTACGACGTCTCTTTTCAGGATGGGTCGGCTCCACATCGGGCCAATGACGCGGCTGGCCTCTTCTTGGCCAAGACGCTCGAAGACATCTTCGACAATTTGCATTTCACTGCCGCTTGGAAAAAGCGCCAGAAATTCATCATCGGTCACTTGAAATAAGCTAAAGGTTGCGTTTGCCGCGCCATCGATGATTTGAATGTTTTTCATGGGTCTTCACATGCGCTACGCATTTAAGATCCGCAATGCGAGCGCAGGAAATCCGCACTTCCGCCTTTCCCAACCCTCAATTATGCAGCGAAATATAGCCCAACTGCGCCGCCTTGAAGACCGTCTGGCTGCGGTTCACCGCATTCAGCTTGGTCGCCGCATTGTGGATGTGAAACCGCACAGTGGCGCGGCTGCGGGACATGATCATGCTGATCTCAAGATCGGTCTTGCCGATCGCCGCCCAGCGCAGGCACTCCACTTCGCGCTTCGACAGGCGCGATTCCGGCGGGAGGGCCTGGGTGGAGCCCATCACCTGAATATAGGTCGCGATGAAGGTGCGGGCATAGAGCCCCAGCGCGTCCGACAGCCGCAGGAAGTCTTCCGATAAGTCGGTCCGCTCCTTGTCGAGCGGGTTGAAACTCACCGCGCCGATCTGGCCGAACGGCAGGTGTACCGGCACAGCGATGCAGGCGCGGGTCATGGCGCGCTGTTCGAAATTGGCGATGTCGATGGATTGCAGGTAGGCGTTCGGCTCGCGTGTGCGGAACCCCTGCGCATTGGCCCAGAACGGCTGGCTCTCGAAGCGGCACGCCGTCGTCAGCGGGGAATCGAGCGCGATGCGCGAATTGCGCCACCACACCCGCTCGTCATCGCCCCAGCCGAACACTTCGATGGCCAGCACCTTGCCCTCGCCATCGACGGGGGTACGCTTGTCGGCAATGTCGTGCGCGGGCGCGGCCCGGTAGCCGAGGTCCATGGCGATCTTGTGCAGAGCCTCCGCCGCCGGGCGAATGTCAGCCGGCGAGGAGATGCGCACGGCATCTATGTTTTCCTGTGACAACAGCGACATGTTTTTCCTCTCTTGGAGGGGAGCTTAACGCGCCCGATCAGGCTGCACAATTGCCCGAAAGCCGAAAAACGGTGCCTGCCGCCCTAGCCTTTTGCCCAGCGGAGACGGTCCCATGGGAGGTGCTACATCCGTGTGACAGACGGGAGAGGCATGTGAATTTCGATCTCAGCGAAGACGAGGAAATGCTCAAGGCGCTGACCGAGCGCTTCGTCACCAATACTTACGACCACACCGCCCGCCGCCTGTTTCTGGCGGAGCCGAGCGGATTTTCCGGCAAGAACTGGGCGCTGCTGGGCGAACTGGGCCTGATCGCCGCGCCCTTCCCCGAGGAGCTGGGCGGCCTCAGCCTGGACGCCACAGGCATCGCCACCGTGTTCGAGGCGCTGGGACGCGGCATGGTGGTGGAGCCGCTGGCGGAAGCATCCGTGCTGGCAGGGCGCCTGTTCGCGCTGACCGCGCCCGAGGCGCTGCGGGGCGCATGGCTGGACGGGCTGCTCACCGGTGAAAAGCGCCTCGCGCTCGCCCATGCCGAAGCGAAAGCGCGGAACGGGCTGACCTGGATCGAAACAACCGCCATGCCCGATAACAACGGCTACCGGCTGGATGGCATGAAGCCCTATGCCATCGCAGGTGGCGGCGCGGACGGCTATCTCGTCTCCGCCCGCTTGTCCGGCGCGCCTGCCGACGCGGAGGGCGCGGCGCTGTTCCTCGTCCCCGCCGACACCCCCGGCCTGTGCCGCCGCGAATGGCCGCTGGCCGATGGCTCGATTGCCGCCTCGCTGATCCTTGAGGGCGTGTCCCTGCCCGAAAGTCACCGGCTGAACGGCGGCCTTGCCGCGATCGAGGAGGCACAACAGGTCGCCGCACTGGCCCGCTGCGCCGAAGCGCTGGGCATCATGGAGCGCATGTTCCATGACACGCTGGACTATGTGCGCACGCGCGATCAGTTCGGCGCGGCGCTGGGCTCGTTCCAGGCGATCCAGCACCGCATGGTCGCGCAATATGCCGCCATCGAGCAGAGCCGGGCACTGCTGAACCTGGCGCTGGTCTCCTGGGACGGCGACCGCTTTGCCGAGGCGGTCAGCGGCGCGCGGGCGTGGATCAGCGCCGCCTCCATCGAACTCGCGCACGAAATGGTGCAGTTCCACGGCGGCATGGGCGTGACCGACGAGCTTGCCATCGGCGCAGGCCACAAGCGCCTGCTGGTGCTTTCCCGCTGGCCGGAAGGGCCGGAGGCGGCGCTGGACCGCTATGCCCGATCGCTGAACTAGGGCCGATCGACATCCTCTGCAATCGATAGTACAAAAGAACACATAGAGAACATTTTCATTGCATCGGACCTGAGGCTGCTCCATTTTGCACCTTCGAATCCGCGTCTCACTGGCGCGGACAACAAGGTCCCGACCGATGCCTGCGCTCGAAATCGCCGAAAAGCTCTCGATCCTCGCCGATGCTGCGAAGTACGATGCCTCATGCTCGTCGTCGGGCGTGAAGAAACGGGATTCGCGGGACGGCAAGGGCATAGGCTCGACGCTGGGCGGGGGCGGAATCTGCCATGCCTATGCGCCCGACGGCCGCTGCATCAGCCTGCTCAAGGTGCTGCTGACCAACAGCTGCATCTTCGACTGTCATTACTGCATCAACCGCAAGTCCTCCAACGTGCGGCGCGCCCGGTTCACGGCGCAGGAGGTGGTGGACCTGACGCTGGACTTCTACCGCCGCAACTACATCGAAGGGCTGTTTCTCTCCTCCGGCATCATTCGCAGCCCCGACTATACGATGGAGCAGATCGTCGAAGTGGCGCGCTCCCTGCGCGAGGATCACGATTTTCGCGGCTATATCCACCTCAAGACCATTCCCGATGCCGATCCCGTGCTCATCGCGGCGGCCGGCCGCCATGCGGACCGCGTGTCGATCAATGTCGAATTGCCGACCGCCAGCGGGCTCCAGCGCCTGGCGCCCGAGAAGTCGCAGGCCCGCATCGAAGGCGCGATGGGCACGATGCGGAGCGCCATCGAGGACGGCGCCGATGCCCGCCAGCGCTTCCGCTCCGCCCCTTCCTTTGCCCCGGCGGGCCAGTCGACCCAGATGATCGTCGGCGCCGATGCCGCGACCGACCGCGATATCGTTTCCCGCGCGGCCTCTCTCTATGAGCGGTTCGACCTCAAGCGGGTCTATTATTCGGCATTCAGCCCGATCCCCGACGCCAGCACGGTCCTGCCGCTGCGGCGCCCCCCACTCATGCGCGAGCACCGGCTCTATCAATCGGACTGGCTGATCCGCTTCTACCAATATGCCCCGCAGGAAGTGAGCGCCGCCGCGGACCCCGCCACCGGCATGCTGCCGCTCGATATCGATCCGAAACTGGCCTGGGCGCTGCGCTTCCGCGACCGTTTCCCCATCGACGTCAACCGCGCCCCGCGCGAGATGCTGCTGCGTATTCCGGGCCTGGGCATCAAGGCCGTCGACGCCATCGTCGCGGCACGCCGCTGGCGCACCCTGCGGCTGGACGACGTGGCGCGCATGACGGTATCGGTGAAGAAATTGCGCCCTTTCATCGTCACCGCCGACTGGCGACCGGGTGCCCTGATCGACCGCGCGGACTTGCGCGCATTGGTCACGCCGCCCGCCACCCAGCTGGAACTGTTTGCGGCCTGACCGTGCGCGTGGTCCGCCTCGATCGGGAAGACGATTTCGACGGCTGGCGCAGCGCCGCAAGGTCGCTGGCGGGCGAAGGCGTGGCACCGGAGGACATCGTCTGGCAGATCGGCGACCGGGCCGCCGATCTTTTCGCGGACGAGAGCCTCGGCGCTCCCCCGATCGCGAGCGCGAGACCAGGCGCATCAGCAGCGCCCTTGCGCGTATCGCGGCAATTCCTGGAACTGGCGCGCGACGCGGCGCTCCACAGCGAACCCGAACGCTTCTCGCTGCTCTATATCCTGCTCCTGCGCCTGCTGGATCAACCCCAGGCGCTTCAGGACGCCGCCGATCCCCTGATCCGCCGCATCGAGGGGCTGGCACGCAATGTCCGGCGAGACAGCCACAAGATGCACGCCTTCGTGCGCTTTCGCGAACTGGCCGATGACGGCGGCAAGCGCTTCGTGGCCTGGTTCGAACCGGACCATCACATCCTGCGCGCCAATGCGGGGTTCTTCGTCGATCGCTTCACCAACATGCGCTGGTCGATCCTGACCCCGCGCGGCGCGCTGCATTGGGACGGCGCGATGCTTGCCGAAGGGCCGCCCGCTTCCCGCACCGATGCGCCCGGCGGCGATCCGGTCGAAGCCGTCTGGAAGGCCTATTACAGCGCGATCTTCAATCCCGCGCGGGTCATGCCGCAGGCGATGCTGAAGGAAATGCCGCGCAAGTACTGGAAGAACATGCCCGAAACCGCGCTGGTCCCTTCGCTGATCGCCGGTGCGCGCAAACGCGAACTCGCGATGATCGATCAGGCGCGCGGCGAACCACACGGCAAAACGCAGCGGAGCGGACCGGACGCACTGGTGCTTCTGGCCGAAGAGGCACAGGAATGCCGGCGTTGCCCGCTCTGGAAACCGGCAACGCAGACGGTTTTCGGCGAAGGACCCCACGATGCCGAAATCATGATCGTGGGCGAACAGCCCGGCGATAACGAGGATCTGGCCGGGCGGGTCTTCGTGGGACCGGCCGGCGCGGTCTTCGATCGCGCGATGGCCGCGGCCGGGATCGATCGCGCCCGAACCTACATCACCAACGCGGTAAAGCACTTCAAGTTCGAGCCGCGCGGAAAGCGGCGCATCCATGCCCGTCCCGGCAGCGGCGAGATCGAGGCATGCCGCTGGTGGGTGGAGCAGGAACGCGCCATCGTCCGCCCCCGCCTGGTCATCGCCATGGGCGCCACGGCAGCGCGTTCGCTGACCGGCCGCACCGTAACCGTCGGACGGGAAAGAGGGGGGGCGGTCGTCCTGCCGGACGGCACGCCCTGCTGGATCACGATCCATCCCAGCTATCTTCTGCGCCTGCCGCCCGAGGCGGACGCCGACGCCGAATTCGCGCGTTACGCAGCCGACTTGCACCGCGCCGCAGAAAGCCTTGCTATCGCGGGTTGAGCCGAAGAACAGTCATATCAGCGACACAACCGGATGGCTCTGCCGAACAACGATTTGACGCAAATCACTCCGAATCGGCGTAAAATAAACTAGCCCTTCTTCCGCAAGTGCGAATACCGAACACGGCGGCGCACCGCTGGAGGACTCACATGAAGATCTACACCCTGAGATTTTTCGAGGACGAGCACGGCCTTGCCAAGAGGCTGGAATTCAAGGCCCCGGACATTGCCGGAGCCCTTGTCATCGCACACCGCGAAGCCGCCAAGCGCAGCGCGGAACTCTGGGAAGGCGCCCTCAAGCTCTGCACGATCCGCCGGTCACGGCCAGATTCGAGAGCAGATTCGCGGCAAGATTCGCGGGCGGAGATGACGATTCTCGTCACCTCCTAACCCCGCTTCCATTCCTGGCCCTCAGGCGACCTTGAAGCGCGAGGCCTGCGCCGCCAGCCGGTTGACTTCCTCGGTAAGACCGCGCGCTGCGGCCGAAGCCTGTTCCACCATGGCCGCATTCTGCTGCGTCGCCAGGTTCATCGCCCCGATGGCAGCGGTAATTTCGCTGACCGAGGTTACCGATGCCCGGTTGTGACGGGCCATGCCGCCCAGCAGGACGTGGACTTGCGACACGTCTCCGGCGATCCCTTCGAAAGCCCCGTCGACCCGCTCCACCGCGCCGAGCGCCGTGACGATCTCGGACTGGGTGACGGTAAGCTGCTCGCGGGCGCTGCGGGCTTCTTCTTCCGAACGCTTGGCAAGCGCCGAAACCAGATCCGCCACGACCGCGAAGCCCCGGCCCGCTTCGCCCGCACGCCCCGCTTCGACGGCAGCGTTCATGGCAAGGACGCGGGTCTGGAAGGCGATCTTGTCCAGCCCTTCGATCACGCCGTCGATATTGGTCGCGCTGTCGGACACGCGGCGCATGGCATCCACCGCCTCCGCAGCGACTGCGCGTCCACCGCTTACCGTGGCGATGGCCTCGTCGGCACGGGCCACCGTCTCGGTCGCGGCATTGGCGCCTGCCTTCAGGCCGCTGTCGATCTCCACGAGCGCTGCCGAACTCTGTTCGAGGCTGGCAGCACTGGCTTCGGTCCGGCGCGCGAGGTCTTCGGAAGCCTGGGCGATTTCGAACGAACTGCCCCGGATAACCGAAGTGCTTTCGCCGGTCGCCCCGATCAGTCCGCGCAGCCCGGCAAGGGCGGCATTGTAGTTTCCGCGCAGGGTTTCGTAAGTATGCGGGAAGGCCTGGGCGATCTCTGCCGTGAGATCCCCCGCCGAAAGCTGCGCAAGACTGTCCGCGAGGCGTTCGACCACGTCGCGCTGCTCCCGGTCGGCCGCTTCCTTGGCGACGGCGGCGTTGCGGAAAACCAGCAGCGCCCGCGCGATCCCGCCGATTTCGTCCTGCCTTTCGGTGTCGGCGATCTCGGTCTGGTTATGGCCTTCGGCAAGGCGCATCATCGTCTTCGCAGCCGTTTCTAGCGGCGCGAAGAGCTGGCGCGCGCCGCGCATGCAGAAGGCAGCCGCGATCGCGGTGACGACGACGGCCAGCAGCAGGACATGCCAGCCAAGGCTGTCCACATTGCGATAGAAATCCTCTGCCGAGACGCCGACGAAGAGGATGCCGATCACTTTCCCGCTGGAATCCTTGATCGGGTCATAAGCGGCGAAATAACGGACGCCGAGGATTTCCGTCTCGCCGCGATAGGGTTCGCCCCGGCCGAGTACGGCATCCTTCACCGGCCCGGCGGCAAGCCGGGTGCCCAGCGCGCGGGTGCCGTCCTCCTTCTGAACGTTGGTGGCCACGCGCAAGTCGTCCATGAAGATCGTGGCGGTGCCGCCCACGAGTTCCTTCATCCGGTCCACTGCGGCGTTATTGTCATTGAGCGGAGTGTCGCCGACGTAGAGCTTTCCGTCCCGCTTGGCATAGTTCAGGCCGCTCCATTGCAGGACGGACCAGGCCACGCGCATGTTCGTATCCAGGCGCTCCTCGCCTTGGCTGCGGGCATCCTGCACCAGCAGGAAACGCGTGCCGATGAAGAACACGGCGGAAAGCAGAACAAGCGCGCCCACGGTCATGAGCGTCACTTTTGTCGATAGATGCTGTCTTTTCAGGAATGCACGAATGCCGGTCATGGTGAATCTCTGTTGGGGGAGACGAGAGAAAGACACCGCGCGGCACGTCCCGGATGCTGATCTTCCGGGGCGCACGCGGCTGCAATCGTTATAGAGAGATCAGGCGACCGACAGCGGAAAACTGCCGATTTCTCACGTTTTGCAACAATATTGCGCAATTTTCGGCTGCACAGCGCCACTCGGCCCTCTCGAACGCAGCCAGCGCAGCAGCGGTACTTCGATCAGGCGATGAACGGCGAGGCCCGTCACCAGCGCGCTCGTCACCAGGAACAGATAGCAGGCCGCGAGGTGCGCGGCGGTGTCGATTCCGCTGCGCAACCAGACCTGCCAGGCAACGCCGATCCCGAGCAGATGGAAGAGATAGAGGCTATAGGACGCCTCTCCCAGCGCGGCCAGCGGGACAGGTACGGATCGTTCGCCGCCCTGCTCCCAGGCGGCGAGTCCGGCGATCAGCATGGCCGAAGGTATGCCGTAGGCCAGCCGCGCCATATTGCCATAGCCGTCGATCCGGCCCGTCGCTTCGAACAGAGCGACCGCCAGCATGATCGCACCCCCGCCGAGCGCCAGTGCGCCGCCATGCCTGATCCGCCCACTGGAAAGGGCAAGGGCGGCCAGCATGCCGAACAGGAATTGCAGGTTGAACAGGCTGGTGAAGCGCGGGGCGTTCCACGCACCGGGCACCATTCCGCTCGCCTGGGCCAAACCCCAGCCGAGCCCCCAACTCAGCCAGAACAGCAGACAGCAAAGGCCAAGCGCGCGATTGCAGATCAGCAGGGCGAAGGCACCGTAGAACAGCACCTCGTGCTGCAAGGTCCAGGCGACGCCCAGCAGCGGATCCTGCGAAACCGGCAGGAGGCTGGCCGAAAACGCCACGCGCGCGAGGGTCACGTCCTCGGCATGTCCCGGCAGCAGCGAAGCCACCGTGGCGGCCAGGGCCACCCAGTAGATCGGCATGAGGCGCGCGAAGCGCTGCCATCCATAGCGACCGAGCGCGGCAGGACGGCCGATGTCCTGGCGGTGGACGTGAAGGATGATGAAGCCCGAAAGAACGAAGAACAGATCGACGCCCGCATGCCCCGGCTGGGTCACGCGCGTGATCGCGGAAGCATCCACCGCCTGCCCGAGATGGCGGGCGGCGTGATAGGCGACCACAGCAAAGGCGGCCAGGCCGCGCAAGGCCTGGATGGAGAGGAGCTTGCGAGGACGAGAAGCGGTCATGCCTTCAACGCATCGCCGTCGGCGGGACGATCGCAATCCAGCCGTCCTCTAGCCGCTGGAAATCCATGCCCTTCACGGCGAAGCCGGATTGTCGCAAGTGCTCCGCCACGGTAGCGGCATCGAAGCGCTGCTTGCTGTCGTGCTCTCCCCAGAACACCGTGGGGCAGGATGCCGCCGTCTCGCGCGATCCCGAAGGGGCCAGCCTGAAGCCGAAACTGTCGGCAACGTAGCGATAGGCGAAGGGCACGACTTGCGCATTGTCGCGCGGCTGCATGGCCATGACTTCGGCGTTCCAATAGGGATCGGTATGAACCACCGTGCCCGGACAGCGCTTCACCTGTTCCGCGATCGCCCGCCCGGTGGCAAGCCAACTCACGCGGTTCACCGCCTGCGGCACGTTCTGTACCAGCGCATAGGCCGAGGCGGCCAGCGCCGCGACCAGTACCAGGACCCGAAGGCGGTGCCCCAGGCTTTCGAGCAGCCGTCCTCCGGCTAGGCCCAGCCCAACGCAGACGGCGGCTACCAGCGCCATGAGATACTTCTCGATCAGGATCGGGCGCAGGAGGTGCAGCGCCACCAGCCCGGCCGCCGCAAGTACGGTGCCGAGCGCCAGCAAGGCCAGCGCGCCAGCCTCTCCGCTCGCTTTCTTCTGCACCAGCGTATCGCGGGCCAACAGCACGGCCCCGGCCAGTCCTGCGAGAAGCACGACCGGGTTCGCCTCCAGCGTGCGCAGCAGCGCCCATTCCACCGACCAGCGGGCGGAATCGAAGCCCGGCTCGATCCAGAACACGCGCGTGTTGGAGAGCCAGACAGGAAGCTGGATCGCCGTCACTGCGGCAAAGATCAGTCCGCCTGCGGCGACCGGCAGGCAGATGGCCCGCGCTTCCCGCCAGTCCCGCTGAACAAGCGAGGCCAGCACGAAGGGCAGCGCAATCGCCGCTGCGGCAAGCGAGGTGATGATATGGGTGTTGAACGCCAGGAAAGTAGCCGACCAGAACGCCGCCTGGCGCAGCAGCGTGCCTGCGTGCCGGGTAAGCCGGATCGCGCAGAGCCCCAGGGCGAAGACCGTCCCGGCGCAAAGCGACAGAAAATAGGAGCGCAGTTCGCTCCCCGCGATCAGCGACCACGGATTGGCCGCGAGTTCCAGCACAAGAACGGCCGTCGCCGGAGCGAGACGCGGCACGTCGCGAACGATGGCCAGCCCCCCTGCCAGCGCGAGCGCGCCGAGTGCGACATTGAGCAGGCGATGATGCGCAATAGAGCCCAGCCACGCTGTGGCGCGCGCCAGGATATAATAGAGCGGCGGATGATTGTCCGCCATCCAGCTTTCCCGCAGCGCGCGGCCCCAGAGCAGTCCCGGACGCGTGACATATTGGGTATAGAACTCGTCGTACCACGGCCCGCGTTGCAGACATGTCCAGACGAGCGCGATGCCCAGCAGCGCCATGCCCGCCAAAGCCACTATCCGAAGGGAGGTACGCGCCAAGCCACAAGCTCCGAAAACCGCGCCCGCCCTGCCGGTCAAAGAGACGCGCCCATGGCATTAGTCCACCATGGCGAAGGAAGCGTTAACTCTCATTCCCTTCGATGCAAGTCCCCTGAATCCAAGCCGAAAGGCGATTGAATCCGGTGCGCCTGCCGCGCTAGGTCGGGCCGATGTGGAGAATTGCCATCCTTGCCGCCATGGCACTCGCATCCTGCCTTTCCGAGGCCGCCCTGGCCAACGATTCCTCGGCGCAGCTTGCCGCGGGCGGGCTGGTTCTCATCAAAAGCGACAGCATCGAGATGCAGACCGAGGACCTCGAGATATCCCGCTCGGCGGTGAAAGTGCGCTACACTTTCGTCAATACGGCCAAGCAGGATGTCGTCAGCCGCGTGGCCTTTCCGCTTCCGCCTGTCGGCGGGCGGGCGTTCTTCGAGATGGACATCGCGATCCCGCTGGACTCGCCCGACAATTTCCTGGGTTTCGAAACCCGCGTGGACGGCAAGCCGGTAAAGATGGAGATCGAGCAGAAGGCCATGCTGGGCACTGCCGACCGCACCGCCTGGCTGCGCGCCAACGCGATCCCGCTGGCGCCGCACCTCGGCCCCGCGCAGGAAGCCATGGACCGGCTGGCCCCGGCGAGGCGCGCCGAAGCCGAGCGGCTCGGGCTGATCGACGAAGACGGCTATCCGGCCTGGAGCCTGGAGACGACCTACCACTGGCTCCAGCGCTTCCCGGCCGGTGTGCCGCTCGTCGTCGAGCACCGCTACCGGCCTTCGGTGGGGGGCACCGTTGCCACCATGCTCGGCAGCGATGCCGATCCCGAGACCGTCCGCACATATTGCGTCGATGCCGCCTTGCTTTCCGCGCTGCGCCGGGCCGAGGCGAAGAACGTCGTCTATTCGGAAGGCTGGCTGGACTATATCCTGGTGACCGGCGGCAACTGGAAGAAGCCGATCGGCCGGTTCCGCCTTGTGGTGGACAAGGAGCGGCCCGAAGACTTCGTCAGCTTCTGCGCCGAGGGCCTGCGCAAGATCGGCCCTACCCGCTTCGAGATGACAAAGAGCGACTGGCGCCCGGACAGGAACCTGTCGATCCTGTTCCTGGAGCGCCGAACCGCCGAGTAGCCGGACCAAGCCGGCGAGGCGCAAAAACCGCTTTTTATCACCGGCATCGGTCGCGGCCGGGAACCCGGAACCGCCGAAGGTGTTTTGCAGATCGCCACGGCTGCGCGGGGAAGCCATGGTGCGCAGGGTCGCGCAAGTCTACGCGCTGACGGGGGCGCACAGGAGATGGGGTCAATGATGCACGGCGAAGGTTTTGCCGAAGGGTTCCTGTCCCACGGCGGAGACCTCGCGCGCCGCATCGCCGCGCATGACTGGGCCTCCACCGCGATCGGCCCGATCAGTGGCTGGCAATCCAGCCTGAAGCAGACGGTGGCCTTCATGCTGCCTTCCCCGGTACCGCTGGTCCTGCTCTGGGGCGAAAGCGGCGTCATGATCTACAACGACGCCTATTCGCGCTTCGCGGGCGCGCGGGACAGCCGCCTGCTGGGATCAGATGTGCGCGACGGCTGGCAGGAAGTGGCCGACTTCAACGACAACGTCCTGAAAGTGGGCCTTGGCGGCGGCACGCTCAGCTACCGCGATCACGTCCTCACGCTCCACCGGGACGGCAAGCCCGAAAAGGTCTGGCTCAACCTCGACTATTCCCCGATTTCAGGGGACGACGGCGCCCCGGCAGGTGTGATCGCCGTGGTCGTGGAAACCACGGAAGCCCACGCCGCGCGTGTCGCCCTGGAGGAAAGCGAGACGCGCCTGCGCTTCCTCGACGATCTCGGCCGGGCCGTGCGCGATTGCCGCAGCGCCGACCAGATCCTGGCCATCACCACGCGCATGACCGCGCAGCATCTCGGCATGTCGAACTGCGCCTATGCCGACATGGACGAGGACGGCAACGGCTTCACCATACGCGGAGACTGGAACGCCCCCGGCTCGCCCTCGATCGTGGGACACTACCGGCTGTCCGACTTCGGCGCTCTCGCCGTCCGCGAGCTCAATGCCGACCGCCCGCTGATCATCGCCGACAACCGCAGCGAACTGGCCCCGGACGAAGCGCGGACGTTCCAGGATATCGGCATAACCGCCACGATCTGCATGCCGCTGATCAAGGAAGGCAGCCTGATCGCGCTGATGGCGATCCACGACCGCGAGGCGCACGACTGGACCGACTACGAGCTGGGCGTGATCCGCGAGGTCACCGAACGTTCCTGGGCGCATATCCAGCGGGTCGGGGCGGAAGGCCAGCTTCACGAGCGCGAGGCGTTCAACCGGCAGATCCTGGACAGCGCGATTGACTACGGCATCGTCGCCACCGACCCGGACGGCAGGATCACCCTGTGGAACGCAGGCGCCGCCGCCATGCTGGGCTGGAGCGAGGCGGAAATGCTCGGCCAGCCGATGGCCACGTTCTTCACCCCGGAAGACCGCGCCGTCGGCCGCCCCGCCGCCAAGCGGCGCGAGGCGCTGGAGACGGGCCGCGCCCACGATGCCCGCTGGCACTTGCGCAAGTCCGGCGAGCGGTTCTGGGGTCTCAGCGAGATGACTCCGCTGCGCGATGCAGGCGGACGCGCGATCGGCTTCGTCAAGCTGATGCGCGACCGCACGCCCGAGCACCGCGCGCAGGAGGCGCTGGACCAGAGCGAGGACCGCCTGAGGCGCGCGCAGAAGGCGGGCGGCGTCGGGCTGTTCTCGATCGATATTCCCGCCAACAGGATCAACGGCACCGACGAGTTCTGGCGGATCTTCGGGGTCGAACCCAATGCCGAACCGGGCCGTACGCCGCCGGTCGAGCGGATCGAGCAACTCGTCATCCCGGACGATCAGTACCTGATTTCCACCTGGGCGCGCCGCCAGCAGGGCAATACCCGGCTCGACGTCGAATATCGCATCCGCCGCGCCGATACCGGCGAGGAGCGCGTGATCGCCCGCAAGGCCGATTTCGAATTCGATGCGCGGGGCCGCGCGGTGCGCATGATCGGCGTCGTCCAGGACGTGACCGACCGCCGCCGCATCCAGCGCGCGCTGGAAAAGAGCGAGGCGCAGTTCAGCACGCTGGCGCAGAACATGCCCATCCAGGTCTGGACCGCGCGCGTGGACGGCCAGATCGACTGGTTCAACGACCGCGTCTACGCCTATACCGGCCGCACGCGCGAGAGCCTGGGCTCTGACGGCTGGAACGAAGTGATCCATCCCGACGACCGCGCGGATTCCCGCGTGAAATGGGCGCATTCGGTTGCGACCGGCGAAGTCTTCGAAACAGAATTCCGCCTGCTCGACGCCGAGCAGGGCTATCGCTGGCACTTGTCCCGCGACCTCCCCTTGGTCGATGGCCATGGCGAGACATCGGCCTGGATCGGTACCAACACCGATATCGACGCGCAGAAACAGGCCGAAGCGGCCTATGCGCAGGATCGCGACAGGCTCTGGTCGATCAGCCGCGATCTCATGCTGGTCTGCGACCATACCGGCCTGATCACTGCCGTAAATCCTTCCGCCGAGCGCATGCTGGGCTGGCACGAGGGCGAGATGCTGGGCCGCCGCATCGCCGCTTTCGTCCACCCCGACGACCGGGCGGTGACCGCATCCGCCCTCGCCCGGCTGGCCGGCAGCGCCGAAGCAGGGCTGGCCGATGCCGAGCCTTCAGACGGCGGCGATAGCGGTATCCTCGGCTCGGGCATGCTTGCATTCGAGAACCGCCACCGCACTCGCGACGGCGACTATCGCCTGATCGCCTGGACCGCCGTGCCGGACGGCGGCCGCATCCACGCGATCGGCCGCGACATCACCGAGCAGCGCGCGGTCGAGGAGGCCCTGCGGCAGAGCCAGAAGATGGAAGCGGTCGGCCAGTTGACCGGCGGCATCGCCCATGATTTCAACAACCTGCTGCAAGGGATCACCGGCAGCCTCGACATGATGCACAACCGGCTGGCGCAAGGCCGGACCGGCGAGCTGGAACGCTGGCTCCAGGGTGCCAAGGCCTCGGCCGACCGGGCCGCTTCGCTCACCCACCGCCTGCTCGCCTTCTCCCGCCGCCAGCCGCTGGATCCGCGCCCGGTTCGCGCCAATCCGCTGATCGCCTCGATGGAGGACATGCTGCGCCGTACCCTGGGCGAGCAGATCGACCTGGAATTCGTGCTTTCCGGCGGCCTGTGGCAGACGCGCTGCGACCCCAACCAGCTTGAAAGCGCGATCCTCAATCTCGTCATCAATGCCCGCGATGCCATGCCCGACGGCGGCAAGCTGACGATCGAGACCTGCAATGCCCATCTCGACGATCACTACGTCGCCCAGCAGCGCGACCTGAAGCCCGGCCAATATGTCTGCATCGCTATCAGCGACACCGGCGTGGGCATGGCGCGCGAAGTGTCCGAGCGCGCTTTCGAACCCTTCTTCACCACCAAGCCGATGGGGCAGGGAACCGGGCTCGGACTGTCGATGATCTACGGTTTCACCCGCCAGTCCGAAGGCTTTGCCCGGATCTACTCCGAACAGGGCCTGGGCACCTGCGTGAAGATCTTCCTGCCCCGCCACCGCGGCGTCGAGGACCTGGAAGACAGCGCCGCGGAGGCGGGCCACCTGCCCGCCGCCGTCGAGGGCGAAGTCGTGCTGGTGGTGGAAGACGAAGCGGTGGTGCGCGGCCTCATCATCGAAGTGCTGGACGAACTGGGCTATACCGCGATCGAGGCGGCGGACGGCCCCGCCGGGCTGGAGATCCTGCAATCGGGGCAGCGCATCGACCTGCTGATCACCGACATCGGCCTGCCCGGCCTCAACGGCAGGCAGGTCGCCGACGGAGGACGCGCCGCGCGGCCGGGGCTGCGGGTCCTGTTCATGACCGGCTATGCCGAAAATGCTGCCCTTGCCGCCGGATTTCTCGAACCGGGCATGGCCATGATAACCAAGCCTTTCGCCATGGATGCGCTGGCGAAGCGGATTCGCGAAAGCATCGAGGATTGAGGGCATGTCGGAGGGTTTTGGCGGTGAGGGGGCGTTTCAAGTGAAAGGTCTGCGCGTACTGGTCGCGGAAGATGAAGTGCTGGTGGCCATGCTGCTGGAAGAGATGCTGGGCGACCTCGGCTGCCTGGTAGTGGGCCCCCATGCCACTCTGGCAGATGCGCTGGAGGCGGCGCGTACAGATGAATTCGACGTGGCGCTGATCGACATGAACCTTGCAGGCGAGCGTGCCGATCCGGTCGTGGCGGAAGTGGCCGCGCGATCAGTGCCTTTCGCCATCGCCAGCGGTGGCGGCAACTGGGACCTGCCGCACCAGCCCGCCGTCATGCTCAACAAGCCCTATACATTCGCGCAGCTTGAGGAAGCGATGACGCTGCTGGCGCAGTCGCGCGCCTGAATTCCGCCAGAAACGCTCCCGCTTCACTGGACCTTTGCCGCCGCTTGCCATAACCCTTCCGGTCTTTCCGCCTGTCCCCGGCGGCGATAGGCCAGAAGAGAGGGCACACGTCCCGATGTCGTCAGTGTCAAGCCCTGCACCCACCCTGCTGCCGCCGGACCGCGGCCAGCGCCTGAAGGCCATCGTCGCGGGGTCCACCGGCAATCTCGTCGAATGGTACGACTGGTACGCCTATTCTGCCTTCACGCTCTATTTCGCACCGCACTTCTTCCCGGACGAGGATCGCACCGCCCAATTGCTGAGCGCCGCGGCAATCTTCGCAGTGGGCTTCCTGATGCGCCCGGTAGGGGCCTGGCTCATGGGCATCTACGCCGACCGCAAGGGGCGCAAGAGCGGGCTGACGCTCTCGGTGGCGCTGATGTGCGCGGGATCGCTGCTGATCGCGGTGACGCCTTCGTACCAGACCATCGGCATCGGTGCGCCGCTGCTGCTGGTGCTGGCGCGGCTGATGCAAGGCCTCTCGATCGGCGGCGAATATGGCGCGAGCGCCACCTACCTGTCGGAAATGGCCGGGCGCGATAGGCGCGGTTTCTATTCGAGCTTCCAGTACGTCACCCTGATCGCCGGACAACTCGTCGCGATCTGCGTCCTCCTGGTGCTTCAGGCGCTGCTCACCGAAGCACAGCTCGATGCATGGGGCTGGCGCATTCCCTTCGTCATCGGCGGCGCGCTGGCGATCCTGGTATTCCGTCTGCGCCGGGGCATGGCCGAGACGCACAGCTTCGAGAAGGCCCGTGCCGAAGGTGCGCCGCAATCTGGCTTCCTTGAACTGATCCGCCGCCACCCGCGCGAAACGCTGACGGTGATGCTGCTGACGGCGGGCGGCACGATCGCGTTCTACGCCTATTCGATCTACATGCAGAAGTTCCTGGTCAACACCAGCGGCCTCGACCGGGAGACCGCCTCGCAGATCAACGGTATCACGCTGTTCCTGTTCATGCTGCTCCAGCCGGTTGCGGGCGCGCTTTCCGACCGGGTCGGGCGCAAGCCGCTGATGGTGGGCTTCGGTCTGTTCGGGGTTCTCTTCACATACCCGATCTTCGCGACGCTGGCGCAGACACGCGATCCGCTCGTCGCCGGTCTGCTGGTCATGGCGGGGCTGGTGATCGTGACCGGCTACACCTCGATCAACGCCGTCGTGAAGGCGGAGCTGTTCCCCGCCCATATCCGCGCGCTTGGCGTCGCCCTGCCTTATGCGCTTGCCAATACGCTGTTCGGCGGAACCGCCGAATTCGTGGCCCTGTGGTTTAAGCAGGCCGGGATCGAGCAGGCCTTCTACATCTACGTCTCGGTCATGATCGCCATATCGCTGGTGGTCTACGCACGCATGCGCGAGACGCGCAATCACAGCCTGATCCTGGAAGATTAAGGTTTAAATTCAAATGGGATCGCAGTACATGCTGGACGGTCATATCGACTATTGGCCGCTCGCCGGCATTCTCGTGGTCGTCTGCGGCTTCGCGCTGCGCTTCAATCCGCTGCTGGTCGTGGCCGCCGCCGCGATCCTTACCGGGCTTCTCGGGGGCATGGACCTGGTTGCGGTGATCTCGCTGCTCGGCAAGGGCTTCAACGACAACCGTTTCATCACCGTGGTCTATGTCGTGCTGCCGGTGATCGGCCTGCTCGAACGCTTCGGCCTGCAACAACGGGCGCGCGGCCTGATCGAGGCCATGCGCGGCGCCACGGTCGGACGGCTGCTGGTGGGCTATCTGGCCTTCCGGCAGGGCATCGCGGCGCTGGGCCTCGTCTCCGTCGCGGGACATCCGCAGACCGTGCGCCCCCTGCTCGCGCCGATGGCCGAAGCCGCGGCGCGCAAGGAAAATCCCGAGATCGACGAGGCGGACCTCGAAGAGGTCAAGGCCATGGCTGCCGCCACCGACAATGTGGGCGTGTTCTTCGGCGAGGACATCTTCATCGCCATTGGTTCGATCCTGCTGATCCAGGGTGTGCTGCGGGGCGAAGGCATAGAAATTGCGCCGATCCACCTTTCGCTCTGGGCGATCCCGACGGCGATCTGCGCTTTCGCGATCCATGCGCTGCGGATCCGCCTGTTCGGCCGCCGCCTGCGCCGCAAGGCTGCCCGCGCCGCCGCGGCCGGGAGCATTGGCGGGAGCATTGGCGCATGATCGGCATCACGGCGCTCTATTTCGTGGCCGGGCTGGTCTTCGCCGCCTTCGCGGTCGCCAGCGCCCGCGACCCGGACAATCCCAGGCGCTGGGGCAATGCCGCGTTCTGGGCGCTGGTCGCGGTCAGTTTCCTGCTGGGCGACCGGCTGGGCGATTTCGGCAACGGCATACTCGTGCTGCTGCTGGTCGGCCTTGCCGGGTGTCGCTGTCTCGGGCTTGGCCGTCCGCGCACGACCTCCGCCGAAGAGCGCGAGGCCTTCGCCCGCAAGCTCGGCTCGAAGCTGTTCCTGCCCGCGCTGGTGATCCCGGTAACGGCTTTCGCGGGCACCCTGCTGTTCAGCTATACGCCGCTGGGCGCAGCGGGTCTGATCGATCCGCGCTGGGTGACGCTGGTGCTGCTGGTGACGGGTGTCGCCCTGGCGCTTGCCGGAACCATGATATGGCTGAAGCCCCCGCTCTCCGCGCCCGTGGACGAGGGCCGGCGCCTGATGGATTCGATCGGCTGGGCGGCCCTGCTGCCGCAGATGCTCGCTGCCCTCGGCGCGGTATTCACGGCGGCGGGAGTCGGCGGCGCCGTGGGCGCCATGAGCCTGGCGATCCTGCCCGAAAGCAACGTCTTCCTGGCGGTCGTGATCTTTGCGCTGGGCATGGCGCTCTTCACCGTGATCATGGGCAATGCCTTTGCCGCCTTCCCGGTCATGGCCAGCGCGATCGGCGTACCGATCCTGATCAAGGCCCACGGCGGCGATCCGGCCGTGGTCGGTGCGATCGGCATGCTGGCGGGATTCTGCGGCACCCTGCTGACGCCGATGGCCGCCAACTTCAACATGGTTCCCGCCGCGCTGCTCGAACTCAAGGACGAGTACGGCGTGATCCGCCGCCAGATCGGCACGGCCCTGCCCCTGCTCGCCTGCAATATCCTGATCCTCTACATCGCCGGATTTCTGCTATGATCCTCACGCCCGAGACCGCCGCCCGCTTCATGCGCATCGCACTTGGCCATGTCGGCCGCGAATATCCGCACAAGCTCGACCATGTCATGAATGCCGACGAGGACGTGCTGCCCCCGCGCGTCCTGCACCCGGCTTTCCACGGCAGTTTCGACTGGCACAGCTGCGTACACGGCTGGTGGACCCTGCTGACCCTGCGCCGCCTGCACGGCGACCTGCCCGAAGCCCCGCTTGTGGCCGAGCGCGCGGACGAGACCTTCACGCCAGAAAAGCTCGCCGCCGAGCTGGCCTATCTCGACCGGCCCAAAGCCGGCGGCTTCGAGCGGCCCTACGGCTGGGGCTGGCTGCTCTACCTCCACCTCGAAGCCTCGCGCCATGCCGATAGGCCCTGGGCCGCGCGCCTGGAGCCGCTGGCCCGCGCCCTGGCATCGCGACTGGCGCATTACCTGACGATCCTGACCTATCCGATCCGTACCGGCACGCACTTCAACAGCGCCTTCGCGCTGACGCTGTCGCTGGAATGGGCCGACGTCTTCGATCCCGCGCTGGCGGCGCAGATCCGCGCCAAGGCGGCGGCATGGTTCCAGAACGACGAGGATTGCCAGGCCTGGGAGCCCGGCGGCGACGAATTTCTCTCTTCCGCGCTGAGCGAGGCGCTGCTGATGCGCCGCGCGCTTGGCGAGGCCGGTTTTTCCGAATGGTTCGCGGCGTTCCTGCCGCGCCTGTCGGAGCGCCACCCCGCCAGCATCTTCACGCCCGCCCATGTCAGCGACCGCAGCGACGGCAAGATCGCCCATCTCGACGGGCTCAACCTCAGCCGCGCCTGGGCCTGGCGCGAACTGGCTCCGGCCATGGCGAGCGGCCGGGACCTGGCCATCGACGCCGCCGAGCGCCATCTCGAAGCGGCGATGGCCCATGTCGAAGGCGACTATATGGGCGAACATTGGCTGGCGAGCTTCGCGCTGCTCGCGCTTCTGGCCGCAGCCGATAGCTGAGAAAGCTCAGCGCGCCGCCAACACGGCCTGGATCAGTTCGACGAGCGCGCCGATCGGTTCATTGTCTTCGCGCGCATAGAGCGAGACCACCATCGGCGCCGCCTGTCCCATCCCGTCCAACCGGCGCAGGCCCTGCCCCGGCGTGACCGATAGCGGCAGGAGCGAAAGGCCCATCCCCGCCGATACCGCCGCCAGCACGCTCTGCAGGCTGCTGCCCGAGAACGCCACGTACCAGCGCAGGCCCGCCGCTTCGAGTTCGCGAAACATCGTCTCGCGGTAGAGCCCGCCGACGGGAAAGGTCACCAGCGGCAGCGGATCGCACATCTCCACCGCGCCCTCGGGCGCCGCGAACCAGCCGAGCGGTTCGGGAAAGCTGGCTCGGCAATCCGGCGCGGGCTGGTCCTCCTTGACGACCACGATGTCGAATTCGCCCTGACGGTAGCGCGAGGCGAGATCGCGGCTGAGCCCGGTGACGACGTCGAGCCGGATCCGGCTGTTACTGGCCGCGAAGCGCGCCAGCCCCTGCGCCATGCTCCGCGTCGCCAGATCCTCCGGCACGCCGATGGAGATCGCGGCCGTCCCCGCCGGATCCTTCAACAGGCTCTGCGCCTCCGCATCGAGCTGGAGGATGCGGCGGGCATGGCCGAGCAGGCGCTCCCCCATCGCCGTTGGTCGCACCGGCCGGGCCGCGCGGTCGATCAGGGGATGACCGGCACTTTCCTCCAGCCGCCCCAGTTGCTGGCTGATTGTCGATTGCGTCATGCCCAGCCGCTCCGCCGCGCGTGTGAAGTGGCCGGTATCGACGATGGCGACGAAGCTGCGAAGAAGTCTGGGATCGAGCATCGAACATTCATATACTGAATGATATTTATATAAACATCTAATTTGTGAATTATCCGGTGCATGGGGTAAACACGCCGCGAAGGAGTTCCCCGATGAAATTTGTCGCCCCGCTGATCGCCGCGCTCATGGCCACGACCACGCCTGCCCTTGCGGCAGACCAGGGCGACGTGATGATCCGCCACGTCACCGTCATCGATGTCGAACATGCGCGGGCGGTCAAGGAACAGGCCGTCGTGCTGCGCGGCCACGACGTCGTGGCCGTCGGCAAGGACCGCGACATCGCCCGCGACTGGCAGGCCCGCGATGTCGTGGAGGGCAAGGACCGGTTCCTCATCCCCGGCCTCTGGGACATGCATGTCCACTTCGGCGGCGGGCCCGAGCTGATCGAGGAGAACAAGGCGCTTCTGCCGCTCTACGTCGCCCACGGGATCACCATGATCCGCGACTGTTCAGGCGACCTGCCCGAGCAGGTCCTGCAATGGCGCGGCGAAATCGCGGGTGGAACCCTGTTCGGCCCGCACCTCCTGACCTCGGGCGCCAAGATCGAAGGCATCAAGCCGGTCTGGAAGGGCACGATCGAGGTCGGCAGCAAGGCCGATGTCGATGCCGCGCTCGCCCGGCTTCAGGAGCGGGACAAGGTGGACTTCGTGAAGATCACCGACAGCACGCTGGACCCGCAGCTGTTCCTCTACGCCGTCTCGCAGGCGAAAGCGCGCGGGCTGCGGACGTCCGGCCATATCCCGATGGCCCTGACGGTCGGGCAGGCCGTGGACGCGGGGATCAGTTCGATCGAGCACCTCGACTATGCCTACAAGGCGGGTGTGAAGGACGAAGCCCGGATCGCCGCGGATTTCGCCGCCGGTCGGATAGACCGGGCCGAAGCCAACCGCCTGCTCGACAATGGCTTCGATAGGGCCACGGCCATGGCCTCCTACCGCAAGTTCGCCAAGCAGGGCGTCTTCGTCACCCCGACCCTCAACGGCAGCCGCGTGATCGCCTGGCTTGATGCCGACGATCACGCCGACGACCCCTACCTCGCCTATATCGGCCCGAAGCTGCGCAAGACTTACGACTGGCGCGTCGAACGCGCCGCCAAGGCCGACGCCGCTGCCATCAAGGCGCGTCACGAGCATTTCGACCGCATGGCCGCCGTGCTGCCGCTGCTGGAAAAGGCCGGGGTCACGGTGATCGCCGGGACCGATGCGGGCTTCCTCAATTCGTTCAACTATCCCGGCATCGGCCTGCATGACGAGTTGAGCCTGTTCGTGGACAAGGGCCTCACGCCCGCCGAGGCGCTTTCCGCCGCGACTCGCGCGGGCCCGGCCTGGTTCGGGCGGCTCGATCGCTACGGCGCCGTCGCGCCCGGCAAGGCCGCCGACCTCGTGCTGCTGGACCGCGATCCGCTGAAGGACATCGCCGCCACCCGCGCGATCCGCGCCGTGGTGATGGACGGCAAGCTCTACAACCGCGCCGCGCTGGACGGCATGCTGGCCCAGACCCGGGACAAGGTCGCCGCATGGAACGCCAGCGAGAAGGGCGGCGCCGCACCGGAGGCCAGCCGATGATCGAGCGCCTTTTCACCAATGCCCTGCTGCCGGACGGCACGCCTGCCGATCTCGCCGCATCGGGCGGACGTTTCGTCGGGATCGGTAACGATCTCGTCGCGGGCGAGGGGACCGAGCGCGTGGACCTTGGCGGCAGGCTCGTCCTGCCGGGCTTCGTCGACGGCCACATCCACCTCGACAAGAGCTTCTTCGGCGAACCCTGGCAACCCCACCGCCCGGCCGCCAGCCTGCGCGACAGGCTCGCCGCCGAAAAGGCGATGCTGGCCGACGTACGCCCCGCCGCCGTCCGCGCCGACGTGCTTATCGCGCAGGCCGCCAGCCTCGGCACGGTGGCGATGCGCAGCCATGTCGATGTCGATGCCACGACCGGCCTCTCGCACCTCAATGCCGTGATGGCCATGCGCGAGAAGTGGCGCGAGAGCATGGATATCGAACTGGTCGCCTTTCCGCAGGCCGGTATTCTCACCTGCCCGGGCACGGCCGATATCCTCGATGCCGCAATCCGCGAAGGCGCCGAAGTGGTCGGCGGCATCGACCCCGAGGGCATGGACGGCAATTCCGACGGCCATCTGGACGTCGTCTTCGGCATCGCCGAAAGGCACGGCGCAAAGATCGACATCCATCTCCACGAGGCAGGCCTTCCCGGCATTGCGCAATTGCACCGCATCGCCGCCCGCACTCTGGCGCTGGGCATGGCCGGGCGCGTGACGGTCAGCCACGCCTATGCGCTGGGCGATGTCGACCAGCCCGCGCTGGATAGCATCGCCCGCGCCCTTGCCGATGCAGGCGTGGCGATCATGACCAATGCCCCCGGCGACCGCGCCTTCCCGCCGATCCTGCGCCTGCGCGAGCACGGCGTTCGCCTCTTTGCCGGGAACGACAATATCCGCGACGCCTGGTGGCCCTATGGCAACGGCGACATGCTCCAGCGCGCCATGCTGATCGGCTATCGCTCCGGCTTCTACACCGACGAGCATCTCGGCGTCGCTCTTGGCATGGCCACGACCGAGTCCGCACGGGCGCTAGGGCTGGAAAACCGGGAGCTGACGGTGGGCGCGGAGGCCACTTTCGTGGCCCTGCCCGCGCTCAATGCGGCAGCCGCCGTGGCTGCGCCTCCGTCCGAACGGCTTGTCTTCCGTCGCGGCAAGGCGGCGGATCCGGCAAGAGCCTGATCCCGCTGCCGATCAGATGGCGATACCCGCGACTTCCCGCGCCAGCGGCTCCAGCGAAGCCATCGCCTCGTCCGTGAGTGTCATGCATGCCGCCGCAACATTTTGTTCAAGGCGCATCCGGCTGCGCGTTCCGGGGATGGGGGCGATCGCAACATCCAGCTCGCGCGCCTTGCCATAGAGCCAGGCCAGTGCCACTTGCGCAGGGCTGACCCGAAGGCTCGCGGCGATATCCTCGATGGTTGCCACCAGACGCATGTTCGCGTCCAGATTCTCCGGTGAAAAACGCGGGAAATGCTTGCGCGCGTCGCCCGCGCCAATTCCGTTGGCGAAGGCCTTCCCGGTCAACATGCCGCGGCCCAGCGGGGAATAGGGCACTATCGTCACGCCCAGGCGGGCGGCGGCGGGAACGATCTCCGCTTCGATGGTCCGCGTGAAGATCGACCATTCGGATTGCAGCGCCGCGATCGGATGGATTCCGCAGGCCTCCCGCAACTCGTCCGCCGAGACTGCCGACAGTCCAAGCGCGCGCACTTTCCCGGTTTTCACGAGTTCCGCCATCGCACCGATGGACTCGGCCAGCGGCACCTCGGAACTGCGACGGTGCAGATAGTAGAGGTCGATGACTTCTACGCCCAGCCGTTGCAGGGAAGCGTCCGCGGCCCGGCGGATAAATTCGGGCCGATTATCGAGGCTCCAATCGTCCGGGTTCTCGAGGCTGCGCGCATAGCCGCATTTCGTGGCGATGACAACGCGGTCACGATGGGCTTTCACGAAGGGCGCAAGAAAGCACTCGTTCTGGCCCATGCCGTAGACGTCCGCCGTATCGAACAAGGTGATCCCCAGTTCAAGCGCGCGGCCGAGCGTGGCACGCGCCTCCGCCGCGTCCGTCTCTCCATAGAACTCGCTCATTCCCATGCAGCCGAGACCCTGAATGCCGATCTCGGGGCCACCGTCGCCCAGGACGATACGGGGAAGCGCGAAATTGCCGGTCATGATCATACTCCAAAAAATGACAGGCAGGGTCTATAAGTGTGGAGTATAGTCCATGGTCAAGGCGCTTCATGCTGATTTCACAGTTTGCCAGAGAGACCGGCCTTTCGGTCGACACGGTTCGCTTCTACATCAACAAGGGCCTGCTCAGGCCGGAGCGAAGCACGAAGGGCGGGAGCAATCCCTACCAGGTATTTTCACGGGATGACGTTACGGCCGCGCAAATGATCCGCCTTCAGCAGTCGCTAGGCTACTCGCTCGCGGAAATTGGCGCGCTCGCCGAGGAATACCGGCGCGGCGCAGGATCGGACGAACGCACGACGGAGATCTTGCGCACCCAGATTTCGCGCCTCGAGGAACGCCGACGCGAACTGGATGCCGCGCTGGCCTTCCTCAAGGCTAAAGTGGAATGGGTGGAAGCGGGACGCCCCGGCGCCTCTCCTCAGCCGGGAAACTATGCCTGCTGAATGGCTTGGCGCAGTTCAGCAAGTCCCTGCTCGATCGAAACCAGCGGCGCGTAGCCCAGCGCACGCCGTGCCTTGGCGATGTCCAGCGTTACTTCAACCGCCATCGTTGCCAGATCCTGCCGCGTCACCGGCGGCTTAAATCTGCCCCCGCTCAGCGCGGCGATCCCCTCGCCGACGCGGGCTACCGTCTGCACGATCCAGGAGGGCACCTGTCTGGTCGGCGGTGCGATACCCTGGGTTTCCAGAAGCCGCGACACGAAGTCGCGGAAGGGGATCGGCTCGCCATCGGTAACGAAATAGGCTTCACCGCTTCTGCCTCTGCGCAGGGCAAGGTCGATACCGTGGCAGGCATTGGCGACATGCGTGGCGGATGTCAGGTAATGGCCGCCATCGATCCAGGCCATCTTGCCAGACCTTGCCGCTTCCACCAGGATCGGCAGTGCCGTCGTATCGTCCCGCCCCCAGACGAAGCGCGGACGAACGGCCATCACGTCCAGACCGTCACCCGCCGACGCAAGCGCTATGCGCTCCCCCTCGGCCTTGGTGCGCGAATAAGCGCCCGGATAGCACCGGGGGAATGGACGGCACTCGTCGGCATTGATCAGGGGCCGCCCATCGAGCAGGACGGATTCGGTGCTGACGTGAACTGCGCGCGTCACTCTCGCTTCACGGGCGGCCGCAAAGATCGCGCGCGTACCCTCGACATTGACGGCCGCGTGTTCCGGCGTTTCAAGGCCGTGACCGGTATGCGCGGCGGCATGAACCAGCGCCTTGCAGCCTTTCATCGCCTGCACCGGTTGCGGACCGGTCAGTTCTCCCTCGATCGGGATCGCTCCAAGCGCACGGACGACGTCCGCCGCCCGGCCCGAGCGCACGAGGGCAACCACTTCACAGCCGCCGCTCACGAAATGGCGGATGAGATTACGGCCGAGATAGCCGCTGCCTCCGGTGAGAAAAATGGGCGAACAGGGGCGAGGAGCGGAGACAAGCGCGTCCCCCTCCGCAATGCGGTCGGTCATGATCTGAAACTGCCTTTGGTTGGAGGAGTTCGGCGGAACGCCGGAAGGCTCAGGGCATTGCGGCCAGCCAGCGAATGTCGGCCAGGAGGGCTTTTCGCTCGCCCTCCGGCCACTGGTGGTAATCCAGCGATTCCAGAAGCTTCATGCCTTCAAGAGCCAGATAGGCCAGCATCGGCCCGCGTGCGCCGGACGCTTCTTGGCGAACCCGGTCGATCACCGCATTCTGGTTATCCTGGATGGCCGAACGCAGCGCCAGGTCCTGCGCAAGCGCCGCACAGATGTTGAGAGCGACCGCACGAAAGGCATCGGGGAATGGTTCCGCAGCCGCCGCTATGCGGCCTTGAAGCGTGCGATTTTCAGCAGCGTCGCAAGCTTCCGCCGCAGCCTCGTTGAACGCATTGTCACGCGCGACGGCGCGCTGCACCATCGCCTCCAGCAAAGCTTGCTTCGAACCATAGTCGTAGACGACGCTGCCTTTGCTGATCCCGGCCTGCTTCGCAACCGCTTCCAGCGTCAGGCGCGCAGCGCCAAGGGCGGCAACGACCGCCTCGGCGGCATCGAGGATATGGTCCTGGTCGATGGATTTCTTGCGGCCCACGCTCTATCTCAATTAATATCTGACCGGATGGATATAAATAGAGAAGATGCGCTTCGTCAACGGGTCCGATGCGCTAAGAGCCGGTTTGAAAAATGCCCGGAGGGGCATTTTTGTGCGGGCTGGTGCCGCAAAATTTGCGTTACGCGAATTTTCAAACAGGCTCTAAGCCCCGAACCGCTTCGCCGCCCATTCAAGGTCGGCGATGAACTCCGCCTGCACTTCCGTCGGGCGCAATGAGGCGCGGGTCGTCATGCCGATATGACGGGTGAAGGCGGCCGGAAGCCGCGCCAGTTCGCAGAGCCAGCCCGCTTCCACTTCCACCGTGACCTGGTCGGGCGACAGCACGGTCAGGAAATCGCCGCCCATCATCACCTGGCGAATCATCATCACCGAACCCGACTCCACCGGCACGTCCGGCAGAGGCACGCCATGTTCCTCGAAATAGCGCTCGAAACTGTCGCGCAGGGGCGTGCCGCGCGGCGGCAGGGTGAACGGGTAACGGGCGACGTCGGCGGCGGCGGGCTGCGCGCCCTCAAGCGGATGGCCCTTGCGCCCGTAGACCGCCGGGCGGTCCTCGAAGAGTGGATGCTGCACCAGATCGCCTTCCACCAGCGGATCGCGCAAGGCGCCGACCATCAGGTCCAACGTGCCGTTGCGCAGCGGCTCGACCAGTTCGGCGCGCGATCCCTCTACGATGGTGAGTTTCACCCGGGGACGCCGCGACAGGAACCGCGCCACGGCGGCGGGCAGGATCCGCGCACGCGAAAGCGGCATGGCGCCGATGGCGATGCGCCGGGTTTCGAGACCGCGCAGGGCCTCCACTTCGGACAGGCCCGCCTCCAGTTCCACCCGCGCAAGGCGAAACTCGCGTGCGAGCTGGGTTCCCGCCTCGGTGGTGATGACGAACTTGCCCTGCCGCGCCACCAGCGGCCGACGCAGCGCCAACGCCAGATCATTGACCGCGCGGTGGATCGAGGGGAGCGACAAGCCTGTCTCCTGCCCGGCCCCGGCATAGCTGCCCGTCTCCGCCAGCGCCAGCAGCGCACGCAGCCGTGACATGGTGACATGCGGGCTCTGGATATGGGCGAGCGCGGCGCTGATGCGGGGCGCCAGGATTTCGCCGGCGCGAGTGGGAATCATGCCGTCGTGACGGCGCTCGAACAGCGGCAAGCCGATCATGCCTTCCAGCCGCCCCAACGCCTGTGTTATCGCAGGCTGACTGAGGTTTACGGCCAGAGCGGCAGCGTTGACCGTCCCCAATTCGGCGATCTTGGCCACGGCGCGCAAGTGCCGGAGGTTGAAATTCCAGATGTCCATGGAATCACTCTTAGCCAAATCCTATCACGCGTCCAAAGTTTCTCTTTCCCCCTGCGCAGACGCTGCGGCAGGACGCCCAATGCGGGAAAAGGAGAATTGCGATGACTGCCACCGATGCCAACCAGGACGGCGCCAACCAGAACGGCGTGCCCTGCATGTGGATGCGCGGCGGCACTTCCAAGGGCGGCTATTTCCTCAAGAGCGACCTTCCCGCCGATACGGCCGCGCGCGATGCCTTCCTCCTCTCCATCATGGGCTCTCCCGATCCGCGCCAGATCGACGGCATGGGCGGCGCCGACCCACTGACCAGCAAGGTCGCGGTCGTCAGCAAATCCGAGCGCGAGGGCATCGACGTCGACTACCTGTTCCTTCAGGTCTTCGTCGATCAGGCACTCGTCAGCGACCAGCAGAACTGCGGCAATATCCTTGCCGGGATCGGCCCCTTCGCCATCGAGCGCGGACTGATCGCGGCCAAGGGTGACGAAACCTCCGTCGCCATCTTCATGGAGAATACCGGCCAGGTCGCCGTCGCCACCGTGCAGACACCGGGCGGTGTAGTCTCTTACAAGGGCGAGGCCGCGATCGACGGCGTTCCGGGCACGCATGCTCCGGTGCCGCTGGAGTTTCGCGATACCGCCGGCTCCTCCTGCGGCGCGCTGCTCCCCACCGGCAACGCGGCCGACGAAGTGAACGGCGTGCGCGTGACGCTCATCGACAACGGCATGCCCTGCGTGGTTATGAAGGCCGAGGACGTTGGCGTGACCGGCTACGAGGACCGCGAGAGCCTTGACGCAAATACCGAACTCAAGGCGAAGATCGAGGCCATCCGCCTCGCCGTGGGCGAACGGATGAACCTGGGCGACGTCAAGGACAAGTCGGTTCCCAAGATGATGCTGCTCGCCCCGCCCCGTAACGGCGGCGCCGTGACCGTGCGCAGCTTCATTCCCCACCGCGCCCACGCCACCATCGGCGTGCTCGGCGCAGTCTCGGTAGCGACGGCCTGCCTCATCGAAGGCTCACCCGCCGCCGAAGTGGCCAATATCCCCGAGGGTCGCCGCAAGACATTGTCGGTCGAGCATCCAACCGGCGAAATGTCCTGTGTCCTCGACACGGACGAGGGCGGCGCCGTAACCAGCGCCGCCCTCCTTCGTACCGCGCGCAAGCTGATGGACGGGGTCGTTTTTTCGGCCTGACGTTCGAATGCGGCACCGGCCACACCATGCCGGAACTCCTGAAGCAGGATTTCCCGACTGGGTGGTCGGGTGAAGCTTATGTCGGGAACCAGGGTGGGCCGGGTGCCTTCAACGGTTGTCGAAGGCGCTCCAATCAGGAAAAATCCGAATGAATAGCCGGCCAACGCCGGTGGAAATACACAGCTAATCGGAAGCCAACCCTGCTGTTGTACTTGTCGAAGCAGGACATGCTGATGCCATCAGCGACCTAGCAGAAGGTAGTGGAGCAACCTCTTTGCCAGATGCGCTGCGCCAATACCGCTTACTGAGTTGCTCGCGCTTCTGACTGAAATTTCCGAGACACCCCCTGCGACGCGTACGAAACGGCTGACGGAATTCTGCGGCAGCATTTCGACGACCACTTGGCCATGGTCGCGAGCGCCATTCAAAATCATCATCAGTTCAGACCTTCCAGAACTCGCAGTTGAAAGAATTTATTGGCGCCATTCATCGATAATACGGCGGTAAAACGAGATCCGTGACGACTGTTCTTTTGGTGCATAAGTTACGGGGATGCAGTCGAGATCATCGCTGAAGACTATATCTGAACGAAAATCAGCGGAAGCTTCTTCCATAAGAACCCCAATGAATTGAATCTTTCAAAGCACTTCGATCCGCTCCGGCAGAAGACGGCCAAGCAAAAGATCGCGGGCAGCAATCCAATTTCCCCTTACCCGTCCGACCCGATCGATCCAGGGTTCAGGCTTGAACACACGTATGTGGTTCGCCACGACGTTCCGAACGATCAATCGCGTAGCAAAACTGGTAGACATTGTCCCCTTCCGCACGAGGTAGATGGGATTGATCACTTGCGAATACCCAAGGCGAACACCAGACGTGCGGCCATACTTCACCCCCTGATGGACACCCGAAAATGCGAACGTCTTGACGATGCGCCCTCGAGAAGAAAGAGACGATGCAAAGTCTACATCTTCTTGCCAGCCGTAAAGGCTCAGCCGTTCATCGAATCTGGATGTTTCGATGGCCGATGCGCGATAGACCATGTTGCAGCCGTAAAGGCCCTCCAAACTGGTGACGATGCAGTTGGGACTGAACTTCCGGCTTTCATGGTCCGCAATCAACTCCCGAGCTATTTCGAACGGTATGCCAGGTCCTCGCGCCCCGTCGCCAATCACGTTGCCAGTTGCACCCACCACTTCCGGGTGAGACGCAAAGAAGCGCTTGATTCCTTCGAGACTGCATCGAGAGGGAACAAAGTCGTCGTCGTAGAAAACGATAAGATCATAAGTGCTACCCAGCGCATCCAATGCCCGATTTCTTTGTGCGCAAAGGCCCTTCTGCCCAAAGATAACCTGAACTCCATGGCGATCGGCATAATCTTCGGAAACGTCGCTATCGCTAACGACTGAAAAGATCAGAGCATCCGGCCCGACAGTCTGCTCTTGGATCAGCTTGTACATCTGCGCCAAAAGCTGAGGGCGTCCAAAGCTGGCAATGACAACAGCCACGCTCAAAGGCACGTCATTCGTCAAAGTGCTCATTATGATCCCCGGGTTAAGCCGTTATTTTGTGACGGCATGCGTCAACGCACTGTCGATCCGTAAGCACCGAACGCCCCGCTCAAGGCCCATGCACGGCCCGGGTCACGCGGTGACTTCACGCACTTCTCGAATAAACCGTGCCGGAACACCTCCAACCAATGTTCTCGGCGGAACGTCGCGCGTCACTACAGCCCCTGCGGCAACGACAGCGCCCCGACCGATGGTCACGCCCGGCAAGATTATCGCGCCAGTGCCGATCCAGACGTGATCGCCCACGACAACCGGTGCAGTCACCGGTGGGCGGCTATAACCGCATTCAAAAGCGAGTTCGTGCGAGCTCGTTTCAAAGGCAACATTGGGTGCAATTTGCGCGAACTTTCCGATCGTAACCCCGCCCTTCCCTCCAAAGCGAACGTTGGAATTGACGAATGACCGTGATCCGATCGCAATGCGATTGCCCACACCGGGTGGGGTGATGGCGATCGGCCCCATGACGATCACTTTCGGCGCAAGCCTTAACCCGGCGCATCGAAGCGTTTCGTAGCGCGCCCTCGTACCGATCCGCCCTTTCGGCAAATGGTTTGCAAGCCAGAGAAAGACGGCCTCCCGCAACATGACCCCCCCTCTTTTCCCTAGTCAGATGCCAATACTATCGCTGCAATTTGGCCATTTCCCTATGTTCAGACAAGATGTGAATGAATCCAGTTCCGTTGTATTCCGTTCTTAACTGATCCAGATTGGTAAGGTCACCCAATCCACGCACCAGACAACCGTTCACCTTGCTTCATCCAGCGAGATATCTCCTACCTCCCGCGACACGGGCTTGAGCAATAGGCCATCTTCGTCCGGCAAGTCGAACTCCATCGAATATTCCAGTTGTACTTTTGCTTTCTCCACGGCCGCCTTTTTCGCAATGCCGTCAATCGGATCGAGTATCGGCCTAAGCGGAAAACCAGCGATCCACCCTAGCCGCGAAGTACGACTATCTGGATCGTAAGGCCGCTCGCGGGAGAACATGCCAATTTTCAAAATGCCCGCGTCACGCAAAACATTGACGCGCTGGATATAGGCCTCGGACCGCGCCTGCACGGCGGCTGTCCGCGCCGAAAGCAGATCGTTCGTGACATCCAATACATCACGCAAGGTACGGATTCCCGCTGTCTCCTGGCGCTTTACACCTGCCACGGCGCGTTCTGCCGCCGCTACTGCGGCGTCGTAGCGCGGCAGGGCGTCTTCCGCAGCTTTCAGACGTGTCCAATCGGATGCCAGGCGTTCGCGCATATCGCGCCGGGCCTGCTCGACAAACTGCTGATCGGCAAGGTTGCGATCTTTCGCGGCGCGCAGGGCCGATGACATCTGGCCTCCAGAGTAAAGTGCCATCGTCATGCGAAAGCCGGCGGAAACCGACTCCTCGCGATAGCTGTTCTGATAGGGCGTGAGTGGTGCCCGCATTGCAGATGCATAAGCGCCCACCTGCGGCAGCATTTCAGCGCGCGCCGATGCAACCGCTGCGCGCGACCCGGCCTCGAGAAGCCGGGAAACAGCCAGAGAAGGGTTGTTCGTTTCAGCCGCCACGTAGAGTGTTTCCAGTGTCGGCAAATCCGCAAGTGCCGGCAACGGTGTGAGAACGTCTGGGTAGTGCCCCACGAGGTTCCGATACCGTGCCGCACTTGCATCCACATTAGCGTGCGCTGAAATGACGCGACCTGCCGCCAGTTCCAGACGGTTCAGCGTCTGATCCACATCGGGCGCAGTTGAGTCGCGCAATCGATAGCGTGAAATCGTCTGATCACGCTGTTTGAGAAGCAAATCATAGTTTTCAGCGGCAACGTCGTGCAATTCCAGATCCCGCTGCAATGAAACATAGGCCGCCACGACATCCGCAATCGCCTGCTGACTCGTTTCCTCCAATTGTGCCCGGACAACCAACTTGTTAGCCATGGCCGCATCCAGCCCTGAAGACAGTCTGCCGGACGTAAAAAGCGGCTGGGAGGCCGTCAATTGCGCGGTAGTGCCAAAGCCATCCTGCCGATCGGGAAGGACTCCGCCCCTTATTCTTGCATCCGTAAATTCGTGCTGTACGGAAACGTTCAAACTTGGCCCATAAGCGCCCTTGGCTCGTACCACGCCTTCGTCGGCGACACGCGCCATTTCTCGCGCGCCCGCCAGTACCGGGTTATTCTGGTATGCATTGCTCAACGCCTCCTCCAGCGTCTCGCCGCATGCTTGATGCGCCGAACTGCCACAGATGAGCAGACAGACCCAGCGGCACAGATTCCGGTTCACCAAGTATAACCCCCTAGATCTGCATTTTGGATCAAATCTACTGGCGAGAAAACGCGCCGAAACTGATCAATTCCCGCTAGAGGTCTACCCCCACCTCTGTTCTAATGCAGTCGGAGATTGTTCCAGACAGGACGCAATCGGCAGATGAGTGTTCAATCGGCAATGCAGGCCGGATGTGGATCGGGCGACAGCATGTATGTTAAGTGGGTAACGGAACGACTGGTCGGCGGGCTGAGGCAGCCGTGAACGTCCTCGCCATCCGTCTTTCTTCGGAACTCAAGGTCGCGCTTACGCCTCTGAAGCACGCCCTGATCCCCATTCTCGTCATCAGCAGCATCTACAACGTGCTGCTACTGTCGGGATCTTTCTTCATGCTGCTGGTCTATGACGATGTGCTGCCCAGTCGAAGTGTACCTTCGCTGGTAAGTCTGCTTATTCTGGTCATCGTAGCTTATGCCTTTCAGGCCCTGCTCGATGTGATCAGGGGGCGCATAATGGTCCATCTCGGATCCTTCTTCATGAGATCCGTCAGCGACCGCATCCTTGAAGTGATTGCTCGCTATGAACTGACGCGCGGAACATTGCCGCATGGATCGCAACTCATTCGGGATGCGGATTCGGTTCGTGCCTATCTTTCAGGACCGGGACCTCTGGCCATTATCGACTTGCCCTGGATCATTATATACCTGCTGGTTTTGAGCATATTCCACTGGAGTATTGGCCTTCTCTCCCTTTTCGGCGTGGCGGTGCTGCTCGCACTCATGATTGCAAACAACCGCGTCACCAACCCGCTGGCAAAGGAAACCATGCGCGCATCCGCAGGAAGAGCCAACCTGGCCGAAGCGACGCGGCGCAATGCGGAAGTTCTCAAGGCCCTAGGTATGGGGAAGGCCCGGCATCGACAGTGGCATGACGTTGAATTGGATTATCTTCAGGCAAACGAACGTTTTTCCTACTTATCCAGCACTCTCGGCGGGCTGACCAAATCGTTTCGCATGTTCCTGCAGTCGGCCACGCTAGCGCTCGGAGCCCTTCTCGTAATCGAAGGGCGCGCAACGGGCGGTATCATCATCGCCGGGTCAATTCTCTCCGCACGCGCGCTGGCTCCGGTTGAACAAGTGATATCGAACTGGAAGGGGATGGCCGCGGCCCGCCTCTCGCTCGCCCGCATGCGGGACCTGTTGGAAGCATTGCCGAACCGGGTCGAGCCAATGGGCCTCGAACTACCCTGCCGGCTAGTTGAAGCCAGAGGCGTGACCGCAAGCCCTCCCGGCGCTCAAAAGGTATCTCTGGCCGACGTCAGCTTCCGGCTTGGCGCGGGCGATGCACTGGCTGTCGTGGGCCGTAGCGGTTCTGGAAAAACATGCCTCGCAAGAACGCTATGCGGCGTATGGCCCTTGCTGAGGGGATCGATACGGCTCGACGGTGCAACTTTGGACCAATGGTCGGACGACCTGATCTCGAACATCGTCGGATATGTCCCCCAGACCATCGAACTGTTCGAAGGAACGATCGGGCAAAACATTTCGCGGTTCAGGGAAAATCCGGACAAGGATACGATCATACAGGCAGCACGGGATGCAGACTGTCACGAGCTGATTGTCAGCCTGCCCGGCGGCTACGACTATCTCATCGGCCCACAAGGCGGCGGCCTTTCCGCTGGTCAGCAACAACGCATCGCCTTGGCCCGTGCGATCTACGGCAATCCTTTTCTTGTTGTTCTCGACGAACCGAACAGCAACCTGGATTACGAAGGCGAAGCCGCATTGGGAGCCGCCATAAAACGCATTCGCGAGAGAAAGGGTATTGTCGTAATCGTCGCCCATCGGCCGAACGTCCTTACCAACGTCAGCCACGTCATGACGATGAACGCCGGCCGCGTTGAACGTTTCGAAACACGTTCGGATTTCGAAAAGCGTATTCGCGCGCATCGCTCCAGCAAGGCGGGAAGCGATGAGGCGGCAGCGGTGACCTCCGACAAGAACGAGAACCAGCACGTTACGATTGGAAAGGAAATTTCCGTCGAAACCGTCAGCACTGCCGCTGAAGTAACCGGCCGATGACAGCGGCCTCGCTCTCCACACGAGAGTTCCAATCACCGGTCACCTCCCACACCCCATATACGGCCAGCGGGGCAGGAATGCCTCGCCTTGTGCGGTTGGGCCTGGGATCGGTAATCGTGCTCATACTGGGCTTGGGAGGGTTGATTTCGTTTCTGCCAATGGCAGGGGCGGTGATTTCTCCGGGAGAGGTAACCGTTGAAACCCATGTCAAGGAAATCTCCCACGCATTCGGCGGCGGCGTAGCAGCTGAAATACTGGTGGATGACGGCGATATCGTACGCCGCGGGCAGTCCTTGATCCGCCTCGACAGCCGTGTTTCCGGCGCTGCGGCTCGATATAGCCGACTAAGCCTCGATCAGCTTCTGGCCAAGGCGGCAAGACTGCGCGGACTCCAGTCCGGGGCGAAATATGTCACCTTCCCAGATGACCTAACGGAAAAGGGTGAACATGATCCCGCAGTCCGCGCCGTCATGGCAGATGAGCAGCGTGGCTTCCGATTGATAAGCGATGCAAGAGGCGACCAGATTAGGCAGCTTCGCGCGCGTATTGCCCAGTCCCAGGCAGAAATTGTTTCGTTCGATAGTCAGGCAGAGGCCTATCAGCGCCAATCCTCACTGGTCCGCCAGGAATTGAAGCAGACGCGCGAGCTCTATGACAGCAGGCTGACAACACTTGATCGCCTCAATGCGCTGGAACGCTCTGCCCTGGGTGTACAGGCTCAAAGAGCCACGGCCCTATCCGCCATCGCGCAAGCGCAGGCGAGAATTTCAGAACTGCAAAGCCAGATCCTGTCTGTGGAAAGCAGCGCCAGAAGCGAAGCTGCCCTGGAGCTGGGCCAAACACAAAGCGCCATATCCGACCTTCGCAAGGAAAGCGTCGCGGCCAGCGACCAGAACGACCGCACCGTTATTCGTTCGCCGCAGGATGGGATAGTGGCCAAACTCCAGGTGCGGACGATCGGTAGTATGGTGCGCCCGGGAGAAACACTGATGGAGATCGTGCCGCTTCGCGACCATCTTGTCGTGCGCGCTCATGTCCGATTGACCGATATCGACAAAGTATCGAAGGGCCAGTCTGCTCACCTGCGGTTCACGGCTCTCAATGCCCGCACAACGCCTGAACTGCTGGGACGCGTCACCCAGGTTGCGGCCGATCGAACGGTGGACACCGCCACGAACAATGCGTTCTATCCGGTGACTATCGCCATTTCGGAGCAGGAATTCCGCAAGCTTGGAAACGCGCGGCTTTCCGTGGGTATGCCGGTCGAAACCTTTATCCAAACCGAGCATCGCACGATCCTACAATATATAATCCGACCGCTTTCGGATCAGATCAGGCGCGCACTCCGTGAATAGCCGGATATAAAGGCTAAATGGTTTCCACCAGTACGGCAGCCAGATGCAAATGACCTTCCGCTGATCATTGGATCGCGACGTCAGCCAATTCTCTGACGACACTGCGAACCCCTTTCTGCAACGGACTGCTGAAGACGCTTCATCGTTTTCTCGGCGCCTGCTCAAGTACAGGATCCCTTTTGATGCGCCGGATGATCGGAGGACTGTTGACTTGCGGAGCGAGCCTGGCACCCGACATGTCACTTGCCCAGACGAGCGCCGGCACGTCGATCGTCATTGCGGCAGACCTGGATCGCCTAGACGCTGCGGGCGCCCGTATCGAACCCGGCTTTCAGCCCGTACCGCTTCATCTCGGCCCGTTCGCTATCCAACCCGCGGTTTCGTTCATCAGCGGATTCTCAAGCAATGTGTTCAATCGCCGTGATGCGCAGCATGACGCGAGCGCAACTGTCATTCCTGCCGTGCGAATGCGCGCAGACTTCGCACCGTACCGCCTGGATATAAAGGCGGGCAGTACCCTTCGGCGCTTCGCAAGGTTTACCTCCGAAAATAGCGAGGAGTTCAGCGTTTCCAGCGAAGGCGCCTTTGTGCTGGCGAACGAGGATCAGATCGTCACCTCGATCGGATTCGCACGCCTGATTGAACCGCGCAGCAGCACCGGCACAGCACCGGATGCCGCCGAACCCTTAAGCTACAACCGGCTGGAAGGAAAAGTAGGGAGCGATCTGCAGTTCGGCAAGTTTAGACTAGCGCCCTCTCTTGCCTATCAAGGGCTGCGTTACGCTCCGCTTTCCCTGAGAGACGGCTCGAAGACCGACCAGTCCTTTCGAAACGCCCAATCCATCCGCGGCGACATAAGAATAAGTTACGACTTTTCAGACATGTTTTCCGCTTTCGCGAGCGGCACCTTGTCGAATATCCGCTCGACATCTGCTTCAGAGGACATTCGCCGCGACGCGCAAGGCCTCGGCGCTCTGATCGGCGTGAAAGGCGAAGTTACGCCGCTGCTCTCGGGTGAGGTCGGCATCGGTTATCAATCACGCCGGTATGAACTGCCAATCTATCGAGACTTTTCCGGCATTACTTTCACGGCGGACCTGCAATGGTATGTCACGCCTTTGACCACTGTGCGGCTTCAGGCCGAACGCACCTTCCAGAACAGCGGCTACCGCGAAGTCGCAGGGATCCTTACCGATAGCCTCACGGTGACGGCCTATCACGACCTGCTTCGCAACTTGCGCCTGAGCCTGTCTGCCACTTTGGAGCGCGGCCGATACCGCGAAGTCGATACCAGAACGATACGGCAGACGCTGCGATTCAACGCGGAGTATCGCTTGAACCCGCACCTCTCAGTCGGGGGGTATATCTCGTGCATCGATCAGGATGTCGAAGGCGCGTCGCTCGTCAGTGCCTTCACCACCGCCAGTGCCGGGATCGGCATCACCGTCGCACCATGACTCGGCCTTGCAGCAAGGAGCGCCTGCCTTGAACCTTCCCGCAATCTACGAAGCGTCCGGCGCGGTGCCGCAGGTTCTGGAAGAGCCGGGCAGTTCCTATCGCTATTCTGAAGATCAGATAACGATCCGCTATCTCTTCGCGATGCTCCGCCGCCGGAGGGAGGCTTTCTTCCTTACTCTTGCGATATGCGTTCTTGTGGCATTTCTCTGGACCACGGCGCTGCCACGCACTTACCTGTCTGCAGCCGATGTGGTGATGATCACGACGCCAACGCAAGTTGTCCCGCCCGAAGGGCAAGGCGGCGTTGCTGTTCCCGTGCGTTCGGAAGATGTCGAGACCCAGCTCCAATTGATCGCCTCACGGGAAATGGCGGGGCAGGTTCTGGCTGCAACGGGACTGGTCAGAGATCCCGAATTCATTGCCGACGTGATCGCCCCCCGCTCCGCCATCGACAATCTCCTGACATCGATGGGCCTGGGCAAGAATACGGATGATGCCAAGATCAACATATCGCCCGATACACTACGGCAACGCGCGATCACTTACCTGCTCAAGCACCTGAACGTCGCGCGCATGGGCGATTCCTTCACGCTTCGTATCTCGGTCACGGATTCCAATGCCGGGAGAAGCGCGCTGGTCGCGAACACCTTCGCACGGCTTTACACTACCGACGATGCGCGCGAACTTGCCAGGACGAACGCGACCGCCGCCAAAGTCTTGAAAGGGCGTGTCGATGAACTTCGCAAGTCTGCAAACACCGCATTCGCAGCCGTGCAAGGCTACCGCATCCGCAACGGCTTGCTGAGTTCGGCGGCCACGAGCCTGAGCGAACAGGAAATCTCCACATACAATCAGCAGATCGCCGAGGCGCGCGCCGAAGCGGCAAGAGATGCCGCGGCTCTTTCCAGCGCGAACAGGCAGTTGCATTCCGGCGGCGCAAACAGCGTGGGCCAGGGGGTGAACTCGTCGGTGGTCACCTCGCTGCGCGGCGAGCGCGCACAACTTGTCATCAAGGAGCGCGATCTCGCGCAGCGCTATTTCGACAACCATCCCGATCTCGCCACCGTCCGCCAGCAGATCGGTGACCTCGATCGGCAGATCGCCGGGGAAGTATCGCGATCGATCAAGGCGCTGGAAACCACCGCCGATGCCTCTGCCCAGCGATTGTCATCGCTGCTGGCCAGTCGAAACGGCACGCGTTCACAGCTGAGCATGGACAACACCGCACTCGTATCTCTTGCCGACCTCGAAAGGCGGGCCGAGGCGACGCAGACGCTCTACCAGTCCTACCTCCAGCGTTATAACGCGATCATCGCGGGAACGGGATCGGAGCAGCCTACGGCGCGGCTGCTGTCCTCGGCCAATGTGCCAGTCCTGCCGATATCGCCCAACTTGCCCGTAAATCTGGCGCTAGGTCTTGTCGTGGGTATCCTGTTGGGGGCACTGCTGGCGGTCCTAGCAGAACTTTCCTACCGAGGCTTCACGACGCTCGACGATATCGAAAATCGCCTGGGCTACCGCGCGCTCGGCTTCATCCCGTCGCATCGCTCCGTCGAACCTCATGTCGGGACGCCGCTCGACACAGTGCTCGCCCACTCGAACGGGGCATTTTCCGAGGCGTTGCGCAACGTCATCGTATCCGTTCGGCAATCCGCACCGCGATCGTGCAAGGTCATTGCGATCACTTCCGCGCTTCCCGGGGAAGGGAAATCGACTGTCGCCGCCTGCCTTTCCCGCTCGCTCGCCATGGCCAACGAGCGCGTGATTGTCGTCGACTGCGATGTCATCCGCAGCCAACTCAGCAAGCAGTTCGATCTGGCTGAGGGCGGGCCTGGCCTTTACGAGGCGCTGCATTCGGAAAGCACGGACATCATCCACTACCCCGACCCGCAATCGCCCTTGCGCATCCTGCCGATAACGCGCCCCTTTCCGAAGGGAGAGCGCCTTACCGAGCAGGGACGTCTGCACCGGGTAGTCGCGCGCCTTCGTGAACAGTTCGATGTCATCGTGCTGGACTGCCCGCCTATCCTGCCCATCGCGGAGTCCCGCGAAATCGTTGCGAGGACCGACAGCGTCGTCTTCGTGGTGCAATGGCGCAAGACGATGGACCGGGTGGCCAAGGCCGCCATCCGCCAGCTTCCCCCGCGCGCCATCAAAGGCCTGGGCATAGTCCTGAACAAGGTCGACATGAAGAAGCAGGCCCGCTTCGGCGGGAATGACATCTCCAGTTTCTACAAGCAGTACAGGGGATATTACTCGTGAGCCCTGCGATGCCGCAGTTCCGGCGCGTAGCCATCATCCACTACTGGCTGGTTTCCATGCGAGGGGGAGAACGCGTTCTGGAGCGCCTGCTCGATCTTTTTCCCGATGCCGACGTATTTACGCATGTCTATGCCCCGGAGCGGGTCTCGCACAGGATCCGCTCCGCCAAAGTCCGCCAGACTTTCATCGGCGGACTTCCCGGCGCGCGCAGGCATTATCAGAAATACCTGCCCTTCATGCCCATGGCATTGGAAGAACTGGATCTTCGTGAATACGATCTTGTGATCAGCAGCGAGTCGGGACCGGCGAAGGGCGCCATCATCCGGCCGGATGCGCTTCACTTGTGCTACTGCCATTCGCCCATGCGCTATCTTTGGGACCACTATCACGACTACAAATCCTCTGCGCAGAAGTTCGCGCGGCTGGCCATGGCACCGATGTTCCATCGTCTTCGCCAGTGGGACATCAGTTCCGCCAATCGCATCGACAGTATAGTCGCCAATAGCAACTTCGTTGCGCAGCGTATTCGCAAGGCATGGGGGCGGGAGGCGATGGTGGTTCATCCTCCCGTCGCGGTCGATGCGTTTCATACCTCTACCGAGGTTGCCGGGCGTTACCTCTGGATCAGCCAGATGACGCCTTACAAAAAGGCCGACATCGCCCTCGAAGCCTTCAACCGTCTCGGCGTTCCCGCGCTGATGGTGGGGAATGGCGAGATGTTCAAGGCTATCGCTGCGGGCGCCGGACCGAATGTGGAGGTTCGCAGGCACTTGTCGTTCGATGAACTGAAGCAAGCCTATGCCACGGCCAAGGCACTTGTCTTCACCCCTGAGGAGGATTTCGGCATCGTTCCGGTGGAAGCGAATGCTTCGGGAAGGCCGGTGATCGCCTTCGGGCGCGGCGGCATCAGGGATTCGATCGTCGATGGAGAGACGGGCCTGTTCTTTTTGGAACAGTCGGTAGAGGCGCTGTGCGATGCGATCGAGCGGTTCGAAGCATGGATCCCCCACTTCGATCCCGAGGCAGCGATACGCAATTCCCGGCGATTTGCCCCGGAAGTGTTCGACCGCGGTATTGCGGACGCTCTCCAGGCGCTTTGCCCCGCCGAACGTGTCGCCTGAACGGCGCTCCCTTTTTGCTTCAGGAGACTGGACAGTGAATAGATTTCTCGTCCTCATCGCGAGCCTTGTCATGACGGCTTGCACACATTCCCCGAGGGCGGAACTGCCTCCCGTCGGCGGTTTCCAGCAACGTCTGGCAGCCGGTGACAGGCTCAAGCTCGATGTCTTCCGCGAGAAGGACCTGTCGGGCGAATATACCGTCAATGACGAGGGCAATCTGGCCATGCCGATGATCGGCACGATCAAAGCCGCCGGAAAGACGCTGCCGGACCTGCGGCAGGAACTCGGCGGGTTGTTGAGCGAGGGTTTCGTGCGGGACGCCAGGATCACGCTCGAAGTCGTCTCCTACCGCCCGATCTATATCCTGGGAGAGGTCCAGAAGCCGGGCGAATATACGTTTTCCGAAGGGATGTCAGTTTTCGCGCTCGTCGCGAAAGCGGGCGGCTTCACCTACCGCGCCAACCAGAGCGTCGTCCATATTCGCCATGCCAACGAAAGCACCGAACGGGCGTACCGGGTAACAAGCGGCGCAGCGGTCGTCCCCGGAGACACCATCCGCATCGGGCCTCGATTCTTTTGAGGGCCGTTCTTTCGGGCAAGGTAGGGCGCCGATGAGCGGCAAGATCGACCGTGTCGTCCTGCTGCACGACTACAGCGAAGCGCTGGGCGGCGCGTCCTATCTCGTGCAGGTTCTACTCGGCGGTCTGCGCGAGCGGAACATCCCGGTGACCTTCTTTGCCGGAGATTCCGGGGCAAGGTTCGAGCGCGCCGACGTGGAGTTAATTCCTCTCCACGGCAAGGCGCTGCTGGAGCGGTCACGCTTCGGCGCCTTCACGAGAGGATTCCTCAATCCACCGTCGCTCCTGCGTCTGCGTCAGTGGATCACCGCTCATGATACACCTGGAACGGTCTATCATGTCCATGGCTGGAGCAAGATCCTGACACCGGCCATCTTCGCGGCCTTGCGCAAGGTGTCTCTACGCCTGATCCTTCACGCCCATGATTATTTCAACGGCTGCCCGAACGGCGCGTTCTTCGATTATGCCCGCGAAGAAGACTGCACGCTCCGTCCTTTGTCGAGCCCATGCCTGCATCGCCACTGCGACAAGTCATCCCATGCGCAGAAACTCTGGCGCTGCGGACGGGAAGTGGCCCGGCGCGGCGCCATGCTCGGCGGAACGAATGTCAATCGGATGCTGCTCATCCATCCCGGTCAGGCCGCCGGGTTCCTGCGCGCGGATTGGCCGCCGGAAAAGCTGATCGCGGTTCGCAACCCTGTGACGCCGTTGACGCAGAACCGCGTTCCTGCCGAACGCAATCGGGGTGTCGTGTTCATCGGGCGGATATCGCGGGAAAAGGGCGCGGATCTTGCTGCCATCGCGGCGGCGCAGGCCGGTGTGCCCATCACTTTCATCGGGGAGGGCAGCGAGATGGATCTCGTGCGGAAGCTCAATCCCGACTCCGTGATGCTTGGCCGTCAGGATCGCCAGGGCATGGCGCTGGCCATCGGCAAGGCCCGTCTCGCCGTGATGCCTAGCCGCTGGGCGGAACCTTTCGGTCTCGCGGCGCTGGAGGCCATCGGCTCCGGCGTACCCGCAATCATCGACCATCGCGCCTTGATTGCGAAGGAAGTCGAAAATCATGACTTCGGGCTGGCAATCGACACCGCGAACGGCGAAGCCTTCGCTAGAGCCCTGGCCGACCTGCATCGTGATGATGCCAGGATCGGCCGGATGTCACGGGCGGGGCATCAAGGCTATCTGGCTCTTTGCAACACGCCGGATGCCTGGGTCAGGCAGACGATCAAGCACTACGAAGAGATCGTCGTTTCAGAAGGTGTGAAAGCGGCGGTCAACGGCTGATCGGGGCGGACGAACACGAAATGCCAAGCCACCGGGGAATACCGCATGCACAAAACGGTGCAATTACGCCACGACGATTTTTGGACGGCACAGGTTCGCCAGCCCCAAGGGCAAGTTAGAACGGAGCACGAGAACGACAAAAAATGGGAGAATTCATGCGCCGTTCGAAAATCGCAAAAGCCAAGCGCATGCGGATGGGCGCTCTTGCAGCAGGCTGTCTGCACGCGGCGGTGCCCCTTTCCATGACCGGAGCTCATGCCGAAGAGGCGCGCGCGCAAAACCATCAAGAGGATCCGGCACCCGCTTCATCCGACGATCTGTTCTCTCAACCCTATGTCGATATCGACGAGTGGCGGACCCAACCTGTCAGACATCGCTATGTCCATGGCGGCTTCAAGGGCACCGAGACGCGTTTCTCCTTCTATTTCCCGCCCAAGGCCGAGTATCGCGGGCGCTTCTTCCAGCACATCACGCCGGTTCCCGACAATGAGAACCTGGCACAGAAGATGCCGGCCGGTGCCTTCAACAAGATCGGTTTCTCGATCGCCAGCGGTGCCTATTTCGTAGAAACGAACGGCGGCGGCCACATGGACCTTGGCAAGACGAAAAGCCTGGCCAGCGACCAGACGATCACCGCCTGGCGCGCCAATGCTGCGGCGGCGGAATACTCTCGAACCGTCGCGGAAAAGATGTACGGGGCCAAGCGGCCTTACGGCTATGCTTATGGCGGATCCGGCGGAGCCTATCGCACGATCGGCAGTATCGAGAATACGCAAGGCGTCTGGGACGGCGTTGTGCCTTACGTTCCGGGATCGACGATGGCGATCCCCAACATGTTTACCGTCCGCATGCAGGCGATGCGGCTATTGGACGACAAGTTTCCGCAGATCGTGGATGCGGTGGAGCCGGGCGGTTCGGGCGATCCCTATGCGGGGCTGTCGCCGCTCCAGGCTTCCGCCCTTCGCGAAGCGACCAGGATGGGATTTCCGACCCCTTCTTGGTTCGGCTACAAGACCATGGGCATTCACGGCATGGCCGCGCTTTACCAGGGCGTGGTCATGGCGGACCCGACCTACTTCACTGATTTCTGGACCAAGCCCGGCTACCTTGGCCACGATCATCCCGAATATTTCGAAAAGGCGCGCCTTCAGTTCGCGTCCACTGTGGCGGCACCGATCACCGCGCTGGAAGCCCAAAAGCTGGGTCTGAATACCGATGCCTCCAGCGAAGCGACGCGGGGCGGCGTCGATCGCGCCTTCGAAGTGCTTGGCGGCACCGAAGCCGCGCGGATCGTCGCCTTTCGTCTTAACGCCGGCCCGCCGCCGAAGGCGATCCTTGGCGCGGATCTCATAGTGGGATCGGGCGCGGCATCTGGCCAGCGCCTGCCGGTAGCCCGGATCGTGAACGATATCGTGGTTCTGGGTCTGGCCGACAGCAGCGTTGCAGCCCGGATCGCGGCGGGCGACAAGATCGAGGTCGACAACTCGAACTTCCTCGCACTCGAGACCTACCATCGCCATCAGGTGCCCGGCCCCGACTTCCCGGTCTGGAACCAGTTCCGCGATCAAGCCGGGAAACCGATCTATCCGCAGCGTCCCATGCTGATCGGCCCGCTGTTCGTGCAGGCCACCTCGGGCTCGCAGATGACTGGAAAGTTCGAGGGCAAGATGATTCTACTATCTTCCCTGTGGGACCGCGAGGCCATGCCCTGGCAGGCCGACTGGTATTTCCAGCGTGTACGCAGCCATCTTGGCGACAGGACCGACGCCAACTTGCGCCTTTGGTACACTGATCACGCCCTGCATGGCGACGAGCCGGTCAATGAGGATCCGAACCGGATCGTCAGCTATCAGGGCGCTTTGCAGCAGGCTCTGCGCGACTTGTCCGCCTGGGTGGAAAAGGGCGTGACGCCGCCCGCTTCCACAAGCTACCGCATCGAGGACGGACAAGTGATAGTCCCGCCCGGCGCGGCAGAACGGCGCGGGATACAGCCGGTCGTCGACCTCAAGGTCAACGGCGGAGACAAAGCCGAAGTCAAGGCAGGACAGAGCGTGAAGTTCGCGGGCACCATTACCGCTCCGCCCGGCGCGGGAAAGCTGATCGCGGCGGAATGGGATTTTTCCGGCAAGGGTGCATTCGACGTTTCGTCCAAGGTTCCCAAGGGCGCTCAAACGCTATCCGTGACGATCGATCACGCCTTCCCGGCGCCCGGAACCTATTTCGTCGCACTGCGGGGGGCCTTGCAGCGCGAGGGTGACAGCCGCACGCCTTATGCCCGCATCGAAAACCTCGGCCGTGTACGCGTCGTGGTGCGCTGACCAATCTGCCGGGAAGGGAGCGGCTGCTCCCTTCCCGGCTAACCTACCCGCCGCGCCGCACGCCAGCGCCGGTAGCCGAGAACGGCCAGACCGATCATCGCGGCGTAGAGGCCTGCCGTCAGCCAGAGAGCCTTGAACAGGAACATGCCGACGTAGAGCACGTCCACCGCGATCCACAGCAGCCAAGATGCCGCGTGGCGGCGCGCCGTCCAGTATTGGGCGACGAGACTGAAACTACTCAACCCGGCATCCATCCAAGGCAGCGCGGCATTGGTGTAGCGGCTGGCCAGCCAGCCGATGGTCAAGGCGCCCAGGGCACCGGCGGCCAGTCCTGCCAGTGCCTTCATGGGCGCGAGGGGCCGCACCAGGACTTCTCCAGCCTCGGCCTTGCCCCGTGCCCAGCCGATCCATCCGTAGAGGATCGCCGCGCCGAACAGCGCCTGCAGCACCATGTCCGAATAGAGGCGCACATCGAGGAACAGCTTGAAATAGAGGCCGCAGGCCAGAAGGTTCACCGGCCAGCAGAGCAACTGCCGCCGCGCGGTAAGCCAGATGCCGAGGAAGCTGACCGCCACCGCCACGATTTCCAGCATCGACATCAGATCCGGCTCCCGCTTTCGATGGCTCGCAGGAACGCGCGCCCGGGCGGCGAGAGGAACCATTCGGCGTGGCCGACGAGATAGTCCTGCCAGGCAAGATCCGCCTGCCCGCGATCCTCCAGAATGCCCGCGAAATAATCGGCTTCGGACAGCGCGAATTCGATATGTACCAGCGGCAGAAGGCGGGCCAGAGTCTCCACGTCCGCCGCCGTGAGCGGCAGTATGCTGCGGTATCCGGCCAGGATCGCACAGGCGGCCCGGGCATCGCCGGTCCTCTCCGGTGCTTCCAGCCAGGGCACGGCGCTGCGCTCGATCGCGGTGGCAAGGTCGTGGAGCGCGCAAGTGCGGGTGGCCAGTCCGAAATCGATCACGCCACTGACCGCACCTTCCGCCGTCCAGAGCAGGTTCGAGGGGTGCCAGTCGTTATGCGTCCAGAGTTCCGGCTGCTGCGCGAGCCGTTCCGCAAGGCCTTCTCCCAGGGCCGCAAAGAGCCGCGCAAGCTTCCCCTGCCACGGCTTGTCGGCAAGATAGGCGGCGAGTGCCGGGCGCGCCGCAACGTAAGCCCGCGCCGCCGCAACCGGATCGCGCGAGGGCACTATCGTGAAACTGGCGACCAGCGGATGCGGTTCGCGTGCGGGCGCGGCAAAGCCACGCGCGGCACGGTGCAGTCGCGCCAATGCCGCGCCTGCCGCGAAGGCGTGGCCCGGCGTCAGGAAAGGCGTCCAGGATTGCCGGTCGCGGTAGAGATCCAGGCCCGGCGCCATGGACAGCAGCTCGTATGTCCACGGACCTTCCGCCAAGGCGCCGCGACCGTCCGCCGCAGGCATGACGGCAGGCACCGGGATTCCCCTGGCCCGCAAGTGCGCCATGAAGCGATGCTCTTCCGCCAGCGCGGCGGGTTTTCGCAGCTTTTCGTGATGGCGCTTGAGGAAAAATTCGCCCTGCTCGGTCCGCACCAGGGTCGCGGCCGAGAACGGGCGCGGCGAATGCCAGCTCAAGTCGCGCGGCCGTCCTGCATCCGGGAAATGCGCCAGCACCGCCTCCGCTTCGGCAAGCGTGATCGCCGGCCAGGTAGGCGCCTCCAGCGCAGTGCTCATGCCGTGGACCAGATGCGGGGTATCTCCGTTCACGATCGGCCCGCGCGCGGTCAGAAAGCGCGGCTCAGCGTCGCCACGAAGGCGCGCCCGCTGCCGACGTAATAGGCCGGCGCGGAACCCGCAATCAGCGTGCCGCCGCGTCCGATCGTATCCTGCGCATTGCTGCTGACCGAATAGACGCCGGACAGCACATGGGGGTTGGTCACGTTGATCGCATTGAGCCGCAGATCCATGCGCTGGGCATCGATCAGTCCGGCCAGATGCACGCCGATCGAAAGGTCCAGCGTGGCATAGCCCTTGATGCTCTCGTCGTTCATGAAGGTCGCATATTGGCGGCCGACATATTTGAGCGCGGTGCTGCCGAACAGCCGTCCGTCGTCGTACGTGGTGCCCAGGGCGAACTGGAACTCAGGGCTCGACACCGCGCGCTTCCCCTTGGTCGGCAGGAGATCGCCGCCAACGGGCAGATCGTCACCCAGGCGCGTGTGGAGGTACTCGCCGGAGATATAGACGCTGACGCCCTTGGCCGGGCGGTAATCGATCTCGCCGTCGAGGCCGTAGGACGTCTGGCTGCCGCCGTTGATGGTCGAATTGACCAGCGCGCCGCCGCTGTTCACCACCGTCGCCACCTGCCGGTTGCGGAAGTGATAGTGGAAGGCGGTCAGGGAGAAGGACAGGCTCGGGCCGATGTAGCGATAGCCCAGTTCTTCCGAGACGGAATACTCGTTCTTCAGGTTGCCGCTTCCGGCGCTGACCAGTTCGCCGCCGTAATAGCTGTTGTAGAGCGCGAACTCGTTGGGCGTGCGGAAGTTGGTGGTGATATTGGCGAAGAGCTGCTGCCGGTCGTCCAGCTTGTAGTGCAGCGCCGCGCGGGGCAAGGCGGCGAAGCTGTTCGACCGCACGTCCGACTGCGGCCCTGGCAGATAGTTGCGCCCGTTGCGCAGCACGTCCACGCCCTTGAAGCCGAGGTCGACGGTAAGGCGCGGAGTCAGCGCGACGCTGTCAGCCAGGAAGAAGCCCTTGGTCACCGTTTCGGTCCGGGCGTTCTCATAGGCCAGCAGCCTGCCATCGGCAGTGCGGATGGCCTTGTCCTGATAGCCCCACTGGTCGAAGGGATGGCCGTCGGCGCCGATCGATGTGTAGGACTGGGTAACGCGGTCGGTGCCGTAGTCGAACCAGAGCCCGGCGGTGATCGTATGCGCGCCGGTCTGGAAGGTCAGCTTGCTGACGTCGCCGATGCGGAACTGCTTGCCGGTCCAGTTGCCCATCACCGTCGCAAGGCCGTCCACCGCACCGGGCATGGCGATCGGCTGGCTCAGTTCCTCGGTGCCGAGGTAATTGCCGGTCTCGGTTAGCTGGGTGCCGTACGGTGCATTGCCGTGGCCCAGCTGGAGATAGGCCGAACTGTCGAAAGTGAGCTGCTCGCTCAGCTTCAAGTGGACCGGCGCCGCCACGTAGAAATTGCGGAACGGGGCGCGGTAGAGCCGCCAGTAGTTGGTGTTCCCTTCACTGTAGCGGCTGTCATGATTGAAATTGCGGCCAACCGCCTTCCAATCGGCCAGGGTCGGGCTGGGATAGGCCGATGTCTTGGCATCGTTGTAGGAGAAGGCGATGCTGGCGCGGTTGCCGTCTCCCCAGTCGCGTAGCAGCTTGGCGTCGACATGCTGGCGCTGGTCGTGGCCCGCGCCGCGCCAGTTGTCCGCGCGGTTGTTGGAATAGGACACGAAGGCCTTGATCCCGCTACCCCCCAGCACGCCGGTGTCGAACCGCACGAATGCACGGCGTTCGTCGTAGGAGCCAAGCGACAGATTGACCAGGCCGCCCATGTCCGCCTTGGGATCGTCCAGCGAGAGCGAGAGCATGCCGCCCGCCGCCGCAACCACCGGGGCATCGATGGAGGCAGCGCCTTGCGCCAGCACGATCTGCCGCACGTTCTCGGCATCGGCGAACTGCGAGGGATAGGCGTAGAAATAGCCGATGTCGTTCTGCGGCGCGCCTTCCATCAGGACGCCGATCTGGTCCTGCCCCAGTCCGCGCAGCGTCAGGCCGGAACTGGTGGAGAGGCCGTAGGGATCGCTGGTGGAGACATTGGCACCGGGCAGGAGATTGACCAGCTGGAACGCGTTCAGCGTCGGCGCCTGCTTGGTGATGAAATCCGCCGAGATCGCGCTGACCGCCTGCGGCGCGGTCTGGTCCGGCAGCAGGCCCTCGGGATCGGGATGGCCGATCACCTCGATATCGGCAGGGCGTTCCGCATCGGCCGCTTCCCCGGATTCCGCCAGAGCCGGAGAGGCCAGTAGCAGGGCCGGGATCATCAGCGCAGCGCTGCTCGCCAGACGCGAACGAAAATACAGGTAATTGGCAGTCATGCTATCGGTCCGCTCCAATCGGAGGGACAGCATCGATCGCCGACCCTCCCTACGCCGGTGTCAGCCGGATCAGGTTCAGCGGGTCGTGGTCTGCTGACCACCTCTCAGCCGCGCATGAGCGGCCCCCCGGGGATCAGCGGCATCTAGGCGGTCGCAGGCCTTGTGGGAAGTGCCAATTTCAGGGCAGAGACTGCTTGAAAATCCGCCGCGGGCGGATTTTGGCGGCACCGGCCCACTCCCCCGCCCGACCTCCTATCCAGGATACACTGTTGTGGGAGGTCGGCCCCCTCAGCGAAAAGGTCCCCCGGACCTTTTCGTGTTCTTCGGGACGGGCGTGGGCCGGTGCCGCACAAAAATGCCCTTCAGGGCATTTTTCAAACGAACTCTCAGAAACGCCGGCGCAGTTCCACGAACCAGCTGCGTGCATTGCCGATATAGGCGCCCTTGGGGCCGGTGAAGCCGGAGACGGCATAGAACTTGTCGAAGATGTTCTCGATGCGGAACTTGGCGTCGAAAATCCCGAAGTCATGCGCGATGGTGGCGTCGAACACGGTGAAGGGCTTCAGCCTGTCTCCGCTGCGGTCGATTTGCGAGGAAACATACTGGCCGCCGAAAGAGAAGGCCGTGTCGATCGCGGCGACCTGATAGCGCGTCCAGAAACCCGCCTTGTGCTGCGGCGTGTTGGGGAAGCGATCGCCCACCGAGCGGTCTACCGCCTGTCCCTCCACCGATCCGGTGATGGTCGTATCGTTATAGGCATAGTTCGCGGAAATCAGCCAGTTCCTGGTGACGTCGGCAGTCACCGTGGCCTCGATGCCCTTGCTGGTCACTTCGCCCAGCGGGGCAAGCTGGTCGATGCCGTTCACGGGTTCGAGGCTGTCGTCGATCTGCAGCACGTTGCGGCGCACGATGCGATAGGCGGCCAGCGTGGTCTGGATGCGCCCGTCGAGGAGATCGGTCTTCACCCCCGCCTCGACCTGCTGCCCCGTTTCCGGCGCGAAAGGCCCGCCCGCAAGGGGAGACTGGTCGGCAACGCTCTGCGGTTCGAAAGCCTCGGACCAGCTGACGTAGAGCGATACGTCCGAACGCGGCTTGTAGATCGCCCCGGCGCGGAAGGTGGTGGCGGCGGAACTGGCGGTTTCGCTTGCGATGTAGTCGTTGTCGTCGAACCAGTCCCGGCGCACGCCGCCGACCAGGATCACATGCTCGCCCAGTCCCATCTGTTCCTGGAGATAGACGCCCCGGCGCAGCGCGCGGGCATCGCTGTAAGACGGCGTCACGCCCGAAAGATCGGGGCGACTGTCGGTCGTATAGTCGGGATCGATCAGCGAGCGCGTGGGCACGTTGCGGGAGGCATAGTTGGTCGCGCTGGAATCCTCGCGGTACCAGTCTCCGCCGAACAGGACGGTGTGGCTGATCGGGCCGGTATCGAACTTGCCGACCAGATTGGCGCCGAACGAGAGGCCTTCCACCTTGCGGTGCTGGTCGCGGTACTCGCGGGTGACGGTATCGTAGACCCCGTCCCCGTCGGTATCGCGCAAGGCGACGGGCTCGTGGTACTTCTGCTCCTCGTCGTACTTGAACCAGCGTCCCGCGACATTGAAGGAGAGCGCGTCCGACAGCCTGCTGTCCAGCCGCGCCTGCGTGACCAGTCCATTGTAGCGGATGTAGTCGTCGGGATCGTTGTGGTTCCAGCTGCGCTTGGCGTAGAAGTTGCCATCCGCATCGATAGGAATGCCGCGCAGGCGATTGCCGGGCAGATTCTGGTCGTAGTCGGTGACCTGCACGGTCAGCTTGGTGTCCGGCGCCAGCGTCACGGCAAGCCCGGCATCACCCACGAATGTGCGGCTGCTGGCATGGTCGCGGTAGCTGTCCATATCCTCGTAGAACAGGCCCACGCGCCCGGTAACCGTACCGTTCGCGTCGAGTGGGCCGGTCACATCGCCCGAGGCGCCGTAGCGATTCCGCCCGCCCCCGATCACCCGCAAGTTGCCGCCGAAGACCTCGCCCGGCTTCTTGGTCACATAGTTGATCGTGCCCCCCGGAGAGCCCGAGCCATAGAGCATGCCCGCCGGACCTTTCAGGAATTCCACCCGTTCGATGGTGAAAAGCTGCGGCACCGAGAAGGTCTGGAACGGATCACCGCGCAACCCGTCGTAATAGGTCACGTCCTGGCTGAAACCGCGATAGGTGACGGTCGCATAGTTGTCCGCGCTGACGCCGGGTACATTGCGATAGAGGTCGCGGATATCGCGGGCGCCCTGGTCCTCGATCATCTCGCTGTTGATGACCTGGACGGACTGCGGCACGTCGAGGGGGTCGGCGGCGATCTTGCCGATCTCGGTCTGCGTCACCCGGTAGAGCTTCTGCGCGCGGGCCGTGACGACGATGTTCTCGCCGCCATCGGCTTCCGCTCCCGCATCGGCAGTGGCGTCCTCGGCCCATGCGGGCGTCACCAGCGCAAAGGCCAGTGCGGCAGTGGAGACGGCAAAGGGAACACGCGCGGAAAGACCACCGGAAATAACGCGAGCGCGCGCACGGCGCGAACGAGACGAACGTAGCACTGAAATATCGACCCCTGCTGGAAAAGAGGCATTCCTCTTTCCGAAAGAAGGCGCGTGCCGATTGGCGTTGCGAGCCCGTTCTGTCCTATCCGCAAACGTTTGCTAATGCGAACGCCTCGCATTCGCAACCTATTTCTACGCTCTGTAACAAAGAAGAGCCTCTCCGTTACGGACGACGTATCAGGGGAGGCGCGTAACCAGCAGCGGCAGGCGATCCACCGCATTGCCCGAGATCTGGAGCAGATAAGTGCCGGGCTTGAGCGTGAAGTCCACCATCTTGCGAATGCCGGAGCAGTCCGGGCCGTGGCCATGCGCGGTGGACGTCATGACGCTGCCCTTGCCCACCGTCGCCCCTGCCTTCACGACATCCACCCAGGCCGCCGCGCCAAGCGCGACGCGGTAGCTGCCCGCTTCGGCAACGGCGAAAGTATAGAGCCCGCCGAAGCTGGCGGAACTGCCGGGCTTTTCCGGGCGCTGGGGATAGCGCAACTCCGCGGTCGGCCGCAGACCGCCTGCCACGGCCTTGCCGACGTCAAGCTTCGCGCCCGAAAGCGAGCGCGTATCACGCGCAGCAAGCAGCGGTTTGCGCGCATTCCAGGCCGCGAGTTCGGGCGGCAGATCGACCGGGTCCGAAGGACAGGACATCGGGCTCGGCATGGCCCCCGGCCCATGATCGCCATGGGCAGCGGGCGCCTGCGGCGATGGGGAAGGCCCGACCGGCGACTGCATCGGAAACTGCTCCGGCGAGACCCGGGACTGTGCCTGCGCCTGTGCCTGCGCCGCAGCCGTGCCGAAAGGCGCGGCCGTGACGAGTATGGCTGCCAGTAAAGGCGCCACGCCCCGCCCGATACTACGCGGCGCGACCGTGATCGCAATCTTACCGGAAGCACTCTGGTGGCAATAGTCTGTCATCTTCGCCCTCAACTGTCTGCGGCCGGATATAGCGAATTGCGCAAGGTGCAATAGGCCAAAAAAACCGATGCCATTCACCCCGAACGACAAGGGTACAGGCACTTGAACGCCCGATTGCCGCGCAGGGTTTCGACCGGATCGCTGAAGCCGGGTCGGCCTAGCGCATCCGTTCGCTCAGATAGTCCACGAAAACCCGCACCCGCGCGGGCATGTTGGCGCCGCCTGCAAAGACCGCGTGGATCAGTTCCACGTCGCCCGGATTGAAGTCCTCCAGGATCGGAACCAGCCGTCCCGACGCGATTTCGTCCACCACGCTGAACCGGCCGACCCGGGTGATCCCCACCCCGTCCGCCGCCAGCTGGCCAAGCGTCTCGCCGTTGTTGGCTTCGAGAGTGCCGCGCACGCTGAGTGCATAATCGCGGCCATCGCGCCGGAAGGGCCAGACCGGCTCCGCACGGCGGAAGTTGAAGTTCAGGCAATTGTGACCGTGCAGGTCTTCCGGCACTTGCGGCGTGCCGTGCCGCGCAAGATAGGCCGGGGCCGCAACGATCACGCGGCGGTTCTCGCCCAGTTTGCGCGCCGTCAGCGCACTGTCGGCCAGCGGCCCGAAGCGGATCGCCACATCGGCTTCTCCCGCCGCGACGTCGACCAGCTGGTCGGTCACGCCGATATCGACCAGAATATGCGGATAGCGGCGGGCGAACTCGCCGAGCAGCGGCACGACGGTCAGGCGGCCATGGGCATGGGACACGCTGATGCGCAGCCGACCGCGCGGGGTGCCGCGATCGGCAATGGCCTGCTCCGCGTCGTCGAGATCGGCCAGGATCCGCCGCGCCGCGCCCAGATAGGCCTGCCCTTCGGCCGTCAGGGAGAGCGCGCGGGTAGTCCGCAGCAGCAGCCTTACGCCAAGGCGCGCCTCTATGCGGTCCACGGTACGGCTGACCGCCGAAGGGGTCAGGCCCAGCAAGCGCCCCGCGGCGGAAAAGCTGCCTTCCGCCGCCACCGTCGAGAACACCTCCAGCGCCCGGGCCCGGTCCGCGCCGAGCGGTGTCTTTGCATCGGATTCAAAAATCTTTCGCATTCATGCAGCCTACCGCGCCGATGCCCGGCAGTCCATTTTTGCATCTCGGAACATAGGAAAGGTTCTACGATGGAATACCGCCAGTTGGGCGCCTCGGGCCTGCGCGTACCTGCCCTCAGCTTCGGCACCGGCACTTTTGGCGGCACCGGGCCGCTGTTTGGCGCCTGGGGCACCAGCGATGTCGCCGAAGCGAGGCGGCTGGTGGACATCTGCCTGGAAGCGGGCGTCAACCTGTTCGACACCGCCGACGTCTATTCGAACGGCGCCTCCGAGGAAGTGCTGGGCGCGGCCATCAAGGGGCGGCGCGGCGAGGTGCTGGTCTCTACGAAGACCGGTTTGCCCACCGGAGACGGCCCCGGCGATTGGGGCGTTTCGCGCTCGCGCCTGATCGGGGCCGTGGAGAATGCCCTGCACCGTCTCGGCACGGACCATATCGACCTGCTCCAGCTTCATGCCTACGATGCCGCTACGCCCGTGGACGAGTTGCTGGTCACGCTCGACATGCTGGTGCGCGCGGGCAAAGTCCGCCACGTCGGCGTTTCGAACTATCCCGGCTGGGCGCTGATGAAGGCGCTGGCCGCCGCCGACCGCCGCGGCTGGCCGCGCATGGCCGCGCATCAGGTCTACTACTCGCTGATCGGCCGCGCCTATGAAGCGGACCTCATGCCGCTGGCCGCCGATCAGGGCGTGGGCGCACTGGTCTGGAGCCCGCTCGGCTGGGGCCGACTGACCGGCCGGATCCGCCGCTCCAGCCCCATCCCCGCTGGCAGCCGCCTGCACGACACCGCCCAGTTCGCGCCGCCCGTGGAGGACGAACATCTCTACCGCGTGGTCGATGCTCTCGACATCGTGGCCGCCGAAACCGGGCGGAGCGTGCCGCAAGTCGCGCTCAACTGGCTGCTGCGCCGCCCCACGGTGTCCTCGGTGATCATCGGTGCCCGCAACGAGGAACAGCTGCGCCAGAACCTTGGCGCGGTAGGCTGGGCACTCTCGCCGGAACAGGTCGGCAGACTGGACGCCGCCAGCGCATCGCTGCCCGCCTATCCGCACACGCCCTATCACCAGCAGGAAGGCTTCGCCCGCCTCAACCCGCCTCTCGTTTAAAGGTCATTTCCGTCATGACACCCCGTACCGCTCCAACCGCCGATCCGCGCGGCATCCTTCTGGCATTGGCCATCGGCGCGTTCGGAATCGGCACGACCGAGTTTTCACCGATGGGACTGCTGCCGGTGATCGCCGACGGCGTCCGGGTTTCCATTCCGACCGCAGGCCTGCTGGTCAGCGCCTATGCGATCGGCGTCCTTGTCGGCGCGCCGGTCATGACCCTTGCCTTTGCGCGCTTCGGCAGGCGTGCCGCGCTGATCATGCTCATGGGCATATTCACTGTGGGCAACCTGATGTCGGCCATGGCGCCCGGCTATTTCACGCTGCTTCTGGCCCGGCTGGTCACCAGCCTCAACCACGGCGCGTTCTTCGGGATCGGCGCCGTCGTTGCCGCAAGCGCAGTGCCCCGGGAGAAGCAGGGGAGCGCCGTGGCCACGATGTTCCTGGGCCTGACGATCGCCAATATCGGCGGCGTACCCGCGGCGACCTGGATCGGTCAGCAGGTCGGGTGGCGAATGGCCTTCGGGGGTACGGCTCTGATCGGCCTCGTGGCCATTGCCGCGCTCTGGGCTGCCCTGCCCAAGGGTGCCGCCGGAACCCGGCCCGACGTGGCCAAGGAACTCAGAGTGCTTACCAGCAGGCCCGTACTTCTGGCCATGGCGACGACCGTGATGGGCGCGGCGGCCATGTTCACGCTCTATACTTACGTCACCCCGGCGCTGACCGAACTGGCACACGCCTCCAACGGCTTCGTCACTCTGGCCCTGGCGCTGATCGGCGTGGGCTTCACCATCGGCAACTGGCTGGGCGGAAAGCTGGCGGACTGGTCGCTGGACGGCGCGACGAAGCTGTTCCTCGCCCTGCTGGCCGCCGTCATGCTGGCACTGCCGCTTGCCCTGACATCGCAAGTCGGCGCCGCGATCGGATTGCTGGCCTGGGGCGCCGCCGCCTTCGCGCTTGTCCCGCCCGTCCAGATGCGCGTGATGGAGGCCGCCTCCGAAGCGCCGGGCCTGGCCTCCTCCATCAATGTCGGCGCCTTCAATCTCGGCAATGCCGTGGGCGCTGCCAGCGGCGCGGCCGTGGTGAAGGCGGGGCTGGGCTACGGCGCCGTCGCGATGACGGGCAGCCTGCTCGCCGCTGCGGGACTCCTGCTGGTGTTCCTCGGTCGGGCTTCCGGGGCCGCCGGAGAGGCCCTTCCCGCGCCGACACAGGCCTGATCTTCAGAATATCTCGCGAGGGGGCGGCAGGTCCATGGTGGCCATCATCGCCTCCTCCAGCAGCGCGGGGAATTCGTCGCTCTCCAGGACGAAGGGGCCCGGACGGTTGCTCAGTGTATTGTTGAGCACGCCGTACATGACCTGAAAGGCGAAGCGAATCCGGTCGATCCGCAGGTCGTCCGGGTCGACACCCGGCACTGCCAGAACGCGTTCGATATAGGCCCCGGCAAGGTTATGGGCATTGCGCCGGAACGGCTCCCAGGCCTGTTCGGAATCGAGGCTGACCTTGAAGGCGGAGCGGAAGAACATGGCGTGGCGCAAGTATCGCTCCACTTGCGCCGCCACGAGCCTGGGCACGATCTCCCCGAACGGCGCCTCGCGCACGATGCTCTCCAGCAGCGGGCCGGATTCGGCGGCCGCAAAGACCATCACCGCCTTGAACAGCGTGATCTTGTCGGGAAACCGGGAATAGAAAGCGCCGGTGGAACAGCCCGCCGCTGCGCAAATGTCGATGATGCTGACATCGTCGAACGGCTGCTTGCGGGCAATGGCCAGAGCTTCGCCGATCAGCCGGTCGCGCAAGGTGCGGCTGCGGGACTGGAGAGCGGGAGTCACCCCCACTCTGGCCAGATCATCCTCGATATCGATGGGAAGCGCCGCGTCGGTCATCGCAGCGGCATTGCCGATAGCAAACGGCTTGTCCATGGCGCAAATTCATCATCAAAACAGAATGAGACTCTTATTCGTATTGACGAACCTTTGCAGCCGATGATAGGCCATGGCCAACAAGCCCGTTCAGGGCTGGCTGTTCGAAGGTGGAGAGGTTGATGTTTTCCGGGTCGCATATCGCCAAGTTCAATCGTCGGGGCATGTTGCAGACGGCCATGACCGCCGCCGCCGGCTCGCTGCTGGCCGGATCGGCATCGTCGCTGCTGGCGCAGGCGCCGGGCGCGAAGACGGCGCCTGCCAAGGGCGCCAGGCTGGTTTTGCTCGGCACCAAGGGCGGGCCGCGCGTGGGCGGAACCCGTTCGAACCCCGCCAATGCGCTGGTGGTGGACGGCAAGGTCTACGTCATCGACACCGGCATGGGCGTGACCGCGCAGATCGTGAAAGCGGGGCTGAATCTGGCGGATATCCGCGCGATCTTCATTTCGCACATGCATTCGGACCATCAGCTGGAATTCGGCAACCTCGTCTACAACATGTGGGCGGCGGGCGCGCTGAGGAAGCCGGTCGATGCCTATGGCCCCGTCGGGATCGAGGCCATGGCCGCCGACTACTGGCGGCTCAACCGCATGGACATCGCCACCCGCATGGCCGACGAAGGCCGCGTCAATCCCGCCACGCTCCTTCGCGCGCACGATTTCGCGCCGAAGCAGGGACCGGTCATAGCGGAAGGAAACGTCAGGGTCTCGGCCTTCACCACCCCGCACCCGCCGCTCGACAATCTCGCCTACCGTTTCGAGACGCCTTACGGCAGCGTCGTCTATTCGGGCGATACCGCCTACAACCCCGCCCTTGCCGATTTCGCGCGGGGTGCCGACATTCTGGTTCACGAAGTTCTCTACGTGCCGGGCGTCGATGAACTGGTGAAGCGCGCGAACGGCACACCCACTTTCCGCAACCACCTGATCGAAAGCCACACCACGGCCGAACAGGTCGGGCAGATCGCTGCGCGCGCAGGCGTGAAGAAACTGGTGCTCAGCCATTTCGTGCCCGGCGACATGGAGTGGATCACCGACGCCATGTGGCGAGACGAAGTGGCCAAGCACTACAAGGGCGAGATCGTGGTCGGCCGCGATCTCATGGAAATCCCGCTCGGGTAAGCGGCGAGAGGACAACGATGCGCAACCGGATCTTTCCGCTGCGCGATCGGGGCCTTGCCGGATGCGTTACGATCGGACTGCTCATGCCGGGCTGCGCTTTTGCAGCCGCGGACAATGACGCGCAGCCGGATTCCGCGCAGACGGTCGCCCCGGCGCCGCAGCCCGCCACCACGCTGAAATCCCCTTACCAGACCGAAGCGGACGGACAGGGGCCGCGCACCGGCCCCAATTACATGATGCTGCGCGGCGGCGAAGACTGGCGCTTCCTCCGCAATCCCAAGGCGAAGCGGGACTGGGCCTCGCCGCTCAAGTTCATGCCGCTGGCGGAAGACGGCAATGTCTCGCTGACCCTCAACGGCGACCAGCGCAGCAGTGTCAGCCTTTCCACCCGGCCGCTGCTTTCCGACACGACCGACCGCGTCGAAGTGCTTTCACGCACGACGATCGGCGCGGATCTGCGGATCGGCCCTGCCTTTCGCGTCTATGGCGAACTCGCCTCCGGGCAGATCTTCGGCAAGAACGAGAACCGCCACATCCCGATCCAGAAGAACGACCTGATCGTCCAGCAGCTGTTCGCCGAGCTGCGGGCGCCGGTCGGCTCGGGCGTGGCGCGCGTAACCGTGGGGCGGCAGGAATTCTTCGACGGCCCGCGCTTCATCGTCAGCCCGCGAGAGAACCCCAATATACGCGTCTCGATGAACGGCGCGCGGCTGTCGATGGACTGGCGGCGCTTCCGCTTCACCGCTTTCCATTTCGAACCTACCGAGCAAGGCACCGGACTGCTGGACGACAGGATCGGCAATGGCGAAACCCTGAGCGGCGTCTACTCCAGCTTTCTCGCGCTGGGCGGCAGTCCCCGGAGCAAGTCCGCAGTATATGTCGACCCGTTCTACTACCATTTCGAGGATGACGACCGCACGCTGGGCCGCCTTTCCGGCAAGGATCGCCGCGAGACTTACGGCGCGCGGGTCTGGGGACACCTGGGGCCTGTGGCGTTCGACTGGACGGCGCTGAAGCAGGACGGCCGCTTCGGCGCCCGCCCCGTCGATGCCTGGGGCGTCAGCACCAACCAGTCGATCGCGCTGGGCAAGGGGGCGACCGCGCCAAGGCTGGGCTTTCATGCCGACTATGCCTCGGGCGGCGGCACGTTCGACACCGCTGGCAAGGTCGGTGCGTTCAACTTCCTCTACAACGCCACGATCATCTACAGCGACGACAACTACCTCGGCGCGATAAACATGATGGGCATCGCACCGACACTGAGCGTGCCGGTAACGAAAAAGCTCCAGCTCATCGGGGAGACCGGGTTCTACTGGCGGCCCGACCAGAGCGACGCCGTCTATCGCGGCAACTCCCAGGCCTATGCCGGAACCCAGAACGTGGCGGGCAGACATGTCGCCAACATTGCCCGCCTCCGCGCGAACTGGACTTTGAACCCGCACGTCAGCCTTTCCGGCATCGCGAACTACGTGGATGCCGGAAAGGTCTTAACCCGCGCGGGTTATGGCGATAACCTGTTCGTTCAGACAATGATGACCCTGCGGTTCTGACCCGTGGACGGTTCCCCCTTCCTGATTGCCGGTTCGCCCGGAACCTGGAGGGGAGCCCCCGCGTCGGGGAGGCGGGGCGCGGGAGAACGTGTGCGGGAGGTCGGGAGCAGGCAGCGCGAAGTCCAGGTTATCCTGTGCTGCGCCATGACGCTGTTCGTCAGCGGCTATGCCTTTCAGTCGCTGAGTTTCTCGATGCCCGGACTGGTGCGGGACTGGAAGCTGGCGGAGGGCATGATCGGCCCGCTGCTCTCTTCGGCGATCTTCGGACTGCTGCTGGGATATCTCGTCGTCGCGCCGATGGCGGACCGCGTGGGCGAGCGGCCGGTGCTGCGCGGCGCCATGCTGGGCCTGGCGCTGTCGACTTTGCTCTGCATGGTTTCGCCGGGGATCGAAATGCTGGCGCTCGGCCGGGTATTGACCGGGATCGCCATCGGCGCGGCCTTGCCGAGCGCGGTCTCGATCGCCAGTCGGCAAGGCCAGGTGCGCTGGCGCGGGGCGAAAGTAGTGGGGATCTATGTCGCCTTCTCGCTCGGGTTCCTGGCAGCCGGCCTGACGAGCGGCTGGCTCGTGCCCCAGGCGGGCTGGCGCGCGCCCTGGGCCGCTGCCGTGCCGCTCGCCCTGCTGATGGTGGTGCTGCTCGGCGCGGTCCTGCCGGGCAAGAGAGCGCAGCAAGAGAAGGAACAGGCCGGGCGCCCGCTCGCCGCGCTTTTCGACCCTCGTCTGAGGATCGGCACGCTTCTGTTCTGGATCATGTTCTCGATCGGGCTGGGGCTGTTCTACGCGCTGCAATCCTGGCTTCCCCTGCTCACCGCGCGCGAAGGCCTGCCTTTCTCCAGCGCCGTCACGGCGACGAGCCTGTTCACGCTGGGAACCGCTCTGGGCGCCCTGCCGATGATCTGGCTGGCCGACCGCATGGGGCCGTTCCGCGCGCTCGTGGCGATGAGCGGGATCGGATTGACCGGGATCGTCCTGCTCGGCACCTTTGCCGCACGGGGCGGCCTGCCGTTCCACGGCGCCGCGATGCTGGCCGGGATCGGCATCGGCGGCGGACAGAAGGGCATGATCGCCGCCGCATCGCTGTTCTACCCGCCCGCCGTGCGGACGACCGGACTGGGCTGGGCCCTGGGACTGGGCCGCCTCGGCGCCGCCTGCGGCCCGCTGCTGATCGGCTACCTGACGATGCGCGACATCGAAAGCGGCACCGCGCTGCTCTGCCTGGCTCTGCCCGTACCGATCGTCATGGCAGCCGCGGGCCTTCTCGAAAGAACGTACGGCCGGATCGACCGCGCCGTCCACCATCCACCGTCGCAAGGCCGGGAAGCACGATGACCAGAGATCCCCAATCTATCCTCTCTCAGGGCGCGATGCGCCCCTTGCAGATCGCCGCGGTCACGCTCTGCGTTCTGCTCAATGCCCTCGACGGGTTCGACGTGCTGGCCATCAGCTTCGCCTCTCCCGGCATTGCCGAGGAATGGGGGATCGACCGCGCCGCGCTGGGGCTGGTGCTTTCGATGGAACTGATCGGAATGGCCCTCGGCTCGGTCGTGCTGGGCGGTTTGGCCGACCGGATCGGACGACGCCCCACGGTCCTGGCCTGCCTTGTCATCATGGCAGGCGGCATGGCGCTGGCGACCACGGCCGGTTCGGTCGTCAATCTTTCGATCATCCGGCTGGTGACGGGCCTCGGCATCGGCGGCATGCTGGCCTGCACCAATGCGCTGGTGGCGGAATATTCCAACGACCGGCACCGCAATCTGGCGGTGGCGATCATGGCCGCGGGCTATCCGATGGGCGCCATCGTCGGCGGCTCGATCGCGACGGGGCTGCTCGCCAGCGGTCACTGGCGCGACGTCTTCACGTTCGGCGCCGCGGCAACCGCGCTGTTCCTGCCGATAGCCTGGTTCCTCCTGCCGGAATCGATCGGCTTCCTCGTGCAGAAGCGCGGTCCCGGCGCTCTGGAGAAGATCAACGCCACCCTGCGCCGACTGGGCCATGAGATCGTTTCCGCACTTCCGTCCGCACCGCAGCGCGCCGCGAAGCCGTCCATCGGCGATCTCTTCGCGCCCGGCCTTGCCCGCAGCACGGTGCTGCTGACGCTGGCCTACTTCTGCCACATCATGACTTTCTATTTCATCCTGAAATGGATCCCCAAGATCGTCGTCGACATGGGCCATGCCGCCGCGAAGGCGGGCGACGTGCTGGTCTGGGCCAATGTCGGCGGCCTGGCGGGCGCTACCCTCCTCAGCCTGCTGACCTACCGGGTCGCGGTGCGCAAGCTGGTGATCGTGGCCATGGTCGCCTCGACCGTTCTGGTTGCCCTGTTCGGGCAGGGACAGGAGACGCTGGGCGGCCTTGCGCTGATCGCGGGCGCCGCCGGGTTCTGTACCAATGCGGGCGTAGTCGGGCTCTATGCGCTGTTCGCCAAGGTCTTCCCGACTTCCGTGCGTGCGGGCGGGACGGGCTTCGTGATCGGCATAGGTCGCGGCGGCGCCGCGCTTGGCCCGATCGTCGCGGGCTTCCTGTTCACCGCCGGGTTCGATCTTTCCCTCGTTGCGGTGCTTATGGGATCGGGATCCCTGATCGCCGCCGGGGCGCTGCTGCTCCTTCGCGAGCGCCCTGCCGCCCCGGCCTGATCCCCGATGGAGCCGCGCCTCTGCCTGGAGGCGCGGCCGTTTCCGTCAGGCCTGCACCACCATCAGGGCATCGAGCGCCACCGCGCCTTCGCCCTGCGGATGCAGGATCACCGGGTTGAGATCGATATCCGCCAGCGAGGTTTCCGCCACCAGCAGAGCGCCCACTTGCGCCACCAGCCGCGCCAGCGCCGCCACGTCGAGCGGGGGCGCGCCGCGATATCCGGCCAGAAGCGGCGCGCTTCTCAGCTGCATCAGTTCCGCCTCGATCTGTTCCAGCGACATGTCGGGCGTGAAAAGGCGGACGTCCTGAAGGATTTCCGCCGTCACCCCGCCGAACCCGGCCAGCATGACCGGCCCCCACTCGGGATCGTTGCGCCCCCCCACGATCATTTCCAGACCGCGCTGCCCCATCTTCTCGATCAGCACACCGTCAAGCACGAGCGCGGCGTCGTAGGCCGCGACATTGGCGTGAATGCGCGCCCATGCCTCGCGGACCGAGGCGGCATCGGCCAGGTTCAGGATCACCCCGCCCGCATCGCTCTTGTGCCCCAGCGCCGCAGCCTGCGCCTTCATCGCCACCGGATAGCCCAGGGCATCGGCAGCAGCGACCGCCTCTTCCCCGCTCCCGGCGAAGCGACCTGCCGGAAACGCGAAGCCCAGCGGGCGTAGCAGGTCCTTGGCCTGGTACTCGGCCACGACGCCCGCGCGAGCATCGAGCCCCGGCACCGGAGTCGCGGCGACGGGAGCCTCGGTGAGATCTCGCGCTGCAAGGCCCGCCAGCCGGGCCAGCGCGCGAAAGGCGCGCTCGGTGCTGGGAAAGCACGGTATGCCCCGTGCCCGCAGCGCTTCGACATGTTCGGGCGGAACAGGCGCGCCTTCATCCAGCCCCGCATAGACCAGCGGTTTGTCGATGGTCCGCCCGTCCAGTGCCGCCAGGATCGCGGGGATCTTGATCGCACAGGTCACGGGATCGGTCTGGATGATTCCCGCGACCACGCCGCCGACACGCGGATCATCCAGCAGCGCGGCCAGGGTCTGCGTGTAGATTTCCGGCTGGCTCAGGCCCTGGGCGGTAATGTCCAGCGGATTGCTGACCGGAACGAAAGGCGGCAGGGCGGCACGCAGAGCTGGAGAATCGGCATCGTCCAGCCGTGCGAGCGCAATGCCCAGTTCTTCCGCCAGATCCAGCGTCAGCGCCTTGAACGCCCCGGATTCGCCCAATACCGCAAGTTCGGGATGGGCCAGCGCGGGCGCGCGCAGCAGGATTTCGGAAACGTCGCCCAGTTCCTCCAGGGTCTCGGCGAAGATCACGCCTGCCCGTTCCACCTTGCGGCGCATCAGCTTGTAGTCTCCGGCCATGGCGCCGGTATGGGTCGCGGCGGATTCGCGCGCGGCGCTGGATTTGCCGGGATGAAGCAGCACCACCGTCTTGCCCGCATCGCGCGCGCGCCGGGCCGCCGCCAGGAAGCGCGCCGGGTGGCGGAACTGCTCGACGATCATCGCGATGACGCGGGTGTTCCCGTCCTCGACCAGCCAGTCGACATAATCCTCGACACCGCTTGCCGCCTCGTTGCCGGTGGAGACCGAGTAGCTGATCGCCAGATCGCGCGCCTGGAACGTGGTGCAGAGCACCGCCGCCATAGCGCCCGACTGCGAGACCACCGCCACGCCGGGCCGGCCAGCGGGAGCCATGGTCTGCGTTTCGACGAACGTGAGCGGCACGCCGTCGACGTGATTGACCAGGCCCAGGCAGTTCGGCCCCTCGATGACCATGCCGTGCTCGGCGGCGATCCGGGCGATCTCGGCCTGCTGGGCCTTGCCCTCTTCGCCGCCTTCGGCAAATCCGGCGGAGAAGATGATCGCGCCGCCCGCCTTGCGCGCGGCCAGCGCACGCACCGCGTCGAGCACGCCTGCCTGCGGGATCGCCAGCACGGCCACGTCCACCCCTTCGGGCAGCGCCTCCACCGAGGGCAGGCAGGCCCGCCCGCCGATCGCATCCCGCTTGGGGTTGATCGGATAGATCTCCCCCGCGAAGCCGTTGCGGTCGAGATTGCCGAGCACCGAGGCGCCGAGCGCACCCGGCTTGTCGCTGGCGCCCACCACCGCGACGGAGCGCGGACGCAGCAGGCGCGCGACGGCCTCCCGAGACAGGGTTCTTTCAGTCATCGTTCTCTCCCCGTCTTCGCCTGTTAGCGCGATTTCTCGAGGTCGTAGGCACCAAGACCGGGCTTGAAGGTCTTGTCGTCGATGAACTGCCGGGTCGCTTCCTTGCGGCCTTCGGCATCGAAGAAGTTGGCGGCTTCCTGCGTGCGGACCAGATAGTCCATCGAATTGTCGAACGTCATCTCGCGCACCCGGCGGATCGCCCACTTGGTGCCGCGCAGCGCCACGGGGTTCTTGCCCAGAAGCACGGTGGCCACTTCGGTCACGCGTTCCTTCAGCTTTTCCGCCGGAACCGCTTCGTTGACGAGCCCCCATTCGGCGGCTTTCCGGCCATCGACGTTTTCGCCCATCATCGCGTGATACATGGCATTGCGGAAGCCGGTCAGTTCGACGATGATCTTGCTGGCGCCGCCGCCGGGGAGAATGCCCCAGTTGATCTCGGACAGGCCGAACTGCGCATCTTCCGCCGCGATCGCCAGGTCGCATCCGAACAGCGGGCCGTAGGCGCCGCCGAAGCACCAGCCGTTGACCATCGCGATCGTGGGCTTTTCATACCAGCGCAGGCGCTCCCACCAGCCATAGGCCTCGCGCTGGGCCTTGCGGACATGGCCAAGGCCCTTTTCCTCGTTCTCGCGGAAATATTCCTTGAGATCCATGCCTGCGGAGAAAGCCGTGCCCTCGCCGGTGAGCACCAGCACGCCCACGTCCTCGCGGAATTCCAGCTCGTCGAGCACTTCCTGCATGCGGCGGTTGAGGCTGGGGCTCATGCAGTTGCGCTTCTCGGGCCGGTTGAACGAGACCCAGGCGATGCGGTTTTCGACGGTGTAGGAAACGGTGTCGTGTTCGGTGCGCTCTTGCATGGCTATCCTCTTTGTTAGATTGCTGTGATTCATAACAAACAGATTGCTATGGTCAATAGCATTATTCGATGAGGGACCCGTGACCGATCTTCTTGCCCAACTCCCCGGATATGCCCTCAGGCGTGCCGCCAATACCGTGATGGGCGAACTCGGCGACATTCTGGCAGAACACGGCTTCAGGATCACCGAAGCGGCGGTTCTCCTGCTGGTGCGCGACCGCGCCGACCTGACCAGCAGCCAGATCGGCAGGACGCTGGACATCCAGCGCGCCAACATGGTGCCGCTGCTGAACCGCCTGGAATCGGCAGGCTGGGTGCGCCGGGAGCCGCTGGACGGCAAGTCGATGGCGATCGTCCCCACGGCCGCCGGGGATGCCAAGATCGCGCAGCTCGGCACGCTGATAGAGCAATTCGAAACCGAGCTGCTGGACCGCATCCCGGCCGAGCACCGCGATCATCTCCTGCCCGCGCTCAACGCCATCTGGCGTTGATTTTCGAAAAATGCCCCATTGGGGGCATTTTGGCGGCACCGGCCCCCAATTCTCCTAGGCGCCCCCACCCGACCTCCCACAACAGTGTATCCTGGATGGGAGGTCGGGTGGGGGCGTGGGCCGGTGCCGCAAGCCTTCGACGGATGTCGAAGGCGTACTAAACAAAGACTCTACCAGTGCCGCAGGCTCGTCACGGCTGTGACGAGCGCATCTGGCAAAAACTCAGATCGGGAAATGGCCGGGCTGCGTCTCCATCGTGATCCAGCGCGTCTCGGTAAAGCTGTCGATGCCCTGCCTGCCGCCGAAACGGCCATAGCCCGAAGCGCCCACGCCGCCGAACGGCATCTGCGCCTCGTCATGGACGGTCGGGCCGTTGACGTGGCAGATGCCGGACCTGATCCGCCGCGCAACGCCCAGCCCGCGCGCCGTGTCGCGCGTGAAGACGGCAGCGGAGAGGCCGTATTCGCTGTCGTTGGCGATCTCCACCGCATGGTCCTCGTCGCGCGCACGGATCAGCGCCACGACCGGGCCGAAGCTCTCGTCGCGGTAGAGGTTCATCGCGGAGGTCACGCCTGCCACGACAGTGGCGGGCATCAGCACGCTCTCACCCATGCCGCCGGTCAGCAGTTGCGCGCCTTTCGCCAGGGCATCCTCGATCAGCGCGTTGACGTGGTCCACCGTCTTGCGATCTACGACGGCGCCCAGCGGCGTCTTGCCCTCGCGCGGATCGCCGGTCGCCATCGAGGCGACCTTGGCGGCGAATTTCTCGGCAAAGGCATCGGCGACCGCCTCGACCACGATGATCCGCTCGGTCGACATGCAGATCTGGCCCTGGTTCATGAACGCCCCGAACGCCGCGGCCTTCACCGCTTCGTCGAGATCCGCATCCTCCAGCACCACGAAAGGCGCCTTGCCGCCGAGTTCCAACAGGCAGGGCTTCAAGTGACCGGCCGCGCGGGTGGCGATGATCTTGCCCACCGCCGTCGAGCCGGTGAAATTGATGCGCTTCACTTCGGGCGCATCGATCAGCGCGCCGACCACTTCGGCGGCATCGGCCGGAGCATTGGTGACGACATTGACGACGCCTTCGGGGAAGCCCGCCTCGGCGAAAGCCTCGATGATGAGCGCATGGGTGCGCGGGCACTGCTCGCTGGCCTTGAGGATGACGGCATTGCCGCAGGCCAGCGGCACGGCGATCGCGCGCACGCCCAGGATGATCGGCGCGTTCCACGGCGCGATGCCCAGGATCACGCCCACCGGCTCGCGGATCGACATGGCCAGGCAGCCGGGCTTGTCCGAGGGGATCACCTCGCCCGCGATCTGCGTGGTCAGCGAAGCCGCCTCGCGCACGATGCCTGCCGCGAGATTGAGGTTGAACATGGCCCAGCCCGCAGTGGCGCCGATCTCGCCCATCATGGCTTCCACGAAGGCGTCCTTGCGCGATTCCAGCGCCTCTGCCGCACGCAGCAGGACCGCGCGGCGCGCGTTCGGTCCCTGAGCGGCCCAGGCGGGCTGGGCGGCACCGGCCAGGGCCGCGATCGCGGGCATTTGCGCGGCCGTCATGGCATCCGCGCTGGACGCGACATCGCCGGTCAGCGGATTGATGCGCTCGAACTTCATGACATGGAGTCTCCCAAAATTTCGCTATTTGCTATAGCATTATTTGCCGGCAGGCAAGCGACAGATGAAGCTGGCCGCCTGGCGCGGATCGCCGGTGCCGCGGTAGTGGGCCGCCTGCGGATAGGGGCAAAGCGGGCGCGTCGCCGTGACCTTGCCGTTCTCGCGCCTTACCGAAAGGATGGAGCCCGGCGCTGTGCCCGTCTCCAGCCAGTGTTCCAGAGCGGACAGCATGTCATGCCCGGGCGCCCGGTCCAGCCCCTCGCCCCCGGTCGCGCCGAACAGGTCGGGACCGGCACCGCCGACGCAGTGATCCATGCCGGGCACCATGTAGAGGCGCAGGAAGCGGGAGACCTCGCCCATCCGCGCCCGGACCGCCTCGAAATAGCGCGTGGTCGATTGTGCCAGCACCAGGGGGTCGGCCCAGCCCTGATAGAGCAGCAACTTGCCGCCACGGGCGCGGAATGCGGAAAGATCGGGATCGTCGGCGTGGAGGTTCATGACCCGGTCGATCGCGGGAAGATCATCGGCAATGCGGAAATCGGCGGCGTTCCAGTTCGGATCGCGGTGGACGCCGTCCCCGAACAGCGAGACGGCAAGATAGGGCGGGCCGGGTGTGAAAGGCTCCGGCAGCGGCGTGGCGCTGACCGGCACGCCCGGGAGAATGCCGGTATCGATGGGCTTCCCGTGCTCGTCGTGGAGCGGCGCATAGATCCGCCGTGCCAGATCCACTTGCGGAGCGCTCAGACACGGCCTCGTGGATCCGGGCTTGCAGAGCAGTTCGCCCACATCGAAGCGGCAGGCGGCGGGATTGGCGACGAGGCCGTCCTGCACGCCGTCGTCGCCATCGCATTTCGCCGTCCCGCTGCGGGCTACCAGCGTCCAGTCGGCGGCGGACATGAGCCCGGCATGGCGGCGGTGCAGGATCATCTCCCACATGCGCCGGGCGCTCATCTGCGGCGTGTTGACGCCGGGCGCACCGGCGAGAATGCCGTCATAGTCCCCCGGATAGCGCTGCGCCTCGGTCATCGCCTGACGGCCGCCGCCCGAGCAGCCGGAGAAGATCGCCCGCCTTACCGGCCTGCCATAGAACCCGGCGATCGCCGCCTTGGCCTTGACCGCCAGCAGGTGGTTGGCCCGCTCGGCATAGTTCACCGCGCGCTGCGGATCGCCCAGAAGCCAGTGCGGATCGCTCGCCTTGTGCCCGGTGTCGGTGCTGGCGCCCGCGTACCCGCGCGAGACGCCGCGCGCCAGTTCGCGGTAGTTGAAGCTACCCGCCTGCCCGCCGACACCGCCGGTCAGCAGGTGCCCGTTCCATTCCTTTTTAAGCGGCAGCCATAGCTCGAAGCCGATCTCCTTTTCGATGACGCCTTCGATCCGGCAAAAGCCGACCTCGACTTTCCCCGCGCGGGCATCGGGAGCGGCAAAGCCGCTTCCCGCCGCCACCGGCGTGGCCTTGACGATGCGAAGGTCCGGTACGGCAATCCCTGCCACACCGTCACAGAGAGCTGCCCCGCTACCGCCTCCTGCTGCCAGCGAAAGTGCGGCAAGCAGCGCCGACAGCGGCACCTCAGCTTCCGCTCGCGGGAATCACCGGCAGGGCCACCGAAGAGGCATGTGCCCGGTCGAAATAGACGGTGATGCGCGGCGGCGTGGCCATGTCCCGCGCCCGTTCGCGGTGGTCCGATCCGGTCACGGTGATCTGCATCCGGTGACCTTTCCTGAACACCCAGGACGTGGGCATCATGTCGAAGTGCAGCCGCACCGCCTCGCCCGCCTTCAGCGGCTGCGCGTCCTCCTTGTAGGCACGGTGCCACGGCACGCCGGCAGGCATGGCCCAAGGCGCCTGCGCCTCCTTGCGCAGGGAAGCCTTGAGGCGCCCTTCCGTCACCACATGAACCGTGCCGTCGGGGCCGACGTCTTCAAGGTAGGCGAAGACATTGGCGTCCGGCTGGTCGGCGGAAATCCACAAGTCGGCAAGGGCATTGCCGGTTACTTCAGTATCGGCCGCCAGCACCGCGCCGGCCATGCTGACCCCGTTCCCCGCGACATGGCAGGGCTGCACTTGCGAACCGGAACCTGCATCGGGGCATTTGACATCGTAGTTCGCGGTAAAGGTCAGAGGCTTGCCGCGCCCTGCCTTGTCGGCAAGCCGGGCGCCGTCGAGGTACAGCGTGCGCATCCGCGTCTGCTTCAGCGGCCAGTCGGCGGTCGCGCGCCACGCCGTTCCGGGCGCCGCGTTCACGGTGAAGTAGTGGATCGGCGCATCGTTCTGCACCCCGGTATCGATGCCCTTCAGGTAGCGGTCGTAGAAGCGGTGCATCTCTTCCAGCAGCGCGAACCCATCGCTGTTGCAATGCTTCCACGGCCCGATGACCACGCGCGATCCGGGGATATTGGCATGGGCGATGAAGGCCTGGTCGCGCAGTTCGTCGTTCCAGCCGCCCTGGATGTAGAGCGGCACGCCGCCCAGGCGGATCTGATCGGCATAGCTGGAGGCGCTGCCTTCCGCCCAGAACCGGCTGGCCACCAGCGCCGACCAGCTGTCACGATAGGGAAGCTGCTTCCACATGTCATAGAGCGGCGTGGAAAGCTGGTGCTCCTCGGCGGCGCGGCGCAGGATCACCTTGCTTTCGTCCCCATCGACCGGGGAGACTTTCATGTCGTCCTCCACCGTGCGGGTCGGCCCCGTTCCCCACTGCGCGAAGATGCCGCCGCGCCGGAAGGCATCGTACTTGTTCCAGGAAAAGCATCCCGCAAAGACCGCCTTCAGCGCGGGAGGGCGCATCGTCATGACATGCATCGCCGCGTCGCCGGTGTTGGAGCAACCGTAGACGCCGACCTTTCCGTCCGACCACGGCTGCGACGCCAGCCACTGCGTCATGTCGAAAGCGTCCTGCGCCTCGTTGCGATCGTGATAGCCCCGGCGGACGCCGGTGGACTGGCCGTTGCCGCGCCGCGCCACCTGCACCACGACATAGCCGTAGCGCGTCAGTTCCTGGATGCGGCGATAGTCACTCACCCTCTCCCCGGCGCCGTCGGCAGTCTGCTGCGAGATCGACAGGGTGTGGTGCCAGATCACCGGGAAGCGGCCTTCCACCGGCTTCCCGTCCCGGGCCGGACGATCGACACGGATCGCCAGTTCCACCCCGTCGCGCATCTCGACATAGCGCGAGGCGGACACCATGCCGTCATAGCTGGCGGCAGGCTGGTAATGACCGAAACTGCTCGGCGCGGCGGCTCCGGCATGGGCCGTCCCGCTGATCAGGGAGGCGGCCAGAAGGGAGGCCGGAAGGAGAGTGGCGGAAAGCGGCTTCATCATGGGAGGCGTACCCTTGGATCGGAGAAAGTCCGGCGGCAGACGAATCAGTTCGGTGCGAATTGCGCCTCTGCATCGCGGCGTGCCTTGGCCTTCAGCACTGCCCCGTCCTCCGGCAGGAGCCAGCGCCCGGCAACCATGGCGTCTACCTCGGCATCGTAGCGCTTCGTGAACGAGCCGATCGTGCCGTAACGCGCCTTCAGCGCGGCACGGTCGAGATTGGTGCGCACGAAGATTGGCCGCCCCTTGGCAGGCGTACAGGCAGGAAGGTCGGTGCCCTTGTAGGGGCCATAGGAGGCCAGCGGCACCTTGAACTCGGCCACCGGCAGGCCGCCGACCGGATTGCCGGTGGCATCGCGGCGGATCCTGTCGCCGTCCCAGGCCAGCAGGGGCGCATGCGGCGGCGCAGTCCCTCGCTCGGCCCAGCGGCGCAAGTTGTCCAGCGCGGCACGCGCCAGCGCGCCGTGGGGAACGTCGCTGATCGGCAGGGGACAGCTATTGAGCGCATCCTCTCCCTTCACGCCCCCCAGCGGATAGCCTTTGGCAGCCAGCTGGACGAAGTTCGGGCGCTTTTCTCGCGGCGGATTGCCGTCGATCATGCTGGCGCTGTGGACCACGGCGCCAAGCTGGTAGATCCGGTGCGCGCCCACTGCGGCATCGCTGTCCGGCGTCTGCGGTCCGGGGCCGGTGCCGACCTCGAACTCGGACATGAATTCGATCACCGGCACGTCGATCGGTTTCAGCGTGCGGCGCGGATCGTCGTTGCGGGTCTGCGCTTCCTCGCTGTTGAGCGGAATGTAGCCGCCGCCGTTCCAGCGCGAGGAAATGCCGATCAGATATCCGTCGAACACCGGCTTCCCGTCCGGCAGGCGTGCGCGGTCGTGAAAGCCCTCATTGATGAAAGTGCGCTGCACGCTGCCGGTGAACGACCAGCCGCCGACCAGCATGCGCCGCACCCTGAGGCCGCGCAGTGGATTTTCCGGCCTGTCGCTGCGCAGCAGGGCGCCGATGTCCGCCATGACCTGATAGCGGATGCCATCTTCCTTAGGCCACTGGATCGCGCCGTAGCGCTGCGGCTCGAACCACTGGAGCACCTGGCTCTGCGCGGTCGGCACCGGCCCCCTGGCCGAGATCGCGCGAGACGGCGCATCGTCTCCCAGCCCGACCGCGACATAGATGTCGCCGTGCGCCATCATGTAGCCCGACATCGCTACCCAGTGAGACGTCCCGCCTTGCGAGGGATGGATCGGCTCGAAATGAACCACGCCGCTGAACTTCGCCGCATCCTTTGGCCTGCGCACGATGATGCGGGTGCCATAAGGTACGTCGCCGGCCAGCACCGCAAGCGCGCCCGAGGCATCGCGCCGATAGGCGTCGGCGGTTCCGTGGAGGAAGTATTCCTCCTCCACGTAGCCTTTCGCCGCCAGATCGACCGTCGGCAATGCGCCGGGAACCCATGCGGTGTTGTAGACCTGGCTTTCGGCGGTGACCGGGACCGGGCCGTCCACTTTGTCGACCCCCGCGAGCGCCGGTGCCGAGATGGCGAGCGCCATGATGCAAGCCGCCGCGCGCATCAGAACGTCTTGCTCAGGGAAACCGAGATCATGCGGCCGATCGCGTTGGTAGTCTGCGGATCGAACCCGCCGCCGCCGCCGTTCGAGGTGGGCGCAAGATCGACGAAGGGCGGATCGCGGTCGAACAGGTTCTGCACGTCGAGGCCGATCCTGACCCCCTCGGTTCCCGGAATGCCGGTTCCTTCCAGATCGTAGGCCAGGCGCAAGTCCACGGTGGTGTAGGACTTGATGTGCTCGACCGGGGCCACGTAAGTATTGTTGTAGCCGTTCTGCCAGGCGACGACGACGCTGCCGTCGAACCCGCCCTTCGACCAGCCGACGATGCCGCGCGCGCGCCACTTCAGCGGATAGTCGATATTGTTCGCCTGATCGATGATCGGGCTGTCGGGGGTGATGCCGACCTTGTAGGTGAAGAAGTGCGTGCCCCGCAGCGAGAAGCGGAATTCCCCGGCATCGGCCGTCTCGAACGGCACGGCAAGGCCGAAGTCGAGACCTCTGGTGATCGTGGTGCCCAGGTTGCTCGGGCGGCCATCGATGAAGACGTCGGCGGCCAAAGCATTGGCGGGCGTGCCGCCGTTCACCGTCAGGCCCGAGGCGATCAGCGCCGCCGTACGTTCCTTGGCAGGCAGGCCGCGCGTGATGATCGAGCTATAGAGATCTTCCTGCCGCAGCACGTTCAGGTTCGACAGATAGCCGTTGATCTGCCCTTTGTAGACGACGTCGAAATAGTTGAGGCTGAGCTGCGCGCGGGGCAGGAAGGCGGGGGAATATTCGCCGCCGAACGACCAGGTGCGCGCCGTTTCCGGCTTGAGATCGAGATTGCCGCCTGAAAGCGCGACGCCCTGCACCGTCGTCCCCACCGTGGGATCGTAGTAGTTCTGGATATAGAGCTGGGAACCGCCCGCGCTGACGAGCTGGGTCAGCAGCGGCGCGCGGAAGGATTCGCCGTAGCTGCCGTGCAGCTTGAGATCGGCCACCGGCTCCCAGTTCACGCCGATCTTGGGATTCTTGGTGGTGCCAACGTCGCTGTACTTGTCGATACGCCCGGCCACGTCGAGTTGCAGGCTGTGGAAGCCGGGGATCGCATTGCCGGGGCCGAAGATCGGCACCAGCACTTCGGCATAGGCGGACTTCACGTTGCGCGAGAGGCGGATGTCGGTGCCCGTCTGCGCTTCCCGCCGCCCGCGCAGTTGGCCGGTGCGCAAGTTCAGCTTGTAGTATTCGACGCCCACCGCCAGTTTCACGTCGCCGCCCGGCAGCGAAATCAGGGTGCCGTCCACTTTCGCCTCGGCCGCCTTCATGCGGCTGATGCCCTGGGTGGTGCTGACATTGTTCATGATGCCCGCGATCACGTCCGGGTCGTTCACCGAAGTGCCGAAGGGGTTGAAGGCAGTGGCCGGATTGCTGCTCCCCAGGGCGGCGGCAAGCGCGGCGGAATCGGTCTGGCTGCCCTGGGTGAAGACCCGGTCCTTGTTCCACCCGTAACTGCCGTAGACGTCGAGCTGCCAGTCGCCGAACAGGTCGGCATTGAAGCCCGCCGTGCCCTGGATGGTCTGGGAGGTGATGTCCGACGTCGAATAGGGGCCATAGTCGTTGACGAAGGAATACTGCACCGTCTCGGTCAGGGGATTGGTCCCGGCCGGCGCGACGAAGAAGGCGTTGCTGCGCGGGACGACAAGGTTCTGCGCCGCCACCTGCCCGCGCCGCACGGCATCGCGGCGGGAGGCGTAGGCATCGGCATAGAAGCGGATGCCGTCCGTGATGTCCTGGTCGAAGTTGATCGTGCCCGCATTGATCTCCTGCTGCGGCACCAGATCGATGGCCTTCAGGTTATCGCACTTGTTGACGGTGCCCGGCACGAGATTGCCCGGCGTCGCCCCGCCTTGCGGAATGGCATAGCTTCGCCCGCCCGTGACGATATTGCCCGGCGCGCACTGCGTCACGCGGTAGTCCGCGCCCCCGCGCGAGGTGAGATCCGCACCGTAGAAATCGCGGTCCCTGCCGCTCAGGTTGCTGCGGTAGGTATGCTGGAACGAGGCGGTGACCTGGCCCGTCGACCACTTGTGGCCGGCGATCATGCCGATCTGGCTTTCGAAATAGTGATCGGCAACGCCGTGCTGCACTTCGATCTGCGCGCCTTCGTAATTGCGGCGCAGGATCAGGTTGGCGACGCCCGCGACGGCATCGGAACCGTAGACCGCCGAAGCGCCGTCCGCGATAACTTCCACGCGTTCCAGCGCCAGGGTCGGGATCGTGGAAGGATCGATCGTCGCGCCGGTCGTGCCCTGCGGCACCGCGCGGCGCCCGTTGATGAGCGTCAGCGTGGCGTAAGGGCCGATGCCGCGCAAGTTGATCGAGTTGCCGTAGACCACGTTCCCCGCGCCGCCCGAACCGCTGCGGCTGGTATCGGAAACGCCGTAATTGGTGATCTGCGGCGTTTCCTGAAGCACCTTGATCGTCGTTGTCGCCGCCGATTGGTCGATTTCCGCCCGGCCCACGGCAACGAGCGGAGAGCCTACCGGCGCGGCGCCGCGAATGCTGGTGCCGGTGACGATGATCTCCTGGATGGTCGGCGATGCGCTCTCGTCGGCAGGGGGTTCGGATGCTGCCGGCGGGGCCTGCTCCGCGTCCTGGGCCAGGGCCGGGACGGGCGCCGCCGCCAACGCAAAGACCGCCATGGCAAGGCGGGAAACGGGGTGACGCAAGGTAATGCGCGACATCAATTGACCTCCCAACCCGGCAGTGCCGGGCATTTATCGTTTCGGCGATCTCGCCGACGCGAAGGGAGCAACAGCAGGGTGTCCCGCAAGGGACACGATACGACCTCTCCACGCGTCGCAGCGGCGTTGTCGCCGTCCGCAGGCACTCCATGGCGCCATCGACAACGCTACTTTGCGACTCAATCGTAGAGATTGTCAACTATCTTTCGAATTGACGGTATTGTTTTTGTTTATAGCGATATTCCGGGCTCGTCGTAGGCCAGGTACATCCGGTCCAGCAACTCGCGCAGAAGCGCCAGTTCGGCCCGGGTCAGCTGATGCAGCACGGCATCCTCGGTCTCTGCCAGAATCGCGAAAAGTTCATCCAGGTAGGTCTGGCCCGCCTCGGTCACGAACAGGGCATGGCGGCGCCGATCGGTGGGCGAACGCTCTCGTACCGCCAGTTCGCGCTTCTCCAGCTCGTCGACGATCTGTACGGTGATCGACTTGTCGAGACCCACCGCTTTCGAGAGTTCGTTCTGGGATATCCCGGGATTCGCCGCCACGATGGAGAGCGAGGAAAACAGGCCCGAACGCATGTTGCGGTCTGCCGTTGCCGCCGCGAAATCGCGCGAAAGCTGGTTCTGGATGCGCCGCAGGCGAAACCCGATGAACTCGTCGAGTCGGCCGAGCTTTATGCCCGAATCCGCTGCTTCCACCTCTTCCCGCTTGCTACCGCCGCGCTTCACCGTTCCGTCCCTGCCTCATTCATGTTTAGTGTAGTTGACAGATAGTTGAATTTCTCTACCATCAAGCCAATCACGTTATTAGACGGTTGAAGCATGGGGCTGTCAATAAGACGGCCTTCAGGAGAGGAAGATGCAGAACGACCTGGATCCGGGCGGCGAATCGCCTCCGGCAAGCGGAGCGGACCCGGCACCCCATGGCGAAGACCTGCCATCCGGTGCCGAAACCGGCGCCACCCGCATCGCCTATTTCATCGGCGGCGCGGGCCTGTTCCTGGCCATGGCCACCGACACCATCGCCGTGATCGGGCGCCATACCGGCTTCACCCTGCTGGGCTCCATAGAAGTGGTCCAGACCTGCATCGTCCTCATCGCCTCTTCGGCCATGATCTTCGCCACGCTGAAGGGCTCGCACGCCGCCGTCCACATCCTGACCGAGCGGCTGAGCGCCCCCATCGTCCAGCGGCTAGCGCGCATGGCCGCGGCGGCTTCCGCGCTGCTGTTCCTGGTCCTGGCGGCGGGCTGCCTCTGCCTGGTGGCCGATCTCTGGAACGGCCACGAAAGGACCGAACTCCTGCACATTCCCATCACCCCGCTGCGCCTGCTGCAGATCGCCGCGCTGCTCTTCGTCGCCCTGCTGTTCTCGCGCAACGCCCTTCGCCGGAGCGCGCAATGAGCCCGGAACTCGTCGGACTTTTCGGCATCGCCGCGCTGCTGGCCCTGCTGGCGGCAGGCGTGCCCATCGGTGTCGGGCTTGCCGGCGTCGGCCTGCTCGGCCTTGCCGTGCTGATCTCGCCCGAGGCGGCGGTGATCAAGGGCGGCGTGGTCGCCTTCGAAACGGTGATGAAGTATGAACTGGGCGTCCTGCCGCTGTTCCTGCTCATGGCGCACTTGTGCTTCGCGGCAGGGGCAAGCCGGGACTTCTTCGACGTCGCCGCGCGCTTCGTGGGGCACCGCCGCGGCGGTCTGGCGCTGGCATCCATAGCCGGATGCGCGGGCTTCGGGGCCATCAGCGGCTCCAGCCTCGCCACCGTCGCCACCGTCGGCGCAGCCGCCCTGCCGGAAATGCGGCGGGCCAAGTACCAGCCCGGCTTCGCGGCAGGCGCGCTGGCGGCGGGCGGTACGCTCGGTTCGCTGGTGCCGCCGTCGGGCGCCCTGATCGTGTTCGGCATCATCGCCGAACAGTCGATCGGCAAGCTCTTCGCCGCCTCGATCATTCCGGGTCTGACCCAGGCCCTGTTCTACATGGTCACCATCAGCGTGCTCTGCCACCTCAACCCCCTGCTCGGCCCCAAGTCCGAGCGGGTGGGCTGGCGCGACCGGCTGCTCGGCATCGGCCGCATCATCGACGTGATCGCGCTGGTGGTCTTCGTCATCGGCGGGCTGATGATTGGCTGGTTTACGCCGACCGAGGCGGCCTCCGTCGGCGTGGTCGCGGCGCTGGGCCTCTGCGGCCTGCGCGGCGCCTTCAACCGCGAGGCCATCGGCGGCGCCGTGGCATCGACGCTGCGCACGTCCGGCATGATCTACGTGGTCATCATCGGCGCCATTCTTTTCGCCACCTTCATCAGCGTCACCGGCATTGCCGACGTCATGTCCGCCTGGGTGCGCGACATGCATGCCAGCCCGGTGCTGGCGATCATCGCCATGGCCCTGCTGCTCCTGCTGCTCGGCTCGTTCCTGGATGGCCTGGCACTGATGCTGCTGACCACGCCGATCTTCCTGCCGATCGCACAGGAACTGGGCTACAGCGCGATCTGGTTCGGCATCTTCCTGACCCGCACCATGGAAATCGGCTTCGTCCACCCACCGCTCGGGCTGAACGTCTACGTCATCCAGGGCATCGCCAAGGACATCCCGCTTTCCGCGATCTTCCGGGGCATCATCCCCTTCCTGCTCGCGGACTTCCTCCACCTTGCCCTGATCATCGCGGTCCCCGCGCTGACCCTGTGGCTGCCCAGCGTGACGGGAGGCTGATCCGATGCGCATGAAACTGCTGATGGCGGCAGCGGCCCTGGCCCTCTCGGCCACCCTGTCTGCCTGCGGCCCCGCCCCCAAGCCCGCCGAACATACCCTCACTTACGCCAGCCCCTATCCGCCGAGCCATCCCTTCAGCCGCGCCGACCAGGAATGGATGGCCGACGTCGAAAAGGCCAGCGGCGGCCGCATCGCCTTCCGTCCCTACTGGTCGGGCGCGCTTCTCTCCAGCGACATGAGCATGGAGGAAATCCGCCACGGGGTGGCCGATATCGGGCTGATCACGCCGATCTACGCGAAGGGCGGCGCGCATCTCCTGCGGGTGCAGTCAGGCTTCTACGGCGGCGTGCGTGACATCGCCGAGCAGATCGCCGTCTACGACTGCCTCTCCGCGCGCTTCCCCGGCTTCGACAAGGAACTGCACGGCCTTCACGTCCTGGCCGTACAGGGCGGAAACTTCCCCGGCGTGCTTACCCGCACGCGGCCCATCCGCCATCTCGAGGATTTCCGCGGCCTGCGCCTGCGCGCCCAGAGCGATGCCGTGGACGTGCTCAAGCAACTGGGCGCCGATCCCGTCAACATGCCGATGAGCGAAGTCTATTCCGCCCTGGCCAAAGGCGTGATCGACGGCGTCGTCGCCCCGGCGGACACCATCAAGAGCCTGCACTTCTCGGAAGTGGCCAAGCATTTCACCGCGATCCGCTTCAGCCGCGGCGCCTATCCGGCACGCGCGGTTTCCGACCAGGCCTGGCGCCGCCTCCCCGCCGATCTCCAGCGCCTGCTGATCACCTCGCGCAAGGACTGGGAAGCCGCGCTGAACCGCGAACTGCTCAAGGCCGAAGCCGGGGGCATCGCTTTCGGCAAGACCGACGGGGTCGACTTCTCTCCCCTGCCCGCGATCGAGCAGGCCCGTTTCGACCGTCTCTACAACGCCGACGCCTTCGGCCAGGCCCAACGCCTGTCCGAGGTCGGCATCGACGGCGTGCCCGTGTTCCGGGCCGCCCAGCACCTCATCACCACCGGCACCGCCCAGCAATGCGCGCCGACGGAGAACCGCCCATGACCAATACCGAACGTCCGCTCGAGGGCCTGCGCGTGATCGACCTGACCCGCGCCCTGGCCGGCCCCTATGCCACTCTCCTGCTTGCCGGACTGGGCGCCGAGGTGATCAAGATCGAGGACCCGCGCGGCGGCGACCTGGCGCGGGAAAACAGCCCCTACGTCGGCCGCGACGGTATCGGCGTGGAGCGCCGGCACGAGGACGACGTTTCCGTGTCCCACCTCACCCGCGCGCGCGGCAAGTACGGCGTCGCGCTCGATTTCAAGAAACCCGGCTCCCAGGAGGTGTTCCGCGATCTCGTCCGCTCGGCCGATATCGTCGTCGAGAACTTCACCGCGGGAACGGCCGACCGCCTGGGCATAGGCTACGAAGTGGCGCGCGCCGAAAACCCAGGCGTGATCTATTGCTCGCTCAGCGGATTCGGCGCGACGGCGGCGGACGGCAAGGCCATGGACATCATCATCCAGGCCCTGTCCGGCGCCATGTTCGCCAGCGGCGGGCATGACGAACCGCCCGTGCGCATCGGCATCCCCATAGCCGACATGCTGGCCCCGGTCTTCGCGGTGATCGGCATCCTTTCGGCACTGGAGCAACGCCGTCGCACCGGCAGCGGCCAGCACATCGACGTGTCGATGCTGGGCGCGCTCACCAGTTTCGTGGCGATCGAGAACTGGTCTGCCATGGCGGCGGCGGGGATGCAGGCCCGCACCGGCCTGACCGTGCAGCGCCTCTCGCCCTTCGGCGTGTTCGAGTGCGCCGACGGCTATGTCGCCGTGGTCGCGGTTCACGAGAAATTGGCGCAAGGCCTGTTCCGCGCGATGGGACAACCGCAGCTCTCGGCCGACCCGCGCTTCGCCAACCGGGATTCGCGCGTCGCCAACGCCGCGGTGCTGGAAGCGATGATCAACGCCTGGTCGCGCACTTTGTCCAAGGCCGAAGTCGTCGCCCTGCTCGAAGCCGAAGGCGTGCCCGTGGCACCGGTGCGCCACCCGGAGGATGCCCTGGTCGATCCGCGCGTGGTCGCGCGCGCGGAGACGATGGAAGTGCATCATCCCGACCACGACACCCATATCGACTTGCGCACGGCGGGCATCCCCATCGTCTTTTCCGGCGCGCGCACAGGTTTCGACGACGTGCTGCCGGTGCGGGTGGGCGAGCATGCCGAGACGATCCTTGCCGGCCATCTCGGCTATTCGGCGGAGAAGATCGCCGATCTGCGCGCCGCCGGGGTGATCTGAGATGCCCCCTGCCTGCGCCTCCGCTGCTCTCGAGCAGATCGCTGCCGCCTATCGCGATGCAAAGGCCGTGGCCGCCCGTCTGCGCGCGGAAGGCCGCCGCGTCCTGCGGGTGATCGGCAGCGATGCCCCGCTGCCGCTGCTGCGCGCGGCGGGCTTCGCGCCGGTGCGCATGGCAGCGCTCACGGGCCTGCCGACGCCGCGCGCCAATGCGCTGCTCGGCCCGTCCGGCGATCGTCGCCGCGCCCATCACCTGATGGAACAGTTGCTCGACCCCGCCATGCTCGACCCGGTGCTGTTCACCCGCGCCGATGCCGAGCAGGCCCAGGTCTTTTCCGCCTTGCGCGAGAACGCACGCCTTCAGGAAGAGGCTCTGGGCCAGCCCGCGCCCTGCAAGATCACGCTGCTGGATCTGCTCCATATCGACCGGCCCGCAAGCCGCCGATACAACGAAGTCCGCCTCGAACAATTGCGCGCGTGGCTGGTGGAAGCAGGCGGCCATGCCTTTACCGACGACGATCTCGCCCGCGAGGCCGAGGCAGCCGACCGGGTACACGCCCTGCTGCGCGAACTCGACGCCCTCAGGCCGCGCCTGTCCGGCACCCGGATGCTGCAATGCCTCGGCGCCGCCGCGATCCTTCCCCCGGACGAACTGGCGCCGCTGCTGCGCGCCGCGATCGCGGACAGCGCCGCGCTGCCCGAAGCGACCGAGACGCCGGTTATCGTGGCCGGTTCCCCGCACGAAACCGACCATCATTACGCCGCGATCGAAGCCGAGGGGCTGCGGATCGTCGGCGAGGTTCAGGATTGGGGCATCGCCCGCGCCGCCCTTGCCACACCCCGGTCCATGACCGCGTGGGCCAACCCCGCCCATGCCGTTCCCGCTGCCGCCGCCGAAGGCGCCGTTCTGGCCGAGGAAGCGCGCAGCACCGTTCAGGCCCGCAAGGCGGAACGCGTCCTTCACGTCACGCTCGACGGAGACGAGGCCGCGCCCTGGACCCTCGCCCCGCTCCACCGCGCGCTCGATGGCACCGGCGTGAAGGTGCTCGCGCTCAAGAGCGGGCTGGACGATACCGGCAAGCTGGTGCCGGCCCTGCGCGGGAAAGAGGCATCCCCGCCACGATCTGCCGTTGCCAATCCGCCGTCCGCGGCCAGCGGCCAGAGCAACCGCCAACGCAGCCGCAAGGTCCTTCAGGCTTCCGCATCCTCGGGCGATTACCAGCGCGAATGGTTCGCCTCGGTGCAGGCGCAGGTCCAGGCCGGAGCCCCCTTCGCCGTGGTCAACGCCAATGCCCCGCAGGAAGTGCTGCGCGCGCTGGGCGTGCCTTTCGTGGTCAACCAGTGGTGGGCCTCGATCGTCGCCGCCAAGCAGCAGAGCGGGCGCTACCGCGATCTCCTGCGCGCGCGGCACTATCCGGTGGATGCCGAAGCCTACAGCGCGCAAGGCCTCGCCGCCGCGCTCGACGAGGATGCCGCGCAGGCGCCATGGGGCGGATTGCCCCGCCCGGATTTCGTGCAAGCCGTCGCCTCCAGCGATGCCACCCCCGGCATCTTCGCGGCATGGGCGCTGGAAAGCGGCGCCGCGCCCTATCTCTACGAGCGCACCGTGGATCCGCGCCGGGACATCGAAACCCGTTGGTGGGAAGCCCTCCCCGACCGCTGGGACGAAGTGCTGGAACCCGAGCGGCTCGATCTGCTCGTGGCCGAACTGCGCGAGGTGATTGCGCAAGTCGAGGCGCGGACTGGCCATCGCTTCGACCGGGACCGGTTCGTCGAGGTCATGAACCTCGTCAACGAGCAGGAGGAATACTACCGCAAGACCCGCGACCTGATCGCCCGCACCGTCCCCGCGCCCATCGGCCTCGTCGATTCCATGCCCGCCACGATGGTGCCGCAGTGGCATCGCGGCACCGAATGGGCGCGCGACGCCGCCAAGGCGCTCTACGAGGAAGTCGCGGAACGCGCGCGGCAGGGCCTGGGCGCGGTAGCCGAGGAGAAAGTGCGCCTCATGTGGGTGGGGCGCGGCCTCTGGAGCAACACGGCGTTCTACCAGAAGTGGGAGGACAGCCACGGCGCGGTCTTCGTCTGGTCGATGTACCTCGCACTGGCGGCGGACGGCTATATCCGCAAGTTCGAGGCGGAGGGAACGGAGGGCCGCGATCCGCTGCGCGCGCTCGCCGCACGTTTCCTGACGATGGGGGACGAACTGCGCATGCCGGGCTGGGCCGCGCCCTGGCACGTCCATGAAGCCCGGACCCACGGTATCGACGGCGCCGTCGCGCTTGCCGACGCCGATCCCTTCGTCCTGCGCGCGCTGACGGCAGCGGGCATCCCGGTGCTGGAACTGGGCGTGGACAACTATGCGCTCGACCGGGCCGACATGGCGGATCTGGAGACACGCATAGCCACTTTCATCGAAGGCCCCTGCGCCCAGAAGGCCGGGGCGCGACGGGCGTGCGCGGCATGACGGCGCTGGACGGGCTGACCGTGCTCGACTTCTCGCGCTTCCTGCCGGGGGCCTACTTCGGCTGGCTGGCCGGGGACATGGGCGCCGAGGTGATCCGTATCGAACATCCCCGTGAACTCGCCAAGGCGGCAGCGATGTTCGGCACGGAGGAGAACGAGGACGCGGAAATCCTGCGCCGCGCTAGGCCGACCTACAACCGCAACAAGCGCTCCCTGCTGCTCAACCCCGGCCATCCCGACGCCGCGCCGGTCCTGCACGCGCTGGTGGAGCGGGCCGACGTGCTGCTGGAAGACTACCGGCCCGGCGTGATGGCGGCGATGGGCCTGGGCTACGACGCCCTTTCCGCGATCAATCCGCGCCTGATCTATTGCTCGGTATCCTTTGCCGGGCAGACCGGGCCGCTGGCCGGTCGGGCCGGGCACGATCCCGCCGCGCTGGCGCTGGCCGGGGCGCTGTCCCGGCTGGGCGGCACGCCGGAACCGACCCTACCCGGCGCCCAGGTCGCGGACGTGCTGGCAGGCGCCCATGCCTCCATCGCCGTCCTCGCCGCGCTTCAGGCCCGGAGTGCAAGCGGCAGGGGCCAGCATGTCGACGTGGCCATGACCGATGCCGCCATGCCCCTGCTGATGGTGGCGCTGGGCCGCGCCGAGGACCCGGCCGCGATCGGTTTCCCGGACGGTGCCTGGCATCCAAAGGGCGGCCTGTGGCGCTGCGGCGACGGCGCCTGGCTCTGCACCACCGACATGGAACCCCGCTACTGGGCGCGCTTCTGCGAGGCGGTGGGACGGCCGGACTATGCCGCCCGGCAATTCGACATCGCCGCTCACCCGGCCATGCGCGAGGACCTTGCCGCCCTTTTCGCCTCCCACCCGCGCGCGCACTGGCTCGGCCTGCTGGAAGCCGCCGATACCCAGGCGATGCCCGTGCTCACCGCCGGAGAGGCGCTGAACCATCCCCATGCCGAAGCGCGCGGCATGCATGTGCGCCTGCCGACTTCGGCCGGATGGGTCGCGCAGATCGGCACGCCCTTCCACCTTTCCGCCAACCCGCCGGTCGCACATCGCCCCGCGCCTCTGCCCGGCGCGGACAATGCCGCGATCCTCGCGGAGCTCGGCTTCGACGTCGCCGCGCTGGAAGCGGCCGGGGTCCTCTCCAGCAGCCAGGGAGCCGATCGATGAACGCGCTAGGCGGAATCAAAGTGGTCGATCTCACCCACGCCATATCCGGCCCCACTTGCACCAATGCCCTGGTCCAACTGGGCGCCGATGTCGTGAAAGTGGAGCCGCCGCATGTCGGGGACGGCTTTCGGCATTATACCGAGCATGCGGGGGAGCCGCTGCTCAGCGTGCCCTTCGCCTCGATCAACGCGGGCAAGCGCTCGATCGCGCTGGACCTCAAGACCCAAGGCGGCCGCACGGCCTTGTGGAAGCTGGTCGAGCAGGCCGATTTCCTGGTGGAGAACTACCGCCCCGGCGTGCTGGCGCGGCTGGGCTTTCCGATAGAGGAACTGCGCCGCCGCAATCCGCGCCTGATCGTGATCTCGATCACCGGCTTCGGCCAGAGCGGCCCGCTGGCGCAGTGGGGTGCCTACGACCACATCGCCCAGGCCATTTCCGGCATCGCCGCGCTCGGCAGCGTGGACGGGGAACCGCGCAAGATCGGCCTGCCGATCATCGACAGCTTCACCGGCTATATCGCCGTGATCGCCGCCCTGGCCGCCTTGCGCCGCCGCGATGCCTGCGGCGAAGGCGAGCATGTGGACGTCGCCATGCTCGACGCCGCGCTCAAGCTGGCGAACCAGACCGTCTCGGTCCACAGCTATACCGGGCAGACGCCGGAGGGCACAGGCAACCGCGGCTTTCGCATGGTGCCGACGTCCGAATTCTACCCCACCGCCGAGGGATGGATCGCGCTCGGCGCCAATAACCAGGCCCAGGTCGAGGCGATGCTGCACGTACTGGGCGAGGAAGCCATGCTGGCGGACCCGCGCATGGCCGACCACGCCGCGCGGGTGGCCAATTACGATTTCGTGCGGGGCTGGCTGGAGCAGGCGCTTTCCCGCTGGCGCGCCGAAGAGCTGGAAGCCCGCCTGACCGCCGCGAAAGTTCCCGCCGCGATGATCCGCGATGTCGGACAGATCGTCCGACATCCGCACATCGTGGAGCGCGGCAGCGTGGCGGAAGTGGACCTGCCCGGCCACGACCGCCCTCTGGCGACGATGGGCCCGGGCTTCGCCGCCGATCCGCCGCAGCGCCGCCGTGTGCCGGTTCTCGGCGCCGACGGCGAGGACGTCCTGGCCGAACTGGGCTACGACGCGCAGGCCATCGCCGCGCTACGCAAGGAAGGGGCACTGGGCAAGGAAGGGGCACTGGCATGAGCCGCCCGATCGATATCCTGTTCCTGGGCGACATCATCCTCGACGTGCCCGACCCCGACCACTGGCTCTCCGGCATTGCCGAAGTGACCCGCGGCGCCGACCTCGTCATCGGCCATCTCGAAGTCCCGCATACCTTACGCGGCGAAGAACTGGAGGGCGACGTGCCTGCGCCCGGCGCCGAACCCGCGCATCTGGCCGCTCTCGCCCGCGCCAATATCGGCATGCTGTCGATGGCGGGCAACCACATCGCCGACTGCGGCGCCATCGGGATCGCCGATACCAATGCCGAACTGGACCGCCTCGGCATCGCCCACGCCGGGGCCGACGCCGACCTTTCCCGCGCCCGCAGACCTGCCATTGTCGCACGCGATGGGCGGCGGATCGCGCTGCTCAGCTACAATTGCGTCGGCCCGGAAATCAGCTGGGCCGCGGAGAGCCGCGCGGGCAGCGCCTATGTCCATGTGCGGGCGGCGGACGGCGGCCCTTCGCGCCCGCAGGCAGATCTCGTGGAGGCAGATCCGGCCTCTGTCGCGCAGATGCAGGCGGACATCGCAGCGGCACGGCAGGAGGCGGATATCCTCGTGGTGGCACTTCACAAGGGGATCACCCATCGCCCCGCCGCCCTTGCCCCTTACGAACGCCCCCTTGCCCATGCCGCGATCGAGGCGGGAGCGGACGTGGTCGTCGGCCACCACGCCCATATCGCGCGGGGCATCGAGTTTCATCGTGGTCGGCCCATCTTCCACGGCCTGGGCAACGGCTGCGTGGTGACCCATGCGCTGACCCCGGCGCAGGACCATCCCGCCCGTGCCGAATGGGCAGAGCGCCGCAAGACGATGTTCGGCTTCGAACCCGACCCGGCCTATCCACTCGCCCCCTTCCATCCCGAGGCGGTGAACGGCCTGATCGGGCGCTGCCGCATCCATCCGGGAGGACGGATAGAGACCGGCTTCCTGCCGATTTGGTTCGCTCCGCCCGGCCGCCCGGTCATCCCGGAGGCGCCCAAAGGTGCCGCCATCGCCGACTATATCGACCGCATCGGCATCCTAGCCGGCCTGCCTTCGCTCGCGCGGGGGCCGTCGGCCGGATCGTGGGTCGAAATCGTGGAGACCTGAGAGTCTGGGGAAACTCGCCCTCATCTCGCCCTCATCTCGCCCTCATGCCGATTGGCGCTTGACGGATTGGATCCAATTTTGCTCTATTGGATCCAATAGAGCGCTGCGATGCGCCATGATGGAAAGGATGCGAAATGATTCCCGCCCCCGCGCGCACGCCCGACTCCGCTGGTTTTTCCGGCGTCGATCAGGCTCCCTGGCCCAGCAATGCCTGGTACGTCGCCTGCACGCCCGACGAGATCGAGGGCAAGCCGCTCGGCCGCAAGATCTGCGGCGAATCGATGGTGTTCTTTCGCGGCGAGGACGGCGTAGTCGCGGCGCTCGAGGACTTTTGCCCGCACCGCGGCGCACCGCTTTCGCTCGGCTTCCTGCGCGAAGGCAAGCTCGTCTGCGGTTACCATGGGCTGGCGATGGGCTGTTCGGGCCGCGCCATCGAGATGCCCGGCCAGCGCGTGAAGGACTTCCCGCCGATCCGTTCCTTCCCGGTGATCGAGCGCTATGGCTTCGTCTGGGTCTGGCCCGGAGACGCCGAACTCGCCTCGCCCGACCATCTGCATCATTTGGAATGGGCGGAAAGCGACGAATGGGCCTATGGCGGCGGGCTGTTCCACATTGCCTGCGACTACCGCCTGATGATCGACAATCTCATGGACCTGACCCACGAAACCTACGTCCATGCCAGCAGCATCGGACAGAAGGAGATCGACGAAGCGCCCGTGAAGACACGCAGCGGCAGCGACGAGATCGTCACCAGCCGCTTCATGGACGGGGTCGGCGCCCCGCCGTTCTGGCAAATGGCCCTGCGCAGCGCGGGCCTGCCCGATGACGGGATCGTCGACCGCTGGCAGATCTGCCGGTTCTCGCTGCCCAGCCACGTCATGATCGAAGTCGGCGTCGCGCTGCAGGGCAAGGGCGGCTACGACGCGGCGGACGACGTGAAGGCGTCGAGCATCGTCGTCGATTTCATCACCCCGGAAACCCACACCTCGCACCACTATTTCTGGGGCATGGCGCGCCGCTTCGCCGTGACCGACGAGGCGGTGACGGACAGTATCCGCGCCGGGCAGCACCGCATCTTCTCCGAAGATCTGGAAATGCTGGAACGGCAGCAGGAAAACCTGCTGCGCCACCCCGAACGCCGGTTGCTGAAGCTGAACATCGATGCCGGGGGCGTCCGCTCGAGAATGATGATCGACCGCGCCATCGCTGCGGAAAAGGCAGCGAAGGAGGCACCCATGCTGGAACCGACGGCCTGAAGGCACTTGGACTTGGCCGCGCCCTCGGGCTAAGTCCCGCAGCATGACAGCCAAGATGAAGCCCGGCCAGCATGTTCTCGTCTCGCTGCGGCGCATGATAGCCTCGGGCGAGCTGCGCGACGGCGAAAGGATCGCGGAGATCGCCACGGCGGAGGCGCTGGGCGTATCGCGCATGCCGGTGCGCACCGCGCTTCGGGCGCTGGAGCTTGAAGGCCTTGTGATCAGGCTGGGCGCACGCGGCTATGCGGCGCGCGCGCCCAGCCAGGTCCAGATCGGCGGTGCCATCGAAGTGCGCGGGGTGCTGGAAGGCCTGGCGGCACGGACCATTGCCGCACGCCCGCTCAGCCCCGCCGAGGAAATCGCCTTCGCGCGCTGCCTGGAACGCGGCGACGCCATTTTCGCGAAAGGCCATCTGGTCAACGAGGACCTCGAGGCCTTCCACGACTACAACATGCAGTTCCACGACCTGCTGATACGCGGCTCGGGCAACCCGGCCATCGAGACCGCGCTGGCCCGCAACAACCACCTGCCTTTCGCCTCCGCCGCCGCGCTTGCGCTCGACTGGCAGGATGCCGAGGGCGAATATCGCCACCTGCTCGCCGCGCACCGGCAGCACCATGCCGTGCTCGATGCGATCCGCGCGCGCCTGCCAGACGAGGCCGAGCAGATCATGCGCGCCCATGCCCGCGCAGCAGTGGGCTCCGCCTCCGTTTTCAAACCTGCGTTTGTTTGAAAATTCGCTTTCAGCGAATTTTCGCGGAGTCTTCGTTGAGTGCGCTCGTCACGTCCGTGACGAGCTTGCGGCACCGGCCCACGCCCCCACCCTACCACCCGCTAGGGTACTATCGTTGGGTGGTAGGGTGGGGGCGTGGGCCGGTGCCGCTAAAATCCGCCTATGGCGGATTTTCAGACAGACTCCCCTCCCTCAGAACTTTCCGCGCAGCGAAACGAGGAAATTGCGTTGATCGCCGTAGAAGTTGCCGTATCCGGGCGTGCCGATAGTCATGTAATACTTCTTGTCGAACAGGTTGTTGACGTTGGCACTGATCGAGAACTGATCGCTGACCTCATATTCCGCGCGCAGCGACCATATCGCATAGCCGGGCACCTTGAACTGGTACTGGTAGAACGGCCCGTCGTAGAGCCCGGTCGCGGGGTTGAGTTCCTGGACCCAGCCGGAGCGGAAATTGCTGCTCTGCGCGGTCACGCCGCCGCCCATGCTGAAGCCCTTGAGCGCGCCTTCGCGGAACTTGTAGTCGGTGAACACCTTGAGCAGGTGCTTCGGCGTGATCTCCGCGAAGCTGGCGTCGTTCTCGCGGCGGTTCTCGTTGTCGTTGTAGGTATAGCCGACCGAGACCTGCCAGCCGGGCAGGATCTCTCCGTTGACTTCCGCCTCGAAGCCCTGGCTGCGCAGCGATCCGTCGCGGATGTAGCAGCAGTTGTCGGTCGATCCCGCCGGGGGGTTGCTGGGATCGGTGGCAAAGGCGCCCTTCTTGCGCACGCGGTAGACGGCGAGCGAGCCGGTCAGCCTGCCCCCTGCCAGTTCGCCCTTAATGCCGGCCTCGTAATTGGTCCCGGTCACCGGGGCCAGCGGCGTGCCGGGGCGCGGCGCCGACATGTAGTTCGCCTGGGACTGGTAGATCTCGGCATAGCTGGCGTAGAGGCTGACCCCCTGCGACACATCGAGCACCGTCGCCACATAGGGCACGAACTTGGTCTTCTGGTCGATCAGCGAGGTGACCGCGCCGGTGGCGATATTGCTGGCCTCTGCGCGGTCCTTGACCACCAGACGGCCACCGCCGATGAGCGAGAGCGGGGCGACCGGGCGGATCCGCAGCGAGCCGTAGAAGCCGAGACGCTTGATATCGGTGCGGCCCTGATAGCCCCAGACCGGCGGATAGGCGATTTCGGGCGGAGAGACGGGATCGAAAACGTCCCCGGCCCCGTAGTAGGTCCATAGGCTGCGGTTGTCCGTCCGGTTGCGGGTATAGTCCACGCCGAGGACGACATCGTGCTTCTGGCCGAACGCCTCGAAACTGCCGGTGGTGTTGAGGTCGAGCGTCAGTTCGCGAACCTTCGAGCCCGCTTGGTAGTACCACCAGTCTGTACCGGCGCCGTTCACGGGATCGACGGCGTTTTCCATCTCGGCGGCATTGGTGCGGTCGTTCGAGCGGGTGTAGTTGGCATTGAGCCTGACGGTCCAGGCATTGCCGATCGCCTGCTCGATGCGGCCATAGGCGATATCGATATCGCGGTCGATCGTGCTCCACGGCGCGCCCATGTTGGCGCTGCGCGGGAAGCCGATATCCTCGCCGTTGCGATAGCGCGGGATGCTGACGACGAAACCTTCGTGCTTGTCGGTCTGGTGGGTATATCCGGCCAGCAGCAGCGTGCCCGGCGCCGGATTGTACTCGATGGACCCATGGGCCAGCCAGCGGTCGTCGCTCTTGAAGTCCTGGAACGATTCGCCGATGTCGTAGACGCCAATGGCGCGGGCACGCAAGTTGCCGTCGCTGGTGAGCGCGCCGGTCACGTCCGCATCCACGCGGGCGCGGTTCCAGCTTCCGAAGGTCATCGATGCCCGTGCCTGCGGATCGGCCAGCGCGCGCTTGCGGTTGAAGTTGATGACACCGCCCGCCTCTCCGGCACCGAACAGGCCGTCCGCGCCGCGAACGAGCGCGATCGAATCGAAGATCGCGGTGTCGAGATCGCCGGTGGTGGACGAAGTCTGGGCGCTGGCGCCGCCGTCCAGCCGCATGTTGGTGATGGTCAGGCCGCGCGAGGTATAGGTGGAGGAAAGCCAGGCGCGGTCCACGGTCACGCCGGTCATCTGCTGCATCACGTCCTCGACGCTGAGCAGGTTCTGGTCCTCGATCCGGGCGCGGGTCATCACGGTGACCGACTGGGGGATCTCGCGAAGCGACTGCGCCGCCTTGCCGACATTGGTCGCGGCGGGGGCATAGGAATCGCGCCCTTCGGTGATGGTGGGATCGCTGTCCGGCCGCTCCCCGGTCACCATGATGTTCCCGGACTGCTCCTCGGGCTCGGCCGCAGGCTGCGCCATGGCGAGATGTGGCAGGGCGCAGCCCGCTGCAAGGGCCGCAAGCGTACGGGCAGCGCGCGTTGACGCGGAAAGACGGCTATTTCCCATTGTTCCCCCTGAAGCGGATATGTGATGTTATCGGAATGCCGCAGCAGAACTGCCGCACGATTGTTTCGCGGCGCCCCTATTTAAATTGCGACCGACTCGCAATAGCATGGTTGCTGCCCCGTGATTTTCCGTATCGGACCTGCTGGCAAGAGATGCGCGAACGGTTGTGTGCAGGATTGACCAAATACCGCTAACGCAATGCATTTCCGCGATTTCCAGCCCCTGATGATAGCTGACGCGCCAGTTGATTGTGTGTCTCATTTGCAACGCAACCCTTAAATATTGTTAGCATGTTGCGAATGTATCGCATTATCGCGTAGGCGCGCCGCCAGATGCGGTGCATGGCCGCGCATGGGGAATTCTGATGAACCGGATGAACAAGCTCGCGCTGAGCAGCGCAGCGATCGTATGCTTCGCGGGCCTTCCGACCGCCGCTTTCGCGGAAGAAGCCGACACCGACCAGGGCAGCTCGGAAGGCGACATTCTCGTCACCGGCTGGCGCGCCAGCACCAAGACCGACACCCCGCCGATCGAGGTTCCGCAGCCCGTCACCACGATCACGGCGGACCAGTATCTGTCGCAGGGTGCGATCAACATCAGCGACACCGTGAAGTACGCCGCCGGTGTGCTCGCCAACCCCTACGGTCGTGACACCCGCGTCGACGGCTTCAATATCCGCGGCATCGATGCGCTGCAGTTCCGCGACGGCATGCGCGACATCTTCAGCTACTACGCCTCGATCACCTCGGACCCGTACAACTTCGAGCGCGTGGAAATCGTGCGCGGCCCGGCTTCGGTGCTGTTCGGCCAGGGTTCGATCGGCGGTCTCGTCAATCTCGTCAGCAAGACCCCCGGCTTCGAAACCCGCGGCGAAGTCAGCGCCACTTACGGCAGCTACGATCGCAAGGAAGTCTTCGGTGACGTCAACGTGGCGCTGGCTGACAACGTCGCCGTTCGCCTCGTCGGCCATGCCCGCGATGCCGATACGTATGTGGACCATGTCGCCGACGACCGCGTGATGTTCGCGCCCTCGATCCGCTGGCAGCCTACGCCCGACACCGATATCGTGCTGAACGGCCTCTACCAGGAGGACGACGCCGGTTCGACCTCGCAGTTCCTGCCCATCGTCGGCACTTTCCGCCCCAACACCGCCTATCCCGAAGGCAGGCTCGATCCTTACACTTTCGTCGGCAAGCCGGGCTGGGACAAGTATTCGGGCCGCTCGCTGCAGGGCGGCGGTGCGATCACGCACAATTTCTCGGAAAACGTGCGCATCAGCCTGAAGGCGCGCTACATCGACAGCGACCTCGACTACAACTACCACGGCGTCGACGCCTATACCAACCCGACCGACCCATTCCTGCCCTATGCGGATTACGGCACGTACGGCCGGACCATCGGCATGTCCTCCAGCGCCTCGCGCGCCCGGATGAACGTGTTCTCGACCGACAACAACGCCCAGTTCACTTTCAACACCGGCGCCCAGATCGAGCACAAGCTGCTGGTCGGCGTGGACTACAGCTGGAACAAGGTTTCCAAGCAGACGACTTACGGTGCGGGCGAACTGGTCGACCTCTACGACATCGACTACGATGCGATTTCGTCCTACGAACCGACCGGCGCCTTCGTACCGGAGAGCCAGAAGCAGCTCGGCTTCTACGTGCAGGACCAGATCCGCTTCTTCGACCGCGTCTCGGTGGTGCTGGGCGGACGCCGCGACCGCGTGACCTCCTCTGCGGGTTCGACCGACCACGCCACCACGTTCCGTGCCGGTATCATCGGTGAACTGGGCGCGGGCCTCTCGCCGTTCTTCAGCTACACCGAAAGCTTCCTGCCGGTAGCCGGTTCGATCCAGAACGAGGACGGCACGTCGGGCGGCGCCTACAAGCCGCAGACCGGCACCCAGTTCGAAGCGGGCTTCAAGTGGCAGCCCGAGGCCCGGACGCTGGTTACCGTCACCGCGTTCCGCATCAAGGAGCGCAACCGCGTGCTCTACCTCGCCAACAACGCGACCACGCAGTCGGGCGAGCTGACCACCAAGGGCGTCGAAGTCGAGGCCAGCCACACCCTGCCCGGCAACTTCGAGCTGCTGGTCAACTACGGCTACAACAAGAGCAAGGCTTCCGAGAGCCTCGACTACATGCCGCGCCACATCGCCTCGGCCTGGACGACCAAGACCTTCGGCGTCGGCGACGGTGCGCAGCTGCGCCTCGGCGGCGGCGTGGTCTACACCGGCAAGCGTCGCTCGGTCGGCCCGGCCTGGACGATCATCACCCCGGACTACACCACCGTGGACGCCCTGGCCGAGATCACCTGGGACAAGTGGCGCTTCTCGATCAACGCCACCAACCTGCTCGACAAGCGCTACTACGCCTCCTGCCTCGCCCGCGGCGATTGCTTCGTGGGCGCCCCGCGCAACGTGATGGGGACGGTCGGCTTCCGTTTCTGACGGTATTTTCGAAGTTTGACGACAATGAAAAGGGCGCCTGCTTCCAAAGCAGGCGCCCTTTTCGCGTCTGAAGGAAAGGCCCGGCCGGGGCAGGTTATCGGGTGGAGCACCCCGGCCGGTCGGCGGAGCCTATTTGCCCGCGCCGGAGTCTCCAGCATATTTCGCGTAGTCGATCCCCAGCTGCTGGAGATAGGAATCGTATTTCGCGGGATCGTAGTAAGTGCCCTGCATTTCCGGGCGGAACTGCTTCATCACCCGCGCATTGCGATCGATCGCGGGCATGTCCGTGGCGGCGATGAGCGGATCGTATTTCTGGCCCTTGAGCTGGACATCGCTGAACCAGGTCTTCGCCTCGGTGACCAGTTGCGGCGTCGTCGCGATGTCGAGAATAGTCATCGCCACGGCCTTGGCACCCACCACGGTGCCCTTGTGGGCGATCGGGGTCGCCATCGCCATGGCCGCCGTGGAATGGTGGAAGATCACGTTGGGAATATTGGCCGGATAGCTGATCGTCACGGTCGGCACCGTCCACATGACATCGCCGATATCGTCCGACGCGCCTAGCCCCGGGCCGGTTCGCGTTTCCGGCGTGGAAAGCGGCGTGACCTTGTCCGGCAGCGGCTCCTGCTTCAATCCGTTGCGGGTCTGCACCGCCCTGGCAAAGCCCTGATCGGCCGCCGACCACTGCGGCACGCCGACCGTCTCGATATTGGCCTGAAGCGCCTCGGCCAGGGGACGGTTGGCATAGTTGGGTGCCGCGAAGCCCAGCACCTTGCGCGTGACTTTCGTGCCGGTCGCCAGGGCCGCGGCCTCGGAAATCGTATTGCCGGTCTCGTAGAGCCCCCGCAGCGCGGCGAAATCGCGCTCGCGGAAATAGTACCAGTCGGAGGCATGGGCCGGAACGACATTGGGCTGGCCGCCGCCTTCGACGATGACGTTGTGCGAGCGCTGGGTCAGCGGCAGATGCTCCCGCCGGAAGTTCCACATGACGTCCATCAGCTCCACCCCGTCCAGCGCGCTGCGCCCGTCCCACGGCATGGCTGCCGAATGCGCGGTCTTGCCGGTGAAGTCGTACTGGACCGAGATCATGCCGTTGAGCCCGAGATCGCCCCAGCCGGTGCCGAAACCCGTGCCGACATGGGCGAAGATCGAGACGTCCACGTCCTTGAACATGCCCGCGCGCACGTAATAGGCCTTGGTGCCGAGCAGTTCCTCGGCCACGCCCGGCCAGAGCATCAGCCGCCCCTCGATCCCATGCTTCTGCATCACCTGCTTGGCGGCGATGGCAGCGGCCACCATCAGCGGCATGCCCGAGTTGTGGCCCTCGCCGTGCCCCGGCGCTCCTTCCACGACCGGCTTCACCTCGGCCACGCCCGGCACTTGCGAAATGCCCAGCAAGCCGTCGATATCGCTGCCCAGCGCGATCTTCGGGCCGCCCTTGCCCCAACTTGCGGTAAAGGCCGTGGGCACGCCGGCAATGCCGCGCTGAACGGTGAAGCCGTTCTTTTCGAGAATGCCGATCAGGTATTCACTGGTCTTCTGCTCCTGGAAGCCCGGCTCGGCGAAGCTGTAGATCTGGTCGACCATGACCTGGATCTGCTTGCGCTGCGCCTCCACGGCGGCGGCGACTTCCTGCTTCACCGCCGGGTCGGCGGCGGCGCTTGCCGGAGCCGCTCCCAGAGCGGTTCCGGCCAGTGCTGCGGCAAGGGCAAGGCTTGCGGTTTTCCCCCTCATCGCCGTCACTCCTTCGGCGCGGCCAGGGTGGGGTACTTGATGCCCAGCTGGTCGAGGTAGCTCGGGTACTTCGCCGGGTTGTAGTAGTACTTCTCCATCAGCGGGCGATAGAGTTGCATGTTGCGCTCGTTGAGCCAGATCGCCGGGACATCGGCATCGGTCAGGACCGGCGCATAAGAGTCGGTCTTGAGCTGGACGTCGGTGTAATAGGCCTTGGCATCGGCGATGATCTTCGGCGTCGTCATCAGGTCCAGCACGGTCATGGCCACGGCCTTGGCCCCCGCTTCCACGCCCTTGTGCGCGATCGGCGTGGCCATGGCGAAAGCCGACGTGGCGTTGTGGCCGATCATGTTGGGGATGTTGGAGGGGAAGCGGATGGTGATCGTCGGCACCGCCCACATGACGTCGCCGATATCGTCCGAGCCGCCGCCCATGGAGGGCTTGCGGTTCTCCGGGGTCGAAAGCTCGGAAACCTCGCTCTTGAGCGGTTCCACCTTGCGCTCGTTGAGCGTCTGCGCGGCCTTGGCGAAGGCCTGGTCGTCGGCGCTCCACTGCGGCATGCCGACGGCCTTGATATTGACGTAGGCCGCCTCGGCCAGCGGCTTGTTGCCGAAGTTGGGCGCGGCATAGCCCAGCGTCTTCTGCGTCACGGTGGTGCCGGTGGCGAGCGCGGCGGCCTTGGCGATGTCGTTGCCGGTCTCGTAGAGCTTGCGGATGTCCGCGAATGTGCGTTCACGGAAGAAGTACCAGACCGAGGCCTTGTCCGGCACCACGTTCGGCTGCCCGCCGCCGTTGGTGATGATCATGTGCGATCGCTGGGTGAGCGGCAGATGTTCGCGGCGGAAGTTCCAGGCGACGTCCATGATCTCCACCGCATCGAGCGCGCTACGGCCGTCCCAGGGCATGCCTGCCGAGTGCGCGGTCTTGCCCTTGAAGCTGTACTCCACCGAGACCATGCCGTTCATGCCCAGCTCGCCATAGGCGGTGCCGAAGTCCGAACTGACATGGGTGAAGATCGAGGCATCGACATCCTTGAACATGCCCGCCCGCACGTAATAGGCCTTGGTCGCCAGCAATTCCTCGGCGACGCCCGGCCAGAGCATGAGGCGCCCCTCGATGCCGTGCTTTTCCATCACTTTCTTGGTGGCGATGGCGGCGGCGACCATCAGCGGCATGCCGGAATTGTGCCCTTCGCCGTGGCCCGGCGCGCCGTCCACCATGGGTTTCACATAAGGCAGGCCCGGCACTTGCGACACGCCCAGCACGTCGTCGATATCGCTGCCCAGCGCGATCTTCGGCCCGCCCTTGCCCCAAGTGGCGGTGAAGGCGGTGGGAATGCCGGCAACGCCCTTGGTCACGGTGAAGCCGTTTTTCTGGAGAATGCCGGTCAGGTATTCGCTGGTCCTCACTTCCTGGAAGCCGGGCTCCGCGAAGCTGAAGATCTGGTCCACCATGACCTGGATCTGCTTGCGCTGCGCCTCCACTTCGGCGGCGACTTCCTTCTTCAGTTCCGGCGAAGCCTCCGCATGGGCGGCAGTGACCGCGAGAGGCTGGACGAGCGCGGCACCGGCAAGGGCGGCGGTCATAATGGTGCGGGTAAACAGGCGCATTTTCTCTTCTCCTCTCGCGACCTTAGAATTCCACCTTGGCCGACACGCGGAAGGTGCGGCCAATCACGTCGTAACGGCTCCGGTTGGTCTGGGCATAGGCAGGCACGTTGTTGCCGTCGGGACCGTTGCCGACAAGCACCGGATCCTTGTCGAGCAGGTTGCTGACGATGAAAGTCAGGTGGCCGGTGCCGTTCAGGGCCGGGAACTTGAAGTCCACCGAGCCGTCGAAGTAGAGCGCGCCGTTGATGTTGTTGTCGTTGATCGTGCGGTTCTGCGCGGTGCTGGCGGGGCAATTGCCGTTACACTCGATCCACTCGTTGCTGTAGACGCCGTTGGTGAAACCGCGACCGACGAGGTTGAAGGTAACATCGTCCAGCTCGTAGAAGGCGCTGACGCGGTAGACCCAGTCGGGCGAGGCGTAAGTGCCGCTGGAAAGCACCCCGGCATAGTCGATCGGGAAGCTGATGCCGTCGTCGATCACGTTCTCGATATAGTGCGTCGCCTGGCCGTGGATGCGGAACTGGCCCGGCCCGATCGGGAAGGCATAGCTCGCCTCGAAGTCGAGCCCGCTGGTCTTCTGGGTGGAGAAGTTGATCGGCGTGAGGTCGATCGTGCTGAGCGCCCCGTTCACGAATTTGATGTTGGGGCAATAGGCGGCAACGCCCTGGTCGTAGCAGAGATCGACTGTCTGCTGCGCGGTGATGGAGCCGATCGCGTCCTTGATCTTGATCTGGTAGTAATCGACCGAGGCACTGAAACCGGGCAGGAACGAAGGCGTGAAGACGCCGCCCAGGGTCCAGCTATTGGCCTTTTCGGGCATGAGGTCCGGGTTGCCGAAGGCGTTCTGCACGAACTGCTGCGATCCGGTGACCGGCGCATTGGCGCCTGCGGGGATGATGACGGTATTGGTGCGCGCCGTGCCGGCCGCGAAGAGTTCCTCCAGGTTGGGTGCGCGGATGTCGTGGCTGATATTGCCGCGCAGGCGGAAGTCGTCGACGACCTGCCAGTTGGCGCCGACCTTCCAGGTGCCCACCCAGCCCGATGTCGAGTAATGCGTGCCGCGCGCGGCGGCATTGACGTTCACGCCGTCCACGATCGGGATGTCGAGTTCGAGGAAGCCCTCGTAGACGTCGTACTTGCCCCGGTTGACGCGGTAGTTGCCGTAGAGCCAGCCCGAATTGTACATCGGATCGACCGAACCGTTGATCTGCTCCCGCCGCCATTCCACGCCGGTCGCCATCGACAGCGGCCCCGCCGGAAGGTCGAACAGTTCGCCGCTGATCGTCGCGGCGGCAACGTCCTGCTTGATGGTCTGGCGGCGCAGCGGCTGATTGCCGTCGTTGAAGATGTAGTTCAGCGCTTCCTGCGAAGGTCCGTCGGTGCCGAGCCGGTCGATCGGCACGCAGCCGTTGCCGGGATTGCTCAGGGTGGAGCGGCAGACGATGCTGCCGTCGGCCGCGAAGACCGCGTCCTGCGCCAGCGCCATGCGCGCATTGATCCAGGAATTGGTCAGCGCCTCGCGGGTCTTGGTCACACCCTTCTGGTAGTAGGCGTCCCAGGCCATCGAATTGCCGAACAGGCCGAGATTGCCCTTGGCGCCGCCGACGAAGCGATAGACCTCGCGCTTGTTGTCGCTGCCGGGGATCGGAAAACCGGCGTTGGAAGTGCCGATGGTGATCGAGGACAGCCCCTGCGCCGCCATCTGCGCGGCGACGGTGGGATACTGGCTGAGCAGGTAGGCATTGTCCGCGGCGATGGTCACGCCGGTGCTGGGCGTCTGCTGATAGGAGCTCGCGCTGATCGAGCGGTTGTAGGAAAACTGCCCGAAGATCTCGACGCTGGGGGTGATCTCGAACGAGGCGCGCTGGAACACGCTCAGCCGTTCGTCGAGCGGAACCAGCGTATTGGTGCCGACATGGCCCGCCAATGTCGTCTGCCAGTCGCCGCCGATCATCCACGGGCTGGACACTGTGCCGTAGTTGAGCTGCGCCGTCTGGCCGGCGCCCAGGAAGTAGGTGCCGCGCAGCGGGCCGCTGCTGATCAGGCCGCCTGCGGTATAGCCCGAAGGCCCGACCCCGCCCAGCACCAGGCGCTGCGGCTCGCCGTTGGTGCCGTTATAGGCCGGGTTGTTGATCATGAAATAACCGCTGTCGTTCCAGTCGCGGTCGATCCCTTCCTCGCGGTCCTGATGGAACCACGAGACGTTGGTCAGCAAGTGCAGCCGGTCGTCCAGCAGCGAAAAGCCCGCCGTGCCCGAAAGGCGGTAGTTGAAACCGTCACCGTACGTCGAAAGCCCGGTATCGGCGGAGAACTTGAAGCCCTTGTAGCCGGTGTCGAGGATGAAGTTGACGACACCGCCCACCGCGTCCGAACCATAGGCCGCCGAGGCGCCGCCGGTGATCACTTCGACCCGCTTAACAAGGTCCTGCGGGATCGTGTTGATGTCCACCGTGCCGCCGACCGAGGAGGCGACGGAGCGCTGGCCGTCCACCAGCACCAGGGTGCGCCCTACGCCCAGGCCGCGCAGACCGATCGAGTTGATGCCTGCCGCGGCATTCGAAAGGCCGCCGGACTGGGTGCCCGAAGTGCCGCTGCCTGCGATGGCGGGAAGCTGGTTCACGAAGTCCGAAATGTTCGCGGGCGCCTGCGCGGCGATATCCGCCTCGCCCAGCACCGCCACGGGCGTGGGCGCGCTGTAGCCGTCGCGAACGATGCGCGATCCGGTAACGACCACTTCGGTCATGGGCGCTTCGCTCTCGACGGCTTCCGGCACCGCGTCCTGGGCCATGGCAGGCGCCGCGATCAGGAGGGGTACGGCCGCCGTTGCCAGGAGCAGCGCGCGCTTCCCGGGCTGGCGGTGCGGCGGGGGCGGCGTCTGGGTCGACCTCATGTGCATGGGTAATCCTCCGGGATCTGAACCTTATTTTTCACCAACAGGTGTCCCGTCCCGCGAGGATGAGAAAGGCAGTCCCAGGCGTGCCGGACGAAGCGCCGCGATGCGCGGTGCCGTCCGTTGTCATGCAACCCGTTTTCCCCTGACCACGCGTTTCCGGTGGTCCCATCCATCCCGGCTGCACCTTTGTGGCGCTTCGCCGGGACGGGTCGATCTTAGCGAGAAGGGCCTGTGCAATCCCACGAAACATTGCTCGATCGCGGCACGTTTTTGACAGATTCCATCAATGAGAATGGCAAACGCGACGGATATTTACACACGCCCTGCAAAACGCGTTCGTTCCGGGCGAGCGGAAACCGGGTGATTCGTGAAATGCAGTGCAGCAATCGCCATGGTTTGGTGGAAGCCGACCCGCAAACGCAGCTCTCTTATGGAATTTCACGCGATTTCCGATTTTCGAGCAGGATTTCAAACCCGACACCCTCCTCAGACCCGATAAGAACGGGGAACCGGCGCGGGCATTTCTGTTAGGGTCACCTCGATGCTGCGGCGCAACAAGCACGCGGCGCCGGAACGAAGCCGGAAGAACGCCGGCCGGGTCATGAGGGAAGCAATCATGTCTATCGTCACCTCGTTGAAGCACGTCCTGTTCACAGCGACGGCCAGCCTTGCCGTCCTGCCCGCCGTGCAGGCCATGGCCGCGCCCAGCCCGGTGAAGACCTCGCCCGACGGTGCCCTGCTTCCGGTCTCGGTGGACGGCGACAAGGGCAAGGTCCTGCTCACCCTTCCCGCTGCCGACTCCGAGGGCATTTCCGGCCGCTACCTGTTCACCCAGGCGATCAAGACCGGGCTGGGCTCCGCCGATATCCGCATCGATCGCGGCATGCAGGGCGAAACCCGCGTGCTGGCCTTCAGGCGCATGGGCGCCAAAGTGGCCGTGCTCTTCGAAAACCCGCGCTATACGGCCAGCGGCGACGCCGCCGTGCTCCAGGGCGCCCGCGCCAGCTTCCCCTTCAGCACCGTCGCCATGCTCGATGTCGTGGAAAACGCTTCAGGAGCGGGTGCCACCGTGGACCTGACGCCCCTTCTCACCAGCGACGCCATGGACCTTGCCGGTGCCCTCGGCGCCGCCGCGAAAGGCTTTCGCATTTCCGACAAGCTGAGCGCGGTCGATACCGCCGCGGTCAAGGTCTTCCCCCGCAATATCGAGTTCGAGGCCGTGCAGACCTTCGTGTCCGACACGCCGGGCCGCGAAGTGGAGACGATCGCGCCGGACCCGCGCATGGTCAGCTTCACCGTTCATTCCTCGCTGGTGGCCCTGCCCGAGCCGGGCTTCGTGCCGCGCCGCTTCGACATCCGCTCCGGCGCCCACGCCACCCAGGTCTACGATTTCGGCACCCCGCTCGGCTCACCCGTGCTGACCGAATACGCCAACCATTTCCGCCTCGAAAAGACCGACCCCACAGCTGCGCGCTCGCCGGTGAAGAAGCCCATCGTCTTCTATATCGACAGCGCCGCACCGGAGCCGATCCGCACCGCGCTGGCCGAAGGCGTGCAGTGGTGGGCCGATGCCTTCGACGCCGCCGGCTTCATCGGTGCGTTCCGGGCCGAGATCCTTCCCGCAGGCGTCGATCCGCAGGACGTGCGCTATAACGTGGTCAACTGGGCGGACCGCCAGAACCGCAGCTGGTCCTACGGCGGCGGCGTGATCGATCCGCGCACCGGAGAGATCGTCAAGGGCAACGTCGTGCTCGGCGCCTTGCGCGTCCGGCAGGACATCTCGATCTTCGAAGCCCTGGTGGGAACCGCCGGGGACGATACCGGCACCGCCAACGATCCGGTCCGCGTCTCGCTCGCCCGCATCCGCCAGCTCGGCGCGCATGAAGTGGGCCATGCCATCGGCTTCGTCCACAACTTCTCGGCCAGTCTTCAGGACCGCGCCTCGGTGATGGACTATCCGGGGCCGAAAGTCGCCATCGCGAATGGGAAGCTGGACCTCGGCGACGCCTATGCCGCCGGCATCGGCGCCTGGGACAAGTTCACCGTGGACTGGCTCTACGGCCAGCCCGCGCCCGGCGTCGATCCCGATAAGGCGGCCGCCGACAAGGCCGTCGCCGCCCATGCCGCCGGTTTCATCTTCGGCACCGATATCGACGGCCGCGCAGCGGACCTCGCCGTTCCCGGCGTCAACATGTGGACCGAAGGGCAGGACAAGCCCGAGGACCTTGCCCATACCATGCAGGTCCGCCGCATCGCGCTCGATACTTTCGGCCCGCACGTGCTGCATTCGGGCGAGCCGCTGTCCAACTTGCGCCGCAAGTTCGTGCCGATCTGGCTGTTCCACCGCTATTCGGTGGACGCCACCGGCAAGATCGTGGGCGGCGTGCGCTACGACTATGCCGTGGCGGGCGACGGGCGCCCCGCGCCAAGCCCCGTACCTGCCGCCGAGCAGCTCGCCGCAATCGATGCCCTGGTGGGAACCCTCTCCGAACGGGAACTGACGGTCCCCGCCGCGCTCTCGATGATGCTGTCCAGCGGCACCAGCGCCCGGCCCGATGCCGAGGCGCAGCGCGAATTCCTGCGCAGCGCGGGATCGGCGGTGTTCGATCCGCTGGTAGCGGCCGAAGTGGCGGCGCAAGTCACGCTGGACAGCCTGCTGGCCCCCGCGCGCTTGGCCCGGCTTCAGATCCAGCACGGCTACGACAGCGCCCAGCCCGGCGTCGAAACCCTGCTTGCCAAACTTCAGCCGGTGATCGCCGCGCATGACAGCGCCGCCGGGCGCCGCATCGCCCACCGCACGATCCTCTCGATCGCCGCCTCCGCCCACGACGCCGAAACCCCGGCAGACGTCGCCGCCGAACTCGACGGCTATCTCATCGCGCTTTCCCGCACATATGCGAAAGCCGGAGGCGAATCGTCCCGCGCCCTGTGGGAACGCGCCGTCGCCGCGACCTTGACCGACCCGAAGCGCCTTCAGGCGGAGATCGACAAGTCCGGCAGGCCCCGTCCGGCAGTCCCTGCAGGCATGCCGATCGGCGGAGAGACCGGCTGGTTCGACGAAACGATGGAATAAAACAACAAAAACGTTCGCATCCGGTTTGAATTCAGAAAGATCGCGGTCATACTCCTTCACATAAACAACAGGGGACGCGAACTGCCATGGATATCCGAACCGGCCAGATGACTGCGCATCATCTCCATGGGAGCCGCCCCGCCTTGCATCAACTGGACGAGACCGATTTTCGCCTCATGCGCGCCCTGGTCAGCGACGGGCGCGCCTCCGACGTATGGCTAGGGGAGAAAGTCCATCTCTCCAGCACCGCCGTGGCGCGCAGGCGCAAGATCCTGGAGGAATCCGGGCACATCACCAACTACTCCGCCAATCTCAACGCCGCTGCGCTGGGCTTCGGCACATTGGTGGTGGTGTCGATCGAACTCGTCTCCCAGGCCGAGAACGTGCTTCAGGATTTCGAGACTGCCGTTCTACAGAGCCCGTCGATGCGTTTCTGCGCATTCATCTCGGGCGATACCGACTTCCTCATGATCCTCAACGTGCATTCACTGGAGGATTACGACATGATCTACCGCAAGGAACTGTCGGTCCTCCCCCACGTATCGCGCATCCGCAGCAGCTTCGTATTGCGCGAAGTGGCGAACCGGCAGATCGCGCCGGTGATCCTCGGGGGGCTGCGGTGAGGGACTAGGGCGTAAACTCATAAATGACACCATCGAGGTTTGAGGCAAAATGGCTCAGCGCAAGAAGGCAGGGCGAAGGAATATGTCGATATTTCAAGTCCTGCCGACGCAGCGATGGGCCATTTTGGTCAAATCCCGCAGGGACGCCCGAATGGCTTCCATCTCGAACCGAAGCGACCTTGGACGGGCAACCAGCCCGCCCCGCGGCCACTTCGGCCCGAGCTGTTCGCCATTCGGGCGCCTCTATGGTGCCATTTATGAGTTTACGCCCTAGACCCGTCCCTCACTTCTTTGCCGGAAGCGCCTCGTCTGCATAGATTGCAGTCTGCGGTGCGCTCCCCGACGCCACCTGCCCCCGGTACATGCCCGGCGAATTGAGCGCGAAGGCGGGCATGCCTTCCGGGCCCATCGCGATCAGGCCGCCGTCTCCGCCGATGGCGCCGACCGAATCGATCGTCTCCTGCGCGGCGGCGGCAAGGGGACGGTGCAGGTAGGCCACCCGGTCGCAGACTTGCCGCGCGGCGCTTTCGCGGATGAAGTATTCGCCCGAGCCGGTCGCGGAAACCGCGCACTGCCCGTTCCGGGCGTAAGTACCTGCGCCGATCACCGGCGAATCGCCGATGCGGCCCCAGCGCTTGCCGGTCATGCCGCCGGTCGATGTGGCGGCGGCCAGATTGCCCGAGGCATCCAGCGCCACCGCGCCGACCGTGCCATAGCGATGGGTGGGATCGAGCCGCGCCTGGTGATTCTTGCGCCATTCCAGCAATTGCTGCCAGCGCTTCTCCGTGCGGAACCAGGAGGGATCTACCTGTTCCAGCCCCTGCTCTCGCGAGAAGCGGTCCGCACCTTCCCCTGCGAGCATGACATGCGGGCTATGATCCATCACCGCCCGCGCGGCATCCACCGGGTGACGGGTGCGGGTGATCCCGGCGACCGCGCCTGCCTTGAGGGTCCGGCCGTCCATGATCGCCGCATCGAGTTCGTTGCGCCCCTCGGCCGTGAAAACGGCGCCGCGCCCCGCATTGAACAGCGGATTGTCCTCCAGCACATGGATGGCCGCGGTAACGGCATCCAGCGAGGTCCCGCCCTTGTCGAGCACCCCGGCGCCTGCGCGCAGCGCCTCGTCCAGGCCGGCGCGATAAGCCTTTTCCTGTTCGGGGCTGAGCGAACCCCGCTCGATCACGCCCGCGCCGCCGTGGATCGCCAGCGACCATTTCGGCGCGTCTGCCCCCGAATCTGCCGACGCCGCACCCAGGCCTGCGTTCGCCAGGGCAAGAGTGATGAGACCTGCAAGATACCTGCCGCGCATTCGAATTCTCCCTGACGCCCACCGGTGCCGCCACGCCTTCGCGGCAGGAGCGGCCAGAATGCAAGAGCCGATGCATGTCGGGAGAACAAAAAAAAGGCCGATCCGAAGACCAGCCTTTGAAAAGTTTTTGGGAGAGGATGCCTGAAAGGCCCGTCCTATGTGGTCGAGAATCGGGATTTGCGCAAATGAGGAAAAGAAATGTGGTGTTGCATAACGCGCAACCATTCACGGATTTCCGTAGTTTAGTGGGGTCATTCTCCGCGCATTTACGGAATGTGATTGCGCTTTGCTCAACCCTAGAAAGTGCCTGATCCCTGCCTGGATGCCTGCCGCGATGCGGGCTGATACCGCAATAAACCAAGCATTTTTCGATAAACTAGGCATGGCCCGATTACCGAACGCGGCATGACGCGCTGTCGGCCGCTTGCCCGACAATGGATTTCAGCCGCCGCGTGAAGCTCAACTCAACCTGCGGGCCGGAATCATCGCTTTCGCACATTCAAAAATGGGCGAGATAGCCGCCGTCCACGCCGATGACCTGCCCCGTCACATAACTTGCTGCATCCGAGGCCAGGAATAGCACCGGCCCGACGATCTCTTCCGGTCGCCCCCAGCGTCCCAGCGAGGTTCGGCGGACAAGGTGCTCCGCCACGGCCGGATCCGCGACCATCGCCGCATTGGCCTCGGTCGCGAAGTAGCCGGGCGCCACGGCGTTGACGGTGATCCCGCGCGGGCCGAGTTCCGCCGCCAGCGCGCGCGTCATCGCGTCGAGCCCGCCCTTGGACATGGTATAGGCGGCATCGCCGGAGCGGGCGATCTGCCCGGCGATCGACGTGACGTTCACGATCCGCCCGCCCGCCGCCATGCCGGGCGCGAGCTGGCGCGCAAGGTCGAAGGGCGCGACAAGGTTGATCTCCAGCATCGTCCGCACCGCCTCGCGGTCGAGCAGGTCCATGCTCCGGCGGTTGCGAAGTCCGGCATTGTTCACCAGGACATCGATCCGTCCCAGCGCCTGCAGCACTTTCCCCGCCGCCGCTTCGTCGGCCAGATCGAAGACCGCCACTTGCGCCGCGCCGCCTTCGGCCAGGATATCGCGCCGCACCGCCTCCAGTGCGTCTGCCCGCCTGCCGTGAAGCATCACGCTCGCCCCCGCCCGCGCCAGGCCCAAGGCGATTTCCCGGCCGAATCCGCCGCCCGCGCCGGTGACGAGCGCTGTGCGGTCAGCGAGAAATTTCGCGGTAGGAGCGGTCGGCGCGGGAGGAGGAAGAGTCATGCCATCCCGTTACAATCCCTGCCCTTTCGCGACCAGCCCCGACTTCAAGGAACCCGCCGCCTTGACCATGCATTAGCCTATCTTCATGTTTTAATGTCACTTTTTACAGTACCACCGCTTACCCCGAAATCCCTGCCATTGGCCGCAATAGAAAACCTTGCGCTTGACGATACTTTCTCAACCAAATAGCTAGACAAGCACACCGCACGGGATCGGATGACCAGGCCGCCCATGCAGATCCAAGGTTCCCTGGTCCGCGGCATTTGATCGGGAAGCAGCTTGCTCCGCGTTACCAACCGCTAAAGCGCGCGATGCTCAGGCGACAGCGCCAGGCATCGTGTTCCCCTCACGCCAACGATGAGGTGATACGATGCAGACCATGACCCCGCGCGCCTGACGCGCCTCCACGGCTGAACAGCAGGATTTTCGAATAGCCGACCGACCAACGGCGGCTTCGAAGAGACCTGCGCCCATGCGCCATGCGCCGGAACATACTGTTTCCGGCAAGGCCGTGACGCGCCTCGTTCCGGCGTCATCCGGGCCTGCCCGACAGGCCCCGGTCGCTGCCGTGCGCCCTTCAAAATCCAAAGAAATCAGACGCCCGGAACGAAACCCCCGGCACGAAACCGGCGCGCAGTTGCAACAGGGATAGACTTGAATGTTTCGCAGTTTCACCACCGCCAGTCCGCTCGCACTGGCCGTTTCCTTGGCCGTAACCGCACCGGCACTCGCCGCCGAGGAAAACGCAGCGCCCAATAGCGCCGCTATCGATAGCGCCATCGCCGATAGCGGCAGCGGAGAGGCCATCGTCGTCACCGCCTCGCGCCGCCGCGACGAGAACGTGCAGGACGTGCCGATCGCCATCAGCGTGATCAGCGCCGCCACCCTGGAACGGCGCGGCGACTATACGCTGGGCTCGATCCAGCAGCAGGTCCCCAGCCTTCAGGTGATCACCTACAACCCGCGCAACACCAACATCAACATTCGCGGCCTGGGCTCGAACATCTCGCTCACCAACGACGGGCTGGAAAACGGCGTCGGCTTCTACATCGACAACGTCTACTACGGCCGCGTCGGCCTTGCCCAGTTCGACCTTGTCGATCTGCAGGGAATCGAAGTGTTGCGCGGCCCGCAGGGCACGCTGTTCGGCAAGAACACCACTTCGGGCGTGATCAACGTCACCTCGCGCAAGCCCAGCTTCGACCCTGAGCTTTCGGCCGAGGCCAGCATCGGCAACTACGGCTTCTACCAGGTTCGCGCCTCGGGTTCGGCCGGGATATTCAAGGACCTGCTGGCCGTGCGCCTGTCCGGCGCGATCAGCGAGAACGACGGGTTCCTCTGGAACAAGACCACCAATACCCGCGCGCAGGACTACCTGAACAAGTCCATCCGCGGACAGCTTCTCTTCACGCCCGACCCGGACTTCGAGGTCCGCATCATCGGCGACTACGCCAAGCAGAAGCAAAATCACGTCCTCAACGTCTTCGCCGGCCTGCATACGACCTATGCGGACGGCACGACCATCGCCAACAACTGGGCCCAACGCGCCGCGCGCTTCCCCGGCTATACCCTCCCCAGCTTCAACGCCTTCGACCGCGTGGGCGAAGCGGACAGCCACTACCAGTCGGAAATGGCCGGATACGGCGTATCGGGCGAGGTCAACTGGAACCTCGGCGGGCCGACTCTGACCTCGATCACCGCCTATCGTTGGTGGGACTGGAACCCCGCCAACGACGGCGACAGCACTTCGCTGCCGATCGTCACCAAGGCGCAGCAGGCCAACCGCCAGCGCCAGTTCAGCCAGGAACTCCGCCTGGCCTCGAAGAGCGGCGGCAGCTTCGACTATGTGATCGGCGCCTATTACTTCTGGCAGATCGTGCGCGGCTACGGCGCTTCGCGCTACGGCCCGGCGGCGGCCTTGTGGAACCTGCCGAATGCCAACCAGACGATCGCCAATGCCGCGCTGGACGGGTTCGAATCCAACTCCACCTCGACGCCCGAGACCAAGACATTCGCCGTCTTCGGCCAGACCGACTGGCACATCACCGATGCCCTGACCCTCACCACCGGGCTGCGTTTCACCCATGAGAAGAAGTCCGGCGCCTTCTCGCAATACTGGGTGGACGGTGCGGACATCTCCGGCTTCACCGCCGCGCAGCAGACGGCGATCAACGCCATCCGCACCCAGTTCAACCCGGTCACCAGCTATGCAACCAGCTTCACCGACGACAGCCTTTCCGGGCTGGTGACGCTGAACTGGAAGGTCGCCCCGGACGTCAACGTCTACGGGTCCTATTCGCGCGGCAACAAGTCGGGCGGGCTCAACCTTTCCGTCCTGCCCGCCGGGATCGATCCCGACGTGAAGCCGGAAAAGGTCGATGCCTTCGAACTGGGCGTGAAATCCCAGTTCCTCGATCGCCGCGCCACTTTCAACGCGGCCGGATTCTGGACCGAGATCAGCGACTACCAGACCACCATCACCGATCTTCCGGCAGGCGCCGTGGTCGGCCGCCAGTACATCTCGAACATCCCCAAGGTCCGCTCGCGCGGGATCGAGGGCGAATTCAACATCGCCCCGACCGACAGCCTCGCCTTCAATGCCTCGGCAACTTACACGGACGCCACTTACGTCACTTACAGGAATGCCCCGCAGGCCTTCGAATACCAGAACCTGGGCGCGATCCAGGATCTCTCGGGCGCGCGGCTGCCCGGCGTGCCCAAGTGGGCCTGGACCATCGGCGCGGACTTCAACACCGTGCTGGGCGAACTCGGCGGCAAGGAAGTGGGTATCTACGCCCATGCCGACTACGCCTACCGCACGAACTTCAACACATCGGCCTCGAACTCGGCCTGGGCGCAGATCCCCGGCTTCGGCATCGCCAACGGCCGCATCGGGCTGAGGACCGAGGACGGCCTCTGGGACTTCTCGATCTGGGCCAAGAACCTGTTCGACGAGGACTACTTCGTCAGCCTCAGCGCCGCGAACACCGGCGCGGTCACTGCCCAGGTGGGCGAACCGCGCACCTTCGGCGCGACCTTGCGCACCAAGCTCTGACACCCACCGCTCCCAACCAGGAGGCGCCTGCCATGGCATACCAGACTTTCCCGAGGCAGCATTCGAGACCGGAACAGCTCGGCGGCTGGCGCCTCCTGCGCTTCACCGCCATGTCGGTGCCGATCTACGCCGCCGCCCAGCCGATCATGGCCTTCGTGCCCGCGATCCTCTCGCGCCACTACGCCATTCCGCTGGCCGGGCTGGGACTGGTCTACCTGATCGGCCAGGTCGTCAATTCGCTGCTCGACCCGGTGATCGGCTCGCTCAGCGACCGCACCGTCAGCCGCTTCGGTCGTCGGCGCCCCTGGATCGCGGGCGGCGGGGTGCTGTTCATCATCGGCAGCGCCATGCTGTTCTTCCCGCCCCAGGGCGCCACCCTCGCCTGGGTCGGGATCGGCGTGATCTGCTACTATACCGGCGCCTCGATCACCCAGACGACGCTGATGGCCTGGTCCGGCGAGATCAGCGGCGACTACGACCAGCGCACGCGGATCGCCTCGCAGTTCACCCTGCTCTCCTCAGGGGCACTGGTGCTGACGCTGCTGTTGCCCGCGCTGGCCGACCAGTTGCGCCCGGACGACGGCCCACTGCGCCTTACCCTGTTCGGGACGCTGGTGCTGGTCACCGCCGTTCCCGGCCTGCTGCTCACCCTGACCGCCGTTCCCGACTCCAGCGCCCCCACCGGCGCCGAGCCTTTCGCCCTCGGCCGGACGCTGAAGGCGGTCTTCGGTAACCCCCTGCTGCTGCGGGTGCTGGCCGCCGACGCGGCCGTCACTGCCGGACAGGGCGTACGCACGGCACTGCTGCTGTTCATCGTCACCATCTACTTCCAGCGCCCCGAATGGGCGGCCGGGTTCTTCCTGCTCCAGTATTCGTTCGGCGTGCTGGCCGGGCCGATCTGGCGCCGCATCGGCCTGCACCTCGGCAAGAGCCGTGCCGCCGTGGCTGCGGAGCTGACCCAGGCCGCCATCAACTTCGGCCTCGTCTTCCTCACCCCCGACCGTTTCGGCCTGATGATGGCCCTCGCTGTCGCCCAGGGCCTGTCGCAAGGATCGGGCAACCTCATGCTGCGCTCGATGGTGGCCGACGTCGCCGATCTCCACCGCGCCGAAACCGGCGAGGACCGCGTGGGGCTGTTCTACTCGGTGTTCAGCGTCTCGATGAAGCTGGGCGGCGCTTTGGCTTTCGGGATCGCCCTGCCGCTGGTGACGGCCTTCGGTTTCGACCCCAAGGCGGCCACGAACACGCCCGAGGCGCTGAACGCCCTGCTGCTGGTCTTCGCGCTCGGCCCGGCCCTTGCCCACACGCTGGCCGCCGCACTCGTCGCCGGGTTCCCGCTCGACGCGGGCCGCCACGCCGAGATCCGCCGCCAGCTCAAGGCGCGCGACGAGGTCCACGCCGCAGCCCTGGTGCCTGCCGAGTGACCGGGGCCGAATAATCCATCCCGTTCAAGAAGAAGGAGTGAATGCCATGACTTCGATTGCCACTTACGCCAATGCCAAGGATCCCGCCTCCCCGCTCGACGTGGCGCCGATCACCGGCACCATCGGCGCCGAGATCCGGGGCGTCACGCTCTCCGGCGAACTCGATGCCGATACCGTGCAGGCCATCAAGGACGCGCTCGTCCGCCACAAGGTGATCTTCTTCCGCGGCCAGCACGAACTGACCGACCAGCGGCACGAGGAATTTGCCTCGCTGTTCGGCGATCCGGTGGCGCATCCCACGGTGCCGGTGGCCGAAGGCTCGCGCTATCTGCTCGAACTCGACAGCAAGGAAGGCTACGCCGCTTCCAGCTGGCATACCGACGTGACGTTCACCGATGCCTATCCGGCAGGATCGATCCTGCGGGCGATCACCATTCCCGAAGCGGGCGGAGACACCGTCTGGGCCAATACCGAAACGGCTTACGAAGGGCTGCCGGAGAGCCTGCGCCAGCTCGTCAACGGCCTCTGGGCGGTCCATTCCAACGACTATGACTATGCGCAAGTCCTCGGCAATGCGCCCAAGAACGACGATGCCACGAAGGAGCGCACGCTCTACCACAAGAACATCTTCGCCTCGACCGTCTACGAGACCGAGCACCCGCTGGTGCGCGTCCACCCGGTCTCGGGCCAGCGCGGGCTGCTGCTGGGCCATTTCGTCAAGCGCATCGTCGGGCTGAACCAGACGGATTCGGCACGCATCTTCTCGATCCTTCAGGAACACATCACCCGTCCCGAAAACGTCGTGCGCTGGCGCTGGCAGCCGGGTGACGTGGCGTTCTGGGACAACCAGGCCACCCAGCACCGCGCCGTCGCCGATTTCGGCCTCCAGCGCCGCACCCTGCGCCGCGCGACGATCGCGGGATCGGTGCCGGTAGCGATCGACGGCCGCCAGAGCCGCACCACCCGCAAGGAAAAAGCCACCCGTTACGAACCGGCCTGATCCCTCACACCCTGCACGGGCCGTTCACTTCCCGCGCCGCGCTCCCCAGCATCGACAGACGGGGCGCGGTGCGGGCTTTTTCTACCAAGGACCTCTTGATGAAATCCAAGCCTCTTGCCTTCGCCGCCGCCCTCGGCGCGGCCCTTCTCGCTTCCACCGTCGCGCCCGTCGCCGCGAAGGCGCCGGTTCCGGCCGGCACGGCCGCGCAGGCCCGCCCCAATTTCCTCGTCATCATCGCCGACGATCTCGGCTTCTCGGATCTGGGCGCCTTCGGCAGCGAGATCGCCACGCCCAATCTCGACAAGCTGGCACTGGACGGCCTGCGCCTGACCGGCTTCCACACCGCGCCCACCTGTTCGCCGACGCGCTCCATGCTGCTGTCCGGCACTGACAACCACCGCGCGGGCCTTGGCAGCATGGCGGAACTGACCGCGCCCAACCAGAAGGGCAAGCCCGGCTATGAAGGCTATCTCAGCCGCGACGTCGCCAGTCTGGCCGAACGCCTCCAGGCAGGCGGCTATCGCACGCTGCTCTCCGGCAAGTGGCACCTGGGCCTGACGCCGGACCTCGACCCCCATGCGCGCGGCTTCCAGCACAGCTTCGCTTTGCTTCAGGGCGGCGCGAACCACTATGGCCGTGACCAGTCGGCAGAGCCCGGCGCAAATCCCGGCGGGGGCGCGACCTATACGCGCGACGGGCAGGTGCTGTCTTCGGTGGACAAGGATTTCTATTCCTCCGACACTTATGCCACCAACCTGATTTCGGAACTCCGGCAGAGCCGCCAGGAAGACGCCGGCAAGCCGTTCTTCGCCTATCTGGCCTTTACCGCCCCGCACTGGCCGCTTCAGGCGCCCGAGGAAGACGTGGCCCGGCAGGGCGGCAAGTACGATGCCGGTTTCGACGAGATCCGCCGCCGCCGCCTCGCCCGGCAGGAGCAGCTCGGCGTGCTGGCCAAGGGCACGGCCGCCCACAGCGTGCGCGCGCCGCGCGGCGGCTGGGATTCGCTCTCGGCCTCCGACAAGCGCGAGGCCGCGCGCGACATGGAGATCTATGCCGCCATGGTAGAGCGCATGGACCGCAACGTCGGCCGCGTGATCGAGGCGCTGCGCGCCAGCGGCGAACTGGACAATACCGTGATCGTGTTCCTGGCCGACAACGGCGCCGAAGGGCTCGACTACCGGACCACCGGCGCGAAGATGCTCGGCAGCCGGGTAGCAGAGGCCGACAACAGCTTCGCCAATCGCGGCAAGCCCAATTCCTATATCACTTACGGCACCGAATGGGCACAGGCGGGCACCGCACCGTCCTGGCTGACCAAGGCCTATGCCTCGGAAGGCGGAACCCGCACCGTCGCCTTCGTGAGCGGGCGGGGTCTCGCCCATCCCGGCGGGGTCGGCAATGCCTATGTCAGCGTGGCCGACATCGCGCCCACCCTGCTCGACTATGCCGGGGTGCCGAGCGGCGGCACCACGTTCCAGGGGCGCACCGTCCTGCCGATCACCGGCAAGAGCGCCCGCCCCTGGCTGGAAGGCAAGGCCGCCTTCGTCCATGCCGCCGACGAACCTCTCGGCACCGAACTGTTCGGCAGCCGCGCACTGCGCAAGGGCGACTGGAAGATCACCGACATCGGCGACGGCCAGTGGCGCCTCTTCGATATCGCCCGCGACCCCGGGGAGACCCAGGACCTTTCGGCACGCAGCCCCGAAAAGCTGCGCGAACTCGCGGCCGACTGGGATGCCTATGCCAAGGCCAACGGGGTGATCCTGCCCACCGACGTACCTTACCGGCCGTAAAAAGGGACACGCGCCGGTCCCCGGCCCTTCGCACTCCAGGCGAAGGGCCGGGGCATCTCGAAATCTCAGGATTATAAATCGCAGGATTTTCAAGGGCCGGTGCCGACGAAAGAGGCTCCGCCCCATACCCCCGATGGGCCACGAACTGGCCCTTTTGTTGAATCGCCCCGCGCCCCCGCGCTGGTTACGCTGCACCCGCTCAAGGCTCCCCCGAGAGGTCGCATGCGTTCCCCACCGCCGCTTCACGCACTCTTCATCATCAATTCGCTCGCAGGCGGCGGCGCGGAGCGCGTGTTCACGACGCTGGTGGACCAGTTCAGCCGTCGCCCCGAAGAGTTCGCGATCACCGTGGCCCTGCTCGATAACGAGGCGGAAGAGGCCTACCACCTGCCCGCAGGGGTCCGGGTCGAACGCCTGAACACGCGCGGCGGCCTGCTGCGCAGCATAACCCAGACCCGCAAGCTGGTACGGCGCCTGCGCCCGGACGTGACGCTCTCCTTTCTCTCCCGCGCCAACGTGGCCGCGATCGTCGCCATGCGCCGCACCGGAAGAGGCGCGGTCATCAGCGAGCGGGTGAACACCACCGCCCATCTCAGGACCGGCCGCCTCGGCTTCCTCAGCCGCCTGCTCATCCGGGGAACCTACCCTTCGGCGCGGCACATCATCGCCGTCTCCGAAGGCGTGGCGCGCACGCTGGAAAGCGACTTCGACATTGCGCCCGATCGCATCTCGGTGATCTACAACCCGGTGGACATGGACCGCATCCATGCGCTGGCGCAGCAGCAACCGGCCATCCCCGTCACCACCGCCGATTTCGTGACGATGGGGCGGCTGGTCGACAACAAGAACACCGCCATGGCCATCCGCGCGCTGGCCAGGTTGGGCAGCAAAACAGGCACTGGCGGCAACCTGATCGTCCTGGGCGAAGGGCCGCTGCGCGAGGATCTGACTGCCCTGGCGGCATCGCTGGGCCTGGCGGAACGCGTCCACTTCGCCGGTTTCATCGCCAATCCCTACGCCGTGCTGGCGCGCGCGGGCTGCTACCTGCTCACCTCCCATGCCGAGGGATTTCCCAATGCCATGATGGAAGCCATGGCCGTCGGCCTGCCCGTGGTCGCCACCGATTGCCCTTCCGGCCCGGCCGAGATCCTGGAAGTCCATCTCGAGGGTAATGGCGCGGCGTTCGGGCAGGGCGGCGCGCTGGTCGCCATGGATGACGATGCGGCAATGGCCCGCTGCATGGCCGAACTGACCGGTCCTAGACGCGAGGCCTTCTCCGCCGCCGCCCGGCAGCGCGCCGCCGCCTTCTCGGTCGAAAGCGCGGTCGAGCGATTCCGCGCGGCCCTGATGGACGCCGTGCCGCCTGTACGGATGCCGGCCGAGATGCCCATCCAGGCGCAAGTCTCGTGAAGGTCTGCGTCACCGGCCTGCGCGGCATTCCCGGCGTCATGGGCGGGGTGGAGACCCATTGCGAGGAACTGCTGCCGCGCATCGCCGCGATCGAACCCGACATCGAGATCGAGGTCTGCTGCCGCGCGCCCTACGTCGATCCGGCGATGACGAGCTTCCGCCATGTCGCGCTCAAGCCGCTCTATTCCCCAACCGGCCGCACCAGCGAGGCTCTGGTCTCGACCCTGATCGGCATCCTCCATGCCCGGCTTCACGGGGCCGACGCCGTGCATATCCACGCGGTCGGCCCGGCCCTTTTCGCACCGCTCGCCCGGCTGCTCGGCCTGCGCGTGCTGCTGACCCATCACGGCGCCGACTACGACCGCGAAAAATGGGGGCGCGGCGCGCGCCTCATGCTCAAGCTGGGTGAGCGGCTCGGCGTACAATCGGCAGACCGGGTCGTCTGCGTATCGCCCTCGCTCGCCGATCGGATGCGCGGGCGCTATCCTTCGCGGGCGGACCGGGTGGAATTCATCCCCAACGGGGTCAGCATCATGCCGCCCTCCCCGCAGAGCGACGAGGACGTTCTGGCGCAGCTCGATCTCGTTGCCGGCAACTACATCCTCTGCGTGGCGCGGCTGGTGCCGGAAAAGGGCATCCACTACCTTGTCGAGGCCTTCCGCCGCAGCGGCGACAACCGGACGCTGGTGATCGCCGGGGCGGGCCGCGCGGACGACCGCTACGCGCAGGACCTCTTGGCCATGGCCGAGCCGCGGATCCGCTTTCTGGGCATGGTGCCCCGCCCGCGCCTGGGCGTGCTGCTGCGGCAGGCTTCGCTTTTCGTGCTGCCATCCTTTCACGAAGGCCTGCCGATCGCCGCGCTGGAGGCGCTCGCCTGCGGCTGCCCGGTCCTGCTCAGCGACATCCAGCCCAACCGCGACCTCGGCCTGCCAGCCAGCCGGTACTTCCCGGTGGGAGACGTCTCCGCCCTGGCCGCCCGCCTTGCCGGGCACGAGGAACCGGGCGAAGACTCCGCCCCTCCCCTACCCGACACGCTGCTGGACTGGGACGAAGTGGCGAAACGCACCGCCACTGCCTACCGCGCGCTCAAGGGCCGCCGCAGACTGCGCCATGCGCTCAACCCGGCGGCCTAGGCCAATGTTCGAGACGATGCCCCGCCCCCTAGCCGCCCGGAGCACGCGATGCTGGCACTGACCTCGGGCAGCCCGCCCATCCCGATCTTCCTGCTGTTGCCCACGATGATGCTCTACTGCGTGCTCGTGGTCGTGCTCTGCATGCGCATGGGGGCTTCGGCGCGGTTCCTGGTCGTCGCCTTCGCGCTGCGCCTTGCCATGTCGGCCATGCCGCGCTTCGCCTTTTCGTCCTCTCCGCTCGGGCTGAGCTGGAATGCGCTGGCCTCGGTCCTGCTGGTCGGCGTCGGCAGTCTGCTGCTGCTGCGCAGCCGCGCCGTGCCGCTGATCCTTGCGCCGATCGTGCCGCTGCTGCTGGTCATCGCCATGAGCGCCGTGCTCAACGGCGAAGTCTCCGGCTCGATCGAGAGCCTGGTGAAATACGCCTATCTCGCCATCATCGCGCTGACCGCCTATGACGCCTTCATGGCCGACGGCGCGGGCAAAGTGCTGCTGCGGATGCTGATCACGTTCGTGCTCCCGCTCGCACTCCAGGGCTTCAGCCTCCTGCTCGGCATCGCCAAGGCCACCGAAAGCGACGGATCGGCCTCCTACATCGGCGGCTACAACCACGAGGCCGCCTTCTCGATCATTCTCCTGACCGGCCTGCTGACCGCCATTCTCAACCCCCGGCTGCGGGCGCTCTACAAGCTGGCCATCGCCACCGTCTGTCTCGGCGGGATCCTGGCCGCCAATTACCGTACCGCCGTGATCACCGCCGGTCCGCTGATGCTGGGCCTGCTGATCGCCTCCATCACCGGCAGCGTGCGCGCGAACCAGCGGCCCATCGCAGGCCTGCTGGGCGTGCTGCTGGTGCTTTCGGCAGTGCCGGTGGTGCCGATGGTGGCGGGCGACCGCTTCGACGCGATCAAGACGGTCTGGGAAAATCCCGAGATCCTCAGCAAGGCGCCAGCCGATTTCAGCCGCGCCGACACGCAGATCCTGTCCGGCCGCCTGCTGCTCTGGAGCCAGTACATCACCGCCTGGGACGCGGGCACGCCGCGCCAGCACATGCTGGGCTTCGGCGCCAACGCCTGGGAGGGCCGCTATCGCTATTACGCCCACAACACGCTCGTTTCCACGCTCTACGAGCTGGGCGTGCTGGGCGTGGCGGCGATGCTGCTGCTGTGGATCTGGATGTTCGTCATGGCCGCGACCGCGCGAACGCCCGCACGCTTCACGCTGGTCATGGCTCATCTCGGCTTCTTTCTGCTGAACATGGCGACGATGCCGTTCTGGATGATCGAGGGCCTGCTGTTCTACGGCCTGCTCTGCGGTTTCACGGTCCATGCCAACCTGCAGGGACGCGCCGCCAAACGGCCCGTCGCAAATCCCGCAAGGCTCCGCCCTATTTGAGGAAATTTCGCCCCTTCCCCCTGTTGTGCTTCCAGTTCGCTTCGGCAAGTAGCCCAAAAGAACTAAGCCATACGGATGAGACTATTCGTCATGGTATCGAAAATATCTAGCGAATCTTCGCTTAAGTCTTTGGGAAAAAACATGTTCCGAGCACTGGGTTTTGCTGTTCCCCTTCTGGCGATGGGGCCGTCCACGGGGACGCCGGTTGCGTCGCTTTCAAGCGTGGTCGCCGCGCCTACGACGATGGCCACCGCCACGACCGCCGCCACCACCTTCAAGATGCCGTCGATCGCCACCCCCCAGGTCAGCGCCGCCTGCAAGACCGGAACGACGATCCGCCTGACCGCCACCACCCCTTCGGTGACGAAGCTCTGCGTGGTGGATGGCAAGATCCTGATCAACGGCAAGGATGCCAGCGGATTCGTGGTGCAGGACGTCAAGTCGCAGCGCTACGGCCCGCTGATGCGCGGCACCAATGTGCCCAACCTCCAGGTTCAGCGCGTGTCGGACACCGATGCGCGGGCAGATGCCACGCTGGGCCTGGGCCTCGTGAACGTCAGCAACGGCATCGGCAAGGCCGTGTTCCGCGACCTCGTCTGGATCGGCAGCAAGGCCCATCCCGCCATCAACAGCGACGACGCCTGGGCCGCCATCGCCCTCAAGGGCAAGGACGCGGACGACGTCGGCACCTTTGAAATCAAGAACTTCGACTTCCAGAATCTGTTCATGGATTCCGGCAGCTATTACCAGAACGTCGACGGCATCTCCACCGAAGGCGGCTATTCCGGCACGATCTCCAACGGCCGCGTCATGAATGCCAGCGACGCCTGCCTGGACATCAAGGGCAATGTACGAGTGGACAACGTCTACCTGTCCGGCTGCCGCCAGGGCATCAAGGCCTGGACCAACCAGAGCCACGGCCTCGTCGAACTGGGCACCAACCGCTTCGTCGGCATTCTCGGCAAGGGCACCAAGAGCGGCGCGCGCACGATCACCATCGACGTGCTGATCGCATCGGGCGACCCTTCCGTGCCGCTGTTCCGTTCGGAGGAAGGCGTGGTCAACCTGCATATCCGCCGCCTGATCGCCAAGCCGGGCCAGGTGCTGAACAGCTCCAGCAGCTATGCCGGGTCGAAAGTCACGGTAGACCAGCGCCTTTCGATCTGAGGATTGTCTAAAAATCCGCCACAGGCGGATTTTGCGGCACCGGCCCGAGTCTTTGTTGAGTACGCCTTCGACATCCGTCGAAGGCTTGCGGCACCGGCCCACGCCCCCACCCGACCTCCCATCAGGATACACTAGTGGGAGGTCGGGTGGGGGCGTGGGCTGGCGCCGCTAAAAATGCCCTTCAGGCATTTTTCAAACAAACTCTGCGCCTCCCGTTTTTTCGGGAGGCGCAAAATCGCACCCGATAGGCGCGATTGCACGGCCGCCGCAGGCCGGCGATCCTGGCCGTCCCAGCCACGGGGGCGGCGCGATGGCCACAGACGAAACCCAGGACAAAGGCAGGCACATTGCTTCCCACGCCGCGATCCGGGGCATCGCCGCCGCCATGGTGGTCGTCTATCACTTGCGCGAGGGCGCGCTCTACCTCCATCCCCGCCTGCCGCATCCGTCTGCCATGGAGCGGTGGTATCTCCTGGTCGACGTCTTCTTCATCCTCAGCGGCTTCGTCATCACTTACGCCGCCGCGCCGGACGGCAAGCCGCTGGACCGGGCGCAGATCCTGCGTTTCTGGCGCGCGCGGGCGGCAAGGATCTATCCGCTCCACCTGTTCTGCACTGCGCTGCTGCTGACGATCGCCGCCGCCGGAGCGCTCAATGCCCTGCGGCGGGGCGATGCACTCGACCCCATGTGGTCTCCGGCCGGGCTGGGCTGGGTCCTGCAGGAAGCCGCGCTCGTCCATTCGCTGGGCCTGCCCGGCTTCCGGTTTCTCAATCCCGTCAGCTGGTCCCTGAGCGCGGAAATGGGCGCCTACCTGCTGTTTCCAGCCCTGCTCACCGTGGCTGCCCGTCGCGGCGGGACCTGGCTGCTGCTGGGACTCTCGGCGGGCTTCTACGCCTTTCTCCTGATCGAGGGCCGAACGCTTCAGATCGCCTATGGACTGGCGCCGCTCCGCTGCCTTGCCGCCTTCGTCGTTGGCCTGGCGATCTGCCTCGACCGGTCCCTGTGGGCGCGGCTTTCGGGCAGGGCCTGCGATGTTCTGACGGCCACGGGGGCTGCGGGCTTCGCGCTGGTCCTGGCCACCGGTCTCCACGACGTCCTCGCCATCCCTTTCGCAGCACTGGCCGTCGCCGCCGCATGGCCGGATCGCGGCCGGATCGCGGCGTTCCTGGCCCGCCCTTCGCTCCAATACCTGGGTGAAATTTCCTTTTCGCTCTACCTGATGCACTGGGTTTCGCTGATCGTCGTCACCAACCTGTGGATGCACGGCGTGTCGCGCCTCGGCCTGCCCTATTGGGCCGAGCAGACCGGCTGGATCGCGGCGGTGGTCCTGCTCAGCCTGCCCGCCGCCGCCCTGACCCATCGCTTCGTCGAGCGTCCCGCCCTGCACCGGTTCCGACAGGCCCGCCGCGCGGGCACATCGGCAGGCCTCCGTCCCGCGCCGCTCGCCCGAGGTAGTGGTGGCTGAGATTTCGAATTACTACCTGTTTCTGATGGATTTCATGGGGTGAAGGCTCGCAGAATAAGTCCGCGAATTTCCTCGATTCCCGAGAGGTAGGCGACTTGCACGTAGCTTCCAACAAGCTGGATCCCTCCGCAGCGCGCAGACTGGGTCTGACCGACCCGTCCGCATCCGCCGCATCCCATGGCTCCGGTGGAGCGGACGGGGGCAAGCTCATCGACTTGTCCTGGCTGGCGACCCTGGCCTGGCGGCACAAGTGGCCCATGCTGCTGGCGATCCTGGCCGTGCTGGCGCTTACCGCGCTGGCTTACCTGATGGCGGTCAAGAAATACGATGCCAGCGTCGTGCTGGCGCTGGATCGGGGCGACCAGCAGCTTGTCCGCACCGCCCAGACCAACAAGGACACCATCATCGATTCCCCGGCGGTGGATACCGAAGTGCAAGTGCTGCTCTCGCCCGAAGTGGCCGCTGCCGCCGTGCGCAATGCCAAGCTCAATACCGATCCGGCATTCCTGGCCGCCGCCGCGCCGAATGCCACCGGCCCGCTGACCGTGCCCGCCGCTGCCAATATCCTGCGCTCCAACCTCACGGTCGGCAGGCAAGGCCTGTCCTATGCGATCAACCTCGGCTACCGCTCGCGCGATCCACAAGTCTCCGCCAGGGTCGCCAATGCCGTGGCCGATGCCTATGTCAGCGGACAGGTCCAGGGCGAGCAGAGCGCGCGCAGCCAGGACATCAACATGCTGCGCAGCCGCCTCGACCAGCTTCGCGGCGACGTGATCAAGGCCGAGGCCGCCGTCGCCTCCTACCGCGCCAGCGCCGATCTGGTGGCGGTCAGCAACGACAGCACGATCGCCCAGCAGGAACTCTCCACGCTCAATACCGAACTGGCCTCGGCCAAGGCCGAACTCGCCGCATCGCAGGGCCGCGCCAGCGCCAATGCGGGCGAAAACGGCACGGCGGTGAACAACAGCCCGGTGATCCGCGACTTGCGCACCGAAGTCTCCACGCTGGAAGTGAAGCTGGCCGAGCAATCCTCCTCGCTCGGGCCCAACCATCCCGACCGCATGAGGACCGAAGCCCAGCTTGGCAGCGCCCGCCAGGCACTGCGCCGCGAAGTGGCGCGCGCCAGTTCCGGCGTCAGTTCCGACGTGCGGGTGGACAGCCAGCGCGTCGGCGCGATCCAGGCGGCCATCGGCGGCGCCAAGGGCCGCCTGTTGGCAGGCAACAACGCCTCGGTGCGCCTCAACGAACTGGAACGCGTGGCCGAAAGCTCGCGCCAGCTCTACCAGACCTTCCTCGACCGCTACCGCGTCGAACTGGCGACGCGCGGCACAGAGAAGAGCAAGGCACAGGTCATTGCCCGTGCCCAGGTGCCTTCAGGGCCTTCCTCGCCGGATCTGCTGGTCTACATGCTGGGCGGCGGCATCGCCGGCGTGATCGCCGCCGTGCTGCTGGCGCTCGCCCTCGAATGGCGGGAACGCGGCATCCGCACCCGCGCCGAGGCGGAAGAGCTGACCGGGTACGAAGTGGTGAGCAGCCTGCCCGACATCGCCACCATGGACGAGCCCGATTTCCACAAGGACGAAGCCCTGGGCGTGCCGGACTTCCTGGTCCACCACCGCGATTCGCCTTTCGCGGAATCGGTGCGCGCCATCTGGACCGCGCTGAAGATCGGCCACAAGGGCCAGGTCGCCCGCTCGGTGGGCGTCACTTCCTCGATCCCCGGCGAAGGCAAGACCAGCACCGCCATCGCGCTCGCCCGCTCGGCGGCGATGGCCGGGCGCCGCACCCTGCTGATCGACTGCGACGTTCGCCGCATGGGCACGACCATCGCCCTGAACTTGCGCGGCCGTCCGGGCCTTGCCGAAGTGCTGAGCGGCGAGGCGCGGGTGGAGGACGTGCTGGTGCTGGACGAGCCTTCGGGCGCGCATGTCCTGCCGCTCAACTCCACCGCGGAAACCCCGCTGGACATCATCCATTCGGACGCCACCGCCACCCTGCTCGACCGCTTCCGGCAGGAATACGACCTCGTCGTGCTCGATATCGCGCCCGTCATCCCGGTGGCCGAAGCCCGCGCGCTGGCGGCCATGGCAGACGTCACCCTGATGATCCTGCGCTGGCGCACCACCCAGCGCAACGTCCTGAAGACGGCGCTGCGTGAACTCGACCGCGCCGGGGCGCATATCTACGGATTGCTGCTGACCCAGGTGGATACCCGCAGCTCGGCGGTGCTGGGCGAGGAAATGGCCTACTACCAGTACTACTACGCACGCGGCGCGAACTGACGGGGCACTGACAGGGGCACGGGGGGCGGCGGCATTAGCGCCGCCCTTTTCAATCGCCTTCGCCGGTATAGCCGAAGAAAGCCATGAGTTCCGGCACTTCCGCCACTGTTTCCGCCACGATGCGCCGCTCCACGGTGGACAGCATCAGCACCTGGGCACTCTCCGGCCGCTCCTCCTGCGCCTGCGCCCCGCTTTTGCGTTCCAGGCCGAAGGCGGTCAGGATCGCATCGGGATCGCGGCGAAATCCCTCGTAAGTCAGCAGCGGATGGCCGTTGCGCTCGACGGCGGCGCGCAGCAACCCGCTGCGCCAGATCCACATCCGGGCGAGATCGCGCACCACCCGGTCGCGCGGGACGCCGCGATAGCCCGGCAGGGCATAGCGCTTGAGCTGCGCATCGATGCAGGTCAGCGGCGCGCGGTTGGTCACCGCCACGCGATACTCCGCGAAGTGGCTGAACAGCGCCTCGTAGCGCACGAGGTTGGGCGGGCTCTTCTCCAGGAAGAAGGCATGGCTGCGGCTGCGTTCCGCTTCGGCGATACGCGCGCTCCAGGCGCCCAGCACGGCCTCGTAGTCCACGAACTTGTGGTCCAACCACTGGTCCCGGTCCATCAGCCCGCGCACCAGGCGCTGGCCTTCGAAGCTGGCGTGAAGCCCCCCCACGTCGGCGCGATCGGCCAGATGGCGCGCCACCGCCGTGCTTCCCGCGCCGGGCGGCGTCAGGAGAAAGAGGAAAGGGTGATGGATCCGCTCGGCGCGCCGCCTCGGCCAGTAGGGGCCAGGATCCTCGGGCCGAGCCTGAAGCCCCAACGGTTTCAGCAGGCGATCGACCGCCACTCTCACAGAACAGCCCCGTCCACGCAGCGCTCCCTCGCCAATCCGCACTGCAGGCAGGATAACCGCTCCTTCCCGCGCGGGAGCGGCTATTGCGAGACGGCCGCTACCTCTTTCGCGGGGGTTTCAGGCAAACTTTCAAAACACTTCGCCGATCCCGAAGTAGACGGCGTGCGAATCCCGCCCCATCGCGAAATCGAGGCGGAGATTGGTGCCCGTCGCTTGCGAAGCCTTGTAGCGCAGGCCCATGCCGACGGCGGGCAGGAACTTGCCGTTCCCGATCTCGCCCAGATCGTCCGCGATCCCGCCCATGCCCGCGAAGAACACGCCGCCGAACTTGCCGCCCAGATGCTGCCGCCATTCGATCTGGGTGGTCCACATCGCGCGGTCGCGGTAGCGGCCCATTTCGTAGCCGCGCAGGTCTCCGGCCTGTCCGTACATGCACATGTCGTAGAACGGGCCGTTCTTTGAAACCGCGCAAAGGCTGCCGTGAACGGCCAATGTGCCCGTGGAGGTCACCGGGAAATAGCCGTTCGCGGCAGCCTGCCACTTGTTGTAAGTGAAGTCGCTGCCCAGCGCCCCGGTATTGAACAGGCCTACCGCCGTAAGGTTCGCCCCCTTGCGCGGCGCGAACTGGCTGTCCCGGCTGTCGTAAGTGATGGACGGCCCGATGCCGGAGATCCTGCTGTCCAGCAGGTTCCCCGGCAAGTCGAGGTCGGGAAACAGCGGGTTTTCGGTCTTGATGGATTGGTTGACGTCGAGATATTCGTAGCGGACACCGAGATACATGTTCCTGAATATTGCGTACTGGGCCTGTCCCAGCAGGACCATGCCCTTGTCGTCCATCTTCACCGAGACGTTGCGATCGCCCGCGGCGGCACCGATGCCGTAGAAGTTCATGTTGATATCGGCATAGCCGCCGAACAGCAGGACTTTGACCTTGTCCTGCGCCAGCGACATGCTGTGAACCGCGCCGCCGCCCCAGCTCTTGTTGCTGGTATAGAAAGCACCCCCGCCAGTTACCCAGGGCTCGCTCGATCCGTTGGGGTTGTAGAAGAGGACGCTGGCCAGGGTGATACCCGCGCCCAGCGTGGGATTGGACATCGGGATCGGCACGACCAGAAGATCGGGCTTCATCTTCTTCGGCGCCCCTGGGTTGCTTTCAGGCCGATCGCTTTCAGGCTGGCCGTTTTCCGCCCGGTCCTTGCCCGCCGTCACCGTATCGCCCGCCATCTGCGTCACGACGCTGTTCTGCGCCGCCGCAGGCGTGCCGAGGGACAAGACCGCAAGGACTGCGGCGATCAGACCGGCAGCTTTCGCCCTGTTTGGCATGGTCTTCTCCTTCGGCGCTACCCCGCCGAAGGATGTAGTCGCCGCATGGGAAGAGTGCGGCAGACGAGAGCATTACTGCATCGGGAATTACCCCCGTTTTCCCGGCTGCCGTTACGAAAAGAACAGCGGTCCGGGGCATCGCAGGCGGGGTATCAGCCTACTCCGGCGAGCTTCTTCCTGAATAGAGAGTTCACCAGCCGGCCCTCCAGCAGGCGGCCCACCAGGTAGAGCGCCGCGAAGATGCCCGCGAAGACATAAGCGGAAGTGGGCGACTTCTTCTTGCCCTTCTCTTCTGCGGCCTTGTCCTTCTTGGGCTTTTCCGGCGCAGGTGCGCCCAGGGCCTTGTCGATCGGGTTCTGGATCATCTTCGCGGCTTCCATCCGGGCCTTCTTCGCCTCTTCCTGCGCCTTCTTGGCCGGGTCGGAGGATTCCACGGGCGGCTTCTCGAACTTGCCCGCCAGAATGGTCAGCTGTGCGAAACCCAGGAACAGCAAGGGCGCCAGAAAGCAGAGCAGCAAGGCGCGGCTGTTCAGGTTGTAATGCAGCACCGCGCCTGCGGACTCCCGCTCGATCTGCAATACGCCGCCGTCGAACACCGACATCTTGTCCTGCGCCGCGGGATCCTTCTTGCGAAAGGTCAGGCTGTCGCCGGTCCGCTGGTGGCTGGTACCCGTCTGGCGAAACAGCGGCGAAAGCCTGTCGAAGACGTCGTCGCTGGTCTGTCCCGGAGCGAGCGCCAGGCTGCCCCTGACCTGCCAGATCCAATTGATGAAACGTGAGTTCATGTGGTTTTTCTCTGGATGCGGGCTGTGATGCGACCTTGGGCGGCGATTTTATTCAGCGGGGATGGCCGTCGCGTCGTCCAGATGCGGCCTGCTTCCCCACTTCTCCTTCCCCCACTTCTCTTTCATCGTCTTCCAGCCTTCGGTGAAGGGGAAGGTCATCTGCTCGCTGATCGACATGCGGCGGCCGCCTTCCATGCCCAGCAGTTCGGCTTCGCCATCCACGCAAGTGCCGAACATGCGGTCGATGAAGATGAAGGTATTGGAGTAATTGCTGCGGCTCGCCTCGAAGTCCTGCGAATGGTGGAGGCTGTGGTGTTCGGTGGTGTTGAACAGGAAGCGCCACCAGCGCGGGGTGTTGAAGCGAACGTTGATGTGTTGGTAAGTCCCGATCGCCATGCCGAAGGCACCCGCCAGCAGGGCAGCGCGCGGCAGGAAGTCGAAGAAGCCGCCGATGCCCAGCCCGATCAGGAACAGTTCGACCGGATTGCCGACCGCGCCCTTGTTGATGTTCAGCTGGGTGATGTAGTGGTGGACCGAATGGGTCAGCCAGAGCGGGTACCAGTTATGCATCCCGCGGTGCATCCAGTACTGCCCGAAATCGAAGATGAAGGCGATCAGGAACGCCTGCAGCAGCAGCGGCATCCCCATGAACCAGGCGAACTTGTCCCAATCGAACTGGCGCAGGATCGCCTCGATCATCGCGCCATCGCCGATGTAGTCCTCCACCAGGCGCAGGATGGTATAGCCCAACCCGACATAGAACAGGTCGGTGGCGAGTTCCTTCCAGGTCAGGCGCCAGCTCTCGTGGCGGGGGAAAGCCCATTCGAGGCACAGCAGCAGGACCTTGAAGCCGATGCCGATGCCGATCGCCGTCGATGCCTTGGCGATGGAATTGGGCGCATAGTACCAGAAGGCGATCAGCGCGAAGAGGACGGTCGGCTGGAACCAGGTGAAGACGAACTGCTTCACCGGGCCGCCTTCCACCTTCGGGATGTTATCCCAACCGATGGTCACCGGCGACTGCCCGCCTATGATCCGTTTACCTACGCGAACGCCTTCCATACGCCTGCCCTCGTGGTATTTCCCGCCCACCGGGTGGTGCGGTGAAATGAGATGGAACACCCGTGTTCTTGGGTGGGAGGATCGTTAAAGCGGCAGGGTCCCGCCAGATGCCAATGCGATATGCAGTCCATAGATGCGGTCTATGTCGAAGAGGCCGGTGCAGCGCGGGTTTCGGGGAGATTCTCGCGCCAAAACGCATGAAGCCTCCCTGCCGCTGGCAGGGAGGCTTCAGGAAGGCCTTCCGGTGAGGCTGACCGGAGCAAAGTCCGGCCAAAGCGATTCTCAGCGCGCGAGAGCCAGCTTGGTGGCCGCAGCCGTGGAAGCATCGGCGCGGCGATTCTCGATCCGGTCGCGGATGTCTGCAAGAACGGCGGTGCGGCACTCCTGGGCCTTGCGTTCGGCGGCAAGATGGACGCTGGCCATGTTTTCGCCGCAGACCGAACGGGCCGCGCTGTCCATGCGAATGGCAAGGCGCTGCTGCCCTTCCGCCGTGGCAAGATCCAGGCCCTTGAGGTCGAGGACCGCCTGGTCGCGCGCGAAAGGATTGGTGCCCGCAGGCGCTGCAGTGGCGGTGCCGGTGGAAAGGGTGGTCGCGAAAGCCAGCGATGCCAGCGCCAGAATGCCAGTCTTCATCATCTTCTCCAAAGCGCGGATACAGGATCACGTCTACGGTGACTGACGTCGCCATAGCGCTTTTGGGAAGATCTTGCAATATATCGGGCAGTTTTCGCGCCCGTAGCGCCGCTCTAGCGCTGTGGTATTACTAGATATGCTAGTTCAGTAATACTCCCTAACATGCCGATAGGCAGATCTACTTGATTTGTAACCGGGTCATCTGTGCCCGGCTGCGTCGTGGTAACGGTGATTTCACGCGCGCCCGGCCGCGACCATGCGCGCACATCCTGCACCGGCAGAAGAACTTTCCAGTCGCGCCCGCCTTTCGCCTCCACCGGATGTCCGTTCACGCGAACGAGCATGCCGGGATCGGCGCGCGACCCGGAGACCAACAGGCAATCGGATTGATCGCAGGAAACCAGGCGTGCCTTGTTGCCGGATCCGGCCCAGGCCGGTTGGGCCGACAGTGCAATCACAGTTGCGGCGCCGAGCGCGATACCGAGAAAGCGGCGGCCCATGCGCACCTGTTCGATCTTACGAATGACGGCCAGGCTCACCAGCGGCTCCGGTGGCGGTTGCCGAAATCACGCGCGCCGCTGACGGCGCCTGCGCGGGCCTCCATGCCGTCGCGCAAAATCCTGAACAGAGCGGCGCCGAACGCGCGGATCGCCGCGGCGAGACCCGTCTGCTTTTCGGAGAAACCGGTTCTGAAGATCACCTGCCCGCCCTTGTCCTGTCTCTATAAGACTAGACTGAAGCGAAGCCCCTCATCGAGACAGAGGCGAATTCGCGATGGCAGACATAGATCCGGTTTATGCCCTGGCCTATGCTCTGGGTTGAGCACGGATACGGCGGAAAACCTCGTCCACGAACAGCTGCGTGGCCGTATCGCGCTCCGGCTCGGCGCGGGCGAGCAGGAAGATGTCGTAGCCCGGTTCGAAATCGCCGTGGAGCAGCGGCCAGAGCAGCCCCTTCTCGACATCCGCCTGGACGACCGAAGTGGGCAGGAAGCCGATCCCCACGCCGCAGAGGATCAGGCGGCGAACCTCGTTCATGTCGTCGGCCAGGGCCGCCACGCGGGTGCCCAGCCGGTAGCGGCGGCGCAAGTGGGTGATGATCTCGATCTCGCCCTCGCCCATGAGCACGAAGGCCTCGCTCTTGAGTTCCTTCGGCTGGGTGATGCGATAGCCGAACAGCGGGTGGCTGCGGCTGCAATAGAGCTGCTGGTGCTCGACGAACAGCGGCTCGTACACCAGATTGCCGCGCACGCTGTTGTCGTAGCCGATCCCCACTTCCACTTCGCCCGCTTCCAGCGCGTCCAGCACCTGGCGCCAGGAGGACACCCTGATCTCGATCTGGATATCGGGATTGCGGCGGTGGAAGCTGGTGATCGCCTCGTCGAATTCGGCCGAGACGATGGCCGAGACGATCTGGATGCGCACCACGCCTTCGACACGCTTGGTCGCCTGGGCGATCTGGTGCGGCATCATCCGCGCGGATTCCAGCATATCCTCGCACAAGGCCATCATCGCCTTGCCCGCCGCCGTCATCTCCACGCCCGCCGCGGTGCGGTGGAGCAGTGTGGCGCCGACGTGATCCTCCAGCCGCTTCAGCGCCGCGCTGACGCTGGGCTGCTGCTTGTTGAGCTGGCGCGCCGCCGCGCCGATGCCGCCTGCCCGCACGATATCGACGAACGTGCGCATCAGGTTCCAGTCCACCCGGCTAGCGAACTTCCTGTCTGTCAGCGGCGATCGTTCGCTCATGCCTCGTTCCGTACTCTTGTCATTGGCGCCCTGTCCCATGCCGATAGTCCGGCATCGAATCAGGGTGATAGAACAGACCGGCGTCGCAGCGCGAGCGGATATGCGGCTTCACCACCCGCACCTTTCCCTTTCAGGGCGCCTTCTGCAAATCCGCCCCGCTCCACCAGGAAAGCGTGTGTTCGTCATGCGCCGAGGTCCAGACGCCCTTCGGCGTCCAGCGCAAGGCACCGCTGCCCGCCGCCTTGCCCTTGCGCGCCTCTACCGCCATCGCCTGCGGGTCGATCACCGCGAAGACCTGATCGTCGGTGGTACGCAGCCAGACTTTGCCTTCCCCGGTATCGATATCGCCCCACTTCAGGTTCTGGCCCACCTTGATGCGGCCGGAAAGCGTATTGGTGGCCGGATCGATGCGCGCGACAGTGCCGTCGCCCTGCTCCTGCACCCAGACGCCGCCCTCGCCGGCAGCCAGGAAGCCCGGTTCCTTGCCCAGCGGAGTCCGGGCGGTGACGGCATTGGTGGCGGTATCGATGCGCTGGAGCGACTGCTTCGTCGCACTCACCGCCCAGACCGCGCCGAAGCCGTAAGTCAGATACCAGGTGCCTGCATCGACCGGGACCGAGGCGGCGACCTTGTTCGTCGCCGGATCGATGCGGGCAACGAGGCCGCCGCGATCATCGGCGCCGTTGTCGCTGGCGACCCAGACCGAACCATCGCCCGCCACCACGTTTAGTTCGCCGCTGGAGGCGATGCCGGTAGGGATCGTGGCGACCAGCTTGGCCGTTTTCACGTCGATGCGCTTGACGGCCTTCTCGTCGCAATCGGCCACCCAGAGCGAACCGGCGGCGATGGCCATGGCGCCGCAGGGATGCGCCATGGCCACTTCGGCCAGCTTGCCCCCGCGCGACCATTGCTCGACCCGGCCCTTGTTGGTGGCCCAGACCGTATCGCCGTCAACCGCGAGGAAATCCGCGAAGCCCGGCACCTGGATCACGTCTTCCGCGTGGGCGAGCGAAGGCATGGCGGCACTTGCGGCCAGAAGCATCGTGACGAACGTGCGCATGGATTTCCCCCTTCGGTGAACGCTGCGGATCAGGCCTTGCCGGCGATATAGGCGCGCCAGCCGCCAAGGTGGGTAATGTCTTCCGCCCCGTTCAGCGCGCGCGGTTCGGAAACGAAGCCCTTGACGGTGGTGCCATCGGCCAGCGTCACGTTGCCGATCGCGAGCGGAGCGGGAACGTCCACGGTGAAGCTGCCGAACTCGGCCACGCCCAGTTCGTAGACTTCCACCTTGATCGCCGCGCCGTCTTCGTCGTGCACCAGCGCGGGCTTGGGCGGCACGCTATCGGCGATGGCGTAGAGCTTGTAGCTCGGCGCCGTCTCGAAGGCGCCGACGAATTCGGCCTCGCGGCTGGTCAGCTGCCAGTGGAGCGGCATGTCCTTGAGGTGGGCACCGACAACGGCGAGTTTAACAGTCTGCATCTTTCCCTCCAGATCGAGTGGCGGCGGCGCGGGAAGATCCGCGGCCGCAAGGTACGTGTCGGCCGCGTCCAGCAGGGCGCGGTCGGTGTCGGCGGGGCCGATCAGGGTAATCCCGAAGCCCGTGGCATTGGCGCGGATGCCCGCCGGAACCGCCAGCGCGGCCATGTCCAGCAGGTTCACGAAATTGGTGTAGAGACCAAGGTTGCTGTTGAGCGCCACCGGCGCGGCCAGCATCTCGGCCACGCGGTAGGTCGCGCCCGTCGTGGGGAAGGCCAGCATGTCGATCTCGCCCCACAGCAGGTCGGCGTGGCGCTTCAGATCGGCCATGCGGTAGATGCCGTTGAACAGCTCGACCGCGCTCATGTCCTTGCCCGGCTCGACCACCGCGCGCACCGTGGGATCGACGGCGCGCGGGTTGCTGGCGAGGATGCCTTCCATCGCGGCGGTGCGCTCGGCCACCCAGGGGCCGCCGTAAAGCAGTTGCGCGGCTTCAAGCAGCGGGGCGAGGTCGATCTCGACGATCTCGCCCAGAGTCGCCAGCGTCTCCAGCGCCCGGTCGTAGAGATATTCTGATTCGACATCGCCGAAGAACACCCTCTGTTCGCGGCGCGGCACGCCGATGCGCTTCACCGCGAGCGGGCTGTCGGCCAAAGCCTTGGAATAGGGATCGGCCACGTCGAACCCGGCCAGCACCGCGTCCACCAGACGCGCGTCGGCGGTGTCGTCGGTGAAGACGGTGATGCAGTCGATGGTGCGGCAGGCAGGGACGAGACCGCGCGTGGACCAGCGGCCCTTGGTGGGCTTCATGCCGATCAGGTGATTGAAGGCGGCAGGCACGCGGCCCGAACCCGCCGTGTCGGTGCCGAGCGCGAAAGGCACCAGCCCCGCCGCCACCGCGATCGACGAGCCCGAGCTGGACCCCCCACTGACATAGGCAAGGTTCGAGGCATTGCGCGGAATGCCATAAGGACTGCGAGATCCGTTGAGGCCGGTGGCGAACTGGTCGAGATTGGTCTTGCCCACGCAGACCGCGCCGGCCGCCAGCAGGCGCTCGATCACCCCCGCGTCGGCTTCGGGCTCGTAAGCGAAAGCGGGGCAGGCCGCCGTCGTTTCGAAACCGGCGACGTCGATATTGTCCTTCACCGCGAAAGGCACGCCGGCCAGCGGCAGGTCTTCGCCTGCCGCAACCCGCGCATCCACGGCGCGAGCGGCAGCCAGCAGTTCCTCGCGAGAGGCCCGGCTGATCCAGATCTGCGGCTGGACGGCCGCGTAGGCTTCGATGCGGGCCAGGGCATCCTCGGCTACGGCCAGGGCTGTGGTTTCGCCCGTCCTGACGGCAGCGGCGATGCGGCTTGCGCTTTGGCGGTTCAGTTCGGTCATGCGTGCCTCCGCAAGGCCAGCATCGGCGCGCCGGGCTGCAAGGACTGCCCTTCCCGCATGTAAAGCGCTTCCACCGTCCCGCTGCCGGGGCTTTCGACTGGACATTCCATCTTCATCGCCTCGATTACCGCGATCTTGTCGCCTGCCTCGATACGGTCGCCCGGGGCGACCAGCAGCCTTGCAACGCTGCCGCCATAGGGTGCTTCCACCAGGTCCGAACCTTCCGGCAGGACGATCGCCGCCTCCGCAGGCGCGTCGGCCTCCTCCAGCTTCGCGACATGGTCGAATTCGCCCAGCCGTTGCCATTCCTCGCGCTCGGCGTCGAAAGCAGCCTTGCGGGTTTCCTCAAACTCCGCGATGCCTGCGGCGTTCTCGGCCAGGAAAGCGCGGTAGTCGGCTAGGCGGAACTCGGAAGGCTCTATGCGGATCGAGCGGCGGCCGGTCGGGAATTCGCGGCGCCAGTCGGCCAGTTCATCGGCGCTGACCGGGTAGAAACGGATCTGGTCGAAGAAGCGCAGCAGCCAGGGCTTGCCTTCGGTGAAGGCATCCGTCTGGCGATAGGTGTTCCAGACCTGCAACGTGCGCCCGAACAGCTGGTAGCCGCCCGGCCCCTCCATGCCGTAGATGCACATATAGGCGCCGCCGATGCCCACGACATTGGGCGGGGTCCAGGTCCGGGCCGGATTGTACTTGGTGGTGACCAGCCGGTGGCGCGGATCGACCGGCGTGGCCACGGGCGCGCCGAGGTAGACGTCGCCCAGGCCCATGACGAGGTAGTTCGCCTCGAAGATCAGGTTCTCCACCGCGGCCTGATCGCGCATGCCGTTGATCCGGCGGATGAACTCGATATTGTCCGGGCACCAGGGCGCATCGTCGCGCACGGTGGCCATGTACTTCTCGATCGTCTCGACCGTGGCGGGATCCCGCCAGCTCAGCGGCAGATGGACGATGCGCGAGGGGATCGCGAAGTCCTGCAGGTCGCCAAGGCGCTCCTCCGCTTCCATCAGCGCCGCGAGGGCCGCCTGCTGGGTCAGCGCCGCGCCGTCGAAATGCAGCTGGAGCGAGCGGATGCCGGGAACCACGTCGATCACGCCCGGCAGATCGAGCCGCTCCAGTTCCGTCATCAGCGCATGGACGCGGATGCGCAGCTCGATGTCGAGCACGATCGGGCCATATTCGACCAGGATGTTGCGGTCGCCCTGCTGGCGATAGACCGTGCGCGGACGGCCCGGCGCTTCCGGGATCTCACCAAGGATCGGCGAAAGATCTGCAACCGCGCGCGTCGGAGAGGTGGCGAGCGAAGCGCCGCTCGACACCAGTTCACGCTGCGCGGTTTCCGCCGCAATGGCATCCTCGATCGTGACGGGCGCGAAGCGCAGGCGGTCGCCCGGCGTCAGTTGTCCGATCTTCCAGCGGTCGGCGGCGATCACCACGAAAGGACAGACGAAGCCGCCCAGCGACGGGCCGTCCGGTCCCAGGATGATCGGCATGTCGCCGGTGAAGTCCACCGCGCCGATGGCATAGGGATTGTCGTGGATGTTGGAGGGGTGCAGCCCCGCCTCGCCGCCGTCGCTGCGCGCCCAGCGCGGCTTGGGGCCGATCAGGCGCACGCCGGTGCGGTTGGAGTTGTAGTGGACCTTCCACTCGGCGCCAAGGAACGTCTCGACATCCTCTCCGGTGAAGAAGTCCGGGGCGCCGTGCGGGCCGTAGAGGACGCGCAGGGTCCAGTCGGTGCCGATCTCGGGCAGGTCCACGGCGGGCAGGGCCGCTTCGGTAGCCGCTCCGGCAAGATGCAACGTATCGCCCGCCAGCAGGCGCCGCGCGGCATGGCCGCCGAACTGCCCGAGTTCGAACGTGCTGCGGCTGCCGAGATAGGGCGCGATGTCCAGCCCGCCCGCGAACAGGATGTAGCCGCGAAGCCCGCCGGTCGAAGCGCGGCCGAGCGCCAGCGTCTGGCCCGCCGCGATATCGATCGGCACGCCGCGCGAGACCGGAACCCCGTCCAGGGTCGCGCCGAAATCAGCGCCCATCAGGCAGACACGCGCCTCCGATACGAAGGAAAGGGTCGGCCCGGTGACGGTGACCTCCAGTCCCTCGGTGCCTTCGGGATTGCCCAGCAGGCGGTTGCCGAGGCGGAAGGACTGGTCGTCCATCGGTCCCGAGGGCGGCACGCCCACGCCCCAGAGCTTCTGGCGGCCCGGCCAGTCCTGCACCGTCGTCGCGGTGCCGCCGCTGACCACGCGGACCGCGCGGGGGTGATAGGCGATGGCATCGAGCACGCGGGTCGAGACTTCGCCGCTGGTAAAGGCGGGCGAGCGGACGACATCGCGCAGCCAGCGCACATTGGTCTCGATGCCGTCGATCCGGCTGCGGTCGATCGCCGCCTGTGCAGCGGCCACGGCTTCCTCGCGGGTCGGGGCATGGACGATCAGCTTGGCCAGCATCGGATCGTACCAGGCGCTGACCGTGCTGCCGGACGAGCACCAGGTTTCTACGCGGCAATCCTCGGGGAATTCGACGCAAGTGAGCTGGCCCGAAGTCGGACGATAATCGAGCGAGGGGTCCTCGGCATAGAGGCGCATCTGCACCGAATGGCCCTTGGGCGTCGGGGCCGGGCCGTCGAGGAAAGCGAAGTCGCCCGCCCCGCCGCGCACCATCCATTCAACGAGGTCGATGCCCATGACCTCTTCGGTCACGCCGTGCTCCACCTGGAGGCGGGTGTTCATCTCCAGGAAAAAGAACTCCTCGCGGTCGGCATCGTAGAGATATTCCACCGTGCCCGCCGAGCGATAGCGCGCCGCCTCGCCCAGGCGCACGGCCGAGGCGATCAGTTCCGCACGGACATGCTGTGGCAGCAGCGGCGCGGGGGCTTCCTCGACCACTTTCTGGTTGCGGCGCTGGAGCGAGCAATCGCGCTCGCCAAGCGCCATGACGCGGCCCTCGCCGTCTCCGAACAGCTGCACCTCGATGTGCCGCGCGCGGCGCACGTAGCGTTCGAGGAAGACGCTGGCATCGCCGAAATTGCTGAGGCCGAGACGCGCGACGGTGGCGAAGCCTTCGCGCAGGTCCGCCTCGTTCTCGCAGACTTTCATGCCGATGCCGCCGCCCCCGGCGGTCGCCTTGAGGATCACCGGATATTCGATACCGGCGGCGGCGGAGACTGCCTCTTCCTCGTCCGTCAGCAGGCCGGTGCCCGGCGCCAGCGGCACACCATGCTCGGCAGCAAGCGCGCGGGCGCTGTGCTTGAGGCCGAAGGTGCGGATATTGTCGGGCGTCGGGCCGATGAAGACGATCCCGGCTGCCGCGCAGGCTTCTGCGAACTCGACGTTCTCGGCCAGGAAGCCGTAGCCGGGATGGATCGCCCCGGCGCCGGTCTTCTTCGCCGCATCCAGGATCGCGGCCACGTTTAGGTAGCTTTCGGAAGCCTTGGCCGGGCCGATGAGCACGGCCTCGTCCGCTTCTGAAACATGGTTCGAGCCTTCGTCCGCCTCGGAATAGACCGCAACGGACTTCAGGTCCATGCGGCGCAGGGTGCGAATGATGCGGGTGGCGATCGCGCCTCGGTTGGCGATCAGAACCGTGTCAAAGCTCATGCGACGACGATCATGCGAACGGGGGTGGGGTTGAAGCCGTTGCAGGGGTTGTTGACCTGCGGGCAGTTGGAGACGACGACGACGACGTCCATTTCCGCCCGCAGGTCAACAGTCAGGCCCGGCGCGGAAATTCCGTCGACGATGCCCAGCGACCCGTCCGGCTCGACCGGTACGTTCATGAAGAAGTTGATGTTGGAAACGATGTCCCGCTTGCCGCGTCCCTCGAGGAGGTTGGCCTCCAGGAAGTTCTCGACGCAGGCGTGTTCCGCCTTGGTGTGGTGGCCGTAGCGTAAGGTGTTGGATTCGCAAGAGCAGGCGCCGCCGATGGTGTCATGGTAATCGACCGAGGTGGCGGCGATGGTCATCAGCGCATTGCCTTCGTTGGACAGCAGCTTGGTGCCCGCCCGCAGGAACAGGTTGCCCTGTGCCGAGACGGTATCCTGCGCGCTGTAGCGCTCGGCATCGTCGGCGGCCGAATAGAGCAGGAAGTCGACGGCCTGGTTGCCTTCCAGATCGACGATGCGCAGTGTCTGCCCGGCCTTGACGTGGTGCAGCCAGGGCGCGCGGGCGGGAACGACGACGTCGTGGACGACATTGCCGGTGAGGCCGGACATGTGGGGATCGGTGCTCATGATCGCGTGTCCTCTAATCAGCGGCGGAAGTAGTCTTCGACATTGGTGAAGGCGCGCAGGCCCTCGGGCGTGGCGCCCCGGACGGGATCGTCCTCGGCGGTCACCGGTCCCCGCCAGGCCGTGGCGCGCAGCGGCGTGACGCTCCATTCCGCGCGCGGATCGAGGACGTGCGGGACATTGGCGATCACCACGATCACGTCCATTTCCGCGCGCAGGACCACGCTGCGGCCGGGTGCGAAGGGGCCGACTTCGGGCGTGATCGTGCCATCCGCCTCGATCTTCGCGCCCTTGAACAGGTTCACGCAAGGGTGGACGTCGCGGCGGCCGAGGCCATGCTTGGCCGCACCGAGGAGGAACCTGTCGCGGCCGCTGGGGAAGGCACCGCTATTGCGGCCTTCGCCGTATTTCGCCGCGTTGGTTGCGGGGTTGGATGTGCCGCAGAACGTGTCATGCGTGTCGGCATCGTCTTCCAGAATACTGAACAGGACCCGGCCCATGTCGGACAGGAGCAGTTTTCCCGCCCCCAGATAGGCGTTCCACTGCACCTTTACCGTATCGGCCACATTGAGCCGCTCGGTCGGCATCTCGGCATTGAAGACCAGCAGCGAGGCGCAGGCATCGCCGTGAAGGTCGATCAGGCGCAGGCGCGAACCGCGCGACAGGCGCCGCGTGGCATAGCCCCCTGCGGCGATGGTCTCTTCCCACACGAGATCCGCAGGGGCGACATCGCCGGGCAGGTCGTCCGCCACCGGGGGCAGCACCGGCATGCTCTCGACAACGGTGCCGCCCTGGGCCCGCGCATGGTCCCGCGCGGCAAGCGGATCGGCCAGGGTCTGGGTCATGAATGCGCTCCGATGCTGGTAATGTCTTCGCCGCTGGGGTCGTAGAGCGGCGGCAGTAGGGCGGTGGTGGTGACCAGCTCTAGCTGCTGCACCCCGCGCACCCGGCGAATGGCGTCGCAGAGTTCCTTCAGTCTTGCTGCCGGACCCTGCACGAGAAGAACTTCAAGGGACTGGTCGTCCTCCAGCACGACATGCTGCGAGGAGATCACTTCCTTCAGATAACCGGCCTGCGTCTGCGAAAGCTGGTGCCGCACCCGGCCGCGCTCGCTGCGGTAGACCAGGGTGATGGTCCCGGCGAACATCTCCTCCGGGTGCATGAGCGATCCGTGTTCCGTCAACGCGTGGCGGATCAGTTCGGCAATGAGCTGAGAGCGGGAAGGCAGGCCGCGTTCCGCCACCATCAGGTCAAGCTGTCTGAAGAGATCTGCCGGGAGGCTCATGCTGAGCCGCGCCAGGCCGGTGGAATCGGAGCCCATGCCCACTCTCTTTTCAGTTATTACTATTTACGTCAATCGTAATAATTTCGCTTTCGTCGGATTCTTCCTCGGGCCGCTCGCGCATAGGCAGGTCGTAGACCACCGTGGCGCCGAAACGATGCGGCGCGTGCGGATCGTGACGGCGCTTGTCGAGCGCGAGGACGCGGGTTCCGAGCGTGAAAGCCTCGCGGATATCGTGCGTCACCATGACAATGGTCAGCGCCCGTTCGCGCCAGAGGCTGCGGATCAGCTTGTGCATGTCGGCGCGGATGCCGGGGTCGAGCGCGCCGAAGGGCTCGTCCAACAGCAGGATGCGCGGCCGTTTCACCAGCGCCTGCGCGATCGCCAGACGCTGCTGCATGCCGCCCGACATCTGCGCGGGGTAGAGATCGAGACTGTGCCCCAGGCCCACGGCCGTCAGCATTTCCCTGGCCTCTTCCTCGGCGGCGCGGCGGGCACTGCCGAACAGGCGGCCGAACACCGGCGCCTTCTCGCATTCCATGCCCAGGATCGTGTTGCGCAGCGCGGTAAGATGCGGGAACACCGAATAGCGCTGGAAAACCACGCCCCGGTCGGGGCCGCATTCGGGCTTCAGGGGCGTGCCGTCCATCAGGATCGTGCCCTGGCTCGGCCCCTCCTGCCCCAGGATCAGGCGCAGGAAGCTGCTCTTGCCCGCACCCGAAGGGCCGACGACGGAGACGAATGAGCCTTCCTCGATCTCGAGGTTCAGCTTCTCGATGATGATCCGGTCGCCATATTCGACCCAGACATCGCGAAAGCTCAGCAAAGTGCTCAATGGCTTTCTCCATGGGCCCAGGGAAACAGCCGGCGGCTGAGGAAAGTGAGCGCCAGGTCCATCAGGATGGCGAGAAGCGCGATCCAGGCGACATAGGGCAGGATCACGTCCATCGAGAGATAGCGGCGCACCAGGAAGATGCGGTAGCCAAGACCCACGTCCGACGCGATCGCCTCGGCCGAAATCAGGAAGACCCAGGCCGGGCCCAGCGCCAAGCGAATGGCATGGAGCAGGCGCGGCATGGCCTGCGGCAGGGCAACGCGGATCATCACCTGCCAGCTGTTGGCGCCCAGCGTCAGTGCCTTGATGATCTGTTCGCGCGGCAAGGCGCCGACATGGGCGGCGATGTCGCGGATCATGACCGGCGCGATGCCCACCACGATCAGCGCGACTTTCGCCGTTTCGCCAAGGCCGAGCGCGATGAACAGGATCGGCAGGAGCGCGATCGGCGGGATGACGGCAATGCCGGTGACGAGCGGCCCGAACGTCGCGCGCACCGGCGGCAAAGCGCCCAACGCCAGCCCCACCGTCAGCGCCATGAGCGTGGAAATGCCCAGACCGATGCCGAGCCGCTGGAGGCTGGCCAGGGTATCGGCCCAGAACACCAGTTGCCCGGTAAGCTGGTCCGGCACGAACAGCAGCGCCGACATGCTTTGCGCCATGGCGCCGGGAAGCGGCAGGATCTTGTCCGCCGGGTTCATCGCATGGCGGTTGGCCGCCATGACGATGTAGATCAGCAGCAGCAGCAGGATCGGCACTGCGCCGAGGAGCACTCGCCCCCCTCGCCCGACCTGACGATTCACCCAGCGCATTGTCATGGTCCTGTTTTGATTATTGCACTTCGAGCCGCTCGATGGCCCGATGGAGCCCGTTCGAAAATGCCCGGCGCGGGCACTTTCGAACTGACCCTCAAAGCTTGCCGTCGGCGGCCATCTTCATGAAGCTGTCGTCGAAACGCAGCGTCACATGCTGCGCATCGCCCAGTGTCTTGCCGCCGGGGAAGGACATGCCCACCGCGTCCGCCGAAGTCGCGCCCTTGAACAGCCCCTTGGAGAAGCTGAAATCGCGCACCCGCGTCATCGTCGTGACGAGAGCCGGCGCATCGGTTGCAGCCACGGCCGCCTTCGGATCGGAATAGAGGAACGTGGTGCTGAGCTGGCTGTCGAAGGATTCGGGCGTCGCGCCTGCCAGCTTGGCCATGGCCGCGCGGGCCGCCTTGCCCTCGGCGTCCTGGCGGACCATCAGCGCCGTCGTCTCGTACCAGATGCCCGCCAGCGCCTTGCCAAGGTTCGGATTGGCCTTGAGCGTGGCGGTATCGACGCAGAGCAAGTCGAGGATCTCGCCCGGAATGTCGGCGGAGCTGAACGCCAGCTTCGCGCCCGGCTGCGCCTTCATGGCATTGAGCTGCGGGTTCCAGGCCACCGCAACCTTGACGTCCGGGCTGGCGAAGGCGCCGACGATATCGGCATCCCCGGTATTGACCGTCTTCACGTCCTTGAGCTGAAGACCCGCAGAATTGAGCCCCCGCGCCAGCAGGTAGTGCGAAACCGAAAGCTCGACGAGGTTGACCGACTGCCCCTTGATCGTCTTGAGGTCGCCGCCCTTCATGAGGATGCCGTCGTTGCCGTTCGAATAGTCGCCGACGATGATCGCGCTGGTATCCTTGCCGCCCGCAGCAGGGATCGTCAGCGCGTCCATGTTCGCCACGGTCACGCCGTCAAGCTTGCCCGCCGTGTACTGGTTGACCGATTCGACGTAGTCGTTGACCTGGACGATATTGATCTTGAGGCCGTATTTGTCGGCCCACTTCTTCACGATACCGGCCTGCTGGGCATAGGGCCAGGGCATCCAGCCCGCATAGATCGACCATCCGATATTGAATTCCGTGCGCTTGGTCGCCTCGCTCGGCCCCTGGGAGCAGGCGGCGGTGGCAAGCAACCCGGCCATCAGCGTGGCCCTGGCAATGCTGCGGATCGATACGATCATGACTCGGTCCCCTTTCGCAATGCAGCATTGCCGCATTCGAAAGCGTTGTCCATCACAAAATATTACGTGTCGAAGATTCTGTAATACTATAGATGCAGAGCAATCCGGCACGCCTGTCCGGCGGCCGCGACGTTCAGGCGCGGCGTTCAGGCGACGGCTTCGCCTGCCGCAGGCGCCTTGCGCGTACGCCGCGCGGGTTTCCTCACAGGCTCCTTGTCGTGAAGCGGGGGCAGCAGCGCCGTGGTGGTCACCAGTTCGAGCTGATGAACCCCGCGGATCGCCCGCAAGGCGTCGCACAATTCCTTGAGACAGGCGGCCGGGCCCTGCACCAGCAGCACTTCCAGCGACTGGTCGTCCTCCAGGAAAACATGCTGCGAAGAGATCACTTCCTTCAGGTATTCCGCCTGGCTCTGCGCCAGTTGCTGACGCACCCGCCCGCGATCTCCGCGATAGACGAGGGTGATCGTACCCGCCAGCATCTCCTCGGGCCGGGTCAGCGCCTCATGCTCGGCCAGGGCATGACGGATCAGTTCGGCTATCAGCTGCGAACGCGAAGGCAATCCGCGCTCTTCCACCATGGTATCGAGCTGGCGGAACAGGTCAGCGGGAAGGCTCATGCTGAGCCGGGCCAAATTGGCGGCGTCGCTGCTCACGCTGCATTCCCTTCGGCCGTGATCTCGATCGTCATGCGGTACATCGCCTCCCTGCCTACCGGGCGCCGGAGCATCCGTCCAGAGGCGCGGCCACCTCATAAACCCTGTCGATGACGCCCATCATTTTATTACCATTGCAACGAATCGTATTACCGATACCGTATCGACCATAGAGCGGGCAGGTTGGGGAACGCCGTGACGCAAGATTCAGCAAGCAGTCCTACGCCTGCCGCCAAGCCGCCGCCGCGGCCCTATTATCCGAACGGAAACATCGCAGCAGGCTACAACCCGCCCGGCGTGCGCAACACCAGTAGCGTGGTGCCGCTCCATCCCGGAAAGCCGGTCGTCCATGACTATGCCTGCGATGGTCCCGCGCCCGGAAATCTCGCCTTCCGCTGGACTTACGGCTCCAATATCGCCGCCAGGAACCGCGATCCGCGCGTACAGATCGTGCAGTACAACGAAGACACTTTCGTCCTGCGCCAGAATGTCTGCGTCCACTGGGAAGCGCCCTTCACCTACCTGCTGTTCGGCAACAAGGGCGCGCTGCTGATCGACACCGGCGCCACCGCCGATGCCCGGCACTACCCGCTGCGCGAAACCGTGGACGCGATCGTCGCGCGCTGGTGCCAGGCGCGTGGACGCGCCTCCATACCGCTCACCGTGGCCCTGACCTCAGGCGAGGATATCGCGCAGAACCAGGGGCTGGTGCAGTTCGCCGGACGCCCAGGCACCACGATCGTGCCGAAGCCGCTCGCGGTGATGAAGCAGTTCTACGGACTCGGCGGCACCTGGCCCTCGGGCACGAGCCGCATCGATCTGGGCGACCGGGTGATCGAGGTGATACCCACGCCCGGCACGCACAAGGACGGCGTCAGCTTCTACGATCCCTACTGCGATTTCCTCTTCACCGGCGATCTCCTGTTCCCCGGCAAGATCAATATCGGCAACGACCGCGATTTCCTCTCCTCGCTGGAGCGCCTCAAGGCCTTCGCCGCCGCCAAGCCGATCAAATGGCTGCTCGGCGGCCATGTCGAGATGATGTTCGTGCCGGGCAAGTATTACCCGCGCTTCGCCACCTACAAGCCCTACGAGCGCGTGCTGGAAATGACGCCCGAGCTGATCGACGAGGCGATCGTCCATGCGCGCGCGGTGCAGGGCAAGGACATGATGCTGATCAGGCCGGACTTCGTGCTGTTCAACGGCGTCAGCCCCGACCAGCGGACCAAAGTCTGGCCGGAAGGGGTGCCGAATATCGACGCGCCCCACCCGTTCTGACCTCTTCGAATACGTGTTCAAATACTGAGGAACTTCGCCATGGATCGCCGCACGTTCCTTGCCCATAATGCCGCTGTCGCGGCCGTCCCCCTGACCGGGGCGGCATTCACGGCGGCAACCGATGCCGCCTCCGCAGCGACGCGTCCGGCGCCGATCGATTTTCGCAGCAACCTTCCCGCCGCCGGAGCCTTCCCGAAGCGCTGGATCTGCGGCTCCTCGTCCTGCATGGACAATACCGACCCGCCGGTTCAGGTCCACTGGTACAACCCGCATACGGCGATCCTGCGCCAGAACAAGGCCTACAGCTACGAGGCGCCCTTCGCGCCGCTCTACTTCGGTAACGACCGGGTTCTGCTGCTCGACGAAGGCTATGTACAACTGCGAAACGACTGCGACTACCGCGCCGTCGTCGACCAGTGCATCGACGAATGGTGCCGCCGCAACGGGCGCGATCCCGCCAGTCTGGAACTGCTGGTCGCCTTCACCCACCTTCATGCCGATCATTACGCCGCCACCAACCAGTTTGCCGACCGGCCGAATACGCGCTGCATGGGCCTGACCCATGAGGAAATGGTCGGATTCTGGGGCATGCGCAACTATCCCGAAGAGCGCGTCACCCTGGACCTGGGCGGACGCGAGATCCTGATCTGGGGATCGCCCGGCCATGTCGTGTCCGAATTCGCCTATTACGACAGCTATACCCAGATCCTCTACACCGGCGACATGTTCTACCGCGGCCGCTGCTACATCAGTTTCTGGCAACCGTGGTTCGACAGCATGAAACGACTGATCGACTTCTGCGATACCCACCCGGTCACGCATGTCATGGGCTGCCATGTGGAGATCAGCAAGGACGGGCAGGATTATGCCTACGGCATGACCTGGCAACCCGAGGAAGCTCCCGTGGAGATGACGGTCGATCAGTTACGGGAGGCTTTCTCCCACGCACAGAAGATCACGCAGCCGGGCATCTACTTCACGGGAACCGTGTTCCTCTGCAACCAGACGCGCGGAACGACGACGATCGATCGCAACCCCTATCGCTATGAATAGCCATGCCGCGGCGAATCGGGTTTTGGCCCGGATGATCATTTCGGCACACAATGCTGCCGCTTTTCCCGGGATTTTGGTGCCCGAACGGCATCCCGAAGCCCGCAGAATTCCAGCATTGCCAAGCGATTGCGACGAATGCCGGAACTTGGTAAATTAATACTCTTGACGCGAAATGTAATATCCATACCGTGTATCAAGTCGCCTGGCAGAGCGATGAAAATCCGGGAGAGAGAAACTGTAGCAACAGGCCGGTCCACCGGCCTGGAGGGGGGTTTTCGATGGAACAACTGCCAATCTCCTGTACGGTTCTCTCGGGCGCCAGGACGCAGCCGGTCTCGAACATGTCGCAGCGGCTCTGGGACCTGATCCCTGCCGCCTATCTCGTCGCCATCGCCGCGTTCTGGGGACTTTCCCCCAAGTGGCTGGTCGAAGCGCCGTGGACGCTGATCGCCGTGTCCTCGCTGATCACACTCAGCGTGCTGGGATTGGAATGGCTCAACGAACGCCACGTAGGCTGGCGCATGAACCGGCGCGAGTTCCTTACCGACCTGTTCTATGTGGTCCTGGGCGCAACGGCGATATCCTGGGCCTCGATGAAGCTCGCCGAAGACCCGCTGAAGGCGGCCAAGGCCTCGCTCGGCATCTCCACCGAATGGGCGATGCACCTGCCGTTCCTCTTGCAAGTCGCCATGGTGATCCTGGTCATCGAATTCGGGCAATACTGGATGCATCGCCTGATGCACAATTCCACGCCCTTCTGGCTGACCCATGCACCGCACCACCACATCACCCAGCTCAATGCCGCGAAAGGTTACGTCGGCAATCCGATCGAACTGTTTCTGATCAGCCTGAGCCTGCTCGCACTGTTCGATCTGCCGCCAGCCGCCGTATTCTGCGGATTGAACATCCTGAGCGCGGTCTCCACATTCGCCCATGCAAACCTGCGCGCCGACCCGCCGAAGTTCTATTCGCTGATCTTCACGACGATCCGGCACCACAGCCTGCACCATTCCACGGACTACGAAAGCACACGCTGCAACTACGCCAATTCGCTGATCCTCCTCGACCGCCTGTTCGGAACCTATCGCGAAGGGGAAGCGAGCGTGGTGGGACAGGACGATCTCAGGCGGCTGTCGATCCGGGAGCAGTTCCTGTTCCCCTTCCAGCCCGCGATAGCCCGGGTTCGGGAACGCAAGCGCGCTGGGCGGGACGCTTCGATCCAGGCGATCAACTGAGCGCGCAGCGAACGAGATACCCGATCACCCCGCAGGCATGATCGGACAAGAGAGAGGCGCACCGGCACAACATCCGCGAAGATGGCCGGTCGTCATACAAAAAACTGTCTCCCAGAAGATCCGGCGCAGGCAGGCCGGACGCGGGAGCCTCAGACCAAGGACAGGGAAGCAACATGACAGATCGCGCGAAATTGAGGGCAGTTCTGCTGTCCGCGACGATATTCACCGGCACTCTGGGCACGATGCCGGCACTGGCGCAGGATGCCTCCGCGGTTGCCGAGCAGACGGGCGACGCCATCGTCGTCACCGGCACGCGCCGCGCCACGACGATCATGGATACGCCGATAAACATCTCCGCCATCGGCGCCGAGGAACTCAATCGCCAGCGCATCGACGACGTGCGCGACCTGGCCGATTTCACGCCCGGCCTCACCATTTCGGACACGGGACCGGGTTCCACCGGCTCGATCGTGCTGCGCGGGCTGAACGCATCGGATGTGGATTCCGGCGGCCTCAACTACGATGACTCGCTCGGCATCTATCTCGGCGAAGTTCCGCTCTACTACGACTTCAAGCTGCTGGACATCGCCCGCGTCGAAACGCTGCTCGGACCGCAGGGCACGCTCTACGGCCTGGGGACGCTGGCCGGCGCCATCCGCTACATTCCCAATCGCCCCAATACCGACGCCTGGGAAGCCGAAGGGCACGGACGCCTCTATGCCAAGGGCCACTCCGACAACTTCGGATACCAGGCCGACGGCATGATCAACATTCCGCTGGTGCGCGATCACGTGGCATTCCGTTCCGCCACCGGTTACTACTACGACCCGGGCTTCATCGACTACCCGCTGCTGCTCCAGACGCCAGGCGTCTCGCTGCCCCAGCCGGGCGGCACCGACGGCGTGACCCGCGAGGAATTCGCCGAGAACCTGCGCCGCCGCAAGGACATGAACTTCGAGCGCACGTTCACCACGCGCAACCAGTTGCTGCTCCAGACCACCGAAGACCTCAAGGCGATCTTCACTTACGCGTTCCAGCGCACCAAGACCGACGGCGCCCAGTCCAACAGCGCGGGCGTGATGGGCACGGGCAAGTATCAGAACGCCAGCCGCTACGAAGAACCGGTGAACCGCCGCGCCCATCTGGCCAGCATGGAAATCGACGCCAACATCGCCGATATCGTCGATCTGGTTTCCACCACGGCCTATACCAACGTGCGCACCCGCTCGCAGGCCGACAATACCGACCTGCTGCTCGACCTCGACTATGACTACGAACTGTTCCCCGCCTTCTCCAGCTGGAACGAAAGCGACGGGCGGCGCAAGCAGTTCAACCAGGAGATTCGACTGGTTTCGCGCCACGGCGGCCCGTTCAACTGGGTGCTCGGCGGGTTCTACAACCGGCAGAAGTATCACAACGACTACGCCGAACACACACCGGGCCTCTCGGACTTCTACGGCGTAACCGGTAACCCCGACGATCTCGAATATGTCAGCTATACCAAGTCCAAGGTCACCGAAAAGGCGATCTTCGGCGAAGGGACGCTGAAGATCACGCCGGAATGGCAGGTCACCGGCGGCGCCCGCTACTTCAAGTACACCTCCGACGTCCAGGGCGCGCTGGTGCTGCCGCTGCTGGGCGATCCGCTGAGCCCCTATGACGTCGATCCGGCGGGCGGCAAGGCCAAGAAGGACGGCTGGGTGTGGAAGCTCAACACGTCGTACAACTTCACCCCGGACCTGATGATCTACGGCACCTACAGCAAGGGTTACCGCATCGGCGGCCCGAACCGCGTTGCCCCCTGCCCCGATCCCGTTCCGGCCGACCAGCAGAACGCCTGCGCCCTGCCGAACGAGGTCCAATACGGCCCGGACAAGACCAAGAATGCCGAAATCGGTATTCGCATGCAGTTGTTCGATCGCAAACTGGCGTTCAACTTCGATGTCTTCCACATCAAGTGGGACGGTATCCAGGTGGACTCGGCCACTTACTACGGCGTGACCGGGATCACCGTGAACGGCGGCTCCGCCAAGTCGCAGGGCTTCGAAACCTCGTTCCAGTTCAAGCCGGTACCGGCACTGGCGATCCAGGGCAGCTATTCCTACACCGACGCCAAGCTGACCGAAGACGTCCCGGGCATCATCACGATCCGCACCACGCCGAACGACTATGACGGTCGGCCGAAGTTCACCCAGCTCGACGCTCTCGACGGCGATCGCCTGCCGGGCTCGGCCAAGAACTCGGGCAGTCTCGGCGCGACTTACACGGTTCCCGTGGGCGAAGGCACGGTCAGTGCCAACTGGACGGCGACCTACCGCGGCAACGTGGTATCGCGCATCGGCTGGGATCGCGGCTACGGCGACAAGATCCCCAGCTACGTCCTCCACCGCGCCAGCCTGACTTACGAGACCGACAAGTACAGCGTCAGCCTCTTCGCGAACAACATCTTCGACAAGTACGCCATCGCCTCGGTAGGTCAGGACCGTTCGCGCATCGGTGTAAACGACGGTGTGGCCGTGCGCTATTACCGCCAGACCGTGATCTCGCCGCGCACCGTCGGCGTCGAGGCGCGGATCAAGTACTGATCTGAAACGTACTGACTAGAAACAGGTCAAAAACAGGGAGGAAGGCGCCGCCGTTCGAAAAGAGCGGCGGCGTCTGCTATTCCACGGCAATACCCTGCGCGTCCAGCCAGGCCCGCGCGGGTGCCAAAGCTTCTTCGTAGGAGCGCCACTTGCCGATCCCGTCGCTGTTGAGCGGGCGGCGTACTTGCGCGGCGCTCGGCGTCGCCACGGCCGACCGATTCTCGTGGAACGACAGGCAGGCCGGGTCCCAGTCCAAACCACAATGGGCCAGAAGCCTGCGCGTCTGCGCTTCCTGATCGGCGACCAGCCCCTCATAGGACAGTTGCAGGACCGCTCCCGGCCAGAACTGCTCCCACAATGCCATCAGCCGGTCGAAGCGGGCATAATAGCGCGCCGTGTCCATGAGATCGTAGGAATAGGCGTAATAGGCCGACTGGCTGGCGAACAGGTTCTTGTAATTGCTCCAGATCGTGTCCAGCGGCCCTCGCCGCAGACAGACCACCCGCGCATCGGGCAAGGCGCGCAGGATGTGGCCGATATAGAGGAAATTGGCCGGAAGCTTGTCGGTAAAACGCGGCCGCCCCTGACCACGGTGGACTTCCGCGCGCGCCAGATAGACCTCGCCGAGCGCGGCCGGATCGATGGCGGCGCTCGCCAGCACGGTATCGGCGTCCAGAACGCGCCGCGATGACGTTCCCGCCAGCTTCTTGACCGCCAGCGGCATGGCCTGAAGCTCGCCTGCTGCCTCTACTTCGTTGTGCGAGGACAGGATGCGGTCGACCAGCGTGGTGCCGGTGCGCGGCATGCCGACCACAAAGATCGGCGCCGTCCCTCTGCGCCCCGCGCCCTTGGCGAGAGCCCCACCTGCATCGGCAAACAGCGCCTCGATTGCATCGAATATCGCCTCGTCCTGCGCGAAGTCATAGCCGATGACCTGTTTCTGCGCGCGATTGGCGGCAGAGAGATGGCGCAGCGATGCCGCCGTATCGCCCAGGTCTTCCAGTTCCTTGGCCAGGGCATAGCGGATGCGCAGCCCGTCGCCGGGCGCTTCTCCCGCTTGCTCGACCTTGTCCAGGGCTGTTTCCAACCTTGCCACATGATTGGCATCGGCGGTCTGGCGCGACAGGATCGCCAGCGCGTAATGCACGCGCGCATTGCCCGGCTCCTGCGAGAGGATCGTCTCGTAATGCTGGCGCGCCTCTTCGACCCTGCCGGTAAAGGCGCTCGCTGCCGCAAGGTTGTAGCGATATTCGGTGTTCTCCGGCTCGCCCGCGACAGCCGCGGCAAAAGGGGCCAGCGATCCTTCGTGATCGCCGATCCGCGCCAGTACGCAGCCGATCGTGTCGAACGTCAGGGCGTCCGTCGGTTCGCGGACCATGGCCTCGCGCGCAGCGGCGGCCGCTTCGCCATCGCGGCGCACAAGGACCAGTAGCCGGGCCAGCTGGGCGAGATGATCGGCCTTGCCGCCACGCGCGGCGGCGGCTTCGATCAGCGGTATCGCCTTTGCCACATGACCGCCCTCCGCCGCTGCCATGCCGAGCAGGAAGTAGCCCTCCGGCCCTTCCGGGCTGCTTTCGATCAACCTTTTCGCCGCAGCGACGGCACCGGGCACGTCGCCTTGTGCCAGGGCCTGCCGCGCCTCGCTCTCAGACATCGACGCCGGGCGCCCCGCAAGGAAGACCTGTTTGCTTCATCCGCAACATCCCCTTTTCCAAGCTGGTCCCACGCCCCGTAACGGCAGTACCCGCCCATCTTGCGCAGGATGCCCGAAGAAGCAATCGCGCTCCGCAGGATCAAAGCCTTAAAGGAAAGGGCGGCGTACCGAAGTACGCCGCCCCCCTGAATGCGACAAGGCAGGTACGCAGGCTCAGAAGCGCACGGAAACGCCTGCGCGACCGGCAATGCCGCTCGTGCCCGAGCCGGTTACGCCTTCCACCTTGGCGAAAGCGGAAAGGCCCTGCGAGGCGCCCTGGATGCCCGCTTCCCAGCGCGCACGGCCACCTTCCGATGCATCGCGGAAGTAGAGGTCCTGATCGCCCGAAGAAAGGGTCGCGCCCGGACGGCCGTTCATCTCGCCTTCCCAGTTCACGCCGACATAAGGCTGAAGCGCCCAAGTGCCGGACTGTGCCTCGATGCCCGCACGCACACCCGCGCGGCCGTAGAAGCTCTGCACATGATCGAACCTGGCGCCGACGCCGCCGGTGGCAGCGAAGCCGTCGAGATCGGCATCCGTCCACGACGCGCTGGCCGAAGGTTCGATGAAGGCCATGCCGGTGCGGATATGGTAGCCCGCCTCGACCTCGACGCCGTAGCTGGTGCCGTTCGACTTGGGCGCGCTGGCGCCGTTGCCGAGATCGTACTTGAGCGAATAGCGGTCCAGCTTGGCCAGTGCATGGGCGAAGAGGCCGTCGGCGCTGCGATAGCGGGCGTAGAGGCCGATGTTGCCGCCATCCAGCTTGATGCGATCGCCGGTCGACTTGACCTTGCCCTCCTGCGAAACATAGCCGCCGGTCAGGCCCACGCCCCAGTCGCCGTTCCCGGCGGCGTGGCCCCAGTCGAGACCGAACTGGCCGCCCCACCAGGTATCGCGCACGTCGAGATTGGGCGCGAAAGTGGTTGCGGTGCCCAGAACGGTTTCCGAGTAGATCGGACGCGAGCGATTGGTCTCGCTGCCACCCAGCATCTGGCCCCAGAGCGACACACCTTCATGTGCGGCGGCGCCGCGCATCTGGTCCGACCAGGCATCGCCTGAACGGCGCCAATAGTGCCGCACTTCGGCCCCGGTGCGAACGAGTTCGAAGGCCTGCGTGCTGGGCACGCCGACGAGATCAAGGTTGCCGTCCGCGTCGGTCAGGAGCTGGTAGTCGACGAAGCCCTTATTGACCGCGCCGCCCTCCAGGACGAAAGCGCCGTTCGCCACCGAGGCGGCATTGACCAGGCGGATGCCGTCGAAGTTGAACTGCGCCGCCGTGGCGCCGCTCAGGTCCTTGATGGCGATCGTCGTCGTGCCGGATACGGCGCCCAGATTGAGCTGGTCCGCAGTTTGCGCCGCATTGCCGCCCACGGCGCTGGCGCCGAGGTTGGCTTCCAGCACCACGCGCGAATTGCCGCTGCCGACCAGAGCGGCATCGCCCAGATCGAGCACGTCGCCGGTATGGCCGTTGACGAGGCTGATCGTGCCGCTGTTGTTCAAGGTGGTGAGACCGGTGATCCGCATCGTCGCCGCAGCCGTGGCTGCCGGGTTGATGTTGGCCGGGTTGATGTTGATCGTACCGCTGTTGGTCAGCACGGCATTGCCCGCGAAAGCGGTGTCGCCGCTGTGGGCGTTCCAGGTGCCGCTGTTGGTCAGCGCCGTGGAGACGGTGTCGAAGGTCATATAGCCCTCGATCGTGCCCGTGTTGGTCAGCGTAGCCGCACCGCCCGAAAGCGCAACGGCAAGATCGCTGTCCGCCCCGATCGTGCCCGCGAGCGTGACGGTCTGGCCGCCTGCGGCGTCCGAGGTCAGGCCGGCCGTGGCACCATGGAGTCTGGCGCCGCTGGCGAGCGCCACTTCGGCATTGCCGCCGGTGACGATGGCCAAGCCCGCGCCGGTTCCCGAAGTGACCGAACCGCCCAGGCTCGCCGAAACGGTGCCGCTGCCCGACGTCAGCAGGATGGCATCGCCGCTCACCGCCGATACGGTCGTGGCGGCAAGGGTGATGGCACCGCTGCCCGAGTTGGCCACCACGCCGCGCGATCCGGCACCGGTGACGGCCAGCGTCTTCACGGTCAGGCTCTGGGCACCCGAGCCGGTCACGACCGAGATGCCGTCCGAACCCGCACCGCTAGTGGCAAGGTCGGCGCTGTCGATGGTGATCGTGCCGGCGCCGGTCGCACTGGTCGCAATACCGGCCGCGTTGACACCGGCGGTCGCGATCGTCCCGAGGTTGTTCAGCGTACCCGCACCGTCGATTACGGCAAAAGTCACGCCTGCGGCATTGTCACCCTGCGTCGTGACACCGCCCGTCGCAGCAGCGGCAAGCGCGGCGCGGGCCATGGCCGGAGCCGCGTCCTGTCCAACCGTAAGCGAGACCGCGCCCGACTGCGAACCCTGCACAATCACGCCCGTGGCATCCGCGCCGGTCGTCGTGACCGTGCCTAGGCTGGCGACGATATCGCCCGTCGATCCGGCCCCGTTCTGCGCCAGGTTCACGCCCTTCACACCGTCGCCCGAAGTCTGGACATCGGCCAGCGAGACCGAGATCGCGCCGTCAGCGCCGGTTCCTTCGACCGAAACGCCGAAGCCTCCCGTGCCCGAAGCGGCGACCGAACCAGCATTAAGCGCGATCGCGCCGCTGCCCGAAAGACCCACACCAAGAACGCTGCCGCCCGCCGAAGTGGTCGAAACGCTGCCGAGCACGACATCCTGCGCTCCGGCAAGGCCGCTGGTTTCCACGCCCGAGGCGTCCGTTGCAGCCGAGACGACAACGTCGCTCAATGCAGCGATGCGGAGCGCATTGCCGCCCACCACGGAAATGCCCGTCGCATCGGCGGTGCTGCTGGTAACGGAAAGCGCTGCGCCGAGATCAAGGCTCGCGGTTTCGGTGCCGTTGGCGAAAGCCACGCCCGTGGTGCTGCCTGCGCCGGTCACCGTGAGGGCGCCGCCAAGCGTCACGGCCTGATCGGCGCCGCCGTCGACCGAGACGCCGAGAGCAGTACCGCTGGTGCTCGCCACCGAGACCAGACCCGTCGCCGTCAGGCCGATAGCCCCGGTGCCGCCTGCAAGGTCGAACCCGGATGCGGCGCCGTCTGCCGAAACCGTTACCGGGCCGCTCACCGCAAGGCTCTGCGCACCCGCACCATCGACGGACAGGCCGGTCGCGCTACCCGAAACGGCACTGTTGGTGACCGTCAGCGCGCCGCCAAGAGCGATCTCGGCATTACCGGAAAGGTTCGCCGAAAGGCCGGTGGCGGCAACACCTGCGGCCGAGACCGTCATGCCCTGTGCCAGCGAGACGGAGGCATTGGTACCGACAAGCTGCACGCCCGTGGCCGAACCGGCCGCTGCCGAGACATCGAAGGCGCCGTCAACAATAAGGTTGGCACTTTCGCTCGCACCAAGCTGCATGATGCCCGTAACGTCGCTGCTGTCGGAGTTCACCGAGAAGGATCCCGACAGGTCGATGGACTGCGCCATACCCGCGATCTGGACGATACCCTGCTGGACATTGGTTCCGGCAAAATCGCCTGCAACCGAAAGCGAGACCGGGCCGGTCGCACCGTTCTGGACGAAGCCGATGCCCGGGCTGGTGCCCGAAATCGTGACATCGCCGTCGAAGCGCGCGCGCTGCGAGGTGCCGCCGAACATGTAGCCGCCCACGGCTTGGCCGTTCTCGGCCACGATCGAGAAGTCCTGTCCCGAAACGAGTGACAGGTCACCGCTGCCTTCGAGCATCCCGCCGCCCGCGCCGGTGCTGCCCCGCACGGTCAGGCCCTTGGCGAGATCGACGGTGACGCCGCCACCGGCCTCGGCGGTGAAGCCCACGGCGTCGCCCCCGGTGCTCGTCACCTCGAAGGTGTCGGCCAGGGTGATGGCAAGATCGCCAAGGCTGTCCCGTGCGTCGATGCCGTCGACACGGTCCATGCCCGAAACGGTCAGGGCCTTGTCCAGCACGATCGTCTGGCTGGCCCCGTCGCGCAGGAGGATGCCGTTGACCTCACCCATGCCGCCGGTCACGGTCAGTGCGCCTTGGCTGGTCACGGCAAGAGCGCCGCTGCCCTCATCGAGGCGGATGCCGGTGGCATCGGTGCCGCCGGTCACGGTCGCGCCCTGGGCCAGCGTGACGGTCTGGTCGGTGCCGTCCACCAGTCGAATACCAGTGGCTGCACCGGCATTGCTTGTGACGGCGAAGCTGTCGCCCAGGGTCACGCTCTGTGCGCCGCTGGGGCCGGAGGTAATCACGCCGTCAGCATCGCCGCCGGCCGCGCTGACCGTGAGCGAGGCGCCGTTGCCGCTGCCCGGAACCACCGCGATATCGACCGAGCTGCCGCCGGTCACGGCAATGCCGCTCGCACCCGCGCCGGTGCTGGAGACGGTCAGGTTGGCGCCGGTGAAGCCCACCGAAACCGCGTCGGTGGCGCCGCTCAGGACCACGCCGTCAGCCTGGCCTGCCGCCTGAACGTCGAGATCGCCGGAGTAGCCGGTGCCGCCCAGGGTCGCGGGCGCGAAGGCCACGGTCTGGGTCGTGCCGCCCGCAACCGAAACGCCGGTCGCCGTATCCGTACCGCGAACCTGGACGTACTGGCCGGTGCCGGTCACGCTGACCGCGCCGGTGGCGCCGGTGACGTCGAAGCCCGTGGCATCGACGCCCGAGACCGAGAACGTGCTTGCAGCGCTCGTCCGCGTGGCAGCCATGGCGACATTGCTGCGGTCTGCGGCCGACATGCCGACCGCCTCGCCGCTTTGCGAGGTTACCGAAAGCGCGCCGGTGTTGATGATCGCCGTCGTGCCGACAGTGCCGTTGCCCAGGGCGCCGAGGCCGGTCGCCTTGCCGGTTCCCGAAGTGACGGTAAGCGTGCCGCCGTTATCGATCACCAGGTTTCCGGCGCTCGGCGGGGTGCCGATACCCAGGGCGTCGCCGTCCGTGTTCGTAACCGAAAGGCTGGCGCCATTGCTCAGGGTAAGCGTGCCGCCGCCAAGGCCCATGCCGCCGATGCCATAGGCGACGCTGCCGGGCGTGCCCGAGGCATTGACCGTCACCGTGCCAAGGTTGCTCGCCGTTCCGTTGGTGCCGGTAACGGCAAGACCCACCCCGCCAGGAATCCCGGACGAGGTCTGCGTCACGGTGATCCGGCCGTCGGCGGCATTGACGATCGAGGCGGTGCCCGTCCCGTTCGCCGAAGCCGCAGCGCCGATCATGCCGGAATTGACCGTGCCGTGGTTGTCGATCCGGGCATTGCCGGTACCGGAGGCCTGCGTCGTCAAACCGCCTTGCACCGCCGTGACTTTCGCGCCGTTACGCGCGCCGATCAGGGCGTCATGGTCGGTCGATCCGATCACGGTCACGCCGTTGTTGCCGCTGGTCGCGTTGACTACGACTGTGCCGTAGAGATCGACCTTGATATTGGCGGGCGTGCCGAAGTTCGACTGATCGTAAGTGATGCCGTCCTGGTATTCGGTCGAATCCGAAATGCACGAAGCGACATTCGGATCGGCCGAAGTGTTTGGCACGCCGCATTCGCCCGCCGGCAACGCATAGGCGTCGGTTGCGATCATCATCAGAGTCAGCGCGGACGCGCCGGCCATGAGCTTGGTCTTCAAGGCAATTCTCCTGTTAGCGCAGTTCTGTGGGGCGGGCCTGCGAAGGCCCGCCCGAAATCGAAAGGAAGGAAAGTCTGAAAAACGGTCACCGGGATCACATGTGGAACCGGACGCCCGCCATGGCGGTAAGGTCGTTGTAGCCCTTGCCGAGGTTGGCCCCGACGCTGAACTGGAGGTCGACCTTGCGCATCTGCAGGGTCGATCGCATGTCGATCCGGCCGCTGTCGCCCACCGCCTGCGCACCCGTGGTGGTGAAGCGATAGTCGCTCGCCCCGGCGAAGGCCGCGGTGACCGAGCGGTCGGTGTCGAAGTCATGCACCCAGGCCGCGCGCAGCGTCGTGACGAGGGCCTTGCCCTGCGGCAGTTCGATCCGGCCCGCGACATTCGTACCCAGCAAGGTGCGGGTGCGCGTCCAGTCCTTGCCGAAGAAGGCGAGGCCGAGCGCCGCGTCTTCCTGGCCTTCCGCCTGGTTCTCGACATAGCTCGGCAGCGAGAGCCGGGTGACTTCCACGGCCCCGAAGGGCTGGACCACCAGGTTTCCGGTGCCGAACTGGCGCGCCACCTGTGCCCGGCCGGACCAGGCATGCATGGTGAAGTCGCCATGCGCCTGCACGTTGCCGCTGGCATGGAGCCACATGTCGCGCAGGGTCACGGTATCGGCTGCGCTGTAGAGCAGGTCCGCGCTGAGCGTCCAGGCGCCCGGATGGAAGCCCGCATAGGCGCCGAAGGTATAGACCTTCGCCTTGCCCGAGGTGCTCACATCGGGGACCGAGAAGCTCTGCGGATCGAAGCCGAACGTGGCGCCGACCACGCTGCGCGCGTCGGGCCGGTAATCCCAGCCGCCCTGCACGACATAGCCGCTGGTGCGCGTATCGTGCGCCCCGTCGGTGCCGTCCAGGCGCTGGCGCCCGCCCTGCACCGCCATCCACAAGTTGCCGAGCGGCTCCTTGCGCCATGCCGGGGCGAAAGTGCCGACCCGGCTGACGATCTGGCCGTCGATCACGTCGTGGCTGCTGCCGATCGCGGCAAGCGCCGCGCTCTGCGCCGCCACCACGCCTTCGCCGGTCAGGCTGTCGTAGACGGTGCCCAGCGCCGAGACTGTCGGGATCGAGATGATCGCCGCAGCAGTGGGCGCGAAGGAGTCGGTGGGGGTTTCCTGGATGCGGTCGAGCAGATTGCCGATCATGGCCTGACGCTGGGTCAGCCCGGTCGGTGCATAGTCGATCACATAGCGGATCACCTGGCGGTTGGCCGAGGAATAGTCGAGCCCGAAGGTCGCCACCGCCGAAGTGGGCGCAACCAGCGTGACCAGATCCCGGCCGGTGATGCCGCCGTCCGCTTCCAGGATGACCACGTCGTTCGTCCCCGCGCGGGCATAGCCCAGGTTGAGGAGATTGGTGGTGACCCGGCCGTTCAGCGCGGCAGCGCCCGAGACGACCACCTTGTCCGCCGTGTTGGTCTTCAGGTCGAGATCAAGGTTGTACTCGCTCTGCGCCGTCAGGGTCAGGCCGCCGCTCACCGCGAGCTGCGACACCACGCCGCCGCCACCCGGATTGAGGATGCCCGCATTGACGAAGGTGCCCGCGCCCACGTTGACCAGCGAACCGGCCAGGAAGATGCCGCCGTCGACGTTGGTAAAGCTGCCCACGCCTGCGCCGAGGTCGATCGAACCGACGATCGTGCCGGCGTTGACGATCGTGTTGTCGCCGCCTTCCGCGTAGATCACCAGGCCTTCCTGCCCGTCCATGGTCTGGAGCGTACCGGCATTGGTCACGGTATTGTCCGCACCGCCCAGCAGCGAGACGGCATGACCGCCCAGACCGCCGACGACATCGACCTTGCCGATGTCCAACGCGATCGCGCCGCCGCCGAGGCCGCCGGTGCTCTGCGCGACCAGCGCGCTCGAACCCGCGCCGGTGGTGACGACGTCGGCATTGACGGTGAGGTTCACCGCATTGCCCGCGCCGGAACCGCCCAGCACGCTCGCCTGCGCGCCGACTGCACCGCCGCCGCCACCGACCGACTGGACGACCACGCCGTTGGCATTGGCGCCGCTGGTGCGGATCGCCGCGCCGACCGTGACATCCACTGCCCCGGCATCGGCCGATCCGGTGGGCGCCGCGCGCATCATGCGGGCCATGCGGAGGCCGCTCGTCGCACCGGCATTCACCACGTCGAGCGTCTGGACCGTGCCGTCCGCGCCGACCACGCTGGCTGCGCCACCGCCGCCGCCGATGGACTGCACCAGGAGTGCCGTAGATCCTGCGCCGGTGGTGGTGATCGTCTTGTTGATCGCCACCGAAACGTCGCCGCCGCTGCCGGTCGCGCCGTTCGATGCGCCAAGGGTCAGCGTGCCATCCGCGTTCGCACCCACGGCGCTGACGTAACCGCCGCCGCCGCCGATGCTCTGCACGACGACACCCGCCGCACCTGCGCCGGTGGTCTGGACACGACCATCGAGGGTGAAGTCGATAGTGCCGCCCGAACCGCTGGCCGCGCCGCCGAGATCGACGTTCGTGACCGTGCCGGTGCCGCCGGTATTGTCGAGGGTGGCCAGACCGCCGCCGCCGCCGATCGACTGCACGAGCACCGCATTAGCGCCGGTGCCGCTGGTGACGACATCCGCCTTCTGGTCGAGCACGATATTGCCGCCATCACCGCCCGCGCCGCCGGTCGCCCCGGCTGCAAGGGTGATGTCGCCCAGCGCACCGCCTTCCATCGAGGTCAGGCTGGCGACACCGCCGCCGCCGCCAATCGACTGGACGACGAGGGCCGAGGCGAGATTGCCCGAAGTGCCGATGGCGCCGGTGGAGCTGGTGAAGGTAATGTCTCCACCATTACCCGCCACGGTCTGCGCACCGCCAACGGTGAGCGAAGCGCCCGCCAGCGATCCGTCGGCAAGGCCAAGCGCCATGGTGCCCACGCCGCCGCCGCCGCCGACCGACTGGGCAAGCAGGCCAAGAGCCCCGTCGCCTTCGGTAACGATCGTCGCGCTGTTGGCGATGGTCACCGCCGCGCCGGAACCGGCCGAATCTCCGCTGCCACCGACATTGGCCGCCCAGATGCCGTCGCCGCTGCCCAGCACCACGTCCCCGGTAACGCCCTCGGTACCGCCGCCGCCGCCGATGGACTGCGCCGCGAAGCCGATGGCGCCTGCGCCCTTGGTCTGGACTTCGTTGGCGTTGGTCACGTCGATGACGTTGCCGTCACCCGCGACGCCGCCGGTGCTGCCCAGTTGCAGGGTCAGGCCATTGGAGCCGACTTCCAGCGGATCGGGCACGGAGAGCGCGACGTTACCGCCGCCCGCGCCGATCGCCTGAGCCAGCAGGCCGTAGGAAAGCGCGCCCGCCGTCTGGAGCACACCGCCCGAGAGGTTGACGACGACCTTGCCCTGCTTGCCGCTGATCCCTTCGCCCTGCGCGCCCAGCGTCAGGTTCACGCCGTCGAAAGCGCCTGCCTGCGCGGCGATGGCATAGGCCGACTGGCCGCCGCCGCCCGCGATGGACTGCGCCAGCACCGCGATGGAATCGTCCTTGAGGGTAACGATGCTGCCGGTGGAGGTGACGGTCACGTCGCCGCCGTCGCCGCCCGCACCGCCGGTGCCGCCCACTTGCGTGTTCAGCGAACCGCCGGTGACTGCCAGCGAGCCGGTGAAGCCACCCGCACCGCCGCCGCCGCCGATCGACTGCGCCAGAATGCCGACCGAGGCCGCGCCTTCCACAAGGATCGTGCCGGTGTTGGTGACGGTGATGTCGCCG